>NZ_JACXWX010000016.1 GCF_014764505.1 Phormidium tenue FACHB-886
TGACAGAGCCTCTAATGCTGAACCCGTTACAAATGGATTGTCAGAGGCAATCATTACTGTTCTCCAGATAGACTGGATAGCACTTTACATTATCTACAACTGTAATACTGAAGGGGGAACTGGCGCTTGCCATTGCCCCAACTTAAATCGTGTTGGGCGTTTTTGCATTTGTCGAAGTTTTGAGCCGCCAGCGCCTTCTGTTTGCTTCTTTGGCATTTAGCACCTTTCTGATCTATCTCGATCCACAGCATGGCACGAATCAAGTCCAAACTTTGTTTTTTCACACATCATGGCAGCGGCGATCGGCTGGATTACCTATCTAGTTATGGCGCTACGCACCTGGATTGAAATCCTTTTTGTGTAAAAGACATGCTACGCATGTCTTTTACACAAAAAGTCGTCCTGAGGTATACGCATGGCGATATATTGCGATGATCGTTCTGGATATTGTTCATCCACCTGCGGCTTCAACCTCGTTAGGGTTTGCGCTGCGGGCAGGAAATGAAAGCAATTTGATTTTGTTTGAATTAGCTGTTGGAGCGACTGCTTTGCTGATTGGCTTGGAGCGGCTGACTTTGTGGCTGCTTGCCCGACTTGATGTGTAGAACAATAGATCTATCCAGGGTAGGCGGTTCACTCCTATCCGCATCCATTGCAGCAAGCCTACACTAAACATCTTCCTAACACTCCTACACAAATTTCCACCAATCCTTTAGGGGCTGAAATCCTCTGCGCTATCCTATACCTGCCTAAAATTTGAATTCATCACTCGTTTTGTAGTAGGATGCATATACTTGTATTGTTGGAGAGGTGGCAGAGTGGTCGAATGCGCTCGACTTGAAATCGAGTGTGGCGAAAGTCACCGAGGGTTCGAATCCCTCCCTCTCCGTTCTATATCTGGCTTCTAGCTAACATCCTAGAAAACCCATTTGACTACTCAACGTAGTTTTTTAAGCTGATTAGGGCTGATTATGGGGAGAATATGGCGAGAAAGAAGATTTATCCACCTTTGGCGATCGTTTAGCGCAGGCAAATCAACAGCTTGAATTGATTAGTTTGCGAGCGAAGGATGGGAAGCTCTATATTCGTGGCACCAAATTTCCCCCCAGACCTAGCGAGAACAAACCCTGTCGAGAAGAGATTGCAACGGGCTGCAATGCAACAAGCGCTGGGCTAAAAATCGCGCTGAGCAAAGCGCGACAAATAGACGACGATCTGCTCTGGAAACGATTTGACTGAACACCCTACCTCAAGGCAAAGAAAAAACCTGCTCAGAGCGCGACAGAATGGGTAGAACGCTATGAGCAAAGCTGGTGGGAAGGCAACTACAAACCGAAGAAGGTACTGTCAGAGAACCTGCCTTCTGAGGAACGGATTTTAGATATTTGGGAATCGAGCGCTAACCCTGCATGGCGCTGGGTTTACGGCTTGTTGGCAACTTATGACTGCGCCCTTCTGAGATTTTTAGAATTGACGTAGTGCGGTTTGACCAAAAACCTGAAGCGCTGCGAGTGTTGGATGCAACTAAAACCGGGGCGCGGCTCACTCATCCCTGTCCAGCAAGTTGGCGTGAGCGTTTTGAACTGTGGAACATGCAGTATTCAGCAATCCAGGTGGTAATAAGTCAAATGAGGAGCTTGGCAAGAAAATCTCTCAGCACTTTCGAGTTCTGGAAATTCCGCATATCCCTTATGCGCTGCGCCACGCTTGGTGCATTCGGCTAGCGCTGACCGAAGCCGTGGATAGTGTGATCGCTGCGAAGTGGGCAAGTCATAGCCTCCAAGTTCACGAAAAGACCTATCTTCAGGCGATCAGCGAGGCACAGTTTAACCTGCATTATTCATGAACAGTGGCGAAGAGAAGCAAATGGGGCAAGTTCGGGAATCGGAGTGAGAATATTGAGGTGAGAACTGTAGTAAAGCGATGGTGCAGCCACGAAAAGCGGCTCAAACGAGCATAATGAACGGTGAATAGACATACTACTCCTACGAGCGTCAAAAGTTAGCTCCATTGCACTGCTACTTCCTGTTCGCTGAGGTGATTCTCCAGTCGGGTGATAGTGGGCTGGCTTGCCGCTCACCTTGAGCAATCAGCAGCCGTCCACAGGCAATTTTATAGATCGGATCGTGGCGCAGGTGGTTGCTGTCATTGGCATCTTCGTAACCGCCTACCTAGATGCACTCGGCTATCCTCTGCCAAACCTACACTCATTCCTCAACTTGACGTGCCAGCAAAATGCCAACATCTGAACTCATTTCTAACTCTCAAAAGCGCACCACCCGTGAACGAGGTGAATAAAAATCATACGGTAGATTCGAAGTACACTCTGTCATGGCACAATTTAGGCACTTAAAATGCTAGAGAGCTTGATTCTAAACAGTTTCAATCTCTCTTTTCTGTCCGCCTTTTACCATTCATGAATTATTCAGGCTAGCTTCTTGCAGGCGGGGCGATCGAGTACAGGGTCGCTGCTGGTGACTTCGATGCGATCGCCGTTGTTTAATTCGGTGACTGCGATCGTGTGAGCCGGAAGCCCTGCTGCAGCATCAGCGCTAGTTTCTGGTTGACCACTGCAAGCAGACAGGCTGAGCAGGATTAAGCCGCAGCTCCAGGCGGCGAATGGAAAACCTTGTCATGGTAGATCGAGACGCAACGGTTTTAGCGTGCCCGACAAGATGAGATTGATTGAGCCTAAGTGAAGATCAGCCACAATGGAGCCAGCCACCCTGACCAGCTCCCGTGGAAAGTAGCAGAGAGGAGTGGCTGCCTCTTGGGCATTATAGGCGCATCCGATTCCACGGGAGACTTATGCAATCACCACAATCTAACCCACCTCGGCTGCCTGACCCCTCTCTAACAGCGATGGAGAGAATCTGGCTCAATCTACCAGTCTTGGGCAAGTGTTTCATCTTCCTTTTGCCACTAACGATCTCTTGGTCGTTTTTCTCTGATGCCGTGAGATCTCCAGAACAGCAAGTTGTCACTGAGTGTAGATCTAAACTCCACAATGCGGCTTACGGCTCTCTGTCAGGCAGCCAGCTAGAACAGCCCTGCTTGCTGATGCTGCGACGGGGGCAGTTGTGATGGTCCTATGGAAAATGATGTTCTGGAAGAACTTGAAATATTTGCATCTAATTCACCTTTCAGTGTAGTAACGTCATTTCTACCTCGCTGAGAATAGCTTTATCGTTACTGCTGAAAAGCGAATTATATGGTCCCTGATTCTCGTTTTTCTCCAGAAACTTTTGAGTGGGCAGTGCAACAAATGAATCTTCTTGAGAAGCGCGCTAAAGCGTTTGAGAAGATTGCCTGTTCTTTAGATCGACGATCGACGATCTAAAGAACAGGCAGTTCCAACAAGGCACTTGGGGCAAGAAATTCAGCAATGTGGTCACACGATGAGAGCCATCCTAGAGGAGTCATACAGAGAGAACAATATTCGCAAGAAGACTCTGCCTTAATAAAACAACAACTACACCAAGCCTCTGTGCTGCAACAATAGCTGCCCGAGCCGAGTCGGAACGGCAGGCGGCAATGGTAAGCCTTTGACAAAGCGATCTGGATAGGTGTGGTATTGGCTTGCAACACCTGCTGCCTTTGCTGCGTCACGACCTGGGCTTGCCCGTAGCCTAATCCCGTACAAACGGGCGCAAAACTCATGCTGGGAGCCAGTTGTTTCACGGCTTGTATCAATCGCTGTTGTCGTTGTTGTGCGTCACCAGCGTGATGTTTAAGATCGCACAGACTTTTTTTTGGATGTCTATCATCAACTCGGCTTGTTGCAGCCGTTGGCTGAGGCGTTCATTCTTCCGTCGCAACCGCTCGACCTCGGCACTAAGCAGATTGACCGGCGTAGGTTTGCGTCCCTGCTTATTGTCCCGTTAATGCTGCCAACTGCCCTGCCTCGCGTTGCCGTCGCCACGTGGTCAAGTGCGACGAGTACAATCCCTCACGCGGTAAGATCGCTCCCATTTGCCCTTCGCTACAAGTGTCGGCTTCTTGAAGAATTCGCAACTTATACTCGGCAGTGTAAATGCGGCGTTGCGCCTTCTCTAGCACTTCAGGATTGGGCACATGGGATGCTTTAGAGCCGTTATTGGCAGGAGATGAGGAAGCGGGCACAATCATAAGAGTTCACCTGAACTAGACAGTAATTTGCAAGCGGTCAGGTGTCTCACTCATATTGTCACAGAGGGACAAGCCTATCAAGACGCTTGTGCAGAGCAAGCTTACCAGGCTCTCAAGTTAGACAGTTGCGGCTCAGGTCGCAGCATTGATGAACTCGATCGCGCCACTGCTGAACTCCTCTCTGAACTGGAGCTGCAAGCCCAAGCCGCTACGCTGCAAACCTTTCATTTCTATGTCACCGTTGAGCATCCCGACAAAGGTGAGCAAGGCTTCTACCTCGACACGACCCGCGAGCGTTTTGCTGATGTGATGAGCGCCATCACCGCTCGCCGTCAGGAGCTGAAGCTATTCGGTTACAAGCTCATCGAAGCTATCGACCTCGGTACACTGCCGTTCTAATTTATTGCGATCGCTCATCCCACGGGCGATCGCACTATCTCGCCCCTCAATCGAGATGCCTTTATTAAAGAAGCATTGCGATCTAAGTACAGATCTTGAAATCAACCACTAACCCCCGATAGTCTCCAGAAGTGCCCCGAACGTAAACAGGCGATCGCACTCCATCCAAAGAAGGCGATCGCCTGACCCAGTTAACACTAGGAGACACAATGCTAACACAAGCAAAAACTGCGCTTTGTGCACCTACGCTCGATGAAGTTTTAAAGCTAGCTAATGAATTGGAATTACCCAAACCAATTGCTAATCGAGAAGTATTTAATGTTTGGTTTCTGGCGTTACATGAGCTAGGTCATCATGCGGTTAAGCCAAAGTGGTACAGGGATTACGCCGAAGTGATTTATTGGGACAACAGTCCGAAAGATAAGCCGTGCGCTCCTTTGGCTCCAGACTTGTGGATGCTATCTGACCCGACGCCTGACGAAGATTGTGTGCGGCTGTGGTGCCTGCAAGTGTGCGATCGAATGGGATGGATCAATCCAATTCTTGAGAATCCCTCTATTTTTGGGGGCAGTCACTACAACCCACGCCAATGGTACGTTATGGACGAGGACAAGCTTGCAGACAAGCTGCTGAGCTTTGGGGTCAACGTTGCAGCAGGACAGTTAGTTTCAGCACAGGAAGATATTGGGTTGCCGCATCCAGAGGGGCGATCGCTGACTCAACTTCTAGAGAACCAAGATTACATCTATCGCTACTTTGAAGTGCCCTGGAGTACTTGCAGAAACAGCACACCTCACCTCACTTTCCTAACGCATTTGTGCAAGCAGATCGCTTAATTGCCGGGAACTGTTCATTCACGCTCTCAATCACCAAAACTATGTCAGTCGATCTCAAAGAATTTCCCCAACGTATCGCCAGCGTTCGATCGCAGCTTCTCATTCAACAGCAGAATCACCGCCGGCTGAGTGATATCTTGAATAGCCTCGATCGTGATATCGATCTGACGATGGCATCCAGCAGCGAATTGAAGAACGAACAGCAGCGTAAGGCTGCGAAAGCGGAACTGCAGACCGATGAAAAATACCAGGCAGCGCTGATGGAAGTGCGCAAATGGTTCTTTGTGCCCTGGCAGCTGATCCGGGAACGGTTTGACGAGGTTTATCCGGGCTGGGAAGTTTACTATTCTACGCCTGTCTATCTTGGCGATTCCTGCGTCATTACCTGCACCATCACGATCGCGGGTATCTCTAAGCAAGGCGTTGGCAATGCTGAAATCCAACTGCTCAGCAGCTCCGGCAAAAACATGGCTAGAGGGACAACAGTCGAACGTTCGACTGCAGACGCCTTTAAAGATGCAGCGGAGGCATGGGGTGTTGCCCGCTATCTCGATGAGCAAACTGACCCGAAAACAAAAGCTGATTTCGTGCGCTACATGCAGGGCAAAGGTGACGAGCGAGCTGCTGCCTACTATCACCAGAACAATGGCAGCACTGCCAAATCGACTTCCCCAGCGCCAAAGCAAACGAAACCCTTTGGACAATCAGCACAGCCCAAAAAGATCGCCCAGCAGCCTACTAACGTTGTGCCACTAACCAAACCTGCTGCTGAGCCAGCAGTCATCTCACCCGAGCAGTGTAAGCGGTTTTGGGCGATCGCCTGCTCTCACAATTGGAGCGATGAAGCCGTGAAACTATTGGTCAGCGCTTGGGGGTTTGCCAGTAGTAAGCTAATCACGACAAATGCCTACGAGGGATTGTGCGCCAAGCTAGAAGATCCAAAAATGTTGGCGGTCTACAACGATCGCGCTGTTAAAGAAGCGGCAGCTATGGTAGAGCCAGAGTTCTAGAGGGAATCTCTAGAACATGATCCAACCGTCAGACATCTACATCAGTGAGCAGTCGATCGCCGCCCTTACTCAAGCGGCGATCGACCTGCAAGTGCGTAACGGCATTGCTCCAGAGCAGATAGAGCAAGCATTAGTAAGCTGGCTAGAGAGCGGAATTGAATCTCTTGCAGATGATGTGCTGTGGTACTTGCAGGAGGGTAGCGGGAACGCCGTAATAGGACGTAAGGAGTTTGAACGCAGGGTGCAGAGCTAGAAAATGAACAGATAAGGCAGATGCCATCGGGAATGCTGGTTCAGCATCCCCAATTTTTTTATCTCTATGTCCCCCCACGATCGCCACACGCTCACCGCTCTCCTGCAAAGCAAGCGGTCTTTTAGCTTAGAAAAATAACGGCTCTTCCCAGCTTTTAGTGATTGAGGTGCTTGGACATCCTCAATCACTAAAGCTCTCGTAGTTGCGATCGTTCCATACGTCCCTTTTCACCAAAAGCGATACTGCTGGCGAAATATTACTTCATATCTGAAACCTTGATTGCGAAACTAGAGCGAGGGGTGTTACGTCTGCAAGCCCAGAGAGGACTGCTCATTACCCTCCCATAGCTGCTAATCCAAATCTGTCAGAGGCAGAATATGATCCAGCGTCTTTCCCCGCTCATGCTTTCCTTGTTGTTCAGTGGTTGTAGCTACTGCTTGGCACTAATGAGTATTGCCCTTGGACAACGGTTTAACTATCTTCTCTTCCCCGGGATGTTCAGTATCCTTGCAATTGCCGTGCTGACTCTCGCTGCGGCTGCCCTTGGCATTGCAGCGATGGCACTTCTGCGGCATCAGGGGCGAGACTATCGCTTGTGGTTAGCGGCAGGCTTAGCAGCCTACCTGCTGGTGGTTTATCTAAGTGATGAGTGAGTAAGGGCTGTCATGAAGGTAGTGTCTTACATCTGGTGATGATGCAAGACACTGGCAGTTTCAGCTAGTCAATGAACTTAGAAACTCCTATGACACTGATCTCCGTCGTTTGTCCTCATTGTCAGAGTGAAGAGATAGGGAGCTTATCAACGAAAGTTAACCCCAGACCAGCACTAAGTGGGCAAGGTAAACACGCAGAGAATTGAGCGGAAGCATTTGACGTTGAGAACAGGAATTAAGCGACTGGCGCGTAAAACGATCTGCTTGTCTAAGTCTGAAGTGATGCACGATATTGTGATTGGATTGTATATGAACCGTTACGAGTTTGGTTTAGCCGTGTAATGAGTATCATCACCAGATGTAAAACATTACCGGGTTCTCTCAATTCTGATGGAGAGTTCCCAACGTGCTATTCTTCTGTCGAAAATTACTGCTGCTCTTCTGTTTCGATCCTTGGTGACAAACCTAGTGCTTCATGTAGCTTTGGGTCATAGAGGGCAGACTGCCAATTTTCGGCAGTTTTGATCTGCTCTGGAGGTACGTATATAACGCCAATAAGATTGGCATCACTGAGGTTGACACTACTGAGGTTGGCACTACTGAGGTCGACACCACGGAGGTTGGCACTACTGAGGTTGGCACTACTGAAGTTGGCACCACGGAGGTCGGCACGACTGAGGTCGGCACGGCTGAGGTTGGCACGGCTGAGGTTGACATCAACGAGGTTGGCACCACGGAGGTCGGCACCATCGAGGTTGGCACCAATGAGGTTGGCACCAGGGAGGTCGGCACTACGGAGGTTGGCACGACTGAGGTTGACACCAGTGAGGTTGGCACGACTAAGGTTGGCAGGATTGAGGTTAGCACGACTAAGGTCGGCACCAGTGAGGTTGGCACGACTAAGGTCGGCACGACTAAGGTCGGCACGACTGAGGTTGGCACGACTAAGGTTGACACCAGTGAGGTTGACATCAACGAGGTTGACATTAACGAGGTTGACACCAGTGAGGTTGGCATCACGAAGATCGGCATCACGAAGGTTGGTACCACGAAGGTCAGCGCTCTCCAGCATCGCTCCCTGCAAATTAATACCCTCCAAACCCGCATTAGGAAGATCAACTCCCTTCAGCGAAACGCCATCCTGGTGCAAGTCTTGAAGCGCCTGAATGCGTGCATAGCTAGTTGGAACTTTTGCTGCGGCTGCATTATCAATAACCTGCCACGCCTCGTAATGTTTTTGAGCTTTGCGATCGGGAGCCTCCTTGAAGAACAAAATAACAGCTGCGACAATTGCAATTGATTCTGCATTGTCAAAAATCACTCCAACTACATCACGGAACGATTTGATGGAATCAGCTTTAAGCCAAAGGGCAATTGCAGCAAGAATGATGACTACTCCTGCGACAAACAACCATGTTGGAATCTTCTGAAGAAGCCATTCTATCCAGTTGAAAGTTTGCTTGCGCTTCATCTTTAATCTGGGTTGTTCGCAGGTTGCTCAACCCATCATCACATGGTTGCTCAAGGCAATTGAACCGATCTAATCTACTTCTTCCAAAAAGCTCTAAAACACCATTACTTGAAACGTTTCAATATTACCGGTCTTCTCAAACGGCAACGTTCGTCGCATATTACCAGAAACATGCCGATCTCATCAAGCTGGGCGATCGCATCCCTCACCAACATCCGAGCAGGCAGCACCGTCTTGGCTGAGCCCCACTGCTTCAGCAGCACCAGCGCCGTGTAGGTTTCCTTGAAGTCGCCACCTATAGCGGCTCAGTTTGCACCTTTGGACTCACCACGATGACGCACTCTAAACCTTCCGGCTTGACTCCTGCAGGTGGGTACTGACCGTTGCCCATATCCACAGCGATCGCAGGTGTGGTGGCTCCGGTCGGAAAAGTGTAGGTGCCTAGCTCGTCAACTAAAGCAGTTTCAAGAGCATTTCGCAGTTCCAAAACATCAATCATCGTCTTCCCCTTGGCTTGTCAAATCCAGTGTGGTCAAAGCGATCGGCTTATCACCCTCTCCGTATTTAATCACCTCTGCGCTGTAGGCTTTTGCTTTGGTCGTGGGTTTACCGTTAATGCCGCGATAGGTGACGATCGCGTAAGCGTCGCCGGCTGGTATGGGTTCTTCAACTCGTTCCTGGGTTGGTTCACTCATTCGCTAACTTCTCAATATCCGTTTAGATGCGGCGCTGCTGTACTTCTAGCCTGCATTATTCATGAGCAATATCAAAGGATGACAAATGAGCTGAGGTTAAGTATGCAGCAGAAAATTCTGAAGCGACCAGCTCAAATAAACGCAATAAATACGATCGAAAACGGTAAAATTGCTCGGTAATGTTTTACATCTGGTGATGATACTCATTACACGGCTAAACCAAACTCGTAACGGTTCATATACAATCCAATCACAACATCGTGCATCACTTCAGGCTTAGACAAGCAGATCGTTTTACGTGCCAGTCGCTTAATTCCTATTCTCAACGTCAGATGATTCCGCTCAATTCTCTGCGTGTTTACCTTGCCCACTTAATGCTGGTCTGGGGCTAACTTTCGTTGATAGGTTCCCCATCTCTTCACTTTGACAATGAGGACAAACGACGGAGATCAGTGCCATAGGAGTCTCTAAGTTCATTGACTAGCCGAAACTGCCAGTGTCTTACATCATCACCAGATATAAGACACTACCCCCTCCCCGTACCCCAAAAATCCGTAGGTCCTGCCGGCGTAGAATCCAATAGAATTGCTGCGGCGATGGCTTTTCTCAAATTAAGTCAGGTTCCCCAGCGCTTACTGCTAACACTGTCGCAGCGGAATTTGCATCACAAACTCGGCTCCTTTTCCCGGCGTTGAAAAACAGCTGAGTTTACCCCTATGGTTTTTAGTAATAATTTGATAGCTGATTGACATTCCCATGCCCGTGCCTTTGCCAACCGGCTTAGTGGTAAAGAACGGATCGAAGATGCGTGGCTGGAGCGATGGAGGAATTCCAGGACCGTTATCGGCGATGGCAATCTGTGCCCAGTCCGAATCAACAACAGATGTGCGAATCGTGATTTGCTGAGGATCAACTCCACAATCGCCGCCATCCTCAGCAAATTCCTCTAAAGCATCGATCGCGTTTGTCAAGATATTCATAAATACCTGATTGAGCTGCCCAGCGTAGCATTCTACTAGTGGCAAATTGCCGTATTCTGAAATTACGGTGATTGCTTCACGCGTGGGTGTCGCTTTCAGGCGATGCTGCAGCAAAAGTAAGGTGCTATCAATACCTTCGTGAATGGAAACTAGCTTAAATTCAGACTCATCAAGTCGAGAAAAATTACGCAGCGAAAGCACGATTTGCCGAATGCGATCGCTGCCAATTTGCATTGATTCTAATGTCTTGGTGAAATCACTGAGCAGAAACTCCAGATCAATTTCTTCAATTTTGGCTGCAATTTCTGGCACAGGACAAGCATAGTGATGTCGGTACAGTTTGACTAGTTGCAGCAAATCCTGAGCATAGGTCATAGCATGGTCAATATTTCCATGAATGAAGCTCATCGGATTATTGATTTCATGGGCTACGCCTGCAACTAGTTGACCTAAACTCGACATTTTTTCAGTTTGAACGAGTTGTGCCTGAGTCGTCCAGAGTTCATTCAGCGTTTGTTCTAGTTCAGCAGTCCGCTCTTTGACGCGGCTCTCCAGCGTTTCGTTTGCCTGTTTGAGAGCGGCTTCGTTGGACTGCAGCACCTCTGTATTCGCTTGAATGCGATCGGCCATTTGATTAAATGCATTTGCAATTTGAGCCAGTTCGTCAGAGCCTTGTAGCTTAGCGCGTTGCGCCAAGTTTCCCTGGGTTAAAGCGTTACTGACAGCAACTAAATGGGCAGCTCGTTGAGTCAAAACTCTCTCAAAAAAGAACCAGGCAACAATGCAGAAAAGACCAAGCCCAACTGTTGTTTCGATCGATTGGTGGAGCGCATCAGTGAAAGCTTGCTGCTTAAGCGTGGCAGCATCATACTCTAGCCACAAAATACCAACCCTGGAGGAACGAAGCTCGCCGGGAGAAGTGGCTAATAGCACTGGATAAATTGCCCAAATCCGCTGTTCATCGTCAGATAGCAGAACTTGTCCTGACATCGTTGTGCGAACTTCTGAGAATTTGCGCAAACTGTGAGCCGCTGGTGTCACTTCGAGCGGCTGTCTTCGCAATTCATAAGCAGTGGCTAGCAGCACTCGATCGTTTTCATCAAATAGCAAGCTTAATCTAAGATTAGGATCGCTTCGCATTTGGCTGATGGCAATTTCAGCTTGCTCTACATCTTCACGACGATAAAGATATTCCAATATGCCTGAGATCTGATCGCCCGCAAACTTGGCATTACCCGTAATTGCCTCTTCTACCCGTTGAAACGATCGAGAAGTTTCTCTTTGAATATTAACTAAGCTTAAAAATGTTCCCAAAATCAGCAGAGCCATTGGGATTGAAAATCGTAGGGAAAACGGAAAACGCTGCCTGCGGCGATGCGGTCGTCGAGCAGATGCTTGAAACTCTGACTGATTATTTGAGCCATACTCAGTAGACATTGTCTGCAGAAAATTAAACTACTCGCAAAACTTGACCGACGCAGTCAGATCAGAATTGGATTTTTTTAACAATTCGGTCATCCAATAAAGGAGCCGGATCGATCGGTCGACGTAATAGCTGGTGCTGGTGCATGATACTGGCTAACCGCCGTGCTGCAGCAAGCAGTGAAAGATTAATTTTTCCCAACAGCTTTTGGTTCTCCCGTAGATTTGGGCTGCGGAGTCCAACAAGCGACTCAAGAAACTGATTCGGCGTTACACCTGTTCGAGGTGCAATCCGACGAGCGCTATCTTGCGGATGCTGTGTTAAATAATCAAGCGCTTGAAATCGACCTTTGACGAGCGCCTCCACTGCTTCTGGTTGGTTAATTATCACTTCCTGGCGAACGATTAATACATCAACAATTTCACCTGGAATCTGTGAGCTGTCAAAGATTTGGTTCGCGCCTGCTGCCAGCAGATTGATTCGCGCTGGTCCAAACGTGACGACAGCATCAATCGCTCCAGTTTTGAAGGCACGTTCATGTTCTGAAAGCCCCAAAGAAACAATCTGAACGTCTTGCGTCGATAAGTTTATTTGCTCTAGAGCGCGAGTCAAAATATAAGCTCCTAGCGCAGTTGCTTCTACGCCAACTCGCTTGCCTTTTAATGCCTTGAGATCTGCGATTTCCGGCTTCGCTAAAATGACGTCTCCACCTTCCGAGAAATCCATCACCATCACGACACGTACGTCGGAATTCGTATCGGCTAGCGCTAGCGCCTGATCGAGTGAAATAGCTGCTGCTTCAACGTTGTCATTCCGAAAAGCTCGAACCTGTTCGGTGCCAGATGGCAGATCGATCAGTTGAATTAGCGTTTTCTCGTAGTAACCTAAACTACGTGCTAGATACAGGGTTTCGTAGCCTGGCCACTGATTCACAGCAACTCGAAGCGGTCGATTAGGCGTGTAACGACAGCCCGACCCGATCGACAGTGCCAGCAAACTTGCAAGCATGACTCCGGCAAGTCGCTGGCGGAGTCGATGCACCTTGCAAAGGTTACTAAATCTCTGTCGCCAAAGCTTCATCTCAGTTTTCACTCCAGTTACAAATGCGAATCATAACGATTCTCAATCGCATGAGATACTGGTTTTATTAAGCGATGCGTGGAGCGCATCACTTAATAAAAAAATCATCCTTCATTTGAGCGCAGAGCGCTACATGCTGATGACAATAATTGATCTTAGATTACCCAAACAAAGCGGTTGTGTAACGCGGCGCTAAAGCTATGGGCTTTCAAAGCATAGTGTCTGGACGCATTCTGGTTTCTAATCTTGATGAAGCCGTGAGGTGAATAGAGACATTGCCATCTGCGGTTGAAGAATTTCCACTGATGCCGTGCAAAATGTCCAGCGTGGTTAAAGGACCTGATTCGCTAGAGAACTACAAAGGCGATCCTGTAGGGTATTTTGAGATGTGCGTTGGAGATATCTAAGACTATTAAGTTGAGTGGCTAGATCGCTTCGAGAAACTATTCAAGCATATGGAAGCTGAGGAGGCTTTTGTCGTTCTCAAAGCGGTTTCCTATGCTAATCCGAAGAGGTTTGATGGGCGATGGTATTCAGATGGAATTTAGAACATCGAACTGACATACCTGCTGCCGAGCGCAAATTGCAAGATCAGGTCTGGGTGAAGGCGATCCGTGTGACTTCTAGCGCGAAGAAGCATAGATGGAGCATAGATCTAGAGAACCATACAGCGTGCGATCGCCAAAACACCTTCACAGACCATCAATGAATTCAGGCACAAAGTACTGTCAGAGTGCTATCAGAGAGCGGTGGTCTAATCGATCTGCAAGTCAAACAGCAAACGGCTATAAACATTTAGCGGATCGTCTAATGATTGCAGCAGCTCCAAGTCAACTCCCAGCTTTTGTAGTTCTTGTACCAGCGGATTGGGCAACGCTGCCTGCACCGATCGCCCCCCCAACAGCCGACCGAGCTGCTCTTCCAGCGATCGTGGTTTCGGATATTCGTCAATTTGCCACTCGTCGAGCTTGGCTTCTTGAACAGCCGCTTTAATCGCTGCTTCCAGCCCGCCCAGCTCATCCACCAGCCCAATTTTCTTCGCCTGAACGCCCGACCAAACGCGCCCTTGAGCAATTTCTGCCACCTTGGGTTTTGGCAAATCGCGCGACTCTGCCACCATGCTAATGAACTGGTCGTAGATACGATCGGTAACGCGCTGGGCGATCGCTAGCTCTTCTGGCGTTTTGGGACGCGAGAGCGTGTCGCCGTCGGCATAGCGCCCGGTTTTAGTGGTGTCCCAGGTAATCCCGTTGTTCTTGGCAATGCCCTGTACGTTTGGCAACAGCCCAAACACACCGATCGATCCAGTAATGGTTGTCGGTTCTGCAAAAATTTTGGTGGCGTTAGTCGAGATTTCGTAGCCGCCAGAAGCCGCGTAGCTGCCCATCGACACCATCACAGGTTTGACTTTGCGAGTTAGCTCGACCTCCCGCGCCACCAACGCCGATGCCACCGCGCTGCCACCCGGGCTGTTGACCCGCAGCACCACAGCTTTCACGTCGTCATCTAAGCGCAGTTCGCGAATCTGGCGCGCCAGTGCATCACCGCCAATTTGCCCTGTGCCGCCTTCCCCGCCAACGATATCACCCTCCGCATAAACGACCGCAACCCGGTCACTGGCATTCGTTTGGCTGGAGCTGGCGATCGCCTCGGCATACTCTGACACATTGATCTGCCGCAGCGCCTCACCGCCCTGCTGTTCGCCCGTCAGCTTCTGGAGCTCTGTGATGACCTCATCCTGATAGGCAATTCGATCTACCAATCCCGCCGCTTTTGCCTGTTCGGGCAGCAGCAAGGCCTGCCGATCGGCAATAGTTTGAAGCTGTTGCGGGGTGAGCTTGCGGCTCTTAGCCGTTGCTGTCAAAAATTCATTCCAGAGATCGGCAAGCAAGGCTTGCGTTTGGGCTTTTGCCTCCGGGCTGCTTTGCGTCCGGGTAAATGGCTCTACGGCTGACTTAAACTTGCCCACGCGCAAAATCTGAACGCCAATGCCATACTTCTGCAGCGCACCCGCAAAAAAGATGTTCTGCGAACTGAAACCGTTAATTTCTACCAGGCTGCTAGGGCTTTGCATCACCGTATTGGCAACCGATGCCAAATAGTAGTCTCGCTCCTGCCATTGCCCATCGTTGTAGACAAAGATCGGCTTACCCGCTGCCCGAAACGCCTCCAACGCCTGCCGCACCTCCCGCAGCGTGGCAAAGCCAGACCCCGACCCTGCTGGCTCAATGCTGCCATACAGCAGCAGCCCTTTGATTCGATCGTCTGTCGATGCTCGCCGCAATGACTGCAGCACCGTCCGCAACGACACTGCATTCGTGGGGCTCTCTCCCGACAGCGCTGCCCCCAGGATCGCGCTCGGCTCTGCGCTCGCGCTAGAGTCGGTAATCTCCTGCGCCAGATTGAACGTCAAAACAGAATCGTTCTTCACCTGTGGACCTGTATCACGGCTGCTGGAGGCGATCGAAATCAAAAGCGCTACAAAGCCCACAGCGCCCAGTGTTACAAACAGAATCAAGCCCGTCAGGGTGGCAAAGGTATATTTCAGGAAATCGCGCATAAGGCAGACAAAAGTTTTATCCTTCCTATGCTACTCGCTGCAACACCCCTGGAGTTCGTAGATCCATTAGAGTGGCACTGCCTGTGCAAAATAGAACTGTGGCAATCTCAGCTGTAAGTGCTTCAGCTAGAGCATGTAGAGCCGCTTCAGACTCAGCGGCAGCCTGCAGAAAGGGCAGCGCAAAACCAGTTAGATCGGCTCCGAGGGCGATCGCTTTGGCGGCATCCAGCCCTGTCCGCAGTCCGCCAGAGGCAATCAGGGGCAGGGGCAGGGCGGCTGAGCGGATGCCCAGGATGCATTCAGCCGTGGGGATGCCCCAGTTAGCAAAGGTGGCTCCAAGCCGGCGCTGAAGGGCATCTTGGGCGCGTTCGCTTTCCACTTTTGCCCAAGACGTACCGCCCGCACCTGCTACGTCGAGCGCCTGTACCCCTGCTTCCACCAGCTTTTGTGCCATTGCTGGAGAAATGCCATTGCCAACTTCTTTAGCAATTACAGGAACAGGCAGCTTGGCACACAGGCGTTCAATCTTGCTCAACAAGCCTCGAAAGTTGGTATCTCCGTGCGTTTGGACGCACTCCTGCAGCGGGTTGAGGTGCAGAATCAGCGCATCTGCTTCTAGCCAATCCACTACGCGCTGGCATTCTTCAATTCCATAGGTGTAGTTCAGCTGCACTGCACCCAAGTTAGCAAACAGCAGGATATCGGGAGCCAACGATCGCACGGCAAAGGTAGATGCCACTTGGGGATTTTCGATCGCCACTCGCTGCGACCCTACGCCCATAGCAATTCCGTAGTGCTGCGCAACTGCCGCCAGCCGATAGTTGATCAGCCGTGCCAGCTCAGTCCCCCCGGTCATAGAGGAAATTAGCAGCGGTGCACCCAAAGCCTTACCCAGAAAAGTAGTAGAGAGATCGACATCGGCGCGATCGAGTTCGGGCAAGCAGCAGTGGGTGAAGCGATAGCGCTCTAGCCCAGTAGTTTGACGGCATTGCACATCCTCTTCCAGGCAAACGCGCAGATGATCGGCTTTGCGAGACTGAGTAGCGGCGGCTTGCTCGCCCGTAGGCAGAGCGGGCGAATTGGGGAAAGCGTCAGTTGAAATAGTCACAGCGATTGATAGGGAACTGTTAAGCGAGATTTTGACTGAAGCTAGTCTCCCATGGCAGGGTACGATCGCACAGACCCTAGACACAATGCGATACACAAGCAGCCTTCAGGAAGCCTGAAAGCTCAATTGCGGTTGCAGTCGAGCAAATTTAGATCGCGTTTATCAAACACCAGCAGGACGCAGCAGAGCCGAATGGTTATTCGATCGAGCGGCCATCGCGCCGCCCCAGCTCATACACTCCGCAGCCGATGCAGGCAATAATGCCCATGCTAATTGTCCAGCTCCGCCCTAGCCCAGCCTCAACGCCCCAATTGCACAAGCCACCTGCAACCAAGAAAGGAGTTACACTCAGCAGAGATGCTAGAAACGCACTGAGCGATTCAGCGGTTTCGCGCTGAAGGTCTTGGTCTGGCACCGAGTCTTGCCTAGACGCATAGAGCGATCGCACTACACCGTTAATTGCCTGCTCTAGCTTTGCCATCACCCACTCGCTAACCGGAGAAAAGCCGAGATAGAGCGCTAGCGACCAGAGCGCAATCCCCGCCAGCATAGCGGCATCAACCGGAAATAAGAAGGGAATTACACTCAGCATGGCAGGCGCAGGTAGAGAACAGGTCAATCAACATAAAGTTAATTTAACCGATCGTCATGATTCTTAGGATCGCAACCTCAGCAACCCACTTCAACAAGCTTTAAGCAGGCAACTGACAAAATGAACGAATTGCCTGCCAGATCTCTAACTGAACATCGCCCAGCGCATGGTCGCTATCCAGTTCGATCAGCCTCACCCATGAACGATCGGCGGCATAGTCGCGGCTGGCTTGAATAGGAATCACGTCATCCTGCCGCCCATGCAGAATCAGCGTTGGAACGGGACGCTGAATTTGGGTTTCATCGTACTGGGCAGCATCACTGACAAAGGCATAATCAAGCGGCAGCTGGATTTGTTCGCTGTAGTGATAGACCATTAGCGATCGTTTTTCTTGCCACTGCTGCAGTTGCGCTTCTCCCAAGCGGGGCAGCCAATGTGCCAAAAACTGAAAGGCAGGCGCCAGCAGCACTAGTTGCTTAATTTGCAGAGATTGCTCTGCTAACCAAGCCGCCGTTAAGCCACCAAAGCTGGAGCCAATCAGCGTGATCGGCTGTTCAGGCAGCAGCGATCGCACCTGCTCAATCTGCCGAGTCAGCGTTAGATGATAGAAATCATCCTGGTTTAGATCGGGTGCAACCAGCGACAGACCAAGCGCTTGGAAAGAGCGACTGAGGAACTGAGCTTTAGTCGATCGAGGGCTAGAAGCAAACCCGTGCAGATAAAAATACTGTTGCATACTCACTGTTGCATACCTTTAGGAGGCAACTGCCCCACTGCTCTGCACCAGTTGAAATAGCCAGCGCAGCACATAGATCGACAGCACCACACAGCCCACCAATGCCAGCGCCAATCCTGCAATCAGCAGAATCGCAAACCAGCGATTTTCAGCAGGCGGACGCTGAATTCGCAGGTGTTCCTCCAGGAGTTGAATGTTGCGAATGTTAGATTTCCAGGTGACATCGAAAATATCTCCCACGACTGGAATCGTACCTGCTAGAGTCTCCAGCAGAATATTAAACGCCATTGTACTCAGCACCGATTTTGATGCGCCCATCCGCGCTGCCTCCAGCACAATATAGGACGACAAAACCAAGCCAGCCGTATCGCCACCGCCTGGAATTAGACCAATAATTGGATCAAGCCCAACCCGAAACTTAGTGCCCGGAATGCCAACGGCGCTGTCCATTAGCCGCCCAAATCGCCGCAGCCGCTGCACTCGCGCAACATGCGATTCGGAGGCGATCGGCGTATATTTGGGCGAATTGGGAGCAGGAGACATAGTTATGTTAAATAATTATCTTAAAAAATGGGAAAGCTGGTAAATTACAGGCATTATTGCACGAGCCATACAGGAATGGGATCTTGCGTGGCTTAGATTTTGCGCTAAAACCTGCCTGGAGTGAGAACTATTGCATTAAACTGCAAAGTCCCATTAAACTGCAGAGCCACACCACCATGATGCAGAGCCCAGTAAGGCAAAGCAATAGTCTGTAGATACGAGAGCTGTACTACAGAAATTCCGCATAGTTGCTGAGGAATGAGCGCCGACCTGCGGATGTACAAGGTAGTGCCTGCAGGTTAAGTTGTCGTATCACAAAAGTACAGCGTAATACAAAATTTGCCCCCTGTAGAAAGACCACGATTGAAGTAGACAAAGCCATACGGCCATTAGCTAAGTAGCGCTAAATGGCTAGTTTTGGATGCAATACATACGGCTTGATTCAGCCTTATTTTTCCAAATCAGGGATCGTTTAATGCCTCTTCCAGATAGACTCACTAATCTGCTGAGCCATTTATTTGCTAATGGGCTGGGCAAGCCACTGCATCGGATCCGGGTAGGTGCAGTTTTTTGGTTCCTCCACCCAATCAAAGAACTGTATCGCTCCACCCCGAAACCAGCTTTGCCAACCAGTTTTGTGTCCCAGCAGCAGTTTCTTCAACAGGTGATTGATATTGTGCCCAGTTCGATCTACGTCAAAGATAGGGAGGGGCGCATTCTGGCTGCAAACCAAGCAAGTGCCAAAATTCATGGCACAACAGTTGAGGCAATGTTAGGGAAGCGCGAATCCGACTTCAATCCCTATTTCACCGAAAAACAGTTGGAACAGTTTCTGGCGTTAAACCAGCACGTCATGGCAACTGGTCAACCCATTCAAGACTCACTGCAAGCGATCGCAACCGCAACAGGAGAACTTCACTGGTATCAAACGATCATTAGCCCTCTAATCGATGCAGATGGTGAAGTCTTGGGCGTTGTGGGCAATTCAGTAGATATCACCGTTCTGAAGCAGATACAGGAAAAGCTGGAGCTGCTGGCATCTACAGACGGGCTTACTCAAGTTGCCAACCGCCGACGTCTTGATCTGTATCTGCAGCAAGAATGGCAACGATTGGCAAGAGAACAACAGCCCCTCAGCTTCATCCTGTTTGATATTGATTATTTCAAGCATTACAACGATTACTACGGACATCAACAGGGGGACTGGTGCTTAATCCAAATTGCTCAAGCAGTCACTCAAACGGTAAAACGACCTGCTGATCTACTCGCTCGCTATGGTGGCGAAGAATTTGCCGTGGTTCTACCCAATACAGATACAGAAGGGGCATTGACCGTGGCTGAGCAAATTCGGCAAACCGTTCAAGATCTCCACCTTACCTATGAACGATCGGGAATAGCTGGCATTGTCACAATTAGTGCAGGAGTTGCCAGCGCCTGTCCAACAAATCAAGAAACGCCTGAGCTGTTGCTGCGAAAGGCAGACGATGCCCTCTATGAAGCAAAACGGCAAGGACGCAACCGTGTAGTTCTACAGCGCCTTGCCCCCAGATAGACCTGCCCTTTTTAGCCTGGAGCTTGCTTTTAGTCTGGGTCTTGCTTAAAACGGCGCGGCTGCTTTTCTTCGCCCGGGACTGCCTGCTGGCGATACCAGCGTCGCCACTCGATCGAACTGCGAATCGTCAGCCACAGCAGCAGCAGCACAATTAAACCGCCCTGCTGCGGGGCATCAAACGCCAGCAGCACCAGCACCACGCACAGAAAATCTTGAGCAAAAATCACCCAAAGCGGCACAGAGCGGAGCCGATACAGCCAGCCCACCTGTACCAACTGCAGCACCAGCGCCACTAAGCCACCCAGCCCGCCCAAAATAAATTCAATCCAGCCTTCTAGATTGGCAGTCTGGGCAATCGTCAGTCCAATTAAAGTACCAACAATTGGGCTAAACAGAAGCTGCACAACCTGCAGCAGGCGCTGCCCGACCCGATCTTTCGACAGGAGTAATTCTACAAGCGACCAGCTCACCAGCACACCCAACACCAGCGGCGGCGGTAGCTGAGAGAGGAGCGGCACATTTGCCCAAAGATTACCATTGCTATACAGCAAGCCAATTAGCAACAGCGGCAGGGCAATTCTCAGCCCTGCCGCTGCAGATAGAGAAAGAACGGCTAACACCTCAATCATGATGGGTTGCCCTAAAGGTTATGGGAGGGCGATCGCCAGCGCTTAACCCCAATTAAACTCTCCTAGAAATATTGCGATCTGGGGGGCGACAGCACCATGGTTTCGCATACGGCAATTTAGATCGGTCTATTTCATCAGGTCTGCCACGTCCGAAACAGACGTGCTAACCATCAGCGGATCTTGGTAGAGCGGCACGGTAAACGTCACGGTGGAGCCAAGCCCTTCGCCGAGGCTAAAGAAATTGACAATGCCCCCCATTGCCTCCACCAGCTTTTGAGAGATGGCTAAGCCTAAGCCAGTACCACCATACTGCCGGGTGCGGGAGCCATCCACCTGACTGAAGGACTGAAACAGCTTGTCTTGTTTTTCCAGAGAAACGCCAATGCCGGTGTCTGCCACGCTAATTCGCACCATGCCAGGTTTCTCTTCGTTTTGCACCACCACCTTTCCGGGCATCACTTCTGCGGTGATCGTGATCTCGCCCTGGTGCGTAAATTTGATGGCATTGCCTACAAGGTTCAGCATCACCTGTAGCAGGCGCTGGTAGTTGCCATAGAGAATGACCTCGTCGCGGGTCTCAGGGGTGCGAATCTCAAAGCTCAAGCCTTTCTGGTGGGCTTGCGGACGGGTGAAATTATCTACTTCAGCAATTAGCTCATCCAGCGGGATCGGGTTGAGATCGAGCTGCATTTTGCCCGCCTCAATTTTGGCGATGTCGAGAATATCATTGATGATGCTAAGCAGGTGCAGCGCCGAGCGGTAGGCTTCCTGGATGAACTGGGTTTGCTCTTCTGGGTCATCTGCCATGCCGTCCATGATCAGCTTTAAAAAGCCAATCATGCCGTTTAGCGGCGTTCGCAGTTCATGGGACGTATTCGCCAGAAAATCGCTCTTGAGCCGCGAGGCTTCTTCGGCTTGAGTGCGGGCTTCTTCTGCCTGCCGCCGCGCTTCTACAAGCTGCTCGTGCTGCCGCATCAGGCTTTCGTTGACGCGCTGCAGCTCTACCGCTAAGCTGCGGCTCTCTTCCAGCAGCGTGGCGTGAGCAATGCCAGTACCCACCTGGTCGGCAAGTTCTCGCAGCAGATCGATCTCCACGTCGTTCCAAACGCGAGCCGGGTCAAGCTGGTGCAGGATGATTAAGCCATTGGGCTGGTCTTGGTAGCAGGTAGCGATCGCCAAAACTGATGGCGTCCCTTCTTCAGAAGTCGGCTCACAGCCCGATTGAGTGCCAGCGCAGGCAACTGGCTTCAGCGTAGCAAGCGCCTGTCCTACGTAAGAATCTTCAGCAAGCGGCAGCTCCACGCCCCGCATTGACTTCAAAGCCGATTGCCGATACTCTGCCGCTACTTTTAGCAGCGTGTCCGAAGGCTTATAGGAGCAGATCAGGCAGCGGCTCACGCCGAGCGCTTCGCCCAACCCATCCACGGTCTGCTGCCAAATTGTTTCTAGATCCAGGCTGCGGCGAATATTCCACACCACCTGCGTCAGGCGCTTGTGGTAGCGATCGGAACGCGGCGATACGCTGGAATGGAGTAATGTATTGACGACCTCCAGCGCTCTATCGCGGTTGGCGCTATAGAGAAATTGACCCATGACAACCGCTGTAGTGGCAGTGCCATGCGGCATCAAAATCGGGCTGATGGTGAGATCAAAAACGAGGTACTGCCCCCCATAGCAAAACGGGTACTCAAACCGCACCGGAATCAAGTAGTCTAGAACCTGCCGGACCCGCTTGAGATAAGGAACCACTGCTGCGGGGGCAAACGTCTCTTCCATTGGGCGATGGATTACCATCGTCGGGATCAGGCTATAGCGCTCTGCCTCACGCCAGAAGAACGAGAGGTATTGACCCGCACCATCCTGCGTAAAGACCAAATCCGCTCCGGGAATCGACAAGAAATCGCCGAGTTGCTGAGGGGCGATCGGCGGGATCGATTCGGTAGAGGTGATAGGGAGATCGCTAGGCAGAGTCATCAGCGCAATTGCAAACTACAAAATAGAAGAAACACTTTTCCACAGTCTGGATTCTGCATTCTTTACATGCAGCCGCTGTTCACCAAAGCAAGTTTAGCTTCGTCAAGCTAAATCTCCGACGCCGTACAGCCTGTATCCAGAATATCGTTGGTGTTTGTCAAAGCAGAGATGAAGCCAAACAGGAGAAATAAACCACAAGAGACGGTAAGCGAGTCTAGATCGACCGCCGCTCGAAGTAAATCTCACATAAAATTCATACTTTTAATCATTCCATTCTCCTTTGGGTGGAACAGGAGGGTTTCGTCGCATTGGGCGAGATAAATCATCATCTCGCCGTCCACCGCCCAACCATTGCCGCAGAGCAACCTCGATCACCTTACTGGGATTATTGGTCAGATGGCTGACTTGCTCCATTAGCTCAGCATCGATGTCGATCGAGACCGTCACTTTATCGGACGCAGACTTAGATTCAACCGCAGGGTCATTCATGAGCAGAGATCCTGAAATTTCAACAAGAATTTCTCAATAAGTATTTTTGCTTATTGAGCTGATAGATACTCAAGCTGGCGCAGATTATATTAATCACACTCCACAATCCATTAAACCCTATTGAACTTTTATCTAGGGTGTCATGAACTAGAGATTCCAGAAAGGAATTATGAAAGCAGCAATCTGCGTGACTAAAAGCCGATCGCCCCAATAAGATGGAACTATACAGAACTATACGAAATTCCAGACGATCGCTCTGAAAGCGCCCTGACAGTCTCTTGGAAAGCTGCTTGAAGACAGCGCTCACGGAAGTTGCTCCCTGGGTAAGTCCAAA
The DNA here is from genome assembly GCF_014764505.1 of Phormidium tenue FACHB-886. Lineage (GTDB taxonomy): Bacteria > Cyanobacteriota > Cyanobacteriia > Elainellales > Elainellaceae > FACHB-886. The sequence continues at coordinate 23,446 of NZ_JACXWX010000016.1, forward strand.
CTCAGGGCTAACCCCTCACGGCAGCCTACCTTGAATCGCAAAGAGAAGGATTACAATATTTTAAGTTTCATCAGCTTTAGTGTCCTATTGTTTTTAGTTACCTCCTACTTTTAGTTACCTCCTGCTTTTAGCCACCTCTGTTCTAAATCACCTGCTCTAAATCACCTGCAGGCAATCTGCCCCTCATTGCTCTTAATTACTCTGCCGCCTACTGCAACCTATGACCGACGTACCCGTTTCTCGAATTCGTAACTTCTCCATCATTGCCCATATTGACCACGGCAAATCAACCCTGGCAGATCGCCTGCTGCAAAGCACTGGCACGGTGAACGCTCGCGATATGAAAGAGCAGTTCCTCGACAACATGGAGCTAGAGCGAGAGCGCGGCATCACGATTAAGCTGCAAGCCGCCCGGATGCACTACACTGCGCAGGACGGAGAGCAATACGTCCTCAATCTGATCGACACGCCAGGACACGTAGACTTCTCTTATGAGGTATCGCGATCGCTTGCCGCCTGCGAAGGGGCGCTGCTAGTGGTGGATGCCTCTCAGGGTGTAGAAGCCCAAACGCTGGCAAACGTGTATCTGGCGCTAGAACATAACCTGGAGATCATCCCGGTATTGAACAAAATTGACTTGCCCGGAGCCGATCCAGAGCGAGTTAAAGCCGAGATCGAAGAGATCGTGGGGCTGGACTGTAGTGGCGCAATTTTAGCCTCTGCCAAGGAAGGGATTGGCATCCCGGAAATCTTAGAGTCGATCGTCTACTTGGTGCCACCACCGCAGGATACGGTGGCAGAACCGCTGAGAGCGTTGATTTTTGATAGCTACTACGATCCCTATCGCGGTGTGATCGTCTACTTCCGCGTCATGGATGGCACCCTTAAAAAAGGCGACAAGGTGCGCCTGATGATATCCGGCAAAGAATATCAAATCGATGAGCTGGGCGTTTTGTCGCCCAATCAGGTGCAGATTGGCGAACTGCATGCAGGCGAAGTGGGCTATCTGGCAGCGGCAATTAAGTCTGTTGAAGATGCCCGCGTGGGCGATACGATTACGCTGGCAACGGCTCCGGCGAAGGCTCCGCTGCCAGGCTACACCGAAGCCAAACCCATGGTTTTCTGCGGGCTTTTCCCCACCGATGCCGACCAGTTTGAGGATTTGCGAGAAGCGCTCGAAAAACTCCGCCTCAACGATGCTGCCCTCAACTACGAGCCAGAAACCTCTAGCGCTATGGGCTTCGGCTTCCGCTGCGGTTTTCTAGGGCTGCTGCACATGGAGATCGTCCAGGAGCGCCTAGAGCGAGAATATAACCTGGATCTGATTACGACGGCTCCTTCGGTGGTGTATCGCGTCACCAAGATCGACGGCGAAGAGGTCTATATCGACAACCCCAGCCTCCTGCCCGACCCGCAGTACCGCGAGAAGATCGAAGAACCCTACGTGCAGGTTGACATGATCACGCCGGAAGAATTCGTGGGGGCGCTGATGGAGCTAAGCCAGACGCGGCGCGGCGTTTTCAAAGATATGAAATATCTAGCGCAGGGACGCACCACGCTAATCTATGACATCCCGCTGGCGGAAGTGGTGACAGACTTTTTCGACCAGATGAAGTCTCGATCGCGGGGCTATGCCAGCATGGAGTACCACCTGACCGGCTACCGCGAGAACCCGCTGGTAAAGCTGGATGTGCTGATCAACGGCGACCCGGTCGATCCGCTAGCGACGATCGTCCACCGCGACAAAGCTTATTATGTCGGCAAGGCGCTCGTCGAAAAGCTGAAGGAGCTGATCCCGCGCCACCAGTTCAAGATTCCACTGCAGGCAGCGATCGGCAGCCGAGTGGTTGCCAGTGAGCATATTCCTGCCCTCCGCAAAGACGTGCTTGCCAAATGCTATGGCGGCGACATTTCTCGTAAGAAGAAACTGCTGCAAAAGCAGGCGAAGGGCAAGAAGCGGCTGAAGGCGATCGGCACAGTGGACGTGCCGCAAGAGGCGTTTATGGCAGTGCTGAAGCTGTAGCTTGAAGCTATAGCTCAGGCGGGGCGCTGCCAGCGAAATTTGCGATCGCCTTCCTGAATAGGCAGATCGTTAATGCTGGCTTCGCGCCGCCTCATTAAGCCATTCTCGGCAAACTCCCACTGCTCGTTGCCGTGGGAGCGATACCAATGGCCAGAATCGTCGTGCCACTCATACTCAAAGCGTACAGAGATGCGGTTTTCGGTAAAGCTCCAGAGTTCTTTCTTTAACCGATAGTCCAGCTCCTTCGCCCACTTCCGTTGCAGGAAGGTGCGAATCTCTTCGCGTCCGTTCAGAAACTCAGCCCGATTGCGCCACTGCGAGTCTTCTGTGTACGCCAGCGCCACCCGATCGGGGTCGCGGGTGTTCCAGGCATCTTCTGCAGCTTGGACTTTGGCTTTAGCAGTTTCGAGCGTAAAGGGCGGCAGGGGGGGTTTGGTTTCCATGCGTGGGGTGCTGAGAATTTGGGATAAAGAACCGAGAAAAATTCTACCAGAGCTTATTGCTGTGGGTTTGTTTGCTGTGGGTTTGTAGAAATTGGTAGCACTCCTACCCGCTGCCAGGCACTGCGGATCGCTTTATGCTCTTTGCTGTTGACCCCGTAGAGTGCCCCTGCTACTGCAACGGTTGCATTTGCCGCCTGCCGAAAGTTGGCCGTGGAGCGGAGGCGATCGCGCAGGGTCAGGTACCAAACTCTGCCTGCCCTCTCCCAGGCAAAGCCACCAATTTCGATCGCCGCTAGATAAAACGCGTGATTGGGGATGCCAGAGTTGATATGAACGCCACCATTGTCTTCGACGCCTTGATAATAGTCTCGAACGTTAGCAGGCTGGGGGTCTTTGCCCAAAATAGGGTCATCATAGGCAGTGCCGGGAGCCTTCAGTGAGCGGATGCCCACTCCCCTGACTTTGGCGGTGAATAGCCCCGCGCCAATCAGCCAGTCGGCTTGGTCAGCGGTCTGGTTGAGCTGGCGCTGCTTCACCAAAATCCCAAACACATCTGAAAAAGACTCGTTTAGCGCTCCTGTTTCGCCGGAGTAGACGAGGTTTGCCTCGTATTGGGTGACTCCGTGGGTCAACTCATGCCCAATCACGTCCAACGAGCGGGTGAACCGCTGGAAGAGATCGCCATCACCATCACCGTAAACCATTTGGCTGCCGTTCCAGAAAGCGTTGTCATAGTTGGTGCTGTAGTGAACTGAGGAATCGAGCTGCAAGCCGCGATCGTCGATTGAGTTGCGTCCGTAGACTTGGGCATAGAGGTCATAGGTGGCACCCGCCCCATCGTAGGCTTCATTGACTGCCGGATCGGCGGAGGGTGGATCGCCTTCTGCCCGCACCAGCGTTCCCGGTAGGGTGGTGCTGCGGCGGGCATCAAAGACGGTGCGGCGCTTGATTCCGGCGGCTGCCATCATCGACAGCCCACCCACTGCCTCTCGCCGTCCCCGAAACTGCTCTGATCGGCGGAGCGTACGAAGCGCCCAGTCGCGCTGGCGATCGTCGCCGTTTTTGATTATTGAATCCATCATGTGCGGCGGCACGATGCAGCAAATCGGGCAACCCAAATGAGCAGGTTGAGAGCCGATCCATCCAGACGTTCGACGAGGCATGAGCGAGAACTCTCCTGATTGGTAAGGGGTAAGCAGAAGCAGCTAAGAGGATGTTTGGAAAGGATAGAGGCGCTGCATTGCCCTCAAATTCCTCAAGCTTAGGGAACTTAGGAGACGGATTACGCCTGCAGCCTTTCAGGTATCCTGTGAAGATTAACTTCTGCTAAAAATTATCTATAGACACTTATGCAACTGGCTTACGATGAGCGCAGGACTCCTTTTGGAGTTTAGTTGGCAATATTGGTGACATTGCATGTCTTTACAGAAGTTTGGACGATCGATTGTAATGGAGCTTTTCCTTGCCGGGTTCTCTGTATCGTTGACGGTTGAAATTGTGGCATAGCGCTCGGCAGCTAATCTGGAACCGAGGCGCGATCGGCTGAGTCTACTGGAACACAGCCTTTTTGCAGAGCCCACAGAGAATTCATTTTTGCTATGAAAACCTGGTTAAAAAATCTTTTAGTTTTAGCGCTTGCCACGATGCCAATTAACAGCTTGATCGCAGTTGCTTCTTTTGGGGATCTAGCATCGATCGATCATGAAGCGCCCCAGAAAGCAAAGCCTCTTTTAACGGCTTCCTCAAAGTTTGCGAATGACTTTGTGTTTGATTTGAAGGTGCAAACAGGGATTGTGCCGCCACCGATCTTTTAACGCAAGCTGCATTCTCCGGCTATGCACCCGGTTGACTCACCGCCAAAATTCCTGACATCGCGATCTGGCATCTTGCTTTGCCTCTGCCCATTCGCTGGAGTCAGCGACAGTAGAAGTGAGTAGAACCGGGTGATGGCGCAATCGACTACAGGCAACATTTAGCCAATCTTGCCAACCGCTGATCCGTAAGAGCTGCATCGTCCCATCCCGGCTGGCGCTGACAATCCATCGACCGTCTGGCACAAAGGTGAGAGCGTGAACTTTATCGGTATGCCCCCGAAACGGTGAAAGGATTGGATTACCGTTAGGAGTCCAGAGCCGAATGGTGTGATCGGCGCTGCCGCTCGCGATCGTCTGCCCATCCGGACTGAACGCTACCGTAGTCACCGCCGCCTCATGCCCCATAAAGGCTGGTGCAACTGCCTGCCCCTGCCGATTCCACAGGCGCAGCGTCCTATCCTCGCTTCCACTGAGAATCTGCTGCCCATTGGGATGAAACACCACCGATCGCACAATGTCACGGTGTCCATTGAAGCTGGCGATCGGGTTGCCCTGCCTATCCCATAGCTGCACCTGATTGTCGTTTCCGGTGGCGATCGTTTGGCTATCTGGGCTAATGGCGACTGCCCAAACTTTTTGCATTAACCCTTGAGGCGTTGAGGCAATTTGCTTGCCCTGCCTATCCCAAATGCGAAGTCTGCCGTCTTCAGCGCCTGTGACAATATATTGACTATCTGGGCTGAAGGCAACCGTCCGTAGAGCAGCAGTGTGTGCCTGGATCGGCGGCACGACGGGCGGACCCTCACGATTCCATAGGCGCAGCACCCCATCGTCATCGCCGCTGGCAATTTGCTGATTATCTGGACTTATTGCTGCCGCCCAAATTGCAGCATTATGTCCTGTGAAGGGAGAGCCGATCGGCTTTCCTTCTAAGCTCCAGAGGCGCAGTGTCCCGGTGCTGCCGCCTGTGACGATCCAGCCGTCTGCGCCCAAACCATGGCTGACAGCTACAGTATTGACCGAATCTTGTTCGGGGGCAAACGCAGGATTAATCGGATTCGGCTGAGTATCCCAGAGCCGGATAGTGCCATCACCACAGCCGCTGATCACCAGCTTACGATCGGCGCTGATCACTACACTATTCACTGTTCTAATCCCAGCGGCTCTAAACGGCTGAAAGATTAGATCGCCAGATGCATTCACAACATCAATGGTTTCGTCGTCGCTGCCGCTGACGATCATTTGCCCATCTGCGCTAATGGCAACCGCATTCACGGCTTCTTTGTGTTGCTCAAAAGGCGGGGCGATCGGCTGTCCGGCTTGGTTCCACAAGCGCACCGTGCCGTCTCTTCCGCCCGTTACCACTTGCCCCTGCTGGCTCAATGCGACCGATCGAACTGCACCTTGATGCCCCACCCAAGGTTTTCCGATCGGGCTGCCTGCGCTGTTCCACAGCCGGACAACCCCGCTATAGTCGCCGCTGGCGATCGTTTGCCCATCACCACTGAGGGCAACCGTGGTAATTGATGCTTCATGTCCCTGGAATGGCGGGGCGATCGGCTGTCCTTCCCGATTCCATAGCCGGACAATGCCACCCGAATCTCCACTAACAATCGTTTGACCATCTGCACTGATCGCCACGGCGCGAATGATGCCCTCCGGGCTAGAAAAAAGGGGGGCGATCGGCTGCCCTTCCCAATTCCACAGCCGGACAATGCCGCCCGCATCGCTGCTGACGATCGTTTTCCCGTCTGCGCTGATCGCCACTGCCTCAATGGCGACAGTGTGTCCCTGGAATGGCGGGGCGATCGGCTCTCCTCTGGGAGTCCAAAGCCGTACAGTGCCATCGCTGCCGCCGCTGACGATCGTTTGACTATCTGCACTGATCGCTACGGCATAAACGCTTTTGGGGTCGGCAGCAATCCGATTTTGCTCTCTGGCTTGGTCGATCGTCTCTAGCAGCACAGCAGCCACCTCATCCACTGTGTCATTCGGTCGGCGCGTATCATTGAGGCTGGCGGCTTGAATCGCTGCCACCAATCCATTTACTGAGTCAGTATTGCTCAAACTACTGGCGATCGCCGCTTGGGTTTTCACATTCGACAGAAATTTTAGCCCCTGAGCAACCAGTGAAATGGCAGTGATTACCAGCAGTGCCGTGGTCAGCGTTCCCCAGCGCAACGCTGTATTTTTGCGTTTCTGCTGAATACTGCGCCGCACAAATTCCGCTTCAACTCGGTTAAACCAGGGATGGGACGATCGCAGCGTTTGCCGCAGCAGATCGAGGCGAGGATCGGCGTTCCAGAGATAGCGGTTTTTTTGCTGGCTCTGCCATTCTTCAGCAGCGGGGGTGAGGCGTCGCTGCAGCAGCACCGCCTCTTGTGCCGACTTGAGCCACTCTAACAATCGCTGCCAGCCGCGCACTAGCGCATCATGCGCCGGTTCTACATAAGCCCTGTCATCGGCATCCACACCGCTGACCAATAGCCGCGCCTGCAAAAAGCGATCGATTACTGTTTTAACCTGGTCTTGCAGCGGGTCAGGATACTCTAGCTCAGAGAGCGGTACTCGCCGCCGCGCCAGTTCACCGCCGCTGGCTGCCACCATCCGCAGCATCACCCCGCGCATGATTTCGGCATAGGCAGGATCTTGGGCAACCAGGGCGGTGTATTCCTGGTCGGCGCGTTGGGTGAGCGATCGCGTTACGCCACCTAGTGTGTCGTAGTCGGCTTGGGTAATGGCGCGATCGAGCGTTTCTCCCTGCTGCTGCGCCTGCGCCTGACGCTGGAGATAGCGAAGATATAGCTCACTGAGCGTGAAAGACAGCAGCGGCAGCGCTCCTGGCATTTGGATCACTTCATCAATCAGCCGATCAACCAGCCCAGGCGGATCAAAATACATGACTCGTTTGGAAGCGGGCTCTTCGATCGCCTGCCTCAGCTCTTCCCGCGTCATGGCTGCAACTGGGAACCGGGCTGTATTCCAGTAGGGTTCTAGTTCGGTATCCCGGAACTGCGGCTCAAAATCTGATCGCAGCGTTAGCACAACTCGCAGGCGATCGGTATGGGTTTGCAGCGCAGTGGCAAGCTGTTGCAAAAACTGCTGTTGTTCCTGGTCATTGCAGCGGAATGTGACGAGTTCTTCAAACTGGTCGATCACCAGCAAGACTTTATGAGGCGATTTGCGGTGCTTGAGGCTGTCGGCTAGGGTTTTTTGCACTGCGCCAGACAGCGAGACTGCCGGTAAATTAGCCGCCAGCAGCACTCGGTTTAAAGACTTCAAAGGAGAGGCTTCTGGACGCATGGGCAGCAAGATCTGCCCAAATTCCTTGCCGATCGCACCTTGCTTCAGAGCAGGAATTAGCCCAGCTTTGACCAAGCTCGATTTGCCCGACCCGGATGCACCCAGCACCACTGTTAACGGTTGATGCGCCACCACCTCTGCCAGTCTGGCAATCTGTGCTGTTTTGCCGAAGAAGAAATCACTGTCTTTCTCCTCGAACGATGCCAAACCGCGATAGGGATTGAGGGAAGCATCCAGCGGTGGTGCAGGCGGCAGATTGAGGGCATGTCCTGGTGCAAGAAAGATAAATTCGCCTTTCTCGTGTTTTTTGAGGCTCCAGAGACCAGGGGTTTGAGTTTGAGCTTGTTTTGTGGCAGGTTCTACTACATCCCGCAGATAAAGATAAAGCTCTGTGGCAGTGATCACTCCGTCTCCGGGCTGCTTGCCAGCCTGGGCAGGCGGAAACAGATCGGCTGCGCCCTGCAAGGCTTGAATCAAGGCAGCGGCAAACGGCGAATGGTTGCCCTGCTGCCCCCGATCGTCTGTTGCTAAACTATCCAACGCTTGTTGATCAGAGGCAGCGGAGGTAATGACTTGCCAAGCCGGATCTGTAATAAAGCGATCGAACCGCTCTTTGTGAATTACCTTGGGGATCGCTAGCAGCTTGCGCGTCGATGCCCAGCGAAACGCCCCCGCAAAGCAGCAGTCGAGGATTGCCAGCAGATGCCGACAGGGCAGAGCCGTCAGCGCATCGTGCAGGTCTTGCATGCGCAGAAAGCTTGCAGGATTGCCCAGCAGCGCATTTTGGGGGACGAGATAGCCCGCCGGGCCATCTTCTCCATCTAGGGCAATTCCATGTCCTGCGAAGTAAAACAAGAGGCGATCGTCTGCCCCTAGTGTTTGCGGTAGCTCGGTTTGAAGCAGGGCAGTGAGGTTGCTGAGGGTAGCGGTTTGATCTAGCAGCAGTTTGACGCTGTACTGGTGGTCTGTGCTGAGGATGCGCGACAGGACGGTGGCATCGTTGACTGCAGTTTTGAGCGGGGAGATCCCGTTTTGGTAGTCGTTGATGCCAATGACAACAGCATAGTTCTGTCGGAATGCGGACATAGAGGCTCCGGGCAGCAAGATGCGATAGAGATCTATAGAGGCGATCGCAGTTTGCTCTCACCCAGATTTCTTTTAAGATTACTGCGTCTGCACAAATTTCTGAATCGGATAAACCTGCTTCATCTTTCATCCAGCAACTGGCATCGCTTCCAGCGGATTTAGCACAGGTTGAGCATGGACACTCTCAAATCATCTTTTTTGTGACTCTTTAGGAAGCAACTTCAATTAGCCACCCTGGCTTTGCAGTGGCAAAAGGATAGCTTTGGTTTTGGGTTTTGTATCCGTTCAAGTTCCTAAACTCAGTTCCACAATGGAGTAAAACTGCCGTGACGCACAATCCTGCCCCGATTCAAGTCAATCCCCTGATCTGCGTATTTTGACGATCGTCGTTCTAGGCGCACCGGAACAGGTAGAGAGCTACAGCCGCGAACAACACCTGCGCGACTATGTCCAAACCTACGAGTGGAGCAAGCCACAGCCCGCGCCGAATGCTGCTGATAAAGTGATCGTCGCCCTCAACCGGATGATGAGCTAACACTACACATCACCATTCCCTGACGCAAGCCCTTCATACCGCCATCCACCACCCCGACACAGTAAAATAGAAGATCGACTTCTGTAGGTTTTTTGTGCGTTTATCAAGGCGTAGCTCGCGTTCAGTTCATTCTTTCTACCGCATTGCGGCTTGTAACGTAGCGATCGCCCAACCCGCAAACTGCATCTATTTCACCCATAGCGACAGGACTTGTTTATGAGTTCATCCATTCGGTTTCTCATGTGTGCGCCCGACCACTACGATGTGGATTACGTAATCAATCCCTGGATGGAAGGGAATGTTCACAAATCCTCGCGTGATCGCGCCGTCGAACAATGGCAAGGGCTGTTTCATCTGCTCAAAGACAATGCCACAGTCGATCTGGTCACGCCCCATCAGGGTGTCCCCGACATGGTGTTCACCGCCAACGCTGGATTGGTGCTGGAGAACACTGTGGTGTTAAGCCGCTTCTATCACAAAGAGCGGCAGGGCGAGGAGCCATTCTTCCAGCAGTGGTTTGAAGAGCAAGGCTTCACGGTGCATGTATTGCCCAAGGATCTGCCGTTTGAAGGGGCGGGCGATGCATTGCTCGATCGGGAAGGACGCTGGCTATGGGCGGGCTATGGCTTCCGCTCTGAGCTAGATTCTCATCCCTATTTGGCGAAATGGCTGGATATCGAAGTGCTGTCGCTGCGGCTGATGGACGAACGCTTCTATCACCTGGACACCTGCTTCTGTCCGCTGGCAGACGGCTACTTACTGTATTATCCGCCCGCATTTGATGCCTACTCGAATCGGCTGATCGAAATGCGCGTTCCCGAATCAAAGCGGATTGCCGTTGACGAAGCCGATGCAATTAACTTCGCCTGCAACGCGGTCAATATCAATCGCCTGATCATTATGAACAAAGCCAGCGACGAGCTAAAAGCCAAGCTGGCAGCAGGTGGGTTCCGCATCCTGGAAACCCCTCTCACAGAGTTTCTCAAAGCAGGCGGCGCTGCCAAATGTCTGACTTTGCGCGTTACAGAATCTGTGCAGCCCTTGCATCAGGCGGCAGTAGCGATCGAATCGCGTACTATTCAGCTCGAAGGGCACCTGCTCGACTCGGGTTTAATTAACCGGGCGCTCGATCTGATCGTTGAAGGCGGCGGCACCTTCCAGGTGCAAAACTTTAGCCTGGGCGAACAGCGGCAAAGCACTTCATCGGCAGAAATCCGCGTCACGGCTCCTTCGCATGACGTGATGGAAAACATCATGTCGCACCTGATTGACATGGGCGCGGTGGCTCGGCCGCAGGAAGTTTGCGATAACGTGCTGGAAACCGTGGAGCTAGACGGCGTTGCACCCGATGATTTCTACGTGTCCACCATTTACCCCACCGAAGTGCGAGTCAACTGCCAGTGGGTGCGCGTCGATAATCAGCGGATGGATGGCGCGATCGTCGTCACTGAAACTCCAGAAGGCACCATTGCAGAATGCAAGCTGCTGCGCGATCTGCGAAAAGGAGATCGGGTAGTAGTTGGCGTGGAAGGCATCCGCACCGTCCGCAAAACTGAATCCCGCGAAACTCGTGCTGCCACCGAGAAAGAATTCAGCTTCATGGGGGCTGGCGTATCGAGCGAGCGCCGCGTCGAGCTGGTAGTAGAGCAGATCGCCTGGGATCTGCGCCGCATTCGCGATCAGGGCGGCAAAGTTGTGGTGGTAGGCGGGCCTGTAGTTATCCACACGGGCGGCGTCGAGCATCTCTCGCAGCTCATTCGCGAAGGCTATGTGCAGGCGCTCTTAGGCGGCAATGCGATCGCCGTACATGATATCGAGCAATCCCTGCTGGGCACCTCGCTAGGGATGGATATGAAGCGCGGCATCTCCGTACGCGGCGGACACCGCCATCACCTGAAGGCGATCAACACGATCCGCCGCTACGGCAGCATTGCCAACGCCGTGGAAGCCGGCGCGTTAACCAGCGGCATCTTCTACGAGTGCGTCAAGCACAATATCCCCTTCTCGCTAGCAGGTTCCATCCGCGACGACGGCCCGCTGCCTGACACCAAGATGAACCTGATCGAAGCCCAAGAAGACTATACTCGCCTGATCAAAGGCGCAGATCTAATCTTAATGCTGTCTTCCATGCTGCACTCGATCGGCGTCGGCAATATGACTCCTGCGGGGGTCAAGATGGTCTGTGTAGATATCAACCCTGCCGTAGTGACCAAGCTGAGCGATCGAGGTTCGGTGGAATCGGTGGGTGTGGTAACGGATGTAGGACTGTTCCTCAGCTTGCTGGTGCAGCAGTTGAGTAAGCTCACCAGTCCGTACAAAGTAATGCAGCGGGTCTAGATCGCTGTAAAGCGCAGATAGTTTTTAGCGATGCCTCGCACAGCTAAAAGACAAGAGACGCCACAGGCACAAAGCCGACTGTGGCGTCTCTTGTCTTTAAATTTTGCCGCTAAAGCTTACTACTGCTTCATTGGCTCGATCGCAGCTTGACAGAAGGCAAAATCGAAAGCAATAGAAAAGGAAATACCCAGTAGGTATACTGCGGAAAATAGACAGAGTTGAATCCGGTAAAAATAAGAAAAATTAGCAGAGCGCTAATCGATCGATCGAGCCGATACTTCCAAGCGGCAGCATAGGTTAACCCCATCAAAAATAAAGCAAAAACCTTTGCTCTAATGCCAATTAACACTGTACTCAGTCCCTCAATGTCACTTAGTTTGGCGTCTAGTGAAAGTAAATCGCCTCCCACCGGCGCTCGGGTTGCCGAGAACAAGATAGACTGCGTGAAGCCAGCAGGACTCCAAATTATAAAGGGCAGCGAAACCAGAACAGGAACGCTTAAGACGATCAAAGTATCTCGAATCAGCTGCTTCAATTTCTTTTCACTGGGCGAAGTCTGCCAAACCCAAATCAAATAGAGAGGAAACAAAAAGATACCGACTTGCTTAATCGCTAGAGAAGTTCCAAACAGCAGCAAAGCAGTGATTCGGTATTTATTCAACAACACCACAGAGACAACTAGCAAGAGTAACGCCAGCGGATCGGTAAGACTGAGTGAAAGAACGGCTAATGCCCAACGATTGAGCAGGAAAGCCCAGAAAGCAACCAGCCCCAAAAGCACCAAGTTCTGCCTAGTAAACTGGCGAAGAATAACAAAGGCAATCCCCACGTGACATCCCAAAAAGATCACCTGCCAGAAAAAGATCCACTGGTCAAACTCTCGCAGCCCCAGAAGCTGAGCCAGCGATCCAAATAGGTAGAACAGCGGCAGCAGCGTTGGATACTTGTCGTTGTCCCGCATGTTTCCTGTTAGCGTTCTCACATAAGGATTTTCGCCTGCCAAAATCCGCTGGCTTTCTTCAAAAATCGCTCGAATATCGCTGCTTGGATCAGCAGAATTGAGGGAAAATAGCACCAGCAAAACGATCGCCGTGCCGATCGCCATTGCAACAGCAACTCTAGAAAAACGCTTTGAAGGATTGAGCATGAATAAATGAGAGCGAAACAATGTTGCCGTGGGTTAATCTAGCTTCAGCTGTGAGGCAATGAAGGGATGGCGTGGCGCTAAGAAGAAGCCTACGATGCTTGCAAACAGAATTGGCGCAAAACTGCTGAATCCGGTGAGCTTGGCGAGTAGCAACGTTGTGCTAATTGGCGTTCGAGTCACGGTTGAATTCAGAGCAGCCATGATGCAGATCATCGCGAAGGTTTCGTTAAATCCAGGATTGGCACTATAGATCGCCTTACCCAAGCAAGCCCCTACGAAAAATAGTGGAATGATAATGCCCCCGCGCCAGCCGCCGTTCACCGTTATGCTAATGGCAAGCATCTTAGCAACCACCAGCCCCAACAGAAAGCCGATCGGAAAGGTTCCTTCCACGATCGCTTCAAGCTGATGTTCACCAAAAAACCGTGTCAGCGGAAACAAAACCGCCAAGCCACCAAGCCCTAACCCAGTCAACGTGGTTCGTACATAGATGCGATCGGGCAGCAGATCAAACAAACGACCACAGCCGCGAAATAGTGCGATAAACAGCCACCCAACCAGCGCTCCGATTATCCCATACAGGATCGCTGCTGCAAAGTCGCCCAAGCTTTCAACCTCATATTGCGGAAAATGCCAGATCGGACCAATGCCAAGACGAGTAATTGCGATAAAGATTGTGTAACTGGCACAGCTTGCTACAATCGCAGGCAAGAGTGCTTCAGCATACTCCACCACATTCTGGTGATGCAAAATTTCTAAGGCAAAAAAAGTCCCCCCCAAGGGAGCCCCAAACAACACTGTAAATCCCGATGCCATACCAGCAATACTTAAGGTTCGGAGCGCCTCCCCGCTCAGCCGAAAGCGATCGGCCAACCATGTCCCCAGCGAACCTGTCACTTGCACCATTGGCGCTTCTGGACCCGCGCTACCTCCGCTGGCGATACTGAGCAGCGAGGACAGAATCATGGAAGGATTCTCGCGCATTGCCAGCCGCCCGCCATTGAGATGAATATTATCGATAATCAAGCCGATTTCGCCAGGGTTGCCCAACTTGTGAATCACCAACCCGATCAGCAGCCCAGTTATTGGCATGACAATCAGCAAAGATAGCCCGCTGAACTGCTCAAATCCCTGCATTAGGTGAGCCAAAAAGATCCAATAGGTCGCTGCAAACAAACCACAAACAATTCCCAGCATCGCCCATAGTAAGACTGAACGGGACAAAGTAACCGGGTTTTTCATGACATACTATCCCCCGCTAACACGGCACTTCTAAGCAGCATGAAATGGGTTTTGGAACCGCATACCGATCATCCAAAAACCATCTACAATCACATAGCTAAGAATCGCCAAAATTCTGTATAAAAATATACGATTTTTTGTATTCGCGCATCCGTCTAACGCCAGCTCGACAAAAGGCTAGCTTTATGCTGATGCGCCCTAAAGAGGTATGCGACAACAGTTAGGAAAAGGGGTATTTTGTAGGCACGCAGAGCGTACCCACAAAATACCCTAAGAAGAAATCGTGCCGGGGGGGTGCCGCTACAAGCCCCGCTCTACCGCGTCGAGAAAGCCTCATCAAACCGTTTGGTGACCGGCTCCATCAAGAAAGTCAACACCGATCGCTTGCGCGTTACAATCTCTGCCGTGGCTGCCATACCGGGTGTCAGCTCTACATCCTGACCATTCACCCGCACCAGGTTGCGATCGAGCTTTACCTTGGCTTTGAACACCGGACCCAAATCTCTGTCTGCTGTTGCGTTCGGGCTGATGCTCAACACTTCTCCATTGATCGTGCCAAACTCCTGAAAGGGGAAAGTCGCAACCTTGATTTTGGCACGCTGACCCACTTTGATAAACCCGATATCACGATTGAGAACTTTTACCTCCAAAACCAGCTGATGATCGGCAGGCAAGATTGACAGCAGTTCATCTCCGGGTTGCACTGTGCGCGCCCCCAGGCTGGCTTCCAAATTGTAAATTTTGCCTGCCAAGGGTGCAGTCACCACTTGTCCTTCTGCTCGGACTTTCGCTTGGGCAAGCTGTCCCTCTGCATCGGTCAAGGTTTCGCGGCGCTGAGTCAGCTGTGAGAGAATTTCGCTCTGGCGTTCGGCTCCCAGGCGATTGGTAGACTGCTGCGCCGACTCAGATGCCTGCTGCGCCTGCTGAATGGTCTGCTGCTGTGCCACGATCTCCTGCTGCAATGTCGCTACTCTGTCTTGCGCCTCGGTGAGCTGGTCTTTAGCCTGCAGATAATCAAAACGGGGCACGGCTCCATCTACCAAATCACGCAGGCTGGCTTCTCGATCGCGGGCATTTGCTAGCGTTTCCTGCGCATTGCTCAAATTTTGCTGCAATTTTACGAGCTGTGCCCTGGCTTCGGCAATGGATGCCACCTGCCGCTGTGCTTCTGCTTGGGCGGCAGCTTGCTTGGTATCAAATTCGCGCAGCCGGGCTGCCAAAAGCTGATCTTGCACAGCACTGCCGGCATCCGTGCTGCCGCTGCGTTCGGCTTCCAGACGAGCAATATCCTGGCGGATTAAATTAATATTTTTCTGAAGTCGATCGACTTCTGTCTGCGACAGCTTCGGGTCTTGCGTTAGCAGCACCTCGCCCTTTTTCACCTGGTCGCCTTCCTTGACGCGAATCTCCCGAATCACGCCCCCTTCCAGCGCGCGCACGGGGCGAACCTGCGTGGAGGGAACCAGTTCACCCTGCGTCACTGCCACCTCATCCACAATGCTGAAGTGCGCCCAAGCGATCGCTCCAAATACCAAGCTTGTCAGGGTTCCTGCTAGTAACCGCGTATAGAGCGGGGGCAATTCTCGCACTGCCTTGCCCAACTCATAGGACAGATAATCTTCTGGGTTGGCAAACTGCTGACGAGTTTGGCGGGCGTGAGCCGAGGAGGTTTTTTGAGCAGAGTCCATAAGGATACGAGGGATGGGGGGCGTTTGAGCAGCTTAGTCAGCTTTCCAAAAATAATCTTTATTCAGTCCTAGCGTACCGACATCTAGGTTTCCCAAGTTTGACGAAAAATTTTTGGGAAAGTTCAATTTTGAGCACTGCAAACTGACAAATAGCGCTAGCGGGTTATTTCAAACGTTCTGAAGCCCTCTGCACTGCCATATTGCACCTCAACCGCTTCGACAACAGCAGCAGGCGGGCCCTGATGGCACCAGCGAATCATTTCTTCGACCTTGGCGCGATCGCCTTCGATCACTGCCTCTACCCGCCCATCTCGCAGGTTCCGCACCCAGCCGTTCAGCTTGAGGAGTTTTGCCATATCTGCCGTAGAGGCTCGATAGCCAACGCCTTGAACCCTACCAGAAACCACCAGATGGGCAGAAATCTGTTCTGTCATAGGATTTACCAAGGTTATAGCTTCTCTTGCAGCGGTTTGCAGAAATCTTCAACGCCTGTTTTGAGGGCATACAGGATCACTGGCGTTGCCAAGGTTGGCGGAATTGATGTTTCGGCAGCCAGCAGTTTTACGCCGTTGGCAACTGCCCCGGTCATCAGATAATCTTTGATTCCAGCTTGGCAAACAAACGATCGCCAGCGTTTTGCCAGCCCTTCCAGCCAGCGATCGGACTCGTCTGGCTCTTGCCCTGCCTGAAGCGCTAGCGCGATCGCAGCATCTTCCAGATCGCCATCGCAGTCTTCGATCATGTCTAAAGCCCGCAGCGCGTTGGGGTCATCTGCTAGCTCCGATCGGTATTGGGCAACTTCTGCCAAAGTCACTATAGTTCTAGACATCTGTTGTTCCTTATTCTTTCGCTTCTGGAGCGGCAGCCTTCACCCTTACCATCATCTTCTCTTTCAGCCATCGCTGCTCTCCTGCATGCACGTTTTTAAGGGCATGATTAGTGGAGTGGTGTCTCTTCACCACGCCATGACTTACACAAAAGAAATTTAAAGAGATCTACTGTTTTGTCCATTGCAGCGCATTCACAACCCCTGCGCCAACAGTCAGAAGAATGAGCACCCACAGGACACCGCTCGGCAAAAACGACAAAATTCCAAGACCGCGCAATATCCAAAGGACAGCAGTAGCACCGAGGAGGGCAAGAAAGACAGTGGTAATGGGTCGAAGGGTTCTGCTCATTGAAGTTATTTAATCACGACTGCATTGGCATATTTGTGTTGACTCCAGCGCCAGCACCCAAGGTTCCAGATTGAGTCTTTTGATCAATGCTTCTATTGTGCCTCTCAAGGTCGCGATCGCGTTAGCAAAGTCTTTCAAAACTTGCAAGACTGAACTACGTTACTGATACTGCACTAATAGCGCTTCCGCAGCCCCATCAGAATTCCAAAGCCGATCGACAGCAGCACCAGCGCCCAAATGACAGACTCTGGCACCGCTTTTACCCAGCCAAAAGCCTGCACCAGCATGACGCCCGCCATCAGGATTAGTAGTGTACCTGCTGAATAAAGGAAAATACTTAATGCCAAATTGGGAGACTGCCTCACCGCCGCCAGACCTCGCTAATCATAGGTTTTGGTGTAATTGTGACACAAAGGAGCAGAAGGAACAGCAACTGGGGCAAGACTGGATCTACACCATCACCAGACCAGATACAATAGGGCAGGACTTATGCATTTTGTTGGGAAGCAGGCGAAGCCCACGCGGCAGCAAAGTGTGGTAAATCTAGAGGGCTTGTGAAAGTCTTGCGAAATGGCGTTCACCGTTCGATTTGTTTTAGGAGAAAGCGATGCCTGTTGCGGTTGGGGCACTTGAGACAAAAGGGTTTCCGGGAATTCTGGCGGCAGCCGATGCGATGGTGAAGGCGGGTCGCATAACGCTCGTTGGGTATTTGCGCTGTGGTAGCGCTCGGTTTGCGGTGATTATCCGGGGTGATGTATCGGAGGTAAAGACAGCGATGGCTGCAGGTGTTGATGCTGCCGAAAGCTGTTTTGGCGGGACGCTGGAGTCTTGGGTGATTATTCCTCGTCCGCACGAAAACGTGGAAGCGGTGCTGCCGATCGCTTTTACAGAATCAGTCCAGCAGTTCCGCGATTCTGTTGAAATTCCCTTGATTCCGGGTCGTACTAGCAATCCGGGGCAGTAGAAACGCCTAAACGCCATTCCTGACGAGTATGTTTTAAGAGGTGCGCTTCGCGCACCTCTTAAAACATGCTGCACAGTAGAAACGCCACCTAAACCACGATGCCAGAGCCCGTGGCGATCGGTGGCGATGTTAGTTTTGTGGTTGGAAGTATACCGCTGGTAGCCTGCCATTTCTGGGCGATCGGCACGCGCCAGCCCGTTCCAAAGGCGCGATCGGTAACTTTCAGCCCCGGTGGGGCTTGCTTGCGCTTAAATTCGGCGCGGGTCACCAGCTTGATTATTTTTTCAACCACAGTAGGGCTGTGACCCGAAGCTACAATTTCGGCGGCAGCTTTATGTTCGTGAATGAATTGGTGCAGAATGTCGTCCAACACTTCATAGGGCGGCAGCGAATCTTGATCGACCTGTCCGGGCTTCAGTTCAGCGCTCGGGGCTTTCACCAGGATGTTTTCTGGAATCACGCACTGTCCCTGCTGGTTGAGCCAGCGGCAGATCGAATACACTCGCGTTTTGGGAACATCCGCGATCGCTGCCAACCCTCCGTTCATGTCGCCGTATAGTGTACAGTATCCCACTGCCATCTCAGACTTGTTTCCAGTTGAGATCAACAGATGCCCAAATTTGTTAGAAATTGCCATCAACAGGCTACCGCGAATTCTGGATTGTATATTTTCTTCGGCGAGCCCAAATTCAGTTCCTGCAAACATCTCCGCAAAGGTACGATCGTATGCCTGCATCAAGTCACCGATCGGTAACGTTTGAGTAACAATGCCCAGGTTTTCTGCTAGCTTGAGCGCATCCTCAATGGAGTGATTAGAGCTGTAGGGCGAAGGCATCAGGATTGCCAACACATTCTCTGCCCCTAGCGCAGATGCAGCAACTGCCGCCACCAGTGCCGAATCAATACCGCCGCTCAAGCCCAGCACGGCTTTTCTAAAGCCACATTTACGGGCATAATCTCGTACACCCATTACCAGCGCTGCCCAAATTTCTGCATCAGCAGTTTCAGGTTGGGAAGCGATGGCAGCAGGGGTAAATTGCTGCGTTTCTGGGCTGTAGTCCACCGTGATCAGATCCAGGTCAAACGCCTTGCCGCGAAAAATCATCGTGCCTTGCCGATCGAACCCGACGCTGTTGCCGTCAAAAATCAGATCGTCGTTGCCGCCCACTTGATTGGCATAGAGAATTGGAATTTGATAGCGGACTGCTGCGTGGTGCAGCATTGCTTCTCGCAACCCCTGCTTGCCCACGTTATAAGGTGAGGCAGAAAGGTTAACAATCAGATCGATCTGTTGTTCGGCTAGCTCAGCGATCGGATTAACCCGGTAGTTGCGCTGTCCCCAAAATGCTTCATCATTCCACACGTCTTCGCAGATGGTAACGCCGATCTGCACCCCGTCTAAGGTAAAGCAGCAGCTTGTTTTACCAGGCTCAAAGTAGCGTTCTTCATCAAACACATCGTAAGTGGGCAGCAGTTGCTTATGAAAAATTTGCTGCACTTTGCCGTCTTGTAGGAGCGCAGTGCTGTTAAACAGGGGTTTGCCGCCCTCCTGAGCCGATCTGCCATTGGGCTGCACAGTGCCCACCAACACGGCAAGCTGGGGCGGTAGATCGCTCGCTAGCTGCTCCAAGATTTTGGCGATCGACTCAACAAAAGCAGGCTGCAGCAGCAAATCACGGGGCGGATAGCCGCAGAGGGAAAGCTCTGTAGTCAGCAGCAGCCTTGCCCCTTGAGCGGCGGCAGCTTGAGCCACTTCTAAAATTTTTTGGGCATTGCCGGCTAAATCACCGATGATTGGGTTGAGCTGAGCGATCGCAAGTTTCATAGTTTTTCCTTAGATAAACACGAGCGGTTGATCTTTCAACGGTGCAAATGCATCGGCATCAAAGCGATAAAGGCTAGCAGGGCGTCCGGCTCCACGTGAGACTTTCACCCCTGTATCAGATAAAAATCCTAGCTTCAGCAGGCGCGATCGAAAATTGGAATAATCCGAGAAATTTTCTCCTAAAACGGTGGTGTAGAGCTGGTAGAGATCGCTCAAAGTGAACAGCTCTGGCAACACTTCAAAGGCGATCGGGCTGTATTCCAGCTTGTTTCGCAGGCGACGATAGCCATATTCCAGCACTTGATTATGGTCGAACGCGAGGGGTGGAACCTGTTTCAAGGGATACCAAGCGATGCCGCTCACACCATCGGCAATTAGTTCAGCTTCAGCAAAGCGGACAAGGGCAAAATAGCTAACAGAAAGATAGCGAACGCCGTAGCTAGTCTCGGCTTCGCGCGGGTCACGGTGCGGCCCCCCAAAGGTGTAAAGCTGCTCTAGATAGAGGTTTTCAACCCGAATCTTCTCAGCCAAGACTCGATAGGCAGCATCTTCCAGCGATTCCCCCTGTTGCACTAACGTTCCTGGCAAACTCCACTGCCCCAGAAACGGCTCCTCATGACGCAGCACCAGCAGCACCAGCAGCCGATTCTGTGCTGTATCGACTGAGAAAATCACATTATCAACGCCCACCTTAAAGTCAGCGAGGGCTTTGGCGTTGAGTAGATCGATCGTTTTGCGGGGAGTGCGTCCTGGCATGAGAGGTGAGGGATAAAGAAAAGAATGACTACTGAGGATGAGGACTGCTGTAGAGCTGCTGTCGATGGATATAGTCTTCGATCGGCGGCGTAATCACGTGCGGATTGCCTGCCTCTCGGTATTCGGTAGAAGACACACCTGGAACAATGACATCGGCGATCGTCACAGATGCTCCCATTTGCTGCAGAGGCTCCACTTCTGCCTCTGCAATCTGATAGCCCCAGCGCGGCATCACCAGCAGCTTCACCTGGCTCAGGAGCGTTTCGATCTCATACCAGCGCGGCAGTTGTTCTACCAGATCAGAGCCTATTACTAGCGTAAACGCTGCCTCTTGCCATATCTGCCGCGCCCGCTCTACTGTTCTCAGTGCCCTTGGATCGCTCAACTCAGGATAAAGCTGTACATTGTGTCGGGGTGGATCAATATCGTTAATCAACAGCTGCAGCATCGCCGATCGATGCTCTAGAGGAGTCTGATGCGACTTAAATGGATTATCAGATGCCCAAACCGCTACTTGATCATAGCGATCGGCTAGCCAAACAATAATGGCTTGATGTCCGGCAGTGGGTGGATCAGCACTTGTCCCAAAAAGAGCAATAGAGGGCATGGAAAGGGAAGGAGGGGTAATTTTAGGAGTGATGGGTGGGAAAGGCGCTTGGGCACGAAAGAGAGATCGTTGCCAAAGCCTAATCTTATATTTAAGCCGGGTTTGCATTGATCCTGTCTCTCGTTTGTTCTGTCAGCTCTTGCAGCGCTGGAGAAAGTTCAGGCAGCATCAATTCTGGCTGTTGAATCTGGCGTAACCGCATCGGCAGGCTCACGACTGAACCCCGAGTGCGCTCGCGGATCTGAGCCAGCGGCTCGTGGGTAGACAGCCGCTCTCCTTGCTTCATGACGGGCCGCAGGAGCGGTTGTTCTGCTGGGGTAGGGGTTTCGCTGGCTAAACCAAGGCGATCGCCAATCAGCACTCCCTGTTCAAAGCGCCGAAAAACCTGCTTGCGTCCGGGGTAGGTGGCTTTACCGCTAGAGCCTTTCATCACGGGAATGCCGTCGATTTCCACCAGTTTATACACGCCATTGACCGGGGTGCCGGTCACCAGTCTGGTGCCTAGCCCGTAACCCTGAATATCTGCTCCGGCGCTCTGCAGTTGGGCGATCGCATATTCGTCTAGATCGCCGCTGGCAAAGGTAAAGACGTGGGGCAAGAGCGATCGCACCTGCTGCGATTGTGCCACCAGATCGCCCGAATCTAGCCGAACGGCATTCACCACCATTTTGCCTGCCTCCACTTGGGCAGCAAGACGGTGGGCAGCGGCGATCGGGTCGTAGGTGTCAATCAGCAGCGCGGCTCCCGGAAAGTAACGGTGGAAGGCGGCAAACGCTTCGTCTTCACTACCCTCTAGCGCGGAGAGCGCCATCACAAGGGCATGTGCCATCGTGCCGCTAGGCAGTTGCCCTAGCTGCAGCGCCGCCAAAACGTTGGAGGTGGCATCCAATCCGCCTGCGATCGCCGCACGAGCTGCCCAAACCGCGCCCTGTGGGCTAAACGCCCGCCGAGTGCCAAACTCTAGGAGCGTCGCATCTTCGCCTGCAGTGTCTCGCATGCGGGCAGCACGAGTGGCAATCAGAGTTTGGTAATTGATAGTGTTCAACAGGTAGGTTTCTACGAGCTGCGCCTGCCAGAGGGGAGCCTCAATTCGCAAGATTGGCTCGTGGGCAAAGACGATCGTACCTTCAGGAACTGCCCAAACATCACCGCTGAAGCGAGCATCTGTCAGCACTTCCCAAAAGCGATCAGGTGCATGAGTAAAGATACCCGTCGCTTGCAGGGCGGCAATTTGCTCAGGAGTGAATTGGAACTGCTCCAGGTATTCCAAGGCTTGCGCCAAGCCCATCGCCACTAGATAAGCAAAATTTTCGGGTAAACGACGGACAAATATCTCAAAGCTGGCGCGGCGCTGGTCAATTTGCTCGCCCACATAGCAGGCTGCCATTGTCAACTGATAAAGATCGGTTAGCAAACTGGAATCTTGCGGACGAACGAAAAGAGCGGCATTTTCCATAGTGTATGAAGATGGCGATCGCGCCTGAGTAGAACAAGCGAAAGGGATGGCCTTTTAATTATAGTTAATTTAACCAAAACTTACAGCCCTATCATGGCCCCATCTCTATTAATTCGGGAAGCAGCTACAGCTTAAAGCCTAATTTCAATGACCAGAAGCAGCATAAACTGACAAAAAATCTTTCTTTTGCTTAACTTTATCGATCGCACCAGAGCTGATTTTTATTCAATTTAACTAAAACCTCTAGTTTGTGCTGAGCCTATTACGTCCTCACTCACTTTGTAAGTTTTAGAAAAGTACCTAAAGCCAAGCTGCAATAGAGCAAATACGTACCTTTACGCTACACCTCAGTGAAGTTACAGTAACCCAAAAGTACAAATTTTTTGTGTTTCATCCGTGTATTCAGCAAAATACAAATTGGGTAAGCAAAAGTGTTTATACAAGCAACATTTTTTAACCCCAAATAATACGCAAATGATCCAAAAACAACACTAAAATCTCAACACGGCTTAGACTGGAGAACAGTAGGTTTACTCTTCCGGAAAGCGGTAAAGACCCAAAGTTCAGTAAACCTTCACAGATCAATTCTGCAATTTTCCCAGCAAGCTAGACCAAGAGTGGAACGTGTAATGTTAGGTCTGTTCCAATCCCTCTTTAATTCAGCCCCTTTCATTCCTCATGGTCATTGTTACCTCTGGAAACCGGGGCTAGTGTGGCTGCATGCCAGCTCCGATGTGCTAATTGCCATTGCCTACTATTCCATCCCTACCCAGCTCTTTATAATTATTCACAAACGGCGAGACTTCCCTTTTCACTGGATGGTATGGCTGTTTGGGGCATTCATCATCGCCTGTGGCACCACCCATCTGATGGAAGTGTGGACGCTCTGGACACCCACCTACTGGCTGGCTGGGTTGCTCAAGCTGGTTGCTGCTGCCATCTCGCTTTACACTGCTGCAATGCTGCTGCCGCTGATTCCCCAAGTGTTGACACTCCCCAGCCCAGCGCAGGTAGAAGCAACCAACCAAACTCTGAAAAGGCAGATCTTAGAAAGCCAGCAAGTGAAGCAGGTGCTGCAAGAAAGCGAAGAACGATTTCGTAGTGCCTTCAATTCTGCTGCGATCGGCATGGCGCTCGTGTGTTTTGAGGGACAGTGGCTTCAGGTTAACTACGCCCTGTGCGAAATGTTGGGCTATTCAAAGCCAGAACTGCTGATGACTCGCCCTGAAACGATTACTCATCCAGACGATCGCTACATGACCGCCTATGCACTGGAGCAGCTCCTCAAGGGTGAGCGCAACTATCAGCTGCAGAAGCGTTACTTTCACAAACAGGGACATATTATTTGGGTTCTGTTGAACCTGTCGTTAGTTCGCAATATTCAAGGTCAGCCGCTCCATTTAATTGCTCAAATTCAAGACATCACCGCTCGCACTCAGGCAGAACAGGCGCTGGAGCTGCAAAGCCTGATCACAAAAAATATGGTTGAAGGCGTAGGGCTGATTAGAGCGAGCGATGGCATCTTTGTCTACACCAATCCCAAATTCGAAGAGATGTTTGGCTATGAGGTAGGTGAGCTAGCCGGCAAGCATGTCTCGATCGTCAACTACGAAGCCCAGCCTGGAGGCGCAGAACAGGTTGCAAATCAGATCCGGCAGACGCTGGTTGAACAGAGTGAAGCCAGCTATGAGGTGCAGAACGTCAGAAAAGACGGCACGCCTTTCTGGTGTAGAGCGCATACTTCCACCTTCGAGCATCCTGAACACGGCTTAGTGCATGTGGCTGTGCATGAGGACATCACTCAGCGCAAGCAGGCAGAGCAAGCACAGCGCGAGATTGAACGCCGCTTCCGAGCGATCTTTGACCAGACATTTCAATTTGTCGGGCTGCTGAAGCCAGATGGCACCCTTTTGGAGGCAAACCAAACCATCCTTGAGTTTGGCGGTATTCAGCTGGCAGACATCGTGAACCGTCCCTTCTGGGAAGCCCGCTGGTGGACGATCTCAGAAGCGACCCAGACGCAATTGAAAGCGGCGATCGCGCAAGCTGCAGCGGGGGAGTTCGTCCGCTATGAAGTGAATGTGCGGGGTGCTGGAGAAACCGTCGCTACGATCGACTTTTCGCTTAAGCCTTTAAAAGACGAAACCGGAGCGGTAGTTTTGCTGATTCCAGAAGGACGCGATATTAGCGATCGCAAACAGGCAGAACAAGCTAAAGCCTCTCTGGAAGAAAAAGAAGTGCTGCTGCAGGAAATCCATCATCGCGTCAAAAACAATTTGCAAATCATTTCTAGCCTGCTGAACCTCCAGTCCAAATACATCAAAGATCCGGCAACCTTAGAAGTCTTCAAGGAAAGCCAGGAACGAGTCAGGTCGATGGCGCTAATCCACGAGAAGCTTTACCAGTCGGAAGATTTAGCCCAAATTGATTTTGCAGAATACATCCAGAGCCTCACGGCTAATTTGTTCCGTTCCTATGCGGTTAAGGCACAGCCGATCGCCCTCAAACTTGAGGTGAGTCCTGTATCCCTCAATGTGGATACTGCCATTCCATGCGGACTGATTATCAATGAACTCGTAACCAACTCCTTAAAACACGCTTTTCCGACAGCCCAGACAGGCGAAATATTTATTCAATTTTATGCTGATGCTGATCATAGACTTACGTTAATAATTGGAGATAATGGGATTGGTTTGCCCCAGGGATTAAACCTTAAAACGATCCGATCGTTGGGCTTGCAGCTAGTTTTTAACCTGACGAAGCAGCTTAAAGGCACAATCGATATTAGCCATCAGCAGGGCGTATTATTCAAAATCACGTTCAATGAATTAAATCCTCGCAATAAAGGCTAGATTGAATGTGCTTTCTTTCAATTTCGCGCTTTTGAATGCAGCTGAATGAGTTAACACAGGTTGAGAGCACAGGTTGGAAGAGTATTTGTCAGCATCTTGGGGAGGAGAATGAGCCAAACAAAAATTTTGGTCGTTGAAGATGAAATTATCGTTGCTACGGACATCCAAACAACGCTACTGAGTTTAGGATACGACGTACTTGACATTGCCTCTACCGGTGAAGAAGCCATTCAAAAAGCCCAGGAGCTGCAGCCTGACTTGATTCTGATGGATATTCGGCTGCAGGGAGAGATCGACGGGGTGCAAGCTGCTGAACAAATTGCCGAACAACTTTCGATCGCGATCATCTACCTAACTGCTTATGCAGACGATCCCACCCTGGAGCGTGCAAAGCTCACTCACCCTATGGGTTACATCCTTAAACCTTTTGAAGAAAGAGAGCTATATACTACAATCGAAATCGCCTTACACAAGCATCAGATGGAAAAGCAGCTCAAAGCCAACCACCAATGGCTTTCGACTGTTTTGCAAAGTATTGGTGATGGCGTGATTGCCAACGATCTGCAGGAACGGGTCACGTTTATGAACCCGGTTGCCGAATCCCTGACTCGCTGGCCGCAGGAAGAAGCGATCGGCAGACCCGTAGCAGAAATTTTTACAATTCTCAACGAAACGACGCGGGCGCCGATGGACAGCCCAATCAGGCAAGCTCTGCAGAAAGGGTCAACAGTCTACTTAGGGGATAATGCCGTCCTTCTGTCTAAAGATGGGACAGAGATTCCTATCGACGACAGTGCTGCCCCTATCAAAGATGCTGGAGGTGTCATTCAAGGTGGGGTGTTGGTCTTTCGAGATGTCACTGAGAAGAAGCAGTTTAAGCAGCAACTGATTCACAATGCCTTTCACGATCCGCTCACAGGCTTGCCCAATCGCGCCTTGTTTATGGATCGGCTGAATCATGCCCTTGAGCAAGCCAAACGCCACTCCTATAGGAAGTTTGCTCTCCTGTTTTTGGATGCCGATCGCTTCAAGATGATTAACGATAGTTTGGGACATGCCATCGGAGACAAGCTGCTGATTGCCATTGCAGATAGGCTGTCGCATTGCCTGCGATCACACGATACAGTTGCTCGTATGGGAGGCGATGAGTTTGCCATTCTGCTCGATAATGCCCCAGATGCCGCCACTGCTTGCCGCACCGCTGAACGAATTTTAGGAGAGCTAAACAAGCCATTTACCCTGGATGAGTATGAAGTATATACGGCAGCTAGCATTGGTATTGTCACTGATATCAGCACCTATTTAGAACAGTCTGTCAACCCAGCAGAAGATTTAATTCGGAACGCCGATATTGCAATGTATCGTGCTAAAGCCCAGGGCAAAGGACGCTACGAAATCTTCAACACCTCAATGTATACGCAGGTAAAAGCCCTGCTGCAGCTAGAAACTGAACTACAGCGAGCGCTTGCGAATGATGAGTTTCGAGTTTATTACCAGCCGATTGTGGCGCTTGCGAATCGCAAGATTGTTGGATTTGAGGCGTTGGTGCGTTGGCAGCATCCCCAACGTGGTTTGGTTTCTCCAGTCGAATTCATTTCAGTGGCAGAAGAAACTGGGCTAATTATTCTGCTCGATTGGTGGGTGCTGCGCGAAGCTTGTCGCCAAATGCAGGTTTGGCAAGTGAACTATCCCTCAGCAATGCTCAGCATTAGCGTTAACGTTTCTAGCAAGCAGTTTGCCCAGCCCCGTTTGGTAGAACAGGTTGAACAAATTCTACAAGAAACTGGCTTGAACCCCAGAAGCCTAAAACTTGAGCTGACAGAAAGCGCGATCGTCGAGAATACCGAATCCGCAACTCAGATCTTTTCACAGCTCAAAGCACTAGGCATTCAGCTTCACATTGATGATTTTGGTACAGGCTACTCCTCTCTAAGCTATCTGCACCAGTTCCCAATCGATGCGATGAAGATCGATCGTTCCTTCATTAGCAGCATGGGTGATGATGATGAGAAACTAGAAATTGCTCGCGCTATCTCAATGCTTGCCCATAACCTGGAAATGGATGTGGTTGCTGAGGGCATAGAAACTGCAGCGCAGCTGCAGCTAGTTGAAGCTTTGCGCTGCCCTTATGGACAGGGATATTTCTTCTCTATGCCTCTAGATAGCCAAGCGACAGAAGCTTTGATTGCTGCCCAAGCGTACTGAGAAGAACAAAGCCGATCGCCATCACTTTGTGACAATCACATTCAGGCTGATTAGCGTATCCATGACGCGGATCGTGCTGCAATCTTGGAAGAGATTAAATTCAGAAACCGCCTCATATTCTGAAAATCCGGCTTCTCCCACAAACAGTCCCAATGTTTCAAAATCTAACCCAACCTTGTGGACATCATATTGATTCGTCTGCCCGCCAAACATCATCGCCATGATTTGGATGCGCTCCATGGTGACCAGGTTGGGATGCAGATAGAGCCAGCACAGCGTTTTGAGATCGGGAACGCTGATATAGAGCTTACCACCTGGAGCCAGCACCCGCTGCCACTCGCTGAGGGTGTTGATCAGCTCGTTGTTGAAGCCGTAGTGAAAGTGTTCTAAGACGTGGCTGGCATAAATAGCAGCGATCGACTCATCTGCAAACTGAGAAAGATCGGCAGCATCGCAGACAAAATCCACTTCGGGACGGGGTTCAACGTCGAGAATTTTCCAATCCGGATGAGTTTCTCGTCCGCCAATATGCAGGCGGATCAACGTAGTTTCAGCAGGCATCGTTTTCTCGGTGGGGATGGAGTCGAGGTTGAGGGCAGCGGGGGAGGTCATGAAAAACACCTGAGACAGCGTGAGTCATCTCTCCGTAGTTTTCCCAAAAAAGCGCTGAGGATTTCGTCAAAGTTCTTCGATTTTTTAAATAAACCGATCGTCCTTTCCGTGCTTCTGCTGAAGCGCCTGATGCCTCTAGCGCCAAACTGGGTACTCTAGAAGCAGATAGGGAGGGCAGTATGGCGAATCATATTCTGCTTTACACAGATGCTGGTGTTGGCGGTGTGGCGCAGTACAATCACGCGATTCTGGTAGCGCTGCAGCGACGTGGCGATCGAGTGACGCTGGTGCAAGCCAAAGCCGAAAATCCGCTGCTTGAGCAACAGCGATCGCTGGGAATTACCCACATGTGGCTCTCGTTTGATCCAATGCAGGATTTTAGCCAAACGTTGACCGAAGAAGCAGAGGCGATCGCGATCTTCCAGCACACTCAGCCAGATCTAATTTTGTTCAGCGATGGCTGTCCTGTGTCAAACTTTGCTGCCAAGCAAGCCGCCCTGCAGTTGGGTATTCCCTACGCGATCGTCGTTGGCTTTGTCGATCCAGAGCTGGCAGAAACTTTTGCATCTTGTCTGCCCACGTTAGCACAGCAGTATGCTCAAGCCAAAGCAGTCGTTGCGGTCTCGCAGGAAAATTTGCAGTTACTGCGGCATCACTTTTGCTTGCCTATCGATCGAGGCGAAGTGATTCACTACGGGCGACCGGATGAGTATTTTTCGCCCTGTGATTTGGTAGTGCGCCAACGTCTACGCCAGTCGATCGGCGTTCCCGATGATGCAGTAGTTTGCTTGACTGCTGCTCGGCTGGAAGGCATTAAAGGCTATCAGTTCCAGCTTGATGCAATTGCCCAGCTTCGTCAAACGCCAATTTGGGACAAGCTGTACTTTGTCTGGGCGGGCGAGGGCAGTTTGCAGCCGGAAATCGAGGCGGCGATCGAGGCATTGGAGATTGGCGATCGAGTCAGGCTTTTGGGGCAACGCTGGGATATTACAGCCTGGTTAAATGCTGCTGATATCTTTGTGCTGCCCACCTATCGGGAGGGAATGCCGCTTGCCATCATGGAAGCCATGGCAAAGGGATTGCCAGTTGTCGCATCTGCGGTGAGTGGTATTCCAGAAGAAATGGGCAATACTGGAACACTCTTGCCCGAGCCAAATCTTGATCCACAGGCAACCCTACAGGCGTTGATCCAAACGCTGCAAACCTGGGTCTGTCAACCCCAGCTCCGGCAAACAATCGGACAGACGGCCAAGCAGCGAGCAGAAGCACTATTCCGAGAAGAGCGCATGGTGCAAGAAACGCTGCGTGTGATCGATCGATCGCGGCTGCCCTTAGGTGATTATGTTTCCCCAGGACTAGCGATCGTCCAGCCTGATGCTGCCTTTCCCCATAAAACAATGGGCGATGCGCAGACTGCCCCTTGGCATTATCTGCGGCGGGAGATTCCGCACAACTGGTATGTCGATCGCCGTCAGCCGATCGTGGGGTTTCTCAGCCGTGATGAGGCACACATCCTCTACAACACTGCCCTGCAGTTTCAGGGCAAACATGCCCTAGAAATCGGCTGCTGGCTAGGCTGGTCGGCTTGTCATTTGGCGTTGGCGGGCGTAGAGCTGGATGTAGTCGATCCGCTGCTGGAAACGCCTGCATTCTACAACTCTGTAAGCGCGTCACTGAGTGCAGCAGGCGTACGGGATCGCGTTAATTTGATTCCTGGCTACAGTCCACAAGCGGTTACTGATGTGGCTGCTGCCCATTCTCGTCGCTGGTCGCTCATCTTTATTGATGGCGATCACGATGCCCCCGCACCGCTACAGGACGCGATCGCCTGTGAACTGCTTGCCGCCGAAGATGCAATCATTCTATTTCATGATCTCGCTTCGCCTGAAGTAACGGCAGGGCTAGACTACCTGAAGCAGCGGGGTTGGAATACGATCGTGTACCAAACAATGCAGATTATGGGTGCGGCATGGCGTGGCAACGTGCAGCCGATCGCTCACCAGCCTGACCCGACAATTGACTGGCAGCTTCCCAAACACCTGCAGCACTATACCGTAAGTGGGCAACCCGAACCAGATGCAGCGCTGCGCTTACTAACAGAAGCAGAAACGCTGTTGCTGCCTGCATTAAAAACAATTGAGTATACCGAAGGCGATCGGCTACAGCTTGCCCAAATGCACCAGCAGGCGAAGCAAGCTTACATCAAGGGAGAATGGGATGTTGCTAAGGCAATATACAGTCAGGTGATCGCACTGCACCCACAGTCATCGATCGCGCAGGCTTGCCTCAGTACACTTTACTGGCAGCAGGGAGATATCCAGCTAAGCCTACAGCATCATGTGCTAGCCAATACTGATCCGCTGCAAGCCAACTGGCAGCAAAATGCTGAGTTTCGATCGCTACTGGTGGAAGTGCGTCCATACACGCTGCTGAGTGACGAACGGCTATTTTCGCTCTATGCGTTGGCAAAACAGGTCTGCTTAGATGATATTCCCGGAAATTTTGTTGAATGTGGAACTTGTCGCGGTGGGGCAGCAGCACTACTGGCGGTAATCGTACAGCGATATAGCTTGCGCCCACGCAAAGTATATGCTTGTGATACATTTACAGGCATGCCAGAGCCTACTGATTTCGATCGCCATGATGGCATCCCTGCCAACCTAACGGGCTTTGGTGTGGGAACACTCAAAGCCCCTGCCACTGAGTATCTAGATGTAGTCTGTCAGGCGATGGGCGTGAGTGAGATCGTTGTACCCGTTGCCGGGCTATTTGCAGATACGTTGCCGCTACATCGAGCGGAGATGGAAGAGATTGCCTTACTTCATGCTGATGGCGATTGGTATGAATCTACCTGGGATATTTTTGTCAACCTGTTCGATCGGGTTGTCAGGAATGGATTTATCCAAATTGATGACTATGGGCACTGGGAAGGCTGTCGTCAAGCGGTGCATGAATTCGAGCGCAGCCAGGATGCTGCATTTGCGCTGCGGACAATCGATTACACTGGCGTCTGGCTTCGCAAATCTGATCCGGCAAGCCCAGCAGCGAACCACTGGCGATTGCTCTGGCATCTCGCAGAAACTGCCACGAAAGCAAGCGATCCTGCCCTTGCGGAACGGGCGACTCGCGCTGTGCTGCGGCTGCTGCCGGGATTGGTGCAGGCAGAAGAGAAACTGATCCAGCTCGGCTGTGATCCGCTGTCGTTTCAGCGGCAGATGCACCTGCCGGAGTTTTTGCGCGATCGCCAAGCTCAAACAGAATTGCAGGATTGGCTACGGCAAACGCTGCGCCTGCGTGACAAAAATCTGCTGCTCTGCCCGGATTGGAACCAGCCCGAATCCGAGCTGTTCCCAGCACTGGTAGAGGTTTTTCGACAGCTTATGACTGACCCAGATTGCCACTCAATGACGCTGCTAATTCATCCGGGCGAACTAGACCCGGATGAAGCCGATTTAGCAGTTTCTAGCGTGGTGATGCATCTGCTGACGGAGGAGGGATTGGAAGTGGGCGATGAAGCGCTGGAAATTAGCCTGATTCCTGAACTCAATGCGCTCCAGTGGCAGGCGCTTGATTCGCTGATCACGGTACGATTGGCGGTTGCTGATGAAGATGCGGCAGCGATCGCACCCGCAACATCCTGATACGACTATTGAGCGAGTTAAACCTGTATGACGCTAGACGCATACGTTGGGACAAGCCTTTTTGTGTAGAAGTCCTGCGACACACGGCTTTTACACAAAAAGAATTTTAATCCAGGCGCATAGCGGCATACACCTACATTCCTCTTCCACGCTAGACTCTGAGGTGTGCCCTACTTCTAGACTCAACTCCTAGACTCAACTCCTATGACTCATGCCAAATCGTCTTGCCGCAGCCCAGAGTCTCTACCTCCGCAAACACGCCGAGAACCCGATCGACTGGTGGACTTGGTGTGAGGAAGCCTTAACCAAAGCCCAGCAGGAAAATAAGCCAATCTTTTTGTCGATCGGCTACTCTAGCTGCCACTGGTGTACGGTGATGGAGGGCGAAGCGTTCTCGGATGCGGCAACTGCCGAGTACATGAACGCTAACTTTGTGCCAATTAAAGTCGATCGGGAAGAACGCCCAGAAATCGACAGCATCTACATGCAGGCGCTGCAGCTCCTCACCGGGCAAGGCGGCTGGCCCCTCAACATATTCCTGACCCCCACCGATCGCGTTCCTTTTTATGACGGCACGTACTTCCCCATGGAACCGCGATATGGCAGACCAGGTTTTTTGCAGGTTTTGCAGCCGATTCGCCGCTTTTATGACTCAGAAGGGGAAAAGCTGGAGTCCATTAAAGGCGAGATGCTGGAACGGCTGCAGCAATCCACTGCGCTGCAGGCAGGCAGTGAGCTAAGCGCTGAGCTATTGCAGATGGGCTTGCAGTATAGTGCAGGCACTCTCGGCGTTAAGGGCATGAATGCCAACAGTTTTCCCATGATTCCCTACGCCGGAACTGCGCTGCGGGGGGTGCGGTTTGCCCTTCCAGATGCCCAGTATGACGCGATGGAAGTTTGCAAACAGCGGGGACTCGATCTAGCGCTGGGCGGCATCTTTGACCATGTGGGCGGTGGCTTTCATCGCTACACGGTTGATCCAACCTGGACAGTACCCCACTTTGAAAAGATGCTGTATGACAATGGGCAGATCGTGGAGTATCTGGCAGATTTGTGGGCGATCGGTATCCAGGAGCCTGCGTTTGAGCGGGCGATCGACCTGACCGTGGAATGGCTTCAGCGAGAGATGACTGCTCCACAGGGCTACTTTTACGCGGCCCAAGATGCCGATAGTTTTGTCACGCCTGAAGATGTGGAACCCGAAGAAGGCGCGTTCTACGTTTGGCGCTACCCAGAGCTACAGGCAATTTTGCCGTCCAACGAGCTAACCGAGCTGGCGCAAGCCTTCACCGTCACAGAAGCGGGCAATTTTGAAGGCAAAAATGTACTTCAACGCCGAACCACGGGAGAACTGAGCGATCGCCTGGAAGATAGCCTCGATCGCTTGTTTGTCGTTCGCTATGGCAATGAGACGATCGACACTTTCCCGCCTGCCCGCAACAATCAGGAAGCCAAACAAACCGCTTGGGCAGGGCGAATTCCACCTGTTACTGATACCAAACTGATCGTCGCCTGGAATAGTTTGATGATCTCTGGGCTGGCGCGAGCGGCGGCTGTCTTTCAACAGGCAGCCTACTACGATCTGGCTGCTCAGGCTGCCCAATTTATCCTGGATCACCAGCGGCTCAATGGACGCTTGCAACGGATCGGCTACGAGGGACAAGTGAGCGTTGTTGCTCAATCCGAAGATTATGCGCTGTTTATCAAGGCGTTGCTCGATCTGGATCAAGCGGCGATCGGCTTAGGGCGTTCTGGCTCATGGCTAGAGGCAGCGCTGCGCCTGCAGAGCGAGTTTGATGAACGCCTCTGGAGCATTGAGCTAGGCGGCTATTACAACACGGATGCCCGCTCTGACCTAGTGATCCGAGAGCGCAGCGCCGACGACAACGCCACACCTGCCGCCAATGGAGTCGCGATCGCCAACCTCGTCCGGCTGTTTTTGCTCACCGAAGAGTTGGCATATCTCGATCGGGCTGAGCAAGCCCTGCAGTCGTTTAGCGGCATCCTGGCAGAAGCACTCACGACCTGCCCCAGTTTGTTTGCAGCGCTCGACTGGTTTCTCAGCCCCACGCTGATTCGCACCAGTGCCGACCAGCTCCCGGAGCTGAGCCAGCGCTATACCCCGACTGCGGTTTACCGCATAGAGCCACTGCCAACAGACGTTGTGGGGCTGGTTTGTTAGGGGTTAAGCTGCAGCGAACCCGCAAAGACGATCGAACAGCTCCGAGCACAGCTTCAGCAGAGTTTGACGCGCAGTTGATCTGCTTGGCGGTGTCACGCTTCACAAAGTCTGAGAACAACTATGGGAATCCAACTAGAGCAAGTTGTACCGTGGGGGCGATCGCTAGCGGAGTACAGCCGCATGTTTAGCCTGAGTGAATCAGATCTGCAAAAATCTATTCTGGACTGTGCAGGAGGACCTGCCAGCTTTAACGTAGAGCTGACTCAGCACGGGGGGCATGTCGTGTCCTGTGATCCAATTTATCAGTTCACATCTGCCCAAATTGAGCAGCGTATCCAGGAAACCTATGACCTGCTTAAAGCCAAGCTGCTAGAAAATCTAGATGCCTATATTTGGGAGACGATCGCCTCTCCTGAACAGTTAGGGCAGATTCGCATGGCAGCAATGCAGCAGTTTCTTGAAGATTTTCCGCAGGGGCTAGCCGCAGGTCGTTATCAAGTGGAAGAACTACCGCAGTTGCCTTACGCAGATGGGCAGTTTGAGCTGGCGCTGTGCAGCCATTTCCTGTTTAGCTATTCCGATCATTTCTCAGAATCATTCCATCTCAGTGCGGTGCGTGAACTGTGCCGCGTTGCTCAAGAAGTTCGCATCTTTCCGCTACTCAAAGTATCTGGAGAACGATCGCCGTTTGTGCAGCCGATTGTCAGCGCACTGGAACAAAGTGGATATACTGTAACGATCGAAACGGTAGACTATGAATTTCAGAAAGAAGGCAATCAACAAATGCGCTGCCGGCGAACAGATTTGTGATTAGAGGCTTACATACCGCATCAGTCGCTAGCAAAATTGCTTATTTCTTCAGAACACTAGATATGCTACAAAACTTGCGTAAGCTTTGGTTACCGCGACGAACTTTGTTTTGGCTGCTTCAGCCAGGTAAAGCGAAAGGTTGTTCCCTGACCCACTTCTGACTCAACCTGAATGAATCCTCCCTCGGTTTCTACAATTTTTTTGACGATCGACAGCCCGATGCCGGTATTTTCTTGCTCATCCCTCGCCTTCAGCGTTTGAAAGATGGTAAAAATTCGATCGAAATACTGCCGCTCGATCCCAGCGCCGTCATCAGCAACAGAAAACGCATAAAAATCCCCTTGGTCCTGCACAGAAACACGAACCTTACCATCAAGGCGATCGTGGTGCTTAATTGCGTTGCCGATCAAATTAGAAAATACTTGAGACAGCAGCAGTCGTTTGCCCGTTAGCATAGGCATTGGATCAATAACGATCGTGAAGCTAGGCGGCGGTGAGAGCGAATCAACCGTCTCTTCGAGGAGCTGCTGGACGCTAAAAGAAGAAGTCTCAATTTCGCGCCGGCCGATTCGCGAGTAATCGAGCAGCCCATTGATCAAGCTTTCCATGCGCTGGACGCGGTTTCGCAAGAGCTGGAGCTGCTGCTGGTTTTCGGGGGGTAGCTGTCCTTCTAAGTCGTCTTCGATCCATTCTGAGAGACTAGTGATTGCCCTGAGCGGTGCCTTCAGATCGTGTGACACCACATAAGCGAACTGATCGAGTTCCTGGTTGCGTTCCTTCAGCGTGGTCATGGTTTGAGCCAAGATCAGATTGAGATCGGCTAGCTCGGTGGCGCGATCGGCAAGGACTTGTTCGGCTCGTTTGCGATCGGTGATTTCTTGCGCCGTGACATTAATGCCCTGCACCTCTCCAGCTTCATCTTTGAGGGGATAGTAGCTGACTAGCCAATCGCGTTCTATCTCTGGCTGTGCGGGCAGCGTGCCATGAACCTCCTGCTTCAAAATTGGTTCGCCCGTTTCTACGACTTGCTGAAAAATTCTCTCCTGCACCGCTCCCAAGTCCGGCAGCACTTCTCGCACGGTGCGCCCGATGTGCTCAGCCGCCGAAATGCCATTAATCTCAGCGAGGTAATCGTTGATTCGCACATAGCGAAATTCTCGATCCAGGACACACAAGCCGATCGGCGCTGAGGCATAAATGGCTTCTGCTTCGGCAAGGGCTTGCTGTTCGCGGATCAGCAGCGATCGCATCTGCTGGTTGGAGACTTCTAGCTGGTTGGTGCGGTCTGCCACGAGTTGCTCTAGCTGGGTTTGATAATGTTTTAATTCTGCTTCCACTTTCAGCCGCTCGGAAATTTGCGTCTGTAGGGCTTGGTTTGCCTCTTGAAGCTGGGCAGAGCTGGGTAGTGCCAGCGCTTTAGGAACGAGCGGCACCATTTGTGCGGCAGTAAAGACGGAGATCGAGGCTGTAGCAGCCTTGAGGGCGCCCGAAAGCCAGTAGACCGGATGCCACAATGTCCAAACTTCCATGAGGTGGGTTGTCCCACAGGCGACAATGAAGCCACAAAACAGCAGAAAGATCCAGTTGAAGGGGAGATCGCGCCGCTGTTTTACCAGGTAGAACAGCGTCAGCGGAATCGAGTAATAGGCTAAGGCGATCAGCAGATCTGAAGCAATATGCAACCCCACTAATCCAGGTTTCCAGAGGTAGCAGTGCCCATGCGGAATAAATGATGTATTAAACAAACCACTCACAGCTTCGGGCATATTTTGGTGGAATTCGTTAAGGGGCACAATCAAAGTTGCTGAGACGCACTTGGCGCTACTTATCTAGAGATAGAGAAACAAAGGTAATTAGTCAATGTCGCCTGTCTATAGACAGAAATGCTGGGGCTTTGTTAGCAAAACTATTCTTAGTCAGCGTTTCCTAAAAAACTGCTAGGCTGGAAGCTGCAAAGCGCCAACGTTGCTCAGCGTCTTAGATCTACAGCGTATTCCCAATCCATCACATTTTTATGAATTCTGCCCCCTTGACAACTGGCAACAGCCCCAACTGTGAAGTTCAGCATCCGATCGATCTTGGCAGCGTTCGCGTCTTGCAGCAAGATATTCTAGGCGTTGAGAAAGCCCAACGGATGGCAGAATTTTTTAGTTTGCTGGGAGATGCAAACCGTCTGCGGATTTTGTCGGCTTTGGCGAAGCAAGAGCTGTGCGTTTGTGACCTCGCGGCGATCGTCAAAATGAGTGAGTCTGCAGTCTCTCATCAGCTGCGGGCACTGCGATCGCTCCGTCTCGTTAGCTACCGCAAGCAAGGACGCAACGTGT
Source organism: Phormidium tenue FACHB-886 (assembly GCF_014764505.1). Lineage (GTDB taxonomy): Bacteria > Cyanobacteriota > Cyanobacteriia > Elainellales > Elainellaceae > FACHB-886. The sequence goes on from NZ_JACXWX010000016.1 coordinate 60,476, forward strand.
TCTACTACCTGAAAGACAGCCACGTTGCTAACCTCTATCGAGAAGTGGCAGAGCACCTAGACGAACCAGAAGACTAGAAAGTAGCTGTCGTCATTACATGAGGATAGCTGCTGAAAGATCCTAAAAGCGAATGAAAGTCGCGCAAAACAAAACTTCCATTCGCTTTTAGGATCTTCAAACCCAGATTGCCGCTTACTGCGCTACCGTCACCGAAAAGCGCAGCTCAAATGCCGAAAAAGCACCTGCCGTCTTCGGCTGCCCTTTCAGCACAACTTCGTAGGCTCCCGCTCTAGGAAAGGTGATGTTGGCGCTGGGAACACCGGAATTGCCTTCAGCGGAGAAGGCACTGAGGGCAGGCTGCTGGATGGGCGAATCGCCCGAGCTGCGCGGGGCAGCATAAACCGCCACTGAGCAATTGCAGTCTGCTAGCTGAACAGGGCTACCGCCGCGTCGGTTGAGGGCAAACCATGTGCGGCTGGCGGTTCCAGCACGGGGGCTGTCATTGGGTTCGATATGCATCGTGCCGCCAACGTCGCCGGAGATTTCAACTTGGTGAGCTTCACTGCGGAGCGGCACCAAGAAAGGCACGATCGGCAGCAGCAGAGTTGCGCTAAGCAACCAGCGGAGAGAAGAAAAGGTCAGGTTATTTGAGCGTAGGCGGAACATAATATTTTTCTAAGGATAAAAGTGACCAAAAGCTGCGGGTGCGCATCAGCAGAACGAGCAGAGTAACTGCGCCGATCGCCCCGGTTAGCACTTGATTGAGTGGACCAGGCTGAGCTGTGCCCAGATAATGAGAGCCGATCAAAACTGTGTGTAGCAGCACCAGCAGCAGCGCCGGCACAGTCAAGAGGTGCAGCCGTCGCCAGAGACCGCCAAGCTGCCGCTGAGCGCGATCGAAGCTAGTCAGGGCTGCCGGAGCCATCAACAGCAACGCTACACCGCCCGCCGCAATCGCCCTTTGGTGTTGAGGCAGCATAAAGGCGATCGCCTCCAAATTCCAGCCCCAGCTATGCTCTGCCATGTGCAGCGTATGCATCAGCGCCAGCAAAAACGCCCCCACCCCCAGCACCCGACGGCAGCGCAACGGAGTTGCCCAAAGGCGGCTAAGGGGGCGGGCAGCGAGCGCCAGCAGCAGGCAAATCAAGGCGGCATGCCCTGTGTAGTCGGTCATGGTGTCGCCTGTGCGGCTGAGGGTGAGAATGCCGATCGTCAGCGTCAGCCAGCCGCCGATGCGAGAGAGCTGACTGCGGCGATCGGCACTGATCAGCGAGGCAGACAGCCCCACACCCAGCATCATCGGCAGCGTTCCCAGCCCAAATGCCAGCATTGTGGCGCTGCCCCGCCAGAGGCTAGCCGTTTCTGCCGCTTTGATTTGAGCCGCATAGAGAAATCCACAGGGAATCAAGCCCCAAACCGCACCCAGCAGAAAGGGTGTCCAGGATTGAGGATTAAGCGACAGTTTCACCATCGCGCTACTGAGGCGCTGGTGCAGTTTACCTTGAGTGAGGGGGTGCAGCAGCGGCAAACGCGGTATTTGAGGGTTAATCTGGGCTAAGCCAAACCAGATCAGCAGCCCGCCTGTCAGAAGGGCAATGCTCCGCCGCAGCAAGCTGCCAACCCCCGCCATTTGCCCGCCTGCCATCAGCACCGAGCCGATCGCCCCAATTCCCGCACCCACCAGCACATAGCTGAGAATGCGTCCCAAATTTAGCAACAGGTGAAATCGGAGCTGAGATCGTGTCAGCGCTGATCTCTCTGTGCGTGGGCGGTCAGGGGCGATCGTGGAAGTGGAGTTTGAGCCTGAAGCTGACGATCGCCCCGCTGGCTCTGGTACAGCAGGCTGCGACAGCGAGAAAGCAGCCGCAATCGGACCACACATCCCAGCGCAGTGTCCAAAGCTTCCTAAAAAGCCCAAACTAGCAATTAGCAACAAATCCAGCATAAAAGTAGTAGATGCCGATCGGAGCGGCTACGCACTGCTTCCAATCATCTCATTTTCATCGGCTCGCGGTTGGCACATCCAAGGGGATTGTGGTCTGGCTCGGTTCGCCGTTGTGCGTCAGTGTCTCGTGCCCTCAGTATTTCGTGTCCATAGTGGGAAGCAACTCTAGCCAATTGCAGCTCCCTGAATTTTTTGCAGCAGCTCTAAGGTTTGCTGGTAGGCAAGCATAAAGCCTTGATAGCAGAAATACTGGGCGGCTTGCCGCAAATCGCCGATCGCTGCCTGCCGTTCGCCCCGCTCATGCCGAATCAAACCCCGACTGAGATAAGCTTGGGCATAGTTTGGGTCTTGCTCTAGCACCTGCGAAAAATCGTTGAGGGCAGCAGTCGAGTTGCCCTGCTGGTGGTAGGCGCAGCCCCGGTTGTAGTAGGCACGTGCCGTTGCATTAAACTGAATCGCCTGGGTGAAGTCACCGATCGCTGCCTGCTGATGATTTTGCAAGAGCTGAGCCAGTCCGCGATCGATATAGATCTCGCCTCGCACCACCCGATCGAGCGGCGAAGTTTGCCGGAGCGCCTGCCCATAATCCACGATCGCCTCAGAATAAGCGGCTAGCTCTACCTGTGCCAAAGCGCGATTGTAGTAGGCGCGGGAGTCGTGGGGGGTGAGCTGCAAGAGCTGGGTAAAATCGGTAATCGCTTCTTGATATTGCTGCAATCGGTGATAGGACAAGCCCCGGTTCAACAGCGACTCCAGATCTTGGGGATTGCGCTGGAGGGCTTGGGAACAGTCGGCGATCGCTTCTTGATATTGCTCCAGATAGATCTGGCTGAGGCAGCGATCGGCATAGGCGGCTACCAAAGCGCTATCTTGCTGGATTGCGCTCGAGAAGTGATCGACAGCAATAGCGTAATTTTGATCGTGAAAGGCGGCAATGCCCGATCGCAAAAACTCCTGCGCGGTATTATCTGCCGACGCTGGCGTTGCCCAAAGAAATACCAGCAGCGTTAACCCAACAGCCTGAAGTAGCCGAGCCTGGCTGGCACGGCCGATCTGTTTGACTGTTTGCTTAGCTGTGCGAAGCACTTCCAAACAATTAGCCAGGCCGCAGCTCAGCCCAACCTTGATCAGCCCTGCCCGCATCAAATTGTTAAACCGCTGCTGCATCATCTTTCCCCCTGGGTTCTGTTGGTTTGCCGCCCCCTACCAGCCTTGCTCTGCCTGCTCCAATACGTAGGCGGCAACATCTTCAATTTGCGCGTCGCTTAAGCGTCCTTTGAAGGCAGGCATGGCGGCTTTCCCATTTGTGACCTGGGTTTTAATCGCCTCTAACGATGCCATAGAGTATTTCTCTAGATCGGCTTTTTGCAGAGTTTTTTGCGCGTTTATCATATTTTTGCCATTCATGTGGCAAGCGGCGCAGTTCGCGCCAAACACTTTTGCGCCATTGGCAACATCACCAGCCCAGGCTGGAGGGCTAAAAGAGAAGGTAATCAAGGTAATCAAAGTGATACATAGAAGGGCAATCATTAGTGTTCTGCTCATAGAAACATCTTTTTCTCAACCGACCTTCTAGGATTGCCAATCTTTTTGAGAGTGTCAAAAGACCTCTTGTCTACGTTACGAAATATTAAAAACAAAAAACTGAGGCTGCCAGACGCGGCAGCCTTAGAAGCCTAATCTGGCGTGAAGTGCCAAATTGGGCTGTTGAACTGGCATGATTTTAAGCTTTGATCTGCTCAAGATAGGCTTGCCAAGCGGCGATCGCCCCTGCTTCATCAGGCGCTTTCCAGTGCAGCAGCACCACCCCATCAGCAAACCCCACCACCCCATATCGCCGCTTTTGCAGCTGCTCGACTGATGCGATCGCTTCTTGCAGGCTCTTGCGATAGTCGGCAAAAGCAGGCTGGTACTGCTGCAAATACCATAGGTCGGCGATCGCATATTCCACCCGTTTTGTTTTGTCGCGATCATCTCGCAGCCGCTGCATGGGGAAGCGCAACACCTCCCGCCGACTGGAAACATGTGCTACTACATGGTCGGTTGCCGTGACGCTTGCGTCTGGTGGAATTTGGCTCAGCAGCGAGTGGATGGCTTGGCTGTGCTGCCACTGGCGCGGCGGTGATACGTACACCCACGGCTGAAATGAATCTGGAATAGCAAACGACAGCACACGATTGGGATTGGACGTGATCGTGAAAAACAGCGACAGAATAATGCAGCCGATCCAGATGCGGCGAAAGCGTGGTCGAAACTGATTGGGATGGGCAGACCACCAGAGAATTGCTCCATAAAATAAGCCCGGAACTAGGCTCATGGCATAGCGCAAATGCAGCGACAGGGCAGTAATGTCTTCGCGTTGAATCAGTACCTTTAGCATCGGGAAGCCTGCCAGCAGCCAAGCGCTTGGCGAAATCACCGGGATGAATGCCAGCGGCACCCACTGCCCCAACAGATAGCGCACCGTTCGATCGAATGGCATTATTAGCTCTCTAATCAGCCGGATGGGATTGCTGAGAATTCCTTTGATGACATCAATCGTCGAAGCTTCGGGCGCATCTACAAACTGCCCAAACTGCTCAATCATGAACCGCTTAGAGACATCATCTGAGAACAGTGGCATAACCCAATTGGTGACTGCCAGCATATAAACCAAGCTAACCACGCACAAAGCAATGCCTGTGCGGAGCGATCGCCGACTCACCGCCAAGAAAAAGCCTATGCCAAATAGCACCACACCGCTATCCTCACGCACCAGCAGCGTTAGCCCTGCAAAGAGCCACACCAGCCACCAGCGCCGTTTCTCTAGCGCCAGCAGCAAGCTAAACAGATAAAGCGGAATTTGGCAGATGTCGTGGAAATTAGCCAGCGTTGGGCTGATGACGGCAATCGCACCGTAATAGCTCACGGCAATCATTGCGGCAAGCTGAGGCGGGTGATAGTGCCGTGCCAAAGCATACAGCACAAATCCGGCGATCGTCACCAGCGTCACCTGAAGCACCGACAAACCCGCTGCCGATGGAAACAGCGCATACCAGGGTAACCACAGCAGCAGGGCTGGTGTAAAGTGCTGTCCCAGACGATGATATGCCACATCGGGCACATCGCCCTGCATCACCAGGCTCGATTCAGTCGAAGATAGCGAACTCTCGAACCAGCGCCCGTGCAGCGTGTTCCAAAAAACCTGATTGAAAATGCCTTGATCAAACGACACATAGGTCGGGTAGAAGTTGAAATAGCGCTGCAGCACCAGCCCTGTGCAGATGATCCAGAAGGCGATTGCCGCTCCAATCACCCAGCGAAAATAGCCTTGCCCAATCCCTTTCCAAAGCATGTGCTGCGTGCCACCTGGTTGAATCGATGTTTGCCATTGTAAGCGGAGCAGTTAACAGCGATCGCAAATTTTGCTCAAGTCCTTAGCAGAGCTGCTTCCAGGAAAAGCAATGGGTTTGGTAGTCTGGAATATGCTACTTTTGCCTATTAACACGCCCCTTTTGCAAAACGCCATGATTTCTTCTGCCACCTCACTGCCTAGCGTTGCCGATGCCACAACCGAACTAGACTGGGCTCCTCTGCTCCAGCAGCTTTTAGACAAGCAATCGCTTGATATTACCCAAGCAGGTCTTCTGATGCAGGGCTGGCTCGCTGAAGCTATCCCGCCTGCGCTATCCGGGGCAATTTTGGCGGCAATTCAGGCGAAAGGCGTTTCGGCATCTGAGCTGGCAGGCATGGCGCAGGTGTTGCAGTCTCAATCGCTTGCCCACACTCTGGAGAACGGCAAAACGGAGTCCATGTCATTGCCGGCACCGCTGATCGATACCTGCGGCACGGGCGGCGATCGCGCTTCCACGTTCAATATTTCCACGACCACAGCCTTTGTAGCGGCGGCGGCGGGCGTTGCGGTCGCAAAACACGGCAACCGGGCTGCCTCTAGCAAAGTGGGGTCTGCTGATGTGTTGGAGGCACTAGGCGTGAATTTGGCGGGTGACCCAGCGCGGATCAAAGCGGCAGTATCGGAGGTGGGGATTACCTTTTTGTTTGCACCGGGCTGGCATCCGGCGATGAAATCTGTAGCTCCGATTCGCAAAGCGCTGAAGGTACGAACGGTATTTAATTTACTGGGTCCGTTGGTCAATCCGCTGCGTCTGACAGGGCAAGTCATGGGCGTATTTGATTCGGCGCTGGTGCCGACGATCGCCACGGCGCTGCATCATTTGGGGCGCTCGGAGGCGATCGTGCTGCACGGGCGCGAAAATCTAGACGAAGCAGGGCTGGCAGACATCACAGATTTGGCGGTTCTGTCGAATGGGGAATTGCAAACGGTGGCGCTGAATCCGGCTGAACTGGGGCTGATTGCTGCCCCCACTAGCGCCCTGCGCGGCGGCGAAGTTGCGGAAAACGCCGAAATTCTCAAGGCAGTGTTGCAAGGTAAAGGCACTGCGGCTCAGCAGGATGTGGTAGCGCTGAATGCAGCGCTGGCGCTGAAGGTGGGCGGTGCACTTCCCATAGGTGAAGATCCGCTCGCCACCTACCAGCAGGGCGTGACCTTGGCAAAAGAAATTCTCGCCAGTGGAGCGGCCTGGCAAAAGCTAGAGCAGCTAGTGGACTTCTTGAAATAGAACGTTGAGGTTTTTCTCACGCTGGATGAAAGCGGCGATTCTGCTGGCGATCGCCTTGGGCTGCTGCTTCCGCTTCTACAACCTGGAGCAAAAGTTTTACTGGTTTGATGAAGCATTTACCTCGCTGCGCATTTCAGGCTACACCGAAGCCGAATTGATCGATTGGCTCAATCAACCTTCTCCGGTTTCTGTAGCAGAACTGCTGCAAACCTTCCAGCTTCCCAATCCCCAAAAAAGTCTGTGGGACACCGTTCGCAGTCTTGCCGCTGAAGAACCCCAGCACCCACCGCTTTACTTTGCGATCGCCCGGCTCTGGCTGCAGGGCTGGGGGCAGTTTGGGCTGGCAGGTTCGATCAGTGTGATTCGTAGCTTATCGACCGTCTTTAGCCTGCTGGCGATACCGCTGATTTACTGGCTCAGCAAACTGCTGTTTGGCAGCGAGCGGGTAGCTTGGATTGCTGCAGCACTGCTGGCCGTCTCTCCGTTTCAGGTTCTTTATGCTCAAGAAGCCAGAGAATACAGCCTGTGGATCGTCATGGTCTTGCTGACCAGCGCCCTCCTGCTAGCAGCAATGCGCGATGGCACTCGGTTAGGCTGGGGATTCTATGCGATCGGCTTGGGATTAAGCTTGTATACATTTCCCTCTACCCTGCTGGTCATCCTCTCGCACGGTCTTTATGTCGGCTCGATTGCCAATTTCAAACTAACTCAACCTGTCAGATCCTATTGGGTTGCTTCTCTGCTGGGGTTGAGTACCTTTATCCCCTGGCTGATTGTCACCATCGCAGGGCTGAATCAAGTTAACCAAACGTTTGTCCGAACAGAACGAGTCTCGCTGCTGCATCTTCTGGCAGGATGGGCAGTTAATTTGTGCCGATTGTTTCTCGATTATGCTGACTACGAGCGAGAGATCAAGTATGTAGGTTTTGCCCAGCCGCTAGCATATTTTGTTTATGCGCTATTTGTTCTCTGTGTCTGCGTTGTAGTTGCCTACTCCTTCTATTGGCTTTACCGTCAACGCATTTACGATCAGCGCACCAAGCAAAGCGGATTGTTCATCTTTCTGCTATCAGCAGTGCCAAGCCTGCCGATCGCCTTCATTAACCTCTTCTGGAGTGGCAACCAATCCTTGGTAGTGCGCTATCTGATGCCATCGGTGCTGGGGATCGAGCTATCGCTCGCCTTTCTGCTGTCGCGGCAGCTTGCGGCACTCCCCAGATCCAGGCAAATTTGGCAAAGTATTTTCATGTTGATCCTGGTAGGTGGGCTAGTTTCATGCGCTGCCAGCTCTCAGGCGCATTTCTGGTGGACAAAGAGCCGGAGCGATATGAACTACTTGGCAGCTCCAGCGATTAACCAGAGCGATCGCCCTTTGCTGATTAGCGACGCCCCCATGGGGCGGCTTCTAGCTTTTGCTCACCGCCTCAGTCCAGAAGTAGCGCTTCAGCTCCAGCCTTCTTGCTTTTCTTGCGTCGATCGCTTGGCAATCAGTTCCGCTAGCGACTTAACGAAGATCGATCCAGCGTACAAGACTGTCTTTCTATACAATCCGTCGCAGCAGCTGCTAAACCATTTTCAGCAGCGAATTATACCTGTCTATCTAGATCCAGTCCATCCCGAACAGCAGATTATTAGACTAGAGCAACAGTGAGGCAACCGCAATTGTGTCGCAAGTGCTATCTCGCAATTTGCCCGTTGTAGCAGTAGATCAGGAGAATCTAAAAACACTGCCCACAGTCAACATTGACGATCGCCGCGCAGCCAAAGCCGCCGCAGCTCACCTGCTTGAACTGAACCACCGCCGCTTGGCGGTTCTGGCAATGGATCTGCTATCCGATCACTATGTTGGGTTAGTGGATGCGGAGCGGATTCGGCAGGCGAGGTTTGCTAATGCGATTGCTCGTTTGAGGGGTTACGAAGATGCCATTCGGCAAGCAGGATTAGATTAGCATTCTGTGCCGATTGCCGAATGCCGACCCCGTAACAAGGCTGAGGATGCCTTCACCGCTGCCCTGCTGCTGCTCAACCAGCGCCCTCGCCCTAACTACAATTCGCCAACCGCTGATCGAAAAAGGCATTGCTGCCGGAGAACTGTTATTTCAGCAGGCACACGTGATCGACTCTAAAGTTCTGGGAAACCACTTTGGTTGTGCGCAGCTCGTCAGGGCTTGCCCTTGCTGATTACAAGTAACCTATGGTCTGGGTTGCTCTGGCACAGCTGCCGCTGCAGACTCCTCCTTTAGACAGATGACCAAACAACTAATTGATTAGCAAAAATCTAAACTATAGAGATTTACATCGGTTAATATAAGGTTAAACTGCAACATTAAATACGATCGGCGGCCGACCAAGGTCATACGCTAGCCAATGTGTTGAACCTTGTGAACCTTGCTGAACCTCGCCGAGCCAGTCTTTTAGCCCCTTTATCGCAAAACCCCGTCTGCAACCCTTTCGCAGGCTGTTTTTTCTGCTCGTTTTCCCCAGTTCGTCTCGTAGCTATTGATGAGGGTTATATCTTGAATTCTGCTTCCACCGCCTGTTTGGGAAAGGTTTACTTAGTGGGTGCCGGACCTGGCGATCCAGGTCTGATGACGCTGAAAGGAAAGACGCTGCTGGAGTGTGCCGATGTCGTGATTTACGATGCCTTGGTCAGCCCTCAGATTTTGGCGATGATCAATCCACAGGCTGAGCGAATTAATGCAGGCAAACGGCGCGGTCGCCACTCGCTTGTTCAGGATGAAACAACCCAGCTTCTGATCGAAAAAGCCCACAGCCATGCAGTCATTGTGCGGCTGAAGGGAGGCGATCCGTTTGTGTTTGGGCGGGGTGGCGAAGAGATGGAAGACTTGATTAAAGCGGGTGTTTCTGTTGAGGTCGTGCCTGGCATTACATCGGGGATCGCCGCTCCTGCCTATGCCGGTATTCCGCTCACCCACCGCAGCTATAGTTCTTCAGTCACGTTTGTGACAGGGCATGAATCTGCAGGCAAATATCGCCCTGCCGTGAATTGGCAAGCCATCGCCCATGGCTCCGAAACGATCGTCATCTACATGGGCATTCACAACATGCCTTCCATCACCGAACAGCTTCTGGCAGCCGGTCTGTCTCCCGAAACGCCGATCGCCCTGATTCGCTGGGGTACCCGCGCTGAACAAGAAGAGCTGATTGGTACACTCGACACAATTCTTGAGAAGATCGAGGAAGTAGGTTTTGAAGCGCCTGCGATCGCTATTATTGGCGCAGTGGTGCAGATGCATGAGCTTCTAGCGACCTGTCGCCCTACCTTAGGCGCTCAGTCCATTCCTGACGAAGACGCATAAGATGCGTTAGTTCTCTCTAAATCTTGGTGAAAAACATCCAGCTAACTAGGATGAGCCAAAAAACCGCGCAATGCGCGGTTTTTTGGCTCATCCTAGTTAGGCTAATCGTATTTAGAATAAGGCAGCTATCGATCTGCAGCAGAAGCAACAGGTTCACCCACATCCATTGCTACCTCAATTGCATCGGGCTGTGCTGCAACAGCCTCCAGCCGCAGCTTGTAGCGCTCTTGCTCCTGGTAAATTAGAGCAGCTAAGTGAACAACCCCCAGCACTACTGCCACCGCCGATAGAAGATAGCTGTGAAGCGTGTATAGGTGTTCTACAGTGGTTGTGTTTACCCCATTGCCACCTGTCAAAACGTCCCTCAGGTAAACCCCGACGAGGGGAATCGCCTCGATCGTCTGCAGTTCGATCTTGAAGCGCCAATAGCCAACCTGATCCCAGTCCAGGATAATGGCAGTCCAGCTTAAGCCGATCGCCACCAACGTATAGAAGATACCGCTAATCCATGCAGCCAGCCAGCTAGGACGAAACTGCCGCCCCAAAAACATGACCACGATCTGCAGCAGCGCTACCCCGATCAAACCATTGCCAGCCAGGTTGTGCAAGCCATGGATCAGCGCTCCGTTGGGGACAACCTCTGTAATTTGCTTCAGCGATTCATAGGCACCCCCAGCGGTGGGTTCGTAGTAATAAGCCAGCAGCACGCCCGTAATGCCTGCCAGCAACACCAGTGAAAAAGCAGCTACGGCTAGAAGCGTTGCCGTACGCTGCAGTGCAAAGCGATAGGGAGAAGTTTCCATAAGCGATTGAGGAGAGCAGTGGTGAGAAGCTTGGAGCTATAGCGCTTCGCACTCAAATGAAGGGTTTTTGCTGTATGCCGCGTTGCGCGACACACAGCAAAAACCAGTTCCTCACCTGATCGGGAATCGCTATAGAAATATTTAGTTTTGTAAATAATATGATAGCTGTTTCTTAATATTCTGCAATCAGACTTTAGGTGGCATTAGCTTTATCAAGGCGAGGTGCCCCTAACTACATCTAATAGTCCCAGCAGAGCAGGTTGGGCTAGCTTGTATCTATTGCGCTAACGCTGGCTGCACCTGTTTTAATCGCTGCAGCAGCAATCAACAAGCAGAAATTAATTCCGATGTGTTATCCGCAGAAAGTATTAATACAATATAGAAAGTGCAAAAATAGGCAGAACTCTTGTATCCTCTCCAGGGATTGTCTATCGAGCCGCGTGCTGGTGCTTCGTGTTGATTGAGTAAGCTGATTGAGTCTTGCGCTTCGGCTATGCCGTGTTCTACCCGATGAATTGACTTTTTCTCAAGCTAAGGTCATTTCGTCTCAAGCGGAACAGTGGTCGATTGCAGCGTAGCGGGTCGCAAAGACTTAAGGCATCACCGGTTCTAGCCGATCCTCCGAACAGGCTAGAACGGTTGACCAGAACGGGTTCTGCATCGCTGCAGGAGCAGCATACAAGGGACAAGGAGTTAGCCCAACAGAAGGATTAATCGCTACATGGAATTCTCGATCGCAACGCTACTAACCAACTTTGCCGATGATAAATTAGTGGCTCCCAAAGCCCTAGAAAAGAAGCTCAGCTGCAGAGACGAGGTGAGTATTCGCAAACTGCAGATTGCGCTAGACGCGCTAGAAAGAACGCAGGTTTTGGCAAAAGAGCGTGGCAAATACCGCCGCCTGCCTGAAGAAGATGTCGTCGAAGGAAAGCTGCGCTGCTCTAGCAAAGGCTTTTGCTTTGCTATTCAAGATATCGAAGGTTCTGAAGATGTATACATCCGCGAGAGCCATTTGCACAGTGCTTGGAACGGCGATCGCGTCCTCGTGCGGGTTACCAAAGAAGGAACCCGTCGTCGTAGCCCTGAAGGTGAGGTACGGCTGATTCTCGATCGGGCAAACTCGTCAGTGCTGGCACGGGTCAAAAAAGCAGAAGATAGCTATCGAGCAGTGCCGCTAGACGATCGCCTCCTATTTGAAGTAGAGCTGCAGCCCGAACCTGGAATCGACCTCGACGATGCCGTTGATCAGCTTGTGCATGTCGAAATCCTCCGCTATCCATTGGGGTCTCATCCACCGCTGGGTCGGGTCGCGCAAATCCTGGGCAGCGATGCAGAAGCTGCCTCTGAGTTTGATATTGTCTGCTGCAAATATGACTTGCCGCGCATCTTCTCAGATGAAGTGCTAGCGGAAGCAAAAGCGCTCCCGCCTAAAGTCCGCAAAGGTGACTTGAAGAATCGCGTCGATCTGCGGAAATTGCCGACCATTACGATCGATGGCCCACCCACACCCACAGGTCCGGCAATTGACGATGCCCTCACCTTAGAGAAGCTGGGCACAGACCACTGGCGGGTAGGCGTTCACATTGCCGATGTCTCTCACTACATCGATGCCAACTCGCCGCTGGATATAGAAGCCCGTAAGCGCGGCAACTCGATCTACCTGGGCGATATTGCCATTCCAATGCTGCCAGAGCCAGTACATCGCTGCTGTGCGCTGGCGGCGGGTCAAGATCGGCTGGCGGTGTCAGTTCTGATTACGTTAGATGCTGCAGGGCAGGTGGTCGAATACGAGCTTCAGCCTACGGTTGTTCAGGTCGATCATCGGCTGGATTACCAGCAGGCGCAGGCGATCTTGCAGCGTCACAAAGAATCTGAAATCGAAGTGACACCTGCTTATGACCTGCCTTCCCTCGATCAGCTCGAAGAGTTTGAGCCCGTCTTCGAGATGCTGGATGAGCTATTCAACCTCAGCCAAGCCATTCGCAGTCAACGGCTGAAGCGGGGTGCTTTCGATCTCAACCTGCCGGAAAAAGTCTTTCCAGACGAAGCCAGCCCAGAACTTAGCCAGTTCCTCTCAACCAAGTTTCAATACGATGATGAAGGCGCAATGGGCGCGATGGTGGTGTCTTCCCTACTGCCTGCCCGATCGATTGTCACAGAGCTGATGCTGCTGGCAAACCAGCTTGTCGCATCGCACCTGTTGGCGCTGCAGGTTCCCGCGATTTACCGGGTTCATCGCACCCCCGATCCAAGTGATGTGCAAGAGTTGCTGAAGCTGGTCAGCAACATGGGCATCGACTCGCACATGGAGCAGGAAGACGCCGTACATGCCCGCGACTATCAGCGCTTAGTCGAGCGCTTTGCTGAGTCCAAAACCGAGAAAGTGTTGACCTACCTGTTGCTGTCTACCTTCAAGCCAGCCCTCTACAGCACTACAGCTGGTACCCACTTTGGCTTAGCCCTAGAAGATGGCTATACTCACTTCACCTCCCCGCTGCGTCGTTATCCCGATCTGCTGGTGCATCGGGTGATTCATGCGGTGTTTGAGCAAGGGCGCGATCGTCGCACTACTCGCTCAAAAGAACGGGTAGACCTGCGCCACAGCTCTTGCCATGGCGAAATCAACTGGAACGTGCTGCCCACCGAAGTACATGCTGAACTAGAAGAAGCCTTTGCGGCGATCGTGGTTCACCTGACCGAGCAGGAAAAGCTTGCCCAAGAAGCTGAGTCTGACTTTGAAGGCTTGAAGAAAGCCGAATTCATGCAGCAGCACACGGGCAAAATCTTCCACGGCTTGATCACCGGGGTGCAGTCCTACGGCTTCTTTGTCGAAATTGAAGAGCTGCTCGTTGAAGGACTCGTCCACGTTAGCTCGCTCAAAGACGATTGGTACGAGTACCGCTCGCGCCAGCAAAAGCTAGTCGGTCGCAAAAACCGCAGGCAGTACAAGCTAGGCGATCGGGTGGAAGTGCAAGTCAAGAGCGTCGATTACTATCGTCAGCAAATTGACCTCGTGGCAGTCGGCGGCGGCAGCGAAGCGCCAGAAGACGACGATCTAGAAGACAACCACCTCGATGAAGAGGCGATCGACGCGCCTGAGCAAGAAGCAGAAGCGTATGATTAAAATACAGGGCTAGAAGCGGCGGCTTGTTCGCCGCTTTTAACCATAAAATTTGGTTTTATTTTGTGTCTCCTCTCCCTTTAATCCTTGGTGTAACGGGCGCATCTGGGCTAATTTATGCCGTGCGTGCCCTGAAGTTTTTACTGGAAGCAGACTATGCGATCGAACTGGTGGCATCTAAGTCTGCTTACATGGTGTGGCAGGCGGAACAAAACATCCGAATGCCGGTAGAAGGGCTGCAGCAAGAGCAATTCTGGCGACAGCAAACAGGGGTAGAAGCGGCTGGCAAATTGCGCTGTCATCCCTGGGGCGATGTAGGGGCAAATATTGCAAGCGGCTCATTTCGGACGTTGGGCATGGCGATTATGCCCTGCAGCATGAGTACAGTGGGCAAACTGGCGGCAGGGCTAAGCGGCGATCTGCTGGAGCGAGCGGCTGACGTGCAGCTCAAGGAAGGGCGAAAGCTGGTAATTGTCCCGCGCGAAACGCCCTTCAGCCTCATTCATCTCCGTAACTTAACGACCCTCGCTGAAGCGGGCGTTAAAATCGTTCCGGCGATTCCTGCTTGGTATCATCATCCGCAGACGATCGAAGACCTGGTAGATTTTGTAGTTGCCCGCGCGCTCGACCAGTTTGAGATCGACTGCGTTCCGCTCAAACGATGGCAAGGACATTTGGGCAACGATGAGTTGTCATGAACCCTTAGAGAGGCTAATCAACGCAGCTATATTTTTAGCTTCGTCTTGGGATTGCAAATTCAGAAAGCGGATGAAACTACGAGGATGAATTAAAGTTAAGGTATTGCTTCCTATTGCCCTGGTCAAAGGATTTGCTTATGCTCCCAATCCGACTTGCAATTGCCCTGATTTTTCTGGGCGGGTTGGTGCTATTTACAGTTCAAAACCTGTCGCCTGCGCTGTCGCTAGTTATTTTGGGTAGCTCAACGCTGCCGCTGCCCTTAGCAATCTGGATCGGCGGGGCGATCGCTGCTGGAGCCGTAACGACAGTAGTACTGTCAGCCCTAGCAGATTTGTCTCGCCCAGCGCGGCCATCGGCTCCTAAACGTCCGCGCCCTGCTGCCAATCGGGTAGATGGATTTCAAACGCCCTGGACACCGCAGCCGCAGACCAGCCCTCAAGCTGGAGCAACTCGCTTGCAAGACGATTGGGAGACAAGATCCACCAAGGATGAATGGGACGACTGGGAAGAGCCAGCCCCCCGCAGTACCAATCGTCCTCCAGTCGGCTACCGCTCTTCCCAGCCAGACATCCGCGATCGCCGCGACGACGACTGGGCAGACTGGGGCGACTATGCCGAAACCCGTCGCCAAGACCGCAGCGCGGACCGGTTGGACATGCCGGATTCTTACACCCCACGCCGGACTGAATTTGAAACGAAGCAGGAACCTGTGACTCGCACACAGTCTGGCTCCGTTTACTCCTACAGCTACAATCGCCCCGAGGAGCCTGCTGACCGGGCTGATGTACCCCCTCGCACAAGTAACGAAGTATATGATGCGGACTATCGAGTGCTAACCCCTCCCTATCGTCCTGAGCCGCAGCCACCCGTCGAAGATGACTGGGGCTTTGAGGAAGACGAGCTAGACCGCATGGAGCCGGATGAACCCACTGAACGCCACGATCGTCGCCCGGGTCTTTAAGCCGTCATGGAAACCAGTCGTTTTCTGATTTGGGTACTCTTCTTTGGAACGATCGCCACGGTTAGCATCGTTGCAATGTTACGAGCTTATGTCGGCAAGGGGAGTCTGGCGGTCGTCTTTACGGAGCCGCTGACTGTGCCGCTGCTGCCAACGTTGGATACAACTGCAGCCGCCCAGTTTCAACAGGGCTGTGATGCCCTGCGGCTAGGCAATTATCGCAAGGCAAGCGATCGCTTGAACAAAGCAATTCAGCAAGACCCGCAATTTGCCGAAGCTTATCACAATCGGGCACGGGCAGTGGCTAACTTGCGACAGGACAATGAAGCGGCAGCTTTGCTCGTTAAGGCGGGTGAACTTTATTTAGAGCAGGACAATACAGCAGGCTACGAACAGGTAAAGCAAGATTTACAGCAGTTGAAGACCGTTCGCAGCCAGTAAAAGGTTGTACTTCCATCGATTAGATGTTGCGCACTCAATTTAGATTTTTGCCCAGAAACTCTGTGTAGCTGAGCTTCTACGCAAAAAGATCTGTTCTGAAGTATGCTGCAGCGCTAATGGCTGGACACTGAGCTAAGCACAGGCTTAAAAGTTTCATAAAGCACCTTTTAGGTTCTGTAAAGATGATGGTAAGACAACCTAAAAGTCATTCGTTTTGGAATTTCTTTCTTGTACAGTTAAAGAGTGAGTTGGATATCGTGGAGCTGAAAAGCCTGCGTCAGCAGCTCTAGGAGTTTAGCAAAGGTTCAACAATGTTTAAGCCAGGTTTCATCAAATCACTGTTTCTGGCTTATGTTCAACAACCCTTGTTGAATGGAATTCCTTTGGTTAATCCTGAACCAGTCCTCCGCAGCGTTCCAGCCGTCAGAATTCCCGGTGGACTTACTCCACCCTAATCAGTATTTAATTTTTGCGCTATGGGTTTGCCGCAGGCAAGCTAGTGAAAGCCTTACCCTTCAGCTGTAATGCAACCCAAAGGGAACGAGAAGTAATTAAAGAAGCTAAAAATCTTCACCTGTAAGCACTGCTGCATCAAGCTAGCGCGATCCTTTCAGTGCTTATTTGCCTGATATTAACCTGATACCAAAAGGATGTATCGCCTTTTGGGTTCCGTAGGTTTTAATGGGTAAATCTTGCCCATTCCCAAAACTTGGCACGTTTCCTTATAAAATGGATTTTCTGCTGCAGCCCAGATTCACAGAAGCAGTAGTAAACAGGTTCTTACTCAACTGCAATAGCAGTCCGATTGTTTTTCAATAGATGTAATTCATCTGTATCGTTGGCACGTTTTCTATCATTAGGTTTCAATTCCACTGATGGTGAGAATTTTTATCCTAGATAGAACCAGAAGGTATTTTTTGGAAAATCTATCTTTACAATAAATGGTTCTTTGCTGTAACCAAATCTGCAAAAGAAAGCTCAAAGCATTATGAATAGAGTTGTCTCCCTTGTCTCTAAAAGATTGCTCAATCAGCAGGAAAACTTAGTAACTCGTTTAGTTAAATGGATTCCAGGAAAACTTGGAACTTGGCTGCGGCAGCTAATTTACTCTAGCTTGCTTAAACAAGCAGGTGAACCCATCGCCATTGGTTTAGGTAGCCAGTTCCGCGGTACTGATTGGATTGAATTAGGTAATGAAGTTTGTGTTGACTGCAATGTGTACATTGATGCATTAGCAAACGTACATTTTCCTCAGCAGGTACAATCGGTCAACGGTTCTCCTGACACTCGTATTTTTCTTGAAGACTCCGTTGTACTGAATGAAGGCGTTGAGGTGAGAGTTCATCAAGGGAGCCAGATTGAAATCGGTCAAGCTACACAGATCGGCTCTCACTGCCGTCTACTAGCCAACAAATGCATCAAGATTGGTAAAAACTGCCAGATCGGCTCACATTCTAGCTTCTGTGCTGTTAGACCTAATTTGGCAAAACTGTTTGCCTCCATCAAGCTAGAAGAAACAATCGGTTGCGGCATTGTGGTTGAAGACAACTGCTGGATCGGCTCTAACGTGAAGGTGTTAGATGGCATCAGAATTGGGCAAGGTAGCGTAATCGGAGATGATTCTGTCGTGACTGAAGACATTCCACCTTTTTCTGTTGCAGTGGGAGAGCCTGCCAAAATTCTCAAAGGTTTACTTGACGAAGTTGATGTTTGAGAAGGATACAAGCATTGGCATAGATATAGGCTTGCCGCTCTCTCAAAAACAATTTAGATAGAGAACTTGTGCCACTTTTAGCAGTCTACGTTGGGGTTAAGAAACTTTAGGAAGAAGATGAAACACAATCAGCGCGATAGCATAATGCAAATTGAGCCAACTGCTCAAGCTGAAACTGAATCAAAGTTTCCTTGGGATGGTCGATGGTTTTCGCTAGATCAAATGGTGCAGCAGGCTGTGATTGGGAGCCTACTGCTGCTGGTGCGATCGGCTATGCAAATAGTCAAACTGTACATCCTACTGAAGCAAAGCCGAATCAATCCTTTAATGAAGCTGAGAGTCTTGCTGCAAGCAGGTTCGTTCTCTCAGAACAGAAGATCGAACAGTATGAGCAGGCGATCGTCTTTGTAGGCTCTAGAGGGGCTGAGCAACCTAATTCGCAATTAATGTTCCTCCAAACCGAAGAAAGTTCAACTTCTGATTTTGTAGGAGCTAGAATCTGTTAAACTTGTAAAAGTCTTGCATCAGGCTCGACTAGAGGCAGCAAACATCTATCATTAAGGGCGATTAGCACAGTGGTAGCGCACTTCCTTCACACGGAAGGGGTCACTGGTTCGAATCCAGTATCGCCCATATCCCTCATGTCGAATAACGCTTTATCTGTCGTCGTTAACAAGTTCTTGTCGTTGTTAACATTTTCCTGTCTTCATAACACATTCATGTCGTTGGGTGACCCTTTTCTGGTCGTTAACAAATTAGTTGTCGTTCAACTAGCATAAGTGTGAAGGAAGTGCGCCTTTCAATCCACCTTATTTTTAAGCTTACCGCAACTCTCTGAGATTGCTACATGTCAGTAGCTTTGCTAGGGATGGCCACAATCGCCGAAAATTTTAGACTTACTTGTCAAAATTTACAGAACGTCAAAACCGTATGAGTTGGTAGCTTTCAATCTACTTGCAGACAGACAATCATGGCATCACCTGATCGTTTATTGCTTTCAATCCACTCATGATTGAGAAGCCGATTGTAACTTCCCTGACACAATCTGAATATGTGCTGCTTGCTACTTTCAATCCGCCCACTACAGAAAAGCCGATCGCAACGCTACAAGAGACTTATCCGCTAACGAGGCTGCCACACCTTTCAATCCGCCCACTACAGAAAAGCCGATCGCAACTCTGCGATGAAGTTCATGTCATCGCAATCGACCATCTTTCAATCCGCCCACTACAGAAAAGCCGATCGCAACTTCGGTCTGGCTTACAATCAACTGATATGTAGATGCTTTCAATCCGCCCACTACAGAAAAGCCGATCGCAACAGCAAGCCTGAGACAATAGCTGTATTAAGTCTTCTAGACCTAATTTTGGCAAACCTCGTTTTGAGGCTTTTTTCAACAGTTAATGGAAACTGCTCCATCTTGTGGAAAGTTCCTAAAACGTGATTAGGTAAGGGCTGTCAAACCTACCAGGAAATTTGCCCTCGCTTCGGTTTGCCAAATTTATAGAGTTAGGGTGGATTCCTCCTTGCTCGGAGGTGATAACAGTTAACCAGCACTGCGGTAGACCCGCACCTTTTTGCATGGGAGCGCACCCAGCTTCGAGGTGGATAGTTAACCAGAGCCAGAAAGCAAGACTACCTTCCGATAGCCAAACTAGCTCGCACTTTATCGCTAGCACAGAGACCATTGCTGGCATGAACTACGGCGCAATTAATTTATACAGTACCCTTGAACTAAACGCAAGTATTTTTATCTTCGGGCTTGATAGGCTGCGATCACTAAGTTCCTAGCCTTCTCCTGAGGACTTCCTGTAATCGGCTGCTTCACTGTTTCGATAGAAATTCCAACTTGAGCAGCTCGGCTCTCAAGAAATTGGCTTAGCTGAGCGTATCGCCAACGATGCACACTTGCTCGATATTGAAGGGCATACTGCCGCTGAAGTTCTTCAGAGCCGGGAATTTTCTGTTCTGCTCTAGCTTGAATCTCGCTTTGGATAATTTCTCTGATATTGCTGAGGTCAGGTAGTACAAGGCTGCTAGCCCGATACTGCTTAGCGATCGCTATGATCTCATGAGCAATTAATCGATCTATGTGTTTTCCTGTGTTCGCTTCTCTGATTCGGTTAGATGCACTTTTTTGTTGATTCTTGTGCCGCTGGTGTGCATTACGTTGCTGTCGTAAGCGATACTGGTTGAGAAGCTTGTAGTTCTTTCCTAAGAGTTGTCGAATGCTTCTATAAGTAATAACTTTTCCAGTTTGAACATCGACAATTGCGAGGGTGGCAGGTTTATCAAGTCCGTAGCTAACCCCCGCTAGGATTCCTGGTTGTCCCTCATAAAGGGGGCGACTTGGGCGAGGGAATGAATTATTCAGCAGGGATAACATTTTTTCCCGTCTCTTGATAAATGCTTCTTGGCTTTTGCTCAAATTCCCTTTGACTCTAGTGCTAGCGATAACCTTTGCACACCCATCAGCTTTCTTCTGACGGATTCGTTCTGTGCCTTCTTGAGTCCAGGTATCTGTTTCTATAGCACAGGACAAAACCAGTCGATGAATCTGCCAAGGTTCGCCGTTACCTTTGCCTTCCTGCCAGGCAATTCTTCCGGAGCGCAACGAAAACAAACCTGCTGAGGGCGGATTTTCACTGCTTTTTTTAATCTGCTGATCTTCTAGAAATCGCTTAAACCAGTGAAGGCTTCTTTGATCGCAATAAATTTCAAATGAGTGCTCACTCAAGCCGTTGAAATTGACACATAATCTGCCCTTCTCGTTTAGGAACCAGTGGAGATCTTCATTGGTTTCTAAATTGATTGGAAATGGCAGCGTAGCTGGCTCTGTTAGTAGCTTCGCTTGCCAGTCCGCTGCTTGAGTTTCATCTTCAGGAACACATACTTCTGCCTTGTTTAAGGTTTCTATCCAAGTATGCCAAGACAGGTTCCGTCCATTTGGAAGCCGTGTATGCTCAAGGGTAGTGATCAGGCGTTCAAGACGAATTTCTGTTTTACGGCGACGTTTGATGAAGTTGTTCGGGTCTTCAGCCTTATCGGGTAGCTTGCAGCCGTTTTTGAGTAGATAAGCGATCGCGCATCGAGCCAAGATTTCTTCTGTTTCCCAGTAAAGCTTGAAAAGGTTACTAGAAATACGTGCTCCTGATTGCTGCGTCTCCTTCTTCCCTTTCTTCTCACCTTGAGGCTTTGTAGAGCGTTGTTTATTGCCTGTTGGGACTGATTCATTTAACTGGCTTAAAAGCTCATTGGCTTTTGCTCTCAAAGTGTTAATGTCACTCTGGCTAGCGATCGTTAACTCGTCATCACTTTGAAGAATCGCTAACCATCGAGTTTGACCGGCAATCTGGTTTCTAAGGCGCGTTTGGAGAGCGAACCAAGACTTAAAAATTCGCTGTACAGTTGCAGTTGCTGACGTGTAAAACCTTCCCGGCTGCCCTGCGAATCGAGGATTCTGTTTTAGCTGCTTACAAGTTTCCTTGACAGTGTTAGGAGGAATTTTGCCTGAGTGACGCCATTCCTCAAAGTGAGCATCTTGAGCAATGCGTTGTAGCAGTTCGTTGATGAGAGGGGTATGCTTTTCTGTCATCAAACGCCAGACTTTACAACGAGTAGCTTCAGTTGCAACGAGCATACATTGGATTGTTTTGACACTCATCGGACGATCCCCCGATTGTGGTAGGGCAAGTGGTCGAGTAGGTGGGTAATGTTGAGCGATCGCGGGTATGGTTGTTTCAATTTAACCAAGGAAAATAATACATTAGTTCTACTTTCTTGGAAATATATATTAGTCTAGAAATTTGTCATTCTGGCAAGTTCTTTGACTATGGCTCTTGCTCCTCGCCCCCCGACTCCTCGACACTGAAATGCGTTAAAGGCGTATTTTCACCCCTTGGGCAACGAGCAGATGGAACTCGATGAGTTTCTGAGGAATTGGGATGTATCACGCGAGGAGTTAGCGTTCATTTGCGACTGTTCTCTCACTACTGTGAATCACTGGTTTTCCCAAGGAGAGCATCGTAGAATTCCAACTGATAAGCATAAGCAGCGACTGGCATTGGCGCATCATATCTGGGTGACGATCGAGTCTGAGCCGGAGTATCTCCAGAGGCTGCGCCAGATGTACCACAAGAAATCTAGACGAAAGCCATAATTATGAATCTTGCCATTTGACAAGATTTTCTTGTCATCCTGATTGATTCAAACGTACCATTCTGCTGAATTCCAGCCTGGAAGGAGCGATCGTCCATAGCGATCGTGATGTCACATATCAGTAGATTAGGGAGTTGCAGCATGATGGGGGAACCAAAGCCATTTCCGTCAATTTGGGTGACGTGGCTGGCTCGGTTAATGGCAGATGAGATTCAGTGCCACTGGGCAATCTGGTTTCGCACCCACTACAAGTACGAAAAACTGAGTTCCAACTTTGACTCGGCGAAATGGACTGCCCATCATCAGGCTCTAGTACGAAGCCGGATCTGTGAATTAGAGGCAGAAGGTTACACGGTGTCTTTGGAGGGGGAAAATTGGTTTGAGATCACTGGGAGAAGTTTTTCAGTCAAGGTGTCGGGGAAGCCGGACATCGTGGCGATCGCGGGTCAGGAAGGATTCGTAGAAGACTGTAAGACGGGGCGATGCAAGAATTCAGACCTCTATCAAGTGCTGATTTATCTGCTGCTCTTGCCTGTCACCCAGCCCAAATGCCGAGGATTGCGTTTGTCAGGTCGCTTGGTGTATCCGACAGAAGTAATTGAGATTGATTCGGAGCAGGTGGATGAGGGGTTTAAGGCGCAGTTTCGGGAGGCGATCGCCACTCTTAGCAGCACTACTCCATCTCGTAAGGTTCCCAGTTTTCATGAGTGCTGTTACTGCGATATTTCAGCCCAGTGCTGCCCAGAGCGGATAGAGAATCTACCGGAGCAGAGGTTAGAGGATCACGACCTTTTCTGATAGCTAAAAATCTGCATCGGTGAAAAAGCCTTCGTCAATGCGCTTAATGTGGAAGATTTCTTTGATGCTATAGCTGTAGCCAAGTTGGTTAGGACGTTTTTGTAGGCGCGCTTCGCGCGCCTACAAAAACGTCCCTGTCCTAATCGTTGTGGCGACGGCTATAACTCCGACATTGTGTTGAATCATTAGCTGAGCCAGTTTTTGTCCATCGATCAGGATAATTTTGCTGTCTCGTAATTGCGAGGCGTAAGCGATCGCCTGTTGCGTGTAGGTTGAGGTAGTTAGAAATACCCCTTTGCGGGCACCCACGCCTGCCAAGGCTCCTTGAAATGTCTGAACTTTTTCTCTGCCCACTGAGTTCTCCCAGCGTTTGGCTTGGATATAGATGACATCCAGCCCCAGTTTGTCTTCTTTGATAGTGCCGTCAATGCCACCATCAGGACCACGGGGAATGCCTTCAACATCTTTGAGGCTGCCGCCATAGCCCATTACATGAAGGAGTTTCAGAACTAAACCCTCAAAGCGATCGGGTGGCATTTGCTTCACTTTGTCGAGCAATTCATCCCGTAATTCGGCATCTAAGATCCTAATTGCCTGACTGATGGTTTCCTCTGGAGTTGTGCCAGGGGAAGGATCATCATCTTGGGGGGTAGAAAACGGTTGTTCCGAAATGGAACGTTCTTTGAAATTCCCGGAATTCATCAAAGCGTTGCAGGTAGAGGTAATCGATCGCAGGTGGATTTTCTGCCAATAGGTCTTGACCGCGTTGGGTGATCTGAACACAGCCTCGTTTGGGGCGGGAGAGTAGCCTAGCTTTGCGGAGGTAGGTACTTGCCCAGCCCACTCGGTTGTCAAAGATGGACTGTCTACCACTAGGAAGTTTGATGGCTCGTTGTTCTGGGGTAAGGTTGAGGCGTTGAGCGAGCTTTTCGCGTAGTGCTGCAATGTGATGAACCTGTCCATCCTCAGCGGCAAGTTTGAGGAGGGGGAGCATGAATTGGTCGTAGGTGGGTAGTGACATTGCTAGATGCCTAGCTTGTTGATGTGGGGCTTGAAGGCTTGCTCCAAACGAACCATTGCGTCAATCATGGCAGCTTGAATCGTGGACCATTCATCCTCGCTGTTACGATAGCCGCCTGTGGTAATCGTTTTTCTGATGCGACAGGCACGTTTTCCTTCTAGACGTTCCCACTCCAGAGGACCACCAAAAGTTGACTCGATAGCATCTTGAGCCGATAAAAGCTTGTCAAAAATTTCTTTGTTTTCATTCTCACTTTCCTTGCCGCGATCGATATATAACTCGGCAGTTGCATGGTGCTGTCGAACAGAGTAGTTAAACCCTAGTCCCCGTACTCCAGCATTAGTTCCCAGCCAACTATATTGGCTCGGTGCAATGTTGGCATGTAACTTGGTTTTTCCCCTCGCCATTTCTAGTAACTGTGTCCAGAATTTGTATCGCAACGGATAGCGTTCGGCAATCTCTTTCTTCGTTTCTCCGACCTCTCGGCTCTCCTGGCTGGGACCCACGATGAGCGTCAGGAGTGGAGCAGGTAAGGAATCTCCAATCCGCACGGCTTCTACTTTGACCAAATAAAAGGATGCAGCAACTGATTCATTCAGCCATGCGATCGCCTGTACGTGTTCTGGTCTCGGATCAGCCACAATCCAAACGGCTGTTTTAGCTTGAAATGCCGCTAGATAGGTCAGCAGCTTCCCAAGATGGTCGTGGTCGCTCTTCTCCAACTGATTCTCAATGACAACGGGGTTTCCCGACTCATCTTCAGCAACCAGGTCTACGCTAAAGGAGCCAGCAGATTGTTCACGTTCTGGGTTGGTGAGGTTGAGATCGAGCAGATTGTTCAGCACATCGATATTGCTCTGTAACCAGGTCGTAAAGTCATACGCTTCATGTTTCCAGACTTCTCTTAAGGCGACCCGTTGAAGTTTGCCAATCACTGGGTCTCTCAGCGTCTCAAAGGATCGTGTGGCTGAAGCTTTCATTGGTTCTACTCAGTTCGATTTGTGCATAAGGAGGTTCATGCCCTTAGGTTGCCCAGTCTTTGCAAAGAGTTTCGGCTTGTTGGATGACCGTCTGGGTTACTTTTTCTTGTTTATCTTGTGGGTAGCCGTATTTGCGGAGGAGCTGTTTCACGATCGTCCTCAGTTTGCTCTGACAGTTTCGCGCTCTGTCCAGTTGATCTACACATTGTGACAGACGGCTTCCGCTAGCTCACGGGCGACCGTTTTCAGAGTTTTATCTCCAGTATTTGAATGACGCTGTTGTTACCTTTCGTGTAAGCCAATCGCAGTTCTAATCCCTGAGTTTGCAAACCTTCGCCATTTCAGAAAAATCTGGCAAACGTCGTATATAGTGAGGTATAGCGTAACTAATTCTTCACTACAGAATGCCCAGATCCGGCAAGCGCTACATCGAACACTTGAATGTCAGGGTTCCGACCTCGGAGATGGAACTCCTGAGACAGTATTGCGAGGAGACCCATCGCACCCAATCGGATGTGATCCGGGAGTTTATTCGTAGCCTAAAATCTGTCATTGCCGATGCAACTCATCCAGATACTTAATTAGTTTTCCTATTTCATGGAGTTATAAACAATGTCAGATAACAATCAGCGATCAATTGGACTTGCTGAACTGATTGAACAGGTTAAACAGGAGCTACTCTCTACGGCTCCCGGTCAGACTAAAGATGCCCCAATTCTTTTTGTAGAGTCCGTTGAACTGGAACTCCAGGTTACGGTCAAACGGGAAGGCAAAGCAGGCGTCAAGATTAATGTCGTCTCCATTGGCGGTGGTGAATTGGGAGGCAGTGTGAGCCGTGATGATGTTCACAAGGTGAAAGTAAGTTTGTCCCCTCTTTTCGATAAGAAACGCCTAATGGAGTTTTATAACACGCTGCATTCAGATCAAGTGCCGAAATCAGTGAAGCAAAGCTTAGAAGCGCTCTTCAAGGGCAATGATGAAGATCCTGATGCAGGTGTTATTTAATCACCATTAGCCTATTCATGGAATTGCTGTCTCTCTACCTCTCAGCTATAGATGATGCTTACTTCAAAGTCATTGCTCGCTCAAGTGTTGGGCAATCAGAAGTAGATTCACGACTTCCCTTCTTCGAGACGAGGGATCGCTGGCGCACAACGCTAATCAAAGCCCTAGAAGTGAATGAGTTTCGGTCTTCTGCTTTTCAGCGTGAGGGGGAGCAGGATTGGTTGGTGGAGCAGGGGTTGCTGAGTGAAGACCGCGAAAGCTTTCATCCGACCATGCTGGCTCGCATTGGTCAAGCAATGTATGAAGTGCTCTTTCCAGTAGGAGGGATGCGGGATGTGCTGCAACGGGCGATTGCTCAAGCGGAGAACAATGAGACTCAACTCCACATTCAACTAGAATTCAACGCAGAAATTACCAAACGCAGCCGTCTACCTGACTATCCCTGGGAGCTTGTGCACGATGGGCAGAAGTTTCTTGTTCATCATCAAGTAAGGTTCTCTCGTTATATTGCCTACATCGCAAATGTTACTAAGTTGCCGCTTGTCCAAAAACTGAATGTACTCCTGGTTTCTTCAACGGCATCAGATGGAGACAATGAGTTGTTACCTCTCTCTAATAAGGAACAGCAAGCGGTCCTAAAGGGGCTAAGAAAGCCAGAGGAAGAAGGACTAATTCAGGTCAATCAATTGAAGCCAGCAACTCTGAATCAGCTAAGAGCTTATCTCACAGATAATCGAGGTGAGCAATCGCCACATATCTTTCACTTTGATGGTCATGGTCTATTTGGTAGACGTTGTAATGTTGATTCTTGCCGAACCATTCATAAAGACTTGAGCATTAAGAAGTGCAAAACATGTGGAGTTACTTTACCTGATGAACCACAAGGCTATCTCCTGTTTGAGACAGAAGAGGATGATGAGAACGAGGCTGATTATATCAGTGCCACTGAGTTAGGAGAATTGCTCCAGAAGACTAGCTTTGGAGGTGCTTCGACCCAGAAGAACAGTGTAACAGTTGCTGTGTTAAGCGCCTGTAAGTCCGGCATGGCACTGGGTGGAGAATCGGTCTTCAATGGTGTAGCACAGAGGTTAATCAGTCACCGCATTCCGGCAGTTGTGGCAATGCAATACACTGTTCGGGTCGATAGTGCCACAAAGTTTTCTGAGCAATTCTATCGTGCTCTTAGCAGCAAAAATTCATCTCTGGCAATCGCTATTAGCCAAGGACAGGAAGCAATGGGGGCAGAGGGCAATCAATGGTATCGTCCAGTGCTTTATCTACGGTGGCAGGACAATGAGGGGGGACAACTGTTTGCGCTTCCTCAACCAAAGGTGAATATCTTTAACAAGCTAGGTGATTCTCAAGGAGAGCAGCAGGAGCATACAGGTACAACGCTTAAAAAATTGATTCTCATGCTGTCAGCTAATCCTGAGAATATTGACAGATTGCGTAGGGGAGAGGAGATTAAGACAATTGAAAATGCTCTAGATAGAGCCACTCTAGCTCGGCTTAAGCAGAACAGAAGTAGTACAATTCTTGATCCACCACTTAACAAACTCAACGTAAGGGCAACTGATCTTTCCCAAGAATTATCAACAATTCAATCTTCTGTTATTTGCATTTCCGGAGATGAAGATGGCATTGAAGGTTTAATGCTAGGAAGTAGTTCTAGTAAAAATGAATTTAATCATTCAGGGAAATTAAAGCCAATAGCTGATTTTTTTCAGCTTTACTCACAAAGAATAGATTGCGTAATTCTAAATGGTTGCTATTCTGAGGAACAAGCTAGAAGCATTGTCCAAAACATTGAATTTGTGATTGGTATAAATCGAAACTTAGAGCATGAGAAAGTTGTTAAATTTTTTAGTGAATTTTACTATCAGTTAGGTCTAGAGAATACAATTCAATCTTCATATTCCCTCGCCTATAATCTCCTTGAACGAATAGATTCTGAAAATACTCAGCTACTACCCACACTTCTTAGAAGAGATGACGAAAGAAAACGAAGAAAGTTAGAAGAAGAATTAATTGATTGTAACGAAAAGATTAAGCACGATCAAGATAATGTAGAGCTTTGGAGAAAGAAGGCTAGTTTACTCAAAGGATTAGAGCGCTCTGAAGAGGCAGCTCAAGCATATGAAAGGGCATCTTTACTTGACCCTAGTAACTATAAAATTAGAGTTGAACAAGGAGATGCCTTAGAGCAGTTTGGAAAGCATGAAAAAGCAGTTAACGCCTATGATGAAGCGCTTAAATTAGAGCAGGAAGACTACAAAGTTTGGTGGAAAAAGGGGCAAGCTCTTGCTGAAGCAAGACAGTATAGTGAAGCTGCAAAGTCCTATGATAAAGCAGTTGTGCTGAAGCCTCCTTCGCCGGATAACTACATAATTTGTAGAGAATATGGCTTCATTTTGAAGAAGCTAGAACAATATCAAAATAGTGTAAATTCATACAAAAAATCATTAAGTTTTGAGCCTAGATATCGGGCATCAAACTATGAAAAAAGGCAAGTATATAAAAAAAAGTATTTCAGGAAAGGGAATTTTTAAATGTTGAGCTATATTATCTAGTAATGAAGCATCTGTAGATATCAATTTCCATTGACTAAATGCGATGGTGTATTTCAACGCTGGCAATAGCCCGTTGCTACAGCGGTGATAGTTCCTTGTTACTACTGTTACCAGTGGATCGCTGTTAACTTGGGCAGAAAACGTAGATATGTCTACAGATGCTCTCCTTTATTGAAATTATTTATGTTTTTCATTAAGCACAGTATTAATACAATACAAGCAAAGAGTGAAACATGTTTAGAAGTAGGGTCGAAAGAAACTCAACCTTATTCCTATATAAAAATTGTGATGAGCTAAAGCAAGAATTTTTTTCACTTAAAACAGCAAAAGACATAGCTACGTTATTAGAGGTTCCATACCATCAACTTGCTTATCATCTCTACAAAGTTGCTGAGAATGAAAAGTATAGAGAGTTTTCTATTCCTAAAAAATCTGGTGATTCTCGTACAATAACAGCCCCTGCAAAAGCATTAAAAATTTTACAAAGGAAGCTCAGCCAGGTTCTATACAGTGTTTACGAACCTAAAAAGCCAGTTCACGGTTTTGTACCTGCTCGAAATATTCTCACAAATGCAAAGCAACATTCGCGTAAGAGATTTGTTCTAAATATTGATTTAAAAGATTTTTTCGATAGTATTCACTTTGGTAGAGTAAAAGGAATATTTATTAAGCCTCCTTGTAATCTTCCTGAAGAGATTGCAACGATTCTTGCACGAATTTGCTGTCATTCTGGAAAACTTCCTCAAGGTGCTCCTACGTCTCCTGTCGTATCTAATATGGTTTGTGCTCGGCTCGATAGACAGCTTCGGTTGTTAGCGGAAGAGTTTAGATGCACTTACACGCGGTATGCTGACGATATTACTTTTTCAACGACTATGTCTGATTTTCCGAAGGAGATAGCATTTGCAAATCCTGAAGGAGATAATCTAGAAAGTCTGTTAGGAGAAAGGCTAATATTGACAATTTGGGATAATGATTTTGAAATCAATGAGAACAAAATTAGATTACAGCATAAGAGGCAGCATCAAAGCGTGACAGGATTAACTGTTAATCAGTTTCCTAATGTAAAGCGCGACTATGTAAGAAAAATTAGTTCGATGCTCCATGCCTGGGATAAATTTGGTCTAGCTTCTGCCCAGCAAAGATACGTTGAGAAATACTATAAAGAATCAGGAAAATTTAACAAGAAAATTCCTTCATTTCAAGAAGTGCTTCGAGGGAAAATAAACTTCCTTGGAATGGTTAGGGGCAAAGATGATGAGATTTATCGTAAGTACTTAACTTGGTACAGGAATCTCTCGGTTCGAGAAATTCCCATCGATCTATCTCAGCTTGAAAATAAGACTCAGCCTAGCCAATCTCATCCAACCGATCGAGGTTGAACTTTTCAACGATTTCCTTTTGCTCTGGTTCCTCTAGCCAATGATCGATCGCCTCATTCACGATCGCATTTACAGAAGAGTTTTTGATCCCTGCAATCGCTTTCAGCAGGCGATCCTTCTCCTCAGTGATGTAGACCCTAATCTGTGGCTTGGCTGGCTTAGGCACTCTCTTGGCTAACGTAAGGCACTTCTCCTATAATCCTTGCTTTGCCATGACAAATCTAGGGCTATTGCCTTATTAAGGCTACTGCCATAATATGATTGGTAACACAAAAACACCCAGAACTTTTGCAAAGCCTGGGTTAGATGCTCATGGAGTTTTCAATCATGCTTACCCTTTCCGATGATGAGGCAGCCCTCATCCGCTCACTGTTGACTTCCATTCGCTCAATTAAAGTCCGCGATATTGATAAAGCCCTGGTGATTCTTAATAAAGCCGGACGGCTCTCAAACCCGCAATTAACCCAATCGGAGGATTAGCCATGCTCGTACTAAATGATGCTCAGGCTATAGTCGTCCGAACCCTGCTGACCAAAATGCTGATCAACGATACCTATTCCATTAGCCAGCTTGAAGAGGCGATCGGCTGGTTTGAGCGAGAGGACGAGCGGGTGTCCTGTCCCTTTGAACAGGTGTGGAGCAAGAATTTAGCCCAAGAAATTGTCCGAGAGCTACGGAATCAAATTTAGTTATCTCGTGCCAGATTCAGGGCTATTACTGGCATTGGGTCTGGCATAGCCCCTCACATCGGAGTCAGTGCGATCCTAATGTCCGATCTATCCCTCCCCCAGATTGAACTCTCATCTGTTCCCAGCTACGATCACCCACGCCAGATCTACCTGCCCACTTTCCCGACGTGGAAATGCCCAAATTTCTCTATGGCGATCGGCTTTGCTGGCTCTCTGAGGGGGAAGTCACGGATTGGGGCATCGTCATCGGCAGATTTTATAGCTTTGCAACCTACTGCGATCGCTGGCGGTGGTGTTATCTTTTGTGGCTCGACTCCAATTCTCCGAGTGCAGCTTGGCTCTCTGCGGATGTTGCCTGGGAGGATGACCTCGAACCCATGGAAGGGCTAAACAGCCAATTTTCGTCTTAGAACTGTCTAATAGCAGCTATCGGTCATATATCTGCTATTGAATATCAATGCATAAGCATAAACACTTAATTAAAAACAGCCTGATTACTGCTGCGATCACACCAGTTAACTTGGGGATGCGATTCAAAGGGTCAGGGCACTGCCAGTCTGTTTAATCCTCTACGAGTTCAGTTTATGCTGCAACGCTCTATACCAGAACCCATCTTAATCCCACTGGAGCCAAGCTTGACCAAACCCTCCTCAAAGCTTGCGATCGCTGACGCTCTTACTGATCTCAGGCAATTACGGGTTCAAGAGTTTTTGCAGGCGCGATCGCTCCAGCCTAAAAGCTGCAAAGCATATCAACGGGATTTGCAGCTTTTTATGGATTGGACAGAGACTACCTGGAGCCAGGTCAACCGACGGCAAATCGCACAGTTTAAGCAGCATTTACTTAAAGAGAAGCACTTTGCCCCAAACTCAGTCAATCGAACGCTTCAGACACTGAAAACATTTTTTAAGTGGTTATTGCGTTCCAGGTATATCAGTATTGATCCCACTACCGAAGTTCAGCAAGAACGAGTACCAGAGCCAAAAGCCAAAGATTTAGAGGCAGAAGAAGTGACTCGCATTTATGCGGCGATCGAGCAACGACACTGGAAGGAGCGTGATCGGGCGTTATGGACAGTCTTGCTGCATGGGTTACGAGCTGAGGAAGTGTCTAACCTCAACATCGCAGATTATGTAGGTGATGAGTTGGTTGTACGTCAAGCCAAGCACGACAGTACAGGCGAAGTGCCACTAACAACTGAGGGAAAAGCTGATCTTGATGCTTATCTAAACTGGTTAACCCTGCATACAGGACAAGTACCAACACCGAATCAACCGTTATTTGTGTCATTTTCCCCCCGGAGTCGAGGGCAACGACTGACGTATTGGGGAATTCGCCAAATTGTAGACCAACTGGCAGCCGCAACCGGAATTGACCTGCATTCTCACCGAGGACGACATACCTTCGCCACTCGCTTGATCGTTGACTTAGAGATGGACCCGTCTTTGGCAATGGAATTAACCCGACATCGAGATCCACGAAGCTTCAAACGCTATACCAACCGAAAGACAAAACTGGCAGCGAAGCGAGCATTTCTCAAAGCAACTGGGCAACTGCCCACATGAACTAAAGCCTAATATTGATCGGAAAAGTTAGGGACGATCGCCTCTACTGGATCTTTGACGGCGAAGTAAGATTTATGAATTGAAAGATAGGCAAAGCGATCGCTCAGGACAGCATGCAGATTTCATGAGCGACCATTTTCGGTGGCGATTGTCGAGCAATCAGGGGTTCCGGTTGAATCTTGATTTTTACTGAGGCGGGTATCCAAGTGATAATCATCCGGGTCGTAGCCAATATCGCCCATAAAGCAGAAGGATAGCATCAGGTCGAAGGTGCTTCGATCGAGGGTGAGTTGAATAGATTGATTGGGGGGTTTTTCGGGATCTCGCAGCATTTGGTTGATATCAGCCCTGAATTTACGCCACTCCCGCTGAGCATAGGAATCGGCGGTTGCAGGCTGAGGAGTGCTGTCATTGAGGAGTGCGTCGAGTTCGATGTCAAGTTGGGGGTTGTCAGCTGTGGCGGTGTCAGGTGCGTCTCCCATTTGTTCTTCGAGTTTTACGTCAATTTCTTCAAACAGGTTCCGCATGTAGCTGGGGTAGCGTCCGGAGAGTGCTAGAAATGACATGACCACTCGCTTAGTCTGGGTGCTGGGTTGGGGCTGGAGCGGGGTGTTTTGACTGCGCGTTGACCAGATGATTTGCAAGATTTTATAGATGTTGATCAGCCGTTTGGCTGTACGGGGTGTGATGTCTACGCGCTTGCAGCAGTCTACAAGCAGTTGGAATTCTGTTTCATCTAGCTCGGTTACTTTAGCAACGGTTTCGAGGTAGGTTTTTGAGTCAGTATCAGCGGTGGTTTGGGAAGATGGGGTTGAGCCATTAGTTTGTGCAGCAGGCGCTTGTGAAATTTCAATGGGATCTGGCATTTCTTCAGGCGGTCTGGCTTCAGACTTTTGGATTGCTGGCTCTGTAGCTGGAAATTCAACAGAGGACTGAGTGGGAAGTTGCTGAGAGGTTTGAACGGGTGGATTAAGCGAATCGATCGCCTCTGATGATTGTGCAACACTGGCTTGGGCTGGCATGGGAGGAGTCGCTGCTTGGAGGCTGCTATTTCCATCCTGTGAAGTATCAGCCTGTTCTTGCTGAAATGGACGATCGGATTGGGCGATCGCTTGCTGAACGGTTTGTGGATCGGCTGAGGAATCAGGGCGGCGAAGCTGGAGCTGTGCCCGCAGATAGTTCTCAACTGTTGCTGGGGAGATGGGACGCATGCGATAGGGAATCTGGATAATTTTTTCGAGGTAGTCGATCCCGGAAGGTTTGCCTCCTCGCTTGAGAACGCCTCGATAAACCTGCTCTAGGGCACGGGCAATGTAGCGATCGTCAATGCCTAGGACGACAATGAATAGTCTTGTATTGAGGAGAAGCTGCACGGCTTCTAAGACTTCAACAACGCGATTAGGTGGGCAGCGATCTAGATCATCAATGTAAAGGATCACTCGTACCGGACCGCGCGGAAAGCACTTTTCAAACTCTTCCCGGTTGTGCTTGTAACCGGCGAGGTAATCGGAGAGGACAGCCAGGTCTTGTTTCACTTGCTGCATCAGTCCCAATCGTTTACCGTAGTCGTCAACTCTGAGACGATCGTTGACAAAGTCCATCAGTGAAGCATAGTCAGCCGTTAGCCCCACCCGCTGCCGCTGTTCTTCAATCTGAAGCTTGAGCTGTGCCACTTCTTTGATGAGTCCTTCCGCTTTGCTCTGCTCCTGTTTCAGCAATACGTCGCGTTCGCTTTGAATCCGTGCCTGTTCTTTTTGCACTAAGGTGATGTAATTGCTTAGGGCTTTCAGGATGGGAATTAGGGCAGTGACGACAGCGGTAATAGCTGCCAAAACCTGAATCCCGGCAGGAATTTTTGCTTGAAGTGTTGTGATCCACCGGGGTAATCGATCGAGCCAGATGGGAATGATCTGGCTGAGGGAGGTGAAGGTATTTTTGACTCCGGCAGGAATCAGACGATCGAGCAGGGGGAGCAGTCCCGTTTTCTCCAGCAGGGTTTGTGTAGCTGTGATGATTGCCGTTCGGTTTGCTGAATCGAGTGTCAGGACAATGAACAGGGTCATGGTAAACAGGGCAAGCAAACCCTGCCAACTGGTGAAGGTCTGACGCAGCATTCTGGTCGTCTCCCCCGTAGCGGCAAATTGTTCAATTTCTTCGCCAGAAAACCGGAGTCGAGCGATCGCGTTAGCAATGGGTGCCCAGAATGCATTTTTCCTTCGCTGAGCAAGTTTTTGATCTACCCCGACTTCAGCACTCTTGAGTTGACGCTGAAGCTCTTTCTCCTTCTCCTGGAGCTGAAGCTCTTTCTCCTTAAACCGCTTCTGTTCTTCCTGTTTAATTTTTTCGAGTGCTTTCCAGAGAGAGTTAGAAATCTCGGAACTGGCGAGCAGTTCTTTCTCGTTCCTAAGCCAAAAATTGCCTCCTTTGCGTAAGGCTTCACCATAGGCAACTGAGTTTAGCTCTGACGATGATTGCGTTGCAGGTGAATTGGCAGCAGATTGGGAACTGATTCGCTGCCAATATTGCCGTCTATTGCTTAAGCGTTTAGGAAAGCCAACCAGAAGTAGAAATAAGACATGTTCGAGAATTGACTCTATTCGCCTAACCCAGGTATCAAAGGATGTTCTTAAGTTGCTCGGAGAGTAGTAATTCTCGAATTGATTTACAAGCCAATCGAAAAATGGTTCAAGAAAATTACTCAGTTTTGTAAGGAGATCAAAATTTTCGCCTGAGAGCTTATCGAGAAGTGCAATTATGAGAACTAGAAGTCGAACTGGAACAATAAGAACAAATACAAGAACGTGAATAATAAACTGGGAAAGCCAAAGATTCAGAGTTTTTTGAAGAATAATTGAAAGCCTTCTGAAGAACTGTTGAATTTTATTCAAAAAATTTCTTCTCGTACTGGCTATAGGATTATAGATAAATTGATCAGTGTATCGATTCGCTCGTGCTGGTTCTAGAGCTGTTGATTGTGCAGGGCGTTCCTGAGGGGGAGTGCTTAGAATGCGCCCAAGCTGCTGTTCCAAACTAATTTGACGGTTCAACTCATAAAAGATTTCCTGCATCAGGCTTGCCCAAAGGTCTGCCTTGGCATAAGTCCAGGCATTGAACTCAATCTGATAAATATGTCCGACATAGGGAAATAAAATATCCGTGCGCGTTGGCTCTCCCGGATCGCCCCAAGCTTCGAAAGAGGACAAGCTTTGTCTCCGAATTTCGTTGGCCTTTCTCCGAATCATGTTCATGCCAAACGACTTACCACTGCCCCAACTGCCCAGAATGCCAACAGCAATGGGAGGCTCTAAACTGCGGAGCAGTAACACCGTTGCTAGAGCATCAATTTCATCTTTGACCTTAAGCTGGTCTTCGCCCTGCGCCAAATCGTTTGCAATGCTCTGAGGAACGGAGATTTGTCTGCTACGGTCTTCTAGGTTTCGAATGGGGGTTGCAATGGCAATCGGCATAACCCATAAGCGTTGTACTGTTGAGCTGGCATCGAGTTGCCACAGTGATACGCTGGTGTCACCACTGCCACTGACAATAGTCTTGCCATCGGGGGAGAAGGCTACTGAGTTGACGGAGCTTGAATACCCCTGCAAGGGCTGACCGATAGGAGTGCCCTCAATGCTCCACAAGCGAATGGTCCTGTCACCAGTGCCACTGACAATAGTCTTGCCATCGGGGGAGAAGGCTACTGACAAAACGTAGTTTGAATGCCCCCACAAGAGTTGACCAATGGGGATGCCCTCAATGCTCCACAGACGGATGGTACCGTCATTACTGCCACTGACAATAGTCCTGCCATCGGGGGAGAAGGCCACTGACCTGATGGAGTCTGAATGCCCCTGCAAGGGTTGACCGATAGGAGTGCCCTCAATGCTCCACAAACGAATGGTCCTGTCACCACTGCCACTGACAATAGTCTTGCCATCGGGGGAGAAGGCCACTGAGTTGACGGAGTCTGAATGCCCCCACGGTGGAGCAATGGGGATGCCCTCAATGCTCCACAAACGAATGGTCCTGTCATCACTGCCACTGACAATAGTCTTGCCATCGGGGGAGAAGGCCACTGAGTTGACGGAGCGTGAATGCCCCTGCAAAGGTGGAGCAATGGGGATGCCCTCAATGCTCCACAAACGAATGGTCCTGTCATCACTGCCACTGACAATAGTCTTGCCATCAGGGGAGAAATCCACTGAGTTAACAGATGTGTGGACAGAACCTAAATACACCTGCAGGGGTTGACCAATGGGGATGCCCTCAATGCTCCACAAACGAATGGTACTGTCAACACTGCCACTGACAATAGTCTTGCCATCAGGGGAGAAGGCTACTGAGTTGACGGAGCCTGAATGCCCCTGCAAGGGTTGACCAATGGGGATGCCCTCAATGCTCCACAAGCGAATGGTCCCGTCAACACTGCCACTGACAATAGTCTTGCCATTAGGGGAGAAGGCTACTGACAAAGCGGCGTCTGAATGCGCCCACGGTGGGCCAATGGGGGCACCCTCAATGCTCCACAAGCGGATGTCATTACTGCCACTAACGATGGTCTTGCCATCGGGGGAGAAGGCCACTGACAAGACGATATCTAAATGCCCTTGCAAGGGTGGACCGATGATGTTGCCCTTAATGCTCCACAGGCGAATGGTGCGGTCAGCACTGCCACTGACAATGGTCTTGCCATCAGGGGAGAAGGCGACTGACAAAACGGCGTCTGAATGCCCTTGCAAGGGTGGACCAATGATGTTGCCCCCAATGCTCCACAGGCGAATGGTGCGGTCAGCACTGCCACTGACAATGGTCTTGCCATCAGGGGAGAAGGCGACTGACAAAACGGCGTCTGAATGCCCCTGCAAGGGTGGACCAATGGGGTTGCCGCTGATCAAATCAAAGAATTGTAGCGTCCCATTTCCTAGTCCAGCAATCATCCGCCGTCCGTCCGGTGAGATTGCTGTAGAGCAGACTTTGGACTCTAACTGAGCAAAGATCACTGGAGAATCGGCTTCTGACGTTGCTGAGACGGATTTAACCAGTGATGGGGTTTCTGCTTCAGCACCAGTCGTCTGAGTTTGAGATTCTTGTGAAAGTGGATCTGGCTGGGTCACAGGAACGCCCTCAGAATGGCTATTCCCATTCTGGTTGAGATTTCTTGCCTATTTCAAGCCTTTGAGGAGAATTTAAGCTTTATTGCACTTCTACAACATGTGAGCCAACTCGAACGTAAACAGAGGCTACAGCGGACTCGTTCTCATGAGTTGTGCGATCGCCTACATCCTCCTCTGATACTCCCTCATCTCCACAAACATCATCTGACAGTTATGACAGTGTCTCTCCATCCAGGGGCAGGAATCTTGAACCGCTTGCCACAATTCGGGCATTCAGAGAGGAGACGGAGTTGATGGCGATCGCCTACATCCCCTTCTGATACTCCCTCATCTCCACAAACATCATCCGGCAGTTATGACAGTGTCCCTCCATCCAGAGGGCAGGAATCTTGAACCGTTTGCCACAATTGGGGCATTCAGAGAGCAGGCGGAGTTGGTGGCGATCGCATCCACTTGTTGTCTTGAATTGCCACTCAAGCCGATGGTACGGCTTCTTTACATAACAGGCGGCACACAGCCGAATCGGTTCGTGCTTCATTCCCACTCCTTGAGGTGGGAGAAGCGATCGAAGTTGTTCAACATTTAGTCGAACGACTTCGGCTAAGGCTTTCAACTATTTTTCAGAGGGTGGAGGAATAAAACGGAACTTCTCCCAGCGAGCCAGAATGCCCCCCAAACCGGACTTTTGCCCCACTTCACTTTTAGAGGAGTAGTTGGCTCGACGAAATCTTCCTAAGAAATGGCTAATACTTTCCCCCTCATAGGGTTCTACATTGAAAACCCAGGGTGGAACCTCTGGAGCCTTCATCAGCTATACTCCTTGGCGACTGTGGCAAGAATTTTGTCATCGACGTGCATCATGCCTGCCTCCAAGGAGCGAATTGCAGCTTCCCGCAGCACCATATCCATGAGTCCAATGTAATATCCTCGATTGGGGTTACCAATTGCAGGACGAATCAATTTGAGCTTAGGCTCAGTTGCTAAGTGAGAAGGAACAGGGAGCGCGATAATATCCCGCTCCCAAATGCCAACGCACTGTTTCAGTTGCTCCTTCTGAATTGTGCCGATTCGATAGTTAGAGCGAAAGCGATTGTAGACCTGCTCATCCTCCTTAACTTTTGGGTCAAGTCGCTTTGTCGTTCCAATTAGAATGACGGCAATTCTCAGCTCGTCAAAAATATCTCTAACATCAGCAAAGGTCTTGTCCTTGAGGCGATCGGCTTCATCGATAAATAAGACTTCCGTTTGACTCTTTTCCAAAACCTTCAAGACAAGGCTACGAGCATCGCCAACCGTTCCCTTTGGCAGATCAAAGTTGTAATACTCCAAAATCTGCCGAAAAAGTTCCCGAGATGTACATTCTTGTTTGGGCAGCATGTAGCCTACAGGAATGATTGGAGTTTTGCTTGAGAAATCGGGCTTACCGTACCGTTTTAGATAAGCTTCACCCGCCTTTGTCTTTCCGGTTCTTGACTCTCCTGTAATCCGACCGCATTGGCGAGAGCTGCGTTTACGGTTGAGCCATTCGTGCAATAGAG
This sequence comes from Phormidium tenue FACHB-886, assembly GCF_014764505.1. Lineage (GTDB taxonomy): Bacteria > Cyanobacteriota > Cyanobacteriia > Elainellales > Elainellaceae > FACHB-886. The sequence goes on from NZ_JACXWX010000016.1 coordinate 98,913, forward strand.
TGACCTGCTCAAGCGCTACCGTTTTGTCTTTTCTCAACCGTTCAATGTGAGATTCAAAGTCGTAGGTGCTGTGTTCTGTCATTGGTTCACCTCCTACTCTTCGTCAAAGTCCCAAATTTCAAACATAGGGATCTCGTCTTTTGACTCAGGTGAGGTTGAAGATTGAGTGATGTCAGAATCATTTGATCTAACTGAGCTAGATGAGGGCTGAGTTTCAGCAGAATCGGTTGGCTTAATTGGGCTAGACGGAGGTTGAATCGTAGCTTGCTCCTCCTTTTGGCGATCGCGTCGAGTTTTCTTCTTCTGGTCAAGGAAGGCTTCGCGGTCACGCGCTTCATCAAGCATGGATTCGTGATTAACTGCCTTTCCTTCCTCACGAATGCGGCGGCTCATATCCTTTGCTTCATCAAGGGAAATTTGCTCACCCTCAAAATCTTGAATTTGGGCAGGACCAAGGAAAACCTCTTTGATCCATTTCAAAGGTTGCTCCGACTCCGCCAATGGGTAATATGACTTTTCTCGTTCAACCTCTTGACGATAAACCAGCACAGTTGTGATATCCCTTGGGGCATACCGCAGTACAACCGTTTCACCTGCGTAGGCAGCAAGATCATCATTCTGATAGGTTAGATTCTCAAATTGAAGATATCCGCTCCGGTAAATTGTGCGTCGGGTTTGTTTCATAAGGCAAATGTCCAGTTGTCGCTCTGGAATCTCAGTTGGCTGCTTGAGCAATCCGGCTTCCCACCGCTCTATTCGTGTTTGATTGCCCATTCGAGCGTCTAAACCCCGGTTGTATCGGTTGACGAGATAGGCAACAAAAAGCTGTTCAAGCTCTCGTAAAGTCAAACAGGCTTCCTTCTCCGCTTCTTCTGGGCGTTCCTGGACATTTGATCCGGTATATCCAGGGAGAGTTGAGAAGAATTCAGTGTTGAACGTGCCAAAGGGGCGCTCAACAATACCACCTTCTGAGGGGCGATCGCGTAGGTGACAGGTAAATCCTAACTGCACCCCAATTTGTTGAAGATGTTCCGAGCGAAAATCTTTTCCGCCGTCTGTAAATAAGTGCTCAGGTGTTCCATAGGCAGACCAATTAACGTAGAGCTTGTATTCTGAACCGTATTTCTTAGGTAAAATCGCATGACGCAACGCTAGAGCAACAACCTTTGAACTAGGAGCATCAAATCCTAAATTGAAGCCCACAATGCATCGAGAGTAGGTATCAATAACAGTTGTCAGCCAGGGACGAGTCAAAAGCTCTCCGTGCTTATCCACCAATAAAACATCAGCACGAGTGTGGTCACATTGCCAAACCTGATTACTGTATTCGACAGCAAGCTCATCTCCATCACGAGTTTTTAGTGCCAGCCGGGAACCACGCCAACCAATATTGCGAATATTGGACGATTGCTCTTGTTTCTCGATATATGGAGCCAGCACTCGATAAACTGTCATGTGGCTTGGATAGTAGTTTTGTCCCTCAGCTTTGGCTTTGTTCTTGACTTTAACGGCAATCTGTGAGGGTGTACATTTACCCTTGTCATAAGCAGCGATAATAAATTTCTGCCACTCTTCACTAATTCGATGGGTGCCATTATCCCGCCTTTCTTCCTGGGTAAGGGCAGCTAAACCCTCGTCTTCCCATTTCTTAACCAGACGTTGTACTGTGCGAACCGAGCAATCCAGTGTTTCTGCCGCAGATCTAAGGCGTTCACCATAGGTCTTGCGATCACAGGGTTCAATAAGCTTCTGAATGATTTGAAGTTTTAACCTTGCTTCAGCGGATGCAAGTTCAGTGACAATTTCACTGGATTCGGAAGCAGGATTGTCTGAGGATAAATCAGATGACTGCATAGAAAATAGTACTCATGTTCTTAAGTATGAAAATACTACGACCAGAGAACATGACAGTCAATCTGTTAAATATTAAAAATTTTGAAAGAACCTTGCAGAAAAAGCGACAGTTAAAGTGTTAAGAGGCTGAGTAAAGAACTGAAAAAAAACGACGGCTAAAGTGTTAAGAATTCAAATTACGACACTTATTCTGATATGAGTGATTCTGTTCCACTAACCGCTTCAAAAGCTTGGAAAGCGAAGCAGAGTAAGAGTTTTAGCTGATGAATCTTCAATGACAAGAATTTGTTAAGACGACAGCCAAAGTGTTACTCGACAGGAGCAGTAATCTGTCTACTCCCACCTCCATCAGCTTGTCTATCTTCTGTAATTCCCAGCGAGTTGGAAATGGGTTTAAATAAAACCTCTCCCATCTCCACAAAGTTTTGCCCAATCTTAATCGCTTTCCCAAAGTGTAAGTATCGATACTTACAACCTCTTGGCGACACCAACGCCCAAGGTAGTTGCTAATACTCTCACCATCGTACGGTGAAAGATAAACAAGCGAACGTTCTTCTTCACTGCTCATCGTCTTTATGAACGTGACTTCTAATTAATCCATCATCAACGCAGAAACTAGCATTGCAGCTAGCTTTGCCTATGGTTTGGCCACCGGTTGGTGGCAGGAACCCAAAGCGGTAGAAACATTCTGAGCATTAATCTGTGCTTCAGGATGATCAATTTTCCAAATTGCAACCTCACGAAGATTCTCGTAAAGCACTTGGAGTTGCCCTTCAGAAGCATCAGCCAAAACTCGAGTAATACTGTCGTCTGAAGTCAAATTTAGTGGCTTTGCCCAATTTAATGTGTTCTCCCATGCTTGAATCACCGTTGCTACGTTCCCTAAGTTAAGAGTGCTGTAGGGATGCTGCTTCAAAAAGGTATTGTAAATAGTTAAATATTTCTTTTTCTTAGGATTTTTAGCATCAATGATATCTTCGAGATAAGGAGAACCAGCAAGAACAACAGAAATATTCAGCTTCTCTCTAATTCTTACAAGTTCATTGAATGCTTTAAACGACAACAAATCTGCATTATTGACAATTAGCTGCTTAACTCCACGAGACTTAAGAGTTCCCCAAGTGCGGGAACGCAATTGCCGTAACTGACCACAATCAAGTGGATTAACCAGAAAATTTAAGAGTAGTAGCAATAGATCTGTCGGGCTGCCATTCTGCTCAATTTCAATGTATGCGATAGGGGCTGGAGTTACCAGCAGACTACCTCGTCGCCTGACATGGTTGTTTAGATAAAACGTTAATGACTTCTGCAAACCCAACCGATCCATCGTGGTGATGCAACCGCAAACACCCGCTTCCCACCATTTGTATAGAGTGGTGAACAGTTGTTCGTCCCTTTCTACTCCAACATAAGGCTCAATCCCACGAAGTTGATCTACTTTTGCTTGTTGTTCAGGCGATCGATCCTTCTGCTTGCCAAGCTTTCGTGCAGGATTGGAAGGAGCTTGGTTGGGTTGTGACGCTCCAGATGATGCTCGGGAAACTTGAGGTTGCTCCTCAGGAGGTTGAACTGCTAAGTTGGACTGGCTCATTTTGGTTACCTCACCACCTGTCCTCTACAAACTCATCCCAGTCAGAAACGACATACAAAGCAGGTTTGACTTGAATTTTAGGAGGTTTCGGTGTCGATGGCAAATCCTCGGCAGCCGCTTTGGTTGAGGGAGCAGTTTCTTCACTGTTTGATTTAGTGCCAGGAGGCGTAGTTGGGGGGGAAGTATTGTCCGTAGGGGCATCTGTGGGGGGTGCATTTGGAGGAAATATCTGCACCACTTTATTGGAATGTTTGGAATTTTGGGTAATACGGTTATTCTCCTTTTTGCGCCGTCCCTTGAGTGTCTTAGCCTTCTCAATAGAGGATGTATATAAGTCCCGCTGTTGAGCTAGAATGGACGACTGATCGATTTCCTTGCCTTCCCTACGTATTTGAGCCTTACGGTCTTCCCATTCTTTTAGAGACAGGCGCTCCTCCTCTAGATCCCTAGCTCTGATTGTGCCTAAGAATTGAGATGGCTGATCATTCTCCTCAAACGTGTAAACAAGAACATAAACGATGTTGGTGGGGTTGTATCGAATTAAGACTTTCTTACCTTCATAGTCTTTGAGGAAGTTTGCCTTCTTGTCGTACTGCCAATGTCCATCCTCGTCTCGACTTAAACTGGCTGTATAGACTAGCTTCTCAAAATTAATGCATCCCCGCTCCTCCACCTTACGCGTTGTTGTTTTCATTAAGCAAAGGTCAAGTTCCCGCTCACTCGCAGGCATTCTAGGCTGACCACCTAATAAACCTGCTTTCCATCGCATTAAGCGTGTTTGGTTTTCGACCCTTGGATACAGATGCTGGTTGTGGTGATCCACAAAATGTCGCACTAGCTTACGGTCATAATCTTCAAAGACGATACAGGCATACTTCTCGGCATTCTCTGGGCGTTCCTTCAGGCTTCCGCCTTTAAAGCCAAGTATCAATGCTGCAAATTCGGTTTTCAGTTCCAAAAATAACCGCTCTACGATTCCACCTTGTTCTGTATAGAGACGGAGACGCAGCTTGATGCCTAAATCTGATGCAATATGCTTTAGGTGGGCTGATTTAAACTCTTTAGCGCGATCTGTGACAATGTATTCGGGAAGACCACAAACTTCCCACTCCTTCTGAAGTCGATACTCGGGTCCGTAATGCTTCTGCAAAATAGCGTGACGGAGTGCCAAAGCAACTTCATGAGAGCCAGCAGAGCCAAAACTGAGATAATACCCCATTACACAGCCTGACCAAGAATCAATCACCGCTGTAATCCAGACAGAACCAGCAAGATCACCTTCTTCATCCGAAAGCAAGTTGTCTAATCGAGTGTGATCAATCTGCCAGACTTGGTTGCTGCGGATAACCTCAATATCTTCTTCAACCCATTTGCCGTCTTTCTTCCCACTCGTAACCTTGATAATGATTCCAGGTCCCTGTCCTGGATTACGAACCTTCCGGTTCTTCTTTTCAATCAGAGGTTCTAAAACTTTGTACACAAATGGATGGGATGGGTATTCACCTTGTTTTAGTCCCAATTCTTCCTTAGCATGACTCATGACTTGATTGTTCACAAGGTTAGGAGTCATGCCTAGCTTTGCTTTGATGCCATCGTTGTAAGTTTTTAGAATGAACTCGGTCCAATATTGGATGGAGTGTTTCCATCGTTTGTTACCTTTAATCTGTCCTGCATCAGAGCGGGTAGCTCTGACGATCGAGGCTAGCCCTTCTTTTTGAGCTTTCTCCAGCCATCGTGTAATTGTTCTAGGGTCTTTCTCTAATCGGTCTGCCCACAACTGAATTTTCTCCTGCTTGCGATCGTCAGATGCTTGATTGATGTCTTCGATCGCCTCGATCTTTCGCGTTACCTCCCTTCGCTTATCCAGATCCTCGATAAGCTCGATCAAAATCTTATGGACAGGTTGCTGATTTTCCTCAACGAGTGCCGTTACTCCAGATGGAACGGGGGATAACTGTCCGGGAGACAAGGTTCCAAAGTCTTCCATAAGCTAAACTGATATACCTTGAGAAAAAACTGAAAAATGGCAATTATCAGTTTAAACCACTTTTGAGGGTTTCACGAAAAAAGGCAAATATCTATTTAAGTTTTTTGAGAGAATAAAACCTTGCTAGGAAAGCCTGAAAACATTGCTAAACGGTCATTTTAGGCTTTCTTTTTGCGCTGACACTAAGTCTTTAAACTCGACAAATAGCTCTTTAATGGACATTAGAGGTCAATTTGACTGCGACATTAGTTCTTCAAAGGACAATTTCTGAACTAGCTGAGCAAGTTGCACTGACGCAAAATCTAGAATTCAGTTGACACAATTACCCTGGAGACTGCTAATATGTTAAAGGCTGACACCGATGGGGCGTCGCCAAGTGGTAAGGCAGCGGGTTTTGGTCCCGCCATTCCTAGGTTCGAATCCTAGCGCCCCAGTTAATTAGGAAGTAACCAAGAGGCTGGCTATCTTAGAGTTGAGGTGGAAATATCTGCTTCATCTCTGCATTTTGGGTATGGATCTTGTTCTAACGCTCGTCTTTTCCTTTGGGCTGCTAGTGTTTAGCACTTCCAAAGGTTATTTTGTGGCATACCCCTTGCTGACGGCGATGCTGCTGCTAATGGCAATGCTGCAGCGACGGGGGTTTAAGCTAAAATCTCTGCTGGCAATGGCGATCGCCGGGAGCCGCCAATCCTTCTCAGTAATTTGGATCTTGCTGCTGATTGGGGCAATTACGGCAGTTTGGCTGGCATCGGGCACGGTGGCTGCCTTGGTTTATTACGGCGTTCAGGTCATCCACCCGCGTCTGTTTATACTGCTGGCGTTTTTGCTGACCAGTGGCGTTTCTGTGTTGATAGGGACTTCGTTTGGGGCTGTGGGAACGATCGGTACAGCGCTGATGATTTTGGCAAACGGCAGCGGCGTTGATGCTCATGCGATCGCTGGAGCCATTATTGCTGGGGCTTATGTAGGCGATCGCTGTTCTCCCATGTCCTCTAGCGCTAATCTAATTGCCACTGTGACCCAAACCGATCTCTATGGCAATATCCGCAATATGCTGCGAACAGCGTGGCTACCATTGGGGATCACCTGTCTGGTCTACTTGGGGCTGTCTGTCTTGCATCCAGTGCAAATCTCTAACAGCCTGCTGCCGCAAGAGATCGATCGCCTATTTGACCTGAACCCAATCGTGCTGCTGCCTGCCGTAGCAATTTTGCTGCTGGCGCTGCTGCGCGTGGAGGTCAAGCGATCGATCTTATTTAGCATTGTGCTAGCAGTGGTAATTGGCATCAGTCTACAACACCGATCACTGCTAGACTTATTGCGCTTTAGTATGCTGGGATTTCAGCTCTCAGAGCCTAGCTCGTTGGATCACGTCTTAGTCGGGGGTGGTGTCCTGTCAATGGCAAAAGTCTGCTTAGTTGTAGTGGTTTCAACTGCCTTTGCCGGACTTTTCTCTGGAACGCAAGTTCTAGCAGGCATGACTCAGTGGCTAAATCAGGCAAACAGCCGCAGCAGCTTGTTCTTAGGTACAGCGCTAATCGGCACCGCAGCGGCAGCATTTGGCTGTACGCAGACCATCGCTATTCTGCTAGCACAGCAGCTCGTTCAAAGAAAATATGAAGCTGAGCAGAATTCGATCGATTTAGCAGTAGACCTGGAAAATACTGTTGTGGTAATTTCTCCCCTGATACCCTGGAACATCGCTGGACTTGTGCCAGCGACTGTGTTGGGGACAAATGCTGGCTTTATCCCCTACGCCGTCTATCTTTACCTACTGCCCCTTTTGACGTGGCTGGCGCTAAAGACTAAGATCCGTTAACCCAGCCCGATTGAGACGCAGAGCCTCGTCCCCCTCCATCCTCACCCCCCAACCTCATGCAACTCACTCCCCAAGAAAAAGACAAACTGCTGATTTTTACTGCCGCTCTGCTTGCTGAACGCCGCAAAGAGAAAGGACTCAAGCTAAACTACCCGGAGGCGATCGCTTATCTTTCGGCGGCAATTTTGGAAGGGGCGCGGGAAGGTCGGACGGTGGCGGAACTTATGACATACGGCACAACTCTATTAACTCGTGACGAGGTAATGGAGGGCATTGCTGAAATGATCCACGAAGTGCAGGTTGAAGCTACGTTTCCAGACGGCACAAAGCTGGTAACTGTCCATGACCCGATTCGTTAGAGCGGCTGTTCTCACAGTCTGCGGGCTACTGCTAGTCTGGACAGATCGGACTGAAATTCCGTCAGCCGCAGCGCAAGCCACATCCCCTACTGTGGCTCCGACTCCAGCCGTCCCAGAAACCGTTTTGGAACGGGTAAAGCGGACAGGAGTGCTGCTGGCAGGCGCTCGCGCTGATTCACCCCCGTTTGGCTATGTTCAGCCAGACGGCGAATGGGTGGGCTACTCGGTCGATATGCTGCGCTTGGTGCAGCAGGCGTTGCAGCAGCAGCTCAAGCGCGAAGTGAGGCTAGAGCTAGTCGAAACGAATGTCTCCAACTGGTCAGCTAAGCTCACTCGTCAGCAGATTGACATTGCCTGTGGTGCAATTAGTATCACCAATAGCCGCCAGCTCGATGCAAATTTCTCGATCGGCTACTTCCGCACAGGGACTCAGTTTCTAATCCGAGCCTCGCATCAGCTAACTCCACCAGAGTTTCGGGTGGGTGTAGTGCGGGGCGCAGACGATGAATATTCTGTAGAAGATGGCTTGCAGCTTGCCCGAGTGGTGCGGTTTACCAATCGGGCGGCAGGCTTAAAAGCACTGAATGCCGGACAAATCGATGCCTTGGCAAGCGATGGAGTTCTGCTGGAAGGCTTGCGGCAGAGCTTGCCCAACCCTGACGAGTTTGAAATTATGCCGCCGCAGCCGCTTGGCACTCAGGTCTATGGCTGTGCATTGCCCGATGATCCAGAGTTTCGCTTGCTCGTCAATCAAACGCTGCTAAATTTTATGCAGGGTGTGGTCAACCAAAACAGTCAGGATGTCGCCATCTTTGAAACCTGGTTTGGAGAGGATGGAGTTGCTCCAGTCGATCGGACTCAGGTGTTAAACTTTTTTCGACAGATGATTCAGTTTTATGAGCCGCCATCCCCAAATCCGGCACCTCAGCAATAGTTTCAACAGCAGACCCTTACGTCTCTACATCTACAGAGGTATCAGCCTCATCTTGCTGCCGATCGCTGCTGTTATCTTCTCCACTAAGGCGATCGCTGCTGTTAAGCAACTTTCGCCCAGCCCAGAAACACCTACTCCAGAAGCACCTACTCCAGAAGCACCTACCAATCCTCCTGCCCCTGACGCCATTGATGCAACAGTCCTCACGTTCCAAACCGATCGCTATGCGGTGCGTTTGTTTCGGCAGGCGGGCGATCTGCGGATGAATCTCTACAACCGAGAGGGAGACACGATGGAGCAGCGCGAGATGCCGATGCAGGTTAACATCGCTGACGCTGCTATCACATTCACTAACCGTGGTAATCGGGCAAAGCTTTATTCCGTCCAGGTTACGCCAGATGGCAGCCAGTATCGGCTGATGATTCGGGAAGGCGATCGCGTGACCTACAATCAGCAAGTTCAAGGACAGCAAGCCACTGCGCCTGCTTCAACCAGTCCTCCACAGGCTCCGGAAGCACCATCTCCTGCTGCGCCAGTCCCTCAGCTGCCCGGCTCTGCCGCCGCTGAGACTACTGTTCCGCCGCAGGATCGCTCCTCTGTCCCTGATTCTGTATCCGGTGGAGCGGGCACTCCACCGCAGATTGACCCTGCTAGCCCACCCATCCCTGCCAGCGCTACAGTGGCTACGTTTCAGACGGCTAAATACGCTGTTCGCATCTACGACGAGAACGGCGAACTGCGGATGAATGTGTACAATCGGGGCACAGACAAAGTAGAGCTGCAAGCCGCTCCAGTAGAAGTGTCTCGCTCTGACCAACGTACGACTTACATAAACCCTGCTGGCGATCTAACTTATGCTGTGACAGTGCTGCCTGTGGGCGGCTATCGGCTTGAGGTGAGCCGGAACGATCGAGTTATCTATAGCCAGCCGGGTCGCTAGTGATTCGTGCGACAACTACGCAAAGCGTAGTTGTCGCACGAGAAGGCTTGCGTATACGCCTAACGCTACAGAACTCAGTTTATTTGGCTCGCCATCTGAATTCTAGTGCTTTTCAGTTTCTCTGTTAGCCAGCGCTTGAACAGATAATTTTGCAGCTCTTGTTTGACTTCTCCTTCCAGAACTGCAGGCAAAATTTGTTCAACGCGCACCAACCAAAATTGTCCTTCTACCTCTACAGGACCGACAATCTGCCCAATCTGGGCAGTATCAGTTGCGGTGCGAATGCTTTCTGGTAGCTTTCCTCGATGGGTTGCCCCCATGATACCCCCCACGATCGACTCGGCAGCAGTCGAGTGCTGGCGGGCAAGCTGACTAAAGTCGGCAGATGGATGATTGAGCTGTGTTTTCAGGGCAGCGGCAAGCTCTGCGGTTTGCACAACAATTCGAGAGAGGACAAGGCGATCGAGAGAAGCTTTGTGAGCCAAAAAATAGCTTTCTAGATCTGATGTGACCTTTGCCTTGAGTGCATTAAGCTGAATGCTTAGTGTAATTTTGCGGCGAAAGTCACGATAGGTCATCCCTTGGCTGTTGAGCCACTGAGCAAACGTTTCGGCGGCACCTAGCTGATGCTTAATCCGGAACTCCAGCATTAGTTTTTCTACTAGGGTAGAGTCCGGTTCGGCAATGCCACAGGCGGCGATCTCTTTTTCCAGAAGATACTGCTGAGCAATTTCTAAGATAAATTTGGGCAGATCGCCCGCTGTTTTCAAATAGCCAAAGGATTGCTCCAGCGAAAGGGGTTGATTGTCGATCGTCAGGAAGGTCATAGGTTTGCACCACTTTGGGATCTAGGGCTTGCGTAACAAATGCAGCAGCTCAAGGGCTGGTGCCCTATACCAATGATGCTGATAAGCTCTCTGCAGTTCCCGCCCGAATTCCTGCTAGGTAAGCCCGATTAGGACAATAAAATCTTCAAATCTTCTATCAGCATCGCCAGAAGATTTTGGCTGTCTACCGATAGGGCAACCCAGTGCTTAGCGTTTGTCTTTGCTCTGTTGCGACGATCGATCACCGTTTTACCACGCGTCCACTCGCCTTGAGTTTCGATCCATACTTGAGCACGTTGAAACAGCAGTGTTTCAGGATAGAACAGGTAGGCCAGCGTTACCGCATCGTGAACCAGAAAACCGCGCTTTCCGTTTGTTTCGCGGAAGGCGAGGGCAGTACTCACCATAAACTGACACAGCGAAACGATAAACTGGGCGATCGGACTTTGGGGATTGAGGTCACTCACCTGCTGCGCCATCTCGCGGGTGAACACTAGCTGCTGTGTCACATCTAGTGGCAAAACGATCAGGTTATCGCAACGATCGAATACAAGCTGCGCGGCTTCCGGGTCATAGGCAATATTAAATTCGGCTTCTGGGGTGATGTTGCCGGGTACGGTGAAGGCCCCGCCCATGATCACTATTTGCTTCGCCAATTTGAGAATGCCGGGAGATTTCTGTTCGGCGGCAGCGAGATTGGTCAAGGGAGCGATTGCCAAGATCACGATCTCTCCGGGTGATTCCTTGAGCTTCTCGATCAGCAGATCGTCTGCCAGGCGAGCGGCTTCATAAGTTTGCTGGGGAACGGGCAGCGTGTGTGAGAGATTGCCCATCCCATCTGCCCCGTGAATTGATGCTGCATCTTCTACTTCTCTGCTAGCTGAACCACCTAGAACACCTCGCCCTACTTCTACGGAAGCAAAGCCGCCCAGCTCCAGCAATTTACAGGAGCCAGCAAACGTTAACTTGGCGTGGACATTACCATCGACGCTGGTGACCGCGACAATCTCCACCAGTCCTTGCTTTGCCAAGCTCATCAACCACAGAAATGCAAATGAATCATCGCCGCCCGGATCGGTATCCAGAATAATTTTTAGCTTGGACACAGTCATATTCGCTTCGTCTTACGTTCTATTTCAAATTTTCTTATCGCAACAATCGTTCTGCAGCGATTTGCACCACTGATTCAAATACTTTTAGCTCTGTGTAGTAATTCAGTTGATCAATCTGCTCTCCGCGAAATACACCGTTGCCAGTATAAATCGCTCCTTCCATCATTAAATTATCGTGCATCTCGAAAGATTCGATCGCCTGACCTAGCTCATCTAATCCAGGTTCTGTAGCCGGAACGCGATCGCCATAGAGTCGCCCATCGTTGCTGTAACCATAAACAGGCTTGCTCTGTGCTGCCATGTAACCCATCTCAAATGCAGTTCCCACATCCATGCTGACTCCTCGAAACGGAGTCATATTAGCAATAATCAAATCACATCGATCCATCAAGGCAATGTTGCTTTTGTAAATAGCCAACCCAGACTCAAACGGCGATAGCTGTGAAAAATCCAGCGTGTTGTCAAAGGGAAACTGCCCCGTAAAGCTGTATCTGGCGCAGATCTCTTTCTTTGCTGCGGCTGCTCTAAGTGGATCGGGCAGAAATACATCGGGTCCAGCAAGATACACATTCATAAACTCAATGCACCGTACAAGTGCGGCAGGGTAACTTACCGAAGATTACACAAAAACTCTCTGGGCTTGTGCTTAAGAAAATCTAAAGCCACTAAGAATAACCAGAGTTGCAGCAACTGCTTCGTCTAAAGAGAATTCGTATTCAGCGTTACGGCAAACTTAACAAGAAATGATAACTTGTTCTTAAACTTGTTAGGTGTGAGGATCGCAAATCATGCCATCTAAAGTGGCTTAGGGCATCTTGCTAGCCACTTCAGTTTGCTTTGCTGCGACTGCATCTAGCTCGACGGTGATTGTAGCAGAACTTTAAGGAATATTAAAACTAATAGACGGAAATATTAAAATTACTGGCTTTGCATAAACCAAAGCAAACTTAGCAGTAACTATAGATAGCCATGAGCCAGTGAACACCACTGCTCCTACGATCGCGCTACAGCTTTGTACTATCAGTTCGGCAATGACAAAAATGATGCTTGCCTGTCGCAGCTGTATTACTCCTTCGGAGTATGTACCGCTCAGAATCTTGGACTACAAGATAGGTGATAACCGGATTGATGAATTAATTAATGATGCAGCGCTGTATATCGAAGCGTCATATCGCTGACAGATCAATGATAATGTTTCAGTTAAATCGGGTGTTGTTTACGTGAATAATTTAGAGAATAACGGTGATAACGCTGATGTTTTAGTTGATGTGATGCGGATAAAATTCAACTTCTAACAGCTTCTAAGTCCTAACAGCTTCTAAAGCAAATTGAGTTCCTGCAGTAGTGCAAAATGATGAGCAAAGAGGATTTGTGTGTGAGAATACACAAATCCTCTTTTTGATTTATTTAATTCAGCAATGCAGCATCCTCGTACCCAGATTCCTATTCAGCAGCGGTTAGCCACTCCGCAGGATGTTGATTTTTTTCTGCAGCAAGAAGCGCGAGAAGATTACCGATCGCTGATCTTTCAATCGAGCCGAGAAGAACATACGCGTAGCTTGACAGATCCAAATAAACAATATCTGGTCTTTGAAACAGCGCAAAGCGAACTAATCGGCTATACCATCCTCTTGGATGTGCAATCGCCCCACCGTAGCCTTAATCTCGCTCGTATTGTGATCGCTCAGCCGAACCAGGGCTACGGTAAACAAGCTCTGCGGCTTATTCTGAAACAAGTCTTTGAGACGCACCAAGCCCATCGGCTCTGGTTAGATGTATTTGAACATAACCGTCGCGCTCAGCGGGTGTATCAGGCAGTTGGCTTTCGCCCTGAGGGAATGCTGCGAGAGGTAATTAAGCGAGAGGATCGGTATGAGTCGCAGATCATCATGTCAATGCTAGAGCAGGAATACCGATCCCTGTCGGCTGGCAACTAACCGCGTTTGGCAGCCGGAGCGGGTGCAGGCAGCTGCGGGCGGGGCTGATAGGGCATGGGAATGTATTGCACCGAGGGGCGACCTGTCATCGGCTGTGGGTAAAGCTCCATCAGATCGTAGATTTCTCTGGGAAGTCCAGCAGTAACAGGCAAGCCCAGCGCTTTCGCTTCTTCAACCGACACTGGATAGTCGTGGGTAACAACGCCCGTAGTCAAGGCTTCAATAATTCGATCGACGTTTTCTGGGGCAATTTTTTGCTGTGGCACATTGTCCTCTAGAATCGATCGCACAAACTTTTGCACCTGCTGAATTGCTTTACGGGCGATGTCTGCCGTAATCAGCGTTTGATCATCAATTTCGCTAATTGGCTTTTCTTCTACAACTTTCAACACGCTTGCTGCTGGCATACTGCCCAACTGCGGATCGACTGGACCCAGAACCGCGTTTTCGTCCATAACAATTTCATCGGCTGCCATTGCCAGCATTGTGCCACCGCTCATCGCGTAGTGCGGCACAAATACAGTGACTTTCGCTTTGTGCCGCACCAGCGCTTTGGCAATCTGCTCGGTAGCTAGCACCAGTCCACCGGGGGTATGCAGGATGATGTTGATCGGCACATCGGGCGGTGTGAGGCGAATTGCTCTGAGCACTTGTTCAGAATCCTCGATACTGATGTAGCGCGACAACGGAATGCCCAATAGACTAATGGATTCCTGCCGATGAATTAGCAGAATGGCTCGTCCCTGACGGCGCTGCTCAAATGCCCGGATCATCGCCACTCGCCGCCCTTCCACGATCCGCTTCTGAATCACAGGCTGAATCGAAGAAATCAAAATCAGAACCCAAATCCAATCAAAAAACCCCATGTCTTTAACCTCGATCACAAACTGCTTTGCACAGCAAATACCTTCATCATCTGGGCAGGACAAACTAAAAATCAACCTGACAAAGGGGGGATCTTTGAATGTAGAGGATTTTTGGGGTTTCTTATTGTGCAAATGGATTGGGGGCGTGGGTGCCAAACTTGGAACCATTTGAGTTGTAAAGCTCGATCGGCACTTGTGCAGTTTGACTGAGGCTGGATAGCTCTACTAATAGCTGGTTCACTTGGTTCACCGCTTGTGTACGCGCACTCACATTGCCCCGTAGCTGTGAACTGTTAATTCTGCCTTCTATCACTTGGTCATACTCAGGGGTTATCTGGACGCGTACTGCTTCTGGTGCAAAGGTATAGGTGCAAACACGAGGATTGCCCGCGCAAGTGCGATCGAGGTTGGGTTTAATCTTTTGCATGGCGCTGAGGCGGCGTTCATTTTGTTGGGCCCCGCTCAGAGCAGCTTGATACTGGCTCATTAGTGCTTGCGCCCGCGAATAGTAGCTGGTGCCTTCCGGGATGCGCTGAACTTTATTGAGCGCTTGCTGCCAAGTTAGGCTTGCTTCAGCCCACTTGTTTTGCTGTTCCAGCCCACGGGCTTGCTCAGCGAAGTCGATCGCCTCCTGCAAAGAGCCTGTGGAAAATGCCTCTTGGCTGCGACGTTCCCTAGCTGCCACCATTTTGGTTTGGTAATCTGCTACTAATTTCTGGGCTTCGACATGCGCCATTGTGCCCTCCGGAACCTGACGCAGCAGATCGATCGCTGCTTCCCAGGTGAGGTAAACCTGCTGCCAGCCTTCAGGTGAGGTAGCAGCACCTGCGCGCGTTTCGGCAACCTGGGCAGTGCTACGCGCGGTGGTTACTTTATCTTGGGCGGCTTGTTCTGCCATCACACGCGCATCTGTGTTATTCAAGTTGACCTGATACTCTTGCAGTTTTTTCTGCGCCAGTGCGGCAACTGGGCTTTCAGGCGGCACTTTTTTTAATAACGCGATCGCCTCTCGCCAATTCCACTGGATTTTCCGCCAGTCTTGTAGCGGATGCGGTGGATTTTGGCTGCTTAGAGCAGCGGTGTTGGCTTTCTTCAACGCCTGCACTACCTGCTCCAGCACTTCAGCTTTCGAATCATAGTCGGATTGCAGCGCTTGTGCAGTTTGGTATTGCCCCGACCATGCTGGAATTGTGCCTAGCAAGGTACGGGCTTCGTTGAGTTGGTCGTAGGCTTCTGCAATTTCGAGGGCTGACTCGGTAGAAGTGATGGTTTGGTTGGCTTGCTGGTCAAGCTGCTG
The DNA here is from genome assembly GCF_014764505.1 of Phormidium tenue FACHB-886. Lineage (GTDB taxonomy): Bacteria > Cyanobacteriota > Cyanobacteriia > Elainellales > Elainellaceae > FACHB-886. The sequence continues at coordinate 114,436 of NZ_JACXWX010000016.1, forward strand.
CGCTCTTTGCAACGGTTCACAGACCGAGCCCAACACGCAAGGACGAGTCAAGATATAGGCTCCGCTTACAATTGCAAATAAGCCAACTGAACCAGCCAGCATAACGCTAGAAGCAGACCAACGGGATCGCGTTGGTGATACCAGTTGCTCTGTGCTAATTACTTTGTGTTCCAGGGCAGGTGGCGGAGCAGAAACTGAAGCAATCTCTTCTGGCGGTTTTGTCTCTTTGGGCTGGCCATTGATAATCGCTGCTGTTACCAAATCTGTAGGCACTTCTGTGAAGGAGGGTGTAGGCTGAAGCGGCAGTAGATTGGTAGAAGTGTTTGAAAAAACTGCTGGCTCTACTGAAGTTGATTCTGAGGTTGATTCGGTAAGCGGTGGTTCTACAATTACTTCTGCTGCAGAAATATTAGCAGGTGGTGGTTCTACGATCGCTTCTGGTTCTGCTACATCAACCGATGGGGATTCTGCAATTACTTCTGCTGCAACAACATCAGTCAGTGCAGGTTTTGCAATTACTTCTACTGGGACGACATCAGCGGGAGGAGGTTCTACGATCGTTTCTGGTTGGACTAAATCAACTGATGAGGATTCTGCAATTACTTCTACTAGAATGACATCAGTAGGCGGTAGTTCTATGATCGCTTCTGGTTCTGCTACATCAACTGATGGGGATTCTGCAATTACTTCTGCTGCAACAACATCAACTGATGGAGATTCTGCAATTACTTCTACTGCAAGAATATCAGTAGGCGGTAGTTCTATGATCGCTTCTGATTGGGCTACATCAACTGATGGAGATTCTGCAATTACTTCTACTGGAATAACATCAGCAGGTGGTAGTTCCACGATCGCTGATGTTTCTGCTACATCAACTGATGGAGATTCTGCAATTGCTTCTACTTCTGCTACATCAGCTAGTGCAGGTTCTACGATCGTTTCTGCTTCTACTACATCAACTGATGGAGATTCTGCAATTGCTTCTGCTTCGGTGACCTCAACTAACGGAGATTCTGCAATTACTTCTGCTTCAATGACGTCAACTAATGGGGATTCTGCAATTGCTTCTGCTTCTACCACATCAACTGATGGGAGTTCTGCAATTGCTTCTGCTTCGGTGACATCAGCCAGTGCAGGCTCTACAGTTACTTCTGTAGTTGCTTTCAGTTCAATCTCTTCAACAGGTAAAGCCTGTGCGGTCGCTTCTGGTTCAATTACGTTAAACTCAGTCGATAAAATCTCATTACTTTCTTCGGCTTCAGCAAGTTCAGCAGATATAGCCTCTTCGCTTGTTCCCAGTTCAACTTCATCAAGTTCAACAGGCGAAACTGTTGCGATCGTTTCTGGTTCGCTTGGTTCCAACTCGGCTGATGGGATTGCTGGGATCGTTTCCGGCTCAATCTGCTCCGACTCACTTGTATCGCGTTCTGTAGCTGGAATCTCCTCAATCGTTGTTAATTCAATTTCTGCAGATTCATCAGGTAAATCTTCTTCCAGTTCAGCAGAGGAGATTTCTGTAGCTGCTTCTCGCTGTGAAGCGATGACCTCTAGCTCAATTGGTGAGGCATCTAGAATCGTTTCAGGTTGAATTTCATCTAGCTGAACGGGCAGCCCTGCTTCACCTTCACTTAGTTCAACGATTGGAAGTTCTGCAGCTGGCTCAACTTCAGTTGTCGTTAATTCACTTATAGTGGTTTCTGAGTTTGCTTCTGGTTGAACATCAGTGGGCTCAGCGGCTAATATTTCTGTGGATGATATTTCTGCGATCGTTTCTGCTTCAACTAGTTCAGCCGCTAGTGGCTCTACGATCGGCTCTTCAAATTCACTTAGTTCACGAATTTCTTCGGCTGAAGAAACTACAGTTGGCTCGGCTGAAACAACTTCTGGCGAAACTAGATCAGTCTCAGATGAATCAAACTCAATTGCTACATCTGGCTCACTAGAATCAGACTCAATTGGTAAAGAACTGGATTCTAATTCAGTAACCTCATCAGGTAAAATCTCAATTAGTGCATTAGCTTCAGGCAAAACTGTAGTTGCCGCTAAAATTGGCTCCGATGTGGTACTTTGTTCTGCTGGCGGGACTTCTGAAACTATCTCCTCAGCATCAACAGACGCAACAAATTCGCTCGCCGGAACCATTGCTTCTGATTCGCCAGCTTCAACCGCCGGGGCTGCTGCGATCGCTTCTGGCTGATAACCATCTACCAGTGGAGCATCTTCCACCACACTAGATCGATCTACCGCTGGCGCATTCGCTACATCTTGAAAAACTGTTGCCGTATTTGAATAAGGAGCAACAGGCGGCTTCTCCTCAGCCGGCAGTGGTTGAGCTAAGGGAATTTCTGCCGCTAAGGGAGTTTCTACCGCTGGCGATGCAATTGGACTCGGCTCAAGCGCAAAAGAATGCACTGCATAAGGTTGCTGATATCCCGAAATTCGCAGAAAGGCTCGCACTGGGATCGATCGAGCATCTCCAACCAAGCTCTTTGCAAACCCCGATTGAAATAATTCCCCTGCTTTCTCAGGCAACGCTGCTTCTACATCGGCAAATGTGATCGCTGGATCTGGCTCAATGTGCAACAGGTGTTCAATCAGAATTAGCAAAGTGTCCTGTTTGGCAGCGCAGCGAATTTGTAGCTGGAGCCAAGGTGAACGCTGCTGAAGGCTTTGCCGCAGGTGCTGTCCAAGTTCCTCTAGCTGATTTTCATAAACCGCAGGATTCACTAATCTTGATGGCTGACGCTGTTGTAAAAAACGTTTCCTAAGCATAGGTTTTTCAAGGACGAGATCTGAAAAGCAGGGAAAAACAAAAACTCTCTTTAAGTATGGCTCAGCAGATGCGGGTTAAAGATGAATAGCCAATAGGACGATGGTTTCCCTGGAAGGTTGCACCCTCCACACGCCGCACCAGCAACCGCAACTCCAGCGTTCTCCTCACCCCTGATCCCTCATCCCCTTCCATCTGTCAAGACTTGCAGTTAGCATTTCGCCCGCTACAATGGAATGTAAGTTCTACTGCGACGTTGGTGACTGCCAATAATGTTTTATGATCTATGCCTTGTTAAATTAGGGAACCTAGAGTTTCAGTGGCAGTAAACCGGGCTTGTACTCGGAAACTTTAAACTGGAGTTGTGGTACCCACCTGGATTCGTCCAGGTCAAAAACTGAGGTAAGACGGCGTCGCGGGGAACCCCTAGAAAGTTTTCTCCCCTGTCAGGATGACAGGGGAATTTTTATTTTGATGATCATTTAGGTAGGGTGGACATGCCGACCCTACAATAGGTTTTTGGATAGGTATTAAGCTGCTCAGCTAGCCTGCTCAGATTAAATTAATGTCAGGTTAAATTCATGACTGCCACACCGCCAGAAGACGAACTCCAACCCAATCCGCCAGAAGCCACAGAAGGGCTGCTGCGATCGCTTCGTCGCAAGGAGGGCAATTGGGTTACGTGGGGGCAAGCCTGCCAGCAGCTCCAGAAGGGGGGATACAGTCCCCAGCGGATTTTTGAGGAGACGGGCTTTGAACCCGTGCAGCAAAACCAAATTACGGTAGCAGCACAGGTGTATGGCTCAATTGCCAGTGGGGGAGCCTCGCCAGAAGTGCTGTCACGGTTCGAGCGCACAGGCAGCGATGCGCTGTACGAGTTTCGTGTCCTGAAGCAAGACGAACGAGTCGCAGCAGCAACGCTGTGGGTAGAGAAAGGCTTGGACTCAGACGGCGCCAAAGATGTTGCCAAAGCCCTTAAGGATTTTTCGCGGCTGAGCAAGCCGCCTCAAGAGTTTTCAAGCTATCCCGGTGATGCAGTGGCATACAGCTACTGGAATTTGGCACGGCAGCAGACAGATCTGCAGGCGCGATCGCGCTTAATTGCGCTGGCGTTGCGCTTTGTGCAGAGCGAATCAGGACGACAGCAGGTAGAAAAGCTGCTGACAGACTTCACCGTGACGCGCAGCCGCCCCGCTCCCCGCATTCCCTTCTATCGGCTGGAGTCTGCCGAGGAGCAGCCGCGCGTGATCCCAGTGGTAGGACAGCTTCCGTTGACGATCGCAGACCTAAAGGCAGCACCGCTAGTGGAGCCAGAGGGCAGGTTCAACATCGTTAAGTTTTCGGGCACGGGGGCATGGGTGGCGTTACCTGGCTGGCAAGTCGTCATTAACGCTGAAGATCCTGTAATGATTCTGGCAGACACGACACAGTTGCCCGTTCCGCCTGAAGGCGAATCTGAGGAAGTGCTCATTTTGGTCGATCGATCGCTGCGTCAATGGGATGCAGAAAGCTATTTTGTTCTGGATGATGCAGGGCAGTTGCAGATCGATTGGTCAGACACCGAAATAACGCTGCCGATCGTGGGTAAAGTATCGCTGGTGCTGCGTCCGAAGCAGGTGCTAGATGAAGAGTTTAATAAGCAGCTCTGGCAAATTGATGAATAAGCCTGCCTGAAAACCAAGATTTGCCCTTACCACCCTGTCTGCCGCCCTATTTGCAATGTCCTAAAAGGAGTTGTTCTCGCGGATACGCACTGCGTCATTTTAGAAATTTCGCAGTGATTTTGGCTGCTGCGCCTGTGGTGAACGGTTCAAAAAATCGTACATTCGCATAATGCCGTATAGATCGACTGATTTTTCCAGCAGGCAGGCATGACCACTCTGAGGCAGCACATGCAGCCGCGCGTTGGGCAGGAGATGCACTAAGCGCTGAGCCTCTGAGATAGAAGGCAGCAGCCGATCGTGCCCACCCCCAATGACTAACGCAGGCTGCGTAATGCGCTGAATTGCCGCATCACTCATTTCAAATTCTCGCAGCAGCGAAATGCGCCAAATAGAAGACCGTTGAGTTACAGACTGAGTTGCATCTAGCAGGGCACGGCGATCGCTCGGTTCAATTCGCTCCAGCGCTGCCAAAAAAGGCAGAAACGCAACGCAAGCACTATGGTAAAGCGGCTGTGGAATGGGACGTACCAAAGACGATGTCCAATACAGCCAAGCGGACCGTTTGAACGACGAAGCTGGGTTGAGCAGAATGAAGCGATCGAACAGATGCGGCGAGTGGGTGATCACCTTAAGTGCCAAGCAGCCGCCAAAAGACTCCCCACACAGGTAAATAGGCTGAGGATTATCAGTTTTGGGCTCAGCTTTGATTAGTTGAATCACCTGCTCAGTTAAATACGTCCAGTCGGTTAAGTCATCTGCAGGGATGGTTAAGCAACGGATATCGAATCCCTGCTCTAATCCTGCGAGCTGACGACTCAGCAAGTTTCCTGTACCGTCCATACCAGGAAGGTAAATAAACAGCGGTGCAGCAGGATTGCGGGAACGAGGAAGGCGGAAATAGGGGCGAGGTTTAACCATTCAAGATTCAGGCTACAGGCTAGAACGAAGCAAATTGCTAATCTCAGATTGACATCGGTGGGTGAGATCGGCAACAACAGTTTTTGCCTGTTTACCCTGATAGGCTTGACGCTCTACAGGTGTGATCCAAATTGGGTTTCCCACTAATAAATTGACCCGTTGATAAACAATCATCGGATGCCAGCTAGACGACTGGAACAGCGGCTCGGATGGATCAAACAGGCTCAGCACCCGCAGCGGAATTGCCGAGTTTGTAGTTTCTGTTTGGGCGGCGATCGCTACAGGTAACACTGCCAAATCTGCTAGGGGAGCCCGCAGCGCTAAATGGGCAAATCCCCGCTGAAACTCTCCCATATCTCTTGATTTCGGAGGCTTCACCATGGACTGGGCGCCCTCTGGGAAGACTCCCACCACCTGTTGAGTTTGTAAGAGCTGAATCGCCTGATGAAAGAAACTTTGCTGGCGCTGTTGCGGCTCATCCAACGGAAAACAGCCCAGCCGGGTAACGACCTCCCGCATAACTGGTACTTGCCCCATATAGTGGTGACAGGCAAAGCGAATGGGACGATCGATCGCGCTCATCAGCAAGGGAGCGTCCATGAAGCTACGGTGATTGCTAATTACCACTACCGCGCTGTCGCGCGGTACTCGGTCAGCATGAAAACAGAAAGTGCGAGTTCCCAAAAGCGTTAGGAGCTGGCGGGAAATCTGTAAGGGCGTTTGCATAAAATCCAATTAAAGCCCGTGTCACAAACTTTTTGAAGGCTAGATAACAGGGTTTAGCAACAATACAATCCTAACCTTGATTTTAATTTACATTTCTCAAAAATAAGTCGTTTTTGTTCATCCAAAATGCAGAAGTTAGGAGTAACAACAAGCGTTGCTTTAGACAGATGCTTTTCTAAAAATTGCAAAATGTGCAAAATTACAGCAGCAGTTTCCGAAAAATAGCCTATTGAAAAGCAACTAAAAGCTTAAATAATTAAGTCGGAATTTGTAGATAGAACAACGAAATGATACGCTGTGAAACACAATGTTAAAAACTATAGATTTGTCAGCTTAATGTAACCCATAACTAGAACCTAACTATCAGTGCTAACTAGACGTGCTTTGGAAATAACTTAGTTTTCAGCAATTAGCTGGCTCATTTCGTTCCCGGTTTATTTATAGCTTCAAACAAACTTAAACTTGTTTGATTAAAACTTAAGTTGTTTAGCTGCAGGCATTTATTGCGGCTCATCAGCCCAAATATGGTAAGTGTTTAATGTCTCTATGCTAGCTATTGCTTTATTTGCTGCTTGGCACTAGCAAAGTTACGGTAAATTAGCAACTTTCTATTGGTCAAAGTCTACAGGCTTTCTTTATAATGACCGTAGTAAAAATGGCGAGCTAAGCCATTCTCTAGAGGTTAAAATAGAACATTTGTTCTAATTCCTTTAATCTAAACAGCTTAGTTGACTAAAAGCGCGCGTAAGCTCGCTTCACTAGCGTTTTTGAAAATCGCTGCTCTGAAAAACACTGCAGCTATAGCGCACCGTTCTACAAAATCGCTATTTGTAGAAAAATCGCCAATCCATCTGGTTCAGCTTATGGAGGCAGCCTGCATCAGTCTAGACATTGCCTCAACTCCTGCAGGGTCTTTAAAGATCGACAGCATAGACACAATTCTGCTCTGTCTAAATCTTTATTATGAAAGCCCGTAGGGATAAAGCTAACGTTAAAACGAAGGGATAAATTTAGCCATTCATGAGTTTTACTATCTCTCCGCCAGTCCAATTCTCTGTTTCAACGCCGATCTATTATGTCAACGATTTGCCACATATAGGCAGCGCTTACACCACGATCGCTGCGGATGTGATGGCGCGGTTTCAACGCCTACAGGGCAAGTCAGTGCTGATGATTACCGGCACAGATGAGCATGGGCAAAAGATTCAGCGCACAGCAGAAGCGCTAGGGCGATCGCCCCAAGCCCACTGCGATGAAATTGCAGCAGCCTTCCGCAGCCTTTGGGAAAAGATGAATATCCAGTTGGATCGGTTTATCCGCACTACCTCACCCCGGCATGAGGCGATCGTCCGTGAGTTTTTTGGACGTGTTTGGGATAAAGGCGATATCTACCTGGGGCAGCAGCAGGGTTGGTATTGCGTCTCCTGTGAAGAATTCAAAGAAGAACGCGAGCTGCTGGACGAGCATCGCTGTCCCCTGCACCCCAACAAAGAAGCTGAATGGCGCGACGAACAAAACTACTTTTTTCGGCTTTCAAGCTACCAGAGTCGGCTGGAGCAGCTCTATGCAGCAAATCCTGATTTCATCCAGCCAGAAAGCCGCCGCAACGAAGTGCTTAGCTTTGTCGAGCGCGGGCTGCAAGATTTCTCGATCTCACGAATTAACGTAGAGTGGGGCATTCCGCTACCGATAAACCCCAAGCACACTATTTATGTGTGGTTTGACGCGCTGCTCAACTACGTGACCGCTGCCGTCGATTCAGAAGCAGAACCAACGCTAGAAAACGCTCTGGCTTATGCTTGGCCGGTCAATCTTCACATTATCGGCAAAGATATTCTGCGCTTTCACGCCGTTTATTGGCCCGCTATGCTGATGTCAGCAGAGATGCCGCTCCCCGCTCGGGTCTTTGGGCATGGTTTCCTGACTAAAGACGGGCAAAAGATGAGCAAGAGCCTCGGAAATATCATCGAGCCGGTAGATTTAGTGACGCGCTATGGCTCTGATGCAATTCGCTACTACTTTCTCAAGGAAATTGAGTTTGGGCGAGATGGCGACTTTAATGAGACTCGATTCGTCAATATCCTGAATGCCGATTTAGCGAATGACTTGGGCAACCTGCTAAATCGCACCCTGAAGCTGGCACACAAAAACTGCGACAGCTGTACACCCGATGTGCAGCCCGATCAGATCCCCGCTGACGATCTAATTCGATCGAAAGCTACCTCCCTCAGCGAACAGGTGATCCCCGCTTATGAGTCCTTGGCGTTTAGCGTTGCCTGCGAAGCCGTGCTGGCACTGGTGCGCGCCTGCAATAAATATGTAGGCGAACAGGCTCCCTGGACGCTCTATAAGCAGGGGCAAACAGCTGAGGCAAACCGAGTGATTTACACAGTGCTAGAGTCTGTGCGGTTGGCTGCCTATTTGCTCTCGCCGGTTGTCCCTTATCTTAGTACTGCCATCTATCAGCAGCTTGGCTTCTCCATTGATTTCAATACCAAAGAGATCGGTCAATTGTTGCCGTTTGCTGTGCATTCGAGCTGGGGCGCTTTGCCTGCAAGACAACCTCTAAGAGAAGCTATTCCTGTGTTTCAGCGGCTTGAGCTGCCTTCGTCACTTAGCTAAGTTTACTGAAATCAATCCTTCTGATGGATGCAACAATCGTTCTCATCAGAGATGACTAGAGTGTTTTAAGTTTTCAATCAGTGGATTTAATCCCTTTAATATTAGAAACGAGGTATAAAAACTATGTTTAGTAATCAGCAGCTAGAGGGCGACGCCTTGTTTACGCCTGAGCAAGTCCTAGAAAATCGGGGGCGGGTTGCGATCTTCATTGATGGTTCCAATCTGTTCTATGCTGCGCTACAGCTTGGGATCGAAATTGACTACACAAAGCTGCTCTGCCGCCTCACAGCAGGGTCGCGGCTGCTGCGGTCGTTTTTCTACACGGGAGTCGATCGCACAAACGAAAAGCAGCAGGGCTTCTTGCTGTGGATGCGGCGTAACGGATACCGAGTGATTTCAAAAGACCTTGTACAACTCCCAGATGGCTCCAAAAAAGCCAATTTAGACGTTGAGATCGCAGTTGATATGATGGCGCTGGTTGGCTCCTACGACACGGCGGTGCTGGTGAGCGGCGATGGTGATCTGGCATATGCAGTGGATGCTGTGAGCTATCGGGGAGTGCGGGTGGAGGTCGTCAGCCTCCGATCGATGACCAGCGATAGCTTGATCAACGTTGCCGATCGGTATATCGATCTCGACTCGATCAAAGAAGACATCCAGAAAACACCGCGCCAAGGTTACACCTACCGCCCCCTATCGGGGATCGGGCTGGTGGAAGAGCAGCCTGAGTAGTGAAGCTAACCAATTTGCACAACCGGGAAGGATTTTGCCCAAAAATCCGTCTAAGTTGAAACAGAGATCCGGCTACCTGCGAAGATTGGCTAGATTGGATAGGGCAAGGTTGAGCAATAAGAGGGTTATGGTGCGATTTAAGTTTGCGGTGCTGCCGCTGTTGCTGCTGGTGATATCCACTTCCGCCTGTCGGCAAGCCAGCCGAGGGGCCGATCGTTTGGCAGAAGACAGCTCCGCAGCACAGCAGGTCGACACGAACCTCACCTTCAACAACATCACTCTAGAGCAGCCCGATGAGCAAGGACGAATCCTCTGGAAGGTGAAAGCCGAAGAAGCAACTTACAGCCCGGACCAAAAAGTTGCTAGCGTTCGCAACCCAGATGGCGAAATTTACCAGGACGGCAAGCCAATCTATCACATTCAGGCGCGGCAGGGTGAAGTGGAGCAAAATGGGGATCGCATCTTCCTGCGGGGTCAAGTCGTTGCCACTGATATTAAAAGTGGAGCCGTGCTGCGGGGTGATGAGCTAGAATGGCGCCCCAAACCCGATACGCTGATCATTCGGGGTAACTTGCGCGGCACCCACCCAAAACTGAGGCTATCTGCCAACCAAGCTAAACTGCAGAACAAGCAGCGCCGCATGGACTTATCAGGGCAGGTGATTGCGCTGACGCAGCAAGATCCTAAAGCACGCCTGCAATCTGACCACATCATCTGGGAAATGGACAAAGAGCTGGTGATCAGCGATCGACCCACTCAAGTCCAGCGGATTCAGGATGACAAGGCGATCGACCAAGCCGAAGCGAAACAAGCCGAAGCCAACCTCGCTACCCGCACCGTAACCCTCAGACAAGACGCCAACCTCGTACTGTTTGACCCACCGCTCCAAGTTGCTAGCGATCTGCTCATCTGGGAGTTGAGTAAGCAAACTGTATCCTCACCACAGCCTGTCAGGATTTTGCATCGGCAACAGCAGATCACCGCTACTGCCAACCAAGGACAGATGGATCTAAAAACCAAAGTGGGACGCTTGACGGGCAATGTTGATGCGGTTGATCCCCGCAATCAATCGCAGTTAGCAGCCGATCGCCTCACTTGGAACATCCCCACTCAGCAGATGGATGCTGAAGGTAATATTTCCTATAGCCAAGCCGACCCGCCTGCAACGCTGCGCGGAGCCAAAGCAGCAGGCAGACTAGACAACAAAACGATGGTAGTACGTGGCGGTGCAGACGGCGGCGATGGGCGCGTAGTGACAGAAATTGTGCCTGAAACGCTAAACTGAGCCTGCTCAATCTTCCTTATTGTTAAAAAACAAACCAAGAAGTATAGCCTTCTGGTGGTTTGGCATAAAATAGAGCATATTGGGGCGGTGATCGGAGGTGTACCCATGCTCGTCATCATCCTGGAAGACCAACTTCTTCCTACCCAGCAAGTTTGTCAAGCCTGTTTAATGGCAAGCCAGAACGGTCAACCCCGCTGGCAACAGGGACAATTGCGCTGCGGTCGTGCCTTAAGCAAACCCACTGCCGACCAGCCTGATCAGTACGAGTGCCAGATGGGGTTCCGAGTTGCCAATATTGAATAGCTACAGGGCTTTGTTGCATGATTGCCAAAAAGACGATTTAGACTTGAGCAAGAGCTCAATTAAGCCTCAACCTTATAGCTGTCCGGCTTGCAGATCTGGATCATGCGGTTGAG
>NZ_JACXWX010000160.1 GCF_014764505.1 Phormidium tenue FACHB-886
CAGGAAGTGACGGCTCAGTTTGCTCAACGAGCAGTCACCTATGACTATGCCGATTTGAACGAAATCACCCTGGCGTTTGCCACAAGCATTCACAAAGCGCAGGGAAGCGAGTATCCTGTGGTGATTCTGCCGGTATTCATGCAGCATTACATCATGCTGTCGCGGAATTTGATCTACACGGGCATCACGCGTGCGCGTCAACTTGTCATCTTGGTGGGGTCTCAGCAGGCAATCGCCCTGGCAGTTGAGCAAGTCAAAGAGCAGCAACGCTATACGCTGCTGGCTCATCGCCTGCGGAAGGATTATTCGGGTGGATTACATTGATTGCCACCTGCAAATGAAGCTCAAGTAACGGTGCCCGAGTCGTGCAGCAGTACACTGAATCAGTACGAGTGATTAACATAGATAGGAATGCGGCTTATCCGGTAGCAATGGAAACGCTGAAAGGAAATGAGATGTTGCCTGAAACAACCGAGCTATGGCAAGTGAAATACTTAAACACTGTCGTCGAACAAGACCCTAGAACCATCAAGCGAATCACCAGAGCAATGGTGGAATTCAAGTCGTTCAATAGTGCAAGGAGAATCCTGAGAAGCAGACATTAAAAATTCTTGCGACAGAATCCGGCTACTTTCTATCGCCTCCTTGAGCAAGTTACCTTAATTTGGGTTATGAAAATACTTTTGAAAACACTGGCTTTAATCTTTGTCTTTGTCTTCGGGAGCAGCAACTTTGCCTTTGCCGCCAACACTTCAGCACCCGTGGTTCTACAAGGCATGTGTGATGCTTCTGCAATCTTAAAAATGACTTCGCAGTTTCTCGTTCTCAACGATGAAGATCAGGAAACAACATTCTTTCGCCTTTTCGATTTCAGCCAAGGTGGCACACCCGTTTTAGCACCTGTATTACCAACTGACAAGTTGCAGATTGACCCTCGACACCCAGAAATTGATTTTGAAGGTTTGGCTCAGATCGATGACGTTTATTTTGCAATCGCCTCTCATAGTCGCAACAAAAATTTCAAACCGCGTGCCAGCCGCAAGAATTTGGTTGCTTTCCGCTGGCAGTCAGAAGCTGCAAACCCAATTTTGGTGCTTGGCTCCTTGAAGACTCTCGTGCCTACACTGGAGACGGAACTGAAGGCGACTGAGGGTATCCGTCTTGCTGAGATTGATCCTGCCAAAGATCCTAAGCAAAAGGATGGAGACGGTGGACTGAGCATTGAAGGCATTTCTGCTCTGCCGAATGGCAACCTTTTGATTGGGCTACGCAGCCCGACTAACCCAAGCACGAACCCACAAACTCCCCGACAGGCGATCGCGGTCGAGTTAGTGGACCCACTTCAATCGGTGACAACCAACCAGGCAACGCTAGGCAGTGTGTACCTGTGGCAGTTCAACGGCGCTGGCATTCGAGATCTGCATTATGACGAAGCACATCACCAGATTTTGATCCTCAGTGGTCCACCGGGTGCAGGAGATCCCTTCCAACTTTGGACGTGGGATGGGAAGGCAACGTCTCACCCGACCCAAGTCCAGGATCTCGCCCATGCCGAAGCGATTGCCCCAATCCTGGCAGAAGGCAGTGCTCCGGAAGGCATCACGATCGACCACGACCAACTCTGGGTGGTGTTTGATGAGGGCAAACGCAAGGTAACTGGTACAGAATGCAAAAGGCTATCAGCCACAGACCCACAGAAGACCTTTCGTGCTGTACCCATTTCTGGCACCTTCCCTTCCTAGCTGAAACACGTTCTACCGTTTGGGCTGCTTCAGAAAACCTCTGCTGGTCAAGGATACTGCAGAACCTGCTGTAGCCTAACCCTACCCGATCGCTGTTCTCCCTATCACGATTCCTCACCAGCGATCTTCCCTAATTTCTTTACCATCCGATGTAAGCTCTTGTAGCCCAGCCGTTTCCCTATGCTCTTGAAATTGTCAGAACTGAGTATTCAAAACTCGCCTCTTTTGGTTATGTCGCAAAAAATTTTAGGGGCGCTATAGCTGGGGACTGAATGCAGAATTTTGAGCAGCATTTGTCCTTTATTTAGTGTCTTCAAAATCTTTTGCGACACAACTGTTTTCGGATAGTTGTAGTCATTTGGGATTCATCTCCTAGTACTCCAGGTCAAGTCAGGTTTGCTCATACGGTCATCATTGTTACCAATATTTCCTTTGGCATTGTCAAAAACTCGGTAACGATCGAATCATGTCCATTTGCAAATGCAGAACTTATTACCGTCAACGTCACGGAAATAGGCAGCATAGAACTTGTCACCACGCGGACCAGGTGCACCCTCATTTTTGCCACCCAACGCTAAAGCCTTTATGTAAACGCGCTGAATTTGTTCCTCTGATTCACCTACAAATGCAATCATTGAACCATTGCCAACACAGGCGGCATTGCCATCATATGGGTTGTTTACAGACAGCAACGCCCCCTTGCCATTGCTATACATACAACCATCCGCATACTCTAATACTGGCTTAGCATCAAGCTCAACCATCAACGCATCAAAAAATTTCCTTGCGCGATCAACATCATTTGAACCAACCATTGCATAGGCAATCATGCTTCTATTTCACCTCTACTGTGAATAGGTATCTCAAAGATAAGATGAAAGGAGAAATCGGACGATTGCTTATGGTTCGCTCGTTAAAAGTAACCGAAGCTTGACCTCCAACCACCCACAGAAAACGCCCATTGTTGCTGGCATTACAAGGGCAGAAATAGTTGAAAATTCAGGCTGTGCCCCTGCAGCAAAGAAAGCTACCATACCCATGTAGTAGATCGGTACCCAATCAAATGGAGGAAACTTGTCTAGAAGGGCAATCCCGCCTACTACCGCAAATAGGGCAACTGGTAATGCAAATTGTTCCAGCACAGGCAGGGCTATCGAACCGAGCTCAACCACCATCCATGCTGCCAATGTACCAGCCACAAACGTGACTAGCAGCTTTAAGCCGATCGACAACGTCGATTGCGTCAGAACGTAGCCAACCCACGTCAGATAAATTACCCAGGGTATCCAATGCAGGGCTGTCCCAATCCACAAAGCGATTCCGGCGATACCACCTGTGACAAAGAAGTTAGTCAGCTTCTTTAGCCGATTCGCCATTGCCCTTACTCTACTGACAAACTTAGCAAGAACGGGATGGACTGTCTTTTTGCTGAGATACTTTCTGACGGACATGTCTCGCTCCGCAATCGATAGTGTACTTGGTTCCTTAGCACTGCCTTGCAATGAGATTATTTGATCGCGAAGACCCGATGGATAACACCACCATTGCCTGTACGGGATTTAGTAACGGCCACAATGTTGTTAAGCCAGGCGTAACGCTCATCTCCTGTTTCAAATTCCGGGCTGGTACGGAAATAATAGCGATCAGCCCCTTGTGGATCGTCAGGCTTGGCAAAGTCAAGTGCGTATTCAAGGTTCTCCGGCGAGGTGGTGAATCGACCATGCCAATGGGCGTAAATGATAGCCCCATCATCGGTTTCCAGGCAGAAGCGCACATCTAGATGAGAAGCTCCATCGGATCGAACCCTTGCCCAGTCAGCTCCTGAGTTGGGTATGACTCGCCCTCGCAATTTGGGTCCGTCGAAGGTGCCACTCTCAACAAAGTAAATCTTTCGATGTCCCTCAGGACCTGCACCCACATCAACGGGTGGATTGTAAAGTACTACTCTCGCTTCAAACAAGAATTCAGTTTCAACTTCAGGCACTGTCAGTATCCTGTGATCTGGAGATTTGGTTTTAACTTCAAACATTGTCAGTATCCTTCAATTGAGTTGGAAGCCGAGCCAATGTTCGGCTTCGTCATAAACAATCAGGCGATAATCACTAGGCAATTGGGGCGACGACGTGTGATCCAAATAGGCTCTGACGTACTGCATCGATCGACACGCCCGACTGAGCACAAATCTCGGCAAGATCGCACATGAAATACTCACTGGCAATTAAGTTGTCCTTAAATGTCATGCGAATAAAAACTGGAATCTCAACGCGCTTTCCGTTTGGCACGACGCCATAGGCATGATTAGCCATTGTCATTCGCACGGTGCCCCAGCCAACGAAGTTTTCTCCGTCACCGACATAACCGTCGAACGAGACATTGTAGTCAGGAAAGTCGTGGAAGAAATGGTGCAGAACCTCGGCGTTCTCCGTCTTGCCACGTGCGACAACACCCCAGGCTGGTGAATAAAGCACGATGTCCTCGTGCATAAACTTGAGGGCATCTTCAACGTTCTGACGGTTTTTCGCTTCGCCTAATGCTGCTGCGAGTTCAAACATGCGTTGCGTTTCCATCATCATCTCCTTGGATTCGTGAGAAGCGGTGCTTTTAGCGCACCACTATGCAAAATAATGTATGTGCGGCATGCACATACTGTCAATAGGGTTATGATATTTATGTGCAAAGCACACATGAAATCGGAGCATGACAGAACGTACCTCAAATCTTCTTGGCGCCTTGGCGCTCGCAGTCACTGATCGCATGCATGCAGCTGCCCGGGAAACCATTAAGCATGCAGGTGAAACACCTGCTGCGCTTGTTCTCATCGGTCTTGAACCGGGTATGTCTAACGATCGCCTTCGCCGCATCCTTGGCATGTCTCATCCCGGCACAGTCCGCTTGGTCGATCGTTTGGTTAGTGATGGGTTAGTAGAACGTCGACCATCCGGTCGCGATGGTCGCGAGATTGCGCTCTACCTAACCCCAGAGGGGCAGCAATGCCGTAGCACGCTCTTGAACAACAGAATGGCAGTAGTTCATCCGTTACTGGAGGTTCTAGATAATTCTGAGCAGACCGTGCTGTCGAACCTGCTTCACAAGATGCTGACGGCAATCCCCAATAGCGAAATCGAAATGTACACGATCTGCCGGATGTGCGACGAGAGCGTCTGCGAAAATTGCCCACTGCCAGGGAAATGCGATTGAGATAGCTAAAGAGAATGCGTTCAGGCAACTGTTTCAAGTCCTTGCCTACTAGCGTCAACGGCACAGCACCTTCTTGCAGCGGACGGTCGAGCTTTGTGACAAGACAAAGACTATTAGTTGAAAGACAATCAAATAATCTAAATCTAACAATCGATGAAGTAAGTTCTAGAGTCACTGTCATCATAGGGCGCGTTACTCCAAGCATCAAGCGATCCTCTGACTCCATTGATTGCTAAATCTCGAACGTGACGATTAGCCACAATCGTCAGCGCTTTTGACAGCTTAATGCTCGGCAGACCGTTGCTTTGTCGATACTGGTTAATCAGACGAGCCAATTTGCTCTCTTTGCGATCAAGACCATCTCCAGCCACAGGCTTTAACTTGCTGCGCCCCAAAGGCTTGTGGGTAAATCCATCTGCAATAATTGTCTTAGGAGAATCTGTCTGAAACGCCTCACTGCCTACATTGATCAAGCTATGGCTGTGCTGAATTGGCTGGTAGAAATCTTTTGTCCTAGATGGAGAGGAATCTAAATTCCAACTAATTTTGATGAGCTGTCCATCGACCTGTCGACGGAACCCGTTCTGTCAATCGGCAGCCAGGGAACTTGATACCTAAACTAACTCAAGTTAAACAGACTATAGACAATAGATTCAGCGCTAGACTGAGTCGTCCTTCCACCCACAAGCCGTACAATCCCAATGCACCTGATACGGCTCCACCTGCACGATCGCCCGTTGACATTCAGGACAACGCCCCGTAAAGAGCGGATGCCAATCCAATAGCTGCAACTGCTGCAACAGGTTCCAGCGCTGGGAGGCTGCACAATTAACTCTCCGTTGTAATAGCTGGCTCCCTCTGGTTCCCAGACCTCTTCTGACTCTAGGATCAGATCTTCCGCATAGTCCAAACAAGCATCACCATCCACCCCGGTTGGATGCACAGCGCAGACCAATAGGGGATTGCGAGCATAAAGCTGGCAGCGATCGCATTCAGGCAACTTAGGCATAGCAGCATGGAAAGAAAGTCAGTTCTATCATGCCCTCGATTCAAGTCACTTGGGTGAATCACAGAATTTGAACCGGTTGAGATTCAGTAAGGATGTTACAGCATTCTCCATCTGCATAAGGTATGGGAAGGTGAAGCCCCACTTCCGTTGCATATCAAAAAATTCATGGCGATCGCATAATTGCAATCGCCATAGTTCAAAAGTTTTATTGAGTTCAGAACCAGAGGATTAAGTCACGGAACAGCCCTATAGGTCAGTCAGGAATCAGCTATGGATTAGCGTAAGAAGGCATTACTATAACTGATTTATAAAACGTATAGTAACATAAGCGGATATTTGATTAGGTGAATGGTTAGCCTGTCGCAGAATCA
Organism: Phormidium tenue FACHB-886; assembly: GCF_014764505.1. Taxonomy (GTDB): domain Bacteria; phylum Cyanobacteriota; class Cyanobacteriia; order Elainellales; family Elainellaceae; genus FACHB-886. The sequence goes on from NZ_JACXWX010000160.1 coordinate 6,321, forward strand.
ATCGAATCAACGAATCAATATAGGGTGGTATTACATGGAAGGAAAACATGTTTTGTTAACAGGTGCAACAGGTGGGCTTGGTTTGGGCGTAACACCAGTTGTGTTAGCACAAGGGGCTAACCTAACAAGTCCTTACCGTCGAGTTCAAGATCTCGATCGCCTGAAAGAAGTGCTGTCTGCTGATGATATGACTCGCATCAATTTTGTCTCTGCCGATCTTCAAGATGAGCAGTCTGTAGAACAGTTGGTGAACAACATGCCTAAAGTCGATGTTTTAATTCATCTCGTTGGTGGCTTTGCAATGGGCAAAACTCATGAGTATCCGTTTAGCGACTGGAAACGAGACTTTGATTTGAACCTTAACTCAACCTTCTTAGTCTGCAAGCACTCCCTCCGCCGCATGCTGCAACACAATTATGGACGGATCGTCACAGTCGGATCACGAGGTGCAGTAGAACCAGGCGGACAACTCGCCGCCTACTGTGCTTCAAAAGCAGGAGTCGTTGCCCTGACCAAGGCGATCGCGGATGAAACCAAGGGAACTAACATTACAGCCAATGTCGTTCTACCCAGCATTATTGACACCTCCACCAATCGAGCAGCATTGGGAGCTGAGAACGCGCACAACTGGGTTAAACCTGAATCTTTAGCTCAAGTTATTTGTTTCTTAGCATCTGAAGCGGCTCAAGATGTTCGAGGAGCAGCTGTTCCGGTCTATGGCAGTGCTTAATGCTCTCAAGAATTGATTGGCTTCACTTTTAGAGCGCTAACGAGTATCACTAGTAAAAACTACGGGAGTTTTTGCGACACGACCAGGGCGATTGCGTCAGTTCAGAAACCCGCAATTTCACTCATAGCAAATTGACCTGGTCTCAAATAGAACTGAGAAGTCGTTGAAGGATGCACTGTGAAAAAACTACTGGTGATGAGCGGTATTGCTTTGTATAGCTTAGTTCTGTGCTTGCCTGCTATTGCTCAAGACGTGGATGTAGAAGTATACGAAGACGGCAGCGTAACGGCGGTGGATAGCGAGGGCAACGCGGCCCATGTCGATGCAGAAGGCAGCGTCACGACCCTAGATAGCGAGGGCAATATGGAACATGAAGATGTCGATGGCAGCGTAACTGTGATGGACAGCGAGGGCAACGTGGGCTATGCCGATGAAAACGGCGCCGTTGGCGTAAGTGCCGATGGGGACGTCTACGTAGAAGAGTAGGAATCTCAGAGCGATCGCCGCCTTTCCTGGATAGTCGTCCAACTCATTTAAGCACTCCTCTAGAAGTGCAAAAACCCTTTCAGCCAAAATAGGCTTTTGCCTCGATCGTGTTCGGTCGGGGCTCTTATTTTCGGTACAGTAAACTTCTCGACCGAAGCGAGAATGCGATCGGGCTGACCGATGCCGTAAAGCCTGTCAGCATCTCTTTCTTGGTTAACTCCTAAGAAACACACTCCGGAGCAGCAGGTTTAGCAACCAGGTCAAAACCGAGGGCGAGCGCTTTTTTCGGTTGTGTCGCAAAAATGGTAGGGTAGGGAGACTCAATTTTCTCTAGCCTTGCTCTAATGGCGACTGACTCCCTGTACCTTACGGGAAGCAAGCTACAAATGGCGGCATTTTCTCCCCGAAATCATCTTGCTGAATGTGCGCTGGTATTGTCGTTACTCTTTGAGTTATCGAGATTTAGAGGAGATGATGCAAGAGCGCGGGGTCGAGGTGGATCATTCGATAATCAATCGCTCTCGTGCTGAAATTTGCGCCAGAATTAGACAAACGCATTCGACCCTTCTTGCATCCCACCAATGACTCATGGCGCGTGGACGAAACGGACATCGAGATCAAAGGGACGTGGAAATACCTGTACCGAGCGGTGGACTCGCAGGGGAATACGCGCTCACTTCATGCTGAGTGCGAAGCGGAATGGGAAGGCTGCTGCCCGCTTTTTCGCAAAGTGCTGGGAGCAGAGCATACTCAAACTCCACGAGTCAACACGGTCGATAAAAACGCGGCTTATCGAGTCGCAATGGATGAGTTGAAGCAAGATCAAACCTTGAAAGCTCAAACCGAATTGCGGCAGAGCAAATACTTGAACAACA
>NZ_JACXWX010000161.1 GCF_014764505.1 Phormidium tenue FACHB-886
AGTTTTACAACAATCCCCGGTATCGAATAAAGAGCAGTACCACTGCCCACGATCCCAGTGCAACCTTAACGGCAACCAGAATGTTGAGTAAGGGAACGACCCCGCCACTGATGAGGGAGCCTACATTGCCGTAGGGTAGTTCAAATCCTGCTAGCGTGACTGCTGATAAAACGATAAAAATCACTACTGAAACCTTTTCCCAGGTGGCAGCATTCCAGCGTTGGTAAATTGATTCCATCCATTGTGAGGATGAAGTAATGGCAACCAGCCCGATCGCCGTCCCACCTGCAACCCCTGCTGCGAATCCCCCGCCTGGGCTAAGGTGTCCTCTAATCGCCAGTTCTACCCCGACGATCGCAGCGATCGTTGCACCTAATCGTGCCAGCACAATCGACGGTTGATCATTAAATTGATAGATGGTGCAGAAGGGACGCTCATTGGCTAACAAAAATTGAGCGCCCATGATGGCGATCGTGAATACAATCACTTCAAAGATCGTGTCATATAAACGATTTCTAAAAATGATGCCCGATACTGCATTGGGCACACCGCTATCCTGAATCACCGCTTCAACGATCGATAGATCGGGAACCGCTGCGGTGGGGTTTGGCATAATCAAGAATTTGATGAACAGGGCGATACCTGCTGCAATGTACAGCCATTTCATTTAGTGCTTTTCTCCTACGTCTTGTGCCGGGAAGTAGGTCAAGTGGGTGGCAGATGAGGTCAGGTCGTTTTGCAGGATGTCATAAAGACGACGGATTCGAACTGCGGTGTGATAGGGCTGCTTAAAGGCTGGGGAGCCGAATTCAGGTTGGTACGATCGCTCAATACAGGTTGCATGAATTTCTTTTTCTACTAGCGCCTGATTCAAGGACAGTGGATCAGAATAGGGAACCAGTTCTAACCGTAGATGATATTTGCTAGCAATCTTTCGCAGATCAGCAAGCAGCTGAGTGAACGGATGCTGCTCATCTGCCTCGTCCACACCATCATTAAGAACTCCAACCCGCATCACTAGGGATGAGCGCACCGCCACTGCATAGAGGGTGATTGCCAGCATGGTTCCAACGAGTGCCTCAGTTAATGCCACATCTGCGGCCCCCAGAACGGCATAGATCAAGGCGGCAATCGCTCCCAAAATGCCACGAATCACCAAAGCATTGTAAGGATTAACCTGAACCGTCAGCATCACTGCCGTCAATGGCAGCAGAGCAACGATGGCATAAATGTAGCTATCGTTCATCGGCTCCTCCGCTGCTGGAACAGTATGCCAACACATAACCTAGCACTGTGTTCCAAATAGCTAGAGAAATCAGCGCGAGAACAAGTAACGACCACTGACTGGGAATTTTTAAGAGCAATCCAAAGATGATACTCATGGAACCGAGGGTGTCGGCAACAGAAAGACTGTGCAATTTGAAGAGAAGCGATCGCTTACCCAACAGGGGAAAGGTGCCCCAAAACCAAAACACAATTCCCAAAATGATGCAGAAGTAGCTAATCAAGTTAATCATGCTTCGTTCATCCGGCGAATTACATGGGCTAATAGCATTAATCCGGCATTTCCCACGCTGAGGATAATTACACCAACCACTCCGATCATCCAATCACCGCGCAGAACTGAAACCACCAGAATCATCACTGATGTCTTGGTGGCGATGCTGGCAAATGCCAGCATTTTTTGCCAGATGTCTTCATCCTGCCAAGCTTCATAGATAGGAATGAGCAACGCCAGAATCATCGCAATCAGTATTCCGGTCATCTTTCTTTCTTCCTCTTGACGCGGTGGACTTCGTACCATCCTTCTTCGTGGTATTTCACCACAATAGTTTTGGGGGTAAACGTGATCAGAAAAATATCTAGAAAAACAAGACCAGGCGATCGTCTGGGTTTGGCTCGTTCCATCACAATTTCTTCTTGCTGATGGGGACGGAACATCAGCTCAAAAGCCTCTAGGTAGGCTTGAGGAATTGCCACGATAACTTCCCACAGCACCCGTAGCCAATCCCTTAATGCACCAGGAGCCGTGCGGCTGTGGGGCAATAGGAGAGCGACACAAATTCCGATGATGATATTTGCCACACTAAAATTAGCGGTGAGCAAAAACCAGATGACTAGTCGCAAGAGAATGTTTAGAGCTTCAATCATGCCAGCACCATCCAAAAGAGGAGGATTAACATTAGGCTCATCACCCCGATCAGGTGATCAAATTGCTCTAGCAGGCGAGGCAGCTTGAGAACGGTTTGGCGAAAGATGAGAAAATACGCCAGCCAGCCTAAAAAGATCGTGACCAGCGGTTTAACAATATTCTCCAAACTGTACGCGTCGTAGTAAACGACGTTTGCCAGAAATAATCCGCCAATCAGCAGAGTGATCGCTGCCCAAAAACCGGGCTGAAACTTCCCTGATTCCTCCTGTTGATCACGGGGTAGAAAAATGAACTTGGCAAACGAGATGGCTGTTCCTAGAGCAGCAATATTCATGCCGATCACTTGCCAGGGTAACAAGCTTTTCATCGTCAAAACTTTTGCCCCAAAACCAGACAGCAAAGGAAAGCCTGAGATGGAAAAACTGGCGATTGCCAGGGCAATCCAGGTAGAAGTGGGGATAGGCTGATGCTGCAATTCCTTGAAATTGCGACTGGGAAGCACTCCGGCAATTAGAAACAGCGCTGCTTTCACTAACCCATGCGTTAACGCATAAAAACCACCCACTTCCGGCGCAGCGAGAATGAAGCCTAATTGTGAAACCGTGTGAAACGCTAGCATTCGCTTGGTATCTTTTTCAAACACGGCATAGCCCACTCCCAGTAAGGCAGTACTTACGCCAAACAGCCGAATCAGCGGATCAACTTCATCTACTAGTAAGGCAATGCGTACCAACGGCAACACCCCCGCTTTCACCACCACGCCAGATAACATTGCTGAAACAGGCGTTTCTGATTCTGAGTGGGTTAACGGTAGCCATAATCCTGAGACAAAAATTCCTCCCTTCACCAAAAGTCCCAAAAAGATGAGCGCTACGGCTTCCGGTGGTGCATTCTGTAAGCCAACAAAGGCGAAGGAGTAATTTGCCTGATAGACCAATGCTACCCCCACCAGGTAGAACAGCATGGCAATGTTGCTCACAAACAGATAGCGTAAGCCAACCCAGATCGAGCGATTGGTGCGAGGGTAGGCAATCAACAAAAAAGCAGCAATGCCGATCACCTCGAGCGCAACATACAGACTGATGAAATCTGTACAGGCAAATGCAGCATTGACACTGCCATGCAGCAGGATTGTCTGCATGTAAAAAAATGCGGTCTTGTCGCTATTCCAGCAATAAAGGATAACGGCGGCAGTGACCAACGCATTGGTCAAGATAAAGAAGCCGCTGAGAGGATCGAGGAGTAGAGTAACGCCAAAATTATCGAGCAGTTGCAGGTCGAGCGGCGGTTGGGTAAAGAGCAACAGCGCATAGCCCAGAGAGGCGATCGCCACCCCAAACGAGAGATAGCGATTGATCTGCGGCAGCAGGTAGCCGACAAACCCCACAAAAAATGGCAGGGCAATCCAGATAATCGTGAGGGTACTCATGGCGCGTTGTTCTGCTCAATTTCACTGGTTTCCAGCGTTGGATTATCCCGTGCCAGCTTCATTACACCGACTAGCATGAGTGCCTGAATGGAAAAGCCAATCACGATTGCCGTCAAAATGACGGCTTGAGGAACCGGATCGGCATAATCACCTCTGTTGGTACTAGAAAAGATGGGTGTAAACAAGCCATCTCGTGATGCAATTAGCACGTAAAAGGCAATTACCCCCGTGCTCATGACATCCATTGAGATGATCTTCATGACTAAATTTTTCTTTAAAAAAGTACCAAAAAATCCGCACAAGATAGTGGCAAAAACGCACGCTTCTAACATGGGATTTATCAATGAGATGTAAGTAGGTAAGAGCTTATTATCCACTTTCCCATGCATCTAACCTTGATATCTATAGAACTTATACAAGTGTATGCATTGGATTTGTCTTTGCAGATAACACAATGGGCACTGGTTTCTTCAGATCGATTTATACAGCCAGGGAGAGTATGTTGGTAGAAACGTGAAATTTCACGTTTCTACCAACATACTCTCACCTCTAAAACCCGACTACTTAAAGAGGTGCAAGACGTAAATTTAATCAAGCTTCACTCACTACTGCTGCGGGTTTCAGCGAGGGCTCACCTGTTGCAGGTGGCTCTTCAGACTGTCCAAAGGCAATTCGTAGGAAAGGAGGTGCCAGGAAGGTGGTAAGAATCACCATGATGATGATCGCAGCTTCCAGGGGTTTGTCGATCACACCGCTAGCAGACCCAATCCCTGCAAACACCAGACCTACTTCGCCGCGTGGAATCATCCCAACCCCGATCGCCAGTCGATTAATGCCCGGTTGACCAAACACTGCCCAACCCGTTACAACTTTTCCGACAATTGCCACACCGAGTAAAAACACCGCAATCAGTAAACCTGCACGGTTTTCAGGAACGGTTGGATTGAGGACACTTAAGTCTGCCTTGGCTCCTACCGTAACAAAAAAGATGGGAACCAGCATATCGGCGATCGGCTTAACTAGTTCATCCAGTTCGCTGCGGGCATCAGTTTCGTCTAACACTAGTCCAGCAGCAAAGGCACCTAAAATCGCTTCCAGATGAATCGCATTTCCTAAAAACGCCATGAAAAAGGCAAAGATAAACGCAGGAATGACGATATTTCCGCGAGTTTTGAGTTTGTCTACAATAGCAACAAAGGTTTTGTTAAAAATACCCCCTAGCAGAATCGACCCGATGAGAAACGCCGTTGCGCTGATAATCAGGTAGATCACATTCATTACATCGATCTCACCCGTTTTTGCGAGGCTAGCGACCACTGCCAGAACAATAATTCCCAGCACATCATCAATCACCGCCGCTCCAACAATAATCTGTCCTTCTTTGGATTTGAGTCGCCCCAGTTCAGACAGCACTTTGGAGGTAATGCCAATGCTAGTCGCTGTCAAAGCCGCCCCAGCAAAAATCGCTGGAATTGCTGGAACGTTAAACAGCGTCATGAGCCCAACTGTACCTGCCGCAAACGGGGCAGCCACTCCAATGCAAGCGACAACCACTGCCTGAGAGCCAACTTCCTTCAACTGGCGCAGATCGGATTCCAGTCCAATTTCGAACAGCAGAATAATCACGCCGATCTCAGCCAGAACCGAAATCACTTCACTTTGCGACTCAAAAATCCGGGTCAGCGCATCCGGTGCCAATTGATTCAATCCTTGCAGCGCCGTCATAATGACCGAGTCAGAGGCAGACAGCCCCCCTTCGGGAAAGATCACCAGGTGCAACGCCGAAACTCCGACAATCACACCGGCGACCAGTTCTCCTAGTACTGGCGGAAAATCCAATCGCCTAGCGACCTCTGCGCCAAACTTGCTGGCTAGATAAATCACTACCAGCGTCAGTAATACACCAGACAGAATAATGGGTGAATCCTCAGCAACAACGGTCGCCAGGAATGGTATTGGAGCCATAAAAGCGGCTATCCCCCCACTGAAAGGAGGCAGAATGTTGGACAAAATCATGAGTTTAAAGCGATGAAGGTTAAGGGTTTTAGAAAGTCATAAAACTGCGGGCAGTTATGAAAAAAGCAACCGATCAAGGGGAGTCATGCTTTGGATGCGGTTGCCTGGATCGAGACAAGCTTAGTTGTCAGTGAGTGACGCGGGCGAATAGGTGTTGAGATTATCTTGAGTCACAATCAGCTTCTCCGCTTGGGCATCATCTAAATCGACTAACGTTTTAAGTAACGGTCACCAAAAAGCCGGGGTCGTGACCCGGCTTTTTGGGTCTACGCCGTCTCGATTCAACAGCCGTCTGGTCCACAGAAACTGTGCCCGTACAGTACCTCCGCGTCACAGATATAGATCATGCCTGCAAAATCGAGGAAAAACTTCACTGCGACCTGATCCGCAATATTCTCGGCCATATCCCGATCCGGGGTGAGCACCTCGAATTTTATATTCGCATTGGTGTCAGAAACGCTGGGTTGTCCCGACGAGCGCACGTTGCGACTGCCTTTACCGCCGGTTGCCACAACTGTATAACCGGTTGCCCCGGCTTCTTCGATGATATCGGCGACCTTTTTCAGCAGAATCTTTTCCGTAACGATGACGAGCTTTTTGGCTGGCTTGGCCATGTTGGTTACCTCCTTACCGTAATTGATCTTATATATTGAGTTGCTTGGTCTGCCGGGACAAGGAAGGGACGACAGACCGCGACCCGTCTGGGATTAGCTGCCGCCTATCGCCTGGGCGAGCCCGAGGAAGAGCGGTATACACAAGCCAATCGCAATGGGTGTACCGATAGCTGTGGAGGCACCGATGTAGGCGGAGGGATTGGCTGATGGGATACCAGCTCGCAATGTGGGCGGACCGGAGATGTCTGAACTGGAGGCGGCGATGACGGCCAGGATCACAACACCGCCCATGCTGAATCCTGTGGTGTAGTGGGCAATCATGCCGAGACCGAAGGCGATGAACCCATGCACCAGCGGTGCCACTACGCTATACACGACGTACCACTGGGCTACCTTGCGCAGTTCGCCAAGTCTTGACCAAGCCTCCATCCCCATGACCAGCATCAAGATCGAAAGCAAGCCGCGGAAGAGGGGGTCGTAGAAGCTTTTATAGACACTTTCCGGCTGGGTGAACAGGCCAAGAGCAATGCCGAGCAACATTGCCGATAGGGCAGGTCCCTGGAGGCTTTCCTTCACGATCGGCCATATCTTGACTCGATTATTTGCAGACTGCTGCTTGTTGCGATACTCTTGTCGGCTGCTGGGATAATCACCTGCGGGACTGGGAGACGTGCCTGCGGAACTGGGATAATCTCCTGTAGTACTGAAAGACGTGCCCGCGGGGAGAGGTGCGCCTGCGGAACTGAGAGCCACGCCTGCGGGACTGAGATACTCCTGCTTGCCGAGAGACTCGTCTGTTGCCTTACGCTTTCTCTTGTTGAGATAAATGTTGGCCACCACAATCGCCGTCACGAGCGCTGGGATATCCATGAAGGGATAGAGTGCGGCAGCCCATGCCTCGTATTGCATGTTTTGTTCTTCCAGTAGGGTCAGGGCGGCAGCCATGGTAGAGCCACTCACAGCACCAAACAACCCCCCGGTCGCAATCGCATCCACGGTTTTGACCTTCGGCAGCTTAGCTAACGTATAGCGCGCGATGAATACAACAAGAATCCCTACTGCTACAGCAAACGCTGCAGGTAACATCATCTCCGTTAGGTTGGAATTGCGGATCGCCTGACCACCGGTCAGACCGATTTTCATGAGCAGCATGAAGACGATGATCTGAGTAATCGCCTCTGGAATTACCAATTCGCTACCAAGGGCGGCAATGACCATACCACCAATCAAAAACCCGAGTGTTGGGGACTGCAACTGCTTAACGAAGTCCATGAAAAAATAGGACAAAAAATCCACGAATACCTCCTTGTGCCTCCTCTGATGAGGAGTATTGCAATAAATGAACTTTCAAGAGTTAAAGAGGGTAAGAGTGAGGCGCTTCACCCCTACAGCACAGGTGTTGCACAAGAACCTGTAGACCGGGCTTACAGTCATGGCTCGGTCGGTTCAAAGATCAGCATCGGTGTACCACTAAATAGGGCGACAAAAAAGCCAACGCAGACTGCGCCATATAAACCCGCCAGCGGACCTGTGCCTGATGCCACACCAAAGGCCAGCGCCAGAGGTAACGAAATGACCGCAGTTGCAACCCCACCAAAAAGATCACTCTGTAAATTTCTAAGTTTGATGCAGTTTGTGAGTTGCATAAAGGCTCAATTGGTCTAAAGGTAAATGATGCTAATCATTGCCTTAAATCTATATAGACAAAGATATCAATTGACTTCTTTCTATGAAAATATCATTGAAAATAGTCTATATAAAAATTTGATAACCAAAAATTCTCTTATAGTTATCCAAGGATCTGCTGATACAAACCTGGAAGCCGAGTACCGCTGTCCTAGAAAACACTTTAGGGAGAGGAATGAGTTTTACAACAATCCCCGGTATCGAATAAAGAGCAGTACCACTGCCCACGATCCCAGTGCAACCTTAACGGCAACCAGAATGTTGAGTAAGGGAACGACCCCGCCA
>NZ_JACXWX010000162.1 GCF_014764505.1 Phormidium tenue FACHB-886
GTCCCAGTAATTCAGATAGTTCTAGCAGCATTACATATTCCACATGCTAGAACAGGTCGTACTTTTCAAAACCCTTACCGTTCATACAAGTTGTTAGAAGCGGGGGTGCAGAATCGGCGATGACACGATCGATAAGCTGGTGACGCAGTTGAGGAAGAAGACGGGCATCCAGTTTCATGCTCACCAGTTCCGGCATACTTACGCTACAAACCTGGTGCTCGATGGCATGAATCCGTATCACGTGATGACGTTGACGTGGCACAAGTCGGTGCAGAGCTTTCGGCGCTACACGAAAGCAGCGGACCAAAAAGCGGCAGAAGCGGCGTTTTAGGAGACGCAGCAGCGCAAGAAAAATCAGTCGTCCCAACTGGAGCAGTAATCTGATGTTACCCACTTGAGCGGTGGAAGCAATTGGAAGTGAGTTGGGCGACTGTGCTAGTACGACAGTAGTAGATCGTCTGAAACCTTTACTGCACGGCGTTTGTAGCGATAGTATTGAGCGATGCTGCGGTGCACTTTACGCCACTGCTGCCAATGGACAAAGTGCTCAAACGTCTGCATTGTTTGGAACACGTATCGTCCTAAAGAACGCCGCATGTCTCGCAAGCTTACAGGTAATAGAGGCCAAGTTTGCGCTTGAACTCGAACAAACTGCCTATGTTTAGTTCCCCTTTTTTAACCTCGATATTCAAGGTCGTCATCACCGTTAGAAAGGCATGAGCTAATAGACATAAGGTAATGTGGCGGTACCACCCATGCCAGGAACGCACTTCATAGTGGTCTAATCCGACCTCAGCCTTTGCGCTTTGCAAGCAGGTCTCGATCGTCCAACGCACCCCTGCAATATGAACGACCTGCTCAATGGAAGTTCCAATGGGAGCACTGACTAGGTAGTAGTCCAAGTCAGTAGGATCTTGCAGCGATCGTCTCGCCAGAATACCGCGTTCAAGGTCTGGACGTTCGGGATGCTCAAAGCGGCAATAGATCCACTGGTACAATCGGTGTCCCTTTGACCCTCATCCCGCGCTGAGCGTCTGCCAAACGTTCTCAAGCTGTTTGGAGACCAGCGCATCAACGCGATGGGACTGTTTTCCAACCCAGAAGGCTTGGTCTTTGCTCACCGCTAACACGTCGTGCAATCCCTGGGACTGGATAAATTGTCGCAAGTGATGGTCGCCGCCATACACAGCCTCTCCAGTGATCCAATGGGCTGGAACCTTCGCTGCAATGTCCCTCGTTAGCATTTGCCGAGCAAGTGGGAGTTTGGTTGAAAATTCGACTATATCAGGAATGCCAGCTGCTCGACAGCGCTCTCGGTCTTCGGTCCACCGTTTGGGTAAATACAGTTCCTGGTCAATAAAAGCGGCTCCCAAAGGACTGGCGTAGACCAAAAAGGCACCAATCTGGCAATTTTCTGTCCGTCCAGCTGTTCGCGAATATTGCCGTTGCACACCCACTGATCTATCACCTTTCTTGAGAAACCCAGTTTCGTCAACCACCAAGACTCCCCCAGGATCACCCAAGTGGTTGACCACGTACTGCCTCAGCTCATCGCGCACTCCATCGACATCCCAACGGGAGCGATGGAGTAGATGTTGAAATCCAGCAGGGTCTTTGACTCCAGCCGCTTCAGACAGTTGCCAGCTATTCTTGCGCTCTACAGGGGCAATCAGGGCTTTAAGATACGCTGTTGCCCGTTGCCTGATCTCGGTTCTAAAGAATCGAGGAGCGATTTGTTGAGTTAGGTTTTCCAGGTGTTGAGCAGCTGTATGTAGCGAGTCTAAATGAGGAGAATGAGCAGTTGAGTTCAATTGATAAATATCTTGAAATGCTTGTCCTGCTTCTATTGTAGCGAATTGCAATCTACAACTGTCGTACTAGCCTTCGTTAATACCATTGAATACGTTCCAATATAAATCTTTCGCGCATGTCCTAAAAGCACCACCTCACAGAGATCCTCGCAGGCTAACACCCCGCTTCACCCGCCGCTAGTAATGCCTCGTATTCAACAAATAGTAGCGATGGTGAGGCGATCTCTATGGTAATGACAACAGCAAGATCAGATTTAGCAAAGTACTACTCTTCAGACCCCTCAACCTCGGCTGAGACTTCGGAAGTGATTGCCTCTAGCTCCATCTCTAGTTGTTCTACAGACGGTAAATTCTCCTCAATCTGTTTAGAGAACCGATGCGTTGCAACTCCAATGGGTGTGTTGAGGTTTCGGAGCGCATACTCCACGATCGTCTTGCTTTTCGATGTGCAAAGGATTAACCCGATTGTGGGCTCATCATCGGGATGCCGAACAAGATCATCAACTGCAGAAATATAAAAGTTGACTTGAGAGCCAAAACTTGGTTGAAAATCACCAATCTTTAATTCCACTACCACATAGCATCGAAGTCTAAGGTGGTAAAAAAGCATATCGATTCGATATTCTCTTCCATCAACTTCAATTGGGAACTGACTCCCGACAAACGCAAACCCAACCCCTAGCTCAAGCAGAAAATCCCGAATGTGGGTAACTAGCGCATTCTCTAAATCCCGTTCTTGAGCGTCTTTGCTAAGAGTTAGAAACTCTAGATGATAGGGATCTTTCAGCAGGCTATTAGCAAGATCAGACTGTGGCTTAGGCAGGATTTGTTCAAAATTGGTTGTCGCACCTCCAATCCGCAGATGGAGTTGACTTTCAATTTGCAAAACCAATACATCTCTACTCCATCCATTTTCAACGGCTTGTTCCGCATACCAGAGCCGTTCATCACTTGATTTCAGCTTCTCAAGCAACGCAATGTTATGCCGCCAGGGTAATCTTGCAACGCTGCGTTGCAAGATTACTGGGTCCGGGTACGCTTCTGCAAAAGATTTCATATATCGGATATTACGAACAGAAAATCCCTTCATTTCGGGAAATTCTCGCTTCAGGTCAGAAGCCAATCGCTCTACAACTTTTGCTCCCCAACCTTGGTTTCGTTCCTTAGACAGAATCTCTTGACCAATCTGCCAGTACAGAGAAATTAATTCCTGATTGACTGCCAGTGCTGCCTGAACCTGAGAGCGACGAATGTGTTCCTTCAGCGAATTTAGAAAATCATCGTAATTCGCTGGAAAAGAAAGGAAGTTTTTAGACACAGTACCTGTTCTCGTTTCTCGGCTAGAAGTTCCTTTGAAGCGTTGCGGCTCACTTCAATAAGTATTTGACACGCTCAAGTGTATCCTCAAGCGTCTGCTGAAGTTCCCTGAGCTGTTCTGGTGAAACTGATCCACTTGATAATTCAAGCTTTTGAGCACTAGAGAGAAAGCGATCAACCTGTTTATCTCTGGTAGTAGATACAGAAGGCTGTATGTACTGAAGTTTTTGCTCATTAACCCACTGCTGGGTCTGCGCTGTAGAAAAGTTTTGGCTGAGAACTTCTCTAATGGCTTTTTCCCGCAGCTTCGAAGCTTGTCGCTCTGAGACGCCGAGTTCTGCTGCCGAGAGCCGATTTAGGATTAGAGCTTGGGCACAGCCCAGTGACTGCTCACGTACTGCTGCTTTCAGATCTGAGGCAAGATTCAGAGCCGGAAAAATATTACGATTTAATGAGGCTGGGTGTTCCTGCAATCTCAAGAAAGTCAAAAAGACCTGAGATTCAACTGGATCAACCTCTAGCTGCTCAACAACAGACTGCTGCTGCTCGTTGGGCTGCAAATGCAGTCGTTCTCCCAAGCTTTGTTTCTTTCGCTTCAGGCGGGTCAAGACTCGATTAATAATACGTGGAACTTCTTCAGGAGGCAAATCAGGAATTTCATCACAAGCGATCGCCGTCAAAGTCTCAGCTTTATCAAGCGCATTTAAGCCTCGCCGATGCAGGCTTGTTAAATAAGCTTTACGGCGCAGTACTCTTGGATGGTCTGGTTTTGCTGTATAAACAGCCTCTATCGTCTCCCAACCTAAACTTTTAGCAGCCCGCCAGCGGCATTCTCCATCAAATAATATCCCGTCTTCAAATAGAATAACGGGATCGAGTTGCCCTTCCCATTTCAGGGAAAGCGCCATTGACTCCACTTCTTCAGTAAACGTTTTACGGGGTTGATCGGGGTTTGGCTGAATCTTATTAACCGGATACTGATACGTACCTTGACTTTTCTTTAGGTGTTCCCGTAGTTCGCTAATTTGCTCTTCTAACTGCGAACTTTCTTGAGGTTGAGAATGCAATCGCAGCTGCTCAATTTCAGCAATCAGGTGCTGTTCATGACTAACCTGTTGACTGAGCTGTTCTTCAAGGGTTTTGAGTCGCTCCCGTAAGTTGTAAACTTCTTGAGTTTGATCAACTTCAGAGAAAAAGCTATCCACGTTGAGTCGATCTCGCTTTGCCACGTTTTCCTCCTTTAATTTCTTGCTGAATCGCTTTAGCGATCGTTTCAATTGGCCCTAATGCTGGATGGGATGCTCGGTGCACCCTCAAAGGAACCGCTTCCGACCAAGCATTCGTAAAGGCAGTGTAATGCTTGATAGCAGGAAATACGCGGTAGCCACGTGCTTCATATCTAGGGGGAAGCTCCTTGGAGAGACGCTGATGTTCTGCTCCGTCTTCTACGTTGTTAATGACAAATCCCAAAAAAGCAGGAGATGGCGACAGTTGCAGTTCTTGAACATTGGCAGCATACCAATCTAGCAGCACTCGCGTTCCATCGATCGCCTTAGCATCTGGCATCAACGGAACTAATAGATGCGTAGCTGCGACCAAAGCAGACTTTGGAATTTGTTCCAATGTTGCCGGACAGTCGAAGATGATCAAATCATGCGTTAGCGGGTATTCGGCAAGAGCCTGTTGCAAAAGATGGCTTCCGCCTGTCTGAGCAAGATTAGGCATGACCTTGAACAAAGCACTTCCGCCTTGGAATACTTCCAGGCTTTTGACGTATTGCTCCCAAACTGGAATCAGCGTATAAATACCATCGAAAAAGCCAGAGTAAATCCAAGCCGTAGTTGCTTTTGGCGCAGGGGTTTTACTTAATCGGCAAGCGACGTTAAGCGAACCTTGCGGATCAAGATCGAAAATAGCAACCTTATGTCCGAGCCGAGCCACTTCATAACCGAGATTAGCTGCCAGAGTAGTCTTGCCAACGCCTCCAGCACCCGTCATGATGGCAAGTCGTATTTGGTTGGGCATCACAGCAGAATTGGTAATAGAGAAAAATTTTGTACTGTAAGGCTACAGTACATCTTACTTAGAGTGGTCCTTCTTAATTCAGATTGCTTACAGCAGAAAAGCCATCTAAAGATTTCACTTTCTAGCGTACTGGTTAAGTGTACTAGATTTACAGAGTTGTGCAGCAGTGGAAGGAGCATTTATTTTGTACCGTAGCACTACAGTACATCAACAGACGTATACCTCAGCCCAATCAAGTTTATGCAAATTGCGAAGGGACAGGCAACTTGAGAAGATGATTTGGCAATGCAGATAAATCGGCTGCCCGTATGTGATACTGATCCGTTGGCAACTTATGTTTTGGTATCAACAGTACCGGGAAACATGCTCCAGCGGTTGAACAGGTTACTGACCGGCATGACTATGATTTGTATTTGCTGATGGCTCCAGATTTTGCCTCTGTGCAGGATGGCATTAGGAGAGGTGAATTCGGCTAGCGATGTATCAGTAGTTTGTTGAGGTACTGGTACTGAATCAGAAGGGTAAGCGATACATTCTGGTTGAGGGGTCACATAAACGCCGTATACAGACGACGATCGCGGCGTTCATACCTTTATTTGGTGTTTCCGCTGCTGGAGGCCCCATAGCGTAGTGAATATCTGCGGTGGAAGGTGTTAGGCGATCGTTCATTTTGTTTCAGTCCCGTTGCCGGGGTTTAGAGAGTTGAAACTGGTTAGATCCTGCGATCTTCGCCCGTGAGCTAGCGTTTCAGTCCCGTTGCCGGGATTTAGAGAGTTGAAACGATCTTCCCAGTTGCGCCCGTCGATCAGCGCTTGGTGTTTCAGTCCCGTTGCCGGGATTTAGGGAGTTGAAACGTGAGAATAGAGCAGTTCCGATCGCGTCCCAGTTGGTTTCAGTCCCGTTGCCGGGATTTAGAGAGTTGAAACTTTCATTGAACGCTACTGCTTCTAAAATTTCCCGTCGTTTCAGTCCCGTTGCCGAAATTTAGAGAGTTGAAACTAACGCGACCCTTCGGCGGGCGCTCGCAGCCTTGAAGTTTCAGTCCCGTTGCCGAAATTTAGAGAGTTGAAACCTAACGCTGCACCCGTACAGCTCTATCAGTTTTTCGTTTCAGTCCCGTTGCCGAAATTTAGAGAGTTGAAACCGTCTTGTATGAGACTTGACACCCATTCAATACAAGACGTTTCAGTCCCGTTGCCGAAATTTAGAGAGTTGAAACCTATCAATTTCTTCAAGACTGGGCAGATACTCAACGTTTCAGTCCCGTTGCCGAAATTTAGAGAGTTGAAACCCCCGCCTTCCGAACACGGCTCCAGTAGCGAATTTCGAGAGTGATTTTGGCAAAGGTCGAAAAAACCTTTGCCAAAATCAATCGCAACTGACTCTCACCTGCCCGAAAGAAAGTTATAACGTATTGACTTGTCCAGGTTCTAGAGATTTGGCGAACCTTCTAGGAATTTTGACCCCACTTTGGTTTGCCAAAATTGAGACTGCTACTCTAACTTTGAAATTGCTGCTTAAAGCAATGTGAATGATACTGATCGTTCGTCATTAAAAATTCTTGCGGCAGAACCTCCATTACTGCCTCAACCAAAGCTTTCAAATATTGGGCTGAGAGCTCCATGGTAGCGGCCTATTTGCAGTCCTAATTCAAAAACCAAGTGGCATTGCGCATGCAGGGTGGTGTGGGAGGGGAGAGCTAAACACTCTCCTCCACCCAATATGCCTCATTCCGGGGACAGATGCTCACTTGCGTTTGCTCTAAGAGTAGTATTTGGTATGAGGCTTCCAAGCACAGAAAGCTGGTCATATGTTCGCTCAGAAATTCGCCACTTACCATCTTCTTTGGCGATTTTGTCTCGTACCACGTCATGAGCGATGAGTCTGGGCAAAACTGAAGTTAAAGCCTCATCTTCCGAAAAAAGCTGAAAAACATTGATATAGCTCACTACTCGTACCCTATTGGAACCTTCTGAAGATGTGACTATATTTACTGCTTGATGTCGCAACCCATCGAAAAACTGTGGATTGGACAAGACTCAATCTACAAAAGCTTCACGTCCATGCAGGGAGCCGTAAAGCGAGTGATGATGAGACAAGTCCATAGTTACGCATTGACGAAGAGCATCAGCGTCTCGGCTGTCCTCCGCAAGATATACCCGATTTAGAAGCTCATGCACAGCAATAACATTTGTTGGTTCGAGTGCCTTGGCTTCATCATTGCGAATTACTTCAAGTGGTAAGTGGGTTTTTAAGTGCATAGATTAAGGAGGTTCTTTGTTAGGGCTCAGGTGCAATGACTGGATTAAGTGCAACAAGTGAGCTTTGCAATGCTTAGGCTATTTGTCCTTATGGATCGTTGTTCATGATCCTCGACACAACCACATGACATGCTCTTACTACCGGAAGCGGGTTATAGTGAACAGTTTCTCCAAGGGTGCCTTGAAGCGAGGCTTTTACAGAGTTGGTGTGTTAACCAAATACCGCTCCCGGTAGTAGATTTGAATGCTCACCAACAGTCCGCGAATAACTACCTCATCGGCAAGAGGCATAACGATCATGTTCAGCGGACGCAAGTCACCTCTCGAACTCAACGAAAAAGTTTGATACGTTCTGCTGCAACACGTTTATCAGACCTGCTCAATCCTAGATCGCAGCACATCTCCGTGCTAGAAACTCCATCTTCAGAACGCCACCTCGTTCGTGATCGCTCAATTGACCCAATGAATTTAGGCTAGTACTTGGCGAGATGATCTCCGGATCAACATTTTCAAGCGCGACCAATGCTGCAATGAATTGACCGTTGCTGGTAATAATAACTGGCTTCTCAGTCAGACCTAAAGCGTATTTGGCTAGTGTTGCTAAAAGAAGTGTTGCCGCTGTCTTGAGGGTGACGGCAATACCCCTAACCTAGGCTTAATTTAGTTCAACTACTCAGCTAAGCACAGCACTATGCGTCCTTAACGTACCACTAGGATTTTATACTTGTGCTTTTGATAAGCTTACAGCGTGGATGTATT
>NZ_JACXWX010000163.1 GCF_014764505.1 Phormidium tenue FACHB-886
CTTCAATGGGAGCGAGGTAAGGTTGCATTGGTTTTCCGGTTCATTGTCTACTTCTCTAGCTTACAAATGCAGAACGTAGAATTACACCTTATTTAATCCTCGATCCTTAGAACTTCGAGGTGTGAGGCTTATTTGCAGAGACTATCTACGCCCGGTGATTGTGAACGTTAGATTTTGGTTGCAAGAATAATACCACTGGCCTATAGCATCTTTGTTACCCACATATTTTTATTTTGCTCAAGTTTGGCAATAAGATCTGCAACCTTCTCCGCATGGACTTCTGTCCAATTAGCTTGAGGTAGCATGTCATTAATAACATAGAGTCCATCTACTGGAGGTTTCTTGAGGGTTATTATTGTCGTTCATTAGCTGTTTCATAGATTTAACGTTGCCTATCACCCGCTGTAGACTACCGTTGCATCACACTGATCGCTCTCGTCGATCGGTAGGCAACAGGCTTGTTTAGCCAAAAATGACAGAGTTGATATCTCTATCGAAGCAAGGAAACAATTTGTTGAACGAGTGAATGAATTGCAGAATCTATTTCAAGCCATCTAATCGAAAATGGGAAAGAGAGCATTTGCAATGGTGGAAAGTGATGAAAAAAGCTTTCAACAAGTCATAAGTGCGATCGGTCATGGATTTTTGGCTTTGGCTCAGGAAACATCTGCATCAGCTAAGGCGATCGCGGGTTTAGATTTTCGCGTGCCCAGAGTGCGGCTTGAGTGCGATCGCTCACGTCCAACTCGCTGAGAATTCGGCTAATGTAATTTCTGACCGTTCCCTCGGTAATATGCAAGGTTTTAGCAATTTCACGATTCGTCTTCCCCTGCCCCAACAGCTTTAAGACATCCAACTCTCGTTCACTCAGCGTTAGATTCAATGGGGTAGCACTCGCAGGCGGTTGCAGTTGGGCAACGACTTTGGCTGCGATCGTCGGTCCTAGTTGACTGTGTCCTTTGTGAATTGTGCGGATAGCATCCGCCACCTGCCCAGAGGGAGTGTTTTTGAGCAGGTATCCAGTTGCTCCTGCCTTCAGCGACTCCCATACATAGTCATCTTCGTCGAACGTTGTCAGCACCAAGATACGAATCCACGGATAGCTGCGGAGAATTTCACGAGTTGCCGTAACGCCATCGCAATTGGGCATCCGAATGTCCATCAGAATCACATCCGGCTGAAGCGTTCCGGTCAGGTCGATCGCCGCTCTCCCATCCATTGCCTGCCCGACAACTTCGATGTCTGCCTCTAGCGACAACAACGCGGCTAAACCTTCTCGAAAGAAGGATTGATCGTCAACGACGAGCACTCGAATCATAAGGAATAACAATTTTGATTTGCGTTCCCTGTTCGGAACTTGTACTAATTTTAAGGGTTCCACCCAAGAGTTCTACCCGTTCCTGCATTCCTGGTAAACCACAGCCGGTTAATGGCTGTTCCAGATCAAATCCCTGACCGTCATCTTGCAGCGTCACAACGATCGTGTTTAAGTCAACCACTCCCCGCAATTTCACCTGAGCCGCCTTAGCGTGCTTCTGAATGTTAATCAAGCCTTCTTTCAAAACACAGTAAAGCTGATAACTCGATTGCAGGGAGAGGGCAGGCAAATTCAAATCAATCTGAGTCGCAATTCCCTGCTGGCGTATCTGCTCAACTTGCTCACGTAGCGCCTCATTCAGATTAAAGCCGGACTGCCAGCGCATCGTCTGTACCAGTTGCCGCACATCTTGAAGGCATTGGCTTGCTAACAAGGCAGCATTGTCTACCGAATGAAACGACTTGACTAAATCACGATCGCGCAACTTCTGAGCAACTTCCAGTTGTACTCCCAATGAGGTGAGAGTGTGCCCTAAGGAGTCATGAATTTCACGCGCAATCCGCAAACGTTCTAGTTTGGCACCCAACACTTCCACTTCTTGGGACAACGCTTCTGCCTGCTGGCGGCTTTCGCGTTCTGCCACAATGACAAAGCCAAGCAAAACGACAAAAATACTGGCACTGACATAATACAGCAAGGCATGCAGCAGCGTGATGTACAAGTTAGACTGCAAAGTGACACTATCAAACTCTGGAAGTTTTCGTTGAATTAGTGACGGATACAGCCAAGCAAAACTAGTTAACCAGACCACTCCACCCATAATATTGGTCAAAATAACTTCGCGGCGGCTCAATAAGAAACACGCCTTGATCAGTAGTAGATAAAGTACAAAACTAAATTCGATTCCAGACGCGATGGCAACGCCCGTTAACCCTACTTCCAATGCAATGTAAGCGCGACGCTGCCAAAGTGGACGATCGAGCGGCAAAATAAAGCTGAGACAAAAGAAGAGCGTGCTAAACGCGACACATTTAACGATTATCTCAGGCGTGGAGACTTCGTCAAGCACATAAATCAAGATCGTCATGAGTAGCAGCAGCCACTCACCAAAGCGCAGTGTCCGACGGAGTGATGGAGAAGAGCCAGCGTCTAGATTCATTGAATCGATTAACCATCCTGTTCTCTCTAGTTTGCGCGATCGCCTGCAAATTCAGGTATGACACCTATCAAGGCTAGACATGACAAATGTCATCCGTTTCCATGATAGCTGTGGGTATCAGAAACGCTGTGCATGGGTTTAGATGGTTTGTAGATGAGCCGTTGAACCACCCATGCAGTCAGACCACACAGATTCTCAAACTGCCATTCACCATTTAGCAAGGTTGAGCGATTGTGCCTTCGCCCTGGCGATGGCAATCACCTTCATGGGCTTTGAACTGCCAGAAACCGTTCAATTGCTGTCAAGTTTGGAAGTCAACCAATTTCTGATTGGACAGCTTAAGTCCCTTGGTATCTATGTCATCACCTTCATTCTAGTTGCCTTTTATTGGATCAACCACACTCAGCAGTTCAGTTACTTCAAGCGAACTAATGAAACTCACTTATTTATCTATACCTTGTACTTGATGAGTTTATTAGTGATTCCGTTCTCGAATGATCTTGCTTTTAGGCTGTCCAGCAACCCTTTCGCTAAGATTTGGTTTAGCACCAATATTTTTCTCATTGGATTTCTCTCGTTTGCAAGTTGGATTTATGCAACTCACCAACATCTATTAGTGGATAAAGCTTTAGGTCGTCAAATCATTCGATCGATGAAAGTAAAGGCGTTGATTGAACCTATCTGTGCCTTAGCGTCAATTCCAGTCGCACTGGTTAGCCCAGATTTGTCAGATTTAGTCTGGTTGCTAATTCCAGTTGTCTCTTCAATTGTGAATAAGGCTCTCAAGCGAACTTCTGAACTTGATGCAATATCAGCTTTAACGCAAGTGGTTGAGTAATTGCCTCAAGCTTGTTGCTTAATTTGCCATTTCAAATTTCATCGTCTCCGCTAGCCGCTACTACTTGCATGGTCATCATGAATTTACAGTCATTGTCGAAACCAGCTAATCGTTGGATGCTTGCGTTGATCGTTGTTGCATCTACCATTACAGCAGGAATTGCTTACTATGGCATTTCGCAATTTGTTGTAGAGAAACCAGCAGAGAACACTCAGACTACCCCAACGATTCAGTCTATTGTGGCGCTGGGGCGGTTGGAACCTGAAACTGAGGTGACAAAAGTGTCAGTTCCAGCCACGCTCAGTAACGATCGCGTGGCTCAACTGCTTGTCAAACGGGGCGATCGTGTTCAAGCTAATCAAGTAATTGCGATTCTAGACAGTCGCGATCGATTACAAGGTGCTCTCCTAGAAGCCGAACAACAAGTTGCCGTTGCCCAGGCAGAGCTTGCCCAGGTTAGAGCCGGAGCAAAATCGGGTGAACTTGAGGCACAACAAGCAGAGATTGGACGTTTGCAGGCGGAATTAGCAGGTGAAACTCGGCGACAGCAAGCAACCTTGGCGAGTTTAGAGGCTGAGGTTAATAATGCCCGCTCTGAATACAACCGCTATCAATCGCTCTATCAGGAAGGAGCAATCTCTGCATCTCAGTTTGACCAAAGGCGATTAGCTTTCCAAAAAGCGCAAGCACAGTTCAATGAGGGCAAAGCAAATCAAAGCCGGACGACTGATACATTGCAAGCACAGATTGAGTCAGCTAGAGCTAACTTGAATGGCATTACGGAAGTGCGCCCAACTGATGTACAGACGGCACAAGCAAAAGTGGAGCAAGCGATCGCCGTAGCTCAACGAGCAAAAGCGGACTTGAGACAAGCAGAAGTGCGATCGCCCCAAGCAGGACAAATTCTGGAAATCTACGCCAAGGCGGGAGAAGTGGTTAATGAAAAAGGCATTGCCGATCTGGGGCAAACCCACCAAATGCGAGTAGTTGCCGAAGTTTATCAAAGTGACATCAAAAAAATTCGCATTGGGCAACAGGCAATGATTACAGGTGAACCCTTCTCTGGAGAACTGCGCGGCACAGTCGAGGAAATTGGGCTGCAAGTGAGCCAGCAGGAGATCTTCAACAATCAACCGGGCGAGAACCTGGATCAGCGGGTGGTGAAAGTCAGAATTCGTTTGAATACAGCAGACAGCGATCAAGTTTCAGGGCTGACGAATTTGCAAGTGCAGGTTGCCATTCAACCCTAAAGCGCTCATATTCTCGCCGACAACCAATTGGTTGATTCACACCTTACCCTAACTGAGCAAAGAAGATGGTGCAGACACTGTACACAACAAATCTAGAGAGACTTTCAACCTGTGAAATGGAAGTTCTCAAGTTACTCGTTAAAGGACAAAGTAATACTGAAATTGCTGGGGTGTTGTATGTCAGTCCCAATACTGTCAAAACGCATGTCAGGCGTATTTTCAACAAATTTGGAGTTGATAATCGCGTTCAAGCGGTTGTTTTTGCCCTCCGTCATGGTCTCGTATAAAGCGGGGAAAAAGTGATCTATGTTGCGTAACCTATTTCGTAAAACACCGCTAGCATGGTTTCAGCTAAAACGGGAAAAAACGCGTCTTGCGGTGGCTTTAGCGGGGATTGCCTTCGCCGATATTTTGATGTTTTTTCAACTGGGATTGCTCGATGGGCTGTTTGAGTCTGTCGTAAAACCCTACACTTCGCTGCAAGGGGATCTGTTTCTGATTAACCCGTTGTTTGAGAGCCTAAATGTGGTCAGAAGCTTTCCCAGACAGCAACTTTACCAAGCGGCAGGAGCCAAAGAAGTTGAATCGATCAACTATCTCTATATTGGTCAGGGCGAGTGGCGGAATGCTCAAACCCGAACGAATCAGCCCACAATGGTTTTTGCTATTAATCCCTATAACTCAGCAATTACGCTACCAGATGTACAAGCACACCAGAATGAACTGAAATTGCTGAACCGAATGCTCTACGATCGCGCTGGTGCAGAACAGTTTTTTGGCAATGTAGTTGGAGAACTTCAGCAGTCCGGCTCGGTGCCAATTCAATTTAATAACTTTCAAGTCAAGGTCGTTGGAACGTTTGTTATGGGAGCATCATTTGCTGCCAATGGGAATGTCATTACCAGCCATTCAACTTTCCTTCGGCTCTTTCCAACCCGCCAGCCCGATGAAATTGATATTGGAGCCATTCAGTTGAAACCGGGCACCGATGTTGAGCAATTTAAGGCTGCGATGCAATCGGAGCTTAAAGGCGTTCTAATTCTGACGCATGAAGAGTTTATTGCACACGAAAAGAAATATTGGGAAACTACTAGTCCGATCGGGATTCTGTTTGGGTTTGGCGCAATCATTGGTTTTATCGTTGGCACCATTATCGTCTATCAAATTCTCTATTCCGATGTATCAGACCATTTGCCAGAATATGCCACGTTGAAAGCAATGGGATACAGCGATAACTACTTGATTGGCGTACTCATTCAGGAAGCGTTGATTATGGCAGTTCTGGGATTCATTCCAGGGTTTGTTATTTCGATCGGGCTATATTCGGTCGCTGCCGCTGCAACTTTTCTACCGATTGGTATGACACTCAACCGCGCGATGCTTGTGTTGACGTTGACGATTGTAATGTGTGCAGCATCAGGAGGAATCGCGATGCGTAAACTGCAATCTGCTGATCCGGCTGATATTTTCTAGTTCTTACCTGGTGTAATCAGATGCCATCCTTGCTTGCTTATCTTGTTGCGATCGCGGCACTAGACAGCCTCAACCCCACTACTACAGCAGTCCAAATGTATCTGCTCAGTACGCCTAAGCCAGTGCCTCGCTCAGTTGCCTTTATCGCGGGAGTGTTTATCACCTATTGGGCAGCAGGATTAGCGGTGGTGCTTGGAGCAAATCGGTTGACCATCAATTTACCAGGTCTGCCACCTTTGCTGATGTACACGTTGCAACTGATCATTGGCATCGTTCTATTGATAGTAGGTTTGAATCTTAATAAGTCTGCTACGAAGTCCCAGGAAGCTAAACGCCCTGCTCGATTGACGATCGCTCAAACTTTTCTATTTGGCAGTGCTGCAACGCTTTGGGACTTCCCGACAGCGTTGCCTTACCTGGCAGCGATCGAGCGAATTGTGCGATCGCAGTTTGATCTCTTTACCACAATGAGTATTCTGGCAATCTACAACGCGATCTTTGTCTTCCCACTCATTGCTCTCTTAGGACTCTATATCTGTCTGGGCGGACGCAGTGTCAATTTGATCCAGGCGATTAATCAATCCGTGCAGAAATGGGGACAAAAAATATTGCGAGTCCTACTGATTGGCTTAGGTATCCTCCTGCTTGTAGACTGTATTGCTTTTGCTCTAGGTCGTCCAATTTTTTGATCGCTTATCCACATACAAGAACAAAGGCAATGATTCAAACCTGGCAACCAGATCAATCTCACTCAACAGCTGCAGAACCGGTTATTTCTGCTCGGCAGCTTAATCACTACTTTGGCAGTGGCGAACTCCGCAAACAAGCCTTATTTGACATCAATTTAGATATTTATGCAGGCGAAATCATTATCATGACGGGTCCCTCTGGCTCTGGCAAAACAACGCTGCTAACACTGATGGGCGGGTTGCGATCGGCTCAAGAAGGCAGCCTCAAGATTCTCGGTCAAGAATTACATGATGCCAGCAAACAACAGCTGACTCAACTTCGTCGCAACATTGGCTATATTTTTCAGGCACATAACCTGTTGACCTTTCTGACTGCCAAGCAAAACGTCCGGATGTCACTGGAACTGCATGAGGAAATGTTCGATCGTGACGTTGATGGCACGAGTGTTGCCATGCTAGAAGCAGTAGGGCTACAACAACGGGTAGACTATTATGCCGATAGCCTGTCGGGCGGGCAGAAACAGCGAGTCGCGATCGCCCGTGCCTTAGTTAGTCAACCCAAGATCGTTTTAGCCGATGAACCCACAGCAGCACTTGACAAGAAATCAGGTCGCGATGCTGTAGAAATTATGCAAAAACTTGCCAAAGAGCAGGGTTGTACCATCTTATTAGTCACACACGACAACCGCATTTTAGATATTGCCGATCGCATTGTCTACATGGAAGATGGTCGCTTAGCGGCTAACCCGGAGACTACGATCGCGGACTAGATGTCTACCTTGCCAAGATGGTTTGTAGTGGATTGTCACAAATCAGTTCAAATGTTTGGATGTACCAAACCAACTGAATGAGTCAATGTGATGTATCAGAAATCTAGTCCATCCTTTCAGCTAGAATATCCCTGCATTAGTATTACAGTTGTGGATTTAGGATTGAGACCGTTTGCGGTAGTGATGATATCGAGCCACTGCTTGATGCACCCTACGCCAGTAAGACCAGCGCAAGATGCATTCAACTGACCAAACCTTGGGAAACAGTAAGGATGTGGATGACCCAAAATGAGTCTTCCAAGTTCTGGCTCCAGGTACTCAGTGAAATAGTCTATACGCAAATGACAAAAACGGGACTGTTCTCCTTTAGGACTGGTAGGAATGATGTAGCGAATCTCTACCTCTTCATGAGTGACCACCACACGGTCAATCAAAAGTTCAACCAACTGTCGCTTTTGTTCGAACGTTGCCTGTCCCAATCCCTGTTTCACTCGATAGCAAAATGCTTCAACACCTTGAACCAATTGCATAATTTCTATTTGCTGCAGGACTTACGCAGTGGTACTAAGGAGATTTTTGGCAAAGAGTTTACCCAAACTACTAAAATATACTTGGGTTTGCTAGAAATCAAGGAACAATCGTTTGACAAGCTCTCATCTGACCGAACAATCACT
>NZ_JACXWX010000164.1 GCF_014764505.1 Phormidium tenue FACHB-886
CTTTCCTGATAAGCTCTCCAGTGCCCTTAAAATTGCCAGTAAGCAGGTAACGCAAATTGTTGGATCACTGAGGCGTGTTCCATTTGAGAAGTGCTATGAGGGCAGCCTGACCCGCATCGCTTTGATCGAGACAAGGACGGACTCAGCTGTGAAGTGCAGTCAGAAAGATTTTAGCTGTGAACCAGGATGCAAAAAGGGTAAAGGAAAAAGATGCCAAAATACTCGAAGTGAATCCGAGAGAAAAAAATTCAGTTAGTTTTTTACCAGTGGTTTAAGCCCGGAAAGGGATAACTTATGCAATTAATTAAATATAAATGTAACCTCAACAAGAAAAAATAAGATGACTGCTGTAAATAATCTTGATCTCGCCAAGCAAGGCAACTCAAAAGCGATTGCTGCCCTGATAAATCAACCTCTTCACCCCAAGGGAATTACCGCAAAAGCGATCGTTTCTGACAACTGCTTAACCGTAGTTGCAGAGGCTAACACACTTCCCGATAAATCTTTTCTACTAGATTTTGTCCGTCGATCCTTTGTGAAAGTGACCAACCGTCTGGAACTGCGCCTGCTTCTTCTGTATTAAATGGGACAACACTGCAGTGTGCAGCTGGTTCATTGGAAGTGGATTGATAAGGATAGTTTCTGTACCAAAAGTTAATTTTTATGAGGAAAAGTCACTTGAAAAACCTAGCTCATGTATTGCTGGGAGCTGCTATAATCGCAATCGCCAGCATCCCCACTGTTGCAACTGCTCAAGAAGTACCTACCACTCTCAGGCAGGAAATGCCCTACGCCGAAGCGCGGCAAATCCTGCTTGATGCCGGATGGCAAGCTGTGTTTCAGTCTCCTAATCGGCAGAGGTTCGCTGCAATGGGCTATCTCATTGATGAGTTGGGCTACAACGAAGTTGTGTCTTGCTCAGGTACAGGCATAGGTTTCTGTGCCTTTGAATTTATGGACGCCTACGGCAACAAGCTTGCAGTTTCAACGGTGGACAATCAACCCGGACAGCAGCCGTTGCTGTATCGCTGGTGGCTTGCAGAGTAAATGCAATTGTCGATTCCCTTGTGATTGAAAACTGAGCTTACAGAAAATGGAGAAAAGCTAGATAAATCGGTATCCACTGCTGCTAGATGCACTGCAAATGTGGTGTGACGAAAATAATTTGATGGAGATCACTAAGAAAACCTATGTAGGTGATGCTAACCGTGTCTTTGAGCCGATCGTCGCTGCCTTGCCTGAAGATGAAATTTTAAACTTGATGCGACAGCGTGGGTTTGAGGTGAAAGACTCAGCTTATCCCAGCATTATTACCATCTTGAAAGACCTGATCAGCCAGCGCCCAAGATAAACAGCAGCAAAACGGATTTCTGGAATATTTAATCGACAAAAACATGTTCAACGTTTCATCCTTGCTAAGCCAGTTCATTGCTCTCTCAGCCCTGCCTGCCGCTACACTGCTGCTAGTTCATCCAGCTCAGGCAGATGTTGTCCTACCAATCGCTCAAGTGATATCCCAAATCGATCGCGCTACGGATGTACCGATCTATCTGCCTGAGAGCGTACCGATGGATCAAAGCTACCTAGACATCAGCACCACTGCCAACAGCTATCGCGTCGATTTCAACCACACCCCTGATTGTGGCGGTACTGCCTGCTACTTTGGATCAATCCAAGCAGAGCGGGGAGGACAACTCAGCTCTAATCCTTTCAGCGATCGCGCTGCTAGAGATTTAGGTGGCATAAGAGAAACCTTTGAAACAGTGCAGTTATCAGATGGCACTCTAGCTCAGTTCATCAACGGTTGTGGAGCCTACTGTACTGCTGTCTTAGAGTGGCAGTCGCAGGGTGTTCTTTACCAAGTGACGGTCAAGAACGGAACGCGAGAGATGTTGCTAGCGATCGCCAACTCTGCGGTTGAAGCAGGCGCTGAGAGATAACAGCTCCAGTTCGTCCCGCCCCAGCGCTGAGCCAGCGAGACCAAGAAGCGATTCGGCAGGCGTTGGATAGAAATTCACCCATTCTTGCTTCTGATGGTAGCCGTTATCAAATTTACGAATTTCAGGGAGGCGACGGGCAGACCGTCACTATCCTGCTCGAAAGCCAGCAGTTCGACCCCTATCTTATAGTGGTTGATGCACAAGGCAACAAGCTTGGTGAGAACGATGATGCTTTTAGCGATAGCCTAAACGCTTCGCTGACGCTGATGTTGCCTGCTGCAGGTCAGTATCGCGTTATTGCTAATGCAGTGGATGCTTCGGGTCAGGGGCAATACAGGCTGACCATTCGTTAAACATTGTTTCCATTGTCCACCCTTGTTGACCCAAAGATAGCGATGATGCAGAACAGACTGTGGCTTTAGCCACAGTCTGTTCCAACGGCTGAGAATTTCTGTGTCTTTAGCCTGGAGAGTATCAACCATCGTTGACATTACTGGCTTAGGTTGCTACTCGATCGTTGGGACGCTTGCCCGTATTGCGCACATTAATCAGCTTGCTCAACAGCTCAAACCAGAAGGCGGCTCCCATCGAGAGCGCCAAACCGCTGACAATCCAGCCGATCGCTCGCTTGAGGTGATACCACAGCGGCACCCAAGGAGCCGGTTTTTCAGCTTGACCATCGCCGTTACTGTCGATGGGCTTGATTGTCATTTGCTGCAACACGTTTTTCTCGCCCCAGCCGAGCGGGAGATCCGTCACATTCTCGACTGCCTGTTCGATACAGTTTAGCGATTCGCCTGCTGTCGCTAGGACAGGAGCAGACTGGGCAGTAGCAGTCTGCTCCTGTCCTAGCGAGGAGGTCGGGACAGGAGGGGCAGTAGGGGCAGGTGAAACAGCGGGAGCAGGAGCCACCGAACCAGGACTCAGTGTTGGGCTGGCAGCAGGGGCCGCAATAGTCCCAATCGGAGGTCTCGGGCAGGACTGCGTCACGGTATCGGCAGAGGAAACCAGCGCCTGGCGGAGTGTGCTGCTCGAAGACAGCCGCTGAGCAATGTGAACCGTATCAGCATTGATCACAAGGGCGATCGTCAGCCCGATCAGGAAACCCACGCCTTTGGCATTGCGCTTATACACGCCAGCAGCACGCTCCATCGAGCGATCAAACCAGTTCTCAATCTCCGTTTTGAACTGGTACAAATCGTCTTGAGCATGTCTTACTGTGCTTTCAGTGTGAGCGACATTAATTTGGGCGCGCGCTGCCAGCACATCAAGGCTGGCTCGCACTGTACCCGGAAGCTTCTGTGCGATCTGCTGGGCATCCTGGCGAATCTCGTTGTAAAGCTGACGGATTTCAGCATAGCCAGACTTGATATTGGCATTGTCTCCCAGCGATTCCGCTTCTGCAAATCGCCGATATTTTTGATTCACGTCTTGCAGGTCGCTGCGAAAGGCTTTCATCACCTGTGCAACGCTGGGCTGAAGCTGCTGAATGAGTTCGTTGGTATTCTGGTACTTGCCCTGCGGGTCTTCGTAAAACACAAGCTGCCGAGTTGAGATCAGCTGATTGACAAAACCGTCAAATGCTTCGATGTCCTCATCAGTAAATGAGCGAGCTCGATTGGTCTCCTGAGATGCCGTCAGTTTTTTGCGAATTGCCTCAGCCTTAGTGACATACTCAACCAGCTCACCACGAATGAGGCTGATGCTCATCTCCAGGCTAATTCTCTGATCGACAAAGGCTTTGAGCACCAGATGCAGTTTAGCGTTGAACTTATCGAAGCCCGTATCAATCAGTTGATTGAGCTGCGGGCTTCTCCCCTGGCTCTTATACTTTTCTACTGCCTCTTCAATGTCAGAAACAATCTGGTCTTGAACCAGGATTTGCAGATTGAGCGCCGTTAAGCGACGGGTAAACTGTGGGATATCGAGAATTTCTAGCAGGGTGGTCGCAAATGTTTCCGACGGAATATAGGAGGGCTCGTTGCCGCGAGCGAGCGTAGTGTTTCTCCTGCCTACGGTGATGAGCGATCGCGTCGCAGTGCGAATCAAGCCTTCAAATCCTCCCCGGGCATTCTGGCTGATATTGCGAATGAGTGGGTTGTCGTAGATTGTTTGAGTAATTTTTCTAGCTTTGTACAGTTCATCCAGCACCAGCGCATCGGTGAGCTGCTTCTCGATTAAGAGTTTGACGTTAGCAGCCGTTTTAGCTGCAGCAGTACCTGGTTTATCCTCTAATAGCCCCCTTTTGTTGAGCAGGGAGGCGATCGCCTTTGCTTTTGCCACCGCAGTATCATGGTGAGGTGCAAACGAGCCTGTGGTGGTAGCTGCAGGCTCTGTGCGCTGGAGCTGAGTTTGAATGGTTTGCTTAATCTCTTGTTTCTGAGCAGGCTCATACCAGTCTGGTAATGCATCTGCCACTGCTTGGGCAATCTGGTCTGGTGTTTTTTCTCGCTGATCCCCGTCACCTAGCAGCAGGATTTCGATCGACTTCTTGAGGTGAGCAGCTCGCCACTGCAGAATCGTTGCCAGGATTTCTTGAATTTCTGAGGAGAGCAAGCTGAGGATCAGGTAGATTAAAACTAGCCCGATTGCAACATCGACTATAAAGGGCAGGTTCATGGTAGCAACTCACAAGTCCGATATCTTTGATATGAAGTAAATAGCACTCTGACGAGAATGCCCCAGTGTAATCTCTGGCGATTGAGGGTTGGGAAACTTGAAATACAAGTTAAGGTTGCGTCGCAAAAACAGGCTGATAATTAAGGTGCAAAAGCATAAACCCTTGTGCTTCATTTATCCATGCCCGCTCCATCCTGGTACCCTACGGGAAGCAAGCTTCAAATGGCAGCACTTTTTGCCAGAGATCATCAGGTTCAATTGCGGTGTTCTCTTACCCGTTGAGGCGACAGGCAAGAGACGGCACGTGGACGCCCGTTGGAAGCGGGGTATGAGTTATCTCAAGCTAGGCTGGAACTGGATTCAGCTTGCTATTACTCAGCAATCAGCCATTCAGGTCTATCGGTTCCTTTCCAGTGCTCTAAACCCGCAATCTGCCTTGCCTCCAAACGTCAACTCGATGATACTCTGAGTTGTGAATTTACCGTCCTCAGCGGCATTTCAGCTTATTAGTTTTGTCAGTCAAGCAGGGTTGAGGGCAGTAGCCAGTTTATCAAGTAGAGCCTTCTACTCTCATTCAAGTATCCAGTTCTGACAGCTTTGTTAGTCTGAGTAGATTGAGAAATCAACCCACATATTATTAGTAATGTCCTGAACATTCTTCTCCTCAGCTTCACCTGTAGGATAATGTTTTGCCTGGCTGAAAGATTTATAAAGAAGACCGACTGTATCATTGTCGCTATTGTTTAGATTTGCCTTGACCACATCAACAACGAGTCTTGTCACTCCAGCAACAGCTTCAAAACCAGGGTTAGCAGCACCTAATAACTTTCCTGGCAAGCTATCCGTGAAGTGCTCAAAAGCATTATCTGATGTAATATTTTCAATAATCTGAGCTGTCTTCCGTTGATCCTCATCAAGTTCAATCACAACGAAATTCCAATCAAAATAAGCTGGAGTAGTGGGGGCTTGCCAGAGATCGAATCCGAAATTCATCTCTGCCCCGTCTTTAATTTTATCAACCTTCTTAGTCTGCCTTGAAGCTACGACAGCTTGGGCAATCTCTGTAACTAATTCCTTTCTTATACTTGAATTATTGGTAGACAGCAACTCACTTACATCAGGTAATTGTTGATTATCCGTTGTAACAAAACTCCAAAGTTCTAGTTCTGCTAGATCTTTTCCGAGTCCGAGAACTCCTCCTTCCTCACGATTCTTGTTAATCTTGACTTTATCTAATCTGAAGTGAAACATTTCCTGTCTTTCCTACGTAGAAAATAGCTCTGATCTTAAGGGGTTGATAGCTGAATTAAGCAAAGGACTAAGAGGAAACTGAACTCCTGCCTATTGGGTTGTTGCTGATGTATCAGCAATTCGCTTCTATTACTTCCTACAACTGCTTCCTGCTAAACCTGATGAGTAGTTCGCTTCGAAGTCTCATCAAATCAGCTGGTTTCTGCAAGCCCCCTCAATTGGAGCAAGCGCGATAACCCTCGGTAAAAAACTAGCTTCTATTTCCGTTCCCATGTCCTTTACATGAATGATGATTAAATCGTCATCACCTGCATCAGGAACTAGAAGAAATATAAAAATTCCTCCTCCCACCCCAACCAGCAGATCAGCAAGGATGTCTAATCTAACTTTTGAAAACTTGTTCTCTCCATCTCGAGTAAAATAACGACCAGGAAGTACAAATCCTTGATTTTTGAACCTAGTCAAGAGCCCACCAAAGATAATGCAGAAAGAGATGATAGTTCTCAGACCAGCAGTTGCCCTAGCTAGGTTTGTTTGTGCTATGAGCGGCATTTCAGTTACTAGATCAGCTGCTATCGTGCTATGAGCGACTACAAATACAAATACGCCAAACAAGACAAATAGAAATGTGCTCGAATGAAGTTTCATCTAATTGAATTGCGATTTCTTAACAAGGAATCAAGAGTAGTTCAAAGCGCCCCCGAAGTAACACAAACCTAGTCGAGTACATTTAGTTGTCGTTCCCGTAACAGTGCAATCTCCGTAAAAGCAATAATTACTCCTAACAACTTCGAGGCATAGCAACTAATGCAAGCGCTTAGTGCCTTGCAAATTTTGATGAGAATGCTCTCTATAAGTTCGCCTAAATTCCTGTGGGAGAAGGATTAACAGATGCAGAGCTAATTCCTTGCGTTACTACATAAGAATCTACCTTCAACATCTATCTTTAGATAGTTTTTTCATCATAATTTAACTATAATTTCCTATTAAAGAAGAAACTAGACAAACTCTGCTGTAAGCGCTCGTGATAACGTTATCGCTTGTTAATAAGCACTTACTGCTAGCTGATGAATCAGTTAGCATGCAACTGTTCAACAGTAGTACCTGCTATTTTTGTTGTCACCTAACAGACGTTAGGAATTTTGCTAATGCTAGTAACCTTTGGTCTTGACAGCTTGAGCAACGGTAGTGCCGAGCCTGTCAGCCCCGATTGTAGACTAGCTAAGGGCTGCGACAGTGTTATTCAAGCAACTGTCCGTTTACCAAGGCAATTGCTTCCAGGCGATTTCGTTCCCGTCTAACGGTGTGGATCGCAGCGTCTTCATTCAACACTTGCTGTGCCTCTGCTTGCGTACGGAAGTCGTTGCAATCTAAATCTCCTGCTTTTGAGGGTCGAGTAGTATTATTCAGTGAATCATCATGACTGCTTCTTCTAACTTATTGGTCGGATTGGTAGCTCTGCTGCATATTGGCTTTCTCACACTGGAAATGTTTCTCTGGAAGACGCCCTTTGCTCGAGACCTCTTTGATTTAACTCAAGAGCAAGCAAACTTTACAGCGCCCCTTGCTGCCAATATGGGGCTTTACAATAGCTTTCTGGCAGTTGGACTTTTGTGGGGTTTGCTGGCAAGACGTGAAGGGTTTGCAATCAAAGTGTTTTTTCTAGCTTGCGCCATTATTGCTGGTATCTATGGTGCCGCTACAGTAAGACCGTCAATTCTGGCAACTCAAGCACTTCCTGCTGCTGTTGCTTTGCTCCTAGTATGGCTGGCGCATCGCAGTGATACAGGTTGTCAGACTGGACCTGATGTTAGTCGCTAATCCGATCGCCTCTTTCTAGCTAATTAGGGTCTACTGAAAAGTGTGAGAGCTTTGCCATACAAGAGTTTGAAGCATTTTTCTGAAGTCTAAGTGCAAGGCAAAATGTACTGAAAATCGCTGAAACCCCTGAAAACACGTTGAGCTTACCTTGCACTTTTTTCTGGATGTATTGGCTGAAATCCTTCTTCTGTAAGCAATTTCGACTTTTTCAGTAAGCCCTAATTAGATAGCGGTTCTACCCTAAACCATCCAACAAGGTTCTGAAATTCTAAGGGCGGCCTTTATGCGCTTAGAAGATTTCTAGGAATGAGTTTACCCTCTTAAAGGTCGAATAAGAATGTCCCATTTAGGTAACTCTGGATTGCGTTCCAGTCTTTTTTCAATCCTCCGCATCTCTATCT
>NZ_JACXWX010000165.1 GCF_014764505.1 Phormidium tenue FACHB-886
GCTTGATCTTCCGTCATTTTCTGCAAGCACAGATTCATCCCCAAGCTCAACGGTCCGCCCAAGCTGCCGAAGCCGCCGCTGCTCAAGGACAGTTTTGGTTAATGCACGACACTTTGTTTGCTCATCAACAGAAGTTAGAAAATGGTTATCTCGTAGAGTACGCCAACAATTTAGGGCTTGATATCCCTCAATTTCTTAAAGAGTTGTCTAAGCAGGTGCATATCGATCGCATCAATGAAGATATTGAAAGTGGATTACACAGTGGAGTGACCGACGCTCCAGCCCTATTCATCAATAACATTCGGTATACCGGACGCTGGACAATAACAGAGTTGAAGGCAGCCATTGTCGCTGCAAGTCACTAAGCTCTATTCCTATTTGACTTGTTTGTGAGTGCTAGTAAGTGATCGAATGCGCGATCGCTAGCTTTTGCCTGTTTTGTTGAACAACTTGCCAATTTTTGAACCATGCTAACAACTACAACGTCAACTACTGAATTCAAGAATAAAGGCTTAACGCGCACCCAATTGCAACAAGTACTCGACTACATTCATACTCACCTCGATCGAGATTTGTCACTAACTGAACTTGCAGAAACTCTGAAT
The DNA here is from genome assembly GCF_014764505.1 of Phormidium tenue FACHB-886. Lineage (GTDB taxonomy): Bacteria > Cyanobacteriota > Cyanobacteriia > Elainellales > Elainellaceae > FACHB-886. The sequence continues at coordinate 606 of NZ_JACXWX010000165.1, forward strand.
CTTAGCCCGACTTACTTTGCCACTGTATTCAAACAAGCGATCGAGGTTTCTCCACACCAGTACGTGATTCAACAGCGGGTGGAACAAGCAAAATTGATGCTGTCGAAAACGGATTTGGCGATCGCAGACATTGCTTTACAAATCGGCTTCTCCAGCCAGAGCCATTTAAACCAACAGTTTAAACGCCTCACTGGAATGACCCCAAAACAGATTCGCTAACTCGATCACGCACGAGTCAAGGAGACAAAGATGAAGTTTCAAGCAATCAAAGGGCATCAGGGAAGCGGAACGGACGTGAAAGACGCGACTTACGTGGAGGCTGCCCGGTGGGGGAAGTATCAGTGGTGGCGGTATCTTCTGGGGCTGATGATTATCCTCTTTGCCTGGATGATCGCCGCCAATGTCGCCAGTGCGCTCGTCGCGATCGCCCTCGACGGTCAGGAGGGTGTCGCTGCGCTCGGTCGGCTGGATTACGCTGCGTTCGGTCCTGTGGGGGGCTTCGTCGTGGTCATGGCAGGTTTTCCGGTGTTCCTCGCGGGAATTCTCATTGCTGTCTCCCTCATTCACCAACGTCATCCCCGGACGCTCGTCACGGCGAGAGAGAAGATCAGTTGGCGGCGCGTCGGTCACGGCTTCGTGGCTGGGTTCGTGCCCTGGGTACTGCTCGGCGGGCTAGGGCAGTACCTCCTCTATCCCGATACCTTCTCCTTCAACTCTGACCTCAAGACGTTCGCGCTCTTCGTGCCGATCGCGCTAATCCTCACTGCAATCCAGACGACTACCGAGGAGCTTTTCTTTCGCGGCTACATCGTGCAGGGCGCGAGCCTGATCTGGTCTAACCGCGTGTTTCTGGCGCTCGCGTCAGCCGTGATCTTCACCCTGCCGCACGCCACTAACCCGGAGTCACAGGAGGGCGGCTGGATCGGGATGTTCCTCGGCTACTTCGTCGGCACGGGTCTGCTGTATGCGATCGTTTCATTGATCGATGGCACTACCGAGCTTGCGATCGGCGCACACTTCGCCAACAACATCGCGTACTTTCTCTTGTTCAACTGGTCTGGAAGCTTCTTCGCCGCACCAGCCCTGTTCAGCATCAGCGAGTACCATGCAAGATTCTACGACATCATCTCTATCGTGCTGATTCCCGTTTTCCTGGCGATTTCCTACAAAGTGTTCAAACGCGACGAGGCATCCGAACCCGTTTTCCAGAGCGATCGGATTGGTCATCAGTAATCTCGTCAGTTCGTTGCTGAAGGTCAATCTTGATTGAAACAGGAGAAACAAAATGATACTGCAAGATAAAGTGGCGTTAGTCACTGGAGGCACAACAGGAATTGGCAGAGCAACGGCGATCGCATTCGGTGCTGCTGGAGCAAAGGTAGTATTCTCAGGCAGACGCGATGCAGAAGGAGAAAAAACTGCCAAACTAATCCGTAAAATAGGTGCTGAATGTTTGTACGTTCATTCAGATGTCTTAAAAGAGGAAGATATCAAAGCGTTAGTGCAAAAGACGGTTGCAATCTACGGGCGACTCGACTATGCCTTCAATAATGCAGGCGTTGATGGTTCTTTTAAGCCTCTGCATGAACAATCAATTGAAGATTTTGACAACCTGATGGCAATCAATTTGCGTTTCCGGAGACTTCTTCTTACGTTGCCAGCAAACACGCAGTAATGGGGCTGACGCGAACTCGCAAAGCGAGAGCCAAAGGCACCGGCAGCTCTGGACTATGCCAAACAAGGTATTCGGATCAATGCCGTCAATCCTGGCCCGATTGCGACTGACTTCATGGCTCGTGCCGCCGACCAGTGGGGCATCCCGTCCGATGAACTTGGGTCTATGGTTCCAATGGGTCGGCTCGGTCAGGCGACGGAAATTGCTCAAGCCGTTGTGTTTCTCTGCTCTGATGCTGCTAGCTATATCACGGGACAACCCTTGACGATCGATGGCGGATATACAGCAAGTTGATTTTTGAGGGTGGACTCACAGTGAGTCCTTCCATTTCAAGAGAGGACAACCGGACTTGGATTTTGGGAGAAATAGGAATGATACTTCAGAACAAGGTAGCGTTAGTTACCGTTGTCATTCTCTATCTTGTCATTGTGTCTACCCAATATTCTGATGTCTCTAGAGATTAAATCAATGGCAGTTTTGAAACAATTTGGGATTCTATTTGTGTTGGGCAGTGCGGGAATTGCGATGTTTACGATTACGTCGGTTCCATTCGTTGAGCAACAGTTGGCGAAACTGTCTCCAGAAATGCTGGCAAAAGCTCCGCCGCTGTGGGTTTTAATACTGCTGCAAGCACTACAGCTTACAGTTCTACTGGCAATCAGCATTCTGATCGGAATTGGCTGTGCCTACCGCGTTGGATTACGCTCCCATTTGATTGACTACTGGGTACTTCATACTCCTAAGATTCCATATTCTGTCATTGAGATGAAATGGAGCTTGGGTGTAGGTGCAGCGGCGACGATCATTCTCCTGTTGATTGATCGGTTGATGCAACCTGCTCTACCTGAAGCGCTACAGGCATCCAATAACACAGAACCGAATTGGCTGAGTTCACTTACAGCAATGCTTTATGGTGGCATCACTGAGGAAATTCTGATGCGCTGGGGCTTAATGTCGCTGCTTGTTTGGATAGCGTGGAAGGTGTTGAAACAAGGCATTACGTTACCAAGCCAAGGAATATACCAAGGTGCGATTGTGCTAGCAGCGCTAGTATTTGGACTTTTACACCTGCCCGCGACTGCCGCGATAGTTCCACTCACTCCGCTTGTGATTATCCGAGCGATATTACTCAATGGGATTGCTGGCATTGCTTTTGGTTGGCTCTTTTGGCAATACTCGCTTGAGGCTGCGATGTATCCCATGTCAGCTTTCATGCCTTTTCCTTTGCTCTTAGCCTTTTGCTGGCAAGATTTGTCTAAGCTTTTTTCTAAAGCGATTTCACGATTATTTCAAGAGAGAACAACCGGACTTAGATTTTAGGAGAAATAGAATGATATTTCAGAATAAGGTGGCGTTAGTCACTGGTGGCACATCGGGCATTGGTCGAGCAACAGCGATCGCTTATGCTCAACAACAAGCAAAGGTAGTGGTGGTGGGTCGTCGCATGGATGAAGGTGAAGAAACGGTTCGATTGATCAAAGAAGCTGGCGGAGAGGCGATTTTTGTGCAAGCAGATGTCACGAAAGAAGCCGATGTGAAAGCAATGGTTGATAAAGCGGTTGGCGTTTTTGGTCGGTTGGATATTGCCTTTAATAATGCAGGAATGGGCGGCGAAAATTCCTCATTGATTGAGCAAACAGAAGCGGAATATGACCGCACGATGAACGTCAATGTCAAAGGTGTTTGGTTGTCGATGAAATATGAAATCGCTCAGATGTTGAAACAGGGAAGTGGTTCAATCGTCAATATGGCATCTGTGGTTGGAGTCGTTGCACTTCCTAACATAGTCCTCTATACCGCGAGTAAACATGCGGTAGTAGGCTTAACAAAAGCGGCTGCACTCCAATATGCCAAAGCAGGGATTCGCATTAATGTCGTTGCACCAGGGGCAATCCAGACAGATATGTTTGAAGCAGTTACAGATGAAGCCAAAGCTTACTTGACAGGACTTCACCCAATCGGACGAGTTGGAACACCGCTTGAAGTTGCAAATGCAGTCCTGTTTTTATCATCTGACCTGGCATCGTTCGTAACAGGTCAAACGTTGATGGTCGATGGTGGGTATGTAGCGCAATAGTCGAAAGGCAGTGCGACACGTTGCGATTAAGTCGCGATCGACCTGCATTATCTGCTCGATCACTCTCCGTGCCGTTGGTTCCTCAAGGGCATCTCGGTAATACGCAATGTTTGATTGAGCAGTAATACATCCAAAGGAGTCCATCATGACGACAACACTTGCAGGCATTGCACTGGTAACGGGTGGTTCTCGCGGTTTAGGAGCGGCGATCGTAGGGTATGCGAAAGATCAAAACTTTTACACTCACAATTAACGAAAGGAAAAGAAATGGCTGAAAAATTTGGTGCAAAATCGACCGCCGACGAGGTGCTTACGGGCATTGATCTCAAGGGAAAGCGATTTCTCATTACGGGTGCATCGTCAGGCATTGGGCTTGAAACCGCCCGCTCACTGGTCTCTCACGGCGCGAGCGTCGTCGGCGCGGTCAGAAACCTCGCTAAAGCTGAGCTAGCCACTGCATCAGTTCGTGATGCCGCGTCGCAGGGCGGCAGCCTGAAGTTGATCAATCTCGATCTGGCATCCTTGCAAAGCGTTCGTGCCTGTGTGGATAAACTGCTGGCTGACGGACAGCCGTTCGATGCCATCATCGCCAACGCTGGCGTTATGGCAACGCCGTTCGGTCGGACGATCGATGGCTTTGAAGTCCAGTTCGGGACGAACCATCTTGGTCATTTCGCCCTGATCAATGGGATCGAGCCGCTGCTCGTCGATAATGGACGACTGGTGGTTCTGTCGTCGCTGGCGCATCGCGGTGCCGACATCGACTTGGACGATCCGAATTTTGAGCAGCAGGCGTACGATCCATGGGTCGCTTATAGCCGGTCGAAAACCGCCAATTCCCTGTTCGCTGTGGAGTTTGACAGGCGGCATCGCGATCGCGGCATTCGGGCTGCTTCGGTGATGCCTGGAAACAGTCTGACGGATCTACCCCGCCATCTCTCGCCGGAGGACTTGCAGGGACTTTTGCAGACTGTTGACGCAGCGCGCACCGAAGCGGGTCTGCCGCCGAAAGAGTTGAAAGAACTTCCGCAGGCAGCTGCGACATCGGTCTGGGCAGCAGTCGTGGCTAACAAAGACGAGATCGGCGGACACTATCTCGAAGATTGCGCGATCGCGCCAATCAATGACACGCCCAACCCATTTGCTGACGGTGTCAGGTCGTATGCGCTTGACGCTAGCAGAGCTAAGCAGCTTTGGGCGAAAAGCGAGGAATTGATCAGCGCTGCATCTTGAAGGTTATCGCGCAAGAATCTGACAAACTGACCTAAGAATCTGAAAGAAACCGAGCCTTGGAACTGGCTACGCTCCAGACATATGTAGCTGAGTGGTATCGAAATCCCGTCACTGTTGATTTTAAATCAAGGAGAGTTAGCACAGATGGAATCTATGAAAGCAGCCGTATTAACTGCGTTTGGTAATGCTGAGAAGTTTGAGATTCAAACTGTTTCCATACCAACACTGAAGGCGAATCAGGAATTCAGCATAGCCTAGAAATCATTCGCCCCTTCGGTAGGCTCGTCAGCATTGTAGACATTGCAATACCGCAATCGCTCCTTGAAGCATGGGGCAAGAATCTGACGATTCATTTTGTTTTGTCACCCCAGTACCGAGCAAAATTAGAGGCTTTGACAAAACTCATCGAGCGTCATCAGCTTCGCCCAGTGATTGATTCAGTATGGTCTTGGGATCAGGTTGTTCTGGCACATCAGCGTCTAGAGCAGGGAGGAACACGGGGCAAAATTGTGCTGGAATTTACAGAAAATTAGACTAGCTTTACGGCGTTGGTAATTGCTAAACGGATCGGAGTTTAATTGTGTGCTGAAGGTCAACATTAATTGGAACTCGCATAACAATCCCGTTGCACGCCAACCGTATAAAGATAGTTAGTTGAGTACGAAAGGTTGCTAGCGGCGGGTGATGCTGGGCGTTCGCCGACTACGCTGAGGAGAAGAATGCGCCGGTAGAGAGACCGTTCCGTTAAAGCATCCACTTGAATAGAGGAGAAATTCAGATGTCAGAGAAAAACAAAGCCATCTTAGAAGCGGCAAATGCGGCGAACGCTGCAGGCAACTATGAAGGGTTCTTGTCATTCTGCACCGACGACACGAAATGGACGTTTGTAGGTGACAAGACCCTGAACGGAAAAGAAGCCGTTCGCCAATATATGGCAGAGACATACATAGAGCCGCCAAAGTTTACGGTCACTAACTTAATCGCTGAGGGTGATTTCGTCACGGCACTCGGCGACATCACACTGAAGGACGAAGACGGGAAGACGGCTCATTACTCGTACTGCGATGTCTGGCGCTTTCGCGGCGACAAGATGGTCGAATTAAAGGCTTTCGTCATCAAAACCGAAGTCAAGGATGAAACCAGCAGCGCGGCGTAAATAATCTGCAAACGTCAGGCTGACCTAGCACCTCCTCACGCTGATCAGAGCTTGCAAACTGTCTCAGCAGCGCGAGATAGGGTTACTTTGTGCTGCGATCGTTACTTTGAACTGTGCCTGTTTGAACCAGTCCTGAACCTTCAGTAACTGAATCTAAGGAGTCCATCACCATGTCTCACGTTCCTTCTAACCACCCACGGGAGTCAGGAAAATCCACCACCGCATCTTCTCGACCCAACAAGGCTCCGCGTCCAGAGTTGCCTGAGTGCATTGTTGGCCTCATCGTCCTTAGCATAGTCGCGTTTGGAGGTGGTTCGCAGCTTTCGCGGCTCGGACTCGATCCCGTGGTCTATGGTCTGGTTCTCACCGCGCTGTCTGGTGTCGCTGGCATCGCCGGGTTTGCCGCCGCTGTGCTGCTACGCATCCGTTCCCTAAGCGCCTTCGGCATCCGCCCGGTTTCCCGGCGGTGGCTACTGATTGGGGTCGGAGCAGGACTGGTTGCCTTTGTCCTCAAGAGTCTGGCGATTCTAAGCTGGATTCAGATCACTGGGGACAGCGCTAACGTCCAGGCTATATATGGAGAAGGTGGCAGTGGCGGTCTGCTGTCCCTGATCCTGGCTACGGTGTTTCTCGGACTCGTCACACCCCTTGGCGAGGAGTTGCTCTTTCGGGGTGTCATCACCAACTCCCTGCTCCGCCATGGTCCGGTTTTCGGGGTCTTGGGCAGCGCTTTGATCTTTGCCATCGCCCACGGTATCAATACCGTCTTCCCCGCAGCCTTGGTGGTCGGTCTGATCACCGCCGAAGTCTTCCGCCGCAGCGGATCGGTCTGGCCCACTGTTATTGTTCACGTCGTTGTCAACCTGCCCACAATCCCGGTGATGGTGGCTGCTGGCATGGGTTGACCTGGCACCTTCTCTCACCGATCGGAACTTGCAATTGTTCCATGAGTTTTGCATCAGCGACAGCACTACTCCGCACCGATCGGAGCAAGCAGATGGAGTAATAACTGCGACACGAAATTGATGCTAACTAGAACTGATCCATCAGGAGGACAATCATGAAACTTCAAACCATTTTCGGATTACTAACGATCGCGACAGGATTGCTCGGAGGTTCATTCACTCATCCAGCGATAGCGAAGCGCTGCTGCGAAGCGCAGATCGCACACAGCATTTCTTCACAGCAACCATCACCCGTTCTGATCGCAACTGCCTACACTGATTTAACCTTACCCACCTTGCGCCAAGGCGATCGCGGTAGAAACGTGG
>NZ_JACXWX010000166.1 GCF_014764505.1 Phormidium tenue FACHB-886
GAGAGTACAGCGCTACATGACAGAAGTAGTGTCTCTATCTGAGCGAAGAGAACGATTTACAGAACGAGTCAGTGAATTACAAGCGATCTTCCAAGCTGCTTAGCAAAGAAGAAGGAGAGGAAAGACATGCTTATGAAAAAGAGACGAGATTTGGACACTCAGTTCTGACAATTTCCAAATTTTGAGTTGTACATTGCTCAGTCAGTCTTTTGTTACTTTCTACACCTCAGTTCCGTTCTTAATTAGCAGGGGGTATAGGATATGAATCGCAATCGCTTGTTTAAGCGTCGCAATTTTTTGCTGGGGGCAACGGCTTCTACTACAGCAGCGGCGATCGCCATGAGTAGGACAGAGCGGCCTGCAAAGGCTCAGTCAGCCCAGTTTCGCTGGCGTATGGTATCGCGTTGGGATGCAACCTTTCCCGATCAACTCGCTGCTGGACAGCGACTCGCCGATCGCATTGCAACGATGAGCCAGGGGCGATTAATCATTGAGGTATTGCCACCGAATGAGGTTGTACCTTTTCCTGAGACATTGAAGGCAGTGAGCGATGGTACTGTGGAGATGAGTCGCAGTTTGGCATACGATTGGCGCACTCAATCTCCCGTTTTAGAGTTCTTCTTTGTTGTGCCCTATGGGTTTACTCAGAATGAGATGAGCGCATGGCTTCACTATTTTGGTGGGCAGGAGTTGTGGGACGCTGCCTATGAACCCTTTGGGGTAAGAGCCTTTCCCGCAGGTTCATTAGGGGCACAGTCTTTTGGATGGTTCCGGAATGAAATTAAGAGCTTGAGTGATTTGCGAGGAATTCGATTTCGGACAACGGGTGTGGCTGCCGATGTCTTATCTCAATTGGGCGTTAACCCGGTGTCGATGGAGATCCCTGAAATTCGTCAAGCTATGCAGGCAGGAACATTAGATGGGTTTGAGCTTGTGGGTCCCCTGGTCGATTTGCACTATGGTTTGCAGGAACTTGCTCGCTATTACTATTTTCCTTCGTACAACCAACCGTCTGGCTTGGTTGAATTAGTGGTGAATCGGGCACAGTATGAAGCGTTGCCGACTGACCTTCAGCAAATCATTGCGATCGCCGCTCAGGCTGAGTATGACCAGGGTTTTGCAGAAGCCAATGCTGGAAATGCTAGAGCACTTCGAACATTTGTCAACAACCACAACGTCCAGGTTAGACAACTGCCAGTGGATGTGATGGAAGCTTTAGGCAAGGCATCGGGTGAAGTCATTGCAGAGATGCGATCGCAGGGAGACGATCTGATAAAGCGAACAATTGATTCGTTTCTCTCGACTCGTCAAATTCTGATGCCGTGGAGTCAGATCACTGAACAAAGCTTTTTAACCGCACGGGCACTACCGTTCGCGTATGGCTAATCGCCCCATAGCTCAGTTGCCTATTTACGCAGAATTGTGTCTCTACATCCAAACCTCATTGCAAGCTTGGAGATTTACTCATGCACAAAATTTTGATCTTTAAACGTCACTGGTTGAGATGGATTCTTTTGTTTCTGAGTACTCTCACTTTAGCAATCATTCTGTCTCAGATGTTGAGCCGATCGCCATCATCTTTTTACAGGAATACTACATCAAATCAATCTTCAACTGAATCATCTCCAATCGCTAATACATCTACTGGTGAAGTACAAGCTCAATCAAAATACGATCGCACATTAACTCACTATGCTACGGTGTCTCGTAGTGATGGGTCGTTTCGTCAAATGTTTGTGAATCAAGAGGCAACTGCTTCCATCCAATCAGGAAAACCTTTACCTGATGGAACATTGCTTGTGATGGAATCCTGGTATTCTCCTGAAAATTTAGGGACTGTTTTTATCAAGCAGAAACAAAACGGTGAGTGGCAATATGGCTCCTTCAGTCCCGATCGCCCTAACTATCAAATGCGATTTAGCGGCAGTTGTCATAGTTGTCACGCTCCGTTTTCAGACACAGATTTTACGCTGACAAAACCGCTGTTAGAAGCAGCACTGCAAAGTCGTCAGGTGCAGACTGCCTACTGCGATCGGTCTGGACGGACTCCCTGTGATCCAGAAGCCTACATTCCTAATACCAGCTATTAATCGCAACAACTCATCATCAGTGCCTTAGATTTCAACTTCATTACGCTCCTTCACGGGCACATCCGGCGGTTGGGGGACTTGAAATAGGATTAGCGAGAATAGAAGAGGACACAAAAAAGGTGCGCCTTTGTAGACGCACCTCAAACAATAAAATTCTGTTTCCATGCTAACGCTAAAACACATCGTTGAGCTCGATGCCCTTGAGTTGCAACAGTTGTATGAAAAACTGCAAAAGAGCGTCACGCTCGCCAGTTTGGTCTTAGTCGCCTGGCAAATCGGGCTGTGGTTTGCCCGTGCATTGGTCAACCATCACCTTAACGAACGCGCCCAACTGCCCCAACTGTGGGGCAATTGTCATCAGTGTGGCAGTCGTTTGGAGAGTAAGGGGTTTGTACATCGTCGAATGCTGACCTTAGTGGGATGGGTCGAATGGCGACGACGAGTGGGACGTTGCCCGAATCGTTGTGCTGGCAGTCATGATGCACCGTTCGATGCGGTGCTGGGGATTGTTCCTTATCAACAAACCTCCATCGAACTAGTGCGCTTGGGTTGTCTTTTAGCCGTGTTTCTGCCGTTTGAATTAGCCATGCAGTTGTTGTCGCAGTTGTGTGGGATTCGGCTTAGCGATGACACCGTTTGGCAGTGGGTGCAGCAATTTGGGCGACAAGCCATGCAGCAACTTAATCATGAACTCGTCAACTTACAGCAAGGGATTGAACCCGCTATGGAATCGATTGCCCCGACGCTGACGGAGTTGCCTTTAGTGATGGCAGCTGATGGGGTGAGTGTGCCTTTTCGCGCTCAAGCAGGAACACCCAAGGGCAGGATTCGCTTTCAAGAAGTCAAAATTGCTCTGCTGGCTCGACTTCGCTCTGTTGCAACTCGAAGTGCTCAAACCAAGACTCGACTGGAGCAACGACGATTAGTGGCAGTGCTTGGCAACATTGAAGCTCTGCAAGGGCGACTCCAGTTAGAAGCTTTGCGCCAAGGCATCACGACTGCCCCTCAAGTGGTTTGGATTTCTGACGGAGCACGTGGATTTTGGCGACTGTTTCAGCAGCACTTCGCAGGCATTGCTATCGGCATCTTGGATTTCTATCATGCGGCTCAGCAGTTGTGGGAAGTTGCTGAAGCTTATGGCAATACCCTACCGACTCGCACACCCCAACAGTGGTTTGAACGATTACGACATCAATTACGACACGGTTATGTGCATTGCACCATTCAGGAATTGGGACGGTTATTGAACTACCCGTCTACACCTGCCTCAGCGAAGCCTGCGCTAAAGCGAGTTCAGCAATATTTGAGCAAACACTTGGCTCATCTGCAATATCGACAGTTCAAGAAACAAGGATTTCCCATTGGTTCAGGCATGGTGGAGAGTGCCTGCAAATGGCTGATTGAGCAACGCTTTAAGGGAACCGGAATGCGTTGGAGTGAGGCAGGATTTAATCACTTGTTGCACTTACGTCTAGCTTGGTCAATGGGCGATTTGATCCCTTATTCGCTGACCACCCTTTAACCCTCCGCCTTCACTCCCCCAACCACTAGCTGCGCCCCTCCTTCACCTAGCATGGCAGGTACATCAATCTCTTTAATACAAGTAGCTCGTGACAACGAAAGAATACAGTCAACAATGGAAAGCAGATCGCTGAGAGGAATTGCTTCACCACTCATCAGTAGAACGACACCGCAGTTAATCCTACTGATCGAATTTCAGATAATCTGTTTGGCGATCGCAGTCATCTCATTAACAGGCTGCTATGTTGTCTTTGTCAGTTTTTACTTAAAAGCACGTTGACTGATACTTCCAACGAGGGTTGCCATCACAGCACGCGGCAGTAAGCGCGGCAAAATATTCGACTCAAACGAGTTTTTGAAACCGGGAATGACATAATGCTGATGATGTTCCAAAGCTGATAGTCCAACGCGAACGACTTGCTGTGGAGAATGCTTACCAGCTATAACGTCACGTCCCATTGCACTAAAGAAATCTGTGTTTGTTGCACCTGGACACAAAGCCAGCACTTTAATTCCTCGTTTTCGATACTCAATCCACAATGCTTCGCTAAATGACAGGACAAAGGCTTTAGTGGCTGCGTACACGGCTTGGCGAGGGAGCGGGTAGAAACTTGTCGTTGAACCAACATTGACAATGCTGCCTTCTCCCTTTGCCAACATGTCTGGAATAAACGCATGAGTTAAATCAACCACAGAAACAACGTTGAGCATGACTTGCTGATGGTCTTTAGCTGGCAAGATTGACTCGAACGCTCCATGAGTGCTGAAGCCAGCGTTATTGATCAGCATATCAACATGCAATTGTCTTGCTTGCGCTTCGTCATAAATCCGTAAACCTTCTCCTTCACGACTGAGATCGGCTGTAATAACTTCAACACTTACGCTGTAGCGATCGCGAAGTTGGGATGCTAGAGCCTGTAACTTGTCTTCTGAGCGTGCTACAAGCACAAGGTTCATTTTTCGGCTTGCTAATTCATAAGCAAATGACTCTCCAATGCCACTGGATGCGCCAGTAATCAGGGCAGTTTTTCCAACATAGTGCATCGCTTTTCTCCTGTGTTGATTGGCTGATCAGAAAATTCATATCTTGAAAGATTCATTTTTTGAAGTTTATAGTCAAAAAAATAACAACTATAAATTCTTCAGCAGTTCGGCTTTCTGTTGATTAAGATGCACTGCTACTTGCCGCATCATCCGCAACATCTCCTGTTGCTCCGATTCATCTAAACCATCCAGAATGGCTCGGCTGACCTTTCTGTAGTTCTCAACCTCCATTGCATAAATTTCCTCTCCTTCAGATGTAAGACGAATTCTAACGATTCGCCTATCTTCGTCAGAGCGATCGCGGCGCAGACACTTCCTTTTGACTAACTTATCTACAATCCCAGTCGTGTTAGTGATACTGAGTTTTGCTCTTTCGGCAATCTCGCGCATCATAAGCGGTTGGAACTGCCCAACGACGTTAATGACACGACATTCTTGCTTGTTGAGGTTGACTGCTTCACCTGAACTCTCCTGAGCTACCTCGAAAAGGTCAGCAAGGACAGCAATGTATTTCGTTAGCTCGTCTGCTTTACTCACATCATTTCTAAGCTGAAATATTCAATTATTGAACAATTCAATCATATCGCAGATCTCCTGCTTGTCAATCTCACACTGCAAGTTCTTGGCGGCATAACGTTCCACTTAACCTGCCGCCAGTAACCTTTGCACCACAACGGTCAACTCTCGATGGTTGGTGTGCAAAGAGCTTGTGATGCGGCGATCGCACCTTTACGATCGGTAGTTCAGACTACACCAGCTTTGTTCTGATGCCGCCGTTACTGAAATTTAGCCTGCAAAACGCCCCCTCTATCAACGTTCAGATGATGGAATTTGAGAAAGACAGGATTGGGACTTTGTTAGAACAAGGGGAAATTGATGTGGCATTGGGTGTGTTTCCCGATCCACCTCGACAAACGCAACGGGAACCCATCTTTGAAGAACGATTTGTAGGCATTGCCCGTCGAGGACATCCGGCTATCCAGCAAGGAATGATGAGCTTAGAAGCCTTTGCCCAGTTTCCGCACGCCCTGACAACGCTACGTCGAGATACAGCGGGCGCCGTTGACAAGGCGTTGAATGAGCAAAACTTAGAGCGTCGAGTTGCATTTACAACGCCGCACATGATGGTTTTGCCATTCGCGATCGCATCCAGTGATTTAGTTGCGGCACTCCCCCGACGTATTGCACTCCGTTTATCAACCGTCTGTAATTTGACCATTTTTGAACTACCAGTTAAAACAAAACCGTGGACGGTTTCCATGCTGTGGAGTACATTGAGCGATCAAGACGAAGCGAATCGTTGGTTACGCGACACAATCAAATCACTCAGTCCTCGTCTGTCGGTGGGTTGAGCGAGGTCAAAATCCGCTCTCACGCTCAAGTCATTTCAAGAACATAAGAAGATTCTTATCCACGGTTTACCTTAAATTTATTCAGCCTGTGGATAGTGAGTGAGACATGCAGAGAGGTCATTCAACTAGATAGGAGGTATCTATGAGTTCGCAGTTGACTACAAAAGTAAGCGATTTAAAAGTAGGTTCTAAAGCTCCCAAGCCTCCGTCACGTTTGAACACTGCTTTCAAGCAGTTGTGGTCGATTCACTGGTGGATGGCAGGCTGTTACCTGATTTTATTTGTCGGGGGATCTAGCATGGTGCGGATGCCAGAAAATGCTCTACAAGAGAATGCTTACACGCTGCATAAATCGTTTGGGGCACTGACAATGGCACTATTGACCCTGCGAATTTTCATGCTGCAACAGGTTTGGTGGCGTAAGTACACCCGTCGTTTGCCGAAACTTACAGGTGAATGGATACGCACTTTCCTGCTGCACACTGCAATTTATGTGTTCATGCTGGCAGTGCCCATCAGTGGATTCTTCTTATCCAACTCCTATCAAAGCGGCAATGTTCCGTTTTTCTGGGTGGCGACACTCTACGACATCTTCCCCGAAAATGCAGCGGTGGTTGAACTGGCACGCAGTTTACATTTCTGGATTGCCTACACGTTTCTGGCGTTCATCGTGCTGCACGGAATTGACCAGCAAAAGTGTGTGCGATCGCTGTGGCGGCGTGCAAGAAAAGTAGTTTCCAAGTCTTCCTGACATCGGAGTGACGTTGATGTTACCACCCCTGAAATCCAGCAGCTCAATTCAACAGTACGTGAGTCATTTGCATCAGCAGATGATGGATCACAATTCACCTCCGTTTGTAAAATTGGGCTATGCTGCTGAAGAAGTTTCCCCAGGACAACCACAGGCCGTTCAATTTCTTGAGGTAGAAGTTGCTTTTTCGCGCCAGTTTAGGAGGGTGTCGTGAGTATTTCAAACGTCTTCAAACCCTTGCGGCAGTGGTTGAACAGTACCCGTCCCCGGATTTTGGTCTGGTACTTCTTGCTCACGACTTTCTCTAGCGTAACCTCCATTCTGGTGACTCATCATATCCTCTACGAGCAGATTCGCGATCAGTCTCAGGAGTACGTTTCTCGCCAAGTTCAATTGTTTCAACAGCGGGTGAAAGCCCTGCCACCTGAGAACGGTCTATCCCCTGAAAGGCAGACAAAAGCACTCATTGATCGATTTTTATTGGAGTATGAGCCTGTCGATCGCGATGATTATGCGATCGCGCTTGTCAAGGGTCAGGTGTATCGACATACCGACTCATTCCCACAGCAATTACTGTCTCAAGAACCAGCCCTGATCCAATCGTGGGCAAATTTGAACCGCACCACAACGGACAGTGCTTATACAGTGGCTGGTGAACTGTTCTACATTGCCCAACCTATAGTTGTGAATGGACAAACCCAGGGAGTGCTGGTGATTGTGCATTGTGCGGATAGTGTCTTCCAGGTTGTCGATAGTGCGCTTTTACTGATCATTCCAGCCACTCTCGGTATTATGAGTATTGCAGCGGCGATCGCCTGGATTACGGCAGGACGGGTCTTATCACCGTTACGCACCTTAACGAAAACTGCCCAATCGATCACTGAGACAGACATGACTCAACGCATGACTGTGGAAGGAACCGATGACGTTGCAAAACTGGCTACGACCTTCAACGAGATGCTCGATCGCCTCCAGACGGCATTCGAGAGTCAGCAAGAGTTTCTCAAAGATGCAGGACATGAACTGCGAACACCAATTATAGCACTACGCATATACGTTAGGATAGTATTTGAAGGCAGCATCGACACAATCACGGAAGTTCTCAAACTCATCCCACCGTTGTCGCATCCAGTTCTTGAGCACACTCCACCAGCGTTCAATCTTGTTTAAATCTGGAGAATAGGGTGGCAAGTACCAAATCTCACACCCGGCTTGCGCCACAATCTCCTCGATGGCTTG
>NZ_JACXWX010000167.1 GCF_014764505.1 Phormidium tenue FACHB-886
GTCAAAGCGGGAGCAGGCGATAATGAGGATGGGTAGGTCGTCATGGCTCTCTTTTAATGCGTTTAGCCTGACCCTACCCCTTTTCTAGAGAATTTGCGATCTACTGAAGTTCTCTCGCTTCTGGAATGAAACAGCGGGATATTGCTAGGACGTGATTGATATGCCCGATGGAGATGATGATTCCCCGCGACCCAATCGAATTTTTGCTGTGTCTTTACCTCAAAGCCCGCTCACACCCTTTCAACAACAGCGAGTGGTCGATGTGTGGGCAAAAGCTGCTCACCTCTCATGGATTGCGATCGCTCTCTCCTGACCATCCCGACTATGCAGGACACTACGTTGGAAATGGGGCGGAACGCGATCGCGTTTATCACCAGGGAACTGTTTGGGGTTGGCTGTTGGGTGCCTTTGCCTTGGCACATTTAAGAGTTTACAGTAATCCAGCACAGGCGCAGAAACTCCTGGAACCCCTGGTAAATTACCACACCACCCACAGACTAGGAAACCTCAGCGAAATTTCTGATGGTGACGCTCCCATGACTGCAAGAAGCTGGATTGCCCCAGCATGGACGGTTGCCGAAGTTTCGCGGGTCTGGTTAGCGATTGAGGATTGATGAACCTGCTTGACCGACAAAACTCACTACAACTCGTTAAAACTCGTTCCAAGGCTCTGCCTTGAAATGCACAGTCAGAAGCTCTACCTTCTACAAATAAGTAGCAGAACCACTTGCAAAGCATTTCCAGGCAAAACCTGGAACCGAGGGAAGAGTTTTCAAGTTAACAGATAACTTTATTTTTGATCAGTTTGATAGCTGAAATGACCAGCAAAAAAAGAACACAGCACAGTATGGCAATTAGTGTCTCTCGTATCCTTGACGAAATAATAATGATGAATCCCTGATCCTTAATTAACGCAGAAAAGCTTGAAACACAGAATGGCATCAGGTATAGCCTGAACGTTTGCCAGTGATCTCGTTTGCTGGTTCTACTGGGTGCTCCAGATGAGACACTTAATAACAAAGCCGTCCCAATCACAGCACTGATGCCGATCGCGTTAATCCAGATCTTCGGTGAGGGATCAAAGTAAAAATAAACAATGACGACATACCAGATCAGGTAGCACCAAAGAATCGCTTTGTTCAACTTGATTTCGTAGAGATACTGAATTAGCCCTTTCATACTTTATCCAGTACTTTCTTAGGTTTCCCAACCTGGGCAATGAGTGCTTAGGAATGGAGTGTGGTAACGGTTTCTAATGGAATCGGCTGATACCCTGCATCAGTAGGCGACACTACAGAGAACAGAGATAAGAACAAGTGGCTCATCTCCGTCATTGAGTATACCATGTATACATCTAAGCGAAGCAATGACTACATCACCAGCGGCGATCGCCCTCATCGTACCCGTTCCATCTAAGTAATACTTTCCGCTTCCCGTCCGAATAGTCCACATATCCTGCCCATTCGGATAAATATGGGGAGAAACTTCCTGTCCCGGTTTGATGTACCAGGTAACCACGACCGCATCCTTTGGATATTCTACAAGCTCTATTCAAGCAATGGGGCATTTCACAAACCTGTAGTATAAGTTTTTCCCGACGCTGTTTTCCAGGATTTGGCTGCTGTTTGGGAAGGTAAATTTTACGAATCTAATTCGCTACAGTGATTTATCAGAGAAGACGTATCGTCGCCTTGAGTAGTGAGATCTGACAGTTTCCTGCCCATCTGCTTCATCGACTGGTTAGCTTGCGGCAACAACTGATACATCAACGCATACTTAACTTGAAATAGACTGCTTGAGGAAATCAATGAAGACTCGGACTTTGAGCGGAATGTAAACACGAGAAGGATAAACTAGCCAAGCAGCGGTATGGAACTCTGTCGCTGTCACGTCGTAACTTGGAAACACATTGACAAGCGTACCAGCTCGTAAATCATCTTCAATCAACCAATTAGGTAATTCGGTGAGTCAATTGTCTAAGCAAGCCCCCGATGCCAATTTCCTATCAATAATGCTGAAGTTTTATCGTTTGGCAGTATTCTAGACATTCCATCGGAAACTGTTCATCAGCAATTCAATGTAAATTTCTATGGAACGCTGAACGTAGTTCGTACTTTTGTACCTGTGCTGAAACAAAACGGTGGCAGTGCGATCGTCAATATTCTCACCCTCGTTGCTTTAGCTAGTATGCCAGGGTTGTCTGCTTACAATGCCTCGAAAGCGGTTGCCTAGTCAATGACCCAATCCCTTCGTGCGAGCGTTGCCGATAAAAATATCGCAGTTTATGGCGTTTTCTCCAGTGCGGTCGATACCACTATGCTCTCGGGTGTTGATATGGCAAGAACAAGTTCGGCGGATATGGCAACGGCGGTACTGCAGGTATTGAAACCGAGCAAGAAGACATCTTTCCTGACCCAATGTCTACTCAGCTTATGCCGCTTGGAAGCAAGATCATAAAGCGGTTGAGAAACAATTTGCTGCAATGTAATCGCCAGGAGGTTAATCGGATGCCTATCACAATGATTACAATTGCGAATTTTGCAAAAGACGGCGCGGAAGCGTTGCAACGATATGTTGAGGGGGTTCTTCCCCTACTAGAACGAGCAGGTGCAAACGTGCAGCGTTATGGAGGTGTTGAAACGTTAATAGAAGGTGATTGCTTCGATCTCGTGCGTTGATGGAACTTCCCGACAAGGCAGTCATGAAGCAGTTTCTATCGAGTGATGCCTATACCGCTATGGAGCCTTATCGAGAAAAGGCATTTCAGTTTCTCACAACGTTCTCGTCTTACTCATTACTGTAATCAATGGTGCAGGATGCCTTCCTGCACCCATAAATCAATTCAGGAGATATCAGAGATGAACATGAAAACAATTGCAGTCATTGGTCTCGGTGCAATGGGTTCGCGGATTGCCCAAAACCTTCTAAATGCAGGCTATCCAGTGATTGTACACAACCGTACCCTAGCAAAAGCGCAACCCTTGATTGATCAAGGGGCAACTTTCGTAACAAGTCCTCGTGCTGCTGCCGAGCAAAGTGATATGGTAATCAGTATGGTGACGGACAATGAGATTTCGCGCCAAGTCTGGCTTGCTTCCGAAACAGGTGCAATCTTGGGATTTACTCCAGATAAAATCGCGATCGAAATGAGCACATTAACCGTATCTTGGGTTCGAGAATTGGGCACAGCCATTGCTCAGTGTAGAGCAAGCTTTCTCGATGCTCCTGTAGTGGGTTCTCGCCCTCAAGCAGAAGCTAGAAAGCTAATTTCACTAGTGGGTGGGCAGGCGGAAACTTTGGCACAGGTGCGAGAGACTTTAACGGATGCTGGGGCTGCAATGATTCATCATGTTGGTACAGTGGGGCAAGGTATGGCAATGAAGCTAGCGGTCAATGCTCTCTTTGGCATTCAAGTGGCAGCCCTGGCAGAACTGCTGGGAATGTTATCAAAGGATGGCATCCCTCTAGAAGCAACGATGGCTTGTTTAGGAGATTTACCCGTTCTAAGTTTGGCAGCAAAGGGAGCAGGAAGCTTGATGATATCCCAAAATCATGCGCCACTGTTTCCAATCGAACTGGTCGAGAAAGATTTTCGCTACGTTATTCAAACGGCTCAAAGTTTGGAGGCAATGATTCCAACATCCACTGTTGTTACGGATATTTACCGAATTGCGATTGCGCAAGGTTATAGCAGCGAAAACACTACAGGTATTGTTCAACTTTTTGTCTAAATGTCCTGTCTAACGAGAAGTTGAATGCCAACAGACAAAATTTAAATGATTGTCATAACCAAAGATGGAACCAGCTAGCGATGCCCCTAACCAGCCGCTAACAGCCTCTTGGACTTAACCAATCACCTCTGAACGGTCAGGTTCATGAGTATTGTTAGGCTTGCTTGCCGAAACTGCAGAAGGGGCAAAGCTGCCGAACGTAATCGCCTTTAAGATTGCGTCTTGGATTAGATTGTCATGCAAGCGTACATTAATCATTCCGTGCTGCTGGAAATGACTGATGTATTCAGACTGATTGGTAATATCTCCGAGAATAATGCTGCCGCCAGGTTTTAGAACGCGAATCATTTCACCCAGGGCTTTTTGCCGATCTGCCTGAGCTTCAAGGTTATGCACTGTCCAATTTGAAGTAATGACATCAAAGTAATTTTCAGGAAAGGGCAACTGACACATATCCGCTGTTTTGACCTCAACCCGTTCTAAAACATCCTCAATTTTTGCGTTCGATAACGTAGCATCTAAGCTATTGTTGGCTTGATCTTCCTGCCGCCATAGATCAATACCGATCGCTTTGCCAGTTTTAAGGCGCTTAGCAGCACCAATTAGCATTAGACCGCGACCACAGCCAACGTCGAGCACAAGTTCATCACCTGACCATTCAACCAAGTTGAGCAGATTTTCCCGATCTTTTGTTTTCTGAACCTTACTGTAGAACAACATAAAGCAGCCCATGCCTAGCCAGTAGAAGGTACTAACCGCCAGTAGTGAACAAGCAATTTGCTTTAATATGCCACTCAAGAGTGGTGATAAAAATGCTGCAATAAACAATGTTGCACTGATAATACCTGCGATGAAGAAAAATTTGAGTAATCCAGGGGTATCGATTCCATATTGAGGATTTTGCATCAGGCTAATTATGGATGGGCTTCAGGCTCTGTAATTAATCTGCGATCAAATTGATTTAGATTTAGTCAATCACTGCGTTGGTGACTCATCAATCACTAGCACCATCTCTTGATAGGCACGTAGCATAAAGTTTGGAGCAGGGATGATGTGTCCCGGATCTAAGTGCAGTCCGGGATAGTGCTGTGTGAGTTCTTCCAGAACAAGACGCACTTCGAATTTGGCTAAGGCTGCACCGATGCAGTAGTGAATGCCATGTCCAAAGCTGAGGTGATTACCAGAATTGTCTCGGTCAAAATCTAACTGCTCAGGGTTCGGAAACTGCGTGGGATCATAATTACCCGCAAGATACGCAATCCACACCACAGAGTCTTTGGGAATTGTCACTCCACCCACTACAGCATCATGGCTAGTGCGGCGGAATAGCCCAATCGCAGGTCCACCATGTCGAATGAACTCATCCACAGCTGCAGGAATACGATCAGGGTGCTTGCAGAAGTAGTCCCATAGCTTATGTTGGCTCAAAAGGCTATATAGCGTGTTGCCAATTAACGCAGCTGTCGTTTCATGTCCAGCCAACACTAAACCAAATATTAATCCAGCAATTTCCTCATCACTCAACGGCTCGTCATCATTCCGCTGTGCCTCAATCACCGAGCTAATCAAGTTTTCGGCGGGATGGCTGGTATAGTGCTTGACCAAGTTGAGCAGATAACCGTAATAATCGAGGATGCTTTGCCCGATTATCTGCTGTTCTTCAATGCTCCAACCTGGATTCTGTATCCGAACAAAATCGGCACTCCAGCGTTTGACGTTTGGCGCATCGGCATCAGCAACGCCGATCAGACGGCAAATCGTCAATAACGGCAATTGATCACAAAAGGTTTTGATAACTTCCGCTCGTTTATTCGTTCGCAGGTTAGCAAGCAACTGATGGATCAACTCACGGATTTGTGGCTCCAGTATGGCAACTTGACGAGGTGTAAAAGCTCGCTGGAAGGTGTTGCGAAATCGTGTATGGGCAGGTGGATCGCTATTGACCAGTGAATAACGAAAAGCCGGATGATCCAACCCACCGATCATTTTGAGTGTTTCCGGTGAAACTACTGCTGGAGCAGAGAATGCCCCACCAGAAGTAAATGTATCAGTATTCTGCATGACTGCCTTGAGGTCATCGTAACGAGTCACAACCCACATATTCATTACTGGGCTAAAGAATACAGGTTGCTCTCTTTGTGCCGCCATAAATGCCGACTGCGGACTGAGATTAAAGTGCGGTGTGAAGGGATTGAACTGCTCTGGCGCTCGCAGATGGGCAACGGGACATTTTGGGGCTTCGGTGTTCTCGGCAGGCATAATGCGCTCCTAAGGTTAATACGATCGTTTTAATCTGAATTCCATAAAACACACCTAAAATTCCTTGAGTTCCTCCATAGATCGGGAACTAGAGATAAAAGTGGTTAACTTTAACTCAGAGTCATTCAAACGTTTGTCTTAATCATTGAAACATACCTCCTCATTGATGGCAATGACTGAATTGGAAGCCACATAAGGTTAGTTGCCTTCGGTGGCTAGCAAATTCTCCATTACAATTGGCAAAGGCTGAAGGATACAGGGAAGTGCCGTGGCTTCAACAATTGATACAAAAGAACACATCATCGCGGTTGCTGAACGCCTGTTTGCCGAGCGAGGTTTTGCTGGAACTTCATTGCGGAGTGTAGTCGGTGAGGCAAACGTCAACTTAGCTGCGGTTCACTACCACTTCGGTTCAAAAGAAGATTTGTTTCGAGCCGTAGTTGCGAGGTTAGCCCGTCCCATTATTGAGCAACAATTAGCCCTGCTAAAGCAACTTCAGGCAGATAATCAAGTGCCATCGGTGGAAGCGATTTTGACTGCAATCATCAAGCCCAACCTGGAATTTGTGGCGACAGACAAAGAAATTCTGCTTGGGCGTGCTCAATTTATAGGACGCTGTTGGACAGAACCTGAGCCAATCCACAGTATTGCCGCAAGTGAATTTGCGGATTCAATCGAGACATTTCTAGATGCCTTGCAACGGGCACTTCCTGAGCAGTCGCGATCGCAACTTGCTTGGAAATTAGATTTGGTGATCGCAGCATTCATTCGAGTACAAACTGAAGCCGGGAAACCTTTTGCACTACTTAAGGGTGCAGCCTCTGAAGATATTCAAAATGCAGTAGAGCAGATGGTTAAGTTTTTAGCTCCGGGGATGCGCTCGTGACTTCATACGACTAAGCAACTTAGACAGGGTATTGTGTGCAAATATTGGTCGGAATTTAGCATCTATCTCCAGGTTAAAATGACGTTCAACGGATACAAGAACATCGAACTCAGCACTTAAACCCTTATCTATTCCGCTGCAACCTGCTTTATGGCTATACAAGGGCATTGCCGGAGTAATGAGAATCACCCTAAAAAGAGGAAAGGTCAGTGACGACTATGCAAGGGGCGACAGTCGGATGACTTCTAACATATTGTCGCACTGACCTCGCTTCCTAATTCTCAATAAACAAATCCTCAGGGACAGATTTTCATGTCTGCCATAATGCTTTCGCTTGACGACTAGGATTGAAACCAAGTTCATGATGACATATTCTCTTCAAAGGTTGGCTCAGATGACCGCAATTCCCTACGCAGCTTTGATTGGGCTGGATTGGGCAGATCAAAAACACGATGTCTATTTATACGATTGTGCCAATCAAACTCAAGAGCAGAGTGTGATTGGCGTTCGACCTGAAGCCATCGAAGCTTGGGCAATGCAATTACGGGTGCGCTATGGTGGACAGCCCATTGCGGTTTACTTAGAACAGAAGTGGGAACCATTAATCTATGCCCTGTGCAAGTACGAGTTTCTAGTGCTTTATCCGGTCAATCCCCAAACGGTATCGAAGTATCGTCAAGCCTTAGGAACACTCGATCGCCTTTATGAGTTAGCTGTGCATTAGTACGACAGTAGTAAATTAGCTAGAATAGTTACTCAGTTAGGGATGCAGGCATTTTTGTGACTCTCTCGTATCCGTCTATTCTGGACACAGGCGCGACTCCAATTTCAACCGAAGATGTCCAGCAATGGGCAGATGAATTTAATCGTTTGAACCAACGGTTTGCGCCTCACTTCAAACGTGTTGAAACTAAACAACACGCTCAAGATTATCTGCAAGGCTTGCTCAGCTCAGTAGAACGTAAAAATGGCTGGCAAATCGCCCAACAAGTGGGGGACACCACTCCCTATGCCATCCAACACCTACTAGGGCG
>NZ_JACXWX010000168.1 GCF_014764505.1 Phormidium tenue FACHB-886
ATACTCAGACCAGTTGCGGATGTGGTAGCTCATTGCGCTGAAGGATTGTTGCTGGTACTTCAACCCTATCACGTCGCCCATCCTCAACCTCTTCATGCAACAAAGCCGTCCGCTTTCAGCACAATTCGAGCACGAGTAATTTGGTCGGCAGCTCGTCGTCCCGTGGTCGTAAACGCTTCGAGTTCTGTTCGCTCTGTGGCAGTCAGGTCAACCTTGTATTTTTTCACCATCGTGAGGCAGAAGGAGTGAGATGTTTATCCTTCTACCTTACTACCCATCTATTATTTGACACGCTACTACCCTCCCTTTCAAAACCGTGCTTGCCAGGTTACCAGCACACGGCTCCTCAACAATACGGCTGTGGTCATCAGTACCATTCGCCCGATTTTCTGACAGGTCTGTCTATTCTCCCAAGCCAGTTTTCTACTCTGGATTGGAGAGTTTAACCTGATCACGAGCAGTCTTAACATCATGGCAATGACGATGAAGCGGTTGCAGATTGTCGAATTGATCTGTTCCACCTTCCTTTTTAGGATTTTTGTGCTCTACCTCTATCAGGTCGTCTCCAACAAACAGGCGTCCACATTCAGCACATTTCCCTTCATACCGCTTGAGCAGTCGTGCCACTCGTTGAGGTAATTCAGGGTGTGTGCCCTTTCTTGTACTCCAGTAAGCGATATCCCCATCAAAATAGCTCTTGTCACCTCTAACTTTTACATGGCGTTTAATTGGGCAATCAGAATGAGAAATTAATCTGATTCTGTCTTGGGTTGAGAAGACCAACCGATGCTCATGGTAACGCCAGTATTTGTTCAAGGTTTCAGGATTCCACTTTCCGGTTCTACGGCTTGCCCAAGCTCGTAGCTGTCAGAACAGAACATTGTCACAGTGACTAAAGGTCTCCTTGCTACATACCTTTGAGTAATAGTTACACCATCCCCGAATTACCGGATTAAGCTTGTTAATCAGCGTCACTTGAGGTGCTGTTTTATGAGCCTTAATGATGTTCCTAATTGCCTCAATGTGTAGACAAATTTTCACTTTGCTCGGTTTGATGAGAGTTTTGAATCCTAATTTTTCCCTGTGAGTATTACATCCAGATTGGTGTTTGCCAACTGGATATTGTCTGATGTCAAATCCAAGAAAACTGAATCCAACATTCCCTTCATACGGTATTAACGTATGGGAAATCCGGGTTTTGCTAGGCTTCAACTCTAGAGACATCTCCTTTAACCAGTCTGCTGCTGCTGCTTTACATTTTAGAATGACATCCAGCGAGGGGTGAAGCACGACAAAATCATCGGCATAAATACACACACATAATTCGTACTGTGCATCTCTGCCTGGACTGATGCAAGCTCTTATCGCTGTTTCCAAACCCTGTAGGACGACCAACGCAAGTATTGGGGAAATCACACCTCCCTGGGGTGTACTCTCTGGGGTTGGAACGAGTTGTCCCTCTACCATGACACCTGACTTTAACCAGGCTTTGATTTGCCTGTACACCTGCGGAAAGGTGCTGAGCTTCTCTAGCAGCTTTTTCTGGTTGATTGAGCTATGCTCAGAAGTGGTGTACGAGCAAAGGAGAAAGAAAGGGCGTATCCTGCTGGATAAGCAAAGACCAGACGAGGATACACCATGAGTAACGACAATCTTATTGCATTCCAGTCTCCAGAATCATCCACATCCTTTAACGATGCTTTGAGTGAATTAGTCCGTCAAGGCGCTCGCCAAATCATTGCTCAAGCCGTCGAAGCAGAGTTGAAAGAGCTTCTCGCCCAATACCAGTCCCTTAAAGATGACCAGGGACGACAGGCGGTTGTTCGCAACGGATACTTACCTGAGCGAACGATTATGACAGGCGTTGGGGAAGTAGAAATTCAAGTGCCGAAGGTGCGTGACCGCAGTGGCAGTGGTATCAAGTTCAACTCATCGTTGTTGCCCCCATATCTCAAACGTTCACAGAGTGTTGAGGAGGTGTTGCCTTGGCTCTATCTCAAGGGGGTATCGACTGGCGATTTCTCAGAAGCCCTCTCATCGTTGCTAGGGGCACAGGCAAAAGGACTGTCCGCCAGTACAATTAGCCGTCTGAAGACACAATGGATTGAAGAACACAAGCAGTGGCAGAAGCGAACCCTGGGTGGTAAACGCTACGTTTATATTTGGGCAGACGGCATTTACTTCAATATCCGCAACGAGGACGACCGCCAGTGCATTCTGGTTGTCATCGGTGTCACGGATACAGGAACGAAAGAACTGCTAGGACTGGAAGCAGGATTTCGAGAGTCAGAACTGAGTTGGAAACCATTATTGCTAGGCTTGCAAGACCAGGGACTAAAGACAGCTCCAGAGTTAGCGATTGGCGATGGTGCCTTAGGGTTTTGGAAGGCGCTAGCGCAAGTATTTCCCACCACTCGTGTGCAACGGTGCTGGGTACATAAAACTGCCAACGTGCTCAACAACTTGCCTAAGAGTCAGCAACCGAAAGCCAAATCTGCCCTACGTGAGATCTATATGGCAGAAACTAAAGCTGATGCACAGACAGCATTTGAGCGATTTATCAAAACTTATGATGCCAAGTATCCTAAGTCCGTGGAGTGTTTGTCTAAAGACCGTGATGCCCTGTTAGCGTTCTATGATTTTCCGGCTGAACATTGGGTGCATATTCGCACTACCAATCCCATTGAATCAACGTTTGCTACGGTGCGGTTGAGAACGGATAAGACACGAGGGTGTGTTTCACAAGACAGTATTCTGTCGTTGGTTTTCAAGTTGGTACAGAGCGCTCAAAAACGTTGGCTTAAGATTCGAGGGTTTAAGCGACTAGGGGAGGTAATTGAAGGAGTGAAGTTTAAGGATGGCATTCGCGCAGATCAGCAACCCAGTTCAGAACTTAGTCAGGACGCTGCTTAATTCTTCTTCATACACCAGACTTGCACATATCTCTGGTTGATTTTATCGAAGCATTTCAACAGATCTGCATCTAAAACATATTTGCTTTTGTGCTTAATGCTGGAAAAAATTGCTCCGATAGCATCATGAGCGTCTCGTCCAGTCCTAAATCCATAGGTATTCGGTTCAAAAACCGCTTCCCATTCGGGTTCAAGAGCTAGTTTAACCAGCATCTGCTTTGCCCTTTCAATCATACAAGGAATTCCTAACGGACGCTGTTGTGAACTTCCGGGCTTTGGAATCATCACCCTTCGAGTTGGTTTCGCTTTTCCCGTCAAGGATAAGGACTTGACTAGATGGAGTCGTTGAACTGGAGTTAAGGATTTAATTCCATCTACCCCTGCTGTTGACTTTCCAGGGTTATCCTGAGTCACCCGTCTAACTGCGAGCAATTTGGCAGATCTGGACTTCATCAGTAGTTTCTGGAGTCTGTGAACCTGCTTGGTATCACCACGACGTTTGGCTTTGAAGATTCTGGTTTGGAGTCGATAGACACTCTTCTGAATTCGTTTCCAGTTGATTGTCTTCCATTCATCGCTACCCATTGCTGAGTGCATCATCGTCTTTACTCTGACTAAAGGTTCTTCATTCCGTACCGTCGGGTCTACGTCTGCATATCCTGGACATTACTCCAGGCATTGGCTTTTTAGACCATCCCTCCTGCCAATCCATTCGGGTGAATCCCTGCTCTAAGTTCGACCGCTCAGAGTGAAAATTGGTCAGGTTACTTCGTTCCTGATGTTTCTGGGTTGTAGGGTTAGGGTCGTATTCTCCACCGGACTTCCTTTGGGTATAAAATCCCCCTTCACACCCTAGAGAGATTCCGAAATCTTCAACTTTTGTTTCCAGTATCGTGATGATTCAGGCAATGCCTTAGATTCACTCCAGCCTTATTTCACTGGTTATACTTCTCGATGGTTCTAGCATACGTTTAGGCTCAGTTGAGCTTTACCCATATCTACTGGCTAGCCGGGTTTCTGAGTGAGGCTCCCAGATACCGACATTTAACCCCGCTTCATCGCATTGGCACTCAACCGTTGAATTGGGGGTTACGCTTGCACGCCTTATACCGGGCGGATAGGACTAGCTGTCTGGTCTGGGTCAGAGGCATCACCTATAAAAACATCAAGTTATCATCTAAGAGAGATTAAAAGTGCGAACTCTACCCAGAGTGGGTTATCTCTTAGAAGCCCTACCTTATTAACTTTTCAGCCTTTCGTGTAGAAACGAATCGCACAGCGTGGCAATATTTGTATGGCACCGTGGATTGGGAGGGGAATACCCTTGACTTTATGCTGAGTGCGCTCGCGGAATGGTAAGGCAGCAGCACGATTCTTTCGCAAAGTACTTAATTAAGGGTCAGCACACGCAGCCTTTCCGAGTCATTACAGTGGATAAGAATGTCGCTTACCCAGTGGCGATAGAGACACTTAAGCAAGACGAGACAATTGAAAAAGAAACTGAATTAAGGCAAAGCAAATATTTGAACAATATCATTAAGCAAGATCATCGGAACATTAAGCGAATTGTGAGATCAATGATGGAGTTCAAGACGTTCAATACGGCAAGAAGAACGTTGAGCGGAATCGAGGCAATGAATATGGTTGGCAAAGGGGAAGTGAAAGGAATTAAACAAGGGGATAGTGTCTCCCAAGCCAAGTTTATTGAATCAATATTTGAAGTTGTTGCTTAAGGGAATGCAAACGACGCCGATCGCTTGTCCTTAAATAGTTCTTGCGACACAACCGCAATAAGTGCATTAAGGAACTGAAGTTAATTTCAACCTACAAGAATAGTCCAGGTTGAGCGCTAGGTGAGGTGATTAGGAGTTGCTTTTTCCTGATAGATTCAACCACTGATGGTAGACATTGCGTCACTTTTAGCTCAAAACACTGTAGCCCCAAGAATAGCGGTTGCTACTCTTGGGAGCAAATTTACGCAGGCATTAGCACTGTATCAATGATGTGAATAACACCAT
Source organism: Phormidium tenue FACHB-886 (assembly GCF_014764505.1). Taxonomy (GTDB): domain Bacteria; phylum Cyanobacteriota; class Cyanobacteriia; order Elainellales; family Elainellaceae; genus FACHB-886. Next base: position 4,931 of record NZ_JACXWX010000168.1, read on the forward strand.
TGTCAGCAGCCACATCAGGGGTTGTCACCGTAGAATCGTTCACCTTAACACCGTTGGAGGCATCGATCGCCACATCTGAGCCTTCAACGGTTTTAGCTGATTTCAGCTTTGTCACATCCGCTGCCATAACTTTGCCAGATACGACATGATAGGTCAGAATTTTCTTGAGTTGGGGAATGTCTTTGAGTAGCCCATCCACTGTACCCGCGGGCAACTTGGCAAATGCCTCATCCGTTGGAGCAAAGACCGTAAATGGACCCTTCCCTTTGAGGGTTTCGACTAAGCCAGCAGCTTTGACGGCAGCAACCAGGGTGCTGAAAGAACCAGCACTAGCGGCAGTATCAACAATGTCAGCCATGTATTTCACCTAGTATGTGTCATCCGTTAACTTTCTCATCTATTAATGATGATTGGTTAACACTAATTAGTATGACACTCAAATGCTTAAGTGTGTGTTTAATTTATTGTTTGAATATATGTTTTTGAATTATCTAAAAGTAAACTGATTATTCAGAAGCGTTTGTAGATGCAAACCATACTGTATAAAATCTTGTTTTCATTTACGCTAAATTAGACACTTTCCCAGCTCGATCCCCCAAAGCTAACAATACTCAAGGCAAAGCTGATGAAGAAATTGGCGCGGATAGAGATCTTGTCTCGGATACGGTCTGTAAAACTGGAATGTAAATGGCTGCTATTTGCAAGCAAAACGTTAACACGACAGCTTCCAAATATGTCTGAGAACAGGCATTCTCCACTGCATGCCTCTGCCCTCCGTGATGCAAAAGCAAGATTGAGCAATTATTGAACTTCCCCACCTTTCACACATCTTGGGGAAGTTCATCTTGAGCAAGCTAATCTGTCCAATGTGTTGGGTTGCTTGCACCGTCGCTTTTGCACAACCGTAAACTATTTCATAAAGTTAACCATCTTACTTTCTTCACTAAATGTAGGCTGCTTAGACAGCGCGACAATGACATTAATCAATTAAGCGATCCTTTCAATAGCTGCTTCATGCTGTTTGGATGAGCGATCGCCCACAAATTGAGGCTCAAACAGACACATGCTAGAACCAGCAGGATATAGGTTGGGGCCATGACCACTCCAATGCTGAACCAGGTGAAATCGTGCAGCAGCAGGATTAAAGCGACAGAGCTAGCAGCAAGCATTGTCAGGTAGATCTGGGCAGGAGAACTCTTCCGTCCTACCAGTAATATTGTCGATAGAGTTAACAGCAAATTTGCTGGCACTAAAAAGGCGCAAATTGCGATGCAATGGTTGAATGAAAATTCAAATAGGAAATTCATATTTCACACTCGTCAGAACTAGAAAATCTATGAAAGATGACCTGATTATCAGCCTGAAAGAAATTTGTTCTATTTTTGAGTTTATTTGTTTAAGTATGATACAAAAAACAATAGCAAGCTTCAATTTGCTTGGTCTGGCAGGGGTAAAATTTGTTCTAGTAAATCCTCTAAACGACCACTAAATCACAAGGAGTCAACTTCCTGGTTAACAGCTAGGCTTTTTTGAGGAAGACTCTATCAAGCATTCAGTTTATTTCACTAGGTTTTCGCTGTTAGCGCAAATATGTGTAAGCATTTTTGCTCACGCTACGGCTAGGAAACTACTCAAATTATTCTTACAAGCTGTCTTGGCTTAACCGATTTCAACATAGAAACCGTCAATGGGGTACTTAGGCTTTTTCCAAGTTGCTAACTTATGAATTAGTTCGGCAATGTAATATGTAAACTAGCATAACGAATTGTTTACATATTTACATATCTGGGAATTTTTCTTGGGTCTTGTCCCTTTAATTTCTTTCAGCAGTAAGAACTTTATCTGATTATTTCTACCATTAGGACAATGTAATGTTTCATCTCTAAAGCTATTTAGTTAATTCAAAAAAATACCCACCTGTCTAAATTGAATCAGCGGTGGGCGTTGAGTTAGTTAAACGATTTAAGTTCATCAGCAAGAAGCAGGATTTGATCGCATCAGTACAACCTATTTTGAATTACCAAATAGGTTGGTGATAGTTCCATCATGCCTTTTAGGATCTTTCTTTTGTTTCTTAGCTTCATCAGAAGCTGCTTTCGGTTTTTTAGATTCTTTGTTACCTTTTTGTTGCTTTGACATAATGCTTCCTTAATAAATTTTAGGTAGACCTTGGTTAGTAGTTAAAATTACTGTTAATTAACAGCATCGTTAACCAAAGACAAATCGGTATCAACTACCCAGATAGTTGGCAGATTCTAAGTAATCGTTATGCATCCTGCCATCTGGCATTTTTGCTCCCTTCAAATTTGCTCCCTCTAAATTTGCTTCTTTCAAATTTGCCCAATTGAAGTTAACATTGCCTAGATTTGAGTTGCCCAGGTCCGCTCCTCTCAAATTCGTTCCAGTGAAGTCAGCACCGCTCAAATTTGCTTGAATGAAACTCAAGCCTTTCAAATCTTGCAATCTGAAGTTTCGTTCTCCGCTTGCATATCGTCTTAAAACTTCATTGGCATCCATATTGGTTGCCTCGCAACGTGTAGCGTTGTCGCTGTTTATATCTCTATTCTAGTTGATAATTACTGGCTTTTACCATTTGCAGGTTTAGTTGTATTAATCCTTACATTCATTTTAATGAGGGCGAGGAGCCCAGATTGAGTTACTAAGAGGATGTCTGAGAAGTAGGAAAGCTCTCGAAACGATAACCTGTCAATAGCAAAATTCAAGACAGTATATCGAGAGCCATGACATCATCGTATCCGAGTAACCTGGCTCCAGAACAATGGGAACTCCTGCAAAGCCTCATTCCAACTGCTAAACCTGGGGGTCGTCCCCGGAGTGTTGATAGGCAAACTGTCATCAATGCCATTCTCTATATCCT
>NZ_JACXWX010000169.1 GCF_014764505.1 Phormidium tenue FACHB-886
TTTTTTAAAACTGGGGGTGATTCTTCGGATTCACCCTATTTTTTCGGTCTCGCTTCGTCTCTGTCTGCTACCAGTCTTACCGTTCAGCCTCCCTGTCACCCCTTGAGGAAAACAGCTTCACAGGAGGATTGGTGAATCCTTTCTCATAGCTCAATTCCGAATTGCTTGAGGGCTGTTTCCTGGCAAAAATGAGCAAATTTAGAAACTTCATAACGTTAATCCTCGACATGTTTATCTTGTTTATTTGGAACTCCTCTCAGAACAGAACTTGAAATCAATACTTCTGTGCTCCTGAGGGCAGTCTAAGTTGAGCCAGGACAAAGCCAGCTCTGAGTTCAATTCGAGTTAGGCATGACTTCAACAAGGCGGGTCAAATAGGCTCAAGGTTAATGTTGCTTGCTTTAAGACATGGTTCAAACCTCTTACTGATCTGCATGTATTCATTGTCTCAAGCAGATCTGAGAGATTTTTCCTGGACTTACCCTGACATGGCTGACTTAGCCTGACTTTTTTTGCAATAATTGAGCAGACTAGCTGTAAAAGCGTAAATGCATGATTGATGCGACACTTCCCTAATGAGTTTCTGATTCAAATGGCTCAGGATTATAAGTTAACCCGTGGGCAGCAGGAAGCATTTTTGGCGAAATTCGGAGAAACTGGAAAAAATAAAAGCAATGAAGAAGTTGCCCAAGGTCTCTCCATTACCGTCAGTACCCTCAGTACCCGGATGACTGGAGTGTACGACAAGCTCCTCATTACGGCTGGGGGACCGACGAAGTTTAATCTACTCTGTAACTTTCTAGAGCAAAAGTTTCAGCAATATCAAAAGCTTCGGCAGAGCAATTCAAATCAAGCGGAGATTTCTGGAGATCAGCGGTTGCCCGAACCTCCTCAAACTGAGCCTGTGGTACAGCGGGTGCGGCAGCAAGTGTTTTCAGATATCAATCAACGCTGTGGCACGATGCGAGTGTTAGACAAGGAGCAACCGATTACGATCGACTCCATTTACATCAGTGTCAATATTCTGGATAAGCTCACGAGCAATCTGCGACCAAGCATCAATGAATTGCGGGAAAGTCGTGATATAGAGGTCTTTGATCGCTCCACTTTGGGAAGAGGGCAGCATAAGAGAATTCCTGGAATCGAAGCAGTCAAACAGCACGAGAAGTTGCTAGTTCTAGGAAAACCAGGATCAGGAAAAACAACGTTTCTCAAGTGGTTAGCGCTCCTATGCAACGCTGGACAACTTCATCAACACCGTGTTCCGATCTTTGTCACGCTGAAGGAATTTGCAGAAGACCCCAAACAACGGAGTTTAATTAATTTCATTGCACAAGAATGGACAAAATCCGAAATTAAGGATGCTCACGCAGCAGTTCAACACATTCTAAAAGAGGGTCGATCGCTGATTTTGCTAGATGGATTGGATGAAGTTCGGGCGGAAGATCACGATCACGTCTTACAGACGATCGAGCAAACCACTAGGCAGTTCTCTAAAAATCAATTTGTGATGACCTGCCGGATTGCTGCAAAAGAATATACTCTTAATCACTTTACAGAAGTCGAAGTTGCTGATTTCGATCAGAAGCAAATTGTCGAGTTTACTCAGAAATGGTTTCACGAAGCTCCAACGAAAGCAGCAAAATTTCTAGAAGCTTTAAAGGAACAGTCTAGCTTACAAGAATTGGCGACCAATCCTCTCTTACTGACGCTTCTATGTCTTGTTTTTGAAGCCAAAACGACATTCCTAAAAAGCCGTGCAGACCTTATAGAGGAAGGTCTGCACTTGTTGCTCAAGAAATGGGATCGCAAGCGACAGATTAAGAGAGATGAGGTTTACAAGGAATTGTCCCTGAATTGCAAAAAAGACTTACTGGGCCAAGTTGCCTCCACTATGTTTGAGCGAGGTGAGTACTATCTTAAGCAGAGATTCGTTGAGGAGGAGATTGAGAATTATATTCAGAATTTGCCGAATGCTACCAACCTCGAAGCTTTGGAACTTGACAGCGAAGAGGTTTTGAAGTCAATCGAAGCTCAACATGGCTTACTCGTCGAACGGGCACAAGGAATCTATTCGTTTTCCCACCTAATATTTCAGGAATATTTCACGGCGTATCAGATTAAAAAGTTAGGAGATTTCGGCAAGCTCGTTTGTCATATTACCGAAGAGCGATGGCGAGAGATTTTTTTGCTAACGGTTGAAATGATGCAAGATGCGGGTCAATTAGTGCAAATGATGAAACAGAAAATTGATCGCATTCTTGCACAGGATGAGAAATTGCAACAGTTCCTCAGTTGGGTTAAGCAAAAATCCGACTCAGTAAAAGCTCCTTACAAACCTGCTGCCATTCGAGCTTTCTATCTTAGACTGGATCACAACCTCGATCCCGGCTTCAATCGCGCCCTCGCCCTCGCCCGCCCCTTCGACCTCGACCGCGCCCTCGCCCTCGCCCCTGCCCTCGACCTCGCCCTCGCCCGCAACCTCGACCGCAACCTCGCCCGCAACCTCGAACCCGCCCGCAACCTCGACCTCAGCCTCAGACTCCTCGTCGTTCGCGACTGCAACCTCGAACTCGCCCTTAACGTCACCCGCCCCTTCGCCCTCGACTTCGACCTCGAACTCGCCCTCGACCGCGCCCTCACCCGCGCCCTCACCCGCGCCCGCGCCCGCTACCTCGACGGCAACCTCGCTGTCTACCGCGCCCTCTGCTTCGACCTCTTCCTTGCCCGCGACCTCGCGCCCGATTCCGGATTACAACGAAAGTTACAACAGTTGATAGACCAACTTCCCCAACATCCGTCTACTGGAAACTGGGAGGGTTACACAAAATGGTGGAACGAGAACAGACAAGCTTGGACTGAACGACTTAGGAAAACAATGATTCAATACCGCAAATTCAGACACGATTGGCAGTTCACCGAATCTCAACAAGAACTCCTCAAACATTACTACACTGCCAACAATCTGCTCGTAGAATGTCTCAATAGCGATTGCAATGTCAGCGGCAAAGTCCGCGAGGAGATTGAAGCCACCTTACTCCTACCGTTGAGAAGCAGTTCCCCTGGCTGCCTGACAGAAGTAGAGGAAAGCCAATAGGGAGGGAATTTATGGAGAAGGGTAGAGAGACGTGAGAGGCTGGAGTTGCCACACACAGCGATCTACGATGTCACACTCTACCCAACTGTCGTTTAACACGCTTTTTGACAACTATTAACCCCACGGGATGAGCAAGGCGTGTGGGTAGCGAAGCTGCAACAGCCCGCAAAGTAGCCCAAAGAAGCGTTGTATCGTAAAGGTTTGAGGCAATCGCTTTATCTTCTACGGCAAGAGCGGCGAAATTGACAGCAACAACCGATCCGACCAGGAAATTGCGCTGCTGTTACTGCACCTGTTGCAGATGTGTGTGGTCTACGTCAACACGCTGATGATCCAGCAGGTGCTAGGCGATCCGCAGTGGCAGCAGCTTTTGCAGGCAGAAGACATGAGAGGCTTAACGCCACTGATTTACGCCCATATTAACCCCTATGGTACGTTCAATCTCGATCTGTCAAAGCGGCTGAAGCTGGAACAGGTTGCATAGCCTGAAATCCTTACTGTATCAGGCTTTTTCTTGCTACTTTGCGGGCTGTTGCAGCTTCGCTTCCCTCACCCCTACTAGATGAATTTCTCAATTTCATCCCGATCATGAGTTAATTCCTTGAATGAATGGGCAAACTTCACTTTTCTGCTGAAAATACAAAAGTCTACTTGTCGTTGTTGATCTCTGTAGTTTAAACCTCTAGGGTGTTTGAATGCTTTATTAGCAATTCCAGGTGTTGGGATATGGGTAGGGAAGCTGAAAGGATTGCTGCACGTACACTTTTTCTTCCACTTTGCACCCTGTGACGACTTCGATACCCATACTCCAAACACTTGATCCAAACACCTGCTGGAGCAACCTAGCGATGAAACTGCGACGACTGGTCTACTGCATCCCACTCGCAGCGATCGCCCTATTGTTGGGTGTTAGATGACAACTATAAATGGCTGAAATGCCAATTAATACATTTGTTCAGATCGTTCAAACGCAAGCGTTTGAACGATTGTACTAATTGTCGTTTTCAAAAAAAGTAATTGTCACCTAACAGTTGGGGCTGACGCAACCCTGGAATACGCTCAGCCAAGTCCAGCAGCAACAGCAACAGCAAGCTATTAGTGACGCTCAACAATCTCAATTGATGCAACTGGTTCCTGGCTCTGTCTATGACGGCGATACACTGCGGGTGACTGATGGCAACCAAGAAATCAAAGTCAGACTTTGTGGGATAGACGCACCGGAACATGACCAGGCAATGGGCATTGCTTCACGCGATCACCTGCGGTCACTGCTTAACCAGGGCAACGGGCAAGTCATTGTCGTTCCAACCGATGTCGATCGCTATGGTCGCACGGTGGCAGAGCTATTCGTCAAGCGAGCAGACAGCAGCAGCGAAGAGATTGCCATCAACGCGCAGATGGTGCGAGACGGCTATGCTTACCACTATGCTCGCTTCAGCAGTGGTTGTCCTAATGGGGAGAGTTTGGCAGCATTTGAAGCGCAGGCACAAGCAGAGCATGTAGGGGTGTGGAAACAAGCAGATGCCGAACGTCCCTGGGACTATCGCCATGACCATTAATGCTCTTCTACTTTGCCCTGTCTGGCAGCTTCCCTTACCCTAGATTGACTTCACAAAGGCTACATGACTGCGCCATATAATTGTCATACGCCCCAGTGAAAAGCAATAGCAATGCCAAAACTCCTTATCCTTTCCTCTAATCCGAGGCGAGATCTCAATCTCGATCGAGAAATTTCAGACTTGAGCACGGCAGTACAACGCTTAGGGAAGTTTGAGATTGGGTTAGGGCTAGGAGTGCGCTCTCAAGAGTTAGCACAACTACTGGCAGAACACAGTCCGCAGATCGTTCACTTCTGTGGGCATGGAGCCGGAGAACAAGGCTTAGTCTTTCAGGATGAAGATGGACGCGAACAGATCCTTAGCACGGAGGTACTGACTCGCATATTCAGGACGTTTGCAGATGAGATTAGCTGTACGGTGCTGAATGCTTGCGATAGCGATCGGCAAGCAAAAGCAATCGTTGAACATATCGATTATGTGGTTGGGATGAGTCAACCGATTCTCGACAAAGCGGCTCATCTTTTTTCAGTCGGCTTCTACGGCGGCTTAGCCTGTGGAAAGTCGATCGATCAAGCCTACCAGATGGGTTGTATTGCCATTCAAATCTGGAGCGAATCACAGCCTCAAACGAGTTCAGCCCGTCAGTATCGCAAGTTTGTCCAGGTTGGGGAGGTGGAACAGCCCGCACCATCGCGGATAGCAGAATATCTGAAGCCAGTGTTGCTCAAGAAGGGGACACAGTTACCCTCCGATTTAGCTGGAAGCGAGTCAGTTCCCAAGGTTCCTCTTGCAGCACCAGCTGATCAGCCACCGGAATTTGTGGAGTTTGTGCAACAGGAGATTGACCGCAAAGAATATAAGGATCAGGCGAGAGCAGCGTATGACAACTTTGGGCAGTTTTCGACTGCCAATGCACCTGAGCTGAAGAAGTCGGAGTATGCTCAACGCAAGATTCTGATCAGTAAGGTGAAGGAGTTCTGGATTGAAGGGTTTCTCCAGCCGTCGCTGCAGGGGGAGGCTGCCCTTCGCCTTGACCTGAAAGCCCGTCCTGATGCGATTGCGGATCTGTCTGGGGGGATTGACCCCTTGTCGGTGAAGCTAGATGACTCGTTTGAGGAGTTACGGCAAACGCAAATCTATCAAGAAATGGGGCAAGGACGGACGTTGCTGATTCTCGGTGATCCAGGAGCCGGAAAGACGACCGCTCTACTGCAACTGGCTCAGCGCCTACTCAAACGCAGTGAGGAGAATCCGAGCTTACCGATGCCTGTTGTGTTCAATCTGTCGTCTTGGGCAAAGGAACGCCAATCAATCGTCGATTGGTTAATCGATGAACTGCGAGAAAAATATCAAGTGCCCAAGGTATTGAGCGAACCGTGGATCACCCAGCAGCAGCTCATTCTATTACTGGATGGGCTGGATGAGGTCAATGAAGAGTATCGCAACGATTGCGTTCGGGCATTGAACGAGTTTATGGGGCTGTTTCCCAAAACTGAGGTAGCAGTTTGTAGCCGGGTGCGAGATTATGAAGCCCTGAGCGAACGCCTACAGATCAGCAGTGCCCTTTGCCTGCAGCCGCTCTCGCCCCAGCAGGTGTATGAGTTTTTGGGTAGTGTGGGTGGATCTCTGGCAGGCTTGAGAGCCTTGCTCAAACAAGATGCTGAGCTAGAGCAGTTTGCTCAAACCCCCTTGATTTTGAACTTTATGAGTGCGGCATACCAGGGGTGGTCAATCGAAAAGTTGCGAGATGAACTTCGCTCAACCTCAGATCGCCGCCAACACTTATTTGAGACTTATATCGAGCGGCGGCTCGAACGGGGTGCTGCTTCAGAACATCCTAAGCATCAGGTGCTGAGCTGGCTGAGTTGGCTGGCAGGTCGAATGCTACAAGAAAAGCAAACGGTCTTTTTGATTGAGAAGATGCAGCCCACTTGGTTAAAGAATCGCGGCGAGGAAAGAGAATATCGAACTAGAACTTTTATCATTGCTGGGTTGATTACTGGGTCAAGTGTTGGGCTAATTGGTCTGCTGAGTAATGGACTGATTGCTGGGTTGATTGCTGGGCTGACTGTTGGATTAAGTGTTGGGATGATTACTAGCTTGTCAAAAAAAATATTACCTTTAGAGGAACTTAGTTGGTCATGGCAAAGGGCTAAGTCTAGATTTATTTATGAATCTCTTACTGGGCTGATTTATGTGATGATTTTTTATGCAATTTTTACAATGATTTTTACAATGATTTATTTGCTGAGTGCTGAGCTGCGTACTAGGCTAGGTTCTAATGTCAATGAGGGGCTGTATGTTGAGATAGGTGCTGGGATAGGTCTTGTAATGATTTATGGGCTGAGTGCTGGGCTGAGTTTTGGGCTGGGTAGCGGACTGGATAGCCCTGAAATAGTTCAACGAGCAGTTCCGAACCAGGGAATTCGCGCTTCTCGAAAAAACGGAATTTTCATTGGGCTGAGTTTTGGGTTGATTGTTGGGCTGATTGTTGGGCTGATTGTTGGGCTGAGTGGTGAGCTGATTGTTGGGCTGTTTCTTGTGCTAAGTGGTGAGCTGAGTGCTGGGCTGATTGTTGGGCTGTTTCTTGTGCTAAGTGGTGGACTGAAATACGGTGGAACCGCTTGTATTCAACACTTTACGCTGCGCCAGATGCTACACCAGAAAGGTCGCATTCCCTGGAACTATGCAAAATTTCTCGACTTCGCCTCAGACCGTCTCCTGATGAAAAAAGTTGGGGGTGGTTATGTCTTCTTCCACCGCATGTTGTTGGAGCATTTTGCCCAAAGAGGTGAAGGGAGGCAAGAGCAGTAACACTGTTGTTGAATCTGGCTGGAACGCTAGCCTGAAGATCGTCATCTGAAAAGAGCGATCAGGCTGTTTTGGATTGATTCTACTAAAGCAGAATCTAGTGTTATTCTTACGCCTGTGGGTGTTCTACTGTCAAACACGTTGAGTAATCGTTCAGGGGGTGCTGCCATAGGTTGGCAGTAAGGATGGAGCCGGTAGACCGTGACGAGCAGCACGGCAAGCCTCGACTAAATACTCCAGCACTGGACGATG
>NZ_JACXWX010000017.1 GCF_014764505.1 Phormidium tenue FACHB-886
GTCCCAGTAATTCAGATAGTTCTAGCAGCATTACATATTCCACATGCTAGAACAGGTCGTACTTTTCAAAACCCTTACCGTTCATACAAGTTGTTAGAAGCGGGGGTACAGAATCGGCGATGACACGATCGATAAGCTGGTGACGCAGTTGAGGAAGAAGACGGGCATCCAGTTTCATGCTCACCAGTTCCAGCATACTTACGCTACAAACCTGGTGCTCGATGGCATGAATCCGTATCACGTGATGACGTTGACGCGGCACAAGTTGGTGCAGAGCTTTCGCCTCTACACGAAAGCAGCGGACCAAAAAGCAGCAGAAGCGGCGTTTTATGAGACGCAGCAGCGCAAGAAAAATCAGTCGTCCCAACTGGAGCAGTAATCTGATGTTGCCCGCTTGAGCGGTGGAAGCAATTGGAAGTGAGTTGGGCGACTGGGAGTCAATTTTGGGAAGCATTGAGCTTTGACGATCGCACTCGTATCCGCGATCGAGCAATTGTCGCAGTGATGGCATATATTGTTGTTCACTGCGAAGCCAGCTAACGGTGAAGATGAGCGGCGACAGATGTACCTTAAACGAAGCTGAAAAACTTTATTCGCCGCTCCATAGCATTGTTCGATCGCGTATGCTCTCACTACCCAACGGGAGGCTTATTTGATCTTTCATCTGTTGGTCTTCATCGTACAAATTCCTGAGCTTTTGAAATCGTTCAACCGTTCCTGACTCAGGTAAAGGTGTATAGACCATGAGTGATAACTCTGGTGTCTCAGTCACCTGAAGAAGCGTGTACTCGAATTCTAAAAAACCAACAGTAGGATGTTTGTAAACCTTTAACCCGATGTTTTTCCGCTGAACCTCGTGCTGTAGCCAGCCTTGCCGAAACTCTGGACTGACGCGCTGCAAATCCTCGGCAAGTTCGGTGAGTTTGACATCCCCTAAATACCGTCCACAAGTATTACGGAACCATGCCAGCATCACCTGAGCGTGTTCTTCCCAGTCCACTAACATCCGGCGACACTCAGCGTTGGTGAAGAAATCCCACATTCGATTTCGCTCTCTTGCTGGCATGACAGCAAAATCACCAAACAAAAGACAAGTTGCCTGATTCCACGCCAGCACATCAAATTGGTAGCTGATGATGAACGCTGGACAACATTCTAGCTGGTCAATCAAATGCTGAAGGGCGAAATTCACTGACCGCTTCTGAAGAAAAGTTTCTGAGGGAGGTTGCTGCATTGCCAGCATAAATAAGTGAGTTCGTTCATCAGATGTTAGCTGTAGGGCTTGTGCAACACTTTCAAGCACCTGAGCCGAGACTCGGATATCACGTCCTTGTTCCAAAAAGGTGTACCAGGTCACACTCACATTCGCCAGTTGTGCCACTTCTTCACGCCTCAATCCCGGTGTGCGACGACGCGAACCCTTTGGTAATCCCACCTGTGCAGGTGTGAGCCGAGCACGACGGGTTTTGAGAAAATTCGCTAATTCTTGCAATCGATGCAGATCGCCCATTTTGAACGGTAGCCTCGTTAACCTGGCAGTGTTAATACCAGTATAAATTCAATCTGGTACTAGCTTAGTCGAGCTGATACAGTGGAATTGTTCAGGATTGGAGAAAAGAACAATGACAAACAATCAGATTGCCTTGGTGACAGGATCAAGTCGAGGATTAGGCAAAAGTATGGCGATCGCGCTGGCGAAGAAAGGCGTTGGTGTGGTTGTGACCTATTACAGCAACCTTGAGGAAGCAAAGAGTGTGGTTTCTGAGATTGAGGCGAGTGGAGCGAAAGCGGCTGCATTGCAACTTGATACCTCCAACACCAAAACCTTTGATGACTTCGTAGTGCAATTCAAGCAAGCGCTACAAGATAAATGGCAAACCGAGCAGTTCGATTTTCTGGTCAATAATGCTGGCATTGGCATTGCTGCTCCGTTTGCCGAAGCGACTGAGGAACAGTTTGACCAATTGTTTAATATCAATGTCAAAGGTGTGTTCTTTTTGACGCAGAAACTCCTGCCTTTGATCAAAGATGGCGGACGAATTGTGAATTTGTCTACGGGTTTAACGCGGATTACACTACCAAACTATTCCGTCTATGCTAGTGCCAAGGGCGCGATCGAAGCCTTAACCCGGTACATGGCGAAAGAGTTGGGACATCGACAAATTGCGGTGAATGCGGTTGCACCGGGCGCGATCGAAACTGACTTTGGGGGTGGAACCGTGCGGGACAATCCAGAAGTGAATCAATTCTTTGCGTCTTTAACAGCGCTCGGTCGGGTAGGTTTGCCCGATGATATTGGCGGCGCAGTCGCGCTATTGCTGTCTGAAGAGAACCGCTGGATCACAGGACAAAGAATCGAAATCTCTGGCGGTCAATCTCTATAGTTCTAGTGCATCAATCGCATCAGAAGCGATGAACCAATCCCATCTAAAGCATTCCAAATCGGGTTTTGCAGCACTGGAACAAAGGGGCGCGATCGTGCCATTCTCGTTTGAGCGATGGGCGGCGCAATCGCATTTGATCGACAACTCCCAAATGACGCCTCAACGATTGAAACGAAGCGATCGAACGGTTCGGGTCAGTGGTTGCCAGAATCTTTGCAACTCCACAAGCGACTTCGAAAAATCCGCTGCACCCGACTTGTTAGGTTGTGTCGCAAAAACTGGTGGGTGGTAAGGTAGATAGGACGGTTGTGTCGCAAAAACCAGTCAATGATAAGGTAGGTAAGCTCAGACACGCCCGATTCCTCCACTATGTCTACTGCTTCTTTGTTTAAGGGGCGGCACTTTTTGCCAGAAATCATCCTGCTGAACGTACGGTGGTATTGTCGCTACTCACTGAGTCTTCGGGATTTGGAGGAAATGATGGCTGAGCGTGGAGTGAACGTGGATCAGTGGACAATCAATCGCTCTCGTGCTGAAGTATGCGCCAGAACTGGACAAACGCATTCGACCGCACCTGAAGCCGACGAATGACTCCTGGAGAGTTGACGAGACGTATATCAAAATTAAAGGCAAGTGGAAGTCTCTCTATCGGGCTGTCGATTCAGAGGGGAATACACTGGACTTTATGCTGAGTGCGCTCGCGAGACAGCAAAGCAGCGGCACGATTTTTCTGTAAAGTGCACAAAGGTCAGCACATCCAGCCTCCACGGGTGAACACAGTGGATAAGAATGCCGCTTATCGGGCGGCAATGGAGACTCTCAAAGCGGATGAAACGATTGAAAAAGAGACCGAATTAAGGCAGAGCAAATATTTGAATAATGTAGTTGAACAGGAGCATCGGCACATCAAGCGAATTGTAAAACCGATGATGGGGTTCAAGACGTTTAACAGCGCGAGAAGCAGGTTGAGCGGAATCGAAGCGATGAATATGGTTCGCAAAGGACAAGTAAAAGGAATCGACCAAGGGGATATTGTCTCTCAGGTCAGATTTATCGAAGCGCTCTTTGGAATTGCTGCTTAAGAGAATGCAAACGATACCGATCGGTTGTCCTTTATAAGTTTTTGCGACACAACCCCTTTCTTTGCCAATTTGCGAGCTACTGAGACTAAACACTGCCATAGCGTAATCCGAGTAGAACTCAATAGGCTTTAGCTTTTCAGAAGAAGCAATATCCTCACAAAATTTGTTGAGCGGTTTCATTAATGCTCTTCTGTCGGTTCTCCCATATGCTAGAAAAGTTCTAACGAATTCCTTCATCTTCCGCTTGGCGGTGGAGAAGATTAGGGACACGAGAATTCAATATTTGCCGATTCTCTCCAACCAACTGTTGAATCTCCTTAAGCAACCGTTGATTCTCCCTAATCAATTGCTGATTCTCCCTAATTAACTGCTGATTTTCTATATTTAACTGCTTGTTCTCTATATTCATCCGCATCAATTCTTGGTTAGCTTCATTCAGTTCGTTTTCTATCACTTGTTGCTGCCGCAGTTGTTCACACAGATATTGCTGATAAGAGGCAACCTGTGTACGCAAAAACTCAAATTCCGCCTGAGGATTTTCAGGGAAAAATCCTTGATTCCACTGCTCATTTACTCGCTCGCTATTAGAAATGGCTTGCTGGTCAGAATTGAAGGGCTGCATTCTTCAGAAGTTATTAGTTGATGTTTGAAAAACAGATAAGGTAGATAGAGACTATCTATAATTGGGCGACGCAATTCTGTTAAATCTGCGCAGTTATAACAGTTAGGCGATCGCAAGCAACAACCTCGACTAGAGCTACAGCAGAAAATTGCATTATGTAAATCTTTAGCTCAGCTTCTAGCGGCGCTTCGAACAGAAGGCATTCTTTCGGAAAAACAACTCACTCAAAGTACCAGTCTGAGATGTTTGTAATTCGAGCAATCTTGATCTGGTGATCGTTGTCGATGTAGCAGCAAAAAATTCGATCAATACAATCAGCAGGCAAGCTATCTAGAATTTAAGTCATCAGAATGCAGACGGTGATTTGTCGATGAAAACAGCTTGACATACTGCTATTTAAGATCGCGCATGAGTAAATGTTTTACTTGTGTATAAGTTATACAAGCCTCGGTGAAGTATTCAAAAGCTATAGAAGATGCTTGATTTCTTCACCTAAAAAAGATACAAGATTTATTTGCTGCTTTCTGATTTAGTAAAAAGTATCAGTAGTGAGCAAAAAAACTAATGACTGCAACATTCATCAACCGACCTAGATTTAGCCTCACGCAACAGGTTCGTTTTGTGGGTGGAGAAGGCATTGTGCGAAGCAACGAACCTATTGCTGGAACTTGGACGTACCTCGTCGAGATGCCATTGGGGATAGAACCTGACTTTAGCAGAGTGGGGCCAGAGACTAAGGTCTTTCTCAACGAGGCAAATTTACGTGCAGCGTACTAAGTATTTTGAACAGGAATTTGGGATTATTCAACCCTCTCGCTCTAACTTAACAATTCAGCAACCGCTCATATTAACAGGACTTACGCAGTGGTACTAAATGCGATGTGGGACTCACCCAGCCTCATAGGAAGAGTGGGTGACTTGAGTTGCGCAATCAAATAGCTCGATAACAACCCATTCTTGAGCTGATAAACTGTTGTCGCTGTAGCCTGAGCAATCTGCTTTAGACGGATCCAAACAAGCAAAGCGCAGGCAATATGATTGCGTTGAATGCGCTGCTTGCGGCATTGACAAGATTCAATGCCCGTCGTTTGTTTGACTTCCCGATGAAACTGCTCAATTTTCCAACGCATGGCACACACTTTTTGTGCGTCATCTGTCGAATCTTGAGTCAAGTCGTTGGTGACGACATATTCCGTCTTGTCGGTGGAGACAATGACGCGGAACAATTTCACCTTTTTGTCTTTGGGGAATCCTCGCAGCTTGATGAGCTTTCCTTGTTTGGCTTCAGTAGCACTCCAGTTGAGCTGGTCAATGCGTTTGTATGGCTCATCACCGCCACTATCATCCACTAGACGGTTCGTCTTCAACGGACAGTAGTAGACCTTGCCTAACTCCTCAATCTGCCCCATCAGCTTCTTAGCAGCATACCAACTGTCCATCAGCACGGTCGCGAACGGCAATTGTTTAGCAAAGACCGCATTTTGGAGCATCTGTTGAACATGGTCAAGCTTACTGTTGCCGTCACCGTCCGGGTTGTACAAGCGGTAGTCGATGACCCAGAACTCTCCAGTGCTTGCGTTGACGGACAAGCAGCGAATTAGCCCAATGCCGCGAATGACTCGGTGTTCGTTGCCACTGTATTGCCGCCTGACTAGTTCAATTGCTTGACTGGAGCGTTTGTCCAACACAGTGTCATCAAACAGCAAATATCCTGCTGCATCTGGCGCAAGCAGTGGTTTAACGTTCTCCCACAACAGCCGTGGCGTGAGCTTGTCGCTGCTCAAATAGCGATTGATGGCATCGTGGCTGAACTGCTGAAGATGCTCGGCTAGATAAGTCAGCGTGTAATTGGTCTGGCTACTCAGCAGATATTGGCAATAGTTGAGCTTGGTGAACGTCATCGGACTGGCGGTTTGATGCACTCATACAGGAACTGTAGCGAGGATGGCTCGCTTGTGCAATCCCTACTCCTAGTGCCCCTGCGTAAGTCCTGAGTTAATTTCTTGTAGAGCCTGCGCAATGGACAATGCCTTGCGCTGAAACAAAATTAGATTGCTTTTTGAAAACTATGCTCCGCACACTCCTCAAAAAACAACTTGGAGACTTGCAAGCGAGAATTGCTGTAGCTGTAAAACCATGTGAAATTAGAGGAAATGTAATAAAGCATCTACAAGACGACTAGAGCAACGTTTCTAAGAACGGTAAACAGAAGAGTAAATAGAATCAGATATTACTAAATTCAAGTATAAAATTTGTAGAAATAGGAACATTTTAGAGTCTAAGTTGATAAAGCAGCAATCGAACTGCTTGCTCTAGTTCACCTCTTTTTTGACCTCACTTTTTTAGCCTCATTACAGTGAAATAGAAAATTGCACTTCGGCACTTAGCCAGATCGATTGCTTACAAGCGCCACCGATCGTCGCTCCAACAAAGCTAGACTCGATATTCTTCCTGCTGATAGGGTCAACGAATTTTGACAATAAGGGAAATAGTACCCGCACGGGCACTATACCGATCGCCGCCAAGATTCGACAATTTGTCACAGGTCTCATTCGGAAGCAGCGTTAGGGCAAGCATCTGGTGCAAATACTTTAGCTAATTTCTTCAAATATAGCGGTTCCTAATCGCCTGAGGGACTGATTTGCTGCTGTGTGCCACGCTTTGCGCAGTACACAATAGAAACCTGCCTTTATTTAGTGTGGAGCACTCTAAGGAGCGTAACTTAAAACATGTTAAAGACTCTACCAAAAGACAGATGCTAAAGGTAGAGTAATAGGGATACGCCAGCTAGCAGTATTGCAAATCAATGCGCTAAATACTGGTTTGAAGGTTGGTATAGCCAATCCTTATCTTTGGGCTCCATAGCTTAAGCAAGCTCTTGAATAACCTGCGTGATCGATGCGGCAGCTGAGCTACACCTCAGATTAGTAACACTTCTTGTTTTACTAACTCAGCAAAAGTAGAAGAAGTTAGATGATTCTATAACTTTGATATTAGGAATAACCCATATGGAACGATCGCTTGAGCTTTATAGTGACGGTCGCCTATACGAACTGGAAGGAGATTACGCGGTTAAAGTCACTGAAACCCAGGGGCAGGTTAATGCCCTCATCACCGCACTACAGTTCAGCACTGCTCAAACACTGTCCATTGCCCCTCCCGAAAAACAACCCCCAACCGTCATTGCTCCTAGAGGATCACGCCGCATCAACGACGAGGGCTTTAAGCTGTTAACCACTTTTGAGGGCTGTAAGCTCCAGGCTTATGATGATGGGGTAGGTGTCTGGACGATCGGCTATGGACATACAAAAGACGTTTCTGAGGAAATGACTATCACCCAGGCGCAGGCAGAGCAGTTTCTATACAAAGACCTAGAGCAGTTTGAATCCTATGTTGAAGATGCTGTTCAGGTCGATATCAATGAGGATCAATTCTCTGCCTTAGTCTGCTTCTGTTTCAACGTGGGTCCAGGAAGCGAGGGATTTGGTGGCTCAACATTATTAAGAAAACTCAACGCTGGAGATTATCCAGGCGCAATTGCACAGTTTCCTGTTTGGAACAAAGCTAATGGAGAACCCTGGCTTGGACTCACGCGCAGAAGACTGGCAGAACAAGCGCTCTTCCTTAGCAAGCCTTGGCAGGCTTTCCTCACCTACGAAGGAGACGGACTAACAGGTGAGCAGACAAGCAGCACTCGAACCCTGAAACTGACCCATCCCATTATGCAGGGAGAAGATGTGCGCCGAGTGCAAGAAGCGCTGATCAAAGCAGGATTTAATCTTGAACCTGATGGAGCAGATGGATTTTTTGGGAAAGCAACCAATGCTGCTGCTCAGCAATTTCAGCGGCAAAAAGGATTGACTGTAGATGGAGTTGTGGGGACCCAAACCCTGCAGGCGCTGGGTCTATAAATTTTTTTATTACACGATCGAACAGAACAGGAGATAGTTGTGGACTCTAATATCATTGAACTTTGCCTAGAGATTAACGAGCGTGATAAAACCGGTATCAGAGCTAGTTTTCGAGGACCGCTGCAAGATGCACCGAGTGCAGCCTCAACTGCGATCGTCAATGGCTTATCTCAGCAGTTGATCCATCAGCTTCAACTGATTCTGCCCAATGTGTTTGTCAGCTTTGATGATCTCAGCGTTGATTTGCTTGACGCTGCATATGCCTATGTTCAAGCTGCCGCAAAGCAGGGGCTAGAGCGTGCTATTCAGGAGCGGGGAACGAAAATGCTAGTGAACTCCTGCTACCGAACGATCGCGCAGCAAATGCTGCTCTACAACGATCGATACAACAACTCTAACCCCGTTGCCCCTCCAGGAACCAGCAATCATCAAACCGGATTAGCAATCGATATTGAAGATCCCATAGGCTGGGAACCTTACCTGATGCGATATGGCTGGAATCCTCTAGCAGGCGATCCACCTCACTTTGACTATACAGGGGGCAACACAGTTGATATTCGTAGCAAATCTATTCTGGCATTCCAGCAGCTTTGGAATAAAAACAACCCGAATGACAAGATCGGTGAAGATGGAGCCTTTGGACCTCAGACGGAGGGGGCGCTGAATCAATCCCCGGCTCATGGCTTTGCTAAAGCTCCGTGGGATGATAAACCAAGAGTATTGAAACTCAGCCAACCTCGAATGGAAGGGTCTGACGTGGAGCAACTGCAGAACGCACTGAAGAAGGCGGGCATTACGGTTGCGGTAGATGGTGAATTTGGACCGGGAACCGATAAAGCTGTGAAGGAATTTCAGCAGAAGAAAAGCCTGACTGCAGACGGTGTTGTGGGACTTAACACACGTGCAGTGATGGTGTGACATACTTCCAAAAGTTTCAACTAAAGCCTAAATGTCTGCTGCATCCGTGTTGCTGAGACTAAGTTATTGGTCTGTCAGGGCGCTGATGCAGCAATTATCTAGAGATAGAAAAGCCCCGAAATACTGAACGACCCATGACAAAACAAGCCCCAAATATTTATGTCCTCCTAATTGGCATCGACTACTACACGCCCAATCGTTGGTACAAAAGCCTCAAAGGAGCTGTACGAGATATTAATTTGGTAAATACAGTCCTTGAGAAAACACTAAAGAACCAATTAAAACGAGTTCATCGATTGCTCTCTCCCAACCCAGAAGAGCCAGCTCCTACAGAAGTCAAAGAAGCGCAAAAACCAACCTACGAAAATATTGTTAACACCTTTAAGACCATTACCGATGAAGCTGCTCCGGGAGAATTGGTTTATATCCACTACTCTGGGCATGGAGGACAAGCAACCACAATTTATCCTGAATTGAAGCAGGGTGTCGATCAAAACGATGAAGGCATCGTACCAATGGATATTGGAGATCAGGAGGGGCGTTATCTGCGCGATGTTGAGATTACAACGCTCCTGAAACGGATGACCGACAAAGGGTTAGTTGTCACGGTGATTCTAGATAGCTGCCATTCTGGTGGAGCAACGCGAGGAGATGCTCAAATTAGAAGTTCAGAACTCGGAGTCGATACAACAGAGCGATCGGCTGAGAGCCTGGTGGCATCACGCGAAGAATTGCTGAGCAACTGGCGGGAACAGGCTGAGCGAGGCATTGGAGTGGCAGGATTGCCCCAAGCCAAAGATTATGTTTTGCTTGCGGCTTGTCGTTCTAATGAATTTGCCTATGAATACCCGGTAAACGGCAGCGATCGTCATGGCGCCTTGACCTATTGGATGGTCGATACCTTGACGAGCAGTGCAACCAAAGGACAACCGTTGACGTACAAATTGCTGCACGATCGCATCAACGCCCAAATTCAAAGTAAGTTTCCCCAACAGCTGCCGATGATCTTGGGTGAGAGCAGCCGACTGGTGTTTGGCAGTGAGATCTGGTCTACTCCCTACACAGTTCAAGTCATCAAGGTGCAGCCAGAGATTACCCTCAATGCCGGCATGGCACAGGGACTGAGCAAAGGGACGCAATTTTCCATCTATCCGCTCAGCACCACCGATTTCACAGACAAAACAAAACAAGTGGCGATCGTTGAAGTCACTAGTGTTGCAGGCGGAGGTTCCTCTGCTAGAGTGTTGCAGCCAGAGGAAGGAGGAATTGCAATTAATGGGACGATCGAATCCGGTGCACCCGCGGTTATGGTGTCGGCACCAGTTGATTTGGTTCAACGGGTTCGTCTGGTTGTGGATAAGGAGCCAGGGAATGCAGAGAATCAGCTTCCTCCAAACTTAGTGAGCAGGCAAAAAGAAGCCCTGGAAAACGTCCGGCAAGCCTTGGCTGGAAATGGCTGGGTGCTTGAGATGAAGCAGGGTGAGGTAGATCGCTATCAGCTTGCCGTTGGGCGATCGGGTGAGTATGAAATCTGTACACAAAGTGTGATTGAAAACCTGCGCCCTGCCCTGTCTATTGATGATCCGAATGCGGCTACTACAGTTGTGCAACGTCTGGTTCACCTGGCAAAATATCAAGCAGTTCAAAGCCTGGATAATCCTGGTTCAAAGCTGGCTCAAGCCCTAGAAGTTGAGCTACTTACAGCGGATGAGAAGCCCTTTGCGGAACCTGGAAATCCAACGATAACCACGGGTGATATCGTCTGTCTGCGCGTCAAGAACAAGGGAAATCAACCGCTCAAAGTCGCGGTCTTGGATCTCGAGCCAACCTGGGCAATTTCACAAATCCCGCTGGATGGGTTAGAATCTGCATTTTTCAACCTGCCACGAGGGGCAGTCCAGGATGTCAAACTGAGTCTAGTTTTACCAGAGGATGGGCAATATCAGGAAGCAAAAGAAACGATCAAGGTTTTTGCCGTCCAGAACGGGTTGGCAGACTTCCGGTGGCTCACCTTGCCTGCACTGGATGAGCAGCCTGAAAGCCGGGGCAACAGCCTCAACCAGCAGCTTGAAGGGTTAAAAGGAGAGATTACGCGAGGGGGAGAGCCAGAGGATATTAATCCACTGAACAATCTTTTGGCAGCGATCGGCGCCGACTTGGAACAACCGCCACTTCCTACAACGCGAGCAGCCAGAGTGGTTACTAATCCTAAGGATGAGTGGGTGACACAACAAATTCAAATTGTGGTCAAGCAGTAAGTAATAAGAGGATGTCTAAAAAGCTGTAAACGCTACCCGATTCGCCCCCTGAATCTCCCAATCAAGAGGACTTTCGATCTAGATCGTGCTTAAAGTCCCGCAAATTGTGAGTTTCGGGATGTAGAGCGAAGAAATCAGTGTCCTTGACGAAGAATTATTTGTCAATCCCGTGTGACCTTTTCAATTCAGACTTTGTCAAGGTTTGAAGTTTCTTCTAAAAGTTCCGTAGCTGAAATGAGCTATAGGAGCAAGCCTTTAGGTACCCAATGCGTCCTTCCTTTGGAAGTTGGGAAGAGTTGAAAACTCCTCTGTGACATTTAATTCTTCGTTAAGGACACTTACTTCTTTACCCTATATTTAAGGAGTTTAAGCAAGCAGAAGTTGAAGCATACCTGAAGGGGATTGGCGGGGAAATAGAAAAATCGTGATGATTTGAAGTACCCTGCTTGAAGAGTGTATTAAATCATTAGACATCAATCTATGAATTATCTCTTCTTCTGGATGCTTGGCTTTGGCACACTTTGGGCTGGTCTGAAACTATTTGACGATGAAGTTGTCCTCATTGTCTGTGCGCTTGTCGGTTCAGCTTTTATCGTAGCTGGGCTGATTGCTGCTCCCCTAGCGTTGCAGATTCCTATTGAAGTTGCATTCGTACTCGCCTTGTTTAACGTTTGTATGCAGTGCATTCAGAGGGGCAATCGATCCCACTAAGCAAGATATACGGTTGTGTCGCAAGAATTAATCAATAGATAAGTGGGTTCGACCTCATTTGAGACAGACGAACGATTACTCTAACGAATCCTAGAAGTTCATAACACACTCTATGACAGATTCGCTATCCACACCTCGATGTGTGAACAATGCAGATCGTTACTAAAAAGTTTTTGCGACAGAACCGTCAAATTTACCCCTAACTGATTCCAGTATTGCTTTGGCTTTTATCAGTCAAAATCACTTGCCCTAGCCAAGGAGAGGCAAGTGAATCACAAATTCACTGCCACTGTTGCTATCAGAATTTACTTCAATCACTCCGCCATGTTTTTCCACTATAATTTGATGGGCGATCGCCAATCCTAATCCTGTTCCTTTTCCGACCGCTTTCGTCGTAAATAAATGATCAAAAATGTGAGCTTTCACCTCTTCGGTCATGCCAATTCCATTGTCAGCAATTCCAATTTTGATTTGCTCATCTTCTACACTCGTCCAAATCGTAATTTGATTGGGATTTGCTTCAATTTCAGCAAAACTGCGTTCCTGATTTGCTGCCTCCAACGCATCGATCGCATTGGACAAAATGTTCATAAATACTTGATTGAGCTGTCCAGGAAAGCAGTTAACTTCCGGGAGGTGATCGTAATGGGTAATAACTTCGATGGCTGGACGGTGTTCGTTCGCTTTGAGGCGATGGCGTAGGATCAGCACAGTGCTGTCAATGCCATCATGTAGGTTGAATGGTTGCTTCTGGACACTGTCAATACGCGAAAAGGTACAAAGGCTTTTACTAATCGCTATGATGCGATCGCCTCCAGCTTTCATGGCTTTAATTAGTTTCGGTAGATCTTGAAGCAGGTACTCTAAATCAACCGCTGCAAGTTGATCGGCAATTCTGGCACTCGGTTGTGGATATTCCTGGCTATATAGGTCGATGACGCTGAGTAAATCGTCAATGCAATTCTGCACGAAATCAACATTGCCAACAATACAACTGACAGGATTATTAATTTCGTGAGCAACCCCGGCGACTAGATTTCCTAAAGCAGACATTTTCTCACTTTGCACCAATTGCAGTTGAGACTGGCGTAATTTCTCCAAGGCTGTTTCTAGCTCAATCGTTCGTTCTGCAACGCTGCGCTCTAGATGTTGACTCAGACGCTGTAGGTGCAGGTGAGTATGAACTCGAGCTAGCATCTCGTTCGCTTCGAACGGTTTGGTGATGTAGTCTACTGCACCAAGCGTAAACCCTTTGACTTTGCTTTCAGCATCAGAAAGCGCCGTGATGAAAATGATGGGAATGCTGACGGTGGCAGGATTCGACTTCAGCCGATGGCAAGTTTCAAAGCCGTCAATTCCGGGCATTTCAACATCGAGCAAGATTAAATCGGGTGGATGGGTGTGCACCCGCTTGAGCGCACGTTCACCATCGATCGCCGTCATGACGAAGTAGCCTGCTTCACTCAGCATTTGACAGATTACTTCTAAGTTGGCAGGCGTATCATCAACAACTAGAATCCGTCCTTTACTCAACATTCACCTTCTCCTCAACCAGGTATTGTTGGAGTAATTCCTCGATCTCTTCGGCTTTAAATTGTTTGGCAAGCTGGAGAATTGGAGCAGCGAATCCAGCGTAGCGGTCATCCGCTTGAACCAAGCGGTCAATTTGTTCACGTAATGCTTGCAAATTGGCATCTTGTATGGCTTCTAGCATTGCGGCAAGATCAGGAGTTGGCGGCAAAATTATCGTTTGCGAATCGAATGCTTGAGCGCGATCGCTCACAATGGTTTCATAAATCCACTCTAGCTGCAAGTGAGTTGCCACGAGGTTAAACAACTCGTTTGCCTCAACGGGTTTAGCCAGAAAATCATCTCCGCCTGCCTTCAGTGCCATCTGCTGATCGGCTTGGGCGACCGAAGCAGAAGAAACAAGTATCTTCAAATGCTTGAGATCTTCAGTCCGACGTACCTGTTTGAGCAGTTCAAAGCCATCCATCACTGGCATCACAATGTCTGTAAACACCAGATCCGGCCGTAGCTGGCGCATTTTTTCTAATCCCTCTTGTCCATTCCCAGCTTCGCTGAGTACAAATCCTAGGGGTTCTAACAAGTTGACTAGAACGGCGCGGTTTTGCCAGTGATCATCGATCACTAAAACGGAGCGAGCCGCTCCGCGATAGCCTGTAATGCGGTTGCCCGCAGCGCTAACGTTTCGTTCGACCCAATTTGCAGCGATCGGTAGTTCCACTTCAAAGCTGAAATCGCTGCCCACACCCAGTTGGCTCTTAACCTGAATTTGTCCCTGCATCAGATGAACAATTTGTTGGCTGATTGCCAGTCCTAAACCTGTTCCTTCGGTTTGTCGTTTGCGATCGCCCACCTGTTCAAAGGCCTGAAATAACTTGCCCAGATGTTCAGGAGCAATTCCGATTCCGGTGTCTTGAATCGTGAAGCGAGTGAGGACAGTGGTGGAAGATGGGTTTACCTGATCACATGCCGGAACTACCTCGACGGTAAACGTCACACTACCGCGATCGGTAAACTTGATGGCATTTCCTAATAGGTTAATTAACACCTGCCGCAGCCGTTTTTCATCGACTTCGATTCCTTCTGGTAAATCAGGAGCAGCGTGATAAATGAAATCAATTTCTTTTTGCTCTGCTCGAATCCGGCAAATTTCTACGACACTTTGCAATAATGAACCAAAGTAGATTGCTTTGGGCATCAGTTCAAGTTTGCGGGCTTCGATTTTGGACAAATCCAAAATGTCGTTGATCAAGGTGAGTAGATGAGATCCGCATTGGTGAATGATGTTAATACCATGCTGCTCTTTATCGGCTAGCATTTTGGAGCGACTGAGGATCTGGGCATAGCCAAGAATGCCGTTGAGCGGTGTGCGAAGCTCGTGACTCATGTTGGCTAAAAATTCGCTCTTCGCTTGATTTGCGCTATCGGCTAAATGTTTCGCTTCTTTCAGTTCAACGGTTCGTTTCTCCACGCGCTGTTCCAGTTCTTGGTTAGTGTTCTCCAAAGCAGCAAATGAATCTCTAAGTTGCTCTGCCATCTGATTAAACGAGCGAGACAAAACGTCTAATTCATTAATCTGGATTTCTGAAATCTTTTGGTTTAGTTCTCCCTTGGCGATCGCTTCAGAAGCTTGGCTCAGCCGCAAAATTGGTTGAGTAATGAGACGAGAGGTGTAAAAGCCCAACACGGTCGCAACAGCTAACGCGCCCAAACAAAGCAGTATAGTTGTGCGGGTATTGCTATTAATTTGAGCGAGGAAGTCTGACTCTGGCACAACCACAACCACAAGCCAATCAAGCCCCTGCTCGTCTTGATAAGGCAGAACTTGTAAGAATTGCCGCTCATTATTAATGTCAAAATCAAGTTGATGCGTTTGCTGAATTTGTTGCAAACTACCAAACTGCTTCTGCAAAAAAACGACCGAGTCACGGATGATCGGCTCTTTACTGTCAATGGCATTGAGTCGTTGTGGATCGGCTTCTGTACTATTGGGGGCAAAGGGGAGTTCTGTTGTGGAACTGCTGACTACCTCGCCCGATCGCTCAATCACAAAAATCTCACCGTTTGAACTGAAATCCAAACGGCGTAAAAACTCACCGATTGTTTTAATCCACAAATCTGCCGCCAACACTCCCCGAAAACGTCCTGTACTGTCATACAGGGGAGCGGTAGCTGTAATCCCTAGCCCTTCGTTGGAGACAAAAGGATAGATCCGACTCCAAGCTGGTTTTCGCAACTTTATGCCATCTTGATACCAGGGACGAGCCGCTGGATCGTAGTCCTCAATTTCTTCGTCATCCGATGGAACATAATTCCCTTGCGCATCCACCTGATACCAGCGGCGTTTTGGAAAGGTAGTACGCTCTGCTGCCCAAATTCCTTCATGGTCGATCGTGGCTGAAAAATGCTCGTTTTTCTCTCCACCTAGATAGATATAGCTGATGTCTCTAAACATCTGCAATTGCTGAGTAAAAGTGCGAACAACCGTTGTGGGATCTTCTAGCTTGAGCTGTCCGCCTCGAAATGCTCTGGCATTGAGGTCATTGACGATTTGAGGTTTTTCTAAATATTGGTCAAGGTATTGCTCCGCCCGCTTGCTCACCTGACTACGCACCTGAGCAGCCAGATCGTTCACGGATTTCTGCCCGTTGCGAAACGACAGATACCCAACTAACCCGACCGCTCCAAAAATTTGCAGCACAAAGGGAACAATCAAAATTAAACGCAGCGGTAGCGATCGCTGCGGTTGATTGCCAGGTGCAATGTTGGCTTTAATCGGGCGTTGAGGATGATTCAACGGTTTTCTCGCTATCAAACAATAGGTCTAATGTCTTTATAATTCCCCAAGTGCCCAGACACTAACTCAACTTCTGGGGTAAGCCACTGGTTCGACCAGTGCGGTTAGATTCGCAAGGACAGGAAAACAGGTTGCCCTTTGAGATGTATCTCTTCAGTTAGATGCAGATCAAGCGAATTGTGAGAGCGATGATGGGGGTTCAAGATATTCAAGAGCGGAAGGAGAACCTTGAGCGGAATTGAAGCGATGAACATGATCAAGAAAGGATAAGTGAAAGAAATAGACCAAGGGAATAGTGTGTTTCAAGCCAAGTTTATCGAAGCAATCTTTGAAATTACTGCTTAGAAACGCGAAGACACAAAGCGTTCGTCACTCAAAAATCTTGGCAACACAACCGCAAAAGTTAGGATTTGCCCGAAAAGCGGTACTGCCCCCATAGGCTTAATACGACAGATTTATGTTTGAGAGGTGTGCTCTGGTCATCCAGCAATTCTAATTTTAAGCTTGGTTTCAAAATGAGAACTGCTGCCGGTCATCCCTCAAAAATGAACTTCTGCCCGGAATCTGTTAAGATGGACATCGCCAGTACATTCCGGTCTGTACGCTGGCGCATTGGAACTTACTTGTTCGAGGTATCCAACTGAATCACAGAATTCCTGCTTCTAGACTGGTCCCGACATTGGGGATAGGGGCACCACTAGGAGCAATTGCATCCATGACATTTAATACCCTCGGTCTTTCGACCGCTCTGCTTCGTGCTGTTGCCGATCAAGGCTACAGCGAGCCAACACCCATTCAGCAGCAAGCTATCCCGGCTATTTTGCAAGGGCAAGATATTTTTGCGAGCGCCCAAACCGGCACCGGCAAAACGGCTAGCTTTACCTTACCTCTGCTGCATCGCCTCAACGATCGCTCTAGCTTGACCAAGGGCGGCAATCGCACGCCTCGCGCCCTCATCCTGACGCCGACTCGCGAATTGGCAGCTCAGGTTAGTGATAGTGTCAAAACTTATGGCAAATACCTGCCCTTGCGATCGACTGTCGTTTACGGCGGCGTCGGCATTGTGCCACAAATTCAAGCGCTGCGGCGTGGGGTGGATATTCTCGTCGCGACTCCCGGTCGGCTACTTGATCACCTTGGGCAAAAGACGCTGGATCTTTCCCAGGTTGAAATCTTGGTGCTAGATGAGTGCGATCGAATGTTAGACATGGGCTTCATCCACGATATTCGCAAGATTCTGGCGGTTCTGCCTGCGGCTCGGCAAACACTAATGTTTTCTGCCACGTTCTCTAAACCGATCCAGCAGCTTGCCAACACGCTACTTAAGTCTCCAACCTTAATTGAAGTCGCTCCTCGCAACACTGCCGCAGAGCAGGTGAAACAGGTGGTGCATTTGGTGGATCGCCATCGCAAGCGAGAACTGCTGTCTCACATGATCGGCTTCTACAACTGGCAACAGGTGCTGGTCTTCACTCGGACAAAACACGGCGCGAATCGTTTAGCCGAACAGCTTGCCGAAGATGGACTGAAAACTACGGCAATTCACGGCAACAAAACTCAGGCGGCCCGCACTCGTGCCTTAAACGATTTTAAGCGGGGTAAGGTGCAGGTATTAGTGGCAACGGATGTGGCATCGCGCGGGCTAGATATCGACCAGCTCCCGTATGTGGTGAATTATGATTTACCTGATGTGCCAGAGGATTATGTGCATCGCATTGGTCGTACTGGTCGGGCAGGCAACGAAGGACAAGCAGTTTCCCTGATTTCTCGAGATGAATATCCACTGCTGAAAGGCATTGAACAACTGCTTAACCGAACGCTTGCCCAAGACGTGATAGCGGGATACGAGCCAACTGCTACTGCGCAGGTAAGCACAGAGAACCGCCAACGATCGAGTCAAGGTCGCAGCAACAGTCGAGGTGGTAATCGAGCAAAGGGTCAGGCTCCATCTGCTCGCCGCAAAAGCACCTCAACAGGAGCGCGCGATCGCAAACGGCTCTATACGGCTTAAGCAATTTGCGCTCCAGTACCTTTGGAGCAATCAGGGCTTGTGCAATCTAGATTCAGTACATTTTTGAAGTGGGTGGTGAGTGAGGCCCCTCACACACTTCAAAAATTGCGCAAATCCTGAGTGATTTTCGATAAGTAGCAAAATTGAAAATCTGGTCTTTAAAGGAACTCCTTAAAGACCAGATTTTTGTATAGCTGTAACCGTCACGATCAACACGTCTTGCGAGCGCATTAATATCAAAGTCCTTAGATTTCCTGCCGATCGTAGCTATGGGTCTGTGCTTGATTTACATGACTTAACGATCTGCTTGAGGCTTTAATGATAAGATCGGCTTAACTTAAAAAAATGGACAATAAATAAAGTTTATTTTAGATTTTATCGGCTGCTCAAAGCGCTACTTTTAACAGGAGACTTTAAAATGACTGACAATATTTACAACTTCGGTGTTGAAGCGGGAACTCGCAACCACAAAGGTGCTTTTGTTCGATATACGGTTTATAAATTGATGGGAATTGAGCAATCAGGTTGGGCTTTGATCTGTCAGGACGACTCCACGTGTCATTACGTCGACCCCAGTTGCCTGCGCGAAATGCGTCATCCAACTCCTGAATCTGACAGTGCTGTTAGCCCAGAGTGAAGCACTGATTAGGTGTAATTATTTAGCCCTCCAGGGAAATCTGGGGGGCTAAATAATTGAATGGTTTCAAAAATATCTTTTGCAGGTATTTGCCCCTACATCTTATTTACCTTAATTAGCTGCCGAGGCATTTACTCAGCATCATTTCACGGGTGCAATAGCATCTCCAATTTTTTCTTAGTTTAAATCTGTAATATTTTCAGTTTTGGAGATTTTTGCTGCTGGTAAAGCGCTTGCTCCTCTCTATCTCTCTCCATCTTTGATTCATGAACAGATGATCCTATGAGTTCTTCCAATGATTCAATCGCCTCATCATGCCCTTATATGCCTTGACGCCGTACAGCTACTTCTAGTGATTTAGCTGACTTGTCAACGATCGCAACTTTTTTAATCCGCACAGGTGTCCCTTGACCCAAGGTGAGCCCCCGTCGAGCAGGCTCTACAGGACGTTTATTCTCCAAGACCAACTCCATCTGGCTCACTATCGTGCTTAAAACAATCTTCATTTCATATTGCGCCAAGGCAGACCCGATACAGCGCCGCACTCCCCCACCAAAGGGCATGAACTCGTAGGGCGAAAACTGCCTTTCCAGGAATCGCTCCGGACGAAACTGGTGCGGCTGTGGATACAGCTCTTCTCGCTGATGGACCAGGTAAATACAACCCATCAACAATGTACCTGGCGCTAGCTGATACCCACAGAGTTCTAAGGGAATCTCAACTCGCCGAGGAAAGGTCAACATTGCAACGGGATGAATGCGCAAGGTTTCATTGCAAACAGCAGCCAGATAGGGCAAGCGCAGTAGTTGCTCCACCTCAGCCGGCTGATCCAGGCTATCCAGTTCTGCCACTAAGGTTCGCTTCACCTCTGGCAGCGAATGCACCCAATACATCGCCCAAGTCAACGCGGTAGCGGTCGTTTCATGCCCAGCGACCAGCAGGGTCATCAGCTCATCGCGCAGGTCTTGATCGCTAAGACCGTTTCCCTCCTCATCTTTTGCAGCTAGCAGCAGCGAGAGGATATCAATGCGATCTGCGTTGGGATTTGCTCGTCGCTCTGCAATTTCGGCAAACAGGATGGCATCTGTTTCCTCTGCCATTTGGCGCATGCGGGCACCAAGGCTCCAGCGACCCATATCCTTTCTTAGCCAAGGCAGGAAAAACAGAGTTGCAGCGGCTAAGGGTGTAACAGACGTATTCAGGCGTATACTCAACAACCGCTCTAACTTTTCATACCGTTCGCCCTGGTGCAGCCCAAACACGACCTGAAGAATCACGCGCATGGTGATTTTCTGCATGAGAGCACGGGT
Source organism: Phormidium tenue FACHB-886 (assembly GCF_014764505.1). GTDB lineage: Bacteria > Cyanobacteriota > Cyanobacteriia > Elainellales > Elainellaceae > FACHB-886. Next base: position 20,169 of record NZ_JACXWX010000017.1, read on the forward strand.
CTCTAAGACTTCTCCAGTGGTCCACTGGGCAATCACATCCTGGGTAATCTGTTGAATCTTTTGAGCGTAAGCATGGAGATGCTCGCCATGGAACGGAGGCATGATCAATTGCCGTCGATGCCGATGCTGTTTTCCACTGGAGAGGATGACGTTCTGCCGCCCTAGCAGCGGTACAACTGCTTCATTTACCTCCCCGGGTGCTGAAAATTCTTTCCCAGTATCATGGCTGAGCAGGTATTGAAGTGTTTTAGGCTCATTCACGAAGCACAGAGAATTCGTGCTATCTGGATCTGGGAGAATTGCAGCCTGAAAGATATCTCCGTAGCGGTTAAAGTTTGTCTGCATGTAGCGGACTGGATTGAGAATCCACTGGGCTAGTTGTACAAACTTAGGCGTTTTGGAGCAAGGAATAGGATTCATATCTGCGATTTCTAGCTAATTTTGCAGCTTGGGTAGGGTTAGGGGTGTCTATTCGCCAGGACCATTGTTGTGCAGTTGCAGACAAGGCTCTCATCGATCCTAATTCATTGGATGATGCTTCTGACACGCTATCACAGATGGGGATTGGGCTAAGCTGCTCCGTCGCCGCAGCAGCTTGTCTCCAGAACCGTGCTTGAGACGTTAACCGCACACAGCGAAAGTGTCGAAATTGAGTACTCAATTCTCAACGACATTGAGAATTTTCTCAATAGGACTAATGCAGGAATAAGGGTTTCACTAGAAAAAAGGAATAGTTCTGACACTTTCCTAACGAGAGTGCGAGCAGCAGAAATAGTCCGGTCTCGATCGCCGGGAAATCTAAGGAGGGCGGAGCAGCTTTGAAGACAACGATATTTACTACGATCGTAATTTACTACGGTCGTGATTCAGCAGAGCGCCCCCACTAAGCAGCTGCTCGACAGGACAAGTAGACCTGCCTGAACAGACTTACAGCTACGCCACAATAGAGAACTGACTCAGCGACAAACTTGCAGGGCGAGTGGCTAGCTTGGCGATCTCCACTCTGTTGCCTGCCCCAGTTCCATCTAGATCGAACCAAAGCGAACCATTGCTGTAGAGGAAGGTGGGATCGCCGCTGATGGCGTTGTCCCCATTCACCAGCACACCTGTGCTTGCCGCTGAACCGCTGAGGTTGACACCCGCCGCCAAGCCACCGCCAAAGCCCGATGCAGAAAGCTGGAAGCGATCGTCCCCATCAAAGTCGGCGATTGTATCTGTGCCATCGCTGGCAGCCTGGTAGAAGAAGGTATCTGCTCCGCCGTTGCCGCGTAGACTATCGCTGCCATAGCCGCCCGTCAGCAGGTTGCTGCTGCTGTTGCCGCTGAGGCTGTCGTTGTAGACAGAGCCGATTAGATTTTCGATGCTGACGAGCGTGTCTTGATCGACTTTGTAGGTTCCTTGGGCTGTCGTAATCTGCGACAGGGAGTTGAACCAAAGATTGCCGATCTTGTCGTAGCCTCCATCAGTTGGATGGACGCGGCTAGTTTCAGGAATAACAATGTCTTTGCTTGTGGCTGTGAGACCGAGTGTTTCACCTAGCGTTTCGGCGCGATTATCGACGAATTCTACGTCTCGCCCTGTCGATTTTTTGCTTGCCACCACACCGGGAATGAGATTATTGAAGTCTCTGCCCAGTTGAGCTTGCCCTGTCCAGTCTTCACCACCGTTTGGCGAACCGCCTGGTGGAATGGGTGCAATCGTGGCTACGCGCACTTTAACATCAGGTGAGTAGGTAAGGACTTTATCGATCAAGCTGCTAAGCTGATCTGCCATCTTTGGTGCGGTGTCTACTGTGCCGTTTCGGATGTAGGTATCGTTTGTACCGGCCATCACCAGCACGATATCTGGACGGGTAGAGCTAAGGTAACTGTTAACGCGTTGATCTAACCAATCGATCGTCTGACCACCGTGCCCTTCATGATCCTTGTCTCCAACTTGGCTACCGTCTGACTGCGTCCCTACAAAATCGACCGCCAAGTTATTCTGTTGAAATTTGCTCCAGAGCACGGCACGGTAACCGCCTTTTCCTGTGTAAATATAGGGCTGGGAGGTCGGCTCAGACGTTCTATCAGAGCTGGCATTGTCGGTAATTCCCAGCGTAATAGAGTCGCCTAATGGCATAATACGAGCGACCCGGCTCGCCACCCCTTGGCTCAAATCTGCTGTAATGCTGTTTAGCAAATAGACATAGCTGACGGTATCAATGCCATCGCCGCCGTCTAGCAGATCGTTGCCCGTGCCGCCCAGCAGCAGATCGTCTCCACTATTACCCCGCAAACTATCGTTGCCACCATTGCCCCAAATTTCGTCACTGCCCGCCGTGCCCTCGATCGTTTCAGCCGCATCGCTGCCCTGGATTAAATTGAAATTGGGCGTAGGGGTCGGGGTGGGTGGACGAGTGGGGCTAGAGGTTGAGAACTCCCAATTTTCAATATCTTGCTGATTGGTCAGCCCACCGGTTGCCGCCGAGAAGCCCACAAAGGCTCTAGAGCCAACCACATTAGCTAAATCAATCTGGCTGGAGAGCAGCGATGTCGTTGGCTTCGTGGTGCTGCTCGACAAATAGACGTTGAGCTGATCGCTCAATCCGTTGTAGTCGATCCAAGCGTTGATCGAACTGCCGCCGTTTAAATCGATCGAAGGGGGCGCTGTCGCGATCTGGCGATTGGGATAGCCATCCCGCAGCAGTGCGACGTGATTATCGTTTGGATCCCAACTGCTCTTGTGCGTATCAAATTCGATCGCTAGACTCTTGCGGATGGCATAAGTTTTGGGAGTTGTTGAACCTGGAGTGAGATCAACATAGCCTCCATAGCCTTCTGCCCCGCCTGCTCCCCCAAGTGCCCCACTTGTGCCATCTGCCCCAATGCTACGCTCATCGTTCTGCAGCATGAAAACAATACCGTTAGCGCCTTTAGTGCCATCACCGCCTGAAAGACGGAACTGGAAGCGGGTGCTAAAGGAGGTATTGGTATCGATGCTGTAGGGCGTAGCGGTGAAGGCACTGCTCACCTGGCTTTTCTCGGCGCGGGTAAGCCGCAGGACAGCACTAGCAATTCTGTCAATGTCGCCGTTTAGGGTCAGGTTGTTCTTATCGGTGAAGTCGCTGTAGTTGAAACTAACTGCACCCGCCGACGGTATTAAAGGGGGTGGAGCAGATGGCGAGGGTGGCGGAGGTGGTGGAGGGGGAGCGGGGTTGGAAGCGACAAACTCCCAGTTTCGCAAGTCTTGCTGATTTGTCAATCCGCCTGTGGCTGCTGAGAAGCCGACATAAGCTTTGGAACCTACTACCGAGGCAAGATCAATTTTGCTAGTAAAGAGTGCACTGGCTGGCTGGCTGCTGCCGGAGGACAAGTAAACGCTGAGCTGGTCGCTGAGACCATCGTAGTCAATCCAAGCGTTGAGGGCACTGCCGCCGTTGAGGTCGATGTTAGCAGAGGCGACAGCCAGTGATTTAGTCACATCTCCATCTCGCAGCAGCGCCACATGGTTATTGTTGGGATCCCAGCTGCTTTTGTGGGTGTCGAACTCGATCGCCAGACTCTTGCCAATACCGCTATAGCCCTCGCCACCTCCCAAACTACCTAAGGCGCCACTGCCGCTGTTACTGTTCTGCAGCATGAATACAAGACCGTTAGCACCGCCTGTACCATCACCGCCTGAGAGGCGGAACTGAAAGCGAGTTTTGAAGGAGGTATTGCCGTCAATACTATAGGGTGTATTTAGAAAAGCGCTACCTGCTTGATTCGTTTGAGCTGGAGTGAGCCGCAACACACCTCCGGTGCTGCTGCTGTTGCCGTTGAGCGTCAGCTGAGACACATTAGAAAAATCACTATACTGAACCGCATCGTTTGCAGTCCGGAACAGCCTGGCTCGTTTGGCATGCTTGCGGCGCTTGGGGTGTTTTGATTTAGACTGATGTTTGTTCTTGGCGTGCTTACTTTCAGAGGGCTGGATCGCCTCAGCATGAGCTTTAGAGCGTTTATGAGTTAAAGGAAGATCTAAGCGATGATCTAAGGTGCGAATTGATTTAGAGAAATCTCCGGCTAACCGTTGAACTGTCAGCTTTTCTGCCGAAGAGTGCTTATGTGGCGTCATAGAACTAACCTGTCCCCAGGATTCAGTTGCAGCGAGGGTGAATGGAATTTAGGACAGCCTGATTCGCTCTTGGAAGCGTTTCTCTCGTCTGTTCAAAAGCAAGCTAATGAGTGCGACATACCTTGTGCCGTCAATTAACTAACTTAAGACGATCGCGAAACGGGTAAGAGCGGTGTCCCTGTCTGCACAGAGCTAGTAGATGCAAGTGTTGCTGTCACAAACGAAGCAGATTCTGTCACACCATAGCGAATTGACCACTGATTCTCTGGAGCGAGTTGGGGCTATTCACTTAGTCTTTACACTAGGCGGTCGATTGTAATACAACTGTTGCGACTGAGTGCGACTGAGCAATCAATCTGGCGCAATTAGCGAATAAGTTGGGCTTTTTCACTAGAGGCATAACTGGGCGCAGACGCCAGCGGTGAATACAGTTGAAGCTCTACCCGATGCAGAAAAGGCTGAATACAGAAAGACCTAGCTAAAGGGCTAGGTCATGAGGTCATTCATCTCTTAACTTCTCAAACTCAACCTGCTGCTATGCAGTCGGAGCGGCAATTCCTTCATCAAACGCCACACCCCGATAGATTAGGTGCAGCACCCGTTGCATAGCCGGCAGTTTTACAGCTTGATGAAATGTAACAGTTGCCCCCCGATACTGCCCAGTAACAGGAGCATCAACGACATCCACCTGTGCAGGGGTGGCGGTATAACGGACACCACGATAAATCAGTTCCATGTGCTTTGCCTCTTTTTTGTAGCGGTGGGTGGAGGCGCGTTCCTTCAGGACTGAACCCTTACTTCCGTCTCCAAACTTGCGTGAAGGGGTTTGGAGATGAACGATTTCTATACTTTGAATGTACCAAAACCAGCCTTGTTGCCCATCCTACGACTGGGTGATCCGATCGACCCATCTGCATAAGCAGGCTTAGGAGCCGCCTGAACATTGCTCCTAAACATCGATGCTGCAGCGAGTTCGGCAGTATCTGGGCACCCATCTGGTTCACCTCCAGTATTGGCAGTTCAATACAAAGGCGGTTCTTTGCTGTACGAACTCTGGCACTACCGGGTTGCAGGAGGTTCAATCAGCACAGGACCTTCAGGAATGAAGCGAGCTTGATAGTTCGTTTTCTTATTCCTTCCGCGCAAGCTGCCGATCGCAATCGGGCTCTTAAGCTGCTCTAACTCTTGCACCTCCCAAAACACTGCCCAAGTTGGGGTATCACTAGCAGTTGATTGGGGACGATAGATTGATTTTCCTGGATAACGACCTCGACGAGAGCCGACATAACCTATGTACAACCCGCGCCAAGTTACCCTTGGGTTTAAGGGTTGATCGCCTTTGGCATGCGAAGCATAGATGAAAACTTCGACCGCCTTGCTCTCCCTCAGCTTTTCAATCTCAGCGAACCCCTCAAAGTCCATACTGCCAAACGCTACTTTGGGCAGCTGGTCAGGCGGTAGATCGTCAGCATCGAGTTGAGCGGCAATTGCTTCGAGTCCTGAAATCAGATGCATTTCCGGGACGGGGGCAAGAATTGCGAAGGCGTGAGTCTTTTGCATGGATTGTCGAAACCATTGAACAAGAAGTCAGCTTTTCTAGCCTACTAGAAACGGATCAGCTTTTGGGGAACCAGGAATGTCGGTTCTGTCGCAAAAATATTTTAGAGACGAACGATTTGTATCATTTACATTGCTTTAAGCAGTAATTCCAAAGATTGATTCAATAAACTTTACCTCAGATACACTGTCCTCTTGTTCGACCCCTTCCACCTTTCCTAATCGTATTTATTGCCTCTACCCCTCTCAAGGTTCTCCTCGCACTCTTGAGTGTTTTGAGCCTCATCATCGGTCTCACTATTCGCTTGATGTTCCAATGATCCTGTTCAACTATGTGTTCAAATACTTGCGCTGCCTCAACTCCGTCTCCTTGCCGATCGTCGCTTTTGCTTGAGATCGTCCCTCGCTGGGTAAGCAACGTTCTTATCTACATTGAGGGTTCGATCGAGGGCTCGATTGAGGGCTCGATTGACGACTCAAGTGATGGCTCGTGACCCTTGTGTATGCTGGACTTTGAGCACTTTATGGAAGAATCAGGCAGCTGCCTTGCTATCTCGCTTCGCACTCAACATGCAATCAAGGGTGTTGCCTTCTGAATTCACCGCTCGGTACAACTGTTTCCACTTCCCGCGTCACTGTAAGTCTGGTCCACCCGCCCTAGCGCAGCCATACCAGAAGGGCTATTGAGTCATCGGTAGGGTTCAGTGAGGTGGAACCCGCTTCTCTAGTTCTGGCGCATATTTCAGCATCCATTAATTGGCAGTTAGTTGGCAGTGGAGTGATCCATTTCTACCCCTCGTTGCAGCATTTCTTCTCAGTTCCGATGGGATAAGCCATAGCGGCAATACCAATGCACATTGAACACGATGATCTTAGGTACAAAGTGCCGCCATTTGTAGCTTGCTTCCCGGAGGGTACAGGGAGCGAGCAGCCATTTAGGTTTAGAAGGGAGAAAATTAATTTCTTTACCCTACCATTTTTGGAACATTACCCGCCAGTCGGCTTCCAAATCACTTAAAGAGTGATTGCTCCTCCGATCGGACGATTTTCTGCCACTGATTAAAACAGGGCTTGACTTAGAGTGCACTCTAAGTTTTAAGGTGGATTCATGCTTCTGGAGGTTAATCCAATGCCTGCCCTTACGATTCAACAAGTTGCTCAACAAACAGGGTTAAGCGTTCACACTTTGCGCTACTACGAGCGTAATGGGCTTCTAGAACCCATCGATCGCTCTAGCAGTGGGCATCGGCGGTACTCTGAGGAAGATATTGCTCGTATTGAATTTCTTACTCGTTTACGGTTAACGGGAATGTCGATTCGACGGATGCAGGAGTTTGCCCGGTTGTTTCGGGAGCAACCCGGGGCGATCTCTGCGCGTCGCGCCATTTTAGAGGCACATGAGCGTGAGGTGCAGACACACATTGAGGAACTCCAGCGCAACCTGGAAGCAATTCAGTGGAAGATTGGCTACTACAAACAACTAGAAGCCTGTCAACAAATGGATGGGATAGTAGGTTCTGAGCATCAACAACGGCAAAGCTGTATTGCAGCGGGGCAAGCATTCCTGCTGGAACAATCGCTTAAACGAGCGGAGGTAAGTGAGCCGGAGCCTCCAACCAATGACATCTCCCATGTCATGACGTAACAAGCTAGAACTTCCTTCTACAGCATATTTGACTACAAGGCTGTCCGTTTGGATACGCCGAACGATCGTGCTGCTTTTTCAACCGCATACTCAATCGAGAAATTACCGTGAATAACTTACACAACAAGGTTGCTCTAGTTACGGGTGGCAGTTCTGGAATTGGTCGAGCCGCTGCTGTGCAATTTGCAAAACAGGGTGCAAAAGTCGTCGTAGCGGCGCGGCGAGAAGCCGAAGGCAACGCAACCGTAGAGCAGATTCGGCAGATGGGTGGCGAAGCCAGCTTTGTCAGAACAGATGTTTCACAGCCTGCAGAAATTGAGGCACTGATTCAAAAGACGATCGCGCTCTATGGTCAGTTAGACTATGCCTTTAATAATGCCGGGACTGAAGGCATGTTTGCACCGATGACGCAACTGACTGAAGCAAACTGGGATCACACCATTACCACTAATCTAAAAGCAGTTTGGCTCTGTTTGAAATACGAAATTGAACAAATGATCAAGCAGGGTACGGGTGGAGCGATCGTCAACACCTCCTCCTGGTTGGCAAAAGGTGGATTGCTCGGCTCCACCATTTACTCTGCCAGCAAAGGTGGTTTGGATGGTATGGTGCGAGCAGCAGCGCTGGAATGTGCTCAATATGGTGTTCGGGTCAATAACGTGAACCCTGGCATCATTGACACCGAGATGTTTCGGCGCTTTGGCAATCCAAACGATCCAAATGATGCAGTGGTTCAAGCATTCACCCATCACATTCCGGTGAAGAGGTTGGGCAATTCAGAAGAAGTGGCAGAGGCAGTGATCTGGCTGTGTTCTGATGCTGCCGCCTACATCACCGGACAGACGATCGCGGTTGATGGTGGTTTTGCCATTCCAGGACATCGTGTTGCTTAATCGGGAGAAGGAAAAGGAAGTAGGATGAAACGACGAGATGTATTGTTTGCTTTCGGCTGCATCAGTGCGATCGCCCTATCACCGTTGCGTCCTGTTGTTGCTTCAGTAAAGGAATTAGACTCACTTGAGTTGCCCGCTGGCTTTCAATACCCTAATGGAATTACCCGATCCCAGAATGGCAAGCTGTATGTGGGTTCTGTTCTCAGCGGTCGTATTCTACAGATTAATTCTGCTGGCGAAGTGCAAACATTCTTTGAGGGAAATGGCGATATTTTTTCGGTGACGAGTTTACGTCTTGATGAGCCACGTAGCCTTTTGTGGGGTGCATCCCCTGATGTGCTAGGTACACCGCAAGACAATGGCGAAACAGTTCAGAAACTCCACCGAATCTTTGCAATTGATATTCGCTCTAGTGAAGTTCGGTACGTCATCCCAATGCCAGATGGAGGGTTTGGGAATGACATCGCTCTCGATCCGCAAGGGGGAGTTTATGTAACGGACTCTTTGCGCCCTCGAATTCACTATCTTCCGCCAGGAGCAACTCAATTCCAGACTTGGGCAGAAGACGATCGATTCCGCACTCAGCTTAGATTCGGATTATCTGGAATTGCCCGTAACTCAGATGGCGTTTTGTTTGTAACGCTGTACTCAGATGGTCGTCTGTTTAAGGTCACTCCACAGTCAACAGGAAATCCCATCGTCGATGAAATTGAGCTGCCACGCAAAATCGATGGTTCTGATGCAATCCAGTTCGCTGCGGATGGATCTTTGATCATGATTGAGGGTGGTATCGAAAGTGGCAATGGTCGCCTGTTGCAATTGCGTGGCTTAGAAACTGATACCAGACCTCAATTCAACATATTGGCATCAGGGATGAATCTGCCTGTGAATTTAACCGTTGCGGGTGGTGAAATCTGGTTGACGGAATCGCTTTTCCGTCATCGCCTTGTGGCAGGGCAGGAAAACGTCATTCCCGATCGCTTCTTTGTTCGCCGATTTACGCTTTCGTAAAGATAGGTGATTGTTCCATAGCGATCGTTAGAGAGATACCAGTGAGATCAATCAAGACTCTATCTCTGAACAAAACTGAGCTTTTGTAATCAGGTTCGTATATTGGAAAATACTCATGCAATACAAACTTTTGGGTAACACTGGGCTGAGAGTATCTGAATTGTGCCTTGGTGCCATGACGTTCGGTGAGGATTGGAATTGGGGTGCAAACAAGGAAACTAGCCAATCGATATTTGAGGCATTTGTAGAGGCAGGCGGTAACTTCATCGACACAGCCAATATCTACACCAATGGTACAAGTGAGAGGATGTTGGGTGAGTTTGTCGGATCAGAACGCGATCGCTTTGTCATCGCAACTAAGTACTCAGTGATGACGCATCCCAATGACCCTAATTCCAGCGGCAATCAGCGCAAGAACCTGATGCGATCGCTCGAAGCCAGTCTCAACCGGTTGAATACGGATTACATCGATCTTTACTGGGTCCATATGTGGGATACTGTGACTCCAGTTGAAGAGATAATGCGGGCGTTGGATGATGTGGTTCGATCGGGCAAAGTGATGTACGTCGGCATCTCCGATGCACCTGCCTGGATTGTCAGTCGTGCTCAAACACTAGCAGAACTCAGAAACATGACCCCGTTCGCTGCAATTCAACTGGAATACAACTTGGTAGAGCGCACGGTAGAACGAGATTTGTTGCCAATGGCAGAAGACTTGAATTTAAGCATTTTAGATTGGTCACCCTTGGGTGGTGGGGTTCTCACCGGAAAGTATCTGAACGCTGATTTGGGGCAGGATAATCGACTTAACAAGGCAGAATATTTTCGGCAGTATACGGTTGATCGCGCCATGCAAATTGCTCAAGTGGTGGTGGATGTTGCAAAGGAAATAGATTGCAGTGCAGCCCAAGTTGCCCTTGCCTGGATTCGTCAGCAATCACCTCGCCATATTCCTATCATTGGCGCACGCACGCTTGGTCATCTCAGAGATAATCTTGGTTGCCTAAATATCACGCTAAATGGCGATCAGCTTGCTCGTCTAAATGCAGCCAGCGAGATCGATCCGGGCTTTGTTCTAGGGTTTCTGCGTCGATTACAGAACCTATTTTTAGGTGCAGCAACAGAGACGTTAGATTTAAGTCTACATCCCCTTTCACGGCTAGTACTTGACCGCAAATAATCAGAACTCATTGATGTGCAACTTATTTAGGGCCTGCTGAAAAAGTTGGGTGATTCCCGGAAGGGGAATTTGTTTGGCTATCCTTCCTGTCTGTTTTGGCGTTGCTCTAATTCCTGCATTGTGAATAAGGCAACACCAATCAGTCAGAAAGAGAAGATGGTTGTTAACGCTCATGCAGGCTCTTGATTTAGCTAGTCAGTTGTCCGACTGATAAATCTTTGCAGGGAACCCATAATGGTCAAATGAATTTGTTCCTATCCGAATCCCAATATACATTCGTGCGCTGGCTGACCAGTCTGGATACTGCTACGGAAGACAAGGTTGCCTTTGCTCGGTTGGCAACACCTGTTATTGTTGTCCTGCAATGCCGGGGGAAGCATCGTATCCGTGAAACTAGCAACTTATTCGCGCATATAGCCAATATTCCAATGCGACAGTTTGATCTGCTACCTCACGAATGGTTTAAAGCAGAGAGCGGCTTAGCTGCGCAAGTGAGTTACATGGTCGAAGATACGATCGATCGCGATGTTCAGAAACCTACTTAGGCGATAAAAGAGGGATAGTTTTTCGACAGCACTATGTCGAAAGTAAATTTTTTGCTTCTAGTAACGCATTGATATGAGCAGTAAAATAGGTTTTATCATTCATTCTTAAGCTTTTCTGCTGCATTTGATTGAATCGCGCAATGAGTTGTTCCTTAGATGTATTGATTGCTTCTGCAAACACAGCTGCTGTAGCTTTAGGGTCAGACAAATCTTGACATAAAAAAACGTCTTCACATCCAATATAGTCCACCATACCAGCCCCTTCTACTGCAATTATCCCTTTAGATGAGTTTCGGGGAGCAACTTTTAGCATTTCAGGAGCAATTAGATTATGCCCATCGGTATGGGTCGCCATAATCAGGACAAAATCAATGTGATCCCGCAGTAATAGCATGAGTTCATCATGAGGAATTCCTTGATTGATATAAATAACCTTGTCAGCCCATGTTGTTCTTAGCGCTTCGGTCTCCCGATCGACTAGCTGATGGTATTTCTCATATCCAACTACTTCGGCACGAGTAGGCTGCAAAATAAACAAGAATTTTGCATTTCCAGGGTACATCTCAAAATAGACATTAATAGCTGCGATCGTTTCACGAATGCCTTTGGTGTAGTCATTACGGCTCACTAAGGCTAGAACTTTTTGGGAACAAGATTGATGAATCAGATCTCGATCAATGAGATCTTTCACCGGTTGGCTCAATTTCCCTTGCTCATATTTTTTTCTAGCGACATTGGCTTCTGTTTGCAAACTTTTTACATTTTGCCCGATTGGAATATCTAGGAACCGGACAAGATTGCCAAATGCCCAATAAATACTTTTGCTCAAATTTATTTTTCTAAAATTTGGATCTAGTTCTGAGCTGATCTCAAGCAAGTTCTCCAAATCGTGGAACCGTTGTAAGGTAACCAAATGATATTGACATAATTCCTCTATCCATCTCCTGAAATCAGGCATTTCAAGTAATGTCTTGCTTCCAACATACATTCGGCTGAGGTGCTCAATATCTGGAATTGGGGTACAGTTGGAGTACATCATCCGAGTTCCCTCGATCGTCGAATAGACTCCAACCATCTGATAATCAACGCACCAAATAATCCCTCCTGGTTCAATCCAGCGATCGACTACCCTCGTTGCTATTTCATTAAACTGCCAATATTGGGCAAACGCCTCGGAAAACTGGCGCTCAGGATTCGTTCGACCAAATAGATTTTCAATATTCTCATTAAATTGCTGCTCCAACCCATGCAATGCTGCCCACAATACTCCATTGGCAATAATTGAATAGTGAGCCTGTCTTAGAGTCGCTGGAACAGGATATTGAACGAGTAGAAACTGGTCTCGATGTTTCTGGATCTCAAGTGGCAATTGAGAGGACCATTTCTCATCTGGCACAACTGAGCCAGGACCCGCCCAGATGACCGCTTGCGAGGAAGATATCGACGTTAATAGTTTGACTACCCCTCCTGCATCATTTGCGCTAGGTAATCGATTGCTCAAAATAATTAAAGGATATTTACGATCGGAATCGCGGAGTTGATCGTTGCTTCGTCCAGATCTATAACAGGTATGGAATAAAGTTCTTCTAGAAAACATAGTGCATTCCAGAATAAAGCGTTACACATCCTGAAGCGAGTGAAATATTCGAGCTACTCACTGCCATTGGCTCCTAAAGCTCTCAATGCAGCTTTCTGTGCCTCTGTCAAACCAATGACTCCATTAATATTCATTCCCTCGTAAAGTTTTGGAGACTTGAGTGTTTTTAGGCTCTTACCTGTTTCAAGATTCCAGAGAATAATGACTTCGTCTTCACCACTACTCGCCAAAATGTGACCATCTGGGCTAAAGGCAACGGAACGCACCCAATTCGTATGTTTTGCAAAAGTGTTCAAACATTTGCCACTACGAGTATCCCAAACTTTCACCGTTTGATCGTCACTACCGCTGGCAAGCATTGTACCATCCGGGCTAAAGGCAACAGACCAGATCCGATCGCGATGTCCCTTTAAGTTCAGACAATTCCCAGTCTCCAGATTCCAGAGTTTGATAGTCTGGTCTTCACTGCCGCTGGCAAGCATTGTACCATCCGGGCTAAAGGCAACAGACCAGACTCGGTTTGTATGTCCTTTCAGGGTTTCGACAGATTTGCCGATTGTCAGATTCCAGAGGTTAATGGTCTGGTTCTCGCCCCCACCCGCTAGCAGTGCACCATCAGGACTGAAGGCAATAGACCAAACTTTACCGTTATATCCACGCAGCGTTTTGAGGCATTCGCCTGTGATAGGATTCCAGAGCTTAATAGTTTGGTCTTCACTGCCGCTAGCAAGGAGTTGACCGTTGGGGCTGAAGGTAACGCAGCATACCCAGTTAGTATGTCCATGCAAGGTTGTGCATTTTCCAGTCCTCAAATTCCAGAGTTTCACCGTTTGATCATCACTACTACTCGCTAATAGCTGACCGCTTGGGCTGAAGGCAACAGACCAAACTCGACTAGCATGTCCTTCAAGGGATTGCAGGCATTCACCTGTTGTGGAATTCCAAAGTTTGACCGTCTGGTCTTCGCTGCCGCTAGCCAGTAATTGCCCGTTGGGGCTGAAAGCAATCGACCAAACTTTGTTGGTGTATCCTTTCAAAGTCTTGAGACATTCTCCTGTCGCAAGATTCCACAGTTTAACGGTTTTGTCTTCCCCACTGCTAGCCAGCAGTTGACCATCAGGGCTAAAGGCAACAGACCAAACCCGATTGGCATGTTCCAGACTTTTGAAGCATTCTCCTGTCGCAAGATTCCACAGTTTAACGGTTTTGTCTTCCCCACTGCTAGCCAGCAGTTGACCATCGGGGCTAAAGGCAACAGACCAAACCCGATCGCTATGTCCCTCCAACGTGCTAAAACATTTGCCTGTTAAAGAGCTCCAGAGTTTGATGGTTTTGTCTTCGCTGCCGCTGGCTAGGGTTTGACCATCAGGGCTAAAGCGGACTGAACTGACTCGCTTTGTATGACCTTGCAAGGTTTTGAGACATTGACCTGTATGAACGTCCCAAATCTTGATGGTTTGATCTTCACTGCCGCTGGTAAGCAATTGACCATCAGGACTAAAGGAAACCGAACAAACCCAATTGCAGTGTCCCTCTAGAGTTTTGAGACATTGACCTGTATGAACATCCCAAAGCTTGATGGTTTGATCATCACTACCACTTGCTAGAGTTTGACCATCAGGGCTAAAAGTCACTGACCAGATGCGGCTATTGTGTCCTTCTAAAGTTCTGAGACATTCGCCTGTTCTCAGATCCCAGATTTTCACAGTCTTGTCTTCGCTGCCGCTGGCTAGTTTCTGCCCATCAGGACTAAAAACGATCGACCAGACTCGATTGGTATGCCCTTTACAAACTAGAGCCTGTTGAAACTGAGACACTTGCCACAAGCAAATGACTCCGTTGTTATCTCCAACTGCCAGCAGTTTTCCATCTAGTTGGAATGCTAGTGAAAGCGCACTACTAAAAGGTTCACTAAAAGTAGATTGGCTGAAATTAGAATGTGAAAAATCTACGTGAGGTAGACTGATTCCCTGCAGGTAAGCTTGACGGATAATGAGATGAGATAAATCATATCCTGTTAAATCAATTCCTACTTCATGGAGCAGATTAATCACATTTCCAGCCGTATAATTCTTCAATGGTAGAGGTTGGCGTCTTAGGGCTGAGAGTACCTGAACTGCCCATTTACCTATTTCTGCTTTGCTGAAGCAAGCAGTTAAATAGGACGCAATCGGCTGTAGAATCAGACGAGTTTCACTCTCCCTTATGTAATCTTTAGCTGTTGCTTTAATTAACGCATGATTGTGGAGCAAACGAAAATCTTGATGGTTGATCTCATGACAAACTCGTTCCACCAATCGTTCAATCGTATATTCCATCACAACTGGCTGTTGTGTAAAGCTAGCTGTGGGTTTTTCCGATGTTTTTTCAATTAGCGATCGTCCCACTAGTCCCGTCAGCGCTTCCAACAGCCGGTGTTTGAGTACAGGAGGAATGATATCCTCAAGTAACTCTTGAACAGTTACGGGCTCGCGGTTAATCGCCAGCCAATACATAATAGACTGCTCTAAGCCTGATAAGCGATCGAAATGCTGATCCAGCAATACTCGAATTTCATTAAAGGCAATTGTCTCTTCTTTCAAAAATTCAGCAATGTTGCCAGCAAACAACTCTTGAATAGTTGTAGCAATCAGTTTCAGTGCCAACGGATTACCTGCATAGCGACGAATCAATTCTCTTGCCTGCTCTTCCGCCTCCGAGAGCTGTAGCCCTTTCGCCTTTAAAATCTCCTGTCCACTGGCATCCTCAATCCCTTGCATCTGATAGCAGCGCACAGGTAGGGTTTCTCCCTCCAGAGCAGCAAGTGCCCTCGGCTTCTCTCGACTGGTGATAATGAAGCAACTTTGATGGAACGATTCGCCTACTTGCTGAAATAATTCTCCATAGCTCTCATATCCTTCTCGGTAGACTCCTGTTTGCCCTCCTTGAAGAATTGACTCGACGTTATCAAGAATTAACAGACAGCGATGGTTTCGTAGATGCTCTAACAGTCTGGTAATGCTATTCGTGGTCGTTTCAGGTGAGTTGGTCTCTGTTTCTTGCTGATTTGAAAGAAACTTAATCATGTTGCTCAAAAGCTGTTTGAAAGGTGGTGCGTCTTTGAGCGATCGCCAAATCACATACTCAAACTGTCCTTCAACCATCTGAGCCAGTTTTACCGATAGGGCTGTTTTACCAATTCCTCCCATTCCCAATATCGCTATCAACCGGCAACGATGTCTAACAATCCATGTTTCTAAGATTTTTAATTCCTCTACCCGTCCATAGAAAACGGAAACGTCTGGTGCTTCTTCCAAACCAGACAGCCGCTGTCCAAAACCAGATTGGGATTGGATGAAATCTTCTCCGGAGGACTGGTACTGCTCCTTCAGAAGCCCTCTTAAAACCTCTAGCTTTCCAGCCGGACCTGCCGGTGGAAGCCCAAACTTTTCATAAATAGATTTGAGCCGCTTCCGTACGGCTGATGCTTTGATATCCCCAAGCGTAGCAGCAATCTTTTCGGCAGTGTGCCCTGCCAAAGCCAAACGCAAAGTCCGCAACTCTTCTTCGGAGACACTGCGCTGAGTCGCGATAGTTCTCAAAAAATCTTCAGGAATTTCAAACACACATTAGCCTTAGATAGCGCGAGGTACGTAACGTACTGAGAGGTCCGGGATTCTTAACTCTCAGTATACTTCAGATTGACAAAGCCTGAAAGCGCAAATTGACAAGTTGTCAAAAGTAGCATTGACAAGTAGAGTAAAGACTTCTAAGATTTCTTAAAAGACCGGATTGAAAGTTGACAACTTGTCAACTTGTACGAATTGCAGCTTAAAAGTCAATACTTTAAAGCGTTCCAATCAGCAGTGTGAGGTTGAAGGGGAAATAGGTCCACCATTCGGTAAACTCGCAGTATGTTGTCACCCAGAAGTCCAAACTCTCCTGAAGCGGTTTTTGCAGCTTTGGAAGAAGGAATTTATATTTGCGATCAGCAAACCGACGGAGAAGTAAGCTTATCCATTCGACAAATTGGAGGAGAGGAGTTTGAGCTAAGCGTCTTCTCACTACGCGGATCATTTCGTTGTCGGCGTGCTGAGTTACAGCGTTTCTTGGAGCATTGTCCGGAGGAGGAGCAGAATTCAATCTCCAAGTATCGAGAACGCTTTAGACGTGGGTTGCAGCATATCTTACCAAATGGATTTGGTTTGCTGAAGCTAGATTTTACCGAATGTAGGAGAGGAAGAATCTTTCCCAAATTTTCTTCAACGATTACTAAGTTATGTAAGCATGACAACTAGGAAGAAGCTCAAAGCACTTGCAAATCTATAGCAAGATGTGCGCGAAGTCGTTGTAACAGCGGCTCACGCTCGAGCTTGCTCAAGCGAATCAAATAATTTACTAGCTGAGAGAGTTTGGTTACCAACTACAGACGCTGGGGTGAAAACCACAGCGTTTTTGGTTGTTGTATTGCCGTTGAGATTTGTTGAGATTTTCTAAGGACAACATTATGAGATTTCTAAATTTGCTCCTTTTTTCAAGAAGTCAGCCCTTAAAAGACCCAATAGCCTCCGATGGAAGGAGATTCACCAATCTTCCCCCCAGGTTGTTTTCAACTTCTAGTAGAGGAAGTATTCAGGTGCAGCAGGGATCTTCTCCTTTGATCAAGTTTGCAGGAACATTGTGGCGCTTCCGAGTCTGTGGATCTAAACCACGCAGGTTCGTAGATGGGCAGATGGTAAAAATTTTGGGAAGACAGGGAAATTGCCTCTTGATTGAACTGGAGCCAAGCAATGACTAGATTAGCGTAGGTTTTGCTTTAAAAAGATACTGATTTAAGTACCTCAAACCGAACATTTAACGTAACAGAATTGACACTAATTCTTTCCCATTAATAAACATTTTGACGAAACCTAAGAAATAGCCGTGAGGAAAACATGAGATTTCGTTTAAAGGTGCAGAGAATTGAGCAAAGCTGCTTGTTTGAACTGACATGGGGACAAGCTCAGCAGCTTATTGCCACCCTCAACTATTCTCTGCTGCTTGCAGAACGGTATCAGGACTGGCATCGTATCTACCTTAGCTTCTACAAAACTGCAGAGCCTCCGCTTCTTTCAACAGCTTCCCCCACCGATGTTCCACTGCGTGGTTGGACTGTTGCGGGCGGGCAACTCGCACCAACGGCGATTAATTGGCACTCTAAGCTCGTTGAAGCTGAAATCAAGCTGCTTGATGAATTTCATCGCTGGCTACGGAGCGCAGAATTATTTGAGATTCGAGCGACACTTGCCCGTGCGAGTCAGGAAGTAGTCAGCAATCGCCTGCATCAAACGCTAGATCTATTTCTCACCTGTAGCCCAATCGAACTGGCTCGGTTGCCCTGGGAAGCTTGGAAGATTGGTGCTGATCTTGCCACTACCGGAACAATTCGGATTGTCCGCACTCCCGCCACAATTCGATCAACCGTAGAGCCAACGCTGCGACGACCACGAGGACGAAGCAGAATTCTAGCCATTTTGGGGGATGAGACAGGCTTAAATTTCCAAACCGATCGCGAAGCGGTGCGATCGCTGGCTCACCTCGCAGAAGTAAAGTTTGTGAGCTGGCAGCCCGGACAGACGGTAACTGAGGCAAAAGTGCAAATTCGAGATGCAATCGTGGCTGAACCTGGGTGGGACATGCTGTTCTTTGCCGGACATAGCAACGAAACAGACATTGCAGGCGGCGAACTAACAATTGCGCCTAATGTTGCGATCACCATTCGTGATATTGCTCCACAGCTTACGGTGGCAAAAGAACGAGGGTTGCAGGTTGCCATTTTTAATTCGTGCAGTGGTTTGAGCATTGCTGAGTCTTTAATTGATCTCGGCTTTGGTCAAGTCGTCATTATGCGTGAACCGATCCATAATGATGTAGCGCAGGAGTTTCTGGTGCAGTTTCTTCGGGGGCTCGCCGATCGACAGGATATGTATGAGTCGTTGCTGTCAGCCTGTCAATTTTTGCGCTCAGAAAAGAATCTAATTTACCCGTCTGCCTATCTTGTCCCTTCTTTGTTTTGCCATCCCAATGGGTCGCGGTTTCGGCTAGCATCTAGTCAATTGCAGCAGTGGGTACGGCGTCTTCAGTCAGTCCTGCCCACCCACTTAGAAGCGATCGCGGTAGCAGTTGGTCTAGCCCTCAGCCTTTCATCTGCCCAAGCAGTTGGCTTAAACACCCAAATTTGGGCACAAGCGATCTATTGCGATCTGCCGCATCAAGTTTCCATTTGCCCAGAGCTGCCCCGCGTCATTAATACGACTTTTGCTCAGCAGATTGAGATGACCGCACCAGGCGCAGACGAGCATTTGGGGATAGCTCCGCGTGACCCCGATCGCACTTACGCCCCTGTTGCCCTGCGATACTGGCAGCCTCAACATTGCTTAAATGGGGAAGAAGCGCTCGCCTGTGTAATTCATCATCAGCTTAACCAGCGGTTAGCGGTTCCAACGCCTGATCTGTGGATGCTTGGCATCGCGGTTCTGCTAGGGAAGGGAGCCGAACTTCGCAATCGATCGGGACTGCAAAAACAGCATATTACTCGATTCGCAGCTGCAACACTTTTGTATGGTCTCATCAGTCTGCAGCTTTATATTTCCGCTACAGCCCTATTGCCCTGGCTCCTTGTACAGTACCAAATTAAGTGACATGAGATAAATTTGTGTCATTAGGGACTAGAGAGATTTTGAAACAAGAGAAGGTAGCAAGAAATGAACCCATTCGTTTTATAGCGTTGGTGACTAGCCCCAACACGTAAGTACGACTGAATATGCGGTTCCATAAACCCGCCTCCTGGGAAATTATATTTGATAGGAAGCTGAACAGCCTGAGTTCCACAGATTCAAGTTGATGAACAGCGATCGCTAGAAGAAATTGCATCTGCAATCTACTCACACTTTGCTACTTATCTAGTGCACGCCTGATTGTTAGTAGCTGAGCAGTCGTCGAAATTCGCCAGTAAGTAGCTTCATAGCTATGCCTGCAAACAGGGTATAGGGTATAAGGGTATAAAGATATTGCCGCGGCAGGGACAACGGCATTAAATCAACTGATGCCGGATAGCAAAGACAGCGGCCTGCGTACGATGGGTAACGCCTAGCTTGCTGAAGATGTTGCGTGTATGCGATTTTACAGTTGAAATACTGAGATAAAGCATAGATGCAATTTCGATATTGCTGTAACCCTCACTAATTAGTTTAAGAATCTCTAGCTCGCGAAGAGAAAGAGGATTACTTGCATCCGAGACAGGTAATACCGAAACAGGAGCTTGGGCGGATTCGAAGACTTTAGACATTACAGTTTCTTACACCTTGAACCAAAATGAACTTCGTATAAAAGCCTTGACTTATTGCCTCTGCTGTAAGCTTTACTACATTTTGAACAATCCAAAGCTAGCTGCTGCCGCCCTGCGGCAACCTGGTCTCATTTCTGCAAGCGACTGAACCTAATCAAAGGTAAAATAACTGTGTCGTTGTGCTTAAATCGACAACAATATTTCCTTTTAGCTGATGTTCGGTTTGTTGTTCTACCTGCTGTTCCTAACTCTACAGAAAAATTTGATTCTTTAAATCCGCTTTAAGCTCTGTTTTTTTACTAGTAAAAAGATTGATCATCACTGATGCTTGAGATCAGCAACAAGCCTAAACTTTCGATCAGTCGTCATTAACTCCATACCTAAAAATTTTGAGAATGAAGCTGTTCGTTTTCGAAGTAAGATTCAGCGATTCATTCTGCATAAGCCTATTCCCAAGGCAGCCTGACGAAAAGATATTGTTTCAATTGGACAGCGCAAGAAGTGCTTTAATCGCTGAAATTGCCGCACCTTAGGCGGGTTATCCCAATTCTAAATGTGAAAAGGGATCGCTAAGCTCTTTGTGTGGATGCTAGAGCTTTAGTCAAGGTGATACCGAATTAAGGGGTGGATCGTGTCAGGAGCCACTCAGAGTTCTTGAGCGATCGCCTGCTCTACTTCGACAAATTCTGTGACTGGATATTCAAATCATTGAAACCTTCTTGTTACTTTTGCCTGGCAATCTAGAGAGTAAGCGAGCAAGCAGTTACTCTCTGCTACCATCAGATGCAAAATAATGACCATGATGTAGCTGACCTATTAAGTCGGTCTTTAACACTGAAGCTAATTGACCTCAATCAGCTGCGAGGCGCAAATTTAATAGAAGCCGATCTAAGTGGAATAGATTTGAGCGGAGCAGATTTAGCCCATGTAGATTTGAGTGGAGCAAATTTACAGGGAACAAATCTACAAGGGGCAAACCTAGCAGGCGCCTATTTACGAGCGGTCGATTTGCGTGAGGCAGATTTAACCGATGCCAATCTGAGTGGAGCAGATTTGGCAGATGCAGACCTCAGATATGCGCGTTTATGCAGGGCACGGCTAGAAGATACCCATTTAGCCCGCACTGATTTTAGCCACGCAGATTTGACAGAAGCTAAGTTGCATCGAGCTTTCATTTGGCAAGTAAATTTAGCTGGCACAAAATTAGTTGGTGTCGATCTTAGCCAAGCCAGCGGACAACAAATTGATTGACAAAATGCTTGAAACTGCTGAGAACTTGTAGGTTAGGTTGTGTTAGTGCTTCATTCAACCTGCCCAGCAGAATTTTTCAGTCAACCAAGCTTCTCTCGTGGCTTTCCTTTGAGTCTTCCTTGTTGCGTCAGCCAAGTTACGTCAGTTAGGCAGTTGTGCCAGCCAAGCAGGGGATATGCATAGCATGGGCACAATTCTAGTTGCAGTTGAACAAGGGCAGTTGTTTAGGTCGTCCGGAGAAGACTCTACGACAAAGGCTGGGAGTAACTGCAGTTGGCGGACACAGATTATAGAGCTGATTAACACCAAAACGATTAACTTAAATAATTTGAGTTATTAGTCGAAGACGGTTTGGGCATTGCTTAACAGGGGGATAATTTTTGAGTGAGAGTGGCGCGGAGTGCTCCTCTCACTCAAAAATCATCCCCGAAATCAGCAACACTGTTTGAGCGTTTTGAAAGAAGTGAGTACTTGCCAAAAGCAATTGCCAACTCTGCTGATGGAGGACTTGACGAGTGAGACCGATCGACCAACGTATAGATGAAATGGGGGAAGTTTTGTTACATCCATTTACCTTAGGAGGTCTGACTAGGTGAGTGAATGTATAAGTTATATCTTTCCCCTATTCCACACTGAATTTTGCTAAATCCACTCTCCTGCCTGCAGCCGAGTGTCGTTCTAAATCTTTTCTAGATCATCCTTTAAATCATCGCGAAAATGTGCTGTTGCGGCGGATGATCGCGGTTCTTTTAAGCCTGGCTAAAATTGTTTCCACGCTTAAGCTATAGCAATCAATTCCATAACTCATTTAGGGCTACTGTTATGGAATCGATGGCCAGTATATAGGGAAGGTTATGGTTGCCCTAAAAACACCCAGGAAGAGCGCAGGATATTGATACTTAACATAGTAAAACCCTTAATTATTTAGGTAGAAGAGAGCTACCTCTATCATTGATTATTTCTTGCTTTTCAATAGATTACATCCGCAGCAAATACCACATCTATCTGCAGAAAAATTTCGTTACATCACGATCGAGTGGGATATGACTGCAATTGTATGTTGCTACATTCCTTGAAGTAGCGGGTTTTCGGTTAAATCCTCAAGATTTGCTTCTATGGGAATTGAATGTAATACCTACCCTAACAGCGCCCTAGGATAGCTACCGATCCCCATAGAAACAATACTTATGAAAACCATTTAATAATTATTTCCAAATTGATTTCTGGAAACTGATTATTTTTGCTTAAAGACTGTATTCTTACATATAAGGTGAAATTGATTTTCAATTGAACACCGAACAAGTGACTCCGCGATACTTTAGCAAAAGCTTGCTAAAGTATCAGTTTAATGTGGCGTCAACACCTGCTTGGGATTCTCTACAGCAGGGTTCCACGCACCGTTATCAAGTTTTGTCCACTCTTAATTAACCTGATATCACTAGCCTTGTGAATCTTGCAGGCTATAGGGAGGTATTATGTCTATTTCTTCTCGATTCACCCGTCGAAAGTTTCTTATTGCCGCTGGAGCATCGGCGACCGGCTCAGTATTTCTCAAAGGATGTGTGGGCAATCCGCCTCCTGAAATGTTGGGTATCTCCGCCCCGACCACTGCAGCAGTGGCTGCCAGCCCGCTTGCTTCAACAGAAACCCCTGAAACAACAGCCGTCAAGTTAGGTTTTATTCCCATTGTCGAGGCTGCTCCACTGATTGTGGCTCAAGCCAAAGGATTCTTTGCCAAGTATGGAATGACGAATGTAGAAATTGCCAAGCAGGCAAACTGGGCATCTGCACGAGACAATGTTGCCATTGGTTCTCAGGGCGGTGGTATTGATGGGGGACAGTGGCAAATGCCCATGCCTCATCTCCTTTCTGAAGGCATTATTACCGATGGCAATAAAGTGCCAATGTATGCTCTTGCACAGCTAAATACTCATGGTAATGGGATTGCGATCGCCAACATCCACCAGGGTAAAGGCTTAGGCTTGAAGATTAATAATGCAGCTGACTACGTCAGGGAAGTTCAAAGAACGCAGGGCAGAAAGTTCAAAGCGGCATACACCTTTCCCAATGTGAATCAAGATTTCTGGATTCGCTACTGGTTGGCAGCAGGCGGTGTTGATCCAGACAATGACGTTGATCTAATTGCTGTTCCTCCCGCTGAAACTGTTCAGGGAATGCGAAATGGCACAATGGATGCCTTCAGCACAGGCGACCCATGGCCGTATCGAATCGTATCTGACAAGATCGGATTCATGGCTGCTCTGACTTCAGAGATTTGGAAATTTCATCCGGAAGAGTATCTCGCCATTCGCGCGGACTGGGTGGATCAAAATCCTAAGGCAACCAAAGCATTGCTCAAAGGCATTATGGAAGCCCAGCAGTGGTGCGATAAGCCAGAGAACCGGGCAGAGCTAGTCCAGATTGTTGCAGGACGCAATTTCTTCAACATTCCCAAAGCCGTGATTGAGCCTCCCTACGCCGGAAAATATGCGATGGGTGATGGCAAAGCTGCGATCGATGATATTAAACAGGGACCGCTGTACTGGAAAGATGACATTGGTAATGTGTCCTACCCCTACAAGAGCCACGATTTGTGGTTCCTGACAGAAACAATGCGCTGGAATTTCCACAATGGCGCAATCGCAGATGTCGACACTGCCAAACAGCTTGTCGATCGGGTTAACCGTGAAGACCTATGGCGAGAAGCGGCGCAGGAAGCTGGATTTAGCGATATTCCCAGCAGCACATCGAGGGGCGTTGAAACCTTCTTCGACGGCGTGAAGTTTGATCCTGAGAACCCAGAAGCTTATCTCAATAGCTTGAAGATCAAGCGAGCTTAGAAAGCAAGACAGTTCACTAGTTTTTGTTCACTTGACCTTACTGCACACAAGGAAAGAAAGATGGTTGCTGATACAAGAGTCCAAACCAGAAATTCAAATCCACTGAGCCAGATCGGCACAATTTGGCGCAAACGATCGAAAGACATCGTGCCTCCCATCATTGGTATCCTGGCATTTCTGACGATCTGGCAAATTCTTTCATCCACAGGGGTAACGCGGTTACCTGGTCCGCTCAGCATCTGGACAGATCAACGTACACGCGTTTTGCTGCTTTATCCTTTCTATGATTTTGGAGGACTGGATAAGGGGCTATTCTGGCAAACATTGGCAAGCTTGGGGAGGGTTGCCCTAGGTTATACAGCAGCAGCGGTAGTTGGTATTGGTGTGGGTGTTTTAGTGGGTGTCAACCCGCTGCTAAATCGAGCGCTAGATCCAATTTTCCAATTCCTTCGCATGGTGGCTCCTCTGGCTTGGGTGCCGATCGCCTTGGTGGCATTACAACAGAACCAACCCGCTGCGATCTTCGTCATCTTCATCACCTCTCTGTGGCCGATTCTAATCAACACCACTGAAGGAGTACGGCAGGTTCCTCAAGACTACATCAACGTGGCTAGGGTGTTGCGGATTTCTCGCTGGAAGTATTTCTACAAGATTCTCATGCCCTCGGCGCTACCCTACATTTTCACGGGGCTGCGGATTGCGATCGGTCTTGCTTGGTTAGCCATTATTGCTGCCGAAATCGTGATGTCTGGGATTGTTGGGATTGGATTTTTCATCTGGGATGCCTATCAGCAGAATTACGTCAGCGAAATTCTCTTGGCGGTGCTGTACATCGGTGCAGTGGGCTTGCTTCTCGATAAGTTGATTGCCTATGTGCAGCGGCTCATTCTGCCCCAAGAGCAACGGTAAATCGGTCTTTTCCGTTTCAAATCCTACTTAGGAAAGCAGCTTAAGCGGCTCTGCCGTTCCAAATCAGGTAGAGCCTTTAACTACTCCGGCAAAAGCTTGAAACGGAAGCAAAACCTTAATCCAGCTTGCGACCTGAAAACCCGAATCCTCGACTCCTACACCTAAGCCACTATGTCTACATTCGTTGCAATCGATCAAATTGAAAAAGTATTTCCTTTGTCCGGCGGGAACCAGTATATTGCACTCAAAGGCATTGACCTTGAAATCAAGAAGGGAGAATTTATTTCTCTAATTGGACACTCTGGCTGCGGCAAGTCTACCCTGTTGAACATGGTTGCCGGACTGGATTTACCGACGGATGGCGTTGTAACGCTAGAAGGACAGCGAGTAAACAATCCTGGACCCGATCGCATGGTTGTGTTCCAAAACTACTCGTTGCTACCTTGGCTCACCGTTCGAGAAAACATTGCTCTAGCTGTTGACGAAGTATTGACTGATTTACCAAAATCAGAACGCACCAAGATCGTCAATGATCACATTCAGCTAGTCGGATTGCAGCATGCGGTTGATAAACCTCCAGCACAGCTTTCAGGCGGAATGAAGCAACGAGTTGCGATCGCACGGGCACTGGCAATTCGACCAAAATTACTATTGCTTGATGAACCCTTCGGCGCACTTGATGCATTGACCCGAGGCAACCTGCAAGAGCAGCTGATGCGCATCTGCGAAGAATACCAGGTGACCGCAATCATGGTGACGCACGATGTTGATGAGGCAGTTTTGCTTTCCGATCGCATTGTGATGCTGACCAACGGACCCGCATCTAAAATTGGCGGAATTTTGGAGGTTGATATTCCTCGTCCACGTAAGCGTATGGAGGTAGTTAACCACCCCAGCTATTACAGTTTGCGGTCAGAGCTGATTTATTTCCTGAATCAACAGAAGCGCATCAAAAAAATTCGCGCCAAGAAGACAACGGCGATCGCTCGTCATGGATTAGAGAAAGTCAATTTAGAAATTGGTTTTCTGCCCCTGACGGCTTGTGCCCCGCTTGTGGTGGCGAAAGAGAAGGGATTCTTTACTAAGCATGGTTTGGATGAAGTCAGTTTAGTTCGCGAAACAAGCTGGCGCGGTATTGTAGACGGTATTTCAGGGGGCTATCTTGACGCTGCCCAAATGCCTGCCGGAATGCCAGTTTGGCTAACGGTTGGTGGACATCAAGACACACCGTTACCCACCGTGAGTTCACTCACAATGACTCGTAATGGTAACGCCATTACCTTGTCAAAGTCGTTCTACGAGCATGGCGTTTACACGACTGCGGATCTAAAACGCTTGCTATTAGAAACAGACCAGCACCATACGCTTGGCATGGTGCATCCCTCCTCTATGCACAACATTTTGTTGCGCTACTGGTTGGCGGCAGGCGGCATCGATCCCGATCGCGACGTGTCACTCAAAACAATTCCACCCGCTCAGATGATTGCCGACCTCAAAGCAGGCACGATCGATGGGTATTGCGTGGGAGAACCCTGGAATTTGCGGGCAGCGATCGAGGAAATTGGGTTTACGGTTGCTACCGATCTAGAAATTTGGCAAGGGCATCCGGGCAAGGTATTGGGTGTGCGAGAAGATTGGGCGCTCGCCTATCCCAACACGCATATTGCCTTAGTCAAAGCGCTATTGGAAGCTTGCCAATACTGTGCTGATGATGCAAATCGAGAAGAGCTTCGCTATCTCCTCGCTCAGCGTGAGTATGTCAGCACTGACATAGACTACATTCATTTGAACGATCCAAACTCGTATGTTTGTAGCCTGGATCGTCCAATGCGAGAGTATGCGCATCATTTGTTCTACGGAGCAGGCGTCAACCGTCCCAGCCGAACTGAGCATTTGTGGATGATGACTCAAATGGCGCGTTGGGGGGATATTCCCTTCCCACGCAACTGGATGGAAATTTTAGAGCGAGTTTGTCGGGTCAATGTGTTTAGCACAGCTGCTCGCGAGATTGGAGTGCTGGACATGAAATACCATCGCGGTCCGATCACACTTTTCGACAATGTGGCGTTTGATGCAGAAGATCCCATTGGTTATCTCAACCACCTCGCCATTAAGCGCGACTTTAGCGTAGCAGAAGTGGTAATTGACCCCAGAAGAGCTGCCTAAGCCTGAAAACTCACTCAATCCCCATCTCCTCATCCATCACAACAGCCATGCAAATTCTGAAACAGACTGACACTTCGCCTATGACTGCTTCGATTCAGCGCCAAGAGACTTCTTCACTCGTGACATTCTCCAATGTCTCTAAAGTCTATCCAACTCCGAAAGGCGCTTACGTTGTTCTCAAAGATATTAACCTTACCTTGGCGGAAGGTGAGTTTATCTGCCTGATCGGTCACTCCGGCTGTGGTAAAACCACGCTGTTAAACATGGTTTCTGGGTTCAATCAGCCCACAGAAGGCAGTGTACAGCTGCGGGGGAAAACCATCACTGAACCTGGACCCGATCGCATGGTCGTCTTTCAAAACTATGCGCTACTGCCCTGGTTGACCGCATTTGAGAACGTTTATCTGGCAGTGGATGCTGCTCATCCTAAGAAGCTAGAAGCTGAGAAACGTGCCCTTGTGAAAGAGCACTTGGCCTTAGTAGGGCTGTCAGATGCGATGGACAAAAAGCCACCCCAATTATCGGGTGGTATGAAACAACGGGTCGCGATCGCCCGGGCGCTAGCCATTCGTCCTCCAGTTCTAATCCTAGATGAACCGTTTGGGGCATTGGATGCGATTACCAAGGAAGAACTTCAGGAAGAGCTACTGAAGATTTGGAATAGTCACCGTTGTACGGTATTGATGATTACTCACGATATTGATGAGGCACTGTTCTTAGCCGATCGTCTGGTGATGATGACGAATGGCCCGGCTGCAACCGTGGGTGAAATTTTGGAAATTCCGTTCCCCCGTCCCCGTGATCGCGATCGCATCATGGAAGACCCCGAATACTACAAGCTGCGGAACCATGCCCTAGACTTTCTCTATAATCGTTTTGCCCATGACGATGTAGACTAATTTAACCTGGCTAACAGTTAGCCCTGAATAAGTAATGTTTTGGGGGTGTGCGAAGCACACCCCCAAAATTGTTTTTGTGAATCTGAAAACTTTAGCAAATCATCCGAAAGGTTAAGTTGATCCGGGGAGCCACCGCACGTTTAGTTTTAGGAACCTGATGCTGCCAATAGTGTTGCGTTGTTCCCTGCATTAGCAAGAAACTGCCAGAAGTTAGCTCCAATTCATGCTTTAAGCCTTGCTCAAATCGATGCCGCAGCACAAACCGTCGTGTTCCGCCCAAGCTAAGAGAGCCAATGACCGGATTCTGCCCCAGTTCTGATTCATCATCACTATGCCAACCCATGCTGTCGTTCCCATTGCGGTAGAGGTTGAGCAACACGCTATTAAACATCACGCCCGAAACCGCCTCTACTTTTGCCTTGAGATCGAGCAATGTAGATGTCCAAGGTGCAGGAAGCATGGTGATATTGGAGTAGGTGTAGGATTTGCCGGGGTCGGCATACCAGGCAGTCAATCTCGGCTGAGGCAGGGAACGCCCGTAGATTGTAATGCAGTCCTGCCGCCAGCCGATCGTTTGAGTCAAAACGGTGAAGTAACGATCGCTTTCCTGCTCATTTAGGAAAGATGGATAAAACACAACATCTGCATTAGAAAGCTGAAGCGAAGTAGAAATCATACTGTGAATAATCGAGTAATCAAATCCTGATACGTTGCGCAAATGTCAGCAGATGGGCGGCAACAGATTGAGGCTGCTCAAAGTGGGGGACATGACCAGCCTTTGGTATCCAGGCAAGCTGGCTTCCTGAGATCGCTTGCTTAAACTGGGTTGCATCCTCTGTTCCCAATACATCATCGGCTTCTCCCCAAAGAATCAAAGTGGGATGATTCACCTGAGCAATGCGATCGCTCAAGCTAGAATATCCTCCACTTTGAGTAAATGAAGTAATTGCCGCCTTCCATCCGGGCATCTCCTGATGCAGTAGAGAACAGCGGAGCACATTAGTTAAGCTTGGATCAAGCATCGGCAGAACTGAGCTAACGGTGAGGGCAGCCCGTTTTCGGAAGTACAGCCAGTCTGCACCAAGCTCAATTAAGGGATGTGGGAAAAACTGCCCAATTGGGAAACTGCCAGAGAAGCCAACGCTATCAATCAAGACGAGCGATCGCACCCAATTGGAATGATGCAACGCAAAATCAATCGCCACCGCACCCCCCAAAGATGCACCTACCAAAACTACAGGCTGACCGATCCAAGTTTCCATAACACTAAAGAGGTGCCGCCGAATGGTTTGAGGATTGACAGCAACGGTGGGAACGTAATCTGTGAATCCAAAACCAAACAGATCTAGTGCCCAACTTTCGTGTTGAGCTGCTAATGCGGGAAGCAACCGCCGAAACTCTAGAAGAGAACTGTCAAATCCGTGGAGCAGCACAATCGGCGGGTTGGACTGGGAAGCTGGTTGAGCAGGAGAGTAACGAACATAAGCTGTTGCGATCGCAGTCGGATTTTGCGCAAACGGAACCTGAACCGTCTGCCGCTGAAGCTGTTGCAGAAGGTCGATCGCCTCTGAATCCTGAATTTCGCTTACAGAGGGCGGTAGAAACTCAGCAAACATTGCCCTAGCCAACTGCAGGCAGCCCTGCCAGAGCCATTGCCACTTCCTCAGCGCTGTACTCGGTGTCTATCAGCTTTCCTGCCTGATAGTCCATGTACGCCTGCATATCAAAGTGTCCGTGACCGCACAGGTTAAACAAAATTACCTTGCTCTCTCCAGATTCCTTGCATTTCAGTGCCTCGTCGATCGCTGCTTTAACCGCATGATTGGCTTCAGGCGCAGGAAGAATGCCTTCGCTACGCGCAAAGGACAACCCTGCCGCAAAACAGCCCAGCTGATATTCGGAACGAGGCTGTGCCAGCCCCAAATTCACCACATGGCTAACCAGTGCAGCCATCCCGTGATAGCGTAGACCGCCCGCATGGATTCCTTCCGGCACAAAAGTGCTGCCCAGCGTGTGCATCTTGACGAGCGGGGTCAGGTGTGCCGTATCCCCAAAATCATAGGCGTATTTGCCCCGCGTCAAAGTGGGACAGGCAGCAGGTTCTACAGCAATGATCTCTACGTCTCGTTCACCCCGTAGCTTTGCACCCAAAAATGGAAAGGCAATTCCAGCAAAGTTGCTGCCTCCACCCGTACAGCCAATCACAATATCGGGATAATCGCCTGCCATTTCTAGCTGTGCCAATGCCTCCTGTCCAATCACCGTTTGGTGCAGCAAAACATGGTTGAGAACACTTCCCAGCGCGTACTTACTTCCTTCATCCTGAGCGGCAACTTCTACCGCCTCACTAATAGCAATGCCCAGACTCCCTGTGCTATGCGGATAGGCTGCCAGGATCGATCGCCCCGGCTGAGTCTCTTCGCTGGGGCTAGCAACCACTCTAGCTCCATAGGCTTCCATCAATGCTCGCCGGTACGGCTTCTGGTTATAGCTGACTTTCACCATATAGACCAGCACTTTCAGCCCAAACAAAGCGCCCGCAAAGGCGAGTGAAGCCCCCCACTGTCCGGCTCCGGTTTCCGTGGTCAGTCGTTTTACACCTGCTTGCTTGTTGTAGTACGCCTGAGGCACGGCAGTATTCGGCTTATGGCTTCCGGCAGGGCTAACTCCTTCATACTTGTAGTAGATCTTGGCAGGGGTACCGAGGGACTTCTCCAGCTGGCGCGCCCGGTATAGGGGAGTCGGTCGCCACTGCCGGTAAATAGACTGCACCTCGTCGGGAATCTCGATCCAGCGCTCTTGACTGACTTCTTGTTCAATCAGGCTCATGGGAAACAGAGGAGCCAAGTCATTAGGCGTAATTGATTGTCCGGTGCCCGGATGGAGGACAGGTGGGAGAGGCGTTGGCAAATCTGCCTGGAGGTTGTACCAGGCAGTGGGCATTTGGTCTTCCGACAGGAGGTACTTGATCGTGTCCATTCTAGATTGCAGAAAGGGTAGCGACAGACGAAGTTAAGGCTTCTATTGTCGCCCATTGCTCTTGTTGAGCGAAACCCTAAGCAAGCAAGTGTTATGGCGCTACAGCCACGCGCTAGGAAAAATTGTTTGTAAAAGCCTGGCATAGCGGAACTTTTACATCTAGGCTCAAGCTGGTCTCTTCGACACGGGCCTAGTATGAGCCTGAGATTTAGTGAAATTTAGCACAAAAGATTTTTCAGCATATGTGCCTCTTCCATCAAGGCGACCGACTACGATCGTATGGCTGATACTATCCTGGCTTTCAAACAAAGTTTCGTCATTAATTCTCAGCTCATTGCCTCTCAGCCCAAAACGCCCCTCACCATTACTAACTAGCGAGTAAGTGTAGAGCGTTCCTGTTTCAGGATCTTTTGGCGGCAACATGGCGACTAAAGCACCCAACTTATCGGCGTTCTCTACACTTTTAGAAGGTTCCTTAGAAGCGCTGGAAGATGGGTCAGATTTCTTCTGATTAACAGCCTTTGGAAAGGGATTAACCTTCTCTTTTTTCTGCTTTGGAACGTCTGCGCTAGAAGTTCCAGGCAAATTAAGCAATAGGTTTCTCAGCGGTTCAGCTACACCTCCGTTTGCCACTATTGCTACCAATTCGTGTTCAGTAGATTTGGCTGTACCCGGTGATGTTTTTTGCAAAACGCGAGTATTTGTTGAACTTTTTGCTGTCGTGGAGGTTACACCTCTACCGAAGTCTTCCATGCTGGCGACATACGACTGCGGAGGGCTATTTAGCTTTCCAGTCTGATAGAACGGGGGCTGTCTAGTTGCACCCATCTTTGAGGACTGAGCAGAATTGTAGGAGATGGCATGGCTGATGAAAGGCGGAGCATTGCCACTGACTATACTCTCAGCCTTCTTGAAAGTCTCAACGGGCTGTGCGGGATGGGGTTGAATAGCCTTCTTTGGCATCTCAACGGGCTGTGCGGGATGGGCTTGCACAGCCTCAAGCGGTTCTCCTGAGTTTAGAGGCTGGCTGCCAATGGCTCTGCGCCTGTGGCTGTTTCTATAGATGAAGGTAAACCCGCCGATGTAGACGATCGCCCAACCGGATACCCAGAAGTACGCCCGTCCCAAATCTGCAAGGTTCTCAGACATAGCAGGCGGTTCAGCAAGGCGAGGAGAAGGCTGTGCTGGAGAAGGCTGTGCTGGAGAAGGCTGTGCTGGAGAAGACTGCGCTGGAGAAGATTGTTCTGGAGAAGACTGCGCTGGAGAAGATTGTTCAGCAGGGCGCTGCTCAGAAGAAGGGTTGGGCTGCGGAAGGCGGATGGACGGCTGAGGGAGAGCACTTTGGCTAGGGGGAGCCTCTCGCTTTTGAGTTGGAGCAGTGTTGGGTGAGGAAGTCCGTGGTTGCTTTTCTGCAGTAGAAGAACGCGACGGCTGCTGTAGCTTAGCCCAAGTTGAGCGTCCAACAACGCCATCTACATCCAAGCCTTCTGCCCGTTGAAATTCTGAGACCGCTTCCACGGTTAGATCGCCATAGACACCGTCAAGCGCTCCCTTGTAGTAGCCTAGCTGACGTAATCTTTCCTGCAGCTGGCTTACAGTTTTACTCTGGCTCCCAAACCTAAGCAAAGGAGCTGAGGCTGCGTCAAGACGGTTTTCCGGGCGAATTTCCGAGCGATCTGCTGCCGCTGGCAATTGGGCAAGTCGTTCAGGGGGAGCAGGACGAGGAGCTACTCCAATATATCTCGTGTTTTCAGCAGTTGCCCTGGCAACGGTGGAGCGCACGGCTGAAGCATCTGGCGCAGAGTCTGACGAGCGAATAGATTCTGGTGGGCTAACGCAAGGGACGGCAACCGCTTCGTCGCTCTGATGTTGCTCATGAGACTGGACGCAAACACTGTCCGCTTGGGGCGAACTGTCAAGGACATCCGTACAGGTGACACAGGTTAGTAGCAAGAGGGTGGAGGGGTCAGACATCAGCCGCAGCTTTGTAAAAAACTTCTCTCAAGAAATTAGCCTCAAGCAAGTCCTCTTTAGGGAACCTATGCCTGTTGCTGGCTTTTAAAGTACGAATCCTTGATTCATACTTTGGTAAAGCAATGTTATTTAACTTAAAATTTGTGCGCTTAGTTAACGAAGGTAGAAGCACAATCGAGCATGAAGCAGCGAGTCAAATTAATGTTGATAGGTTTAGTATGAAAAACCTACCCATGATGTCTCGCATCTGCTAGAAATCCCTAAACTCCGCTAAGCCTGGCGAAGTCTTCCCGGAGATCCTCACAATACTACAAGAGTTTGGAAAAAGGGTAGCACTCGACAAGGAATGCGGACGTAATTTCATCAAGTCTTCAAAGTTGCTTAAAAAATTCGCCTTCAAAGCAACTGCTGAGGAGATAGAAAGAAGCAAGCGTTAGGGAGCAGCTCCAGAAGCAGCGTGTATTTACATCTCATGCGAAAAGTGGAGCGGGCTTAGCCCGCTCCACTTTTCAAGACGAAAGCCCGACGCTATTTGTCTGCTTCTTGGTCTAGCGTAGAATTGCTAGGACGTTCGGTTGCAGCAGGATTAGGCTGTATATCTTCTGCCTCGCCTTGTACTTTACCTTGTGCATTGAAGGGATAGCCTTCTGCTTCATCCAGGATATCTTCTGGATTACTGGGTGTAGTGGCAGCAGAATCGAGCTGCCCCGTATCGTGACTGTGTTTAACTTTGCCTTTGTGGCTGGCGTGACCGCTACTCATCGTTATATTCCACCGCTTGCTAGAATTTGTTCAGTAGTTAATCTCGTGAGGCTCAAGATATTATCACCACTCTAAGACCAGCGACAATGCTCACCTAGATTTTCTACTTTATCTGATTTGTTCTACTTATCTATCTATTGAAAATCACATCCAGGATTTTCACCTCATCCTTTTAGCCAGTATCCACTATGCAAAATGAGTATTTATGTTTAATCTTTATCTAGAGAAACAGAGACGGACTGCAGTTCTTTTGCCTTTTCCTCTGGTAAGGCATCATTGGCAAACATGCCTGCTGCCAGTTCAGTTCCTGCCAGGTATTTGAGCTTGTCGGGCGTGCGATAAGGCGGGTAAAACTCAGCGTGGAGGTGCCATTCTGGATGGGGTTGTCCATCAGTGGGGGCTTGGAACCATGCCATTAAATAAGGGAAAGCGCGATTCCACAACCCGTCGTATTTAAGCGTCACCGTCTTGAGTGCTTTAGCAAGTCCCTGCTGCTGGGCCAGCGTCAGATCGGCAAGTGTGGCGGTTGGTTGAATTGGCGCAATCCAAACTTCGTAAGGGTAACGTGCACAAGCTGGCACAAAGGCGATCGCCTCCTGATCGCGGTACAAAATTCGGCGATCGTCCTCAATTTCTTTTTGAATCAAGTCCTGCAGCAGTCCCCGCTGATGCTGCTCGTAGTACGCCTGCTGGCACTGCTGCATACGGGCAGGCACAGGCGGCACAAATGGGTAGGCATAAATCTGACCGTGGGGATGGTGCAGCGTTACCCCCACTTCAACTCCTTTATTCTCGAATGGCAAAACGTACTGAATTGGCGCATTGTTGCCAATGATGCGAGTGCGATCGCCCCACACCTGCAGCAGTAGCTCTAAGTGATCGAGCGGCAAACGGCTGAGTGAGGACTGTGGATCTTGAGCGAAAACAACGACTTCACAAGCCCCATTCGCGGGCAGAGTTTCTACGATCTGGGAAGGCGGGTCGTGAGCCGCTAACGTTAACGAGGGAAACCGATTATCAAAAACCGCGACGTCATAATTTCCCTGGGGTAATTCGGTTGGAAACTGCGGGTCGACCGTGGGAGCCAATGGATTGTATTCCGGAGGTGGCATAAAAGTTCGTCCCTGCCGATGGCTGGCATAGGCAACCCACTCTCCTCGCAGGGGATGCCAGCGGAGATGGGGGTTTGCCTGAATTGGGTCGGGGCTGGGGCTGGGCGCAGCAATATCTGGTGGAATGGGAAAGCGGCTGTAGAGCGTCAGTTTGCGTCCGTCCGGCTTGAGCAACGCTTGGGAATACATGGTTTTGCACTAAAGGAGGGTTCAGCCTTGGCAGGTGTTTTCAGGGTAGCGCTCCCCTCATCTTTGCTGCCCCTACCTGGAGGTGCAGATGCCGTTGTCGAATTCCTGTTATGGTTAGAACTTTTTGTGGCTGCGCCCAGAAAAAGTTTAATATTTCTGATCTAATTTTGGTGTAATTACTGTAGCGGTAGCTATAGAATGTGCAAAGAAAAAATACGGGTTTTGGCAACGTTTACCAAAACCCGTTTAGAGCAGCAAGACATGAGTTTAGCGACTGTGAATTTAGTAGCAGTGACTGCTGCCACAATGAGGAGTTTGCATCGGCTGCACTTCTGCCCCAATCAGGTTGGGCAAAGTATTTGGCAAGAACCGATCGTCTCCTCGTCCTAACGTTGCCGACGCAATCGCTGCGATCGGAAATTTGGGAGTGCGATCGGCGTAGAGTAGCCCGTTGGCTTCCTGGAACGTGTCAGTTAACTGGGTATAGCAGAATCCACTGAATCGTTCGATTTGGTTAACGGCTCTCAGTAGTGAGCTATACCGAGATTGAAGATCGGCAACTTCAGCCGAACGAACATATCCCCAGATCTTTTCCTCCTGCCCGTAGGCAATGCCGCCAAACTCCGTGAGCATAATGGGCTGACCTTGATGCGGATAGCCATCGAGGGTTAGCACTCGCCCACCGGGACGTTGGCGATCGAACAAATCGGATAGCTTCACCTCTGCGCCATAGCGGTTTGCCAAGCGCTCTGGATTGTTGTCGTAGTCGTGAATTGCCAGAATGTCTGTCGCTGCGCTCTCCCAACCATCGTTACCAATCACTGGACGAGTTGGGTCTAGGGTTTTGGTGAGGTGATAGAGCGCCTGCACATAGTTACGGTGTGCAGGGGTGGCAGTCAGATCCGGCACTCCCCAGGATTCATTAAATGGAACCCATACGACAATGCACGGATGGCTGGCGTCTCGCTCAATCACCTCCGCCCACTCTTTCATCATGCGCCCGACTGCTTTAGGCGTGAAACGGTAGGCGCTCGGCATTTCTTCCCACACCAGTAGCCCTAGGACATCCGCCCAATACAAAAAGCGTGGGTCTTCGATCTTCTGATGCTTCCGTACCCCATTGAACCCCATCTGCTTCACGAGTTCGACATCGCGGCGCAGCGCTTCACCGGATGGAGGGGTCATCAGGGACTCTGCCCAATAGCCTTGATCGAGGACTAGCCGTAAATAGTAAGGCTGCCCATTCAGCATGAAGCGATCGCGCTGGATGCTAACGGTTCGCATCGCCGTGTAGGATTGCACAACATCAAGGAGCTGGGTGCCTTGCCAGAGCTGCACCTCCGCCTGAATCAGCGTTGGCTTTTCTGGGCTCCAGAGTAGCTCGTTGCGGTAGTCATCAATGCCAGGGTCAGATAAAGCAATGCGACGATGAATCTCGCCGTTCAGCACCTCGTAGGTATCATTAACCAGGAGCTGCTGACCTGCTGTCAGTTTCACCTTGATTTGAATGCCCTCGTTAGCCTGACTGCCCAGTGGAGCAGCGGGTTGACTTTTGACAAAGGCTTCAAAGCCAATTTCCCAGCGCTCAAAGTGGGGTGTCCAGCAGATACGAGCGATGTAAGTCTCTGGAACCCGCTCTATCCACACCGTTTGCCAAATGCCGCTGGTGCGCGGATACCAGATGCTATGCGGCTGCAATTGCCAATCTTGCTTGCCCCGTGGCTTCGCCAGATCAAAGGGATCGTCTTCTGCCCAAACGGTAATGCGCTGCGTCCCATTAGGATTAAGCACAGGGGTCATGTCGATACTGAAGGGTGTGTGTCCGCCTTCGTGATCTGCCATGAGCTGCCCATTTACCCAAACGCGAGCGCGGTAATCCACTGCACCAAAGTGAAGCAGGAGGCGATCGGTGTCAAGCGCCTCAGTCACTTCTATTTCTTTCTCATACCAGCAGTTAGGGTGAAATCCTGAATCATGAATCTTACTTTGGATAGATTCGGGTGCAAACGGAACTTCGATACTATGCGTCCAGTCAGTGATGTCGCTGGGCTGGGTGTAGCGCCCTGCGTCATCGAACGTAAACTTCCAAGTGCCATTGAGCGATTGCCAATTCGCTCGGCGGAGCAATGGGCGGGGATATTCCAGATCTGGCAGAGCTAGGTCGCCAGTATTTCCTATGTCGCAAGGATAGTCATCCTCAAGGCATTTACCAAATGCTTTCATTGCAGTTTCGACTTTTAGAATCTCTAGAGGGGGGGAGCTTTTCTAGGCTAAGAGATCTATCGCGTTCTTACAAGTCTTCTTCCTCCTTCTTCTATTGTATTCCGTGATACTACCGATCGGGTGCTCCTTCTAGGGAGTTATTCCAAAGGCATTTAATAAATGCTTTCACTGCATTTTCAACTTTGCCATTCCAGAGAGGGAGGCGTTTTCAGGTTTAGGAGCCTATCGCATTAAGAGCTGTTGTGTTCCTACAAACCCTCTTTTGGCTTTTGCTAGCTGATTGCGTGATACTACGGATTTGCATTACCTCTATATATAAAATTCTTTCTAAGAAGAACCTCCAGAGAAGAAGTTATACTCTCCTGGATGATAATTTCATGATCTCAGTTAGCAGCTGCAATGTTTTTGCGGTACAAATAAATCGCTGTCGTAGATAAATTGCTTTAGGTGCCCCACGGGCAGGGTCTAAGTTAAACCCGTTAATGTCTTAGTTCTGCAGTAAATATCGGTCCTGCAGTAAATATCTCAGTTTAGTACAGGCGTTTGCACCAAGTTTCAGATGCGGACGTAGTTTAGAATGTAAGGCTTTGATGCCCAAATAAATTCTGCGGATGAATCCTTTGCCCTAAGGCAAAAGGAGGCATTTCTATAGAGAAAATTCGTGTTCAGGGCATACATGCATTACTTTTTGATGTAGTAAAACCATTCCTAACTTTCTTTACATTTCATGTTGCTATCACCCTGATGCCTCTGCCCAAGGGAATAATAGAAAGTGTATTGAGCAATACTCTTTTTGCAGAGATTGGCATTCGCTTTGGCAGTTTGGTATGGATAGTAGTGTGATTCAAAGCATTAGCAAAACGCATTTCACAGCAGATGATCTCGATCGATTGGCAGCAGAGCTGAAATGGGACGGTATTTGCGTAATCCGTGGCTTGTTTCAGCCGGACTTAATTGCAGAATGGACAGCCGCATTTGAGCAATTGCTTCGGCAACGGCAAAATCAACCGGGTGGGCTGGCACCCCGCGAACAAGCTCGCTACTACTTGACTTTGCCATGGATGGCTCCGTTCAACACTCCGACTGTATTCGCGAACACGGTCATTTTGGAAATACTCAATCGTGTATTTTTTCAGGAGTATCGATTGGTGCAGCTGGGAGCAGATGTACCTATGCAGGGGTCAACATATCAGGACATTCACCGTGACTTTCGCCCGCTCTTCTCTGAGCAATTCGTTACACCGCTTTATGCCCTGGCAGTTAACTTTCCTCTGGTAAAAGTGACTGCCGAGAATGGAGCATTCCAGATGGCGCGAGGAACGCATGTCTTGTCGCGTGAGGAAGGCTTGACTAAAGTCAAGTCTGGCGAAATCCCAATGGAATCTTTTTATCTTCAGCCCGGAGACGCAATGATTCGATCGCCCCTCGCTCTCCACCGGGGTTCGCCCAACCGCACCAGTCAGCCCAGACCAATGATTGTTATGGGATATGTGATGCACTGGCTCCACACGCCCAAAGTCGAACTGACGGTTCCGCGTGACTATTACGAGAGCCTACCCGAACAGATAAGGCAGTTGCTCCGCTGTCAAGTGGTCGATCGCCTCCCGGAGCAGAATATTGAAACCTATATCAATTTCAAGTACTAATTCAAGTGCTAGGTAGAGCCATGTCCTAAAGGTTAGGTTTTTGCATTGTGTTTTACACAATGCAAAAACCTAACTGATTTACTGCAGATCGTTAATTAACTGCAGCAATCTTTGCTTCAAAGTATCGAGTTCCTGTCGTTCAGTCGCAGAAATGAAGGCCGCGTCAGGATAGAGCTGTTGAGCATACGACAGCGTTTTGGCATCCACGCGATCGATTTTGTTGAAGGTGAGCAGGGCTGGACCAGGTAGTGCAGGTAGATCTGACAAAATTTCTTCAACCGATCGGATTTGGTCTGCCCGGGCAGGATGAGATAGATCCACCACATGCAGCAAGGCATCAGCTTCTGTGACTTCTTCCAGCGTGGCGCGAAAGGCATCCATCAAGGCTGGGGGCAGGTGATGAATGAAGCCAACTGTATCAGTAAGCAAAATATCGCGGCGTTCTTCGGTTGCGCCAATGCTGAGTCGGCGCGTGGTGGGGTCAAGGGTAGCAAAAAGCTGATCCGCCGTATAAACTTCGGCATGTGTCAGCACATTTAGCAGGGTTGATTTTCCAGCATTGGTATAGCCGACTAGCGCAATGGTGGGAATTGTCTGCTGCTCGCGCTGTTGCCGCAGACGCGATCGATGGGCTTGAAGTTGATTTACTTCTTGCTGGAGTTGAGCAATTCGGCGCTGAATCGTGCGGCGTTCGGTTTCCAGTTTGGTTTCTCCAGGTCCGCGTGTGCCAATACCTGCACCCAAGCGAGACATTTCCTGCCCGCGCCCCCGCAGACGAGGCAACTGATATTCGAGCTGCGCTAATTCAACCTGCAATTTGCCAGCCTGGGACTGGGCGCGTTGCGCAAAAATGTCTAAAATTACTTCTGTGCGATCGACCACCCGCAGCCCTATCTGTTCCTCCAGGTTACGGGCTTGTGAGGCAGAAATCACGCGATCAAATACCACTAGCGTTGCGCCTGCCGTTCGGGACTGTAAGGCAATCTCTTCCACTTTTCCCTGTCCCACAACCGTCTGGGGATGAGGCTGCGATCGCTTCTGGTGGGTAATTCCGACGACTTCGCCGCCTGCACTTTCCACGAGCCGTTCTAATTCGGCTAAGCCGTCCTGAAACTGTTGCTCGCTCAAGTCTGCCGTCATTAATCCCACGAGCAAAACCCGATCGCGATCGCTAGTGTGGGGCTGTAATTGATTGAGGTCAAAACCCGCCTCACGAAGCTCTGTTTCCCATTCACGCACCAAACCACTAAAGTCTGCTTCAGCCAGTTCTGCCACCGTCAGCGGCTCAGAAACTGACCAAGGTTGCTCAAAATCTGGAACGAGATGGGCTAAGTAAGCAGCTTTAATTGGCTCGCCGGTAGCCTCTCCGTCGCGGTTTCCAGTGCCGTTTCTATGTTTGCGGTTTGACAAACTTTCTGTTTGCAGAACCATTAGCGCATCCAATCGTTGCCGCGCCATTGCAACAAGCGAAGCCGGATCTGGAGCCTGAGGTTGAACGGTTAGACAGCGAATGCCGCTCAGCCGCTCCGAACTCTGGCGTGGCAGATCCGCGAGAGCAAGCTGAGTCTGTGCTGGCGTGCCAACACCCACCCGCACAATTTGCCCACGCCGATTAATATAGCTGCACAGCGGCTGATGAATTGCTTGACTAAGGCTGGCAAGCTGTTGGGCAAATTCTGGAGTCGTGATGCGATCACTCGGTTGCCGCTGCTCATATAGCTTTTGAAGCTGCTTGATCTGGCTGGACTTAATGCCCTGCAAGTTGCCGTAAATCGTCTCCATCGGATTTTTGCCAAAATACAATTTGGTGCTGCTCTAGTGCTGTAGGTAGATTGAGCGCAGTATTAAGACTGAGCCTACAGTACTTCTGCTTCAACGCTATCAATCTGCGCACTAACTTACTTCGTCCGCGGGTCATAGGGCATTGTTGCCACTACGGGTCAAAAGAGGGAGTTCATGTTTCATGCCTTTGTAGACAGCTTAACCAGGACTGGCTGTTGTGGGCTAAGCGCAGTGCATAAATTCAAAGAGCTATGAGTTACTCTATTCTCAGCGAAAAGATTTTGTGTCTATCCATACATCTGCTGTTAATTGTATTAGTTCGTTTGACGGAAGAGTAAATTGGAAAGAATTCGTTAAGTTAAACCAGCAGATCCAGAGTGCCTAAAAATATCCATAACCTTTTCAAAGAACAAGGAGAATTGCAGTGGCAGCACGAAATTTTGCGCTCTATAGCGGTATTTTCTTTATTGCGATTGGCATACTTGGCTTTATTCCTGGTGTCGTCACCCAACCTCTTACCCAAGCCGATCCGCCATTGCTAATAAACGGTGGGTATGGTTACTTATTCGGCCTATTTCCGGTGAATTGGGTGCATAACTTAGTTCACCTGGCAGTGGGCTTTTGGGGCTACACATCAGCCCGTAATTCCAAAAGTGCCCTGCTTTACTGTCAGGGATTTGCAATTCTCTACAGTTTGATTGCTGTGCTGGGAATTCTGCCTGTTGCAGGGACTACCTTTGGCTTGATGCCGATCTTCGGCGGTAATGTACTGTTGAATCTAGTTGCAGCTGCGATCGCGGCTTACTACGGCTTTGTTGCAGTACTAGACCCCGATTTGGTGGAGCAAAAGAAGTAACGCAAGCGAGATTTAGATTTTATCGAATGCATTAGTCAGGAATTTCGTAGGCGGGTTTTGTATACCCTCCTGTCAGCAGACCTTTTGGTGTGAAACCATAGCGTACAAAGTTGCAGCAATAACTAGCTGCGACTTTGTGCTATTAAGTTAGAGAAATATAAACGATGCAAATCGTTTGTCATTGAAAATTCCTGCGACAGAATTGTTCTGCGTTCATCGGATAGTGAAGCTGATGTTCACTTAACCAGCCCCTCCCCGTGCCTCAACCGCCCGTAGTGACGTAGCTGTGGCAAATTATTTATTGCTTCTCATTCGACCTGTGAGACTGTTGGAGGCGTGGCTGCTGAATAGAATTTTGCACTGACGTTGCTGCACTACAGAAGCTGCCAAATGAATTCTGTAGAAGAGTTATTTCTATTT
Source organism: Phormidium tenue FACHB-886 (assembly GCF_014764505.1). Taxonomy (GTDB): domain Bacteria; phylum Cyanobacteriota; class Cyanobacteriia; order Elainellales; family Elainellaceae; genus FACHB-886. The sequence goes on from NZ_JACXWX010000017.1 coordinate 62,009, forward strand.
CTTGAAATACTGAAATCATCAATAGAACATCTCATTTTGTCCTACTGTCTAGGAGTATTGTAGGACTGTCTTACCTGGTTTGAGGGAGCTTCTTCAAAGGGTACGTGAGGATCTTCGAGACGTAATAAATCTTGTCGGATTTCTACTGCTTCACTGTTGTTTAGCAATTCTTCTGACATACTGGAGGGCTCTTGCAAACGTTGAATTTTCCTCTCAAAGCTTTCTCGTCCTGCTTCAAAAAATCTCTCAGAGGAGGACGGAACTCCAAGATTGCCTAAAAAGTTATGAGAGGCTTGAGCTTGAGCGATAGAACGATAATCCAACAAAAGCAGGGTTGGCATTACCAGTAGCAGCGTAACTGTAATCCTACTAATTAAAGTTCTGCTAAAGTTTCTACGGCTAAGAACGTAATGATGAAAAAAAATTTTACTCTGAAGATAATTCATATTGTGATGACTTTTGTAAAGAGTTGGGCAATAAATGTTGAAGAACTTTGAACGATCGCTTATATCGATAGTCTCGAACAGGGCAGCAGCTCATTGATAAAAAGAAGTAGCCATCATTCGATAATCGTTTCATGCTGTTGCTTTAGAGCTAAAGTGGCTTTAGAATTTAGCGGTTTAACTATTAATTTAGGTTATCTAATTTAGACTATCTAAAGCTTAGCGGTTCTTCCCGTTCAGTGTTAGTACTTGATGAGGTACCTTTTGCGGTGCTTTCTGCGCTCAGCCAGAAACAAACATCTTGCCGCTGCTCAAAACCAAATGCATTTGTATCTGTGGCTATGAACTATGCAGCCGTGAGCAAATTTCTGTCGTGCAACTGAAACATTTGATTAGCGAGTTGACTAGGAAAGGGTGAGATGGCAACGCAAGGTGCGAGTTTTTGCTAAAAGAGAGAAGCAGGTTATTTTTCCAAACCCATGACAGCCACCCTCAACCCTTACCTTGCAGATAACTTTGCTCCCGTCCACGGAGAGCTAGCCGTTGATGAACTGCCAGTCTTGGGCGAGCTGCCGCCTGAACTCAATGGGATGTTTGTTCGCAATGGTCCTAATCCCCAGTTTCCACCGTTAGGTCGTTATCACTGGTTTGATGGGGATGGAATGCTGCATAGTGTTCATATTCAGGATGGCAAGGCAAGCTATCGTAATCGCTATATTCGAACTCAAGGATTTGAGCAAGAGCGGCAAGCAGGACGGGCATTGTTTGGTGGGTTGATGGAACCTTCACAGGGAGGCTTCAAAAATGTTGCGAATACGGCTCTGATATGGCACCGCGATCGCTTGCTCGCTCTTTGGGAAGGCGGTGAACCTCACGGTATTGAAATGCCCAGTTTAGAGACGATCGGGGCATACACCTTTAGCAACAAGTTGGCTTCCCCTGTCACTGCCCATCCCAAAGTTGACCCAGTGACGGGTGAAATGATGTTTTTTGGCTATTCTTTGGCACAGCCCCCCTATGTGAAATATAGCGTTGTTTCTGCTGAGGGAGAGCTGCTGCGCACCGTCCCGATCGACCTGCCAGTGGGTGTGATGATGCATGACTTTGCCATCACGGAACACTACAGCATTTTTATGGACTTGCCCCTCACATTTCGGTTGGAGCGGCTCCAGCGAGGAGAACCTGCATTCGCTTTTGAGCGCGATCGCCCCAGTCGGTTTGGGATTTTGCCCCGACATGGTGACAGTCAGACGATTCGCTGGTTTGAAGCACCAAGTTGCTATGTCTTTCATACCCTGAATGCGTATGAAGCAGGGGATGAAATTGTCCTGCTTGCCTGTCGGACGAATAGCACTAGTGTTTTAGGTGCATCTCCTAGCTCCCATGAAGGCGACAATCGACAGATTCAGGATGATACACCACAACTTTATCGCTGGCAGTTCAACCTGAAGACAGGAAAAGTACAGGAGCAACCGCTTGACGATCGCTCTTGCGAATTTCCCCGTATCAATGAACAGTATCTAGGTCGCCCTATCCGCTATGGCTATGCAGGCAACAGTGCGCCAACCGCAATGCCAAAGTTTGATGGCTTACTCAAGTTCGACCTGGATAATCAGCACGTTCAAATGCACCCATTCGGTACAGGACGGTATGGTGGTGAAGGCGTGTTTGTGCCGCGACCAGAAGCGATCGCAGAGGATGATGGCTGGCTGATGACCTTTGTGCATGACGAAACCCAGGACAAGTCCGAGTTAGTGATCGTTAGCACTCAAGCCATGACCGATGAGCCGATCGCTCGTATCCAGATGCCACAACGCGTTCCCTACGGCTTTCATGGTGCTTGGGTTCCGTCAGTATAGACATCGTCAGTATGGACATCACTGAGATGGCATCATTGGGATGGAAGTGCAGCCGGTTGAAAATAGGAGTGGTACATCTGATACCTCTGCTTACTGGGGTTCCACTGGGTAATAGGGCGCTATAGCGATCCTAGATGGTTGGTGAGTGGGGTGGGCATCGCCCACCCCACTCACCAACCATTTCTATAACTGAATTAAACGACAGAAGGGAGCTGCTTCTGTCAGTTCCTCTGGTTGGGTGGAGCAGTAATGCCCCACTGATCCAGGCTTTCCTCCAGCTTCCTGATAAATTCGACGTCTGCTGCAGGGAGTGGTTGATTTGTGCTGCCAAACGTTAGCTGATCTGAGCAAGACAGATCAAATACCGCAAACGCTTGCCGAAATCCCTGAGGGGTCGTTGCGATGGGTGCATCAAAGTGGCAGGGAATAATCCGCTCAAAATCCCAACTGGCGACTCTATCTGCCCAGGCAAGCACTGCTCGCGGGTCATGATCGAGAATGAAGGTCTGGAGAATCGGAGCTACAAAAGGGCGACCCTGACCGTGCAGGACGTCAAACGATCGCTCCCACCCTGGCTGCCACTGGAAGGGAAACAACCCGAAGTAGGCTTTTTTAGAATGGTTCGGTGCTTTCAGCCCGTCTCGAATTGCCTGTACAAGACCTACCGTTTTCAGGGCACTTGGCTGAAAGTAGAGCGCAAACAGGGCAATACGCTGCCATCCCCTGCGGCGGTTTGCTTCGCTGTCCTCGATCGGTTCTAGCGCACTATCGCGTGCATGGAAGAGTAACGGGTAGGGGTCTAACTGAAGAATTTCAGGGGGTGTTTCTGGGATAGACAGCACCGTGTCCGTTACCAGCAAGGTGTGGGATTGTTTGTGCAACAAAGCCACTTCGCCAAAGGAACCCTTACCTAGATTAATGTCGAGGATTGCGTAGTCAAATTCGTCGGCAAAGGGAGCCTCTGCACTATTGGCTGGCAACACCTGGGTTCGCTGGCGCGGAAACCCTAGCCAAGGGAGAGGAAGATTGAGTGGGAAACTCCATTGGTGGGGCGCTACAAAGATTTGCGCACTGGGGAAGAAATGCGCAAAGGCAGGCACAAAAACTTTATGTTCGAGACCCGAAGCAGTCGGCAGGAGAATGTATCGGACAGTTCCATGCGCGGCTTCTAGCTCTTTGACTAATTGAATACATTCACCTGTGGGGGCAATTGGGGCATAGACGAGTAAGCCACCGGCGGCTAGTTTAATGACCGTCATCCGGATGGGCACGACAGTGTAGAGGATGCCCTGCAATTGGTCAAACGTCCAGACTGTGCCAGGTATGACTTCTCGACGCAGTGTGCGTCGGTGTCGATAGGGATGCAGTGGAACCAGAAACCAGAACCACCAAGAATGCTCTCTGATATGGGTTGGGTTCATCGATCGCTCCTGCATGAGCTGTGGATTGAGTGAGGTTGATTCACGCTAGATCTTCCCCACCAGCGGCAAAAACCAACCTGCTTTAGTAGTTCATTTTACATCTCAATGAGTTGGGCTGAGTAATGCACTGGTAGGCTTTCTGAAGAGGGTGACGGAGCAGCCTGATCAGGAACGTTCCTCAGGTAAGGAAATTACTTTTTAGCAGTAAAATTTACGCAAGCTGATCTCTGGTTAAAGCTGCCCAGTTAGAGTGAGGAGAGAGTAACTATTCCATTTCTTCTTGTGGCTACTGCCAATTCGATTATCCCCTCATCTTCCAGTTTACAGATACGTTCTGCCTTGAATCTGTGTCAGTCTCGAACGTGTATGGTACTCCGAACCTGCTAATCAACCAGTTGCTAGATGCTAACGGGGTTTAGGGTAGAAGCACTCTAAACAGTACTACCTTTGCCAAAGCTATTGAAAATGATTCTCATATATGATATTTTCTAAGTCGTTTGAATCAAGCTGTATGAGTAATCCATAGTTAACTTAAGGATGGCAATTTCCTTAGTAAGCCGCACCAAAGCACTTAATCTTGTAGACATACAAGCGCTTTGTGATGAAGCAGAACAACAGGGTGAGGTGATCTATCAGCAAACTAGTTCTGGAAGTCGGTTTAACCTGCCACAACGGTTTGGCAAATGTGGAGACACTGAGATCCATCTGCGAAATGGAATTAGCCTCGTAATTCGAGATGGAGAGTTACGGCAATCGATTCAGGTAGAAAACCGTTTCAGCTCGTCGCCCCCTTTAATTTCAAAGTTTCATTTATTTGGCAATTCCAGAGTTCTGACTCCCAATGTTTCAGATATCAAAAATGATTATATAGAGGTATCTAGCTGTAACTATCTCTATCACTTACCAAATATTACTGAGTTTGAGGAGTGGTATGAGGAAAAAATTCAGCTTGTGATGATTCTCATTCAACCCGACTGGCTACAGGAATTCGATCAAAGCTGTAGCTGTTTGCCTCAACCTTTGCATAGGCTCTTTGCCGGAGATGTAACGGCAAGATTTCACCAAGTACTTGGTAAAACAACTCCTGCTATGAAGCAAGTTCTGCATCAGATTCTGGGTTGTCCCTATCAGGGTATAGTGAATCAGATGTATCTGGAGAGCAAAGCGTTAGAGCTGCTCAGCTTGCAATTTGCTCAATGGACAGCAGATGTTCAGAATTCCAGACGGCTCCCTCGACTGGGTTTAAAGGATATTGAACGACTACACCAAGCCAGAGAAATTTTGGTTCAAGAGATGGAAAATCCACCCTCGCTACTTGCACTCGCACGACAGGTTGGGATAGACGACTGCAAGCTTAAATGGGGATTTCGCCAGGTGTTTGGGACAACAGTTTTTGGTTATTTACATGAGCATCGGATGGAGCGATCGCGCCAACTCCTAGCAACCAGTCAAATGAGCGTTACCGAAGTCGCTTATACCGTTGGCTACAACAGCCTGCCTTCGTTCAGCAAAGCCTTTCGTAAACGGTTTGGCAGCAGCCCTCTAGCGTACAGCTCAAAAAACCATTACGCAACAGCGCCTAAGCTAGATTGAAACCGAGCGTTCCTAATTTGAAGAATGGATTTGAGTGTGAGTGCCGTATTTCGCACCGCTTCCACACTCAAATTTTTTCTAGGCTTTCTAGGCTAAGCTATGCCAGATTGGAACTATTGCCATGCTGGAAGACGTTATCCTTTCCCAAGGGCGATCGGTCAATTACCAGTGCCGCGTTGAAGTTACCCCTAGAGCAATGGAAACTGCGCTTCTACAAGCCTGCAACGGCTGAGAATCTGTTGAGTCACGCTGAGGCAGAAGCCACCTGCAAGCCGCCCAAGCTAGAGCAGAACGATTAGTCACTGGGCTGCGAGAACCGGGGATCGATCCTGATTCAGCATAACCAGTAGCCTGTACTCCGCCTTAGATAAAACGCGCTCCGTCTGGGATAAGACTACGATCGCAAAATCCCCTACTATCTCACCTATATCTAGTTAGGAACAGTTCTCAATTGTGAGAGTGTGGGGCGATCGCGTGAACAAATTGAGAAAAAGCATGTGGCTTGCAGCCATAGCGTCAATCATTACGATTCAGCCCGTTTGGGCTGATGTTGGTGCAAGTGAGGACGAGCGTAGGGTAGCACAGGAGCAATCTGCAGCAGTCAATGAGTGGTTAACCGAGATGGCTCAGGTCTCGATCGTTGAGGTGACAGAAGTCCGGTTAAATTCGACCGATGCCGGACTAGAAATTATTCTAGTCACTCAAAATGGACAACTACCCCTTCCTACTCCGTCCGCTGTCGGTAACGCTTTGATTGCTGATATTCCTGGTGCAGTATTAGCGCTGCCTGATGGAGATGATTTTCTAGCGGCTGAACCCGCAGAAGGAGTTGCGTTAATTAGCGTCACTAACCTGCCAGAAAGCCGGATTCGGGTTGCCATTACTGGAACAGAGGCACCGCCCACAGCAGAAGTCCGAACGACAGCGCAGGGATTAGTGCTAAGTGTAGCTGAGGGATCTGAGAGAGCCGAGAGAGCCGAGAGAGTGGAGGGATCTGAGGAAGACGCGCTTCAAGTCGTGGTGACGGGGGAGCAAAACGATGATTATTTTATACCTGATGCCAGTACGGCAACACGAACTGACACACCGATTCTAGACATTCCACAATCGGTGCAGGTGATTCCACAACAGGTACTAGAAGACCAGCAGGTGACTCGCCTCGATGAAGCCTTGGAGAATGCTGCTGGTGTCGTTTATGGCGGCACAGACACGTTTGGCGATGTTAACTATAGCATTCGGGGATTTAGTGGCGCTCCTGTTTTACAGGATGGGTTTCGTCAGTATGATTTCGTTGAGATTCCAGAGGTTGCAAACATCGAACGAATTGAGATACTGCGAGGTCCAGCAGAGATTCTTTATGGTGAAATTCAGCCTGGTGGTGTCATTAACCTGGTGACAGAACGTTCCTTACCTGACCCATTTTATGAAGCTCAAGTTCAGCTCGGCAGCTATGGCTTAGTTCGCCCTCAAATTGATATCTCTGGTCCACTTAATGACAGCGAGAGCCTACTGTATCGCTTGAATGCCGTGTACTCACGACAGGATGGTTTTCGAGATTTTGACCAGGCGTTTGAGCAATTCTTTATTGCCCCCGTTTTAACCTGGGAGATTAGCGATCGCACTGACCTGACCCTAGACCTACAGCTCTTAAATCGAGAGCAACCTTACGATTTTGGCACGGTTGCTTTTGGGAATGGTGTCCTCGACACACCGCGCGATCGCATCTTTAACGAACCCGATGATTATCTTGAGCGGGATTTCTTTAGCATCCGCTTGGCTTTAGATCATGAGTTTAGCGATAGCTGGTCAATTCGCAGTGCCTTTCGCTTCACAGACTCAAGCACCTTTTCCGATCGGATCTCTGTTCCGACTGCGTTTAATGAGGACACAGGCAATTTAACTCGGGCGTTTGCGCTCGATGATTTTGATTCCCAAAACTATGCGCTGCAGACGAATGTGGTAGGTGAATTTTTGACAGGCTCAGTCGGACACACATTGCTATTTGGTGTTGATTTAACTCGCACTAGCACGAGCCGATTTGGGCTTGCCAATTTCACACCCTCTATCATTAATGTGTTTGATCCGGAGTATGGGGCAGATCGATCTGAGCTGAACACGTTACTCTTCGATCGGCTCTCGGAAATCGATCGCTTAGGAATTTATCTGCAAGATCAAATCGATATTTTCGATAATTTAATTCTAGTGGCTGGTTTACGCTATGAATCGGTAGAACAACGGATCAATAATGTTCCTGCCTTATTCTATTCAGGTGGCGGTCTGACTCAGTATGATGACGCCTTAACTCCACAAGTGGGAATTGTTTATCAACCGATTGAAAATCTCTCCCTGTACGCCAGCTATTCTCAATCTTTCACTCCCAATGTTGATGAAGTTGCAGCAGATGGCAATCCGCTGGAGCCTGAACGAGGTGAAGGATTTGAAGTGGGAGTGAAAGCAGAACTGTTTGATAATTTGCTGGTGACACTCGCTTACTTCGATATCACAAAACAAAATGTTGCAACCCAAGATCCAAACTTTCCGGGGCTTAATGTGTCAGTTGCTACAGGCGAACAGCAGAGCCAAGGCATTGAGTTCGATGTCGTTGGGGAAATTTTACCAGGATGGGATATTATTGCCTCCTATGCCTATACCGATGCTGAAGTCACCGAAGATAATACCATCTCGATCGGAAATCGACTTGCAGGGATTCCGCGACATAACGCCAGCCTCTGGACTACCTACCAGATTCAAGACGGCAATCTGCAAGGATTAGGGTTCGGGATTGGGTTCCAGTATATTGGAGAACGGCAGGGAGATTTGGCAAATACCTTCGAGACAGATGACTACTTTCTTACGAATGCGGCTGTGTTCTACGAGCGAGACGACTGGCGGCTAGCGCTCAATTTCCGCAATCTGTTTGATATTAATTACATCAGCAGCACTCCCAGCTTCGGCAGCCGCACCAGCGGAGGTTTTCCGGGAGAACCGTTTACTGTGGTTGGCTCAATCTCAGTTAGATTTTAGGGTGAGAACTATGGTCAGATTACTTTTGCTGAGTGGTTTAATAGCACTCCTGGCAGCCTGCAATGCTGAGCGATCGCAGACAACACCAAACACAGCCGCTAGCCCTGCGGAAGATTGTCAAACTGTACAGCACCGTGCCGGGAAGACTCAAGTGTGTGGTCAGCCCCAGCGAATTGTTGTGCTCAATCCCAAGATGTTAGATATTTTGCTTTCGCTGGATGTACAGCCGATCGGCTATGCAGAAGTGTTTTCTAATCTGGGCAAAGACTTTGATCAGCCGAGCCAGCAAATTCCGTATGTGGGCGATCGTATCACCCGACCCCTCACCAACTTGGGAATCAGTGGCGAGCCGTCTTTAGAGAAGCTGGCTCGGCTCCAGCCAGATTTAATTTTGGGTGACATCACAGGGAATGAAGACGAGTATCCACAGCTCTCACAAATTGCCCCAACGTTGTTGTTTGAGTATGTGGGACACGACAACTGGCAGGAACCTCTGCGGGCGATCGCTAGCGCGGTAAATCGTACTGAGCAGGCTGAAGCCGTCATTAAAACTTATCAACAGCAGCTAGAAACCACTCGTCAGGCGTTGGCACCCGTTGTCAAGAAATATCCAACGGTGCTGATGGTGGCATCAGAACAGCTTACACCACCCGTTGAACTGGTTACTTCTGTTGATTTCTGCGGAGGTCTCCTGGAGGATTTAGGATTTCAACTCGCTTTGCCATCGCAGGATGAGCCAAAAGACATTACCCAAACTATCTCTATAGAAGTGTTGCCTCAGCTCGATGCCGATTTAATTATTGTGCAGGGACATAATTTTACTGAGTTGAGTCAAATCAAAACTGTGAACAATTTTGAGAACGGTCAATTGCAAGCTATCAAACAGGCATGGAGCAAAAATTCCATTGCTCAGTCTCTGCCTGCCAGCCAAGAAAACCGAGTTTACTTTATCCCAACCTACATTTGTCGAGGTTTGCCATCTCCAATTGGTTCCCAGCTAGCTTTAGAACAACTACAGACTCAGCTATCCTCACGGAGCGCTGCAGCCAGCCCACAATAGTGTAGCCTTCCCCTGTCCTGACAATCTCGTTTCGATGCTCTGCATTTGCCGGGCTTAGCAGGGGGATGATTTTTAAGTGAGAGGGGCGCGGAGCGCCCCTCTCACTTAAAAATCATCCCAGAAATCAGCAACACCTAAGTTTCTTCAGGGTTATATCACTTTGAGCATAGAAAAAGGGCAACCGCCGCAATTTGCGTTAGAACAAAGAGATATAGCACTGAGTTAATCGTTGCACTGGAGGGCATGAAGCATGAGTGAGAACGAGTTTACTGTAGCTCAAGAAGATGTAGCTCAAGAGGATTGGTTTAGCCTTGGCAAGCAGGATGCTTTGTTGGGGCGATCGAAGCAGCCACCCGAAACCGATCCTGAACAGGCGAGCCAGTATGACCTGGGATACGGTGAGGGCAGCATTCAGCGATCGCTCAACGACAAAACATCCTCTTAAGTGATTTTGTAGATATCTCCTTGTCCATAATCTGCAACGTAGAGGTTGCCTTGCTCATCTTCTCCAAAGGTTGAGAGGGTGTGAGGCGTGTCCAGCAGAAGTTGATTTTGCCAGCCTGCTGTGGTATTTCTAAGTCCCCAGAGCTTGCCGTTTATAAAATCTCCGAACAGATAGAACCCTTGTAATGCGGGCTTAGCGGTTCCCCGGTAGACAAATCCTCCGGTAATCGATGCACCCTGTGAATGATCGTACCCAGCCACGGGAGAAACGAGCCCCGTAGGGTCTGCGGTAGAGTTATTGAACGGCAAATTGCCCTCTCGGATATTCCAGCCGTAATTCTGACCGCCAGCTCTGTTTGCAGGCTGAAAGTTCACTTCTTCAAAGCTACCTTGCCCCACATCCCCAATGTAAAGATCGCCTGTTTTGCGATCGAATGAGAAGCGCCAAGGGTTCCGGAGTCCCAGCGCCCAGATCTCATCGCGAACGCTGTTAGTAGGGTCTTTGGCGCCTTGAAAGGGATTGGTTCTGGGAATGGTGTAGCGTTTTTTGCCAGAGGATTCTACGTTGATCCGCAAAATTTTGCCGAGCAGCGATTTGGGATTTTGCGCGTTGTTTGCCGGATCACCACCACCGCCACCGTCGCCTGTGCCTGCATATAAGAAGCCATCTGCCCCAAAGGCAAGCTGCCCGCCGTTGTGGTTGCTATTAAACGGATGAGGCACTTTCAGAATGACCCGTTCGCTGCGGGGATTGGCAACGTTAGCATTTGCCGTGAGTTGATAGCGGGAGATAACAATATCGCCTGCTTTGTCGGTGTAGTAAACATAAAAATGCTTTTTACGAGCATAATCTGCCGGGAAAGCGACGCTAAGGAGACCCTGTTCTCCCTCGGTTGAAACTCGATCGCTGATATCGAGAAACGGAGTCGCTAATACTTGACCCTTTTGAACAATCTGAATGCGTCCAGTTTGTTCCACGACAAACAGGCGCCTGCTGCCATCCTTGGCGCTAGTAATATGAACTGGCTGCTGTAGCCCACTGACCTGTTTAGTCAAGTTGACAGCGGAAGGAGAAGACGCAACAGTTGGAGTTGCAGATAGCCTCAACTGGTAGCGGGTGTCCGAGCCGCGCTGTGCCGGAAAAACTCGCACATGGTAAGTGCCTGCCGCCAGCGATCGCGAGATCGATTCTGCTGCATCGCCTCGCCGAGCTGCAGTTTGCAGGACAGCCCCCCGACGATTCAGAAGCTGCACATTGGCATCTGCCGTCAACCCCTGCAAGGACAGCTTTAACTGGCTGGGGGTAGCTATTCTAAACTTGTAATTATCGCTGGCACGATCGCCGCCGATGCGGTTGCGCAATGAAACGCTGCTAAGTGTTCCAAGATCGCGAGCGTTTCCCTGGCGATCGGACGTCTGCTGACGCTGAAGGGAACTGCGTCCGCTGAGACGAGTACGCCCCTTGCTGCTGGCATTGCTGGCGATCAAATCTTGGCTTGCGGGCTGAGAACGCAGGTCAGCCCGCGCAGTATTGCCAAGGTTGCTTATTGTTTCGTCAGGAATCATGGGATTTTTAATGCTGCTGCAGATTTGTTTTTCGTTGAGAGTGGAATTATTCCCTGGCTCTCTCCGGAAACATTCTAGACAAAAACAACAAGAACACAGCTATTTCCATCCTCCTGACCAAACGCCTATTCAATTCCAGAAAGAACCAATTTGCCGATCGTCTTGCCTGACTCAAGGCGTGCATGTGCCTCTGCAAGGCTGGCTGGATTGAGCGACCCCAAATGTTCGGTCATAGTGGTTTGCAGGACTTGTTGATCGACTAGATCTGCAGCTTGGTTTAACAGGTCATGCTGAGACTGCATATTCTCCGTTTCATACATTGCTTTAGTAAACATAAATTCCCAAACAAATGACGCGCTTTTATTCTTGAGCAAATTCATGTCGAGTGGATGTTTCGCCTCTACAATTGAGCAAATTTTTCCTTGAGGTTTGATCACATCTGCCATATCTGGAAAGTATTGATCTGTATTGTTGAAGCAGAGAATATAATCTACTTCGGGAATGCCAATCTTTCTCAACTCTGCTTTCACGGATTCTCGGTGATTTAGGGTACGGTCAGCCCCTAATTTCAGACACCAGTCGATCGTTTCGGGTCTTGAAGCTGTTGCAATCACTGTAAGGCCGGCGATCCGTTTGGCAAGCTGGATTGCAATCGAACCTACTCCTCCTGCGCCGCCAATCATTAGAACGCTGCGACCGCTTGCTGTTTTAGGCTCGATCGCCAACCGCTCGAACAAGGCTTCCCAAGCGGTAATGGTGGTCAAGGGCAGTGCGGCAGCTTGTTCAAACGAAAGGCTAGCAGGTTTGCGTCCCACAATTCTTTCATCAACCGCCTGATACTCACTGTTGCTACCCGGACGAATAATACTGCCTGCATAATAAACTTCATCTCCGGGTTGAAATAGCGTCACAGCTGACCCCACTTGTTCCACAATGCCAGCAGCGTCCCAGCCTAAAATGCGAGGGGTTGCTTGCTTTTCTTGAATAGAGGAGCGAACTTTGTAATCGACTGGATTGACCGAGATCGCTTTCACCCGAACCAGCAAATCTCTTGGCTGGAGCTGTGGGTTGTCGATCGTTACTTCGGTAAAACAATTGGGATCAGTGGTGGGTTGAGCTTGATAAACAGCGATCGCTTTCATGAGTTCTCCTGTGATAGACGTAGGTAAATTGTTGGCAGCACAAAACGTGGCTTACAGTCACCCAGAACATTGGGAGACAGCAGCTAATTTCAGTTGGACTATGGGAATTGCTTGAATTCGTGAGTTATTAACTCTGATGACAGCTATACTCTTGATTATGCAAACTACTGCAGTTCTTGCCAAGTACGCACATTTTGGGAAAGTAGTAACAAAAAGTATCCTATGAGGCTTGTCTATGCGAAAACGCCAATACGATTGTCAATATGGCTGCGCCGTTGAGGCAGCAATGGATGTGATTGGCGGACGCTGGAAGGGCGTTATTCTATTTCATCTGCTGCAAGGAACTAAGCGATTTAGCGAGCTGCAGCGGATTGCCAAAGGTTGCTCACAGCGCGTGCTAACGCTGCAGCTCCGCGAGCTAGAAGCGGCTGGGGTGGTCGATCGAAAAGTTTATGCAGAGGTTCCGCCTAAAGTAGAGTATTCTTTGACTGAGTTTGGTCGGAGTCTGGAGCCTGCGTTAGCCCTGCTGCGAGAGTGGGGAGATGAATATATCAACAAGTTTGGGTTATACAAACAACCTGCCGAACCGAAAAATGCTGAATCAGCATATACTTTAAACGCCAAAACCTGAATAATTTGCTGTGTAATCTACTGCGCTAAATGAGTCTCTTAGAGAGTAATTTATGATTCCAGTGCAAGCGCCAGATTTGGGAGATGCTGAGATCGCCGCGCTGATTCAATGCATCAACAGCGGTGATGCAAGCGGAAACAGTCCAACCGTTGAGCAATTTGAGCGAGAGTTTGCCAAAGCTATTGGAGTTCCACATGCGATCGCGGTCAACAGTGGCACCGCTGCTCTGCATCTAGCGTTTCTGGGCTTGGGATTGAAGCCTGGAGACGAAGTCATTGTTCCCTCTTTTTCATTTGCCCCTTGCGCGGATATGGCGTATCTGTGTGGCGTTAAACCTGTTTTTGTAGACAGCGATCCTGAAGATTTTAATCTTACCTACACGGCAATAAAGGATGCTATTACAGATTCCACCAGGGCTATCCTTGCTGTTCATCTTTATGGTCATCCTTGTGATTTAGAACCACTTCTTGATCTGTGCTACCGACGAGGAATTTTTCTGATTGAAGATTGCGCTCAGGCGCTGGGCTCTCAATATCAAGGGCAAAGCGTCGGTAGTTTTGGGGTCTTTAGCTGTTTCTCTTTCTATGCAGGCAAAATCATCACAACTGGTGAGGGCGGCATGGTCGTCACTAGCGATCGAGGATTAGCAACGGCGGTTCGCTCCTTCCGCAGTCATGCGCTCTCTCGATCGCCTGGAGGAATAGAAACCCATTCTGAATGTGGATTCAACTACCGCATGCCAGCTTTCAATGCAGCCGTCGGTAGCGCTCAGCTCTCAAGGCTGGACACTTTTTTAGAAAGACGCATCAATAATGCTGAGCTTTATAAGGAACTGCTTGCCTCCAATCCAGCGATCAAACTGCCCGCTTTGAAGCCCTATTGTTCCACCCATTCCTACTGGGCTTTTGCGGTGCTGCTGGATGAAGAAAAGATTGGCAAGTCTCGCAAGCAGGTGGTTCAGCTTCTTGCCCAACAGGGAATAGAGACAAGACCTTTTTACTATCCTTTGCATTTGCACTCACTCTATCGGCAACAGCGGCGATCGCTGCCAAACTGCGAATCATTCGCTGCTCGTGGTTTAACGCTACCGTCTGGAAATACCCTGACTTCTGAACAGGTCACCCGAGTTTGTGAAGTAATGCAGTCGATCTGTCAGCCGTCTTAGCGCATATGGAAAAGATTACTGTGGCCCAGGTTGGGTTTGGCGGCGCAGGAAAACGCCGAGTTAAAGCATTGCTCAAGGACGAGCGGGCTATACTCGTTGGTGTTGCAGATGCTAGCCCAGCGGCACTTGCAGCAGTGCCTAGCCTATGCGGTTCAGAGGTTAAGACCTACACCAGCTACGAGCAGCTGATTGAGGAACTTCAGCCGCAGGCTGTGATAGTGTCAGCTCCAAACTATTTGCATCAAGCCGTTGCAACATTTGCACTCTCTCATCAGGCGGATGTGCTATGCGAAAAACCATTTGGTTTAGATGCTGAAGCTGTTATTGCCTGCATAAAAGCGGCTCAGCACAACCAAAAATTTCTGAAGATCGCAACCAACTATCTGCATTTTCCAACCGTTCAGCTTGCGAAATCTGTGATTAGAGCTGGAGAAATTGGGGCGATTAAAAAAATTCATTTTATAGTTGGTCATAATCGCGCTAAAAGCCTGCCTGAATGGTTCCTAACGCCTCCCTTATCCGGCGGTGGTGCGCTAAAAGATGTCGGTTCTCATGCGCTGATTCTCTTGCTTGATTTGTTAGCGATCGATGACGATGAGATTACCCAGGTGAACTGCCAGCTCGACTTCCAGCCTGCTGAAGCAGCAGTAGAGATATCCGCAGCCTGTGAATTGAGTAGTGCTGCTGGCAAAGACATCACATTTGTCTCAACTTGGAATGCTCAGGAAGCTTTTCAATACACTTTGAAAGTCGAGGGGGAAGCGGGCTGGTTATCAATTGAGAATCCAGACTTGATACTAATTCAAAGAAAAGGCTCAAACTCCGTAGAGAACCATTCCTACACAACGGATAGCGACTATAGCTGGTTGCTTGACACTCAGACTTTTGTAGACAGCATTCAGCATCGAGACGCTTCAGCGGCACTGTCGAATCTAGCATTGAAATGTGCCCAAGTCACTGAAGCGCTTTATCTAAGCTGGCGAAAACGCAATCCTGTCGAATTTGCAGTCACCGAAGAATGAAGCGCCACACAGTCTGTAACTTTCGCTGCTGAGATGCAGCTAATTAGCGGAAGGATATCTTCAGATAGCACTTTTTGCCCCTCGTGAGTGCTTTAGTGCAACCTCAGAAGATTCCCTTACACTATATAGCAATCGCCACGGCGCTTAGAACTGGGGCATTGTTGGGTGTGTTCCACGCCTACAATAATTCCCCAAGCGTAATGGCGACAGCTACAAAACCTGAAAAGATCTTTCCGCGTATGGTAACGACGACTACCCCTTGGAGTCCACTGCGGCAATCGCTTTTTCGCGCCCTTTGGATTGCTTCGATCGCTTCTAATATTGGCACTTGGATGCAGAACGTGGGTGGAGTGTGGCTCATGACCTCCCTGACGCCTTCCCCTCTCCTAATTGCGCTGATGCAAACTGCAACTAGTCTACCTGTGTTTTTGGTGGGGCTTCCAGCCGGCGCGCTGGCAGATATTGTCGATCGCCGCCGACTGCTGCTGTTCTGGCAAGCTTGGATGCTGGTCGTTGCCCTGCTGCTGGCAGGTTTGACGCTGGCGGAGCTGATGTCGCCTTGGCTGTTGCTAGCGCTTACCTTTGCGCTGGGGCTAGGCGCAGCGATGAATGGTCCGGCTTGGCAGGCGATCGTCTCTGAGCTGGTGTCTCGCTCAGAGCTGCCCAATGCGGTGGCGCTTAACAGCGTTGGCTTTAACATTGCTCGTGCGGTAGGTCCGGCATTGGGCGGGTTAGTAGTCGCAGCAAGTGGGGTGGAGGCAGTGTTTCTGCTCAACGCCGTTTCGTTTATCGGCGTGATTCTAGTACTCTACCGTTGGCAGCGCCCGGTGCGTCCCAATCCGTTGCCAGCAGAGCGTTTAGTTGGCGCAATGCGAGCGGGGTTGCGCTATGTCCACTATGCTCCTGCTCTGCAGGCAGTGCTGGTACGAACGGCAGTCTTTATTAGCTGTGGGAGCGCGCTGTGGGCTCTGCTGCCGCTGGTGGCGCGGCAGCAGCAGCTTGGGGCAGAAGGATATGGGATCTTGCTGGGCTGTTTGGGCGTGGGGGCGATCGTCGGAGCGGCAATGTTGCCTAAAATTCGGCAGCGGCTGTCGGTGGATCGGCTGCTGGTGCTAGCAACGATCACCTTTGCTGCTGCAACCCTGGTGCTGGCGGTGCTGCCTAATCTGCTTGTGACTTGCGTGGCGTTGGTTGGGGCAGGCTTCGCGTGGCTGGCAATTTTGTCAAACTTGAATGTGGCGACTCAGGTCTCAGTTCCGGCTTGGGTGCGGGCGCGATCGCTTGGGGTGTATCAGCTCGTTTTTCAAGGCGGTTTAGCGGTTGGCAGTGCGCTTTGGGGAGTTGTGGCAGAACAGTTGGGAAATAAAGCTGCTCTGTTGGGAGCTGCAATCGGCTTGCTGCTGGGTCTGCTGGCTGCCTTCCGGTATCGGCTAGCCAGCGGAGAAAATCAAGATTTAACGCCCTGCCGCTGGGCTGAGCCTGTGGTAATGGTGGAGCCGCACCTAGAAGACGGCCCGGTGCTGATCACGGTGGAATATCTGGTGAATTCTAATCAAGCTCAGCTGTTTGTGCAGGCCATGCATGACCTCAGCCGCTCTCGCAGGCGAGATGGCGCGATTCGCTGGGGCTTGTTTTACGATGTGGCAGAACCCGATCGCTTTGTCGAAACGTTCATAGTGGAATCTTGGGCGGAACATTTGCGGCAGCATGAGCGAGCTACCGCGAGCGATCGGGTTGCGCAAGAGCAGGTACGGGTATTTCTGAGGGATGTACCTGCCACAATCACCCACCTGATTTATGCTCATAAATCGGAAGCAACGTTCAAGTAGTATAGCTGCACGTATACGTGAGTATGATTCTCTGTGTATCAAGCTTCCCTGCGCAAGGCCTTCACACAGAGAATCTCAATAGGGCGACAGCTATATTAAGAAAATTCTAATTGAGGTTTAATAACGATCGTCTACGCTTCAAATAGGCTGAAGCGTTGATACAACTTGAGCATTAACTCTTTAGAGTAAGTCAGCATTCCTTGAGGATAGTACCGCATCAGAAGATATAAGGCTTTGGCGGTTGAGACTACTTGCTTCTTCTTAAAACAGCTTGCAACCTCGTAAGCTAAATAGGGACCGTAGATTTTGCACCAATGTTGTTTTCCTGTTCTATAAATTTCGCTGTAGCCTGCGCTTTTGCTAGCAAAATCCCACTGCTTATTGAAAACTCTCATCGATGCGTCAAGATGATTGGAAACACGCAGAGTCTGAGTTGCACTATCGCTATGTTCGCGATACTCCACAACCACATGATTGTGACAATATCCCGGAAACGCAGCAGCAGCTCGCAGATAGATATCGTAATCTTCTGCAGCTCTTAATGTTATATCAAATTCCCCAATTTCTCTGAAGACAGAGCGCCGAAACATAAACCTAGCGGGGGGATTGAGGCAAGTACCACCTAGGAGCGTCGGGTAGGGCGGTGCATCTAGTGGTTCTTCTAAACTAGATCGACTCGATTTCATTGGTATTCCATCTGATCGAATCACTCTACAAACTCCCACCGCAAACCCACACTCTAAATGTTCATTTAAGCCTTGCACTCCAATTGCTAGCGCGTCAGGCAAGAGACGATCGTCGTGATCAAGAAAAACCAAGTAATCTCCTTGGCTAACGTTTAAACCTACATTACGGGCAGCAGACACCCCTTGATTGTGCTGGTAGAGATATTTGACGGCGGGATAACGGGCTGCAATTTCTCTAGTCTGATCGGTTGAACCATCATCTACCACAATAATTTCAGCGGCTGGATAAGTCTGCCTCAGTACGCTGTCGATCGCCTCTGCTAGAAAACGATCGCTGTTGTAACAAGGAATAATCACTGATACTTTGACTGGTGACGTAGCTTGTGGCATAACCCTCTCCATTTCACATTTGCTAAAGAGCGATCGGGACTGTCGTGCAATAAAAAATTCAAGAAAATCGTGTTGACGAGAGCGCAGCTACAGCAATTACCTGAATTGCCGTAGCTGAAAGGTTGCGCCACTCATTCAGAGCCGTAACCCAGACCTAGTGATTACGAGAAATAATGAAGCAGGCAGTGTGCCCTTCGTAACGACCAAAATCTTTCACTGTAAATTGAGGGTTGACCTGAAGAAATTCGTCAAATGCTTTCTTTTCGCCCAAATCCTTCTCTGCCAGACTATAAGAATTCCAATCGTCGAAGAAGAGAATTGCCTGATCTTGAATCAAGGGTTCGCAAAACTTGAGAACCTCTACGGTGGAGGAATATAGATCGCAGTCCACCATGATTACACTGGCTTTCTTGATCGAGTAGCGATCGCGTAATTCCGGCTTCAATGTGTCACAAAACCATCCTTTAGTCAAAAATACCCGGTTCCAATCAATGCCTCGGCGTGTCAAAATCCCTTTGGTAAATTCAATGCTGAATTTGAATTGACCAGGATACCAAGCTCCCTCGTCCTCCACGGCAGCAATGTCTGGCATTCCTTCGAAGGAATCAAAACCAAACAGCCGAACAGGGGCTAAATTCAAATCTTTCACCACTTTAAACATACAGCTCAAGGAAGTGCCGCTAAAAACGCCAAATTCCAAATAATCTCCTATATTGTCAGCACCTAGCTCTCCAATCAGGTAAAGCAACGCTTCCTGCTGCTTTGCCTTTAAAGCATCTACTGAAAGAATGATAGCTGCATCTGTACCGTGAGTTTCTAGATAATTTTGAGCTTGAAGCTCGGCAATCTTCTTCTGAATAAACTCTGGCATAAATTTGAGAACATAGTTTCCCACATTTTTTAATCCAAGAAATTTAAATAGTTGAATGCTGAAGGAACCAAAATTTGACCAGCTGTAGCTACTGTTGCTTGTCATAAAACCTCGTTTTAAATTTAGAAAAATACAAGAAAAGCAAGGACTCAGTCCTTATGTGAACACCTTTGGAACTAGCACGGGCTCACAGGAGACTGTTCTTACTTTCAATACAGCGGCAAAAAGCTTTCTCCTAAACTCAATGATCGAACGCACACAATCATCGAATTCAGCAGAAATAAAAGCGCGACCACAGCACAGCCCCAACATTAGAAGGACTGCAGCATTGCGTCACGATCATGCGAATTTTCAACAGACGGTAAAGGCTAAACTCTCAGCAAAATGCCTAAAGCTAGCCTAGACTAATGAAGTCCAAGGCGAAGTGATGCTGAAGTTTTTAACAGTGTTTTCCCCCTCAAAAGCCCGTTAGAGAGCTTCCAGCGTCATCCAAGGGAGAAGCAAAAATTTAACCTTTTATGGTGGAGTAAGTCCACCAGGAATCCGGACAGCATTAACACGCCGAGGCATTGGCTCAGGTGCAATGAAAAGATTGCCCTTCAGCAACTGTTGCTGAAGGCATAGCAGGAAGAGCGATTGATTAAAATTTGGCTCAAACATAATAGTCAGCCTCTAACGATCATTGAGTCATGCTGCTTCCTATGCATACTCACTTGCTGGTCATACCTTAACATCCCAGGCAACCGGGAAAACGCTGATGTGAAGCTCTTCCTCAAACCTTCACAAACGATTGATGAATACTTCAAGGCTTCTTTATAGATTCCTAAGAAGATGTCTGAAGAATGTTGATAGTGGCTTAAATCGCTCTTTAAAGCGCCAACTGAGAGAATTTCGGCTCAATCCTGCTCAAAGGTGCTCAGTTTTGAAAAGTAAATGCAAGATAGCTGCTGCGTTTCAGATATCTTTTGAAGAAATACAAATATTTTTTATATTTCTGTCGAAAAGGACTATTCAGTGAACTGTAGGAATATTTTCGCTTTAAAGGCAGAGATAGAAACAGTAAACAGAATACATTTTCTGTGATTTGGTGAAGCGCTTGTGTAGATATGACCAGCGATCGTACCTGAGTAGAATAGCAAACCAGCAGGAGATTTCAGCAATGCATGTTCCACCGGGGATTAGCCCAAAAGACCCGTCTAAGTTCAACCAATGGGCATCCCGACAAGGGCTCAGAATCACCCTAGTCAGCCTGCTGCTCATTATCAGCTACTCGCTTTTTCCCTTCCAATTCTCCAACGGAGCTCATTTCTCTTGGCAGTGGTTTGTTGCTCGGCTAAGCTGGGATGAACTCTCCGACTGGACAGATTTGGCAGAGTGGCTTGTAAATCTACTCTTATATGCAACGCAGAGCTACGGATTGACTAGCCTGCTTCAACGCCATCGCTGGCAGCCGATTGCCCAATTTGTGCTCGTCACTGTTGTCTGCGTCGGTCTGGCAGTTCTCACAGAAAGCCTGCAAGCCTTTTTGCCCGGCAGAAATCCCAATCTCACGGATCTATTAGTTGGTAGCTTGGGTGGGTTTGTGGGTTGCTTGGTCTTTCATCTCTATTGGTTTCGTTCCCTCAAAATTGCGCTCGCCAGTTTTGTTGGCTATATGGTTCTCACCTTTCTGCTCTCTATGTCCCTACCGCCAACTAACGATTTTAGGAACTGGGATGTAACCTTTCCACTGCTCGTCGGCAATGAGCAAACGGGAGATCGCCCTTGGGCTGGCTCACTATCTGAGCTTCAGATTTTTAATCGCTCGATCTCCCAGCCAGAAGTAGCTCGGCTATTGTCCAGTCGAACACTAGCAGACGATCGATCGCTGGTTGCCGCTTACTCGTTGACAGGGCAGGGAGATTACCCCGATTTAACAGGACATCTGCCAGCCCTAGCTTGGAAAGGAGCTGCTTCTACAGGCAAGGCAGGGGTTGTTTTGAACGCTCAACAGTGGTTAGAAACGACTGCTCCTGCTATTTATTTAACAAATCAAATTAAAGAGACTGGTGAACTTGCGATCAGTTTCACCGTTGCTTCAGGTGATCTAAGCCAAACCGGACCCGCAAGAATTGTTTCGCTCTCTAGAGATGTGCTGCATCGCAACTTTACTCTAGGACAACAGGCAGATGCGCTAGTGTTGCGTTTCCGCACGGCGACTACAGGCAATGCAGGCAGCACTGAGCTACCGATCCCCGGTATTTTCTTAAATACTAAGTCGCATCATTTTGTCATCACTTATACAAATACTGTTTTCAATGTCTACGTAGACAGCTTGCAAAATTCTTATACGGTCAGTCTATTTCCCATCGATCGAACGCTCGTTTACTACACATTCATTTTTATCCCGCTTGGACTGCTTTTGGGACTTGTGATGCTGCTATCCCACCGAAAATCATTCTCAAGCACTTTTGCAGTTCTAACAAGCGCTATCTTGCCTGCATTGATTTTGGAAAGCTTGCTAAGCAGCACAGACAACCGGAACTTTAGTTCTGGAAACGTGTTGCTGAGTCTAATGTTAATGATAGGTGCCTGCTTGTTGACTCAGGGGATGGGTCAGCTTTGGCGGAGATCTACTTTCACCCAATTTCAGTAGTGGAAGGAGCTAGCCCTTACAAAAGCTTAATAAATTTATCTTATTAAATCGATAAAAATGAATATTTGAATTTATCAGGCGAACAGATTAGGCTGGAGCTATCTCCAAAACTGCCGATATGATGACCAGTCACTCTATCCCTGCACGAAACTCAGGCAACTGATTCCTCATCTCCAGTCCGCAAGATGATCCTCCCAGCGATTGCAAGGCAGGTAAGCCCTGATGGAACTGTCTAACAAAACCGAATATGCACTACTGGCAATGCTATCGTTAGCGGTTCACTACAACGATGACGAACCGCTGCAAATCCGTCAGATTGCTGTTGAGCAAAATATTCCAAATCGCTATCTCGATCAACTCTTAGCTGAGCTAAGACGAGGGGGATTAATTCGCAGCGAGCGCGGGGCTAAAGGAGGGTATTGGCTGGCTCAAGCTCCCGAAAAAACTACAGTTTTGTCAATCCTCAATTGTATAGAGGGAGCCGATTGGCAAGACACCGAAAGTAAGGGTGATGTCAACGCAAGCGAGAAAGGTGTAATTTTGAAGATTTGGCAGGAGGCAAAGCAGGCAGCAAGGGTAGTTTTGCAGAAATACACTTTACAGGATTTGGTAGAGAAGCGAGAGGCTTGGCAGCGTCCAATCATGTACTACATTTGAAACTATGGTGCTGCGTGCCTAGACTGCGATTATTGTTGTGAAGATTTCACTGCACAGAGCTTTCACAAAGCATCTCACAGCTCAAATAGTATCGCTATAGTTGGAAGGATAGTGGCTGGTAATTGCTGTTGTTTCCAGCCGTTACCCATTGCCCACAGATCGCATAAGTTGACCTCCTCCTGGATTAGATAAAACTAGGAGAGCTGTTTAAGTCGATTTTGTGGGATGATGCAACGGATGAAAGGATTTCGTCTGAAAGTTCAGCAAATTGATCAACGTTGCCTTTTTGAACTGTCTGGACAAGGGCAACAGCTTGCTGCCACGCTAGACTATCCAATCCAGTTGACTGAGCTTTATCAGGACTGGAAGCGAGTTTATCTAAGTTTCTACAAAACGGTGGAATTGCCGCTGTTGCCCACAGACTTGCCAGATGCAGAGCTGCGCGGCTGGACAATCAGCGGTGGCTACTTGACTCCTGCTCCGATAGACTGGCAAAGGAAGCTCGTAGAAGCCGAGACTCGGCTACTGAATGAATTTCATCGCTGGCTCCGCAGTGCAGAACTGTTTGAAATTCGAGCGGCAATCGCCCGTGCCAGCCGAGAAGTGACTGTCACCGATCGCCCTACGCCAGACCCACGGCTTGATGTCTTTTTGATCTGCACTCCGCTGGAGTTAGCCCGGTTTCCCTGGGAAGTTTGGGAGATTAGCGCTGATTTTGCGGCAACTGGAGCTATCCGGATTCTGCGAACTCCAGCTACGATTCGCATAGAGAGTGGCTCATCCAATGTGCGGCATCGAGCTAGAATTTTGGCGATTTTAGGAGATGACACAGGGCTAAATTTTCAAGGCGATCGAGAAGCGGTGCGATCGCTCTCGCGGGTAGCAGAAGTGACGTTTGTGGGCTGGCAGCCAGGGCAAACGGCGACAGAAGTGAAAGAGGAAATTCGTCGTGCTCTCACCCATCCGCAAGGCTGGGATGTGCTATTTTTTGCCGGACACAGCAACGAGGCAGAAATCACAGGCGGAGAATTGGCGATCGCGCCCGGAGTTTCTCTCTCGATCCGCGAGATCACGCCGCAGCTTGTGGCAGCCAAAGAACGAGGGCTGCAGGTGGCAATCTTCAATTCGTGCAGCGGCTTAAACCTGGCTGAGTCGCTGATTGGGTTAGGGTTTAGCCAGGTTGCTGTGATGCGAGAACCGATTCACAATCGAGTTGCACAAGAATTTTTGGTGCAGTTTTTGCGTCATTTAGCCGATCATCAAGATGTCCAAGAGTCGTTGTTGGCTGCCTGCCAATTTCTGCGTCTGGAAAAGAATTTGACGTACCCTTCGACTTATTTAATTCCGTCGTTATTCTGTCACCCTGATGCTTCATTTTTCCGGATTGAGCCGATTCGCTGGACGCGGCACTTCCGGCGATTTTTGCCAACGCGCCTAGAAGCGATCGCCCTGGCAGTGGGTTTAGCCCTGAGCTTGTTTTCCCCAGTCCAGTCAGCTCTACTGGATGCCCGGATTTTGGCAGAGGCAGCCTATCGCAACCACACAGGGCAGGTTCCTGTAGCGACTGAGCCTCCTCCCGTAGCGCTCATTCAGATTGATAGCCAATCGATTAGCAAAAACGGTGTTTCTCAAATCCAACCGATCGATCGAACCTATTTAGCAAAGTTAGTCGATCGAGCAATTGCGCTGAAGGCGCAGCTGATTGGTGTTGACTTTGTGTTAGACACACCGCAACCTGGGGATGCAGCTCTGGCGCAATCTGTGCGAACTGCCGTGTCTCAGCAGGATACCTGGCTGGTGTTTGCGGGTGTCTTCGATCCGGGCGGCGAAATTGGCGTGAGTGAGCAGATTGCCAGCCCCAGCCAGCGTCTTCAAGCCTACATTGATGCCGACCCGCTCTATGTTGCACTGCCTTACCCAAACGAAAATTGCTATCAAACTTGCCCGTTTGCTTATCTGCTGTCGCTGGTTCATGCGGCGCGTTCTCGGGCTGTTCCCTTGTCTCAGTCTGCGCCTCCGCAAGAGCTGCGATCTCAGTTCCTCAAGACGATCGATTCTCCATCCTGGCGGCAGGCATTTGCCAGTCTGCGGCAGCTACACCTGTCTTCTGTTAGCGTTTGGGCAACTGAGAACTGGGATCTGCACTGGTTAGAACCGCTGATTGATTTTTCGATTCCCAGCGATCGGGTTTACGAGCGGATTTCGGCATGGCGGCTCCTGGATCTGGAGCAGCCGCTAGAGGCTAACTTCTCCCAGCAGATTGTGATCATTGCTCCCGGCGATGATGAGCGGCTGGGCATGTCTCCGGGAGCAGCCGATCGATACCCTCTTCCGGCTGCCTTGCGCTATTGGAAACCTCAGAACTGGCTAACGGGTGGAGAATCGCACGCCTACATGATTCACCATCAGCTCACCCAACGGCTGGTGATTCCGATTCCTGACCTGTGGATGGTGGGCGTAGCGGTGCTGCTGGGAAAAGGAATTGTTCTGCTGCTTCACCGCCAGCAGGATCGGCACCTCTGGACGGCTCAGCGACGGCGACGCATCCTCGCTGGACTGGTGGCAATGACAGCTCTTTATGGGCTGGCTGGGCTGCAGCTTTATATTTCTGCCGCGATTTTGCTGCCCTGGCTTTTGCCAAGCGCCATGGTTTGGATTTATCTGTTTCCGGCGCTCAGGAAGCAAACGGATGCTTAAGGTTTGTGGTAGCTTGACTTTCTCAATCAATTTACTTTAGTCTAGAGCCGACCGATCGGTTTCTTATGGGAAAAGGCGAAACGACCAAATTAGACATCATTCAACGGGCAGCCCCGATCTTTAATCAGCAGGGCTACGCGGGGGCCTCGATCGCAGATGTCATGAAAGCGACTGGTTTACAGAAAGGAGGAATTTACAACCACTTCCAAAGTAAAGAGCATCTAGCGCTAGAAGTGTTCAGCTACTCGATGCGTTTAATCCGTCAGCAATACGCGGAAGCACTAGAAGGTCATGCTTCTGCGCCTGACCAACTGCTTGCCTTCATGGCTGTTTTTCAACGGTTTTTTCATCATCCTCCTGTTCCCGGTGGTTGTCCGTTACTCAATATGGCAATCGAGTCTGATGATGCATTTCCGGCGCTGCGACAGCAAGCCCGTCAGGAAATGAAAAGCTGGCACCACTGGATTGCGCGGATTATCCGAGGCGGAATTAAACGCGGTGAGATCCGATCGACTGTAGAGGTCAAGGCAGCTGCAACGCTATTTATTGCCTGTTTGGAGGGCGGGTTGATGTTGAGCAAATTACAGGACGATCCGATTTATCTACAACAGGCGATCGCGCACCTCCAGACTTATATTGCAGCCGATCTCAGCTTGTAACGACGATTCAAAGTTTTTAGCGTAAGGATGTTCGCTCCTGTACCTTTGCTCAATCTTTCTTACTCAAAAAAAGACCGATCGGTCTTAAATTTTTAATCCAATCCTGAATGCTGGGTAAACTCATATGCAACATCAGATCAACACAGCTCGATCACACCGCATGAACGCACAAGAAGCGTTTGAACGATTCTTTGTTCCGGCTCGACGACAGCCTACAGAAACCGAGCAAATCATCTTAGCGCAAGCGGAAGTTTCCTCGATTAGCAGTTCTCTCCCCCCTCTCACTCTCTTTTCATGGGGGGCAGGGTCTACCGTTTTACTTGTGCATGGTTGGGGAGGGTGCGCTGCCCAGCTCACCGCCTTCGTGCCGCCGCTCGTGAATTTGGGCTACCGCGTTTTAGCATGTGATTTGCCTGCTCACGGGCAAACAGCAGGTAAGCAAACTAATGCGTTTGAGTTTGCGGCTGCCATTCAAGCTATTGCTGCCCAACAAGGCAAGTTTGACGCCATCATTGCCCATTCTTGGGGAGCCGCAGCTACGATTATGGCACTGAGCGAAGCGTCTATTGCTGGGAAGGTCGTTTGCTTGAGCGCTGCCTGCTGGTTGTCGAGTGCGGTGAGGATGATTGCCAAATTGCTCCGGCTGTCTTCAGAGACCGAAGTAGAACTATGCCAGTTATTCGAACGCCAGTTTGGTGAAGATGTGTGGCAGCGTGCTTCCGCAAATCTAAGAGCTACCCATTTGGGCATACCGGGACTGCTGTTTCACGATCGGCATGACCGGAAGATTGCGTATGCGGAAAGCGAAGCTATTGCTCAGTCTTGGACGAGTGCTCAATTGATCGCTACGTCTGGGTTGGGGCACGAACACATTTTGCACGACCCTGATGTAATTGCACAAACTGCAGCATTCATCCAAAGTGCAATGCCCTAGATATAACGTTCTACAGCGCTTTGCACTAAGACAAAACCATAGGAATATTCGCAACCCCCCTCTTAGGATAGATTTGTAGGTTAAAAGTAGCCTGGTGGTAACGGTCACTACGAAAAAGATCGATCGCTCTGATTAACCTGACAACAAGCAGCTAAGCAAGCTGATGTTTTAATGCAAGACTTTTAAGACATTAGGTTATCGCTTGAAACAAGTTATCCAGAGGGAGAAAACCGATGGTTAGTGTCAGTCAGGCAAGCAATAGTCAGGCAGCTAAAAAACTAAATAAAATTGAGCAAGCGAAAGCAAAGAAACATCCTCTATTGCTAGAGCATGAGCTGGATTATTTTGCTCAGATTGGCTGGGAAGCAATGGATGAATTTGAGCGAGACCATGGGCTCAAATGGTTAGGGTTCTTTCATCGCACCAGAACACCAGGCTTCTTCATGCTGCGCATGAGGATTCCTAATGGAATTTTAAGCAGTGGTCAAATGCGATCGCTGGCCGAAATCATTCAACGCTATTGCAAAGCGTCAGGCTTTCAAACGCAGGGAAATGCAGATATTACGACCCGACAGAATCTACAGATTCGCGGCATCCGCTTAGAAGATATTCCGGCAATTATCAACTGCCTTAAACAAAGCGGACTCACCAGCGTACAATCCGGAATGGATAATGTACGAAACATTACAGGGTCTCCGGCTGCAGGAATTGATGCCAATGAGTTGATTGATACGCGAGGCATCGTTCGCAACCTGCAAGATATGATTACCAACAATGGTGATGGCAACCCGGATTTGAGCAATTTGCCTCGTAAATTCAACATTGCGGTTGCGGGGGGACGGGATAATTCAGTGCATGCCGAGATAAATGATGTTGGCTTTGTTCCGGCTTATCAAAACAATATCCTTGGCTTCAATATTATCGTTGGCGGCTATTTTGCACCCAATCAATATGTAGCAGCGATCCCGCTCAATGCATGGATTCCACCTGAAGATGTGTTGGCATTCACCAAAGCCATCATGATTGTGTATCGGGATCATGGTCCGCGTGAGAATCGGCAAAAGTGCCGTATGATGTATTTGATTAATGCCTGGGGCATTGAGCTATTTCGGGAGGAAGTGGAAAAACAGTTTGGCAAATCGTTGTCGCCTGCGGCAGAAAACGATGAAGTCGACTGGGAGAAGCGCGATCACATTGGGGTGTATGCCCAGAAACAAGTAGGGCTTCATTATGTGGGACTGCATGTGCCGGTAGGTCGGCTGTATGCATCCGAAATGTTTGATTTGGCGCGCATCGCAGAGGTTTATGGTAGCGGTGAGATCCGGCTAACGCTAGAGCAGAATTTAATCATTCCTAATGTTCCTGATACCCGCTTGCCTCACCTGCTGGAAGAACCTCTGCTGAAGGAACGATTTGCGATCGCCCCTGATCATCTGAACCGGGGATTAGTGTCCTGTACAGGCAACGAGTTTTGTGGTTTTGCGATCATCGAAACGAAAAATCGGGCGCTGGCAATGGTTAAGGAGCTAGAGCAAGAACTGGAGCAACCTCGTCCGGTGCGGATTCACTGGACCGGCTGTCCCAATTCCTGTGGGCAACCTCAAGTCGCTGACATCGGTTTCATTGGCACTAAAACCCGCAAAAACGACCAGACGGTGGAAGCGGTAGATATTTGGCTGGGGGGGAAGGTCGGCAGCGATGCTCACTTTGGCAAAGAGATTATGAAACGAGTGCCTTGTGAAGATTTAAAGCCAATTGTACGCGATTTATTGATTGAACATTTTGGTGCAAGACCGAAGCAAACCGTTTCCTGACCTGCTCAGGCATTGGAACTATGACAAATTCAATCAAAACCCTTTGCCCCTACTGTGGGGTAGGCTGTGGCTTGGAGGTTTCACCGCCTGCCTCGCCCAATCAGCCCACACAGCGAGATGGACAGGGCACCCCGATCTGGAAGGTTAAGGGCGATCGCTCCCATCCCTCTAGCCTTGGCATGGTCTGTGTCAAAGGAGCAACGGTCACTGAGGCATTACACCCGAATCGGCTCCAGCATCCAATGTGGCGCGACTCCCTGGATCAAGCGTTTCGCCGCATCAGTTGGGATGAGGCAATGGAACGGATGGTCGATCGCATTCAGCAGGTGCGCACGACGCAGGGGGCAGATGCCTTGTGTATGTACGGCTCAGGGCAAATGCAGACTGAAGATTACTATGTGGCGCAGAAGCTGCTGAAGGGGTGTCTGGGAACCAACAACTTTGATTCTAATTCGCGCCTCTGTATGTCTTCTGCTGTGGCAGGTTATGTGCAAAGTTTTGGCAGTGATGGACAACCCTGCTGTTACGACGATTTAGAGTTAACTGACTGTGCCTTTCTGATTGGGACGAATACAGCAGAATGCCATCCCATCCTTTATAATCGCTTGCGGAAGCACCACAAAGCCAATCCCCACGTTAAATTGATTGTGGTTGATC
Source organism: Phormidium tenue FACHB-886 (assembly GCF_014764505.1). Classification (GTDB taxonomy): domain Bacteria; phylum Cyanobacteriota; class Cyanobacteriia; order Elainellales; family Elainellaceae; genus FACHB-886. The sequence goes on from NZ_JACXWX010000017.1 coordinate 91,208, forward strand.
CTCGTTGCACTATTACAGCACAGGATGCTGATTTGCATCTTGCCATTCGTCCCGGAACTGATATTGATTTACTCAACGGTATTGCCCATTTACTTCTGAACTGGGGATGGATTGATCAGGAATTTATTGATGACTGCACCACTGGATTTGCCCAGTTTGTAGAAGTAGTGCGGCACTACTCTCCTTCGATCGCAGCCGATCGCTGTGGCATCAGTATCCACGATTTGGAGACCGCTGCTCGCTGGTGGGGACAGTCTGATCGAGTGTTGTCCCTCTGGGCAATGGGGATGAACCAGTCGAATGAAGGCACTGCAAAAGTGCGATCGCTAATCAACTTACATTTATTGACGGCACAGGTTGGCAAACCAGGAGCGGGTCCCTTTTCCCTCACAGGGCAGCCCAATGCGATGGGCGGACGAGAAAGCGGCGGCACATGCCAAATCTTACCAGGCTACCGCTTGATCAAGAATCCGCAGCATCGGGCAGAAGTTGAGCAGTTTTGGGAGTTAAAACCGGGCAGCATTGCTGCTCAGGATGGTCGCACTGCCTGGGAGATGATTCAAGGGTTGGAGACAGGGGAAGTGAAATTCCTGTGGATTGTGGCAACCAACCCAGCGGTGAGCCTGCCAGATTTAGAGCGGGTAAAAGCCGCCTTGCGCCAATCTCCCTTTACGGTGTACCAGGATGCTTACTATCCCACTGAAACTGCTGCCTATGCCCATCTTCTCCTACCTGCAGCGCAGTGGAGCGAAAAAACGGGCACCATGACTAACTCTGAGCGGCGCGTCACTCTATGCCCAGCCTTTCGCTCTCCACCCGGTGAAGCCCGCCCTGATTGGCAAATTTTTGCAGATATAGGGCGGCGCTTAGGTTTCGCTCACCAGTTTTCCTTTGCCGATGCAGCACAAGTCCATGCTGAATTTACGCAGTTAACCCGCGATCGCCTGTGTGACCAAACAGGGATTACTCATGATCGTTTACGTCGGGAAGGACCGATTCAGCATCCCTGTCCAGATCGAGAAGCTCAAACGGATTCTAAACGGCTGTATACCGATCACTATTTTGCCACTCCAAATAAACGTGCTCGGTTTGCCGCTTATCATTCACGCGGATTAGCTGAACTTCCTGACCCGAACTACCCATTTGTGCTAACAACGGGTCGGTTATATGGCCACTGGCATACTCAAACTCGAACAGGTTATATCGAAAAAATTCGCAAAATGCATCCAGAACCGTTTATAGAGATTCATCCAAAGGATGCTGCATCGATTAATATTCAAGATCAAGATTGGGTAGAAGTGCGTTCTCAACGGGGTTCATCTCGGTTTATTGCTAAAGTCACAGCAGCGATCGCCCCCAGCACCTTATTTGTGCCGATTCACTGGGGTGCGCTTTGGGCAGAGCAGGCGGATGCTAATACCTTGACCCATGCAGTTTCCTGTCCTGATTCACTGCAGCCCGAACTTAAAGCCTGTGCTGTGCAGCTGATTCCAGTCAGAACTGATTCATTTGCTTCTGATTTACATTCCGATGCGCGTGATGATCATAATTCTTCTATTTCTCTGGTTCAACGGTAGCAGTTGCTTTGAATTAGAGATAAGTTTTTCGCTTCCCAGCTTTACCTCAACAGCAAGAGGAAACCACCCAATTTCTCGATGCCTTAAGCAAGGGCAACTTATAGGGATGACTAACGCTGCTAGCGCCAGAAGTCGCCTTCTGTTCAGACGGCGGTCGGGTTGCTGCTGCTCTGAAACCATTGCACGGCTCGATGAAGGTCGCTCAATTTTTGTTAGCCATCCAGCGCAAATGGCTTCTAGCAGCGCGTGCTGATTTAGCCGAAATCAACGGGCAACCGGGCATCATTCTTCAGAGGAGAGCAAGCAAAGAAACACCGCAATGAAACAATTGCAAAAGTTATGTCAGTTGAGGCGTTTCCTTGCAGAACTCCTCAATCACCTGCGCTTTAACCTGGTTCAACGGAAAGCTCTTGAGATAGGTAGAAAACATCAGCATAATGCCCTGCAAGGTTGAGGAAAAGTAGAGCGATCGCTGCTGAGGATTTTCTACTCCTAGTTCTTCAAACATCTCCGTTTGCACGATAAACTGTCTAGCTTGTTCATCCATTAATTTCGAACTTTAGATTTTACGTATAGATGAACCAGAGGCTGCGTTGGTGGGTCGTCATCTAGGGTTGCTAAAGGAATTCGCACATAATTCATTTCAGGAAACAGGCTGGGCATGTTGGCGCCACAAATTTGGCAAAAATTCTGTACATTGCCCTCTGACGATCGATATCCGGTGAGTAGCGCTTCTCCTTGTATCCAGCGAAACGCTTCGGACTTAGCATGACCAAAGGTGCCAAATGCTGCACCATGCACTTTACGACAGGTTGAACAGTGACAATGATTGGCAAGCAGAAATTGATCGTTGAGTTCGTACTGAATACCGCCGCAGGCACAACTTCCTTTCATCCGATCGCTCCTTGAATCAGCCTTTGCCCAAACAGGCAACCATAGCAAAATCTAAAGAGCTTGCTGATAAAAAAGCTTGTTAATATTGCTCCGTTAGACTTGCCCTATCGCCCTAATTACAGTTTAATTTGTGACTTGTGACTAGCGGCTCCTGCTCCTGACCAGTTGGGCGATCGCCTTGACTAGAATAGGTGGATCGATTGGCTTGGCGAGATGCTGCTGATAGCCTGCCGCCAATGATTGTTCTCGATACACCTCTGAAGCATATGCCGTTAATGCAATGGCTGGAAGCTGCTCTGGTTGTCGTAGCGAGCGCAACTGGTGAATGAGCGAGTAGCCATCCATCTGTGGCATTTGAATGTCACTTACCAGCACATCGGCAGAAGTTTGGGCGAGCACAGTCAATGCAGTTTGAGCCGATTCAACGGCTGTTACGATCGCTCCCTCTTGTTCTAGCAGCACCTGCAGAAATTCCAGCGAATCTGGTTCATCATCTACGACTAATACCCGCATTCCCTGTAAGTCCGCAGCTTGGTCAACCGAAGGTGGGTCTGGAGCTACCCAACGGGACAGTGCAATCAGCGGTAGCCTGACGGTCATAGTTGCTCCCTGTCCTTCTCCAGCGCTGCTGGCTGCAATGGTGCCCCCATGCGCTTCCACTAGCTGCCGAGAGATTGCCAATCCTAACCCTAATCCGCCAAATTGCCGTGTTGTGGAGCTATCTTGCTGCCGGAACATTTCAAACAAATACGGCAGAAACTCTGGATCAATTCCTCTGCCCGTATCACTTATTTGAATCTGGGCGTGGCGATCGCTTTGTTCTAATCGCACCGTCACCCGACCGCCCTGAGGCGTAAACTTGATTGCGTTTGAAAGCAGGTTCCACACTACCTGCTGGAGCCTGCCGGCATCGCCTGAAATGTCTTTGACCGTTGGGTCTAGTCTTGTTTCAATGGCGATCGCTTTCGCTTCTGCGGCGTGATGGACAGTTTCAATGGCCGCTGCAATCGGCGTTACCAGTGACATCGGAACAAAATTGAGGCTCAACTTCCCCCGGATGATGCGAGAAATATCCAGCAAGTCTTCAATTAGCTGGGCTTGCAGCTTGGCGTTGCGCTCAATTGTTGCCAGTGCCTGCTGGGTCTCCTCTTGGCTAAAGTTGCCACTTTGTAGCAGCTTTGCCCAACCGAGAATCGGATTGAGCGGCGATCGCAGCTCATGAGACAAAACCGCCAGAAATTCGTCTTTAATGCGATTGGCTTGTTCGGCTGTCTCCCGTGCGGCTTGTTCTCGTGCAAGCAGTTGCTCCCGCTCTTCTTCCGCTTGCTTACGCTTAGTAATTTCCTCACAAACAGTGCTGATGCCGATGACGCGATTGCCATCTTTCAGCGGCAAAAAGTGTTCTAGCCAGGTTCGCTGCACACCAGGTTGAGCTGGTGTTTCTCCGTTGATCTCGACATTTAGAAGCGGTTCACCCGTCTCCAGGATAGGACGCAAGAGCTGTTCGGCAGCATCAGCTAGATCGGGAAGTACCTCACGGACAGTCCGACCGAGATGGGCTTCAATCGGCAACCCATTCATCTCTGCCAGCTGCTGATTGATTCGCACAAAACGGAGATCGGTGTCTAACACGTTCAGCCCAATCGGAGCTGATTGATAAATGGCTTCAATTTCAGCTAGCTGCTGCTGAAGTTGAGCTTGGCTCTTGCAAAGCGCATTTTCTGCCTCTTTGCGCTGGGTGATGTTGCGGAAATAGACGGCAAGCCCATGCTGCGAGGGATAGGCATTGATCTCATACCAGCCCTCGAAGGGTGGGTAATAAAGCTCGAAGGAAACCGTAACCTGTTGGGCGATCGCGCGATGATACTCAGAATAAATAAGCGTATTGACTGCATCCGGAAATTCATCCCACAAAATTTTGCCCAGCAGTACATTTCTTGATTTGCCTAAAATCTGCTCGGCTCCCTGGTTGACATAGGAGAATCGCCAGTTGCAATCTACTGCCAGGAAGGCATCCGTCATGCTTTCCAAAACGCTGGTAATACGGTAGTTCGCCTCACGCAGCTCCTGCTCCATCCGGCTGCGTTCAGCTTCAATGCCCTTCTGCGCGGTAATCTCTTGGGCGATGCCCAACACTTGATGCAAGCGGCCGTTTGGGGTGCGGCGAAACACACGATCTTGACTAGCAAACCACCGCCATTCCCCATTGAGATGAAGCATCCGATACTGAAATTCCACTGCATTCCCTGATTCCACGCGATCGACTTGCTCAAAGTGCAACGGTAGCCTAGCGCGATCATCCGGGTGCATCATGGTAGTCACGAAGTTTGCTCCCATTTCCAGAGCAACATCCACCGAGTAGCCCAGCAGCTCTACGGCTTGAGGACTGATGTAGACAGGCTGTTGCGCCACCACATCAAACAGGTAAACCACGCCAGGCAAGTGCTGGATAACCTGTTCGATGAACTGCGGATTTTGTGGCACTTGAGCGAATGGATTGAGGGTTTGCTCCAGTTCAGGCATTTCCCTGAACGTGGAGACAACCGCATAGGGGACTGTTCCGTTGGCTTGAAAAAGGGGATGAGCATTGATTTGCAGCCAAATCAACTTGCCATTGGGATGATACACTCCCACAATCCCTCCTAGACAGGGTTGTCCCGTTCTAAAAGCGATACTGGCAGGATGTTGCTCATGAGGCAGGGGTGAGCCATCTTCATGCACTACCTGCCACGGGCAACTTGCAGAAGTCAAGCCCTGCATCTGCTCTTTTGTCAAGCCTAAAATCTGTTCGGCTGCTGCATTACAGCCTTGGATAGACCCATCAGCAAGCTGAAAGACCATTGCTTCTAACGCAATCGGTATCGATGTGCCTGGATGAAGGGAGGTAGCGGGCAACCCAGCCAATGGCGGCTCAAGCGAAGACCAGTCAGAGTTATTCATCGCGTCGCTCCTGCCTCTACTGAGCGAGAGTGCCTAAAGGAAAGCTCAACAAAGAGTCATCCCTATAAAGATAGACTTCCTATTGCCACAATAATAGCAATTCTATGTCTAAAGGGGGATATCTCCTGATTAAGGGTATCAGAATCTCGACTTCAAAGGTGATCCAAAGCTCCCCCAATTTGTATGGCACTATGCGTCCGGATTGAGTGCTTTTTGTGTAGGCGAAATAGCCCGAAGCTCAGGTCGGTGGTTCAGTTTTATACTGCTTTCAATTCAACGGAGTTCCGTTGTTTGCCCGCTCTACTGATTTAATTGCGTACTGTAGCCCCTGGCGACCATCGGCATCTTGGGGGTCGGATTCATGAAAGCAAAGTGAATTTGTTTCAAGATTAAATGAAGTGAGCTGTGACAATCCATCTGGCTGGAACTTCTGGGCTGTGAGGAGTATCGATTCAACCAGGTAAACAAGGGAACAAGAAGTAATGCGTCGGGCTGTATTATTCCTCTCAAGATCGTTAATCACTGTATCGCTCGTGCTAGTCGGCGCATTTCTGCTGCTACTGCTACCTAATGCCCCAAGTGTGCCCAATACACCCTTTGCCAGCGTAGCCATCCGTACTGAGCACACGGTTATTCACCTACCTAATCGCATCTTTGCCTGTACGGAAACAGCGCAACAATTTCAATGTCAGGCAGAAATTCAAGGTGGTTTGTTGAAACTTACTCTGACGAAGGAAGAATATTATAAATATGACTTGAAGGATTGTCGTGCTTCATATGAGGGACGATCGGTTGGCTGTCAGGAAAAAGGGCTAAACTACGCCCCCATGCTCTCAGAGATGTATGAGATTACAAATCTGGGATTGAATCCCCAACAGTTGAAAGCAGTAGAACAAGAACATTGGGGTAGGAACACGCTTGTGCAGCTAGGCGAAGTTCGCTTGCTGTGGATCAGCACTGGGCTAGCGCTGGCAATCGGTATCAGCGCTGCTTTCTTCTCTTGGCTCCATCCCGGTAATTTAAGCAAAGGCTTTGTCAGCTTTGCCTGTGGATTTGGCATGTTTCGGCTAATCGGAGGGCAACTAGGTCAGGTGCAGTTTGAAATTATGACGCCCTATGGCTTTACGCCCGATACCTGGAACTGGGCTGTGAGTGTAAGCGCGATCGTCGCTGGTATCAGTACCATGGTTGCTACCGCACTGTTGCTCTGGCGCAGATTGAATCGCTTAACCAAAATCCTCCTCAGCATCAGCAGCAGTGCAGGAATTTTCAGTCTCTGTTGGTGGTCTTTGAGCTGGAATTCTAATTATGTGCTTTCTTTTTTTGGTTTAGCCGACGCCTTTTTTCAGCATAGCTATCTGCTGATGTCGCTGTTTTCAACCATTTCAGTTCTTCTGGCAATTGTTGCTGCAGTTTTGCTTTGGTTGCACACTAATCAATCAATAAAAAGATTTCTTTGTCTCGGCTGTGGCGTTGGTGCAATTGCTTTAGCGACGAGTTTGCTACTGTCTATGCTTTTGGGGCTGGGATATGTAGATTAGATCTAAAGCAATTGCGAAAGCTATGACAAGTGATCTTACTCCTTATGTGCCTTTAATTGAAGCCACGGGGCTGACTCAGATCGATGCTATCTTAAGCAGGATCGTGCAGCAGGTGAAGTTAGGGTTAGGCGATCGTCTCTGGAGCTGTTATTTGGTCGGCAGCTACGCGGTAGGTGAAGCAGTCGCAACAAGCGATCTGGATATTGTGGTGGTTTGTAAGGGTAGCGCTAGCAGTGTTGAAAAGCAGAAGATCAGCGAGATTCAAGTTGAGTGCCAGCAGTTTAGCCCACTTGATATGGACCTGAAACTGCTCAGCGCAACGCATTTGCTGACGACAGGAGGGGTACGCTTTAAAACAGATAGCTTGCTGCTGCAGGGTGAGGATATTCGAGAAGCTGTGCCACAGAAACCTGTGAACGAGCATATTCGAGATAGTTTATATGCTCAATTCAATTTATTTGCACGGGTACGTCCTCATTTAGAGAAGTTAACGGTTCCGTTGGCTTATCCTGACTCTCAAGGATCGTTTTATGGATACGATCGACGGACGTTAAAAACAATGGATGGAGCTAGCCATTCAGCAATTAAAGATTTGACGCTAATTGTCTATGGAGCTGCTTACGCTTTGACATTGCTTCAAGCTAATCACTATGCAGGGACAGGCAGAAAAAGCGAAATTGCCCTACATTATCGTGACCAGATTGGCGATGAGTGGACATCTTTAGTTGAAGCGATCGATCACCAGTGTCGCAAGCAATGGGCTTATTTAATTCCTCATACTCAAGAGCAACAGCAGCAATTAAGAAAACTCTGCGAGCAAACCTTAGGATTTGAGAATTATTTTCTCGACAGGTATAAGAGCTACCTCCTGACCCATATCCCTCAAGCTGATCCCTTCATTCAATTGAAATATGTGCAGCAGTTAGGACGGCTTATTTATCCAGACCCAGACATCATTACTCTTCTCAAGACTCTTGAACAAAGCGGTGATTCTGACATTCGTAAAGCGGTAATGGAAACATTGCAGCATTACTAAGGCGAAAATTCAGATTCTTATACCGATAGCTAGCTTTATCAAGGCATTTCTGCGGGTGCGAAGCCTGTCCACAAAAATATCCTTGTTCTGGTTGCTGTGAGAGGTGCGCGATCATTTTTCTGCACAAATCGGTGAATCTAAAGTCACATTGCTAAGCTGGAAATCTCAGCATTCAGTGTGAAGTTACACTTGCTAAGGCTTTTTAAGTTCACTGTTTTGGTAGCACCGATCGAAATGATAATGCAGCAGAGATCTAGAGATTTCTTTGGAAAATTTTTCTGGAGCAGCACAGTTTTAGGAATCGCGCTTGGAATTCAACTACCCGCTGTGTCGCAACAATTGTCCAATTCAAGCAGTCCTCCTTCAGATAATATCTATCACGAAAACGAGAACCTGGCAGATGATGCCGATATCTTTCCACGGATGGGAAAAATTGTAGGCAATGAGCAGGCGCAAACGAACTGTCGGATCGCCCCTTGGGGTAGAGTAGTAACCCGTTTTCCAGGCAATTCGTTCATGGAAATCGATCGCCGCCAGGTGGATAGCAATGGTGAATCGTGGTTTCGTACCAGTGATCGCAACTGCTGGATTCACGATAGCCGTATTGATTTGTTATAAGCAATTAAGAGCAACCTAGATGAACGCTAATACCAGGAAAATTCAAGCCATCGCTTTCTTTGCAGGCTGCCTGATGGTCAGTAGCACACTCACTGGATGTGCAACAGCTCAGCCTCCTGAATCAGTAACGCCCACGCTATCCCCAACGGCACCCTCTCCGACTGCATCTGCCAGTCCAGTTGCATCGAGTCCTTTAGAAGTACAGCAATGGGCAACGATTTTGAAAGGTGAATTTGTGCAGGGGCTAACCTTTACCGCAGATGGCAGACTGTTGTATCAGGATAAAGTTCTGCTCGCAGAGATCCCAGTTAGCTATGTGAGTAATGGCGACATCACCTATGCGGAACGGTTGATGGTTTCTGATTCATCTCCATCGGGCAGATTTAACGTTGTAAAGGCGTGCGAAGGCACTACCAATCAATCGGGGTTGTGTTGGTCAGTGTTTTTGGTCGATCGCCAATCGCAAACGGGAAAGAGGGTGGATATCGCGAAATATGGTGGGCAAAACTGGGTGCAGTGGTCAGAGGATGAACGATATGCCGTGTTTGCAGAATCGATGGAAGGAGTCACCTGGTTCGTCGCGCTGGACTTGCAGAGCGGAGAATCTAAGCTATTTGAGCAAACCTCTGCTACTGCTGATTTGAGCAGCTTCACTTGGGTAGACGATCGCACCTTTCAAGCCAATACTTTCTGTGACGATCGGGCAAACTGCACAGACTCGCCCTTTCGCGGCAGCATTTCTGCCTTATTCAGCCAGTAAGTAGCTAGAAGGTGTTATGCACTTTGTACTGGCAACTCCACAAATCGTCTTAGCATCGGGATTGTTCATTCGCTGGAGTCACCAACAGTTCTAACAAATGTTCTAATGTATCTACAGCGATGTGAACCTTACTCCCCTTTTGCGCTTCCCTCCGTCATAGCCTGCCCGTCCACCACTCTCAGGAGTAGACTGCAACGTGCGACTGTTGATAATGATGCCAGAAGGTTGTTCTTGTCGTCCTTTATTGCAATACGTCGGAGATGCTACGGTGAGAGAACGCGCGGAGAAGTGGCTCTCGTTGTATCCAGGCTCAATTGGTTACGAAATTCGAGACCTCAATGTTATGGCGGGCGGTGGTGTCGCCTTCAGCCATTATCTCTACCATGTCACCGGCACTTCAGCGGATGGAGGAAAAGTCGATATGTGGGTGCGGGCGATCACTTGCTTGCGTCAAATTGATGGTAGGTGGATGATTGTGCATGAGCATCAATCAGTGCCTTTTGACATTGAAACGGGCAAAGCGTCACTCAATCTCAAGCCGTGAGAGTCCCCAACACCGGACCAACAAGACGCCGCACCCGACCGCCGGAAGCTTCGACCGTCGTACCTCCCCGCTACGCTTCCGGCGGCGGGTGAGCTGGGTCGTCAGGCGGCAACAGAGTTCCGTGGCGCGGACATCGTGCGCAGAACGCTCGCTCGACTGCAGCTAGAGGGAAATGAAGAATGGCGAATGACGATCGCACCAAGATAATTTTCAAGAGAACGCCGGAATCAGCGGTCATGTCGGCAAACATCAAACGAGCGATGGTAATCACCGCCAACCTCAACCGTTTGACGTACAACGATGCCGACGAAGTTCGCGCCTTGTTCAGCGATCTCATCGGCAAGAAGGTGGACGACAGCTTTCTATTGATCCCACCGTTCTACACAACTGGCGGGCTCGATATCAGTGTCGGTCGCAATGTTTTCGTAAATCAGAACTGCACTTTTTATGATCTTAGCGGTCTCGACATTGCCGACGATGTGATGATCGGACCGAACGTGAGCATCATCACGTCTGGTCATCCCATTGAACCTTCTCAGCGGCGCGCCTTTGTAGTAGCAAAGCCTATTATGATCGAAAGAAACGTCTGGATCGCAGCCAACGCAACGATCATCGGCGGAGTGACGGTAGGCGAAAACTCTGTTGTTGCGGCGGCTTCCATAGTCACTAGGGACGTTCCCCCGAATACTCTTGTTGGGGGAAATCCGGCGCGAGTCATTCGCTCGATTGGGAACTGAGAAAGCCAATGCCTCCCAGCAACCCTAGTGCGGCGGACGGTCGCAAGCCGCTAGTGGTATTGCAAAGGTTATTGGCAGCCGCTGGCCACAACCATTAGGTGTCTTTTCTCAAAAAAAATGCGCTGAATAGGTTGTTCGTTCCTGTAAGATTTTTACTGTAGAAAAGTTTGGAGAAATGCCAACACCGTTTCTAGAGAGAGCCTTCTAAGAAGTAGGAGGCTCTAGAGTGAACTAAAAGTATGGCTTTTCCTTAAAAGGCAAAATGAGATGGCAGATTCAACAGATGTTTTATTGAAACTTTGTGAGCAGAGATGGGCTGAAGTGAAGCAAGCAGAGGATCAGAGATCAGCTCTCAGCAACATTATTCTTCTTATTGCTTCAGCTATAGTAGGAATCTTTACTCAAAAAGGACTTGACAAAAACAATCTACCGCTATCTCTGCTGCTTATTTTTCTAGGAGTTTACGGAGCGATCGGTGCTCGAAAATACCGGGAACGCATTCATTACAGCCTATCGATCATAAAACTCTATCGTGCCAAATTGGATAAGTTATATCCTGATGCACAAATTGAAGAATTGAGGATTCAAGCAAAAGAATTTCATGAGAAGCGTCACCCATTTATGACAAAAATTTATCCCAATCAGCTTTGGGTGGCGCTTCATACATCAATTGCTATTGCTGGCTGCATTCTCACAATTTTTATCTTAAGTTTGTGATGAAAAAGGAAAAAGCGTAGGAATAATACTGAAGATTATTCAGGCACCTAACAAGTGCTAATCCAGAGTTTGATAGTATTACCGATCGTCTTACATGGATGGAAGCAGTTTCTAGAAAACACGGATCGACATCACTTGAAGAAGCTGAAGAACAGAGGGGATTCTTTAGAGAGCATCCTGAGTTGCACACCAACCGTATAAAGTTTGTTGGCTGCGTCCGAAACGTTACTCTCGACGGCTGAACGGGATCGACTATGAAGCCGTGAACGTGTCAAGTAGGTTTACGACTTATGTTCTCAAAATGGCAACTGATTCTTTTCACCACAAACTATTCATCTTGACGAACAAGATGATCTTTTTTCTATCATTTGCGATGATTTTTTCGTATCTAAACATATGTGAAATTAGATTCAACCGACTATCCGAGTTGTCAATGCAATTTGTGTTTTCCTGCTAAATTGTCAAATAATCGATGGCAATAAAGTTTCCAGTGTCAATTGACTGGCGATCTTCCAGTCCAGTACAGGCGGCAGTGACCCTTGGTCAACCCCACGATCCTGTAGAGGACAACCAGGTGCGGACCTCGTTTGCCATTGAGAACACGCACCCAAGGGTCGGCTTAATTGGGATCTGAGGTCGGTGTACTCAAATGCCAAAACTTGCCAGGTTTCTCTAAGGTCGTTGAGTCAATCAAAATGCGGATGGGTAGTTTGGCATGCGGTGGATGAGTGACAATTTGTTGCAAAACCGCTTGACGGGTTGTTCGAATCACACTCTGTATTGTGGATTAAATAAGACCGGAGATTAAACTGCAGTCTGGAGTTGAGGATATTTTCAACGATCGGATCAAAGATACATATCGTTTGTCACTTAAAAGTTTTTGCGACAGAACCTATTGCTTCGCTATTTCGTAGATTCCGCATAAACACTTCTAATGCCGTTGCTCCTTGCTCAACATACAATCTCACGGCTTGGGTACCGATAATCGCTATATCAACTTGCCCTTTTAGTTGAGAAATGGCTGCTTGAGATTGAATGCCAAATCCGACGCCGATTGGAAGTTGAATCAATGCACGAACAGATTCAATATAGCGATCAAATTGCGTTGGAAATTGTGTTTCATGTCCTGTTACACCCTTGCGAGCAGTACAGTAGATCATTCCACTTGTGCTTTCAGCAATCTGCTGTAACCGCTCAGAACTGCTATTCGGTGTGCATAAAAAGATTGTGGCAATGCACTGATGGTTACAGGCTGAAGCATATGTCCTAGCTTCTTCCGGTGGTAGATCAGGAATGATCATTCCGGCAATACCACAATTAGCAGCGGTCTGAACAAACTGCCTAACTCCATACTGATATACAACATTGTAGTAAGTCATAATAATAAATCGGGTCTGCCGATACTGCTTGGTGATCTCATCAGCAAAGCGAAGGCAATCATTGATCGTTGTTCCGGCTTGAATGGCTGATTGATTTGCGTTCAGCAAGATGGAACCATCTGCGATCGCCTCGGAAAACGGGAACTGAAGTTCAATTAATTCGACTCCTGCCTTCGCGAGGGCATCGATCGCACAGTAATTATCCTGAAACGATGGATAGCCTAGTACTGTATGAGACATCAGTAAAATGTCTTGCTGCTGACGCTGTTCACTAATGAACTGTTCTAATGCAGTGGATGTGGATAGTGCTGTCATTAATTTTTCCTGAGATACCTTATTTTGACGGATTGAACGAGGACACTTGATTGCTTAAAAATGCTTTCCATGCAGCATCATCAAAAGCATTGGCGATCGTGAAAATATCTTTATCACCTCGTCCGGATTGGTTAATCACAATGCAGTCATTGGAAGTGTAATGAGGTGCATCTTTAAAGGCTTGCACAAACGCATGAACCGATTCTAGGGCGGGAATCAACCCTTCTTTACTCATGCACAATTGGCAGGTTTCAAGCACCTCTGCATCTGTTGCGGTTTTAACTTTAATGCGATCTGTTTGAGTCAAGTGAGCGAGAAGGGGTGAAACACCAATGTAGTCAAGTCCTGCTGCGACAGAATGGGTGTCTTGCATTTGTCCATCTTGGTTTTGCAGAAAATAGGTTTTATATCCCTGAGCGATCCCAACAGATGCATCAAACGATGCTAAGCGAGAGGCATGATGTGGTGTGTTGGTGCCCAATCCCCCTGCTTCTACCCCCACTAATTGCACCGATGCATCATCTAGAAATCCACTAAAAATCCCGATCGCATTGGAGCCTCCTCCGACACAGGCATAAACTGCTGCCGGTAAGGTTCCAGCCTGTTGCAGAATTTGCGATCGTGCTTCCAGTCCAATCACAGATTGAAACCAAGCGACCATTTCTGGGAAAGGATGCGGACCACAGGCTGTTCCTAATAGGTAGTGCGTGGTGTCCATGTGAGTAGACCAATCCCGCAAAGCCTCATTCATCGCATCTTTAAGCGTTTGAGTTCCAGATAAAACAGGGACGACCTCTGCCCCCAACTTCTGCATCCAGAACACATTCGGATATTGCCGTTCAACATCGATCGCACCCATGTAAATGGTGCAGCTGAGCCCAAACTTGGCGGCAAGCGTGGCAGTTGCGACTCCATGCTGACCCGCCCCTGTTTCTGCGATCACTCGCGTCTTGCCCATTCGCTTAGCCAGCAGCATTTGCCCCAGCCCGTTATTCAATTTGTGCGAACCCGTATGGTTTAGGTCTTCTCGCTTAATGAAAATTTTGGCACCCCCTAAATAACGAGTTAAACCTTCGGCATAGGTGAGGGGTGTCGGACGACCTGAATAGTTAGACAACAAGGCGATAAACTCACGCCAAAACGCCTGATCCTGTCTAGCGGCTTGATAGGCAGCGGTGACTGCCTCTAATGTTTCATGCAAAATTTCAGGCGTAAAGCGTCCGCCAAATTCACCGTAATATCCTTTCTGGCTCAATAGTTGGGGGGTAGCGATCGCCCCGATAGACGATGAGATAACCATAATGCTGTGCTGTTTCAATCCAGTGAACTGTCTATTGAAACGATAAGAGCAGGATTCTAATATGTCCAATATTGGTTAGATCGCCACACTATACTTTTGAGATATAGTCGTAAAATAAGCTGTGAATTTTAACGATGGAACTACGGCACCTGCGATACTTCATCATGGTTGCAGAAGAGCTAAATTTCAGTCGAGCGGCTGAGCGATTACACATGGCTCAGCCCCCTCTGAGTCAGCAAATTCGTGCGTTGGAAATCGAACTCGGTGTCCAGTTGTTTGAACGGGATAAGCGCCCGCTTCACTTAACCTATGCGGGGCAAGCATTTCTAAAGCAGGCGCAGTTGGTTTTGACTCAAGTTGAACAGGCAACTCTGATTGCTCAACAAGCCAATCGAGGAGAAGTCGGACACTTAGCGATCGGGTTCAACAGCACCGTGACTCAAAGTGTTTTGCCAGCGATTCTGAACGTCTTTCAAACTCGATTTCCACAGGTTAAGTTGAGCTTATGCGAACTGGATTCTCAAACGCAAATTCAACGGCTCAGCGATCGCACCATTGATTGTGGTTTCCTCAATGCCCCTATCTCAAGCAATGGCGATCTGAGTTTTCTGTCTGTTCTCAAGGAGCCATTAATTGTCGCCATCCATCACGAGCATCCACTCCTCTCTCACCGGCAAATTCCCCTCAAGGCACTGAGTCAAGAGCCCTTTATTTTGCCCCCCTCTCATCTAGGGCAAGGGTTTTATCATCAAGTCCTGCACCTTTGCCAGGATAATGGGTTTATCCCAACTGTAGTGCAACAAGCCCGGTGGCTACAAACAGCATTAGGTTTAGTTGCTGGAAGAATCGGGGTTGCACTCGTGCCAGCCTCAATGCAGAATCTGCAGCGGGTTGGGGTGGTCTACAAGGATATACAGCCTACGTTTGAGATTGAGACTCTTGCTGTGTGGTGCTCCCATAATCCATCGCCTGTGCTGCGCGAGTTTATTCAGGTAATCCGTCACTACTTAGGGAATGGCAATAATGCGATACCGTTGACGAATCAAACCGAGAAAAATTGAATCCCTTGAAAGAAATTATCAGAACTGAGTATTCAGATCTCGTCTGGTTTTTATAAATATATCTTTCCTTCTCTTTCCTTTGTTAAGCAGCTTGAAAGATCGCTTGTGGTTCGCTAACTTGTTTTATAAATCAGAGACTTCCTATTTGAGCTGTGAAATGGTTTTTGAAAGATGGGGTAGGCTTCACCCGCCCCATCTTTCAAAAACCATTTAGGATTGCTATATTTACTGCTTTAGTTGGTAATCCTAACTCCGCGTTATACATTGAATTGATTGCATTACCTGTTGGCGCAAACGAGCTTCTTGAAGTTTATTGGCAACCTGACGCGCCCGATCGCCCTGCCTGAATTGGGCGTATTGCAAAGCGACCGCTTCTAACAAGCTACCCCGATCGTCGGTTCTATCGATAATTGTTCCACCCTCTGCACCAAGGCGATCGAGCTGTGATTCTTCACCGGGGATGGTTTGAGCTACCTGAAAAGCTTGATCGAGAATGGGGAGCGCTGCATTCACCTGCTGTAAATCACCATAGCGTTGAGCGATCGCCAGCAATAGCTGAGTTTTACGGCTTGCCTCGGTGAGCTGATTGACAACAGGCAGCGCTGAGTCAAAGCGGTCTTGCAGCAGCAGAGCCGTTGCACTTGCCTGTAAGCGCGACTGGCGAACGTCTGAATCGGCGGTGGCTTGTGCGAGTTGTAAAGCACCGACATATTGCTGCGCGTCCATAAACACAGCAAAGGGCTGATCAACAGGACCACCGAATGTCGGATTGATTATAGACTCATCCAATTGGCTAACCTGTTGTAAGAGTTGGCGCATCAGGTCGGTTTGCCCGGTTTGGGAATACACAACCGCAATAGCGGTGAGGGCGCTGGGCTTGACCAGAGAACCTTGCGTCAAATCTTCGGGAAATTGGCGTTGATAGGCTGTGGCGAGAGAATCTACACCCTGAAACATCTGCTGTAGCAGCTCATTTGCCCAACTGGTTTGACCCGCTTGATGTGCTTTGAGGGCGATCGCTGCTAGTAACCGAACTCGCAAAACGGGACGATTGGCGAGGGGAAGTTGTTCTGCCCATTTAGCCGCCTCAACATGTTGACCACTGGCAGCGTAAGCAGTTGCAATTTCGACCAGTTGCTGATCTTGAGGACCGTAATTGATTGCAGCAATGCGGCTCCATTCTTTGCCAATCCATTCGAACTGCTGAGTGGCGTTCACCAATTGAAATATATTTTGTAAGTAAAAGCTTTGTTCCCAGGAGTCAGGAATCGTTTCAAGATAGCTCAACTGTTCGGACAGCCATGATTCAACTTTGTCATTCTGCCCAGCCTGACTAAAGGCGATCATCACAGACTTGATTACCTCTTGCCGCGATGATCTTAAGGACGTTTGTGTCAGCTGCAGGGCTTCGTCGCGTTGTCCCAATTGCAGATAGGTTTCGACTAAATTTCTAAAGGTAAATTCTGGATTAGGCAGACTGGTCGATTCTGCCTGTTGTCTTGCCTGACGCATCAATTGATCGACTTTAGCAGGCTGACTGGAGTGGTGATAAGCGATCGCTAGTTTCTCAAATGCTCGAATTCGTTGAGTTATCGCAGGAATTGATTGTGCTAATGCTTCTGCCTGGGTCAAGTTGCTAGCAATAATGTATCCTTCAACAATTCCCTGTAAGGCGAATGACTGAATTTCAGATTGATTGGGTAAACGGTCTGCAATTTGTTGGGCGGTCGTGAAGTTGCCAATTTGAGCATAGGTGGTTGCCATGCGTCGGATGATGACTAACTTAAGTGGCTCAGATGTATTCGGTGGAATTTGCTGAACCGCTTGTTCTACTTGCATGAGAACGCTCTGTGCTGATGTTGTGTCGCCCATCAGGGCATATACCTCTGCGACATCAATCAAAGCATTTGCGGTAAATACTTCCCCACGAATGAATCTTGCTGCCTGACGTGCTTGCTCTAACGCCTGCACAGATTGCTGGTTTTGGCTCGGATTGAGGGGGATGTAGTAACGGGCGATCGCTGCTAACGAACGAGTTTTGATGTAGCTGTGGGCTGTCGTAAGACGATTTGCAATTTGCAAAAACTGCTCTAAAGTGACTTGAAGTTGAGCCAATTGAGCTTGTTGATTGACGTTCTGCGTTAATCGCTGCCATCGCGTGGTGAGATAACCTTCATTGGCATCTAACAACCATTGCTGTAGAAAGTCTGCTTGAAGGCGCGTATTTTGTAATTGAACGGCGATCGCTGACGCTTCTTGTAACGATTGCAGTGCTTCTTCTTGATCGGATTGCTCAAGGGTGGAACGAGCCTGCTCTGCTACCATTCCTAATCGATTTTGCAGGGATGCATCGGGATTACAGGTTGCTGCAACTACTGGGGTTTGAGCCAGAGCCGAATAAACAGGATTGAGGGTATTTTCTAATGTGGTGATCGCCAATATACTTAACAAAAGAGCCGATTGAATAGAGCGAATCATGTTTGAGACGGTGGATAAATAAATACAGTGTCGTACTTGTTTTAAGATTGTTCCCAAATCTGGTCGTTCTTCTTAATAAGGGAACTTATGTGAATTTGCAAAAAGGACTTTCTACCCTATACAACCCGTTTGCATTTTTCACCCACTGCATCAAAGCCAATGTGTTCGATGACCAGGATTTAATTGAGATTCTTAGCAATTACCTGGATTACCTTCGAGCCAAGCCCGTCAAGATCCGCACAATTACTATTCTACTTAGCACGGGTGTCACCCAGGCACGATCACCTACGTCTTGCAAAATCTCTATCCCCAGATCGTGATCAAGATTGGTTCTGTCACAAGAATTTTCAATGATAAACGATTTGAATCGTTCGCGTTCCTCTATGCAAAAACTTTAACAATCGATTCAATAAACTTGACTTGAGATACACTGTTCTCTTGTTTTATCTCCTTCACTTGTCCTTTCCAATTGCATTTATTACCTTAATTCTGCTTAAAGCTCTTCTCACACTATTGAATGACTTGAACCACAGAAGAAAAATGCGATATGAAAGGAGAACTTCCTTAAAGTCTTAGATCTTCTGTCCAAATCCATGGGTTCACTTCAAATCCTGTCGCTGCAATATCGTAGCCTATGAAGAAACCACCTTACTGAGCATCGCTATAAGATCTCGTCGCCAATCTCGGCGGAAATGCGATCGAACAGTGCCATGTCTGGTGTCTCTGCCTTTTCTTGCGTCCCTACTGCTGCAATCAGTTGAGCAAAAGCACTGGGCGCAGCAATCATCAATCCATGAGCGGGTTGATCCCCGATCGCGGCAACGACGTGAGGTGTGCCAATCGGAATCAGGAAGCTTTCACCTGTGCTTAGCACCACCTTGCTCTCACTTGCCCAGATGGTAAATTCTCCTTCCAGCACATAGAGTTGTTCCCAATAGCGCGTATGGCGATGGAGAGGAGTCTGTGATCCAGGTGGAAAGTATCCTTCAATGAGATCGTACCGTCCTCCAGTCGTGGTGCGCTCGGCAAGGATGGTGAGGTAAGAACCAAAAAACCAGAAAGATTGCGTCATAAAATTACTCCTGTCGAGTGGGACGTGTGATAGCTGTGGCTGAATTAGTATTTCCGCTTTACATGGCTCCTGATTTACCGTTCCATTGGAGCGCTATGAACCCACTGGGGCAGCAAGCGTCGCTGGGGCAACGGTGGGTTTGATATTTTGGTTGCGGTGAAACAGATTAGTGGGGTCATACTGGTTCTTGAGCGCCACGAGCCGTGCATAGGTAGCGGACGGGTAGACCTCCCGAACCCGTTGCTCTCCCTCGTCTGCCAGGAAGCCTACATAAGCGCCGTTGGCATAGGGTAAGAGCGCCTGAAAGACCTGCTGCGTGCGGGCATCGAGACTGGCAGCATCAGCCGATAACGGTGCGAAATGAGTGATCAACACCATGCCCTGTTTGTCCCGGTGAGCAAAGGCTGTCGCATCTGGTGCTACCCGGCCCATGGCTCCACCGAGAACACGCAGGGAGATCAGCGTTTCAGGAGACAGGATAGATTGAGCGGATTCAACTAATGTGTGGATCATCTCGTTTGAGAAGGTCTCGAAAAACTGCGATCGCGCATGATGCTGCAATCCAGGGATCTCACCAACAGCTGTAAGGGCAAAAATATCTGGATAGGGCATGGGCGCAATTAGATCGGCGATCGGGGTGGCAAGCTGACGTAGGGGAGCTACAATCCGCTCTCCTTCGCTGATGTCCCCTGTGTAGCAGATCAAAATGCCGACAACTGGGGTTCCCTGCTTGCCGGATGGGATGAAAGGGGCGGGAGGTGCCAGCGTGAACAGAGCTTCAGTTGAGAGTTCATCGGGTGCTGCCGCTGCTAGACGGGCGTACTCCCGCAGGATACGCTCTGCCTCGGTTGCCTCATAGAAGACGGCACCGCCCAGAATGGTTCCGCCCGGATGCAGGTTCACCTCGAAAGCCGTGGCAACGCCAAAATTGCCACCGCCACCCCGCAGTCCCCAGAACAATTCAGGATTTTCATCAGCACTGGTACGCAGGAGTTGTCCATCTGCTGTGACTAGTTCCACCGATCGCAGGCGATCGATCGTTAGACCGTATGCGCGCACCATCCAGCCGATGCCGCCACCCAGCAGCAAGCCGCCCACACCCACAGAGGCAACGTCACCCGCCGTCATTGCCAGGTCAAAGGGCTGAAGCGTTTTGGCAACCTCGCCCCAGGTGAGACCGGGTTCTAGGCGGGCAATCTGGCGCACCGGGTCAATCGTAATCGTCCTCATGTGGGAGAGGTCGATCACCAATCCACCGTCATTGGTGCTATGCCCGGGGATGCTATGTCCTCCGCTACGCACAGAAAGCGCCATCGCCTGTTCACGGGCAAAATTGACAGCCATTCTGACATCTTCTGCATCGACACAGCGCACGATCGCAGCAGGATAGCCATCAGCGAGACCGTTCCAGACTTTCCGTTCGGCTTCATACATGGGATTGCCTGGAAGGATAACTTCACCCTGAACCTTTGATGTCAGTATTTCCAGCACCTGCTTATAGGTATATTGTCTCTCTTGTAGAGATGTTGTTTGAACGTAAATTTTTCCGTCTTGCTCGTACTGAGCGGTTTCTTGATGTTGTGTCATGCGTTGTTTCCTTTTATTGTTTGGGGACATGAGAACACTCTTATCGTTCAGTGAGTTGCCTCATAAACAGAAATCCGTTGACACCAGTACACTCCGCCATTCACTATCCTATGATTTCTCCTTTAGTGTGAGATGTCCGATTGTTGAATGAAAAACATCATCCGGGTCGTATTTCCGTTTAAGGTCAAGCAAGCGCTCATAGTTCAACCCAAAGGCAAGCGGAATGCGCTCCTGCTCCTTCTCATCCAGGGCATTGATGTACCCTCCTTTGAAGGCATAGGGTGCAAGTGCCTGTGAGATATTCTGTGCCCATTGGAGGTGCTGCTGCTCATCGCCAGGAGACTGAGGTTCCCAGGCGGCGATCGCCTGAACCATTAGATGATCCTGACGCAGCGCAAAAGCGTTCTCCGACGCACTTACACGACTCGCGGTTCCATGAAAGTTGTGAAGCTCGATGAGCGAGAAGGGAGAAGATAAGGGCAGTCCCTGTTGGATCAGCACCTCAATCGTTTCAGTTTGTAAACCATTCAGCGATTGAGTTTGAATGTAGTAGTGGCGACCTTTCGGTGCAAGCGCATCCATCTGATGAATTAGCTCGTTATACGTAACGGGTTGCACCTGATCGGCTAGCAGAGTGCCAAAGGTACGCAATGGTGCGATCGCTTGCTCACCTGCTTCGAGCGAACCACAATAGGTGGGTGAAAGAAAGAGAACTGGCGAACCATCAGATGTCTGAAAGAACCCAGACAGAATCGTCAGTTCATCCGGTGCGGTAGCGATGAACTCGTTGAAGCGGCGTAACACTGCTCTGGCTTGATCCAGAGGATACAAGAGCAAACCTGATAACACCATCGTGAGCGGATGCAGGCGATACTCTAGGGAAACGACAACGCCAAAGTTGCCTCCTCCCCCGCGCAGTCCCCAAAGTAGGTCTGGGTGTTCCTGAGCGTTGGCGGTCACAAGCTGCCCGTCGGCAGTCACTACTTGTGCTGACCGCAGGTTATCGGCACCCAGTCCATAAGCACCTGTCAGAGGACCATAGCCTCCCCCTAAGGTAAATCCAGACATTCCTACGTTGGAGATGGTTCCTGTGGCTGTTGCCAAACCGTATTTCTCTGCTGCCTCCATTAGGTCACCCGCCGTTGCTCCGCCTTGAACATGGGCTGTGCGCGCGTCCGGATCAATGGTGACAGCTCTCATCTCAGAGAGATCAATCGCCACACTGTTCTCCGACAGAGCGCGTCCTGCAAAATCGTGTCCTCCACCGCGAACCGAAAGGGGTAGCCCATGTGCACGTGTCCAGCGAACTGTATGAATGACATCTTGTACCGTTGAACAACGCACGATCGCGATAGGTCGGGCTTTTATCTTGCCATTCCAGAGTTGACGTACCTGTTCATAGGTAGCATCCTCAGGAAGAACAAGCTGTCCTGTGAGCAGTGCGGCGAGATCGTTGAACAAAGTACGGCTTTGACTATGTGTAGCTGTCATATTTCTCCTGGTCATATTGAAAGTTGAATAACTTACTCGATGTGTAAGTTATCCTTCCTGTTTGTTAGAAAGTTGATGTTGTGAATGCTCTGTTATTTGGTTTAAGCCGACATTCCAAACTCTGAGCAATTCATTGTTATGTTGCAAAACCTGATTGAAGATGGGCTCCTCTTTGCAAAAGGAATTGATGATATACAGCAAAAGCTTGAGCAGTCGTATGCTGTTTTCTATTAGCTGCTGTCTACAGTAGATTCTCTTCGTTCTATTTATCTAAAGTGTACTGAGTTCTGATGCTTGACTGCTTTCAGCTTCTTACGATGATTTGTTAGATTCTTAAGGTGTTAGCGAACTTGCTTGGGTGTCATTCCTGTGAATCGTTTAAAGTGTTGTGTTAAGTGGCTTTGACTGGAGAAACCTACTTGTAAAGCAATGTCTGCGATCGCTAAATCCGTTCTTTTCAACATTACTTTCGCCCGTTCCACCCGCTGCTGAATCACATACTGATGCGGCGATATTCCCATTGCCTGTTTGAATAAGCTCGCGAAGTAAGTTGGGCTAATGTTAATGACGTTTGCCAGTTCAGCGAGTGACAAATCTCGATCGAGGTAAGTGTGAATATAGTCAATGGCTTGCTGCAATTGGGTACGAGTTAAACTTCTGTTCCCAGATGTGATGACTTGTGCAGCCTCAGAGTAATGTCGCAGCAGATGAACGACTAACACCTGGGTCAATGATTCGACATACAACCGACCCATTATGCCACCCGATCGCACCTCAGCTAAAAGCAGCATGGCAATATGTTGAAGATTCAAGTCCTGTTGACCCAGATGGTTCATGAGGTTGAGCCGCGCTGTATCGATTTCAGACGCTTCAGCAACTTGTTCGACCAGCTTTGGTTGCAAGTGAATATCGAGTTCCGTTTGGCGTACCTTACTTCCTAAACAATGCCAGGAGATTGGCCGTCCAGCCGGAACCAAGAGACTATCCCCTTTTTGGAAGATTGATTCATGCCAACGATCAGCAGATTTCTGTCTCAGAGTAATGGGATGCACCAGAGGGAAGAACAGCCAATGATCGGATAAGGCAGGAACTTCTTTTTCGCCCGAAATTATAGAAAAGTGATGCTGCTCAACCAAGATGCCATTCCAGCCCATCGGCTGACTAGATAACATCACAGTTTTATTCATCCGTTGGCTGAGTTCACTCGGTTTAAGAAGGGTGTTTGTCATAGGACTTGCCTTCACCTGCTAGTTGATCGCTTAAAGAATAAGCACTTCTGATTTGACAGGACTTAGCCGATGAAGTCCAACTATTAGTCTACATGCAGAATAGTCTTACCTGAAGATTTGCGCTCGATCAGATCAGCCGCCGTTACGTCTGCTTCATGCCACATCGATGTGAGTTTTGTCCCTGCTCAACCAACCTCAGCAGACGAGCCAGCCCGGAACGGACGCTTTCTAACTCCACTTTGATGTATAGCGTGAACAGATCAGCCATGTTCATCTCTGATGAATGGCGTTGAATAACCTATGTTTCTCTTCTAAAGTGTAATGAGTTCTAATACTCGATTTCTTTTAGATTCTTACAATGATTTATCAGATTCTTATGGTGTGATCGGAACTTATTTTGATATCATCAAGTTAAATCGATCGCGATTGATTTCATAAGTTTTCTGCATTTTCGATCCCTAAATAACTGTTTTGGCGATCGTGCGAATGAGCGATGAATTGCGTTAAGAACAGGTTAAACATCGATCGCTGCTGTGACTGATCAGTAAAACTTGCGCAATTAGCAAACCAGTTGCGCTTTCCCTAGATTTCTAGAACCACTACTTTTTGAGACTTTCAAATATTAAGGCAAATGGAATCTCTAAGAATCAATGCTCTACCATTAAAGCCTGAAATGGTTGCTCGTGTGTAATCAGGAATTTACGCTATCCATTCGCTAATTGCGCCAAATCGTTTGTTCATTCACACTTTTAGTGACTAAACACGCTGGACAGCTTTTTGGTATTGATGTGGGAGCAGTTCGAGAAACTGGTACATGACCTCACGAATTTCTGCAAAATTCTTATTCTCAGAAAGCATTTCCTCGGAAGTCTGAATGTACTTCCCTGGAATTAATTCCGAGGCACCGTTTTCAATGATCTGCTGTATACCGTGTCGATTCATTTCTAGGTGAAATTGCAAGCCAAGCACCTTTTCGCCATAGAGAAATGCTTGATTGAGGCAACCCTCGCTGTAGGCTAGGCGGGTTGCTTTTTCTGGTAACTCAAACGTATCTCCATGCCAATGAAAAACTGTCAGTTGAGCGGGTAAAAACTCAAGGGCATCGGATTGCTGAACTGCTTCTGTCGTTTTGATCGGAAACCATCCGATCTCTTTGTGCTGCCCCGCATACACTTTTGAACCTAGCGCATCCGCAATCAGCTGCGCTCCCAGACAAATGCCAAGCACTATCTTGTCTTCCTCGATCGCCTGTTTGATTAGTTGTTTCTCTGCGATTAGCCAGGGGTAGTGCTCCTCTTCATAGATATTCATTGATCCACCCAAGACGATCAGCCAATCAAAATCACTCACCGTTGGTAACGGATCGTTGGCATAAAGTTTGGTGGATGATAGCGAATAGTTTTGTTCGTCCATCCAGGTCGAAATACTGCCCAGTCCCTCAAAGGAAACATGTTGTAAATAGTGAACTCTCATTTTTTCACCCTCGCGGCGGTTTAAATTTGATTAGACAAGGTGAGCTTCAGGTAGCACCATCAGTTTAGAAATTTGGACATGGGACTGCTGCCGTCCTGTTAGAACTAACTGCATTCCAGCTTGATCCAGGACTCCTGCAATGGCTTCACTAATTCTGCTAGTTACTCTGGTGATGATCGCGACGCTGAAAACTAGCTTTGATGGAAGAATAGATTGACAGTCAGGCAAGTATCATCTAATTGTTTAGGAGTCCTAAACAATTAGATGATAGCATAGGTATTGCTGCTTTGCATGTCAATCCAAGAAACTCAAAGGAGGTAGTAAACTCACAACAATGGCACTGAACATTCAACCATTAGACTGCATTGGAAATAAGGTAGAGTACAAAGCAGGAACATACGGGAACTTGCCATGCTCTCCTCCAGCCAAGTTCAACATAAACCCCGCATTCTCAAAAGCCTAACGGGTCTTACTCCGACAGAGTTTGAGGCACTCCTGCCCAGTGTTGAGCAGACATGGCAAGACTATATCTAAGAGCAATTCATCGACCAAGCCCGCAACCGTCGCTCTGGAGGAGGACATCAACCTCGCTTAACTCAAACTTGCGACAAGTTGCTGTTCATCTTGTTCTACTTGAGACCCTATCTCACCCAAGCAGTACAAGGGTTGCTCTTTGGTATGGGTCAACCCCAAGCCCACGGATGGGTGCAGCGGCTCACCCGGGTACTCAATCAAGCCTTGGGCTATGAGCAGCAATTACCTGAGCGTGATCCGCATCGACTCGAAGCGGTACTGAAGAATTGTCCAGTTCTAGAGTTCATCCTCTCCTACTTTAGATTCAGGATGCATCATAGACACGCCACGTCCGAATCCCCCAATGTTTAAGGACAGGTTCAGCAAGCAGGATCTCATTTTCTACTGTCTCCATGATGATTAGATAATCTCCTTGGCTGAATCTGTCGTTATAATTTTTTGCCTGTTCTTTTGGCACCAGCCATCCTCGAAGCGCGCCGTATAAGCCACCAGCAGTTGCAGCAATTCCACTTCCAAGGAAAGTTGCTAAAAGGCTTTCTACCGCTAATGCCTGACCAATACCAGGAATGAGCAGGCTGGTGAGTCCCACGATTAGGGCGAGTGAACCTACTCCTATGCTTCCTGTAATCGCGCCTGTTTTTGCACCTTCTGCTCTTGTCATTGGAGGCTGCTGCGCACTTTGACTATCCAAACTATCGTCATCACCAGAAGATTTGGTAATCACTGAGAGCTTGTGTATAGGGAAACCCTTATTTTTTAGCTCAGCTAGTGCCTGTTCTGCGTCTCGACGATTAGAGAATATGCCGATCGCACGTTTGAAATTATGAGAAGTCATGAGAAAAAATGAATAGTTAACGCTACAAACTTGGCCGGGTAAGCACGCTCAGAAGAGTGGCTTCGCTGAGGTCATTTATTCCAGCGGAGCAACTCGCTTTAGCAACGCCGCTAACGCAATCATGGGTAGCCCAATGCCAAGGCAAGCTAAGCTTTGAGTCAGCGTTAATGCTTCAGTCGCGAATAGCTGGTTCATGAAGCTCCACTGGCTGAATAGGAACTGAAACAGTAGAACACTTGCAATGCCGATCGCTACAGGGTAACCGAATGGCTCATTTTTGCCGCGTAGCTTTGCAGCGATCGCCGGAACAAATCGGCTAATACTTAACAGGTAAAATGCTTCTGCTGCAACCAATGCTTGAATTGCCATTGTTCGTGCTAGGGCTTCGTTTCCGGTAGTTTGAATGATCCATTCAAAGGTTCCAAAGATCACGATCCAGTTAAACAATGAAACCGTTAAAATTCGTGTGATTAGCCTGCGCGACAACAGCGGTTCATTCGCAGGACGAGGTGGGTGTTGCATCGTGTCTGGCGAAGGTGGCTCAAACGCCAGCGGTAGACTCAAGGCAACGGAACTAACCATATTCAGCCAGAGAATTTGTATTGGTAAAATGGGCAGCGGCGTTGCTAGCATGACGGCGATCAAGATGGTCATAGATTCGCCACCGTTCACGGGTAGGATGAAGGCGATCGCCCGCAGTAGATTCTTATAAACGGTGCGTCCTTCCTCGACAGCTTCCTCGATCGAGGCAAAGTTGTCGTCTGTCAGAATCATATCTGCCGCTTCTTTGGTGACTTCGGTGCCCGTGATGCCCATTGCTATCCCGATGTCGGCTTGCTTCAGGGCAGGCGCATCGTTGACGCCATCTCCGGTCATTGCCACAATTTCACCTTGGGATTGGAGGGCTTCTACAATCCGCAGTTTTTGCTCAGGTGCAACTCGCGCAAATACATTGCTTTGTGCAATGGCGTTGGCTAATCCTTGCTCATCGAGTTGGGCAAGTTCTTGACCTGTGACAACAGGTGCATTCTTCTTTGAATTTAGACCCATCTGTTGGGCGATCGCGGCGGCTGTTTTGGCATGGTCGCCCGTGATCATCTTGACCTGAATCCCTGCAGATTTACAGGATTCAATGGCTTGAATCGCTTCGGGACGGGGCGGATCGATCATGCCTTGCAGCCCCAAAAATATTAAATCTTGCTCCAGATCAGCATGCTCGATCGAGCTTTGAGAATGAGGGACCGCTTTCCTGGCAAGTGCCAGAACCCGCAGCCCTTTTTTTGCCATGTTTTCTACAGTTTGCTCAATTTGCGTTGGGTTGAGAGCGATCGCCTGTCCATCCTCATTCAGCATTTGACGACATCGCTTGAGGATGGCTTCAGCCGAACCTTTGACATAAATCAACCGTTCTGGGCGGCTGCGATGCAGTGTTGCCATGTATTGAAATTGAGATTCAAACGGCAGGGTGTCGAGCCGAGGCAGCGCCTGCTCTAGCTTGTCTGTACTGAGTCCGGCTTTGTGGGCGGCAGCAATCAGGGCTCCTTCTGTGGGGCTACCGACCACCATCCAGTTTCCGTCCTGCACTTCTAGATGAGAGTCGTTGCACAACAGTCCGGCTTGCAGGCATTCATATAAGGCGGGTGCCTTTACCAGATCGATCGCATGTCCATTTAGGGAGATTTCTCCATCGGGTGCATAACCGCCACCGCTCACCCGATACCGCTTTCCACCTGCATCAATTTCCTGAACCGTCATTTGATTCTGGGTCAGGGTTCCGGTTTTGTCGGAACAAATTACAGTGGTGCTGCCTAGTGTCTCGATCGCCGGTAGTTTACGAATGATGGCATGGTGCTTTGCCATTTGAGATACGCCGATCGCTAATGTCACCGTGAGAATGGCAGGCAACCCTTCGGGAATCGCACTGACTGCCAGTGCAACCGCTGCTTTGAACACTTCAATCCAGGAAAAGCCTTGCGCAACGCCAACAGCAAAGGTGAAGGTCGCCAAGCCCAATACAACGTACAGCAAAGTTTTGCTGAATTTGTCAATTTTACGAGTTAGAGGAGTTTCTATGGCTGTACTCTGCTGCATTAGTTGGGAGAGGTGTCCGGTTTCGGTCATCTCTCCAATGCCTACAACAACTCCACGCCCCTGCCCAAAGCTAACGAGGCTACCGGTGTACACCATGTTGGTGCGTTCTGCCAGCGGAGCATCTGCTTCTAGGGGCTGAAGGTTTTTTTCAACTGGAACTGATTCTCCTGTCAGGGCTGATTCGTCTACCTGTAAGTCGCGAATTTCAAGCAGCCGCAAATCCGCAGGTACTTTATCGCCAGAGGACAACAAGACGAGATCGCCGGGAACCAGTTCGCGGGATGAAACGACTTGCTTTTGACCGTTGCGGCGAATGGTGGCATCGGTTGTAACGGCTTCTGATAATGCGGCGATCGCATCCTCTGCCTTTGCCTCTTGCACAAAGCCAATAACGGCATTGAGCAGCGCCACCCCAAAAATCACGCCCGAATCAATCCACTCTTTCAGAAACGCTGTCACCAGTCCCGCAACCAGCAGAATGTAGAGCAACGGTTGATTGAACTGCTGAAGAAAACGTACCCAGGCGCTCTGTTTTTTCTGAGCCGTTAACTGATTCGGACCAAAGCGATCGTGTCGTTCTGCTGCTTCTGTAAAAGATAAACCCTGCTCAGGATCAGTCTTGAGCAAACGGACAACTTGTTCCTGAGAAAGGTGATGCCATTGCTGTTCTGTTGATTTGACGCTGTCCAGTACTACCATCTCATTTTCTCCCGACTCCATATCATCTGGAGCGGCAGGGCTGCCGTAGGCCAGCCTTGCCCACCTCATTACTCTCTAGCGTCCTTTATGAAAGTGATCTAAAAGTGAGCGCCAAATTTCTACTGCTCACTTTTAGATCACATTTGTAATGTAAGACTAGAGAGAAACAGAGGTAGCTTATGGATCTGCAAGCTCTATTTCATTGGGTGTATGTGATTGCAATGGCGATCGGCGCACTATATTTCATTTCGCTGGGCACCAATCCACGTGGTGTTCCCAAACATGAGTATTTAATTGCCACTTTTATTCCCATCTGGTCAGGTTTGGCTTACATGGCAATGGCACTCGGTCAAGGAAAGCTTGAAATTGCAGGTCAAATCACTCACTACGCTCGCTATATCGACTGGATTGTCACAACTCCTTTACTCCTGCTATCACTGTCCTCAACCGCAATGTATTTTGTTGCCAAAGATTGGACATTAATTGCTTCACTCATGGGAACTCAGGCGATCGTTGTGATATCAGGACTGATCGCTGACCTGTCCACAAGCGATGAAACTAGATTTCTCTGGTACACCTGTGGCGTTGTGGCGTTCCTAGTTGTCCTCTGGGGAATTTGGGTGCCTTTGCGGACTAAAACTCGTGGGCAAGGTGTAGAGCTATCTGGGCTTTATGACAAACTTCTGATCTACTTTACAGTGCTGTGGATTAGCTACCCGATCGCCTGGTTAATTGGTCCTTCTGGCTTGGGTTGGGTCAACCAGACGATTGAGACGTTATTGTTTTGTGTGCTGCCCTTTTTCTCCAAAGTTGGTTTTAGCTATCTAGATTTGAATGGTTTACGTCGCTTAAATCGGCTCAAAAACAATGTAAATACTGCAGGTCACCGTGCAGTTCATTAACACAGTAACCTCATTCAACAATTTCATAGCGAACGAGTTGCCGCACATCTTGACGAGATAGCTGAAGTTCTTGCGCGATCGCCGTCTCGATTTGATTGGTGTCGGTCATCGGCAATTCTAATTCCAATCGCTTCAAGATAGATTCCGTTGTTTCTACCTCAACCTGCGTAACTCCCTGCTGTCGATTGATGATTGCATTGATCAGCAAAATGTTGATGGAGACAGTCGCCTGAAGCTGAGTGTCTGCCTGAAGTTTTGTTTCGGTTTGTTGGGGTTGCCGCAGCTCTTGAGCCATCAAAATATTGGTGCCAAACCAAAAGGCGATCGCCACAAACGGCAGCGGCAACCAGAACTCTGCCCCTGATGCTCGCAGCCAATGTTTTATTGCACGCCACCCACTACTATTTCTCATCAGCTTCTATGTTCCACTGTCTGCACTCTAACAGCCTAATCTGCCTCAAGATCTGGCTCAAAGGGGATGTATACATAACACTAAATGCCTATTCTCAATCTTGCAAGCCGCAAAGGGGAGCAGCAAAGGAATGAGAGTTTTGCTGGTGGAAGATGACCCAAAACAACTAATGCCGCTGCAAATGGTGCTCTCTCAGGCAGGACACAGCGTCGATGGCGTCAAAGATGGAGAAACTGCTCAGTGGCTTTTATCCGAAAAAGAATATGATCTGCTGATTCTAGACTAGATGTTACCGCGTGTCAGCGGTGTAGCCCTCTGTCGGCAATATCGAGCAGCCGGAAAAACGGCTCCAGTTTTGATGATCACGGCAAGAGACACCACGCCTGAGAAAGTAACTGGATTAGATGCAGGTGCAGACGACTACCTGGTGAAACCGATCGACCTGGTGGAGTTCATGGCACGAGTCCGAGCCTTAAGACGGCGATCGCCCCTTTGGCAAGGAGATACCCTGAGTCTTGAGGATCTCCATCTCCATCTTGATACCCTGACTGTTGAACGGCGAGGTGCAACTGTTGCTCTCTCTAGTCGCGAGTTCCAACTGTTGGAGTACTTCATGCGTCACCCTCGACAAGTGTTAACTCGCAACCAGATCGAGCAGGCAGTATGGGAGTGGGGCACCGAACCCGAAAGCAATGCAATCACTGTCCTGGTTCGCAAACTCCGTCAACGCTTGCAGGCTGTAGGAGCGGCTGATTGGGTTGAGAGCATTTATGGCATGGGCTATCGCTTAACTCCTCCTGAAACGCATGAATCTTGAAGAAAAGACGTGTTTAACCGAAGTCGTCGCAACCTGGCTCGTTGGTTCACCCTTTCAATGGGAAGCATTCTGGTGCTGTTTGCTGGGGTGATTTATCAGATCGAGGTCAAGGACAAACTGGAAGCGATCGATCGCTTACTTTATGACAAAACCAGAGTGATGGCTGCCAGTGTGCATTATGAAGTTCGCCAGGATCAAAGCCAGGTCGATCTGAGCTATGTTCCGTTGTTAGGCAGTGGCTCACATCCGCTTGCAGAAGATTTGATTTATGTACGCTGGTATAACGCTCAAGGGCAGCTCGTTCGCTTTTTTGGAGCATCTCCCCCAAACCAGCTCAATATGCCCCCAGGTTATCTCACGCTTCGATCAACCGATCCACTGTTGGAAGAAGTTTGGCTCCGTCAAGCGACATTACCGGTTGAAGGCAGAACTGGAACCTTGGGGTATCTTCAGGTCGCGACTCCCCTTACGGAGACTCAACAGGAACTTCAGCAGCTTCAGATGGCGCTAGCCCTAGCAGTCCCGATCGCACTCGGACTCATTGCCCTCACAGGTTGGGTTCTTAGCGGTTTCGCCATGCAACCCATTCGGCAAGCCTATCAACAGCTTCAACGGTTCACAGCCGATGCTTCTCATGAGTTGCGATCGCCTATCTCTGCAATTCTGACCAACGCTCAACTGGGATTACTCACTGCCACCCATGATTCGCGCTATTCCCCTCCTTTAGAAAACATCGTGGATAGCGCGAAATCAATGGGAACTCTCGTCAATAATTTGTTATTGCTCGCTCGTCATCAGGGACAGCTTGCCCCAGAATCACTCAAATTAATCAACCTTAACGATTTGCTTAAAAGTTTGGTGACTCAGTTTGCAACCTTAGCAGAACAGCAATCTATCAACCTGACCTACGAGCAGCCTGAGCAATTGATCGAACTGTGGGCTGATCCTGATTTGCTACGACAGGCGATCGAAAATTTGCTCAACAATGCCTGCAAATATACCCCTGCTGGTGGCACAATCCTGGTGCGCTTGATGCCTCACCTCGGTTGGGCAGTGATTCAGGTAATCGACACAGGCATCGGCATTCCAGAAACCGACCTACCCTATATCTTCGATCGCTTCTACCGGGTAGACACTCAGCGTTCTCACGATAGCGGCGGCTTTGGGCTCGGGTTGGCGATCGCCCAGCAAATTGTCCAAGCCCATCGCGGGCATCTTCATGTCACAAGTGAAGTAAGTAAAGGCTCAAAGTTTCAGATTGAACTGCCCCTCAAGCCCTATTCATGAGCATGAAGTCGAGTCGATGATGCATTTTGAGCAAGGGCAGGTGGAAGTGCTGAAGCTGCCTGTTCCAGGCAGTTGCTATGTAGCAGGTCGCACCGTTGCCCAAATTGCTCAAGACCCACGTTTTCCAAGCAGTTCACTGATCATTGGCTATCAATGTCATGCCTGCGCCAACTTAGAGATTCCGAATGGTAGTACTGTGCTTGAAGCGGGTTCGACTATTCTTGTTGTCACCCGTCCAGAGCTAGTCCATCAGATCATTGATTACCTTGGCATTCAGGCTAATCATCTTCCAACGATAGAAGTTTCTCATCCAAATCTTTAACGTAGGGCTGCACCAGATCCTCTGGAACAATGCGCTTGCGGAGCGCATCGCGGACGGCTCCCTTTTCTGCAAGAAACAATCGCCGCCAAATTGCATCTAGCCCACTGCGATTGGCTCTGCCAAGCTCTGAAGGATCGTCCCCTAGCTGACCTGCCCAATGCTGATTATGAAAATCGCGCAGCACCCGTTCGGACTCTGCCACTTGCGCCTGATAGGATGCCCAGAGTTCCTCGTAAACTGCCTTTGGCATTACACCCGATCTCAGCAGATTGTCTAGCTCCTCTTGGGTAGCCTTAGACGCAATCAATTGAATCTGCTAATTGTCCGACTGCCTGCATTGTCTCAGAAGCACGACTGATATTGAGCCGTTTGATCAACCAAGGTAGGGCTAACCCTTGAATCACCAGGGAAAATAAAACGGAACTAAACACTAGCTCAATAATCAGATCCCGCCCTGTTAAAGTTAGAGGAATGGCAATAGCCAATGCCATCGAGAGCGATCCCTTAATATTGCCTAAAAACAAAACATGCTGCCAGCGTGGGGGAATGGGGCGATCGAACCAGCGCAGCCCTGCTAATAATGGATAGACTGAAAGAATCCGTCCCAGTTGATACGTCAGAATGACAAATAGGAGCAATGGCAAGATTCTCCATAGCGTCAGCGGGTTGATCTCAATGCCAATCAATAAAAAAATAAATGTATCGACTCCGAAACCTGCGTACTCCAGCCCAAATTTCACTAGAGCCGCAATGATTGCTGAAGACAGAATTGAACCGGAACCTGCCAGTAGCGCGATCGGCTTAAAGGTGCTGCGAAGACGGCTAATATCAATATTAATCGCCGCTTCAAAAATCAGAATGGGTAGAAAAAGATTGAGAACGAGAGATGGGTCTAACCCAATTCGACGCGACAGAACCCCGTGGATTCAGAGGGGAATACCCTCGACTTTATGCTGAGTGCGCTCGCAGGATGGTAAGGCAGCAGCACGATTTTTTCGCAAAGCACTCAAAGCTCAGCACACGCAGCCTCCCCGAGTCATTACAGTGGATAAGAATGCCGCTTACCCAGTGGCTATAAAGACACTTAAGCAAGAGGAGACAATTGGCAAAGAAACCGAATTAAGGCAAAGGCAAATATTTGAACAAGATCGTTGAGCAAGATCATCGAAACATTAAGCAAATTGTGAAATCAATGATGGATTCAAGACGTTCAATACGGAAAGAAGAACGTTGAGCGGAATCGAGGCAATGAATATAGTTGGCAAAGAGCAAGTGAAAAGAATCAAACAAGAGAATAGTGTCTCTCAAGCCAAGTTTATTGAAGCAATATTTGGAGTTGTTGCTTAAGGGAATGCAAACGATCGGTATCGTTTGTCCTTAGGAGATTTTTGGCAAAGAGTTTACCCAAACTACTAAAATATACTTGGGTTTGCTAGAAATCAAGGAACAATCGTTTGACAAGCTCTCATCTGACCGAACAATCACT
>NZ_JACXWX010000170.1 GCF_014764505.1 Phormidium tenue FACHB-886
TGTGCTCAAGAATTGGATGCGACAACGGTGGGATGAGTTTGAGAACTTCCGTGATTGTGTCGATGCTGCCTTCAAATACTGTCCTAACGTACATGCGTAGTGCTATAGTTCCAAAACTACACCGGCAACCGACTTGGCAAAGTGAACAGATCCAGTGGGTGTCTTTAATTGTCTAAATCTTGGCGCTGGGGAAGCCGTTTATTCTCGTCGTCCGCGCATCTGGGCTTTCCGTCCGTCATACCACTGCTCTAATCGCTCCAGCCACTGCTGCCACGCTTCTTCAAGCTGTTCTACATCCAGCCAAACTAACTGGGCGGGTCGGTCAGGCAGAGCGATCGCTATCAACGCTTGCTCCAAGCGCAAATCATACGTTGCCGCTAAAGCACCCCACAGGGCAGCTACCTGCAGTTTGTAGTTCCCCAAATATTCGTCTTTACGGGCGCTGCTTGCCGTCTTCCAATCGATCAGCACAACCGCATCCCCATACTGCGCCACCAGATCTAACGTGCCCGCATATCCCAGCGCTTCATGAAACACGGCTCCTTCTACCAGTAACACCGCTTCTACCGATGCCAATACGGGTTTGAGGCTATCCCGCCAGGGTTTTAACCACTCTGGGCATTCCGCTAAAGGCTGCCCGCTTAGATAGTGCTCAAGCCGCTGATGTAACCGCTTTCCCCGCAAGATTGATTCTCGGCTAATCCGATTTGCTTCTTCATTGCCGACTCGCTTGCGCCAGCGCGAGATGACAATCCGCTCGCGCACTGGCCGAGTCGCTGAAAGGATGGCACTAATCGAAGGCAGCAGCAGTCCATTCGGACTCTGATAAAAATGCCCTTGTCCCTGCCGAACAATTTTGGGGGGATAGCGCGTTAAGGGGACGACTGAATCGCTCACGTTAACCCTCCCACACGAGCGAACGCCAGTTGGCTGGAATAATCTCATCGCGCAGTGCGGCTGCGATCATCCCCTGATGCGC
This sequence comes from Phormidium tenue FACHB-886, assembly GCF_014764505.1. Taxonomy (GTDB): domain Bacteria; phylum Cyanobacteriota; class Cyanobacteriia; order Elainellales; family Elainellaceae; genus FACHB-886. The sequence continues at coordinate 980 of NZ_JACXWX010000170.1, forward strand.
CTTGCTTGAGCGCAGCACATGACAGCGACGGCAGAGGGTGCGGAGGTTGCTAGTGTGGTTTGTGCCCCCCTGCGACAGCTCTAGAATGTGATCGATGTGAGTGGTCCCTAGCTCCAGCGAAAAGGGAAGCGTATCTCGGCAATAAGGACCCTGGCATCTGCCTTGGTCTCGCTGCCAAATCTGCTCTCTGGTTTGCTGCCATTGTGCTGGGGGCTGTCGCCGATACCGCTTCATCTAGAGTCCTCCTGTCCGTGCCAAACCGTGCCAAACCTAGCCACATCGACCCATACCACACCCAGCCTTGCCCTAACGGGTCCCAGCCCAACCGGGTCGCACCGAACCTTGCCGTGTAAACTTCAGTCGCTGGTCATCTCAAACGCTACGACCTCAAATCGCCCATAGCCGATCGCCCGTCCATCGCCTAAGCCGACAAAGCGTCCGGCATCGAGCCCAATCGCTTGCATCTCGCCGCGAGAGACAATCGTCTTATCCCACAGCAGGCTGAACTGGCACTGCCAACCCGCTCCAGCGGCAACGCGATAGCGGACATGCTTAGCGCCTTTACGGCTGACGCCCCCCGCGATCGCCATGTAGACATAGACGGGGTCTTCGGCGTCTTCGGAATGAAACTGAGGCTGTTCTGGCAGAAAGCGATCGACGAGAATCCGGCGCTCGGGCACCTGTAGAGTGGAAGCAACAGCAGCGAGCAACGAGGTTTTTCCCCGTTTGGTCCAGCGGGCGGCATCGCGCCAGCAGCCAAAGATATAGGTGGGCAACAGATAAAGCTGACGGGTTTCCGGCACCATCAGCACGCTCCGCTGCCATTCAGCCGGGTCATTGCCGGCGGTGCCCGTCCGCTCCTTGCGCTGTCCAAACTCTGGCGACGGGCGCAGGTGATTGAATAACAGCGGGCGAGTGCCCTTAATTTGTACCGATGCCATTAGTAAGTTGCCCATAGCGAGAAGAAACAGCGGGAAGGAAAAGAGCCTGTCTGTCTCCCCATTAAAAGGGCGCTATCTGCAGCAAGTCCATCGATCCCTGTCACGGTGACAAGGGGGTAGTGTCGCAAAAACAGGAGGATGAAGGCAGGAAAGCCTCCAGTTGCTTCCCCACCCTCTCATGTCTCCTCCGGCTCTGTGGATTGAGAAGGCAATGCGCGCTCATGAGTGCGCTTACGCGCTGGCAAGGCAGCCACACGGTTCTTTCGTAAAGTCCTGAGAGGAGATGCTGACTGAAACAACCGAATTACGGCAAGTAAAATCCTTGAATAACGTGATTGAACAAGCCCATAGAACTATCAAGCAAATGACTAAACTGATAATGAGGTTCAAATCGTTCAATAGTGCGAAGAGAACCTTAAGGGGAGTTGAGGCGATGAATCTGGTTAGGAAAGAACAGGTGCAAGAATTCGAACAAGGAGATAATGTCTCTCAGGTGAAGTTTATTGAATCGAGCTTTGGAATTGCTGCTTAGAGCGGTAAGAATGATGCAAATCATTCGTCTCTAAAAGATTTTTGCGACACAACCAGAAAATCTGCTCAAGGCGATCGCAAGGGACTACCTCAGACTGGAGAACTGGATGGAGGTCAGGTTCCAGGGGTGAGGCTGAGACAGTTGGAATGGCAAGCCACTAGCGGGCACAGTTGAATGAGCAGGACACCCACAGCCAAAGTAGCGCAGGGTAGGTAAAGGAAAAGGGAAGGGCACGGCAGCAGCCAGGAGGACTATTAAGATTGATTCTGTCGGTGTGAACAGCAACCAGCAGGAATCAAGGGGCGATCGTCTCGGCGCGGCTGCTCCGTCAGGGCGGCTATCGGGACGAGAGATCAGAAGGCAGCTTCACACATAAGGGGAGATGGAGCGTAGAAAACTCGATCAGCTGTAATAGATCAGCTTCCAGAGGGCGGGTCTATCTGGTCAAGTCGCTGCTGATGCTCTTCTAAACCCTCTTGCATTAGCTGATTGGTTTGTGCCTGCGCCGAGAAGAAGCGCTCCATGAACTGTCCTAATGATTGAATGTCCCGTTGGGTTGCTTGGAAGCCTTCTCGCAGGGTCTCTCTGGTCTCGGCAAGCGCATTGCTATTAGCTTCGATAGCTCTAGCATTGCTGTCAGCGATCTGACGGGTCTCTCCCAGTAGAACCCGAAGCTCGGCAATCCCACTGCTATTGGCTTCGATCGCCTTGGCGTTGCTGTTGGCGATCTGCTGCGTCTCTCTTGCCAGTTGAGCGGTTTCTTGCAGGATTGCTCTAATTTCTTGCATCTGCTCCTCTATCGCTGTAAGCCTCGCCTCGACATTACCCCTATTCATCGTTACCTCTTTACTATGCCACATCTGTTCTAGGGCTTGCTTTATCTCATACAGCATATAGGGTAAGAAACTCCATTGCTGATGGGGATGGCACGATCGCCTAGAGAGACACAACACGATGAATCACTCTCTTAGGGGAGCTGAGGTGAAAAGAGAAAAGGCGGTTGTCACTCTATTCAAAGGCTGTTGGCTTATTTCTATAATGCACCTATTCTCTAGCCAGTGAAATAGCCTGGATGCAGCCCTACCAGGTTCACCTTAATTAGATTGTGCAATAAGCTATTTTTTCTGCTTACCTACCTGAATTTTCTGAGATTTCTGTTGTCCGGTTGTGTAAACCCCTAAGGGGCTCGCAAATAAATAGCACCCCAGTCAAGGCGGAAGAATAGTAATATCCCATTTGGGCAAAATGTCAGACCGTTGCCAGAAGGGAAGATAGGATGCTAATTCCTCAGCAAGCAGTTTGACTCCCTTTTCATAAATGCCATCCACGAGATAAACAATTGGAGTCATGGCTTTCCAGGTCATCTGACTCGCCCACTGAACTGCCGCTTCAACCGAATTCAATATTGCTCCATTCCAGTATTGCTCTAAAGCCGCCCAGCAGCGTTCTATGGCATTGTATTTGCTGTGATAAGGCGGGTAGTAAATTAATCGGATGGTCAGACCGATTGCTTGAGATAATTCGACCATGCGTTTGATGAACTGGGTGCGCTCACTGCGGGTTGCAGGTCCCCCATCTAGATTGATTACCCATTCCTCAATGTCCGGGTAATGCCCCTGATTGTCTTGCCACCACCACTCCAAGCAATCGCCAATAAAATCGCTCGTCTCAGCGGATTGCCCGAAGTAAATTGACAACTCGTCATTGTCCAGGTTGAGAATGGCAAACGGAACCAACACCGCTTGCCATTCGTTATCGTGGTCATCTGCCTTTTTTGCCGTCAGGGTACGGGCTTTGCCATGACGCGACAGATTGCCAATCTTGACTTTGGCTTTACTGTCAATTGATAGTCTCAAGGACTTGGAATGGGCATCAGCACTCTGATTGGCTTGAGCAACATTGTCAAAGATGGCATCGGTTTGAGCGATCTTTTTCAGAGGTTTGACTTTTTGTGTTGTTTTAGGCGATATCCCAAGCGATTGAGAATAGCACCGATGGTTTGACGTGAAGGCAATTGGGACTCGTCGTAGCCCTTCTCGCGAATCAAAGCCTGCCGCACTGCTGCTGCACTAATGCGAGCATACAAAAAGGTCGATTCAAATTTGGGGTCGGCTTGGGCTTGCCCATCCACTAAACTCCGAATATCGATCTCCAAATTTGCCAGTACCGCTTCGCTTTTATGCCGTCCTCTTGCCTGATAGTTATCGACACAGGTGAACCCACTGTGGCGCTCATGCAAACCCAGTTGCACGCTATCTCGATTTCAGCCCAAAACAGTTTCCGTTTTCCGCGCTGACCCGCCAAAGTAGTCTTCAGCCACTTTTGCCATGAAGTCTCGCTTGCGGTGCCCACTCAGCTTTTGAGCCGCATCTTTGAACGTTGCTTTGATTGTGTCATTGAGCATCGTTGGAGAGTCTCCTGCTGGACTAAGCTTGAGCAAGGCAAGGGACTCCCTGCTATAGTCTCGCTAGAATGACTGGTATTTCATTTTTTCGCAAGCCCCTAACATTTGTTCAGAATCTTTGTATGAGAGAATAATCTTGTCTGATGATGTAGCTCGAAGCTTGTAAATTTCAAGAAGAGTTTTAAGAATAGCAAAAATAACTGCTACACCCACACCTAGGAAAACTATAGTAGCTCCGAACTAAATTTGGTATTTCCAATCTAAGGGAGGTTCAAGAGAGCTAGAGTTTGTTGTCTCAGAGTCTAGAAGTTCTGATGGGGCTTTTGTTTGAACTAGGGAAGTTGAAGATGTTAGAGTATACCGACCACGCTCAGAATCACCATAATAAGATACACGATACGCAGTAACAATCACTGTATATGTTTCCTCCCCAGGTAAAGCTGTGGTAATTGATAATGAAGAATTATCTTCATTATAATCATTCCTATCAATCTCCCTACAGTTTTTATTCTGGTTGTTTTTGCGGTATGAGAAATTATTTCTGATGTTATACCGCTGTTTCTGCTTCAGCTTGATTGCACTGGTTGGGTTTTTGAGTTATGGGGTAATTGCGAATGCTTTGCAGTCACGATCTGAATTGAAGGCGATCGATCCTGGTGTAAATTTAGGGTACGCCTAAGCAGATGACATAGATATTTAAAGTTAAAGTACCTTCTGAAAGGCAGAAAGGGCGATCGCTGCTGCTTATCGCTTTCGAGCTTCTTCCACATACTTCTTTGCCTCTTCCAGGTTCTTGAAGAAGTTTGGATATCTTTCTAGAAACACTTGGGGCAGTCGATCACAATCACGATCGGCTAAATGTTTTAGTTCAGCAGGGAGCTTTGTATTGCAAAGAAGCGGCGAATTCTCTGAGTTAGTCAGTTGAAGCTGTTCTAATTCTGTACTGTCACTAAGATCGGTCGCTAGTAAGATCGCTCCTTTAAAGTTAGCGGAGCGGGGGTTGGCGCCGTTGATGTCGGTGGTGTACAGGTTGGCGTCAGTGAGATCGGCGTCGGTGAGGTCGGCGCCGGTGAGGTCGGCGCCGGTGAGGCTGGCATTGGTGAGGTTGGCGTTGGTGAGATTGGCATTGGTGAAGTCGGCGTCGTAGAAGTAGGCGCCGGTGAGGCTAGCATTGGTGAGGTTGGCACCGTTGAGGCTGGCGTCGCGAAGCTTGGCGTCGGTGAGGTCAGCGTTGGTGAGGTTAGCACCGTCGAGGTCAGCGCCGTCAAGGTCGGCGGAGATAAGGTTGGTCTTTGCCAAATTCCGGAGTTCCAGCATTCGGCAGGTTCCAAACACCCGCTCACCTACAGGATAAAGCCAGTATGGTGCTACCGATGATTGCAAGTTTCCACATCCTTTCACTAGTGCCTGCGCTGCCTCTGGTTTACCTGATACGTCTTCGCCTCGTAGGGTTGCATAATCTCGTTTGACTGCCTCTTCCCGTAAAAAGCCATCGACAACAAGCAGTGGCAGTATCAGAAAACTAGCAACCGCTGCTCGGTTGAGCCAGCGCTGCCGCAAACTCTTCCGCACAAACTCTGCTGCATGCTCAGCTAGAGGCAAGGTTTCGGCATATCGTTTCTGAAAACTGTGAGCATCATCTAGCTGTCGTCCCTGCAAAAGATAGCCTCGCTTCTTGCCTTGCTTCTCCCATTCCTGGGCTAAAGCATTAATACGTCGCTGCTGGCGAATCAGGTCGCGTTGTCCGTCCAGCCATTCCCGGATCTGTTGCCAGTGATCTAGCAGCGCCTCATGTGTCACTTCTACGACCTCTTTGCCTTCAACGCTTGAAAGCATTAGCAACCGCACCCCGGGCACTGAAAAGCGTCCAATCACCTCTCGCACTAAAGCTGCATTGTCTTGAGCTGATAGCAGGCTTTCAACGGTGGCTCTGCGCCGCGTGTCCTTTGTTCCTTCTCCAAGCTCTACCAGTTCGATAAACACACGTCTGGCAATGTCTTTCTCTTTGTCATTCAGGCTGCTGTAGATTCGTTGGGCTTCTCCTGCCAGTGCCCCACCAACTCCCCCAATTGCTCTCAGTGTTTCCGTTGGAGATTGACCCTGTTCCAGCCCTTCCCAGATGCGTGTTAGGGCAAATTGGAGCAGCGGTAGTGCGCCTTCACGTCCTTCGGTTTGCTCAATCAAGCGATCAACCAGCCCCTCGTCCAAGGAGTGCCCTGCTTGCTTAGCAGGTTCTGAGATCGCCCGGTATAGCTCTTGTGGCGTCATGACCGGCAGGATCACACTCTGATCAGAGCCAATGATTTGATTGAGCAACGCATGCCGCTGAGTTTCTCCCACAAAGTCCAGCCGCATCGTCATGACCACTGAGACGCGAGCTTCAGCAGAGGATGCCGCATCAATTAGATTGTCAATGAAAACAGCCCGCTCGTTGGCATCCTTACAAAGTGAGTAAACCTCCTCAAATTGATCAACCAGGATTACCAGAGGAGCGGATTCAAGGCAGGGAATGTCATTCACAATCTTCCTCAACTGATCATGAGTTCCCTGTCCCGCCGACTGTCTCAAGATTGCCTCAAACTCCGCCCGGGTAATGTTCTAGACGTGTGGAAGTGGAGTTAGATGGATAGTCCAAACTCATAACGATTGATGAACAATCCAATGACAACATCATGTAACCAGATGGACTTAGAGAA
>NZ_JACXWX010000171.1 GCF_014764505.1 Phormidium tenue FACHB-886
GAATTGGACTCACCACACAGAAGTTGAGTTATCAAGATTCGAGACCTTGACTCTGCTTTATTTCAAGCCTTGTGGAAGGGCTTGACTTGGGCAGAAACGAATCGCACGACAGGATACATGCAAAATTATGCAAGATGAGATCGAAAGACCTACACCAGAAGGGTTTGAGAATTTTGAATTCTTGTCCCTTTATGAGAGCAAGCCTCACAGCAGAATGAGGGTTTTGGACTGATCTTGCAGGTTTTTACATGTATCCGATGCCGTTGGCGAATCGGACAGAGGAAAATAAAAGCCTCTGAAACCTTTGTTCTTAGGTTAACTCAGTATACAAAGTGCTCAATACTATAATCCCTGCTGCGGTTGGAGTTCGGCGATTACTGATTCTTCTCTCATTGATTCGCCAACGGTATCTGTATCCTGTCGCGACCCCGTAAGCGCATGCTCTCCGATGCGAGTGTAAAGCGAGTTCTGGGGACACTCAAAGCGTTCTACGGCTGGCTTTAGCGCAGTGGCTATGTCGAGCGTAATCCCACGCTGGAAGTGCAACTGCCCAATCTGGGTGTGTGGATTCCGGAAACTATGGCAGTTGAAACGAGAAAAGATTCCGGAAACTATAGCAGTCCATTTACTCATGTAATAGTAGGCTGAGAGTTGTCAAGGCTTTTGTCTGTTAGATGACAATGAAGCTGGCGGTGAATGTCAGGGAGATTGGCGAGTGACCTGATTCGCCGGACGATCGCCAAATCGCAGCTTAACTCATCCAGTCAAGCCACCAACAAAAAAGACACCCTGGAGGAGTTCCATATCTGTCGCATTAGCCCAGCGCGCACGCTCAAAGCCTAGAAGGTTTCGCCGAATAGATCGAGCACCGCTTGCCATGCGCGCGTCGTGTGCTTCGGGTGATAGCCGACGCCGGGCACAGTGGACTGGGTGTGAGTGATCCCCTCAGCGGGCGAGCCATCCGGGTTTGCCGGGCGAGCCCAGAAAGCGTGCTTGGCTCCGCCGTAGATATTCACGCGCCAGTCGACTCCGGACTCTTGGAGTGCGCGGCCAAACGTCAGGACTTGCTCAGGGGTGCAAAGGGGGTCTTCGGAGCCGGTGCACAGAAGGAAAGTGCTGGTCACATCGGTCCAGTCCTCGGCACTGGCGGCCGGCAGGGCGGGATGAACGACCGCAATGGCCTTGAACAGCACGCCGATCCTAGCAAGTTCGAGCACGATCCGGACACCGGCACCATAGCCGAGAGCGGCGATGCGGTTAGGGTCAACACCGGGCACCGCGAGAAGAATATCAAGCGCGGCGCAACCGATAGCCTGCATCCGCTCGACATCGGCAATCAAGGGCATGGTCCGGGCTAGCATCGCGTCCGGCCTACCGAAGAACATCTGACCACCGTGATAATCCATCGCCAACGCTATATAGCCATGCGCCGCCAGATCGTCGGCGCGATGCCGTTGATAGTCGTCAAGTCCGACCCCATCATGTCCTATAAGCACCGCCGGACAAGGACCCTCACCGTCCGGCCGCGCTAGATGGGCGACCATGCTCAGGCCGTCTACATCATAGGTGACTTCATGCGTTGCAATCATCATCACACATGCTATCTGTGGATTCCGGAAACTATGGGTTCTTGCGCTCTTTTGGTGAAAATGAGCGATCGCGGCAATTTTCATGACGCAAATGCTAGGTTTCAACCAACTGGAGTAACCAGCTTCATCAAAAGAGCGCAAGTTCCAAACTATGGCAGTTGAAACGAGAAAAGATTCCGGAAATTATGGCAGTCCATTTACTTATGCAATAGTAGGCTGAGAGTTGTCAAGGCTTTTGTCAGTACTTTCAGTTTTTTTAGCTTTAGTCGCTGGTGCAGTCTCAGGTAAATCAAGGTCAAGTTTACGACCTTTCAAGCGATAGGACGGACCGGAAAGTTGGAGATAGTCACCATGATGCAGGGTGCGGTCGATGATAGCTCTGGCGAGTTCTTCATCATGCAAAACCCGTTCCCATTGAGCGAGAGGTTTATTCGTGGTGAACAAAGTGGGCTTACCTTGATGGTAACGATGGTCTACAAGCTGAAACAAAACATCAGCAGCTCCAGCCCCATAGCCTAAGTAACCCATTTCATCAATTACTAGCACATGAGGCTGAAGGTAAGGTTTGAGAGCAGCATTGCGGTCGGGTGCAATCCGCAACTCATTGATCAAGGCAGCAGCAGTTGCAAACCGAGCAATGAAGCTGTTTTGAATGGCTTTGTAAGCAATCGCAATACAGAGATGGGTTTTGCCCGTTCCCGGTGGACCTTCTAAAATCAAGCAGCGATGATCACTGACTAGCTCAGGACCGAGAAAGCGACCGAGCATTTGACGCTTGAGGTCACTGCGGAACGTAAAGTCAAAGGTTTCGATGGTGGCATGAAAGGGGAACTTCGCACGAGCAACTAAGTTGGCAATACGACCTTCAGCACGTTGAGCAATTTCTTCACTTAGGAGGCGTTCGAGGAAAGCAGAATAAGACCACTGTTCCCGTTCAGCCGTGGGAATTGAAGTGGACCCCATCGGTTCTTGCAACGCAACCCTGCTATAAGAGCACTTGTACTGTAAAGATGTTTATAGACTATATAGTCTACACTGTCTCTCAATGCAATAATCCTTCTAACTCATCAAGCAATTTTTCTAATTTCTGTCTTTTCTTTGAATCCTCCCAAACTTTAGCGCGTTTGAGTTGTTTTGGAATGCTTAAAAGCTTCTGAGAAATGTCAACTGGTTTTGACGGTTGCTGCGAATCTCTCTGTCTTTGAAGAACGTCTTTGACCCTGGATCGAATTTTGTCTAGCGACAACCCTTGTTGGATTGCCTCATGCGTTAGCTTAGTTCGTAGTTCTGTTGCTGCTGCTTCATCAATAACTAGGTTCTTACCAGAAATCTTCTTCAACTCAAGCACCTTACTCCCTTCTAATCCCTCAGTGCGAATTACGGATTGAAGATCGTCTGGTAAGTTCAACAAAGTGAACACGTTACTGTTGATAGACACTGGATTGAGTTGCTTACTTAAAATAATTTCTAGAATCCAACGTTCTGTTTCGGAAATACAAACTCTTCCAATCCAATCTTGCTGAGTATTTTGATCTGCAATTGCAATCGTTTCTAACTCCGTAATTTCCTTGGAGCGTCGTAACCGTTGAATGATAGCGTTGAGAAGACTTGGGATTGCTTTAACTTGTTCGTCCAGTTGTGGATAACGCATCACCATTAACTTCACCAATCCATTTGCAAGGTCAAAAGGATGCAGCTTCTCAGACTGTAAACTGGTTGTCAACTGGCGATCAAAGACGGCAGCTTTATCTAACTTGTCTAGCGCCTCTTGAGTGAGAAACACTGCTCGCAGTTTAGTCAATCCTGCCTGGGCAGCGGAACGCCAACGCAACTCTCCGTCGAATAGCTTGTAGCAGTTCTCTACTTGAGGAATCAAAATAATTGGAGAATGTTGTCCTTCCTCACGTAAGCTCTTCGCACGCGCTTGAATAACAGTTGGTGGAAAAACGGTCCTTGGTTGGTCAGAATCAGGTTGAATTTGCTTTAGAGGGATCTGATGCTCTCCTCCCTGTTGAGCTAGTTGCTGAGCCAACTCTTGAATTTGTTCCTCCAGAACTTTTTTCGTATTAGAGTCAAGTTCCTGCAATCGCAGCTGCCGCAGTTCATCTTCTAATTCCTCAACTCGGTCTTGTAGCTGTAGTACTTCCTGATTTTGAGAAGCTGTAGCAAACATTTGAGAAATTGAAGCGGGTTTCTTTGCTGGCATAATTTACTCCGTCATTAATTTTTCAACAGCGTCAACCAATGGTTGAAAGTCCTCAATGAAAGGGCAACTAGGACGATACAAATGGAGTGGCAGTCCTGCTCCCGAAGCCCACAGATAGTAACTAGATTCTCGGATCAGTGGAAAACAACGAATACCCATTTGCTCGATTTGAAAGGGTAGGGTTTCCTCAGGAGGAATTTTTTTGTTCGGTTTCCCTTGTTTGGTTAAGCCTAAAAGATTTCTGTGGATAGCTTCTTCACCAATATCGACTCGTGAGGGTACAAAACCCAAAATCTCTGGGCGAGGTTTAAGCCGTAGTTCTCGAATTTTTTCGTTGTACCAGTTCAACAGGTCAACAAATGAGCCCGTGTCTTTATACTCCGGTTTAATAGGTGCAAGCAGATGTGTACAAGCAGCTAGGGCAAGCAAGCCCATTGTATCGAGTGATGCTGGGGTATCAAAAATAATCAAATCGCTTTCGAGAGGGTAATCTTCTAGTCGGTCCCTCAAAGTTTGAGATTTTCGCTCGGAGTTGTTAATTTCAACTACGGTTTCCCGTAAAGGAGCGCCCCCCTGTATGGCCTGAACATGAGAGACAGACTCTGACCAAAGGGGGATTAACGGGTAGCTACCATCAAAACTCTTTTTGAGAACTGCTGCCAAGGAATTTTCAGAAGTTGCTGGAGGTAGCCCAGCAAAGGTTTGAATTGAACCATTACTGTCTAACTCAATTAGTGTAACTCTGTAGCCCCTTGCACCAATTACATAAGCGAGGTGAACTGCTGCTGTAGTTTTTCCACTGCCACCTGCATTGCTGAGAATAGCAAGGCGGACTTGTCGCTTTACTGCTTTTCGTTTCTTCATTCAGCTGGAGATGTTGCTCAGAATTCTGACACTAACGTTAGTGTCACTGATTTTTGCCGATGTGACACTAACGTTAGTGTCGTCCTAGAATTGTACCTGCATTCCAGTTAAGTCAACGGCAAAATCTAGCTTTTTCCTCCTGAAATCACTCTTTCAGGCTCAATCTTTCCTGCTCTTCACGCAACCATTGTCTAAGGGTTGCCTCCGAGGGAAGGGCAATGAGGTACCGCGAGACAAATAGTTGATTATCCAATCCAGCAGTAGCATATCGAACAGTTTCAGCATCTCGTTCAGCACAAAGAATAAGCCCAACCGGGGGATTTTCGTGAGGATAAGCAACATTCTCACGTAAATAGTTGAGATAGAAATTCATCTGTCCAGCATAGTCATGTTTGAACTTGCCTAGTTTAAGGTCAATTGCAATCAAGCACTGAAGCGCACGATGGTAAAACAGAAGATCTAGAAAGTGATGCTCACTTTCGACTGTCATGCGGAACTGCCGCTCTACAAAGCAGAAATCTCGACCTAGTTCCTGTATAAACTCTTGAAGGTGGTCAATCAAAGCTTGCTCTAGATCAGTTTCTGTATAGGCAGGACGTTCTGCTAGTCCTAAAAACTCTAAGATGTATGGATCGCGAACAAGAGTCTGTGGAGTATCAACCAATTGACCCTGTTGGCTAAGTGTAAAAACAGCAGCTTTATCTTTAGACAATCCAATTCGCTCATAAAGCATATTGTTCATTTGCCGCTTCATTTCACGGAGAGACCAATTGCTTTTAACAGCTTCTAATTCGTAGAAAGACCGCTTGAGGCGATCTTCAATTCGGCAAATCTCGAGTAAATGAGACCAAGAGACCGTAGTAAAAAGCTTTTGATAATACTCTGCATTCTGCCACGGCAGTGGCGGTTCTTCTCGAGTACGAGCTCGAAGGGACGGAAATAGTAAAATGTCTGTAAAGGAAACTTTGATTGCATCAATTGTCAACTCAGTGATTTCTGAGCTCAATTCACCAGACGGCGTCTGGTGAATTTCAGTAGGTGCGAGTCTAGCGAAAGAGATTAACTTGGGCAGGATAGCCTCTTCAGCAAGATGAGGGTAAGCAAGGGCAAACTGCCGGAAATTCCTCAGGTTACTAAGGGCAAAACCTGTAATTCCTCGCTGCTTTAAGTCTCTTGCTAGAGTCTCAATCAGTTGAGTACCGTAAGCAGCGCGATCGATACCATTCTGTTCATATTCAATAATGTAAGCTCCAATTAGCCAATTACGAAGGGTAAGTGTTTGATTGACCGCACGCGCAACGGCGATTTGACTAAAGCTATTGATGTAGCTGATTCCGGCAAGGAGGCGATTGTACTCCACTCATGCAGTCCTTCAAGGCATAGGTTCAGTAGACCGAACGATATTACCACGTCTATTCCTTGCGTTTCCATGGCAGAAAGGTTGATGTATCGCCACTCTCCGGTAAGGAGACGAGCGGAGTAACTCTTCAGATTCGGGTAGGACAAGGCGTACTCAATCGCTTGCCCAGTTAACTTCTGATGGATTGCTCCCATTGCTGCTTGACTCGCACCACTTGTCTACAACGCACTACTGATTTGGGCTGTGCCATGTTTCGCTGCAAGGGGTGTCGTCACACCTTCAACAAAAGGCTGGGCACCCCCTTCAATTTTATCGAGGTGCCGACCCATTTCGTCTTTAGGTCTTACTGTGTCGATTCCGCTACAAGCTCAGCTTTCACGATATTGCCGAGTTTTTTCTACTGCGGGAGTTCGAGTTTACCCATGAGACAGCCCGGGATTGAAACGAGCGCTTTACTGCAATTTTTGCCCAGCAGCTGCCTGCCAAACAGAAAAGTGCAGCAATTTTTGCGTGTGAGAACAAAATGGCGGAATCAGTGTCTCTATTTAAGCAACGGAAATACTTTACTAAACGAGTGAATGAATTGTAGGGGTTATTTCAAGCGATCTAAGAAAAAATAGGGAAGCAGAGCTTGCAGTGATGAAAACTCATGAAAGAAGTCATGATTCGACTACCTAGACCTGACAGTTTCCTCCAGTCAGCTTCGCTACCTTAGAAAAAGGGAATTGTACGTCTTTGGCGGGGCGAAGCTCCATGACAGGTTATACCGAGAGGGAAAACTGCACACGCCGGAAGCAATTGGAGTGTTTGATCAAGATTGAACATCGCTGGCAGAAGATGTAGCCATTCCCCACGATTTGTACAACTTGAGCGACAACATTGGTTACATCCAGATTGGCACCAGTTATGACACGAGCAAGTTTGCCTGTGACTCGATTCGCTACTGGTGGAACACCTATGGCAAAGGGCGTTACCCTCTAGCAAACTCGATTTTGTTCCTTTGCAATGGAGGGTGGCAGCAATGGTACACGCTACTACATCTTCAAGCAGGATCTACAAGCCCTAGTCAATGAGTTGGGCATTGAGTTCGCGTTGCCCATTATCCGCCCTACACCTTCAAGTACAATCCGATCAAGCATCGCTTCTTTTCTCAGGTCTCGTGCAGGTGCCAAGGGTGATATTCGAGCGTATCCAAACCCTACAGGAGTTGATGGTAACTGCGTCCACTCGCGCTGGACTTTAAGGTGTTTACGACTATTCTCGATAAGGTTTACCAAATAGGGCGAAAAGTTGCCCAGAACTGCAAATCCACAATGCAGATTGTCTTTGGCGAATTTCTGCCGCAGTGGAACTACCCTGCCAAACCAGGGCTGTTTCAAAGTCAAAGTAGAAAAATTAAACTGAGCGTGTTGTGACTTGACTTGACTCCCATGAGCTTGATCGAACACCTGCAACGCATCCCAGAGTTTCGCGCCGCTCGAGGTCAACGCCATGAGCTATGGCTCGTTTTGCTGCTGATTATTC
>NZ_JACXWX010000172.1 GCF_014764505.1 Phormidium tenue FACHB-886
GCCACAGTCTGGACAAACAACGGGTTCTAACACCATGCTGCAATTTCAGAAAAAACATCTCTCTAATTCTCTCTCATTTCCACACGTCTAGAACATTACCAATCTTTGATACGGGCTGTTTCAAAATTACGACTGTCTGCTGTTCAGTTTGATGCTTTGGTTGTGGTGCTTGAGTTGAGTTCATAAGTTTTCCTGAGCTGACAAAGGATGATTAAGTTCAATACCTGTGCGAGCGCGGTTTAGTAAATGCTTGTCCGGTGTTCTACACTCGTCATAGTTTCACTTTACTAAGTGCAATCAATAAGAGCAAATACTCTTTTTTGTTAAAACAATCACTTTTAATTATTTTTACAAAGTTTATGATCCGAGCTGCGCCTATCGCTCTGGTATTCGTGGTGAATCTGATGATCGCCCAACCATCTTTGAACTTGTACATTGCCCAGCCGTGACAACACGAATATCGTCAAGCATGGCAAAACCGCCGAAGGTAAGCGACGATATAAATGCCGTAATCCTGAATGCACTCGCCATAGCTCTGTTCTAGCGTATTCCTACCGAGGTTACTTGCCTACTGCCAAACAACAGATTTGCGATATGGCACTTAGTGGCGGCAGGGTAAAGTCTTTGACATGCGCTTCACGTAGCGCAATACTGCATGGGTACTCACGGGCTTCAACGTGAGTACAATACTTCTAACCTAAAACGGTACTTGAAGTATCATACAAAAAATTCTAATTCTCCTAGATGGGTTGGCATGGAAAATAGTTGAATTGATGAAGTTATAACTTCTCTAATTGAGTTCCAGTTAATGTAGAGGGGGATAAAAGCGAGATAAATTATGCACTCCAACACTGCAATGCAGCGGACAATCGAATATTTCTCTCGTCCAGGTTGAAGTTTGATTGCAGCCGCTGATTTTCGCCGTTAGGCTACTTAGCCTATTCCCCGGCGAATGTATCCTCTGCTAGTAGATGCATAACTTTACGCCATGCAGTTTCCCCTTCTAGTCCAGCAACTTCAAACACCCGCGCAAAACGTTGTCGTTGATCGCCAGATAGCTGACCCTCTAAACATAAGCCTGGCGGTGTAAGGGTTAGGCGTTTGATCCGGCGATCAGTGGTGTCAACATTGGATTCGACTAGTCCTAATTGAGTCAGTTGCCGTAATGGACCGTTCAAAGACTGTTTACTAATTCCAAGAGTCGCCAGTAATTCGTTAACGCTTAATCCTGGCTTGCGACTAATAAAATATAGAATCCGATGATGGACACGGGAGAGACCACGCTCGGCAAGTATGGCATCTGGCTTTGCAACAACTGCGCGAAAAGCAAAGTGCAACGCTTCTAGAGCCTCGTTAAGTTCTTTTTCCCGATCGCTTGGCGAATTATTTAGGTCAGTCATATTGACATATTAATCGATATTCAGCTAATCTGAATACGTCAACCTATATGACCTATTTAGTGACCATGCCGATCCTCAACACAGATTTCGCAGTAAGCTTTGCCCACAGCTGGATTGAGAGCTGGAATCAACATGACGTTGATGCTGCCTTGAGCCACTATGCAGATGACTTCGAGCTGGCTTCTCCTTTGATCGTATCTATTGCTGGAGAATCTAGCGGCGTTCTACAGGGCAAGGCAGAGGTGAGAGCTTATTGGAAGAGGGGGTTAGAGCAAATCCCTGACCTTCATTTTAAGCTGAAAGAAGTCTTGACGGGTGTAGATAGCATCACGCTCTATTACCAAGGGCATCGGGACATGGTGACTGAAGTGCTATGGTTTAACGATACTGGCAAGGTCAAGAAAGCTTGGGTTTTTTACGCCGTCAACACAATCAAGGAAGGGTGAGTTGTGAAGCAATCCCCAATTTCAGCTGAATCGATTTCAGCTGAAATCGGTAAGACGATCTATCCAGAACCTTATGCATCCCTTGTGAAGGGACGACAAAAGCGAAAATTGGGTGAGTATTTTGGGTTGACTCATTTTGGAGTGAACTTAACCCATCTCTCACCCGGCGCAGTTTCTGCTCTTGCTCACAGCCACTCAAAGCAAGAAGAATTTATTCTGGTACTAGAAGGCAACCCAACGCTGGTACTAGGCGAAGAGGAATTCGTTTTGCATCCCGGTGACTGCTATGGATTTAAAGCAGGCACAGGTGTCGCCCACCAACTGACTAATCGCTCTGAGGGAAATGTAACCTATCTGGAGATTGGCGATCGCACTGAAGGAGATGAGGTCGAATACCCAAATGATGATCTTCAAGCAACACAATTGCCGAATGGTGAATGGGCTTTAACGCACAAGGATGGTCGTGCTTATTAATAGCACCGCCTAACGTCCCCCTTGCAAGTTACGGCTCAGTAAATCAGCGCGCCTAGCCTTTTACATCGGTCGAATCGACTCCTGCCATCTTCAGTAACCTCCAGATAACTGCAAATATTTGGGTCATAGATTGGTAGTCCTAACGTTTGTTCTACATCCACTAAAGGAACCGCCCAAAATTGGTGCAGAAAGCGGCGATCGCCGGGGTTGTTCAGCCACACCTTGTAGATCGGCGAGGCGATCTGAGCTGCCGCTACTTCGGAAAAATCAAATTCGGAGAAATCAAAATTGACGGATAGTATCGAGGTGTTTAGCAATACGGTTAAACCCTTCACTCGCAAAGCATGATTTGCTCTTGGACTTCGATCAACTGTCTTGGTTTACTTCAGGCGCCGCAAGGACGCCTTTTCCCAACCCGGCGTCTCGCAGACGCTGCGCTCCAATATTGCGGCTTAGAACGGCTAAACCTGCCAGATGCGCCTGCAATCCCGCAGTACTGGCACAGCAATCCGTTAACACGAGCGGTTCAATGCCTTCGTCAAATAAATCCATCGCAATCTTTAAGACACACATATCAGTGTCGATTCCTACAACGGCAACCTGCTGAATTTGATAGTCACAGAGATAATTCCGCAATTCCCTCGGCAACCCGCACAGCCCCGGCTTGCTGAAGATGAACTCAGGTTGGACATAGGGAGCCAAATCTGCTGCTAGCTCTGTTTCGGGTTCCTCATTGCAACCGTCCCACTTGAGGAGGCGACTGTAGGGACTATCGGACAAATTAATGAAGCGGGTAAATAATATGGGAGAGTGGATCTGCTGCTCAATTAAGCGAACAATTCTCTCAGGAATGTGATGGGTGAAGTTGTTAATAAATCCTGTTTGAACATCAACAACCAGTAAAGGAATTGTCATAGCAGGTTTTAATTAGGTTTTTATATCTATGTTCGTATCAATCATTCTGCAGCCGTTATCAAGGTCAAGTCGAGTTGTCACTTTGGTTTGCTCCCAGACCTTGCTATAGTTCCTCCAGCAGCGCATCAGGATGTTTGCCCACCCTGGCAGTGATAATCAGCCCACTATTATGAACCACATTTAGGGTAAGAAATGAGAGGAGCGTTCTGAAAATTGCTGGCATGTTGACGATCGACTTGATGCGCTTTGTAGGTGAGCCAGCTAAACCCCAAGTTGGCTAGCTTGAGCTGTCGAAAGGCGGCATGAGGATCGGAAAGGTGCGTTTTAGGGAGCTGCTGCCCCATCTCTTTCAGAACCAGACCTAACGGTACATTGATCTCGTCCTGGAGTTCGAGACAGCGAGCAAAAAAGGGACCATACGCTGCAATCAGAGAACCCACCCCACCCCGTGCCTGCCCCCAACCGATGTAATAAATGCCCTTGTAGTCGTCCAGAAAGCAGCTGCCATAGCATTTCACGATCGCTCCTTCAGTGCGCTGAAGGGCAGGTGGCAGAAAAGGATAAGAAACATGAAATCCGGTCGCACAAACAATCAAATCAAATGCTTCACAGCTGCCATCAGCAAATTCGACTTTATTTCCTTTAAGTTGTCGTACTGCTGGTTTGGGTTGAATTCGCCCATGTTGAATGTAATAGGGCACTTCATTGTTGAGGGTAGGATGTTTCTCAAAAATGCGGTAGGTGGGTTTGGCTAAACCGTAGTCCTCATGCTTGCCAAAGGTGAGCCGAATGATGCCATAAGCAAGGAGACGCTGCAGCGATTCTGGCATCCATCCGCGAATCAGATCGGTCACTGGCGTTCCGGCAAAGGTTTTGGGCAAAAACCAGACCGATTCCCGCAAACTCAACACCGACTTTACCCCGACACGGGACGCTTCTGCGGCAATATCACAGGCTGAATTACCGCCACCTATCACCAGTACTCGTTTTCCTCGAAGCTGATCTGGATGTTTGTAATCTTTGGAATGAACAATCTCGCCATCAAATTCGCCCTGAAATTGCGGAAAGCGTTTATCCCAATGATGTCCGTTACACAGTACTACCCCTTTATAAATTCGCTGTTCGCCATTGACAAAGGTAACCTGCCAGTGATTGCTTTCGATCGGTCGTACCTCTAAAACTGTACGATTCAATTCAATGGCAGGACGTAGATTGAAGTGATCGGCAAAAGCATTTAGATAATCCCGCATTTGTGCAGCGCTAGGAAAATCGGGATAATCGGCTGGCATAGGAAAATGCGTAAACTGGGTAACCTTCTTTGATGAAATAATATGTGCCGTCTGATAAACACCGTGATACCAGTTGCCGCCAATTTGATCGCTAGCATCAACCTGATCGTAGGCAATCCCAGCAGACTGGAGAGCCTGAGCCATCCCCAACCCCACAAATCCGGCTCCCAAGATCAAATGTCGATCGGTTCGATCAATTAACTGAGGAACTACCTTAGGTCGATCGCTTTGTATCACGACTTATCTCCTCCACTTAAGCCTGCTATCTATCCAGTCTAGAAGCCAGGGAGCAAAACGTTTGAATAAATGGATGGTATAGGCAATGCGATCGGGAAAAACATGGAGTTGATTGCGTTCAATGCCCTGGATGGTACGACGCATCACTACAGCCGGATCCGTAATTAAGTGATCAGCAACCCCCACAGTCTCCTTCGCCAAAGCCCCGTAGCGCATCGATTGCAGAATAGGAGTCCGACTGAAAAACGGATAAACAGCTGTCACTCTAACATTGTAGGGTTTTACTTCAGCTAGCAGCCCTTCGCTAAAGCCCCGCAAACCAAACTTGCTGCTAGAGTAGTGTGTCAACCCAGCAGTGGCAACCCAACCCGCTGCCGATGAAATATTGACAATATGCCCCGATCGTCGAGCAATCATATCGGCAACAAATAAACTGCTTAGCCGCATGGGAGCCAGGAGATTAATGTACATCAGTCGCTCCCATTGCTCAGGGGGTACTTCGTCCATTCGCCCAAACACAGCAATCCCAGCATTATTGATCAGGATGTCAACCGGAGTGTTAAGACCCTGAACCTGTTTGTAGAGCAGTTCACAGCCCGTTGATGTAGATAGGTCTGCCACCAGGCAAGCTAGCACTTCTCCCGTCGAGATCGCTTGCTGAATGCCTGCCACCTGCTGCTCCAGTCTATCCGCCTCTAGATCTGTCAGGATCAGCCGACTTCCTGCCTCAAGCAACTGCCCGGTGAGTTCCTGTCCAAAACCACCCGTTGCTCCTGTAATCAGTACAACAGCATCTTTGAGCTCAGTCATGGCAGTTGCCTCATCGCCCAGACGAGAAATTACTCTGTGTAGTATAGGACAAGCTGATTGCTAACATCATTGAAAGTGGCATCAAAGGTATGTTCTGCCCAGGGAATTTCTAGCAAAACAGCCTGATTACCCGCCGTTTGCAGTTTTTCATAGAGCTGCCGTTCAAACTCGGGAAGCATGAGGCGATCGCGCCCTGGTAAACCCAGTGTTTCAACCTAGTGCATGGCGGTAATCCAGAATCACGACCGTATACTAATGACTACTGTATAGCCCTGAGCTAGCATATAGCGGCTAAAGGTTTCATCGTTGGCAGATGTAGCGGTTCCCCAGACCGGTTTGCCAGGTTCTTCCGTAGATCACAGCGATTGCTGGATGCAGTTCAAGGTCGGAGGGACGATAGAAATTGAGGGTCAAATGCACCTATCCAGGTGGCAGCCGGAACGCCTCAATCGATCTGGACTTCTGGCACCTTAACGTCCCGAAATGCATTGATTCAACCAACAGCGGGGGCGCACCGTTTGGGGAATCGGAGGGACCATCGTCAGCATCTCTTTCCCCAATTCGGCTTCTATGACTGCGGCAATCTAAGCATTGGCGGTAGGAACTGAAACAGGGGCAACAAACCCAGCAAACTACAGCCCACGGCAGCGCCGTAGACCCAACTCACTTAAAGTCGCAGTGCCACAAACAGCAGACGATGTCATCTACACACCCAATAGAGGCTGTATAAACGTTCGGCTAAAATGCCAGAGGATTGGTAGGATACCTGCTCAGATAAGACCTTTTAGATAAGACCTTGTTGCAGGCAATTAAAGCCAAGCAGTAGTAAAAGCGATCCCTCCATCAACAGCTCAAATACTTCTTCGGAGGAATAGTACAGTGGATTCTTATCTGTACGATTTCAGCTACACACTTGCTGCTTCATTCGCTATAGTGGTTCAAGTGCAGAGGAAGCTATACACTTCGTCTTCAGATTACAATCGGCTACTGGTGCTAGTACAGATACCTTTAGTTTGGTTGTCCCCGCCCTCACAAAGGTAACGGGTTCTGATATACTAAAGAAGTGCTGTGGAAGTCCAAGGCACGAGAACCTGGAAAAGAGAATAGTTTGAAAGCCAAGTTAAACACCAATCCTCGTGAAGTCAATTTAGTTTTAGTGGGGAGACCCACAAGACAAACAAGAGGAAGCCAGAGCAGTTAGCACTGTTTTGGTGGAGAGAGCCTAAAGAACTCAACAAAATGGAGAGTTTGATCCTGGCTCAGGATGAACGCTGGCGGTCTGCTTAACACATGCAAGTCGAACGGGACCTTTCGGGGTCTAGTGGCGGACGGGTGAGTAACGC
>NZ_JACXWX010000173.1 GCF_014764505.1 Phormidium tenue FACHB-886
ACAAATCACTGCTGGATTAATGCCTTGACGTGCTTCCTCAACCCGACGATGAATCAGAGTAGACATTTCAAGTTTTAGTTGCCTAACTACTAGCCCTAAAGCACTGCCTCACCAACACTCTCACGATAGCTTAATTCCTGACCTCCAACAGATAAACTTTCGGTCACGTCCCCACCAAGAACTTGCAGGCATAACGGTTGCAATCAGCGGCAGCTAATAACCTTAGCATCATACTCAAGATCTTTATACCGTCCGCTGCATTGCAATGGTTGTACGGCGCTACTGACGCTACGTCTGCTTTTAAGATGACATTTTGTCGCGCTTGTAACCTCCGCACTGCGAGCTGTGTCACCTGCTACCCCCTTAGTGATACATATGGAAGACTTTGTTCATAATCTTCCATACTCCATTGACTTTGAGCAGTGTGAATAGATCGGTGAATCGGTGATCAGACCAGTTGTCGAGCTCCAAGCGTACGGTAGCTACTGTGTCGATGAGGTCGATGTTGACAATGTGGGCTTGGATCTCTGTCGCTGGTCCGTTTTGGTCATTCCAATCAAAGAGTTGTTGGATTGGACCAGCGAACAGGTCGGCACTGACATAGCCGAAGATGGTCGCATCTGGGTGAAAAGCAGGTTTCATGTCGCTGCCTCGACCAGACTTCGCGCCATCGATATACTGCTGAATAGTTTTGGCAATCGCCTCATACTCGTCGATGTTGGTAGATGTGTTTTTCATCTGTCTCTCCTCCTGATAAAACCATTCAATTCAATCCTTGCTTAAAGATATAGATTTGCTGAGTTTGTAGTCTTACAGGTTATTGCTTGTTTTACAGATTCTTGCTGCTATTTAGAAAGGCTTTTGGCGTAACCTTCATCAGACGTTTGAAGTGATAGCTGAGATGCCCTTGGTTAGCGAATCCACATCGTAGAGCAATATCAGCAATACTCAGATCATACTGTCGCAGGAGCCGCTTTGCTCGTTCCACGCGCTGTTTGATCAAGTATTGATGAGGCGTAATTCCAACTGACTGCTTAAAGAGCCGAGCAAAATGATATTGACTCATATTCACAACTTGAGCCAGTTCAGATAGCCCTATATTTTGATCAAGACATTCATCGATGTACTCAATCACTTGGGTTAGTTTGTGTATAGGCAATCCACCTTTGTACTCTTGAATGAATTGTCTCGAAGGTGAGTTGATTTTGAGTAAATGTACCGCAAGCATTGCTGCTGCTGATTCTGCATAAAGACGACCCGATAAACAACCAGACTCAAGCTCGGCTTTAAGAGCGTATGCAAGATATTGAATTAATGGATCGATGATCTTAAATTGCGGCGAAAATTCAGTATGTTCTGCACTGGTAGACTCATAAGCAACTTGTTCGACTAATTGAGGTTCAAGGGCAAGTAGCAAGCAACTGCTTTTCTGTTCCCAAGCTAACGATTTACTAACATCTGCGGGACAAAATATCATGTCTCCATCTTCGAAGTAATAGCGTTTAAGCTGATTATCTAAACAACATTCGATCAAGGACGGGCTGCCTGATTCACTACAGATCGTGAATGTATGTTGATTGAGATGGTGCTTCGGAATTTCACAGGCAGGTAGTTGATAATAGGCAAGAAAAATATTATTCCACTCAGCTTGGTGACTCGACACAAGAGGTGCAACAGGCACGATCTTATCTGCTACATTCTTCGTTTCAGCTATACCGACAGTAGAATCCTGCTTTGTTTTCATTTGATACTTTATTTCCCGTCTTTTTCATGTGTAAGCCAGTAATTCTACTTTAATCAAAATGTGATTTGAGTTTAATCTATCAACTCAGCACAGTTAAACATCAAATTCTCGTAGATAATTTTCAAACGACTGTCCAATCAGCAATCGAAGCCGTATAACGACCAAATTCAGTCACTGCCGGAAGTGGAGCGAGGAAAGAGCGGAACTGTAGGCGGTCGGCTGCAATGTCTTGTTGTGCTGCGGTTGGTCTATTTCGCTGCGTTACTGACGCTTGTAGTCTGGGATTTTGTTCCTCCGCAAGCCCCTAAGCTTGAGTCCTATGAAGATTCAATTTTGCAACCGTAGTAGAGATTTTCTCTTGGGTGATTATTGTAAGCAAGCATTCAGATGCTCAAATCACAAGCTTACTTAATCAAACCTCATTCTCTACTAAGTTTAAGAGAACTCTTAAGATAGAGATGCGCCAGAGCGTCAATTAGTACGTTATTGAGGGCGAGAAAAATAAATTTTATGAAACCAGTCATCATTATTCATGGTGGAGCAAAAACGATTTCAGACGATAAAGTGGCAGCCAATCAGTCCGGCTGTTTAGCAGCGGTAGAAGCGGGTTGGGTTGTGCTTCGCAGCGGCGGCAGTGCGGCAGAAGCCGTTGAAGCAGCCATTCATGTACTGAAATCTGACCAAACCTTTAATGCAGGCTTTGGTTCAACCCTGAACAGTGAAGGAGGGGTAGAGGTTGATGCGGCAATGATGGATGGGGCAACCTTAAATTGGGGAGGCGTGGCAGCCGTCCAGGGAGTACGCCATCCTATCTCTGTCGCTCGTAAAATCATGGATGAGAAGCCCCGGTTGCTGGTGGCACGAAGCGGGGAACGCTTTGCTCGGGAACATGGGCTGGAAATGTGTGCCAAAGATGACCTGATCAGCGAAGAGCAGCAACAGGAGTGGGAACAAGAGCTAGAAGTTTTAGATCGCCCCAACACGGTCGGCTGTGTCGCACTGGATGTCAACGGTAATCTGGTTGCCGGAACGTCTACTGGTGGGACAACGGGTCAACCGTAAGGGCGAGTGGGGGATACCGCCTTAGTGGGCTGTGGGCTATATGCAGACAACCGATTAGGGGCTTGCTCAACCACTGGAGATGGTGAGTCAATTATTCCAGTCGTGTTAGCAAAGACGGCGATCGATGCGTTAGCAGCAGAAAAACATCCTGATGAGGCAGCCCAACATGCAATCAACACTTTAGTAGATCGCGTTGCTGGAGAAGCAGGGTGTATTTTGATTGACCGCCAAGGACGCATTGGCTGGGCCTACAACTCGCAGGATATGGCAGTTGCTTATATGAGTGAGGAGTTGTCAGAACCTGCTGTGTTCACCCGCAAAGAAAAACCACTGGTTCAGGCGACTCAAGCACAGGGTTAAGTGTGATCTCAATTTCCCTAAGGTAAGGGCTGATTTTTCTCTCATTGATTCGCCGATGGGATCAATCGTTACCATTCCATAATCTGGCAAGGAATGTTTTTGGGATTGCCGCCGCTGTCGTGGGCACTCTAGACGGTTGTGTCGCAAAAAATTTTGAAGACACTAGATAAAGAACAAATGCTTCTCAAAATTCTGCATTCAGGCTCTAGCTATAGCGCCCCTAAAATTTTTTGCGACACAACCTTCTTCTCTTGCCGTCAATCGCTCTAGACTGAGTTTGGATTAAATTACCGTTGAGTTATGGTCTGAAACCCTTGATTTCTCGTTGAGCTAATAGTCAAGAACCACGTAAAATTGGTTGAATAGTTGCTGTGTCCGGCAAATAATCGATTCTCAGACACTTCTTGAAAGCCTTGTGGATTCAGGGTTCCAGCCTTAGCGTTGTTTATTGTTCCAATGCTACCTAAACCCGAGCCTACACTGATGCTGTCGCATACAGTGTAGGAGTATGTCACTGGAGTGGCTGTCGATCGACAGCCACTAGCTGATCCTCTGAAAATCCTCGCAGTTCAACCATCAAAACCGCTTCGTGCGGAAGCTTCATCGAGAAAGAAGTTTTACCATTTTTAACGTCTAGTGATCGCTGCGGACGCCCGTCAAGATAAACATCCAATCGAGATAGATGGTAAGTCATGACTTTGAGTTTCAGCGTTTCCTCAGTCTTTGATTGAGATTCGATCTCCAAACGATAATGGGGCATTTCGTCGAGCAGACTCGCAGCACGAGCAATTAAATCTACATTGCTGTTTAGCAAATCGTTTTTCGTCATGTAGTGCCGATAGTCGGGAATGACACCCAAATCTTCTACAGGCGTTCCTTGACGATCGCCCACCCGCAGCGTTCGCCGAATTGCCACCCGCATTCCGCCACCGTTTGGCATGGGTTTGATCGGAGAATTCGGACTTCCTTGAAGCAAACTACCAATCAATTCGTGATCCCAAACATTTGCGCCACCTGCTCCGGTATTTCCGCTTGCGCCCAAAATCGGACCAATTTTGTGATCCTGGAAGCCTGCCGCGAAAATGTCGGTTGTGCTGTAACAGAGTGCATCTGTAACCAGCACGACTGGACCGTGATACTTCTGACCGATCGAATTACAATCTGCAACAGGCGTGATCGGGAATCCGTTCGAGAACACGGCTCCCGTCGTCACAGATTGCTGAATCGATTCCGTCCATTCTGAGAGCCAAGGCGTGAGGCGACCCATTTCTAGCGTCAGCGGCGTGTTCACAAACTCTAATCGTTGTGGCTCGATCGTTCGAGGTGTAAAGAGTTGCAATAAACGCTCTCCAGACCAAATAATGCCGCCTCCGTTGCCCCGAACGTCAACAATTAGACCTTCTTGAGGCAATAGCTCAATTAAGCGAATGACTTCTGGCAGAAGCTGATCGGGATGAATCGAAAACGTGTAAATCCGAAGATAGCCGTAGGATTTTCCATTCCGTTCGATAACTCGCGCCTGCAAAGTACCAGGAAGATTGGTTTCTAGTCCTTCCGCAGGTTTTGGTGCGGTTTCTGTATCCGAAAGTTGTTCTTCAGCCGCTGCAACATCGGGAAAAAAGAGTTGCTTTTTCGTTTGCTGAACTGATCGCGTCTGAATATCAATTCCCTGAGCCGCAGATTCTTCGAGCGTTTCAGGTTTCCACTTTGGATTAAAGAACGAAGTCACAAGCCAATCTTGCCGCAGTTCAAGCTGTCTACCGTCTGCCGTCTTGTAACCCACCACAATCCATTCTTCATCAGGTGGCGGCGAAATAAACAGCGGACGAACGGTTAGTGCCTCAATGCCTCGTGCACGGCTCGCTTCTGAATTACTGCCTGCTTGTCGATCGGCATTTCGTTCAACTGCTCGTGCAATCGGCATTCCATTCCAGTACGTGACTTCCACACCAGGCTTAAACGTCAAATGCTCAAACCAGCCCGCTACTTTCGAGACGAGATACTTTGGCTGTCCGTCTTCAAAATATTCTTCAATTAAAAAGGGAAGAAAAGCGGTTTGTGCTGCAAACGGTTCAGGCAGGAAATAATTGGTATGTAAATCGCGAACAGAGTTAAAAATCTCCGTCATTTCGTTATGAAACTGAAACTCGCTTGGAAGCTGATCTTCTGGAAGCTGTGCGAGTTGATATTGCAGCACCTTCAGGCGTTGTAGCGGTTGAACGGCGTGCATCTTTTGCTTGAGGGGAAGATGCACATAGCATTGCTCTAATAAAATAAGGGCTTGTTCTACGATTAACCGACGATCGGCAAGGGATAAAGCGCCTACGGTTTTAAGAAACGTTGGCAGACCAACTGCATTTAGCTCTCCCTCAACCGCTGCACTGGGTTCTGTAACCGGGGCTTGCTCAGATGCTTGATCAAGTTCTAATGTAGTGCTTTTTGCGTCAGACTTAGATTCAGATTTAGAGTCAGACTTAGATTTGGAAGCCTTCTTAGCCATAAGGGTACTGGATTGTCAATGATGAGATTCTAATGAGCAGACTTACCCAAACTTACAGCATTTACGCACGATACCAGAAAAAATCGGTAGTGCATCAGGATAATGGGGTGTGGGTAGCGAAGCTGCAACAGCCCGCAAAGTAGCAGAAAAAAGCTTGATATACCAATGGTTTCAGGCTACGCAACCTGTTCCAAATTTAGCCGCTTCGATAGGTCAAGATGGAACGTGCCATAAGGGTTGATATGGGCGTAAATCAGTGGCGTTAAGTCTCTCATTCTTTCGCCTGCAAAAGTTGCTGCCATTGCGGATCGCTCAGCACTTGCTGGATCATCAGCGTGTTGACGTAGACCACACCCACCTACAACAGGTGTAGTGACAATCGTGCAATTTCCTGATTGGCTCGGTTGTTGCTGGCAATTTCACCACTCTTACCCTAGAAGATACAACGATCGCCTCAAACCCTTACGATACCAGGCTTCTTTAGACTACTTTGCGGGTTGTTGCAGCTTTGCTACCCACACCCCTCTTAGCAAGTAGCTAAGTTAGGTGGATAATCATCTACTTAAGTTGACATAGGACGCATAGACCAGTATGAGTGTGCCCACAAGAGAACTCAGAGCGCCAATCACATTACCGATGAAGACAACTTTGTTAGACCAAACTCCTGACCAAGTTAAGCCCCTGTCTCCTACAAAAGGTTCAATGGTTAGGGCAAAACAGAAACTATAACCTGAAACAATAAATGCAGTCGCAAGTGACCATTGAACTATCACGTCAACTTCTAGAAACGACAGAATAGCTGCTATTCCAAGCATTGTGGTCGCTCCCAGCGATAGAGAGTTATGCGCTAGCTTCCATGCTCGGATCTGCTCGTCGCTTTTGTTTTTTACGATTGCTCGACCGTAGGGAATGCCGCATAGCAAAGCAATTGCGAGGACGATCGAAGCATGGAAGAGAAGATAGCGTGCTGGTGTGCTCATATTCAAATTTCTATCAAGGTCATGCAAGTGCTCGACGTTCACTGTTCAACTTCAGGCACATAAGCTTGATGGATGCAATCCAAAGCAGGCATATGGTGCAGGCAATTTTGATTACGAAAACGATAGCGCTGTTTCTCTGGTGTGTTTTCAACGTGGTAATTGTTCAGGGGGTTGAGGCTAGAGGAATTGAGAAAATCGTGAGGGACTGTTAGGCTAACAGGATGGAACAGCAGTCACCCGAAGCAGCAGCAGAGATTAGCCA
>NZ_JACXWX010000174.1 GCF_014764505.1 Phormidium tenue FACHB-886
GCACTAAGCCAGTAAGGTCACGGGCAGAACACCCGTTGATAGGTTCTAGATGGAAGTGCAGCAATGCATGCAGTCGAGGAATACTAACAGACCGAGGGCTTGACCTCTCTTTTTTAGGTGTCCCTGACAAGGCTATGCAATTTTTAGGGTTTCATAACATTCAAATTAGTTTCCTAATAATTTTCAAAAAGCATCTCTCTTGTGCTCTCAAGAGAGATGCTTTTTAGTAACTTAGCTGGATTTGATTCAAGCAGCTGCTTTGCGGAAGACTAATGCAATAAAGGTATAGTCTTTGTTGTACCAGGTAACTGTTTTGTCTCCACAAACTGGAATGAGGGTATCTTTTTTGAGCTCAAAACCACAGGTTTGAGCAGTCGCGATCGTCTCCTGAATTTGGGCTTTTGAAAAGATTTCCCAGGACAAGCCGAACGGTTGAATGGATGGGTCTACTTCGACTTTCTCTTCCCAGTAATCCGTCGTCACAAAGAGCATGCCATTTGGTCTGAGAATCCGGTAAGCTTCATTGAAAAAGGCTTTTAGATCCACTCCATGTTCAATTACAGAAATGCTAATTGCCCAATCGAAGGATTGCTCAGTGAACGATGTGTTCATCAGATTCCCCTGATAGAGCTTGTAAGGTAATGTGGATGATTGAGGGGGAAGATGAAGATCAATGCCCGACAGATTTGTGAAGCCTAGTACTTTTAAAAACTTCAGTGTGCAACAATCTCCACAGCCAAGGTCTAGAATCGCAGTTTGTTCAGGTTCGTTTAGCAGCTGTTGGTCAAGCAAAAATTGATCCCAGTTTTTCTGAACCGTGATATGAGTTGGCAGACCTCGACGTTGCAAAGACAAGGTTGCATTGCCAATCTCTAGCCAACTCTGTAATACCTGGATCATGCGATATCCCTCGTTTATCGATTGAGTTAGTTCCCAACTTAATATAGTGGAACAATCTGAGGTTGCGTAACCTGTATAGCTGCGATCGGGGCTCTAGCTGCGGTTTTCATAGATAACTCGTTGCGATAAATTGAATTGTCGGTTGAAATTGCCGGACTTACTTTGTGTGGCAAAATCACAGCTCTGTGCAAAATTGCTCGGGTGCTAACCAACGACCTGAATAAGCAAGTCGTCATCATTGACACTTCAATGAAATTGCTGGCGATGGCGATATTTTCCTGTCGGTAACCTAGTATTTGTCCTTGACAAGCCTACAAGATGTACAACGAGGTTGCGCCAATTGAGCTGAGAGTACTGAGGGAGGGGGAATACAGGGATCGAGAGGCAGGATAACAGCCTACTGGATACCACGTTTATTAGGGAGAGCAAGCGCTGTTGCAAATCTTGCATTGACTGCCTTTTTCAACGACATTGGATATCCTGTCATTACGTTAGAAATTGCGATTGTGATTACCGTAGTCAATAAGAGCTTACTTGATGTATTACAAGAAGCGAGAGAAGAATGGAAGGCTTCCTTTCAGCTTCTTTATTTTTGTTTGGTGAAGTTCCTCCTCTCGGTAATCAGAAGTAAACTTTCCAGGGAATAGTGATCCTGAATTTAAAGCAAGATCACGAAGACTATGATGGATCGGGGAACTGCCAAGAATGATCGGCTTGAGGGTACGGATGATCTGTTGCCTAGATTGCAGCAACACAATGCGCTCCGAAGCAAAGCAGGAAATGGCGCGGGCAGATCGAGCCAGAATGCCTTGATGGGTGGGGCAGGCGATGATACGCTGATCGCCGGTTCAGGCGCAAATTGGCTAACGGGTGGAGCAGGTCGAGATCGCTTTGTTCTAACGGCTCGATCTCGAGCGAACGCCCCAGGCACTCATGCCAAACGGCAAAAACCGACCACTATTACAGATTTTGAAAATGGTCACGATTGGATTCAACTAAGCGGCAGATTGAGGTTCAAGCATCTAATCATTAGTCAAGGTCGAGGATCGCAAAAGCGCAATACACTGATTCGCGATCGTCTGACAGGCGAGGTGTTGCTCATTCTCAAAGGAGTAAATTATCGCAACATTGATCAGAACGATTTTCATCTCACTCCTGTATCCACTCCCATATCGACTTCTGTATCCAAACCAAGTTCAGCTCCCACATCCACCTCGAGTAATACTTTCCCCACAGTCAAAGCGCTCTCAGCTCAGACCCTTGAAGAGGATGTAGCTACGACGATCGCTTTTACCATTGCAGATGCTGAAACCCCTGTGGATTCGCTTGTAGTTACCGTAAGTTCTCCCAATACCACGCTGTTTCCCAGCGCCAATTTAGCGCTGGGAAACAGCGGCACTACTCGCACACTCAGTTTGACACCTGCTCCAAATCAAAGCGGCAGCACAACCATTACCGTGAGTGTGAGTGATGGCACAACCACGACTCGTCAGAACTTCGATTTAACAGTGAACGCAGTGAATGACGCCCCCGTCAACTCCGTTCCAGTTGCACAAACGGTCGGTGAAAATACACCCCTTAGTTTTTCAACGGCTAACGGTAATGCCATTTCGATTCAGGATGCAGATGCGGCAGATCAGCCGATCCAAGTGACTCTAACTGCTACCCAAGGCACCTTGTCCCTGGCGAGTACATCAGGTTTAAGTTTTATGAAAGGAGATGGCACTGCGGACACCGTCCTGACACTAACAGGAACGCTGGCTGATATTAATGCAGCGCTGAACGGACTTCGGTTTGACCCTACGCCTGACTTTGATGGCAATGCTTCAGTGCAAATCGCGACGAGCGATCAAGGCAACACAGGGACAGGAGGTATCTATAGCGATGTAGACAGCATCAATATCAACATTGCCCATGTCCCAGCAGAAATTCGGGGATGGATCTGGAATGATGTCAACGCTAACGCTGCACAAGACAGTGGAGAAACAGGGCTAGCCAATCGAATAGTTTTCTTGGATGATAACCAAAATGGGTTTTTAGAGGCAGGTGAACGATTTACGACAACGGATGCAGATGGATGCGATCGAGGTTCGCAATACGGCTTACGAGGTTTACAACTCCCCAAGCGACCTTGCTACCTCCATTTATGGCATTGACATTACGCCAGACGGCAACACGCTGTATGTAGCTGAAGGACAACGCAATGCGACTCAGGGACTGATTCGTAAAGTTGATCTGCGTACAGGTGCCGTCACCAACCTGACTTATGCACTCGATCGCAACGAAGGAGGCACTTGGGACATTGCCATTGCTGCGAATGGACTGGCGCTATTCACGACGCAGTTTGAAGGGTCGGGCTGGGTGCCACTCCGGCAGATTGATCTGAATACAGATGCTATCTCCATCCGGTCGGATGCGAAAGGATCTGGCATTGGTGGGGAAGTCCGACAGAACACGCTAATCAGCCGTAGTAGCGATCGCACCTCGTTCTTCTTCACAGAATCTACTAGTTCAGCGGGTCCGATTTTCACCTACAACGGCACCAGCAATGCTTTTCCAACCCAGAGCACGACTTCTGCCTTCCTCAGTCATACCTTATCGAGCATTAACCGCAATGGCACACTAATTGCGGTGGAGGAAGGAGCAAATATTCAAATTCGCAATGCTGCTGATCTGAGTCTCGTTCAAACGCTTACTAACCTGAACGGTGGATTGTCTTTTGATCCGACTAAAGATGTTTTGTATGCCATCAACACCTCGGCTGACCAAGTAATTGCCTACGATACTCACACCTGGACTGAACTATATCGCCTGAGCATTGGAGAAAATCTTGGGGGATCAACCCCGTTTGAAAATGGCGTCATGTCCGTGAGCCGCGATGGCAAATTCCTAGCGCTGTCTACATCCACGGGGGTACGAATTCTGGGATTGCCTGGGTTTAATGCGTCTAAAACTCAGGCATTTGACCTGAGTGCTGGTCAGTCCCAAAGGCTAGATTTTGGTAATCGCCAGACGGGACAACTCAGTCAAATTCAGGGTACGGTGTGGAATGACCTCGACCGCAACGGTGTGCAAGAAGCAGGTGAATTGGGTTTGGCAGGCCGGAAGGTCTTTCTGGATCTCAACCGGAACGGCGTCCTGGACAACGGCGAGACGACTCAAACCACCGATACCAGTGGCAGCTACAGCTTCACAGGCTTGTCAGCCGGACTGTACACCATTGCTCAAATTCTGCCGTCGGGTTGGCAGCAAATGTCTCCGGGCAAAAGTGGCGATACTCCTAGCGCTTTCATTCCTGTGGCAAATCGGCGCGACTTGATCTTTGATGAGATCCGCAACCAGCTCTATATCACAACCAGCGATGGCAAAGTGCAGCGCTATGACGTGGCGACTCAAACCTTGCTACCATCCTGGACAATCGGAACATCACTCAACGGTGGAGATATTACCGCTGACGGCACAGCCTTGTACATTGCCGAAAATCAAACGGGAACAAGCCAAGGCTATATCTATAAGGTTGCGCTTGACACAGGCAACGTCACTACATTGCCATATAGTCTGAACTCCGGTGAAGCAGGCGCTTGGGATGTGGCGATCGGACCACAAGGACGGGGGATCGTTTCAACCCGGTATTCCGGCTCAGGCTCAGTGCCTTTGCGCCAGCTTGATCTGAACACCGACACACTCTCCGTGCGCTCGGATGTGCCAACTTACTTTCATACCGTACAGCAAGATACACTGATCAGCCGCGGGGTCGATCGCACCTCGTTTTTCTTAACCGAAGCTAATAGTTCTGCTGGTCCTATCCTCACCTACAATGCCATCAGTAATACTTTTCCGAGGGCAGCAGAGATCAATACTTTTCTGAGTAATGCGCTCTCGACCGTCAATCGGGATGGCTCACTCATCGCAATGGAGTTGAATAGCGGTGTTGCTATTCTGGATCGCAACTTTAACGCAATTGAGAATCTGTCAGGAATTGACGGTGGGATTGTCTTTGATCCCACTGATGATATTCTCTACGCCGCAAATTCCAGAACCGATCAATTGATTGCTTACGATACTCAGACCTGGAAGGAACGCTATCGCTGGGCGATCGGAGAAAACATTGCTGCTTCTTCAGCATTTGGCAGTGGCGTGATGACCGTCAGCAATAATGGCAATTATCTATTTCTGTCAACAGCAACTGGTGTACGAATGTTTACATTGACCAGTGATCATGGGCTTCCCAAGGCACACAATATTAATGTTGGCTTCGGTCAAACGCTGAGCGATATTAATTTCGGTAGTAGCCAAGTCTCTTGATTTCATCGATGCGAAAGTACCAAAACCGATCACTTAAATTAATTTCGGTAGTAGCCAAGTCTCTTGATTTCATCGATGCGAAAGTACCAAAACCGATCACTTAAGCTTCAAGCTTACAGGCTTAGTTTCAGCAACGAATATCGAGCAGCCTAGACCAGCCGCACTACAGCATCCAGCAGATTTACATCTAGTGGACTGACGTCGATCGCTTTCACAGCAATCTGCTGTTTGACATCGGGCAAGTAGCCTCGCTAAGGTGACACTCGTGATTACGACATCTGTAGCGTTGTTTCTCTGTTGGGGATTGAGCATGCTTGACGACATTACTACTGCCATAAGTCGGGCAAAGAACAGGTTCCAAAACCATGCTACAAATTCAGCAATAACACCTGTTTCATTCTCCCCATTTCCACAACTCTAGAACACGACCCAAACGGAAAAGCGGTCTTTCGGCAAGTGTGGGAAATGTGTTTGCCTTGCTTCCTAGATGGCATTGCGATCGAAACTCGCGACTTCACCATCACCGTCAGTCACTCCTTGGCGTTGGCACACTGGCTATTTCGCTTCAACGGATTTTCGACTCATCAGTGTAGATACGTTTGAACGCGGCGCGATCTTAATCACATACGCGCCAATTGCAGCCTAATTGACCTCCCTTGGGTCCCGTCGCCTGCAACCGCAGCGTTGGACGGCACAGCTCTGATTGGCTGCTTGTAACCTATGTTTTTGATTCAACGCGCTTCCCACCCTGCAAGAAAGCGCTAAATGAACGTACTAACGAAAGGAGACGCTAAATGACCGACCTGATCCTTACGACCTTCGACTGGGTTCCCGAGACGCCGCGAGGTTATGTGCGTGGCATCCGTGTGCGCTGGGCGCTGGAAGAGGCCCGATTGCCCTATCGCGTCAAGAGCGTGCCATTTCGCGCTAGGGGGGCCGAGCATTTCTCGCATCAACCCTTTGGGCAGGTGCCGTGGTTGACCGATGGAGACATCTCTATTTTCGAAAGCGGCGCGATCCTGTTTCATCTGGGCGAGCGCAGTAACGCGCTGATGCCCGCCGATCCACGCAGTCGCAGCGAGGTTGTGGAATGGCTCTTCGCAGCGCTCAACTCAGTTGAGATGGCGAGCTTGCCTTGGTCAATATTTATATTCTCTGGTGATACCGAGAATACGCTAGGACGGAAAAGTCTTGACAAGTTCTTGGAGTCCCGGCTCCAGCACCTGGAGTCGGTCTTGGCTGGACGCGAATGGCTAGCTGCAACCTTCTCCATCGCCGACATTCTCATGGCGGATGTGCTGCGCCTTGTTGATCGCTTCGATGGGCTCGCGGAATATCCAGCCTGTCGAGATTATGTCTCGCGCGCCACGGCTCGCCCGTCCTTTGTGAAGGCGTACGCAGCTCAAGGGGTGACAGGGAGGCTGAACGGTAAGACTGGTAGCAGACAGAGACGAAGCGAGACCGAAAAAATAGGGTGAATCCGAAGAATCACCCCCAGTTTTAAAAAA
>NZ_JACXWX010000175.1 GCF_014764505.1 Phormidium tenue FACHB-886
GCAGCATCAGAACATAAGAACACAACCGTTGCAGCAATTTCTTCAGGTTGACCCCTATGCCCCATCGGGACGCTCGACGACACCATCGAATCAAACTGCTCTAAAGTCATACCCATCTCTTGGAGGCTCTTAGGAGTAACTATTTCTGTGCCGCGAATATAGCCAGGATTGACGGCATTAATCCGAATTCCTTGCTTGGCATAATCAAGCGCAGCAGAACGAGTGAGACCCATCACAGCATGTTTGCTCCCAGTATAAGGACCCATTCCAGGTATCCCGATCAATCCCGCTACTGAAGAGTTGTTGATGATGACCCCTGCTCCTTGAGTCAGCATCTGTTGAATTTTATATTTCATGCATAAGAACACACCCCGCAGGTTAGTCGCCATCATGCTGTCAAAGTCTTCGACAGACTGCTCGTGGAGTGGCTTTGGGACTGTACCAAATCCAGCGTTATTGAAGGCAATATCTAATCGCCCAAAAACGCTAACCGCTTTATCAACCATTGCTTCAACATCGGCTTCTTTCGTGACATCTGCTTGCACAAAAATAGCCTCTTCGCTAGCTTCCTTAATCAATCGAACAGTTTCTTCACCTTCATCAATTCGACGACCAACCACTACCACCTTTGCTTGTTGTTGGGCATAAGCGATCGCGGCTGCACGACCAATTCCCGATGTGCCTCCAGTAACTAACGCCACTTTATCTTGCAGTATCATTGTGTTTCTCCTTCTGCCAATGCCGTTAGATTCAAGTACTGATTAGAGAAGATGCTTGTAGCCAGATGCGTTTACGCCTCCTATAGCGCGGTTGCAGCACGATCAATGAGATTGGCAACGGCATCTGAATGGGAAACCATCACGACATGGGATGCGCCATTCACAACAACGGTCTCCTTTGAGTTAGCGCGGTTCGCCATGAAAGACAGTGCCGCTGGAGGAATGTTCAAGTCGCGATCGCCGTAAATAAACCAGGACGGGGTAGCTTTCCATGCGGGCGCACCGGAGGCTTCGTTCAGCGCGGCTTCCGTAATCGGGCGCTGGGTGCTAGCCATCAGTTGCGCGTCGTTAGCGGGCACATCCGCAGCAAACTGAGTGTGGAACTTGTCCTGCTGAATGTATAGGTCTTTACCACCGTCGGGCAATTCAACGGGTGGCGCGAGTGTTGGTCCGAGTGTGCTGCCCGGATAACGTCCTGAGAGTTCAATGGCAGTCTCGCCCGTATCAGGAGCGAAGCCAGCAACGTAGACCAGTGCTTTCACGTTGCTGTTGTCGTTGACTGCATTGCTGATTACTGCACCTCCATAGGAGTGCCCAACCAGCACAATGGAACCCTCGATACCCTTGAGGACGCTGGCG
The DNA here is from genome assembly GCF_014764505.1 of Phormidium tenue FACHB-886. GTDB lineage: Bacteria > Cyanobacteriota > Cyanobacteriia > Elainellales > Elainellaceae > FACHB-886. The sequence goes on from NZ_JACXWX010000175.1 coordinate 1,359, forward strand.
ACATAATCCGCATCGCTTTTGACTCCACGCAGGGGATTGGCAACAGCAACCGTTGGATAACCTTTCGTGATTAGCCTAGCTAATACACTATTCCAGCTAGAGGATTCGGCGAATGCACCGTGGACGAGAACGATCGTGGGCTTGTTGACTTGTGCACTTGCAGTACTCATGATGGCTCCTAGAGAAGTGATGGTAAGAGTTCCTAAAAAGAGAGTGACAATCAGAAGCAGGCGGATGCTGTTCCTGAAGTTGAGTATGTTCATCGTGTGAGTTCCATTTGAATTTGGGTAGTGCTTTCCTTCTGTTTCAACGAGCATTGACTGAAAATATAAAATGCTTCAATTACTGCATTAGAGAGCTTTGACTAAAGTGCTTCCTAGTTGTTGACTCCAGATAATCAGTGTCATCAGCGTGTACCGGATAAGCAAGTTTTCAGCAACTCAGCAACTTCTTGCGCAACGTAGATGAGCGCATCATTCAAGGGTTGTTGCGTCAAGCTCTGCAGTTGAGGACTATCGATAGGAGTAAAGTCAAAGCATTGCAAATCACGGCTCATTCGTTTGTCCCCAATCTATACTTCACGGTTTAGAACGCATTACCTTTTGGGATACAACCAGCTAAACTCCCCCTGGTAGTACTGGTTGAAACTTTGCTTTCTTCGCGCCACAGACTGGACATACCCAATCTTCTGGCAGATCTTCAAAAGCTGTTCCCGGAGCAATTCCAGCCTTCGGGTCACCCTCTGCCGGCTCATAAATGTGACCACAGACCTTACAGCTATATCGTTCCATCAATACCTCCTGTGTAGTATTAGAAAAGCTTGGAAGATCTGTCAGTTGTCAACTACGTCACTACACCAACTTGATAGCGAATCCGTTGCAGCAGAAACTTAGCCTGTCGACCGTCTTTCGACCTGAGCTCAAGCCGAAGGTTCGGGGTCGTGAGACTGGATTACTGCTAGAAATCGGGGAATTGTGAAAGTTATTAAGCGGTTAGCGATTAGGAGATAGTGGTTGCTAATTCCTTTGCCTTACGCCTTTGAACCTGATGTCTCTACTGTAGGAGAGTTTTTTTGGTTTGTCGTTACAGGAAAATTAAGGACTTTAGTTCCCTAGAATTGAGTTATTACTAAGTCTAAATACTCAGTTCTACCTTAACTTTTGATCTGATTTTGCTGAGCCTGGAGAAGCTGTAGCCTTTACTAGAAGTCGATTGTGGACAATGTGATGCAGCGATCTAAAAGTTAAGGTCAGTCGCGGTAAAATCGGGCGATACTAACTGATTACGCTTGAGCAGTAATGGACGTTGAGCAGATACTACGGATTGCCAATTCAGCCATGTTTGCCCACAATGGCAGACGACTCAGCGAAGTAGAAGCCTCGATCCTGCTGGGCTCGATACAGCGACAGTCCTACGAGCAGATGGCCGCAACCTCTGGGTATGCTGTCAGCTATCTCAAACATGATGTGGGTCCCAAGTTCTGGAAACTGTTAGGACAGGCCCTTGGAGAAACCGTCAGCAAGACCAACTTTCAAGCAGCTTTAGCAGCTTATTGGCACAGGTCATTGTTTGTCGCCACACAAACCCAAGCATTTGCAGTGGATGGGTCAACCGATGCGATAGCGGATGCACTAGATGAGGTATCAGTGAGTCCCACCAACCTCCCCTCTGGTTTATCTGCGCCGGCATCGGTTGCCCCTCACGCAGACTGGGGAGAAGCGATGGATGTTACCCAGTTCTATGGGCGAACTGGGGAACTGCAAACCCTGGAGCAATGGATTGTGACGGAGCGTTGTCGAGTCGTGGCACTGCTGGGAATTGGTGGCATTGGCAAAAGTGCCTTGGCCGCCAAACTGGGGCAGCAGATTCAAACTCAGTTTGAGGTGGTGGTGTGGCGATCGCTGCAAAATGCACCGCCATTTGAAGAGTGGTTAGAGACGGTGCTACCTATTCTACTGCGGGCGCAGGGAGAGGACATCGCTGTACCGAGCAGCCTGGATGGGAAACTATTGAAGCTAATACAGGGGTTGCGTCAAAAGCGCTGCTTACTGGTTCTGGACAATGCTGAGACGATTTTGAGTGCCGGACAAACCGGACAGTATCGAGCGGGCTACGAGGGATACGGTCAACTGTTCAAAGAGATTGGGGCGGTGTCCCATCAGAGTTGTTTGCTGCTCACCAGCCGCGAAAAGCCCAGAGAGGTTGTGCCACTGGAAGGTCAGGAACAATCAGTACGAACGCTGCTACTGCAGGGACTGCAACCCGAAGCCGGACGAGAACTCTTTCGCTCCAAAGGAATCTTTGCAGGTACAGCATCGGAATGGGAGAGATTAGTGACGCACTATCGCGGCAACCCCCTGGCGCTGAAGCTGGTGGCAGCCGCGACTCAAGAACTGTTTAATGGCAGAATTGTCGAGGTATTGAACTATGTGCAGCAGGGCTTAATCGTCTTTGATGACATTCGAGACTTGCTCCAGCGACAGTTTGACCGCCTGTCTGAGATTGAGCTGGAAATGATCGTTTGGTTAGCCATTAACCGAGAACCGATCTTGCTGGTTGAGTTGAGTCGGGATATTGTCACCACGGTTTCCAGGCGCAGGCTGCCGCATGCAATTCAGTCCTTATTGCGGCGATCGCTGATTGAGAAGGAGGGAGAGCGGTTCTTTCTCCAGCCAGTGGTACTGGAGTATGTGACTGACCAGTTCGTGCAGTATGTCTCTAGGGAAATTGCGACCCAAACACCAGAGCGGCTCAAAACTCATGCCTTGATCAAAGCCCAGACAAAAGACTATGTCCGAGAGATGCAAAAGCGTTTGATCGTTGAGCCGATCTCTGAACAATTGCTGATTCAGTTGGGCAATTCACAAGCCCTGGAACACCACTTGAAAACTATGCTGGAGCAGCAACAGCAGCAAGCGCCACTTCAGCCAAACTATATTGCGGGTAACCTGCTCAACCTGCTGGTGCATCTGCAAAGCGATTTGCGCGGCTGCGACTTTTCGGAGCTAAGCGTATGGCAAGCCGACTTGCGGCAGGCCAACCTGTCAGGGGTCAATTTTCGCAACGCTGATTTGGCAACATCTGTGTTTGCCGAGACCTTAAGTAGCGTTGTGTCAGTCAGCTTTAATCCAGATGGCAGCTTGCTGGCAACAGGCGATGTGGATGGTAAGATTTGCCTCTGGCGAGTGGTCGATGGTCAACAAGTTGTGACATTGAAGGGACATACCGGTTGGATCTGGACAGTTGCCTTCAGTCCCGACGGCAAAACGCTAGCCAGTTGCAGTGATGACCCATTAATTCGGTTGTGGGATGTGCAGAACCTCGATTTTGAGCAGTCCAACACTGCAAACCTGGCTGAAGTGAGTGATTCCAGCCATCTCTCAGTCACCTGTCTCAACATACTGCGGGGTCATTCCGGTCGGGTTTGGACGATCGCATTCAGCCCCGATGGTCAAATGCTGGCGAGTGGCAGTGATGACCAAACAATTCGGCTCTGGAATGCCCGCGACGGCACCTGCCTAACGGTTTTGCAGGGTCATACCGGTGGGGTCACTTCAGTCAACTTTAGTCCCAATGGACAGATTCTGGCCAGTGCCAGCGACAACTCCTCAATCCGATTGTGGAGTGTTGCTCACTGCACCACCCTCAAAACATTGTCAGGACATACCCGTTGGGTTTGGGCAGTTGCCTTCAGCCCGGACGGTCAAACCCTCGCCAGCGGTAGTGATGATCGCACGATTCGACTATGGGACGTGCAGACCGGCATTTGCCGCAAAACACTGCAAGGGCATACTAGTTGGGTCACCTCACTCAGCTTCAGTCCCAATGGTCAAACCCTTGCCAGTGGTAGTGACGACGCCTCAGTACGGTTGTGGAGCGTGCAGGACGGAACGTGCTTTAAACGATTGCCAGGTCACAGCAGTTGTGTTTGGTCTGTCGCGTTCAGTCCCGATGGTCAAATCTTAGCGAGCAATAGCGAGAATGCCTCATTTCGACTGTGGGATGTCCAAAATGGCACCTGCCTCAAGACGTTTCAGGGGCAAACCAGTGGGGTCACTTCAGTCAGCTTTAGTCCGGATGGCTCCACTTTAGCCAGTGGTAGTTATGATGCCCTCGTGCGGCTCTGGGATTGGCAGCAAGAAACTTGCAAGGCTTTGCCAGGACATACCAATTGGAGCTGGGCAGTGGCATTTCACCCCAATAGTCAAATGGTTGCAAGTGGCAGCATTGATCAAACCGTGCGGCTGTGGGATGTGCGAGATGGCTCCTGCCTCAGAACCCTACACGGACATATGGGTTGGGTTTGCTCAGTCAGTTTCAGCCCCAATGGACAAATGTTAGCGAGTGGCAGCCATGACAATTCAGTGCGGTTATGGGATGTGCGAGATGGCTCCTGCCTCAGAACCCTACACGGACATATGGGTTGGGTTTGGGCAGTCGCCTTCAGCCTAGATGATCACATCCTTGCGAGTGGCAGCAACGATCAAACCGTGCGGCTATGGGATGTGCGAGATGGCTCCTGCCTCAGAACCCTACACGGACATACGGGTTGGGTTATATGTGTTGCCTTCAGCCCAGATGGTCAGACTCTAGCAACTGGCAGCTCAGACTTATCAGTTCGACTTTGGAATGTGCAAGACGGAGCGTGCTTGGCAACGTTACACGACCATACTAGTGAAGTTGGCTCAGTTGCCTTCAGCCCTAATGGTCGTCTCCTAGCCAGTGGCAGTGAAGACCAAACTATCCGGCTGTGGAATGTCCAAGATGGCACTTGTCAGAAAGTCCTGCAAGGGCACACCAGTCGGGTCAGAGTTCAGTTTAGTCCGGTGGACGTTAACCTGCCATCCGGTACAGGTCCGATTTTGGTCAGTGGGAGTCAGGATGAAACCATTAAGCTGTGGAATCCTACAACAGGTGAGTGCCTCAAAACCCTGAGAGCCGATCGCCTGTACGAAGGTATGAACATCCGGGGCGCTCAAGGATTAACAGCCGCGCAGCAAGCTACGCTGAAAGCATTAGGGGCAGTCGAAATCTAAAAAGCAGATATGGACTGTGGAGTGTCTCACAAAATTCTTGGGAAGCAACACACTTGATTTACGGTTGTGTCGCAAAAACTTGTTAAGGACAACCGATCGGTATCGTTTGCATTTCCTTAAGCAGCAATTCCAAAGATTGCTTCAATAAATCTGACCTGAGAGACAATATCCCCTTGGTCGATTCCTTTTACTTGTCCTTTTCTCATCACATTCATCGCTTCGATTCCCCTCAACGTTCTTCTCGCACTATTGAACGACTTAAACCCCATCATCGCTCTAGTGATTCGCTTGATATT
>NZ_JACXWX010000176.1 GCF_014764505.1 Phormidium tenue FACHB-886
TAGGATGACTCCTCGCACTCGCCCAGAAGTGGAGCGCCCCCGTCTAGATTTTGATGAGTTGGAAGTCATAGATCAGCCGATTGAGCAAAGGACAGAGCGAATCTTTCTTTGAATATCGGGCGTTTCTTCAGTACAAGCTTGACGGGATTTTCAGCAACATAGAGCGACAGGCAAATGATTCCTTTTTCGTCGAAGTATATCAGGTTGAATTGCGCCTGGCTATTAGCGTTTTAACTCAAAGACCTTGAGTGGTGTGCATTGGACGCTCGCAGAAGAATGAAGTTAACCAATCAATATTCCGCTCCTACGTCTTCCCTTATCTGGATCGCCCAAACCGGACAGTTCTTAGTCATGCACTGGTCACACGGCTGACGTTCCCAGGCAAGCGAGTCAATGGAATTAGCCAAGCATGGAATTAGCCAAGCATGGGACAATCAGCATGGAACCGATCGTCCCACCTTGATTAGCAACGCTTTGAAAACAGGTTTTTTAGCCTGCAATGTCACTCAGCATGGCAATCAATCCGCTGGCAGCAACTACTGTGATCGCGCCCCACTTAAACGACGGGTTGCGATCGAGCCAGTCTGTGAAGCTGGGTACACTCAACTTGCCAAAGTCGCCCTCTACGGTGTCGTAACCTGAAATTGGGGCATATAGGTTATCCGGTGCATCTGCTGCTTTTGGCTCACCGGTCAGTTGAGCGGTAAAGCCAACCTCCAGAAATAAGCGATCGACAATCGACGGGGCAATGCGTTGCAGCATCTCTAATACTCGCCCCATATCACCCACCACAAAGTCACGGGTAGGATGCTCAGCGGCATATAAAATGGCATCGGCAACGGTGCTGGGTTTGTTGTAAGGCGGTAATCCAGCAGGTGCGACTCCCATCTTCGTTCGAATTTTGTTGAAAATGGGGGTATTCGTGATGGCGGGCATCACATTCGTGACGCTGATCGGCTGTTTCTGGTACTGCAATTCAATTCGCAGGGAATCTAAAAAGCCTGCTACGCCGTGCTTAGAAGCTGCATAGGCACTTTGTAAGGGAAACGGAACTCTCGCTGCTAATGAGGAAACGTGAATGAGTGCACCGCCACCTTGTTTGAGGTGTGGGAGAGCGACCATCGCGCCATAGGCTTGTCCATTCAGGTTAACATCAATGACTCTTCTAAATTCTTCCGGTGTGACTTGGTCAAACGGTGCCACAACGCTAGTTCCAGAGACATGCACCCAGGTATCGAGTCGTCCGTAAGTGGCAATGGTCTGATCGGCGATCGCTTTCACCTGTTCAAATTCGCTGACATCGGCAAGGACGGCGATCGCGTCTCCACCCAACTGTTTGATCTCTTCCACCAGCGTTGCCAACCCAGACTTGCTACGAGCAGCAACAACAACCTTTGCTCCTCTTTTGGCAAACCGCAGGGCAGTCTCTCTGCCAATTCCACTAGAAGCGCCAACGATGGCGACTACTTGCTGATTGATCGGCTTTAATTTCATGGGTTCTACTCCTAAAATTGAATCTCTTTGAATACAGGTTCCAATGCTTGCGGCGAATCATTGCCAAGGCTTACACCGGGGTTCATGCCTCTGAGAAAGATGTCTTACCGCAACGTTCGGTGTCAGTCTTTGAGGAGCGATAAAAGGTCGTTGTTGAGTTGTTCTTTGTGCGTGTCAGTTAAACCGTGGGGTGCACCGGGATAGATCTTCAGGGTGGAATGCTTCACCAGTTTGGCGGCTGCGATCGCAGCGGCACCGATTGGCACAATCTGGTCATCATCACCATGAATAATCAGCGTTGGCACATCAAACTTTTTGAGGTCTTCCGTGAAGCTGGTTTCAGAAAATGCTTTGATACTGTCGAAGGCGTTTTTGTGTCCCGCCTGCATTCTCTAAAACCAGAACCAGTCAATCATGCCCTGAGAAACTTTGGCACCTGGACGGTTGAAGCCAAAGAAGGGACCACTAGCGAGATCTTGTAGAGCTGCGATCGATCAGCCAGAGAGCCGGCGCGAAGCCCGTCGAACACCTCGATCGGTAGCCCGTCAGGATTATTTTCTGTCTTCAGCATCAGTGGTGGCACAGCGGAGATCAGTGCGACTTTTGCAACTCGCGCTGTGCCGTGACGACCGATATAGCGGGCAACTTCACCGCCACCTGTAGAGAAACCAATTAAGGTAGCTCTGCTCAGGTCTAGCGTTTCAAGCAGCGTCGCGAGGTCATCAGCATAGGTATCCATCTCGTTACCGTTCCAGGGTTGGCTCGATCACCCATGCCCCCGACGGTCGTGGGCAATGACCCGAAATCCGTGATCTGCTAGAAACAGCATTTGAGCTTCCCAGCTATCAGAATTTAGAGGCCAGCCATGGCTGAAGACAACAGGCTGTCCTGAACCCCAGTCCTTGTAATAAATTTGTGTGCCGTCTTGGGTTGTGAACGTGCTCATCGCAAAACTCCTACAGGTATCAAGGGAATGGAAAGAAGACTGAGTAACAATCCATTGGTTTCATTGTTCAACTTGAACCCAATTCAGAACACTCAAGTTCTCTGCGTTAAGTGCTGAGATAAGCCGAAATCATTCTTCTACGTCTAAAGGCTAACCTTTCAACAGAATTGTTCTGGAACACATGCTAGACTCCTGATACCCTCCCATTACGATCGCATTTCTCTCAGGAGGTTTATTTCCTCTCCCTTTCGCTGGCTAAAGCATGGATGCCAATCGCAAAAAATCCAGTCGTAATGGAGCGTCCTCTGCACGAGTGAGAGGAGTCGTTCTGTCGCCGCATGGATGGCAACGGTTTCAGACGGCAAAGCAACAGGTTGAGGCAGAGAGGAACTGGGGCAAACGGTTCACCAAGGAAGATCTCAACGAACACACTGGGCTTTCACTCAACACCCTTGCCCGAATTCTGAAGCGCGAACTAGGAGTCGATCGCCAGTCGTTAGAGATTCTCTTCCAATCCTTTGAACTGGAATTAACAAAGACTGATTATGTTTCTCCGATCGCTACGGGGGAAGCATTATCCAGCCAACGGACAAATCCACAGCAGGACTGGAATAACGCAGTTGATGCTTCCGTGTTTTATGGTCGGGATACGGAACTGGCGCAACTGTGGCAATGGATGGTGGCGGACCGCTGTCGTGTGGTTGGGCTACTGGGAATTGGGGGAATCGGCAAAAGCACGATCGCCGTCAAAGCAGCTCTGCAGATGCAGTTTGAGTTTGAGGTTGTGGTGTGGCGATCGCTTGCTAATGCACCCTCATTCGATGGCCTCCTCACCAGCCTGCTGAGATTTCTGATGCCGCTTCAAGGTGACGATCCGATCATCCCTGCAACAATTGACGAAAAGCTTTCCAAGGTGATGCAGTATTTGCGATCGCAGCGATGTCTATTAATTTTGGACAACGCTGAAACGATTTTGCACAGTGCACAGGTCGGGCAGTGGCAGTCTGGTTATGAAGCCTATGGACAGTTCTTAAGAACGCTAGGAGAAACGTCCCATCAAAGCTGCTGCTTGCTGACCAGTCGTGAGAAACCCCGTGAAATCGCTCTGTTGGAGGGCGAACAGAGCGTTGTGCGATCGCTTGCTCTAAATGGACTCACGCCCGATGATGGACGCGCTATTTTTCGGCAAAAAGGAGCATTTACAGGGTCAGAAGCCGAGTGGCAAACCTTAGTTAACCACTATGGTGGCAACCCTTTAGCGTTGAAATTAGTGGCATCTGCCACACAGGATTTGTTTAACGGAAGTATTGCTGAGGTAGTCAGCTATCTCGATCAGGGAACGTTTGTGTTTGAAGATATTCGCAATCTCCTCGATCGTCAATTCAATCGCCTGTCGGTAGAGGAACAGAAAGTTCTCTACTGGTTTGCTATTCACCGAGAGCCAGTGGCGATCGCAGAAATTCGTGAAAACGTGATTGGTGCAGCCTCACAGCAAACCGTTCCTCAACAAGTAAATTCACTGCTCCGGCGATCTCTGATCGAGAAGGCAAAGCCTACGCTACTCGAAAAAATGGATGGATTATTTTTCTTGCAGCCTGTGGTGATGGAATATGTCACAGAACGGTTGATACAACAGGTCTGTACAGAATTTACAACCCGACAGCTTGATGTATGGCAAAGTCATTCCTTAATTCGAGTACAGGTGAAAGACTATATTCGAGCAATGCAACTGCGATTCATTTTGCAACCTGTGATGGAATGGCTTTTATCGGCTTACCAAAATCTGTCTCAAGTTGAAGATAGAGCAAGGCTACTCCTGGCGCAACAGCGGTCAGAATATGGAGCAGGATATGCGGCAGGGAATTTGATCAATCTGCTGGTGCAGCTCAAAGTAGATTTGCAGGGTTCCGATTTTTCTGAACTCGTCGTGCGGCAAGCCGACCTGCGGCAGATTAATTTGGTAGGGGTCAATTTTCAAAATTCTGATTTAGCAACATCCCTTTTTTCAGAGACCTTGGGGGTGCCAACATCGGTTGATATTAGCCCAGATGGACAAGTTTTTGCCGTCGGCGACATCAGTGGTTTAGTGTATTTGTGGAATGTTGCATCCCATCAGCTCATTGCGACGTTTGAAGGACATTGCGGTGGAGTTTGGGCTGTTGCCTTTAGTCCCGATGGCACGACGCTGGCGAGTGGCGGTAATGATGCGACGGTACGGTTGTGGCATGTGCAAAGTGGTCAGTGTTTGTGGATTTCGACAGGGCATACGAGTCGAATTTGGTCTTTAAGCTTTAGCGCTAATCGTCAATGGTTAGCCAGTGGTAGTGATGATCAAACGGTAAGAGTGTGGAATTTACAGGGTGACTGTTTGCACATCTTGAAAGGACACACCAAAAACGTTTATTCCGTTCACTTCTCGCCCAACCATCCAATTTTAGCCAGCGGCAGTAAGGATACCTCGATTCGGATTTGGGATGTTGAGACTGGAAAATGCCTGAATGTGTTGCAAGGGCATTCTTCCGGTATTCGCTGCGTGCGCTACAGCCCGGATGGTCAACGGTTGGCAAGTGGCGATCTCAATGGCTGCATTCAACTATGGAGTCATCCGCTTGATTCTAAAACTCATTCATTTAATCCTGAATTATCGCTGCGGGGGCATACCAATTGGGTTCGGAACATTGTATTTAATCCAGAGGGTGACACGTTAGTAAGCGGCAGTGATGATGGCACCCTTCGGCTTTGGAATGTCCAAGACGGATACTGTACGAATATTCTGGGTGAGCAGACTGGACCAGCCCTAGCGATCGCCATTAGTGCTGATGGTCAGACCTTGATCAATGCCAACCACGATCGAACGGTGCGGCTGTGGCAGATGCCGAGTGGACAAAGCCTTAAGACGTTAAGCGGCTATACCTATGGCGAACACTCGTTGAGTTTTGGTCCTACCCCACTAACAGCAGGAACCGAGCCCTTGAGTCAATTGCTTGCCAGTAGTAGCAGCCAAACAGGAACGATTCACCTGTGGCAGTGGCAGGTTGATCGCGATTTCCTTAATTCGTCTCCCTGGAAAACCATCTCCAGAGAAAACAGCCAAATTTCAAATTTAAGCTTTAGCCCGGATGGTCAAGCGATCGCTACCAACGGGCAAGATGGCTCCATTTTTATATGGGATGTGCAAACAGGACAGGGCGATCGCTGGATTGCTCACGATGCTCCTGTGTTAGCAGTGCGTTTTAACCCCGTTGGGCAAACCTTAGCAAGCAGTAGCTATGACCGAACAGTGCGTCTGTGGGATGTACAAACTCGCCAATGCTTACAAGTGCTACAGGGTCATCAGAGCAGCATTCGAGCGATCGCTTTTGATCCCCAAGGTCGAACTCTGGCAAGTGGCAGCTATGACCAAACGATTCGGCTATGGGACGCGCAGACGGGGGAGTGCCTACGGGTGCTAGAAGGACACAAGGGCGGGGCTTACACGCTAGCATTTCATCCAACCGAGCCGATTCTGGCAAGCGGCAGCTTTGACCAAACGATTCGATTGTGGGATGTGCAAACTGGAGCCTGTCTAAGGACATTACAGGGGCATACCAGCATTGCATTTACCATTGCGATTAGCCCTGATGGTCAAACTATTGCCAGCGGCAGTGATGACCAAACCGTTCGCCTCTGGAATTTGAAGACAGGGGAATGCCTTCAGGTGATGGGTGAACACACTAGTTGGATCGCATCAGTTGTCTTTAGTCCTGACGGTCAAATTCTATTGAGTGGAAGCTTCGATCGCACCATCAAACTGTGGGATGTCGCAACAGGACGCTGTATCAAAACGGTGAGAGGCGATCGCCTCTATGAAGGCATGAATATTCAAGGCGTAACAGGGTTGACAACGGCTCAAAGAACAACATTGAGAGCATTAGGAGCCATTTCGCGTTAGGTTCTCCCGTGCTTACAGCATCTTGCAAAATAGCGATTGACTGGGCACAGCAGCGTTAATTACCTTACTACTGCGAGCGGCAAACAGTTAACATAGGGGAGTAGGCAATTCAGCAGAAGCCATGAAACTGAAAGATGCTCGCCACCTCTCACCTGATGCTCAAGAAGCCCTGCGCTATCGCGTCGTCAATGCGGTAGAAAATGGT
>NZ_JACXWX010000177.1 GCF_014764505.1 Phormidium tenue FACHB-886
TTTTTTAAAACTGGGGGTGATTCTTCGGATTCACCCTATTTTTTCGGTCTCGCTTCGTCTCTGTCTGCTACCAGTCTTACCGTTCAGCCTCCCTGTCACCCCTTGAGGGTCGAGACACCAGCCTGTGAAGCTGGACATTAACGGGTTCGAGTCCCGTTAGGCACCCCTAAGATGATGAACAACTAAATAGACGGAATCAGGAACACGATCGCCCATGCAATCCGAGCAACAAATTGTACTGGACGTAAACTGCAAATGTGATCTAATGCGCCTGTAAGTGTGAATAGCCGTGGATCATCTCGGAACCGGAATACACGGTATAGATGATAATGATCGCTGTAATTTTGGGAGACCATTACCTCATTCTGGGAAACGAAGAAAGGGACTTGCTTACCATAGGCAGTCGTCTTGACTTCGATGAAGCGATCGCGCCCATCTGCGTCAAACGATCGAACATCAAAACCAGCCCCATCTCCCTCAGTCACGGCAATGTGTTCTACTCGGTCTGCAAGGCTTTCTTGCCCCAATCGGATGAGCCGTGCTCGTTCAAAATTAAGCACAAATTCTTCACCAGCCCTGCCAAGGGAAGCATTACGAGCTTCTCGTTCCAAATAGTTGATAGCAGGACGGATATGACGCGACGGTTCCGATTGCTCTACAGTTGGCGCAGGAGTGTATGGTTCAGGAGGAGAATCAAGTCGAGACAGCAAATTCTCTACAGTCGGGATGTTGGCAGGTTCTTCCACTGCCTGCTGCACAGTTGCGCTAAAGCTTGAATCCGAACTGATGCGATCGGCAACAACCTCATAAAGTAGAGATTGATAATTGCCCAACGGCTTGTAGCCAAAGATGTAGGGATAGCCAAACTCCATCAGGAGGGCACTGATATTTTGGTGCTTTCGCTCAACGGCTCCTTCCGATCGCCCGTTAAGAAGTTGGATAAGGTCCCGTCGATGTGCCGCTTTGTTGTAAGGCTCCCGTCGTAATTCCAGGGAGAGCATGGTGAAGTAATCTGCAACGACAGCCTCGACTTCCGCTTGTGACCACTCCCCCGGCACGTCATCTTTCCTTTGAACTGAGAAATTGAACCTTCAATGCCGCAAGGCTCATACCGCCGTTGTTACAGGCTGTGTCTTTCCTGCACTTAATACCCGTGATGAGATGGAGTGCGATGCTACTTCTGCCATTGCCTGCCAGTCTTCCTGGGTGAACATTTCCACCAACAGTGGCACTGCTTGCTTCCTGGTCGATGGGTTCATATTTCCTGGCTCAACACTTTCTGCCAGGAGCCTATCAATCGTTGCAAGTTGAGTTTCGGTTGGATTGGCTAAATGATGACGAATCAACCGCTGGGCGATCGCATAGGTATCATCAAACCCTGCACCCAAATCCCAAGATTCCATCCACTGCCGCAAAGCAGTAAAAAGAATCGACTGGACTTTCATCTGCTGCCGCAATTGCTGGTTTTGCTCGCTCGTAAGCGCAGTAACAGCTTGGCTATACTCCCTCATCGGTAGCCCCGCTTCTACCTGCCCCTCGTCCTCAACTTGAGCAGACTCGCGCAACCATGCCTCGTTGTTGCACAAATCCATCAAATCTCCGCTTTGAGCGTATTGGGCAGCGAGGGTGGGATCATCCATTGAAAACTTTCCTAGAAATTAGGGCAAACTTAGCGCCGGAGCACACCGTATTCAAAGTATACCAAGCCCTCCTTGTCCGGGTCTGGATCATACTCCGGCATTTGGTTGCGACGATAAAATCCTTCTGACTCGGGTAAAGCGTGAAGCCCAACTCGACCGCCATAGCCCAATTCCAGGCTGCGCTGCCGCGCAAACAGCAAAAGGGTTCGTCCTACCCCCCGTAAGTATGGTGGGTCTTCCAAGCGCTGACGGTTCCAGGGAGCCACAGCTAATGCTTCAATGTAGACCAAGGGGTAACGCTGGGGAAGTTGAGATCGGTGCCACTGGGTCTCAAGAAACATCAGTCCCTGGGTCAGACTGTCCACTTCAATTGCGTAAGCTTCATACCGGGACTCCTGATTGCCTTGCCGTAGCTTGTAGTCCCAACTCCAATAGCGATCAGGTTGCTCGGTTGCCCTCAAAACACCCTTCCAAATTGTCTCGAAGTCCTCTAAGTGACGTTGGCGAAGCCTGTGCGAAGCACGCATCGCTCATGCTACAGAGTAGTCCAGTTACGATGTCTCCTGTCCCACTTAGCAGTTGAATCGATCGTTGCATTCCCAGAAATTAAAGCGATTGTTCGGAACGTTGCGGGCAATGGTATCTCCAAGAGAGTATCTCATGCTGCTGTTGGGTCAGGTCTCCAACGAATCAAATAACTCTGGGTATTGGTCGGCAAAAATGACCTTGCCGGGCACCTGTCGATGTTGTCCGTCTATAAAGACATACCGCCAATATTCATTGTTATCCTGAAAGGCATCTACGCGAGGATTGCAACTGTAGTCAAGAAAAGGAGCGATCGCGTCAAATAGCACGCTCTCATCTCCCGCTTTGTCGCACCGATACGCCACAATCTCGATACTGCCGTCTGATTGCTGTACACTCTCTAAAGACCACGCTTGCAACGCATCCATTAGGGTCGCAAAACTTCCAGTGGGCGGGAGATGACCACCTCGATAGCATTTTTTCATCGTCTTAGTTGTGTGGTCATAGATCGTTGCTGTACCCATTCGTTCAACCATTTCAGGTTGATACAGATGATGAATTGCGGCTAGAGCTGCCGTAACTTGATATGCAGGAATACGAACATTGTGAAATGAATAGTGAATCAAATACCCCATCGATTTATTTCCCAATTTAATCGCTGGTTAATCCCACCACATTGCAATAATAGGCGCGCAAATTGATCTTTCTTTCCATTGGTCAATTTGTTGAGACATCTTCTCCTCCCCTAAAACTTCAATTAAAGTTGTCAGGTGCCCTAAAAGTTTTGCTAAACGAGTTCTGTCATAGATTTCACAATCATCCGCTTGCCACTGTTTTGCCAGGTCTAGCAGCGCGGGGACACAATCATCTTCCGCACTCTGAATGTATAACACATCATTTTTAAACAGCCGATCGTCCTGCACGTAAACGAGCATCTCTAAAAGCCGGGTGATTGGGGCTTCGTTAGTTTTCTGATAAAACTCCAGATCAAAGACCAACCACCCTAACCAAAATTTCTTCCAAAGCTGTGGCTGTGCGTAGAGATCTCGGACAATCGGTTCCGGCTCAAAACTGTTGAAGCGACGTTTGAGCAGTAACGCTGTCCATAAATCCTGCGTTGTGGCATCTCGCAGTGACCGTTCAGGGTTATACATTTGCCGCAAAAATGGAGGGACGCTCAATCACAAACCACTCGTGGTAAACAATCGCAATGAAGAAGTTCTCTAAGCGATCGCACACAGCTAAGAAACCAGAATCATCCCAGTCCTGACCATACGTTGTGTCTTGCAAAAATAACGTTAATGAACAGCCATCAACACTTAAGATGTGACGCAAAATAGTAACGTTAGAATGATGCTTCACATCAATCGGCAACAGCACATGGTGTTCCCCAACTGATAAGAATTCAGGGTGACTGTATCGCAACACAGCCTCCCAGGTTTCGGGACCCTCATGCTTCTCCAAAATGCTATCCCACCGGACAGACTTAATTTTTTCCAGCGTTGCCTCAGAGAGGTCAGCAAGATTCATTTCCATCCTCCAATGGGTCGCACGTTATATGAAATGGAGATGCTTGTTACCCACATTAGTAAGTTAGTTCAAATGTATCATTATCTGTAGAAAAAATCTGTCAGTTCATTAAATGTCAACAGACAGGATTGTTTTGAAAGTGTTTCAGCTTATGCTTCCTAAATCATTTGTGGAGCAGCCCGTAGAGAGTCAAGAAAATCCCTCTTCACTGACCAAGATCAGCTCGTCCAGAGGCACTATACACTCCTCTTTCGTTTGAGGGTGCTTGAGTAGAGCTGTAACTCCCTCTAGGGGTGATTGAAGCGAAGCTGTCATGCAGTGCAATTAGGCTAAAACTGTTGTGTAGTAAGGGTTTTAGAGTAGATAATCTGTACTAAAAATTTTGTCGTATCCCCAAAATTGCCTTGACTGGGTAACGAATTTACGCCGTTTCAGGCTTCGGTTTACCTCTAATTGCACCTGGTGACACGCTCGCTTCAATCACCCCTACCATATCGATCGCAAACTGTGTCACCGCACGAAGCGTATAAAACTCTCCTGCATTCCCCGCGCTCTGGAGGTCTTTAAGAATCAGTCCAAGACTCGCCAAACAGATGGCGAGTCTTGGATTGATTGAAATCAATGTTCTCGTTGATCTTGTCTACCACTTGTCGCAGCAGCGTCCCCGACTTCATGTAGTTGTAAGCATCCTCAAACACACTCCATAGCAACAGCGCCCGCTGTTGAGCAATACCTTCCAAGTCCTTACCATCAAGTGTCTTAAGCTGAGGAAATAACTGCCCATCGATCCGCTTCAGCAGATCCGCTCCAGTCGGCGCATTCTTGCCCAACTTGGTACTGTCTGCCCACTCGTCCCAACGCAGATCAGCCGGAATCGGCGAATCATAGTCATCCGTGTTGATCTCTAACTCCGTGTCCTGGTCGCTGAAGATCTTATAGAACAGCATCCAGCCCAATTGCCCAATCCGCTAGGCATCTCCATCGCCCCCCATATCCTTTCGCATGATGTCTTGGATCGATTTGATGGTGGCACTCAATGACATGTTCGGTTTCCTTAGCCCAATTGATCCGGATCAACACCCAATTCTCGCAGCTTTGCTGCCAAGGCTTGCGCTCGCAGGTGTTCTTGCTCTGCTCGTTGATGTTCCTGTTCGGCTCGCAGGCGTTCTTGCTCTGCCTGTTCAGCACTCCACAGCAACAGATTGCCTGAGGCATCCCACCAGCGCAGCCAGTTAATCGTATGTCCTAAACGCTCACCCTGCCAAATTCCTAGCCACAGATCTAACTCTGGAATGCGTATCCGCCCTTCAGGGTCAGCAGATTGCACGACATAACGCCCTTCTTGCAGACATCGCACCTCTAACTCAGGCTCATAGGGGTCGTAAGTGACATAGGTCGGAACTTGCAGAATTTGCTCGTAGAAATACAGCTTGCCATAAGGGGGAGTCGATCGCACTGATAGTTCGCCCCCTTCTTCTTCTGACAAAAACTCCATGCCAATCGCCACCCGATCGCCTTCCAGGTAAGGGGTATAGCTCCGGCGAATCACTCCCTCAGCTACCGGATGGACACGAGGAACATAGAGCCAATCAGGCGCTTTAACGACGACCTTTTTATTGACAGTGGCAACCAACCCAAAATTAGAGACAATCAGCATCTCCGGTCGAATCCGCTGGTTTGCACCCAGAGCATCGGTGAGGGCAGCAGCAAGGAGCGGCTGTTGAAGATTTTCCACTGGATCATCAGGCAGTTTATAGTCAGCAGGTAAAGCTTCCCAAGTAAGGCTTGGCGTTGACTGAGCAGATGGATGTTGTGGAACCTGTAAAACCATCGGATCGCCTCTTGAATCAGCACCTATTTGGCTGTCTTAAGTATACTGAGGTCTTGCGTGAGCAATGCCTCAACAGGCGTTTCAAGCCCTCTGGACTTCATATAACAGTTGCTCTAACTCCTGAATTGCTGCCTGGTACTGCTTCTTCCCGCCAAAGCTTTTCACTGACTATAATTGGGGCGCAGACGAGTGCCCCGACCAATAATCTGCTTAAACTCCGTCATTGACTGGATGCGCTGATCTAACACAATCACCTGACAAGTCTGGACATGGACCGCTGCCCTCCTCCCATTGACTTTGGCATCCCTGTCGTCTCCCAAAAGTCCTCAAATCAATGATTCTTTAGAAAAATTATCTCCCAAAAGTGCTGCCTATTCAGCGTTTCAGCCGATGTGGTACTTAATTGCCAGGAACGGTGTCATACCCCTACTAGTGATTTTGCTCCAAGTTGTTCTTTTGCTGTGGCTTATCAATACACTCGGAAGCATAAAACTCTATCTGCGTGAAATTCAAGATATTCTGCAACAATCCAACAGGAATCTATGAGTGCAGGTAACCCGAAGGCATCAAGCGGGGTAACACCACCTCAACTCAAGCTCTAGAGAACTAGATACAAAATTGTATTGCTTATCAAACACAAACGCTTCCCTCGTTTGCAGAAGGAAGCGTTCGTGTTGAAGATTATCCTGGCACTGAGCTATTTTTGCAGGAGGCTACCCTCCAACTATCTTCGCCGCAGCAGCGTTTCACCACTCAGTTCGAGATGGATGAGCGTGGGTCCACTGCGCCATGAGCACCAGGAAGAATCATGAGAAAATAAAGAATTAGAAATAACGCTTATCCATAACGGTTATCCGTTCAGGATTATAGAGAACCTGAAGGTTGCATAGCAAATAGCTTTGTCATCAACACCGATTGAGGTCAAGCCCTCGGTCTGTTAGTATTCCTCGACTGCATGCATTGCTGCACTTCCATCTAGAACCTATCAACGGGTGTTCTGCCCGTGACCTTACTGGCTTAGTGC
>NZ_JACXWX010000178.1 GCF_014764505.1 Phormidium tenue FACHB-886
CAAGCCATCGAGGAGATTGTGGCGCAAGCCGGGTGTGAGATTTGGTACTTGCCACCCTATTCTCCAGATTTAAACAAGATTGAACGCTGGTGGAGTGTGCTCAAGAACTGGATGCGACAACGGTGGGATGAGTTTGAGAACTTCCGTGATTGTGTCGATGCTGCCTTCAAATACTGTCCTAACGTACATGCGTAGTGCTATAGTAGCCAGTCTATCAAGTCGGGGGTTCTGCCTTCAATTTGAGTACTAAGTTCTGACAGTTTCCTCTCAAAACAGATGAGACGATTGATCAGCAGACTCAACTGAGGCAAAACAAATATCTCAATAATATGATTGAGCAAGACCATCGAATCATCAAGCGAATTGTGAAACCGATGATAGGGTTCAAGATGATCAGCAGCGCCAGAAGAACGTTGAGCGGAATCGAAGCGATGAATATGATTAGAAAAGGACAAGTAAAAGATGTCAAAAAGGGGACAATGTGTCTCAAGGCAAGTTTATCGAAGCGATCTTTGAAATTGCTGCTTAAGAGGATGCAAACGATCGGTATCGTTTGTTCTTAAAAATTTTTTGTGACACAACCAAATAAATCAAACAAGGGAACAGTGTGTCTCAAGTGAAATTTATCGAAGCGATCTTTGAAATTGCTGCTTAAGAGGATACTAACGATACCAATTCTTTGTCCTTAAAAAGTCATTTCTCGCAACCTATGCTTCCGCTAGTTGCGAGAAATGACTGGCTGCCAAAATTTGTTCTCCCTGAACGACTAACCCACCATCTTCAAAAACTTCAAATGCCTTTGATGGCTCCTTCTCGAATGGATTTCGTGGCGTGTGCATCAACATTGCACGGAATAGTCGTAACTCTGTGTTTCTTGTGTCGATGACCTTCTGTCAATTCTGAATGTTGTAACTGCTTAGAGTGCATATTCTGCTCCGTTCACTTCAGATTGCTCATTCCTTTCAAGCTAGTTGCGATCGAGTGATTCAAGCAACGCTCTCGCTTAACTGTAGTGAGATGTTGTAAGTTTTCTTCAAATCACAAGTGTAATGATCTGTGATGTTAGTGTCGCTAAGTTCAAGGTTGTAGAAGTCAATTAACTCATCATCAAAGTAAGGGCCAGCGTGCCATGTCCCAACGTGCAGCTTAATAAAGCAATTTCCCGGAATGCGAAAGGCTTCAATCTCTTCTAAAAGTGGTTTTGCTTGAGGGTCATCTAAATTTTTAGGCGGAGCAACAGCAATAAACCATTCTTTCCCTTCCAGCGCTCCCAGGCATTGAGTACAGCATAAATGCCGAGTGATTCGATGAAAGGTTCGCCCTTTATTCTGTAAACGCATCACGTAGAAACGGGGAGTTCCTTGACTTAAGTCAAGCTGAGCATCCGCTAAACTATAGGGCGTGCCATCTTCGATCGCCCAAATAACTTGACCATACCGTTGAAAATTCTTTGATGAAATCGATTGAACCTTGAGCGAGTTTACTAACGCTGTAGTGACCATAATTAAATACCATCCGTTGTTACAAAGGCTTTGTGGCTGCCTCAAGCGATTAGCGGTAAGTCAATTCACGCCGTTGTTCTACCTCGCCATACTGCCTGAGAAGTCGTGCGATCTGACGACGCATCATAATTCCTGGCTTATCCAGCAACATATGATGCTCTGCGCGCAAATTTAACGGAAAGTCGTAATCCGTACTTTCTAGCATTTGCCGATCTTCTCTACCGACCGAGCAATCAAATGCGGCAACATTCTCTGCAAGTGCATCCGCTTCTGTATCGTTGCGTAAGCAGAATTGAATGCGGTAGCAACTTTGATCAGTCATTGGTGTTGCAAAGCCGACAATTAGATGGATCAAGCCATTGGGGTAGGTAAAATGAAGCAGGAACGTACAGGGCATGAACCACTTAATATTGACAATCCGTAGAGTTTTGTCGTCAGGGATGTGAAGATTCTTCTGCTGAAGCTCATAGTTGGCAACGGGAACACGACCATGTAATTCAACCCCGTTTTCGAGTTGATTGACTTGCAAAGTCGGAGCAACTGGTGCCTGGTCATCCCCAAACGTCTTACGATGAACGAAGCTAATGTGACTGATATCAAGCGCATTCTCAGTCACTCGAAAGGCGTTGCATTCCCAAATTTCTGCGTATTCAGGAATCAGACGATAGGTTTGATCAAACGCCTCTGGAATGTAGGGGATATCAGCTAATGGTTCGTCTAGGCACACCCAAACGAATCCATAACGTTCAGTACAGCGGTACGATTCAACTCGGCAGCGCTTTGAAGGAGTCAACTCTGGAGATTGAGGAATGTGAGTACAGGCACCTTCTGCGTTGAAGCGCCAACCATGATAGCCACAGCGAATCGTCCCGTTCACAACGGCTCCATCATTAGATAATGGAACCGATCGATGCGGGCATCGATCGTCCAAAGCGACAGGCTTTCCTGCCTCGTTCAACCAAAGCACAATCTTTTGTCCTAATAACTCGAAGGGCTGCGGTCCAACCACCAGATCACCGATTGCGAGAGTTGGATACCAAAATCGTCTCAAAATTGGCTGCTTTGTTACGAGCATGATAATTCTCAGAACCTCATTTTACTTCAGGTCTGAATTATTCAGACCTGAAGTAAACGCTAGCTGATCATACTCTACGCGATTGTCAAGTGGAATACGATTTGAATCCTTTTTTCAAGCCTAAATGAAGGAGCGCTTTTTAAGCTTGAGAAGCTATTCTTCAGAAGTGTGGTCTATGATCCGATCAACCAAATCAGAGAAGAGTTGAAGTTCCTGAGCAGACAAACACTCAAACGTCTCCTTCTTCAGCGTTTTGACCACAGGAGGGACAACTTCTCTCAATTGCTCTCCAGCCTCGGTTAACCAAATACGACAGACACGACGATCGTTCTGATCCCGTTCGCGATAGATTAATCCACGTTTTTCCATCACATCCAGAACGCCAGTCAAGGTTCCGCCTAACTGTTGTAGCTGCTTTGTTAAAGTCGAGGTGGGCACCCCATCTTCCTGCCATAGGCAATCTAGCACTTCCCATTGGAACGGCGTGAGTCCAAAGGGGTCAAGGATGGCTTGTAATCGACGGTTAAGTGTCTGGGACAGCAACTTGATGCGATAGCCAAGATTATAAATAGATTGCTTTCGTTGCCAAAGCTGGTTCATGCTTGAGGAATAAAGTTGATGAGATACGAAGGATCTTACAATTTCAGAATAGGTGTTAGTGTGTAGCTTCGATCTCCCCCTGCCAGCTTGGTGAATTTTGGGTTTAGTTACACTTAGGGAACAAAACAGCTCTTATCAAGCAAAACCATTCCCTAAGTCCATAGCCCTACCCAGTGAACAGCTGAAAGTTTGCTTTAACCCATCATGGTTTTCAACTATTGCCGTTCTGTCTCCATCAAGCTAGAAGTGGATATGGATGGGCAAATGAATTGGCGCAACTAACACGCTTGCTAGCGCAAACCCTTTGTTTCGCTTTAGATAGGTGTGACGGGTTTCAATATTAGGGCAACTGCTCCCCCAGGTTACCTTGACTCAGATATTCAAAAGCTTCAACTGATGCAAGGGTTAGAGGTTTAGCGGGAGCGCAACTTATTTGCTGTCAGCTGTGATTGGAGCGCGCTCAAGCTCTACTTAGGGAACAAAACTAGCCCAATTCGTCTATAGTATTCCCTAAGTAGGTCATCCTAAACCGCTTGAGGCTCACCTGAAAGTCCGCTACGCTGAAACCAAACTACTGTACTAGGAGAGGGGCGATGGCAAAGTCTAATGCAGCGAGCTACAGCTTAAACCGAGAAGAACTGCTCCGCATCCGCGAGCTAAAGCTGCTCACCAGCGATCGCGACTATATGTTCTTTGCCCTGCAGCTGGATTACCCTGGCAAGCTCAACCCGAGAATAGACGTCAATAGCTTCTGCGATCGGTGGGAACTGGACGAAGGCGATCTGTACAAAGCACTAGGGGAATTGCGGAAGAAGGGTGTGGTGGTGTCGATTGCCAGTCAAATCGATCTGCAAATCACGTCGTAGCCTAGATCTACTGCAGACGGTGCTAAACCTGTTGGTGCCACTCTGCTGAGCTACGCTCGATCAGCAACTTAGGGAATAGGATAGCCGAGAAATGGTAAAACTGTTCCCTAAGCATCTGATCGCACGGTGGACAGGCGCGATGGGGTAGTGGATCGAAGTAGGTTCTGCCGGCAAACACCAATGTTGCTCATGGAGTTGTCCATCCCGTTTAACTGCCCCGACTGCAAAGGCTTTGGTTGAGCAGCTGAAGCAGCCTGACTACAAACCCTCGACAATGCGATCGCTGTGTATGGGTAGAGCACATTGCTGCGTGAGGAGGGCGCGACCTGCAGATTTAGAGAATAGAAACTGCCCTAACCCATCTGAGTGTTCCCTAAGTCCAACTCTACTGGCGATTTGCAGGGATAGTGAGGAACTCCACAATGTCGTTGCCCTCGCTCTAAAACTTAGGGAACACTCCTCTTGTATAACTCAGGGCTTTTCGATTCTCAAACCTGCTTGCTTGAGGTGGGGTTGATAAGGCTGGCTCCCTGAGGGGAGTACAAATTAGCTTGGAGCCCCAGGACTTACCCGCTATATTAGCGATGTTCCTATGCCTGGTGGAAGGAAGCACATGTCAGAATATCCTTCAACTGGACTGTCTGAAGCAGTCCTGCTGAGCATTATGCAACAGGTTACTCATCTAGATTGGCAGCATCTGACGCAGTTGCACGCGCATCTAGGCGAGATGATAGACCAAATGAAGCCCGTCCCCCTGCCAGAGAACGCTCCACCTGAAATTGTGGAGTTGTCGAAGGAGAACCCTGCCTTGTGTGGTGCTCGTGGAGAGGGCTATATCGAATGGAAAACAATTCGGCAGGGAGATAAAGTTTACGGACCCTATCCTTACTGGCGCTTTATTCGAAATGGAAAACGCTACTCAATCTACCTCAAAGACTTAGCCCGGCAATTGCGACAGGATTCCTCCACCAATCTTCCAGAAATCCCTGAAGACGTTTAGTGGAAGGGAGTTGAGCAGGGTGAGGATAATCCCAATACTTTAGCTGCTCGTTGGATTTGCCAGCCAAACTGCCGTAATCCAGCCGCAATATTAACTATGCCAGCTTGGCGTAACACCGTCAGCACCCAGTTTCGAATAGCGGTCATTGCTTGTGGAGCAGAACCTGTACGAATGCGACTGGCGTCTTCAGCGAGCGTGACATCGCGCACGTAATGCACTCGATTTTCAATTCCCCAATGGCCTCGACTCAAAGCCAAAAGCTCTCTGGCTCCCGCTTGAGCAGGGCTCAGGCTGGTGATTTTGTAATGGACTTGCACCGACCACTGGTTGTGACGTCGCGATTGATGAATCAGCCGACAAACCTGTTGCGCCCCAACCCAATTTAGTTCCCCTGGGTTGAGCGAACGGGTATGTAAGGTTCGAATATCTAAGCGACCATGCCCTTGTTGTTGAGTCTGAACGTGTTCCAGTTTTTCTAAGTCTTGAAAGAAGAACCGAGCAATATCTGCTTTCAAACAGGATTGATTGTCTTTCACTTCGAACAAATAATGTCCACCGCTCTCAATAATCGTTTGGCAGATAGACCGTTGAGTAAAGATAGCATCTCCTGTTACCACTCTGCCTTCTAATGAAATTGATGCGAGAAGCTGTGGTGCTTTCGTAATTTCATTATCTTTAGAGCGAATTGCAATCTGAGCCTCCACGAGGTCACAATCTGCTGCAAACGCACTCAACAAACTGATTCCAGCTAATGATTCTGTTTTACTGCCTCGCAGGGCTTTGCCATCAATTGCAATGGGGCGTAAAGATGCCTGCAACTGATGGACGGATTGAAGCGTGAGCCAGTTATGGAGAACTGGCTCAAAAGCTGCCACTGCCAGATGTTTGAACACTAGATGTAATGTATTGACACAGGGTGTACATCGCTGAAAGCCAAAGACTTCGCAACACCACTCTTGATGGGCTCTCCCCCATTCAAAGATGGCCAGCAAGCTTTTGGCTCCACACAACATGCCACAGCATGCAAAAGCCAGAATTGATGACAGCTCATGCCGTTTACCAGACGGGCTGCGGTGATCTGGAACAGCTTTAAGGGCTTCTAGTAGGGACGGAATAGGGGGAGCAGGGGCAGGAGGCATGGAATAAGGCTTTCACGTCTCCAGTATTCTCTCCAGGGGAAGGAGAATCGAAAAGCCCTGTTGTATAACTCTCCTAGCTATTCCCTAAATAGGTCAGAGTCGGAGCGACAGAAACACTTGTACCTTCAGCAATTTGCCCACTTAGGGAATACTGAAGCTTCGTACCCCGGGAAGCCATTCC
>NZ_JACXWX010000179.1 GCF_014764505.1 Phormidium tenue FACHB-886
GGTGGAACACGAGGTCAGAGATTGCCGAGGGAATCCGATCGAACAGAACCATCGAGGGATTAAGCAACGCTACTATCCGATGCTTGGTTTTGGAGCGATTGAGAGTGCGAAACGATTTTGTCAAGCATATGATGAAGTGCGGCAATTTTTACGATCGAGAACGAGAATGACAGAGTTAGTGTCTTTATCGAAGCAAATGGAACAATTTGCTAAACGAGTGAATGAATTGCAGAAGTTATTTCAAGCCACTTAATTAAAGATAAAAGAGAGAAAGCTTGTAATGATGGCAATGTGCAAAAAAAACCACGATTTGAGTACCCAGACCTGACAGTTTCGGGTGTTACTGTAAAGTAATCGCGCATTGCAGGCAGAGAAGGGGCGATCGTTGCTCCTGCCATGACTGTGAGACTACTACTCAGAAGTAGCGTTGTTTTAACGAGGGGGAAATTCGTTTTGAGAGACATAGGTGAAAGGGAACAGATTGACGAACACTGAACCTAACGACGCAACGCTTTGAAACCGACATTCGGGAATAGATTACTTGCCACTGCAAATTGAACCCAGGCAGTAGCTAAGGTTTCTAAACTGCGTGACACAATCAATCCACCCGCATCGATCGCATCATAGCCACAGTCTTGTATCAGTTGAGCCGCGATCGCTTTTGCATCTGCGTCATCTCCGCAGTAAAAGACTGTAGGAAATTCATTCCCAAATTTGCGCGATTCTGATGCCAGAATTTCAGCAAACGTGATGTTAAACGCCTCTATTACCTTTGCACCAGGTGCTAACTGTGCCAGATGTTCGGCAACTGAAATTTTGAGATCCGTTGCAATACCAATTGCCTGCCCGCTAAAGTCTGGCTTTAATCCACTCATACAGGTAATGACAATATTGTTTTTCAGTGAACCGATCGCACTTAGCACTTCTTCTAAAACAAACGGTTGAAGCGTCATCAAAATCACATCGCTGGATTGTACAGCCTCTTCTGGTGTGCCAACTTTCGCGTTGGTTCCTGCTGCGGCTGCGATCGTCTCTAATTTTGCTGGATCACGAGAGTAGGAAAAGGTGACTTGATGCCCTTTCTTCGCCCAAATCGTGCCTAGCGCACGACCCATATTGCCTGAGCCAATAATTCCGATATTCATGTTCGTCTTATGTGAAGGGTTAGCTCGACAGAATTGATGCCATCCACTTTTCAACTGCTTTGGGGTCTTTGAGTAACTGAGCCTGCATTTCCTGTGCTTGCTCTCCTGGGTAGACCTCTTCCACTTCGTCTACCACTGCTTGCAGGGCGACTCGTACCACCTCTTCGGGGGCAACTTTGGGCGGTGGGAAATCCTTGCTCATTCCGGTGTCTACTGTTCCAGGCATCACCCCAACTACCAGCGTTTTTTGTGAGGCTAGCTCAGCCCGAATTCCCTGAGTTGCCAGTAAAGCTGCTGCCTTAGACGCACAGTAGGAGGCATTCAGCGGAAAATTAACCTTTGCCAGAATGGTGAGCATATTGACGATCGCCCCTCCTCCATTGGCTTTCAGAACTGGAGCAAATGCCAAACACATCCGCAATGTACCGAGGTAATTGACCTCAATCTCCGATCGCACCTTGTCAAAATTGATATCTGGAACCAATCGTTGATTGAACCCCACTCCAGCATTGTTGATTAGGAGATTTACATCTGAGTACGCCTCAACTGCCGCTTTAACCGAAGCTTCATCAGTAATATCGAGGGGAATTGGAATAATGCGATCGGGATCGGTTACTGCAATGTCCTTCAAGCTATCTGGATTGCGTGCCCCTGCATAAATGCGAGTGGCTCCAGCCGCTTGTAAGCCTTGAATGTAGTATTGTCCAATGCCACCGTTTGCGCCAGTCACTAACGCGATCGCACCTTGAATTTGCATTGTGTCTTATTCCTTATGGGATTTGTCATTTGTCATTCGTCATTTGTAATGCACCTAACCAAGGACCCGTGACCAATGACCAACAACAAAGAACAGGGTATACTCCTACTAACTTTTTCGGAAGTACTTACTTTTTTGTAAGCTTCCTCAAGCTATGGGAAAGTAGCGTAGATGACCAATGAAGCCACTCAAGGTACTGTATTTGTACAAACCACCCTCAAAGTGTTAGGTGGGAAATGGAAGATTTTGATTCTGTGGTATCTCAAAGATGACGAAAAAGCGATTTAGTGAACTCAAACGCTTGATGCCAGAGATTACAGAAAAGATGCTCATTCAACAACTGCGAGAGCTAGAAAAAGATGGCATTGTCAATCGAAATGTTTATTCAGAGATGCCGCCGAAAGTAGAGTACTCTTTTACCGAGTACGGTCTGACGCTCAAACCTGTCTTGCAAGTCCTTTGCAATTGGGGAGAGGATCACTTGAAGTGTAGTCAGTGAAGCGGCATTGCCGATTCAAACGATGGTTGAAAAATGGCGATCGTAGGAATAAGCAGGGCTATTTCTGTAAGGCTTGTGGAAAACAATTTGTGGCTCAATGGCTAGGATTAGGAATGTAGGCTTCTGAAGCACAGGGAGTTCGTCCAGACCGATTGCAGTAGGCAGTCTGCACCTGCCGAGTTTGCAAGGCGATTTCTAACAGGGGTTTTGTCAACGTAAAATCTATTTCTGAAAATGGAGCATGGCAGCGATGACAGCTTCCACTAAACCGCATTTGATAGTTGGGGCGATCGGGACTGAATGAGCCATATTGCCACTCACCATTCTGTTTTTGCTTGACAAAAACAGTCCCTAAATTTTCAGGAGAGTACCAGGATTCCATGACAAGTAATGTCCCATTGGGAAGCGGTTCTCCTGGTTGGATGGCAGCGATAGACTCTTCGTTCACAAACATTTGACGAAACGATCCATCGCTACGAGACACCGTAGCATAGTGAGCTAATGTGCGATCGTATTTTGATTGAGCTTGTACTTCACCAGTCGATGTATTAGTGATTGGAGATAGTTTAGTTGAAAATTGGTTTGATGAGGTAGAAGATGAATTTGATGACGTATCAGTGTAAGAAAATGATGGCGATCGATTCAACACATGAGACATCGCTACAGCTAAGATAATGGCACTCACAAACAGAAAGACCCACTTCAACCAATGGTGTTTAGAAAACAAGAGTTTGTGCATGAGTCAATCTCCAAGCTTTAAATGGAGCTCGGATGTAGAGACACTATTCTGTGTAAATAGACAATTGCGCTATGGATCGTCTAGCCATAAGCAAACGGTAGTGCTCGTGCGGTCAAAAAGCTCTGCTCAGTCACCTGACTCCACGGCATTAGGATTCGACGGGTAGATAGAAATGAATCAATCGTTCGCTTCATCAAGTTATCTCCACGCGATCGCATCTCTGCAATGACTTCACCCGATGCGTTACCTAAAGCTTCCATCACATCCACTGGCAGTTGTCTAACCTGGACGTTGTGGTCGTTGACTAATGTTTGAAGTGCTCTAGCATTTCCAGCATTGGCTTCTGCAAAACCCTGGTCATACTCAGCCTGAGCGGCGATCGCGATGATTTGTTGGAGATCAGTTGGCAACGCTTCATACTGTGCCCCATTCACCACTAATTCAACCAAGCCAGACGGTTGATTATACGAAGGAAAATAGTAATAGCGAGCAAGTTCCTGCAAACCATAGTGCAAATCGACCAGGGGACCCACAAGCTCAAACCCATCCAATGTTCCTGCCTGCATAGCTTGACGAATTTCAGGGGTCTCCATCGACACTGGGTTAACGCCCAATTGAGATAAGACATCGGCAGCCATACCCGTTGTCCGAAATCGAATTCCCCGCAAATCACTCAAGCTCTTAATTTCATTACGGAACCATCCAAAAGACTGTGCCCCTAATGAGCCTGCGGGAAAGGCTCTTACACCAAAGGGAGCATAGGCAGCGTCCCACAACTCCTGCCCACCAAAATAGTGGAGCCATGCGCTCATCTCATTCTGAGTAAACCCATAGGGCACAACAAAGAAGAACTCCAAAACGGGAGATTGAGTGCGCCAATCGTATGCGAGACTGCGGCTCATTTCCACAGTGCCATCGCTCACTGCCTTCAACGTTTCAGGAAAAGGACCAACTGCATCCGGTGGCAATACCTCAATGATTAATCGTCCCTGACTCATAGCAGCAATGCGATCGGCTAATCGCTGTCCGGCAGCGAGTTGATCGGGAAAGGTTGCATCCCAACGTGACACCATACGCCAGCGAAACTCGGCTGATTGAGCCTTTGCTGCTTGATTTGCCTGACTGCCTAATGCGATCGCCGCTGTTGTAGAAGCGGCACCCAGTAGAAAATGTCGGCGTTTGGTGAAGCCGTTGCGATTCATACTATGTACCTCCTAATGGCTGCGTGACAAAGAGATTAAGGCATGGAAAGTAACGAAATATGGATTGAATGATGTGGAACTCAAAAATCGCTTACATCTTTTAACATAGAAGCAGCTAATTAATACTGTCCAATGCTTCTTTGTCTTGTTATTAATGTTCTGAAGGCATTAATCCGCTATGGAACTTCATGATCTTCGGTATTTTGTTGCAGTGGCAGAAGACCTGCATTTTGGTCGAGCAGCCGAACGATTGCATATGACTCAACCTGCGCTCAGTCGGCAAATTCAGGCATTAGAAGCTGAATTAGACGTACAGCTTTTTCAGCGCACTAAACGAAGTGTGCAGCTAACGATCGCCGGACAAACCTTCTTTGAGGAAGCCAGGCAGATTCTTCGCCGCACAGAACAAGCCATCCAAACGACAAAGCGGGTTGCGCGAGGAGAAGTTGGACAGTTGCGGCTGAGTTTTACTGCTTCGGCACTGCGGAGTGTGATCCCAGAAATCGTGCGAGTATTTCGCGCTCGTTATCCGGATGTGCAACTGACGATGAGCGAACGCTGTACGCACGAGCAGGTGGCAGCCTTTCACAATCATCAGGTGGATGTGGGCTTTCTCTATCTCCCTGTGGATGAGAAATTGCTAATGCTTCAACCCATTGTGGAGGAAGTGTGGATTGTTGCCTTACCCAAAGGACATCATTTGGCAAATCAAAAACACTTGACCCTGAGTACATTGACCAACGAAGCGTTTATTTTGCATCCACGTCATGAAGGGACAGCATTTTATGATCAAATTATTCGATTATGTGAACAGGCAGGGTTTTATCCTAATGTGGTGCAAGAAGTCGAAACCAGCCAAACGAGAGTCGGTTTAGTAGCCGCAGGCATGGGAATCACCTTTGTGCCAGAACATCTGCAACATGTTGCAGATGTTGATGTGATTTACCGACGGTTAAAAGGGGCTGCACCCAAATTAGAGCTAGCGATCGCCCATCGCCGTGATAACTTCTCACCCATTGTGCAGCAGTTTCTCCATGTGGTTGAAGAACTCAAACAAAAATCTGGTAAGAAATCTGTGGCATAAATGATTATCGCTCGCTCGATTTAACCCCATTATGCCTTTCTCCGCTTGCTTTTATAGCATGCTAGAAATGTCTGTACCGCTTCTTTCACAACATGCTCAACCTCAGCGTCCGAAACCTCTAAATTCATTACCAGGAAACGGGGCCAAAAAATCACATCGTTACTACTCCGAGCGTCAAATAGTTAACATAGGGGAGTAGCCAATTCGAAATTGTCAGAACTGGGTATTCAAGTCTCGTCTCTTTTTCATAAATATACCTTCCCTCTTCTTTTTCTTTGTTAAGCAGCTTGGAAGCTCGCTTTTAATTCACTGACTTGTTCTATAAATCGTTCCCTTCTCTCAGATAGAGACACTACTTCTGTCATGTAGCGCTGTACTCTCATAAAGTTCCTGACCTCATCGTACGCTTGACAAAACCGCTGCGCTGATTCAAACGCTCCGAAGCCTAATGTCGAATAGTAGCGTTGCTTTATTCCTCGATGGCTCTGCTCAATCGGATTTTCCCGGCAGCTTATTACTTCATGTTCCACCCCTTCTCCCAGTTCTTCTGCAATCGCTCTCGGATAGCTCGTGTGTCCGTCAGTCGCTACTTGTTGTGGGGAGTGTTGGGCGACCTCATGGGCTTGAGCAAAAAACGCTTTTGCCGCTTCCATGTCCCGCTTCTCGCTCAATCTCACATCGACTAAATCTCCGTTCTCATCGATGCCTCGATACAAGTAACACCACTGACCTTTAACATGGATGTACCTCGTCTACAAACCAGATTCTGCCCACTTTCCCCTGGCGTTTGGCACGCAACTGCTGGGCAAAGATGGCAGC
>NZ_JACXWX010000018.1 GCF_014764505.1 Phormidium tenue FACHB-886
CGCCCTAGTAGGTGTTGGATGGCATAGGGAGTGGTGTCCCCCACTTGTTGGGCGATTTGCCAGCCATTTTTACGTTCTACTGAGCTGAGCAAGCCTTGCAGATAATCCTGAGCGTGTTGTTTGGTTTCAACACGTTTGAAGTGAGGCGCAAACCGTTGGTTCAAACGATTAAACTCATCTGCCCATTGCTGGACATCTTCAGTTGAGATTGGAGCCACGCCTGTAGCTAGAACAGACGGATACGAGAGAGTCACAAAAATGCCTGCGTCCCTGACTACATAACTATTCTAGCTAATCTACAACTGTAGTACTAGTCAAATCAGCCAGTTCGTTAAGTCGATTTCTCAACCGTTATACCTGGTCTACTCGACGGGTGATCCGGACGACTCGTCAAGCGATTTTGCAGCAGATTGCCAGTCATTTGCCCCATGCCAAACTACCCATCCGCATTTTGATTGACTTAACGACTCTAGAGAAAAGCGGCAAGTTTTGGCATCTGAGTACGCCGACCGCAGACCCCCAAGCACCAGACCCTTGGATACGCTTTTTGAACGGTAGACGAGGGTTACACTTGGTTGTCCTCTATCTGGCTGTCGGAGAATGGCGAGTGCCTTGGAGTTTTCGGGTCTGGCGGGGCAAAGGCTATGCCAGTCCTGCCCAGTTGGGACGTAAGTTGTTGGCAACGGTGCCCAAGTCCTTACTCAACGCTCGAGTGGTGATTGTGCAAGCCAATACCGAGTTTGGCACTGTCGAGTTTCTCAAGGCTGTTCGCCAACGCTCTTGGCGACCCGTCGTTGGACTCAGAAGCAATCGCACCTTACAAGATGGTCGCTGCCTCAAAGACCTCTATCGTCACGCCAAGCGGGGTTTTCAAGTGTATCTCAAAGATATTGACTATCCCCTCACCGTCTCCTGGTTTTGGCTCAAACGAGCTGATGGCAAACGAGAATTACGATTTGTTGCCTCCTCCTATCCTGATTCGGGAGCCTATCTGGTCCAGTTAGGGCGCAAGCGTTGGGCTATTGAGGGCTTTTTCAAAACCGCTAAGCATCAGTTTGGTCTTCATTGTTTTGGTCAAGGCACCCAGTTAGGGGTTTATCGTTGGCTGATTCTGTCACTGATTGCTTATCTATTGGCACACTGGATTGACCAATGGTCATTGCCCCCTGTCCTGGACTGGAAAGCCGCTAGTCGTCTAACCCTAGAAACTTTATTGCCCTCGATTGTCTGGTTTCAATTACTCAAACACATTCAAATGAGTGCAGATGTTGCAGCACAGTATGGGTTTGAAATTGTTCTCAAATCATTGCCCAGCTTGGCTTATTGGGAGAGGTGCAAGATCTGAGTTAAGCAAACAATGGGGATTTCTCTCCGTCAGTACGTGATTCAACAGCGCGTGGAACAGGCGAAATTGATGCTGTCGAAAACAGATTTGGCGATAACCCTTCGGGATAGCTTCGCTTACCGCAGACATTGCCCTACAAGCAGGCTTCTCCAGTCAAAGCCATTTGACGCAGCACTTTAAGCGATTCACGGGAAAGACCCCCAAGCAGATTCGCTAGCACCATAAGAATCTGAAAGAAATCAAGTCTTGGAACTCATTACATTGAAGTTAAATTAGGCAAAAATCTGAAGCAGCAACAGAATTAAGATTGTATCTTCGTCCACAACGTCAACTAAGAATGGATCGGACAAAAATGAGTATTCAGCAATTGGTCACGCCTGAAAAGCACGACTTAGGTGGGTTTAGCGTACAGCGTATCTTACCGAGTGAAACCCTAAAAATGGTTGGACCTTTCATCTTTTTTGATCACTTAGGCCCAGCTATTTTCCCGCCTGGAAAAGGCGTCGATGTTAGACCTCATCCACACATCAATTTAGCGACGGTTACCTATTTGTTTGAAGGAAGCCTTCTGCATAGAGATAGTCTAGGTACAGTACAAGAGATTTTTCCGGGCGAGGTGAACTGGATGACAGCAGGCAAAGGTATTGTTCATTCTGAGCGATCGCCCGAGAGCTTTAGAGAGAAAGAATCTACTCTTCACGGCATTCAGACCTGGATTGCCCTCTCCGAAAGCGCTGAAGAAGTTGAACCCAGCTTTTCACATTATTCAGCGACTGATTTACCGAGGTGGACTCAAACAGGCACCAGCGCGACCTTGATCGCCGGTAGCTATCAGTCTCACCAATCACCCGTTAAAACCTACTCTGCTACTCTTTACCTAGCGCTCGTTTTCACGGAGGGTAGTGAATTTCAGCTAGCGCCAATAGAAGGTTTAGAAAGGGCAATTTATAGCGTCACATCCGGCCTATTCGTAAATGGAAAGCCGTTAGAGCCATATCGTCTAGCCGTTTTAGCGCCGGATGAATCAGTAAATATCAGTGCGGGGGCTGAGGCAAAAGCAATGATTATCGGCGGGGCACCAGTGGGCGATCGCACAAAGTACTGGAACTTTGTGTCGAGCCGCTCAGCGCGTATCGAGCAGGCAAAACGAGATTGGCAAGACCGCCGCTTCCCGGCGGTTCCCGGTGAAACTGAATTCATTCCGCTCCCTGATAATTCAGATCACGGTAGTAGCGCGCCCCCTCTGAGTTGATGATGGTTTGGCGTTCTTTGCTGAGCGAGAGAACAGCAGCTTAACTCGTACAGCAAGGCTTTCTACTATTTCGGATTAAGACTATTTCATTCGCAAAACGCTTGGGAAATAATATGGAAGTCGGAATTGACAGTTTTGCCTCGGTTGGAACGAGTGAAAATGGTGAAACGGCGGATGCCACGCAGTCTGTCGCCGAACTGCTGGAGAGAATAGAGCAGGCGGACCGTTCCGGCTTGGATATCTTCGGTATCGGCGAGCATCATCGGCATGAATTTTTAGATTCGGCAAACGCGGTTATTCTCGCCGCTGCCGCCGCACGCACCGACCGCATTCGTCTAACCAGCGCGGTTACAGTGCTGAGCGCGGCTGACCCGGTGCGTGTGTTTCAACAATTCGCCACGCTCGATTTGATTTCAAAAGGTCGCGCCGAAATGGTTGTCGGGCGCGGCTCGTTCACCGAAGCCTTTCCGCTATTCGGATTTAGTCTCGGCGATTACGACGAGATTTTCGCTGAAAAGCTCGAACTCTTGCTCAAAATTCGGGACAACGAAACGGTCAATTGGTCGGGCAAATTTCGCCCCGCGCTGGAAAACCAAGCAATTTATCCGCGTCCGCTGCAAAAGCCATTTCCCATCTGGATCGGGGTCGGCGGTACGCCGCAATCTTTCCTCCGCGCCGGAATGCTTGGACTGCCGCTCGTGGTCGCCATTATCGGCGGCGAAACGCACCGCTTTCGCTCGCTCGTAGATTTATA
Source organism: Phormidium tenue FACHB-886 (assembly GCF_014764505.1). GTDB lineage: Bacteria > Cyanobacteriota > Cyanobacteriia > Elainellales > Elainellaceae > FACHB-886. Next base: position 3,352 of record NZ_JACXWX010000018.1, read on the forward strand.
CCGCGATGCCGGAAAGCGCGCCGGACACGCGCCCGAAACATTGAAAGTTTCATTGCATTCAATTGGTTATGTCGCCGACACGACCGAGCAAGCCGTTGAAGAATTCTTTCCGGGCTACGCCGAAACGTTCACTAGAATTGGCAGAGAGAGAGGCTGGCCGCCCGTTACGCGCGCCGCTTTTGACGCACAGCGCGGCGCGACCGGCGCGTTACTAGTCGGCAGTCCCGAAGAAGTGGCGGAGAAAATCCGCCATCACAGCAAATCGCTCGGTGGCATTTCGAGAGTAACTTTTCAAATGGACAACGCGCAGATGAATCACGCCCAACTGATGCGCTCCATTGAACTGATTGGAACGCAAATGTCGCCACTCTTGAACGATTAAAATGTGCGGGCATGGTTCAACTCAAGTTCCGCTAGGGTAACAAGACAGAGAAAACGGATATGAAATTGGTTCTGCAAGTCTGTGCTGAATTGGTAAAAAGGATTTTAGCGATAATCCTCCGGGATATAGCAATCCTAAGCCAGTTGTGAGAAGCTAGAGAAGACACAAACCCCGCTGAGAATAGTTCTATGCTAGAAGACCTGCATGCCTTCATTCACTCCAACCCAGATGCCCGTGAACTCAAGCGAGCAATCGCTGTCCAGATGTTCTTCAAAGGGTACAAACATCGAGAGATAGCCGAAAGCTTAGGGGTGAGTTCAGGCTTCATTAGTAAGTGGACTCAGATTTACCAACAGTTGGGAGTATCTGGGTTGAAGCTGGGGTATCGCGGCTCAGTCGGTTATCTAGACCCTCAACAACGGCAGTGCGTGATCCACTGGTTAAAGAGCAAGAACTACTGGAATCTGGCTGAACTACAGGCGCACCTGGAGCAGGAGTATGAGGTGGTGTTTGATTCCAAGCAAAGTTACTACACGCTGTTTGAGCAAGCAGGGATCAGCTGGAAGAAAACGCAAAAGCGCAATCCCAAGGCAGACCCAGAGAAGGTCGAGAAAAAAACAGGAGATTACAGCTTGGTTGGAGAGGCATCGGCATGAGATCGTCTCGGGTGAGTTAGGGGTCTTCTTTGCGGATGAATGCCATCTGTTGTGGGGAGACATCTGTGGGTATGTGTGGGGCAAGACAAACGAGCGCGTTGAGGTTCCCATCCTCAACGAACGCAGCAGGCAGACTTACTATGGGGCAGTGAATATTTACAACCAACAGTGCCTGATTCAAGCGGTTGAAGCAGGTAATAGTGAGGGCACTATTGCCTGCCTCAAGTATCTGCTCAAGCAATGTCCCTACCGCCGCATTGCGCTGATTTGGGATGGGGCTAGCTATCATCGCTCACAGGAAGTTAGAGAGTATCTGGAGTCAGTTAATCAAGGACTCGATAAGTCCAACTGGAGAATCACTTGCATTCGCTTTGCTGCCAATGATCCCAGGCAAAACCCGATTGAAGATATTGGGTTGCAGGTAAAGCGATTCATTCGAGAGTACTACCACCTGTGTCAATCGTTTAATGCCGTAAAGTTTCTCTTTGAGTTTGTGACTCACCGACAAACCTTTGACTTTCCAAAGCTGTTTACCTATGGCTGTTTCTCACAACTCAAATAGGATTGCTATAGCTTCGCTTAGCGCAGACATTGCTCTACAAGTAGGTTTCTCCAGTTAAAGCCATTTGACGCAGTACTTCAAGTGATTCACGGGAAAGACCTCCAAGCAGATTCACTAGCACTATAAGAATCTGAAAATTTGTCCTAAGGATCTGAAAGAAGTCGAGTCTTGGAAATTATTACATTGAAGTTAAGTTAGGCAAGAATCTGAAGCAGCATTCGTGAGATCTTTCATTGTCTTACGTTAGTATCAGCCAAGAAAATTCTGCAACCATCGATCTCCACAAGGAAACCTATAGCTATGTCTGAAAATTCAAAAATCGGCTTGGAAGAACGAAACTGTCAGATCTGGTAATTATGGATATTGGTTTGCCGGAGCTAGATGGTATTGCTGCGACGCAGAACATTAAAGCCAGCTTGCCAACGGTACGAATAATGATGCTAACTTCGCATCAATCAGAACAAGAAATTATCGCGGCGTTGGCAAGTGGAGCAGATGGATATTGTGTGAAAGGCTTGGGATTAGAAAAGTTGGTGATGGCAATCATCTGCATTCAGGATGGAGCCGTTTATCTTGATTCTCAAATTGCCCAGTGTGTCGTGAAACACCTGCGTCCTGCTGTTTGTGCTAACTCAGAAAATCCGCTTAGTGAAAGAGAGCTAGAGGTACTCAAGCTGATTGTTGAAGGGCACAGTAACCTAGAGATTGCCCTGATGTTGTACATCAGCCTCAGTACTGTAAAAGCTCACATCCGCAGCATCATGAACAAACTAGCCGTGGATGATCGGGTGCAAGCAGCCGTTGTGGCGCTCCGCTCCGGTTGGGTATAAGGGCAAGGTGAACCAAAACGTTGACCCTTTGCCCAAGCAGCTATTAACCCCAATTTTGCCACCATGTGCCTCCACAATTTGCTTGCAGAGATACAGCCCTAACCCCAGTCCCGGTGTGTATCGTGATTTTGCTCCCCGTGCGTAGAGTTCAAATAAATGCTGGCATTGCATCAAAGCAATGCCAGCACCATTATCATGTATCACGCACAGCAGCACTGGCGCTTTAGAACAAATTCGCTGTTTTATGTATTCTATGCTGACATGTTTCCACACTTCTACCTCTTCACCTCCATAACCCAATTCCACCACACTTGCATCCAACGTTAGCTGAATGCCATGAGGGTTATGTTTAAGTGCATTCCCAATTAGATTGCTAAATACTCGCCGAAGCTGATTCGCATCGGCGCTTACAATCGGCAACCTATTTGTAATTCGGTTAATCAACTGAATATGTTTTTTGGTTAAATTATGGCTTAAATCGATTAAGACTGAATCAACTAATGAATTGATTTGCGTGGGTTGACAATGAAGAACAACCCCTTGTGTTTCAGCGGTATGAGCTTCAAGCAGGGAATTAATTAAGGCAAGTTGGTGATGGCTCCCTTGCAGTAATCGTTCGATCGTCGATCGCTTTACGCGAATCTCATCATCCAATTCATTCGTTGATTTCTCTAACACACTTTGCAATACAACCGAGCTACCTACAACTGGCGTTTGTAAATCATGTGACACCGAATGCAGAAAAATCTGGAGTCGGCGGTTAGCTTCAAACTCTGAGCATTTCAAGCGTTCGTATAGATACACTGATAGGATGCTGATCGAGCAAGCGCAAGCGAGTTGGATAATCAGCTCTCTTGAGTAAAGACCATAGATTTTTGCATACTCCAGACCAGCTAGCCCTGTAATGGGATAGACAATTGCGTAATAGCCGATCGATATAGCTTGATAGGTAAGATGTAACTCCCAATGCACAGGCACCAGAGCTGCAATTAATAAAAACTCCAAAGCTTTTGGCGTTTCGGGAAGCCCAAAGAGAGTGAAAACAATATGAATGAGACTGCTTAGAACACAGGCAAATAACAAAAAAAGTGCTTCAGGGTAGCGTCTTCCCCAGATTGTTTTTCGTCCAATCAAACAAATTAATAAAAGAACAATAGCGCCCACATAATAGAGAATGGATGCGTTTCTCCATTGATCAGCGATCGTTGCATTTCCATAGATACTGAGAGCAGCTGCTCGTAATCTCTCAAACTCAAACAAAACAGAGTGAAGACCATCAGCTGAGACGATCAAATGCCAAAACAACGCCAGCCATAGTCCTAGACGCAACCGCTTCTGTAAAAATTGATGCCTCCAGTTTAAGTAATCTGTTGATGCTTGGGGTAATTTAAAGCGCATCAGCCAAGATTGCACCTGTTGACGAGGCCATTTCCAAGCTGCTTGTATCAAAGGCGGCTGTTGATTTAACTTAAGCGATCGTCGCATAACATCTATGGATATTAAACTTCATGATGCTATACCAGAATCTTCAAAGTTGAAATTGACCGATCGGTCAGGTCACCATGCTAGATCTGTCACCACAAAGCGCTGTCCGATTGGATGAATACAAGATTGTCCGATTGGTTCTATCCGTTTGATCTGGCGATCGATTTGAACATAAGCTTTCCATTCATACGATAAAAAGCAGCGTAGTTCAGATTACAACTCAGGAGACTGCTGCGATGGAAACCAATACAACCCAAGCAATTTTGTTCCCAGAACCAACTGGACCGTATGCTGTAGGAACCACCTCGCTCTACTTTGCCGATCCAGAGCGAGAAGAAATTTTCACAGAAGATCCCAATGATATTCGAGAGATTACTGCAAGAGTTTGGTATCCCAGTGAAGAGATTTCAGGAGCTACAACCGCACTTTATATGAAGGAAGAATTGGCTGGTGCGTTTGCATCAGGATTGGGAATCCCACCAGATGAGTTTGTCAGTTTGATCCGATCAATCCCCACAAATAGCGTTGAGAACGCTCCAGTTGCCGCTGCAGAGTCCAAATATCCGATTCTGTTTTTGTCTCACGGTGGCACTGACCTGCCCGAATTTAACACTGTCAGGGCAGAAGAATTAGCGAGCCAAGGCTATGTCGTTGTTGCGATCAATCATACTCATGACTCAGCCCTGAATATCCTGCCTGATGGGCGAGTGATTCCCCACACATCTCTCTTTGATACAGCCACGAGGGAGGGAAGTGACTCTGAATTTCTTCGACTGCAAGCTGAAAACGTTGCTCTCAGAGCCGGAGATGTCAAATTTGTCTTAGATGAACTGGAAAAATTTAATGCAGGAAATGATCCAACAGGATTGTTTAGCGGGAAATTCGATTTAGATCGAGTTGGCGTGTTCGGAAATTCTACGGGTGGCGCAACTGCCGCCGAAGTATTATCAATTGATCCGCGTTTCAAAGCAGGCGCAAACTTAGACGGCACCTTACGGGGTGATACGCCGAATGCTAGCCTCTCCCAACCCTATCTGCAATTCAACAATGTGGCGTTTGGCACAGAAATTAGTTCTGATGCAACAGCAAGATCGTTCGATAGTGCCTTCTTCAACAATCTTCAAAATCAGGGCTATGAAGTGACCATCCGGGGAGCAACACACTTGCACTTTACCAGTGACGTGCCTTTTCTATTTCCGCTTTTGCGAGATTCTGGCATCGAGCTAGGTGGGCTAGAAGGATCATTCAATTACTTTTTTGATCCGCAAGCGACTATCCAATCTTATGAACACAAGAACTTTGAACTGATCGACCCCAATCAAGTTACACAGATCACCAATGACTACATCACCACCTTCTTCGATCAATATCTCAGCAATCAGAAAAGCCCCCTGTTTGCCGATAATTCCTTCCCGCTTCCAGAAGCCTATCCAGAGGTAATTGCCCAATTCTATAAGGGCAATTACCTCACATCACCTGAGAGAAACGGAGATGACATCCTCTCTGGAGGTCACGAAAATGATTTATTGCATGGAGGTGCAGGAGATGACGTTTTGACAGGAAGCGACGGCAGCGATGCCTTACATGGGGGGGAAGGAGACAATTCTCTAAACGGTGGCAACGGCAGCGATTATTTATTTGGGCACGGCGGCAACGATGTTTTACATGGGGGGGAAGGGAATGATTTTCTACGTGGGTTTGGGGGTGACGATGTTTTAAGAGGGGGCAACGGCAAAGATTCTCTCATTGGTGGAGATGGCGAAGATACGATGAGCGGTGGCGAAGCTGACGATGTTCTCACAGGTGGTGCAGGAGACGATCTCCTGAGAGACACTCAAGGCAACAATATTCTCTATGGCGATGCGGGCAACGATCGACTGCAAGCAGGACAAGGAAATGACAAACTGGATGGCGATTCGGGTAACGATACCCTGATTGGGGGGAATGGTGACAATCGTTTGAATGGGGGAACAGGTGACGACCTGCTCCAGGGCGGTTCTGGAGTCGATCAATTCTATCTGAGTAGCGATCGAGATATCATCCGAGGCTTTGAGGATGGGCGAGATTTGTTGGGGCTACCAACTACCACCAGTGAAGCATTCTATGGCACCTCTCTCAGTTTCAATGACCTCGATGTGGTTCAGATGGGGCAGAATACTGAAATTCGCTGGACGCTGGAAGGATCTGGTGAACTGGGAAGTCAGATGCATGTGACGATTCTCGAAGGGATTCAAGCGAATCAAATCACTGTTCATGATTTTGTGTAAATGACAGTATCATCCTCTCGAAGTTTGCGGAAGTATTAAACCGTTGAGTAGGGTAGATACTGAAGTGATCCCCTCGATAGAAGAAAGACTGTGATGTAAAAGAAAAATCATTAGCAATCAGAGTTGACTGTCTAAAGCGAGGGGGTCACAGGATATTACTAAATTGCATGAACCTTGCAAATGGATGCTGTGACAATGGAATTTGAGGTGACTACAGGACATTCCATCATTCGTTCAAAAACTCACTCTCTCTTTGAGTTTATCAGTTCCACACTTTTACTTAGCATGACAACATTTTCGTCATAGGATCTCTTGTAAATTTCTTCGATAGTTGAATTAGTTTTCTGGATCAAGGAGTTCTTGAACCCGATCACGTAACGTCTCTACGAAAATATCGCCAAGATTTATTTTGAGGTTTTCCTAAATGATTGAACTATGACCGAGCAAACAATGTTTCTAGTCCAGTGTATGGTTTCAATGGCAGAATCTCAAATGTTAAAACCCTTGCTTTTGCCATCGGGAACTCAGCGGCGATCGCTTGCATAGCTGCTAAATCTGGAGCCTCACACAAAAGCACAGCACCGCTCATATCAGCAATGTAATAAATCGAGCGTACAACTTCTGCCGAGTAATGTTGCCAGACTGCTTCTGCTTCAGCCTTGATATGAGGCAGTACTTGTTCCATTGAAACCCCTTGGGCAACCCGTGCTAAAATCAAAAACTGCATGACAACCTCACTATTTTTGGTGTAGAACGAATGGGTTAAACAGTTGGCGCTGAGGAGAAATCAAAAACGGTATGCTCTTCAGTTAAAAATGCGCGAGATTGAGAAAAGTCAATAAAATTTACCTCTCCCACAGCGGGGTCTGTGATGTATTGCTTCGCCGCTGCTTGACCTTCAGGGGTACTCACCGCTGCCAAAAAATCATCCATGCTGTTCCACCAAATCTCGGTGACACCATCATAGAAAGATGCATCAAGACCGCGTGACTTAGCAATTTCTGCATTCACAGGAGTATTGAGCGTATGGCTTTGAATATACTTCGTTGCTCCCAATGTTTGAGCAAGATTGCGAATAAATGGTCCGTGGACATCTCGCCAGAACGTATGAAAGTTTTCGTCACTCAGGTCAGCGCGTTTACGAATGCAATAGACAAACTTGATCATAGGATTCTCTAATTCATTGAAAGAACGTCTTTTGGAAAACAGTGACGATAATCTTGCCGTTTTGTTGATTCGATTCCATATACTGATGCGCTTCTACAATCTGATTGAGGGAGAAGACGCGATCGAGAATGGAAACAAGTACACCTGATCTCAAGCCGTCACGGATACACTGTCTTGCACGATCTAGTTTCTCACGATTAGTCGTGATTTCAAATAGCGTATAGCCCTGCCCTTCAAACCCTTCTGCCATGCAGCAAGCAGAGGAAAGAGCATTGAATAGTGCGTCAGGTTAATGTGGAATTGGTAGAGTAGGAATATCGACATCAAACCTTCTGTGAATCTTTTGATAGTCTCTACTATCGTCGCCAGCTCAGTTCTGAGCAAATTCGCCAAGTGTTGCAAGCCCATAGTCAGGGCAGTCGCTTACGAGGCATCAGTCGCACCAGTGGACTTGCCTACAACAGCGTAGTGAGCATTGTGTGCTCTGCCAGTCAAAAAGCACAACGGGTGCATAATCAAAAGATTCAATCCGTCGAGACTGAAGAAATATGTGCTGACGAAATGGGGTCATTTGTCGAAAAAAGCAAAAGCAATGGACCAGCGAGGAACTGAATCGGGGAGACTATTGGATTGGTTTGAGTCTTGCCTACACAAATAGCTTGATTCTCGCCGCCCGCGTGGACAAACACACCGATGCGTTCATTGAGCGGTTAGTCGTGAACAGCGAAGGCAAGATCGATTGCAAGCAGTTTAATACGGATGGCTGGGGTGGATGCGAGCGAGTGTTGCCGCCAGAGATCGAACATTACATGGCAAAGATAAAACGCAGCGTACGCCTTTGGCGGAACGAAGCCCTATGGAACGGACGAATGGATGAATAGAACGTTGCGGCAACAATCTGGATGATGGTAAGCCTGCGGCACGCTGCGCGAACAACGACAGAATAAGTTTGGCAAGGTCTGGGAACAGACCCAAGTGACAACGCGGTTAGTCGTCAGTTACTTTAAATAGATTTGGCAGCATCGCCGCTTCAAAACGACTGCTGCTCAACGTGCAGGACTAACGACACGATCGTAGAATTGGCAGGATATTGCCATCTATCCCACATCAATTTGAGGCACTATAGCGCTACGCGCTTATGTTAAGACACTGTTTTTATGTAAAAGTCCCGCGAAGCGGGACTTTTACATAAAAACAATTTTGATTTAGGCACGTAGTGCCATACCAGATTTTCGATCTAGCAGGGGTAGATTTCCCGCCGCTCGTGGCGAAACGTCAAATTTGCAACGTCAGCCAGCGGTTAACGCGCAAAACAGGTTCCCATTGATTCAGGATTTCAGCGCTAATTTCGAAGCCGATAGCCTACACCTCTAACTGTTTCAATACAGTCTTCCCCCAGCTTCCGACGCAAGTGTCCAATATAAACATTAACAATATTTGTTCCAGGATCTTGACTATATCCCCAAATTCGATCGAGCAGCTGTTCGCGCGTCAGCACTTGCATCGGATGGCGCAAAAACACCTCAATCAACAAGAACTCACGGGCTGACAGCTCAACCGGGCGTTGGTTAACCCAAACCTGACGAGTTAATAGATTCAGGACAATATTTCCTACTCGTAGTTCTGTTTCTTCTCTAGTTCTAGGGGTTTGGCGGTTGCGTAATTGCACCCGGATACGAGCCAGCAATTCTTCAAACCGGAAAGGTTTTGTGATGTAATCATCAGCTCCTCCTTCTAGCCCTGCCAAAGTGTCATCTAGCCCGTCGCGGGCAGTCAGGATGATGATGGGCAGAATTGCTCCTTGACCCCGCACCGCTGCTAGGACATCTAAGCCGTCCAGATCGGGTAAACCCAGATCCAGAATTAACAAATCAAAGTCGTCGCTGCGTGCCAGCTCCATCGCTTCTTTAGCCGTTTCAACGACGATGGTGGTAAAGCCGTTTGCTTGAAGTCCGGTCTCCAGGAAGGAGCTGATGCGGGGATTGTCTTCGGCGATCAGAATCCGATTCATAGCTTGCTGAAATAAGCGCGGGTTCAAGTAGGATAACAATGGTGAATGTAGAGCCGTATCCCAACCGACTGGACAGTTCTACCCAGCCCCCGTGGGCATAAGCGATCGCCTGTACAATTGAGAGCCCTAAGCCGTGTCCCTCGAACCGTCGAGCGCGTTTACCAGGCATTGTATCGCAGTTTGTGGCTCGGACAAATCGTTCAAAAATGCGCTGTTGATCTTCTGGGGCAATCCCTTCACCTGTATCTCGTACCCAAAGATAGGCATGGTTTTCTTTAACAGCAGAACCGAGCGTGATCGTATCCCCAGCTTCAGTATGACGAATGGCATTTTGTACCAAATTCATTACAGCCTGGGTGATGCGCTGGCGATCGACAACAATCGGACTTAGCCCCTTCGATTCTAACTGCCATTTGCGATCGGCTAAGGGACGAGACTTGAGGTAAAGCTCTTCGGTCAACCAGTCCAATTCTTCAGGTCTGAAATGGAGAAAATCTGGATGCTCCGTTTTAGCAAGCAGCAGCAAGTCATTCACCAAACGGCTCATTCGTTCTAATTCATCCATCAATAAGGCGATTGTCTCCTCCTGTGTCTCTGGATGATACTTCAGTGTTTCTAGATGTCCCTGAATGACAGTAACAGGCGTTCGCAGTTCATGGCTGACATCTTTGAGAAACTCTTTCTGGCTGTCAAACGCAGTCTGGAGACGATTCAACATGTCATTGAACGTGGCAGTCAGCACTGCAATCTCATCTTTTCCTCGGACTGGAATCCGCTGAGTCATATCAGATTCAGTAATTGATTGCGCTGTTTTGGTGACAAGGCGCAGGGGAAACAGCACTCGCCCAACGGTAATCCAGGCAAGGACAAAAGAAATAACTAGGAAAATTAGAACATCTCGAATCAAATACAGCAACGCCTGCCTGCCCTGCTGAAAATCGAATGTGCTGTTATATAAAACAACAACCGTACCCGGCAAGTCGCCAGAGAGCCGAAAAGGTACTACAGCGTAGCGAAAGTGCTGCTCCCTGATCGACAGGCTGTCAGAGTGGCGTGAGCTGATTTGAGACCATTTTGCAATCATGTCCGGGCGCTGCTGTAGCAGCGTGATCGGCTGGTTAGCATATGATTGATAGCTGTGAAATTTACCATTCAACAGCGTAATCACATATTCATTATTAGTAGGGGCATAATTCTTGAGGAACCCATCCAATACTCCTGCAGTAGTGGTGGGCAGTTTGTTCACCTGTCGTTTCGTCTCCACATACAGCTCAAATTGATCAAGCTGTCGATCAATAGCACTGTCGGCTCTGGTGGAGATCGCTTCACAGTAGATGCGATAGGCAGCACTAATTGAGATGGTAGCGGTGCAGCTTGCCAGGAAAAAATACCAGAGCAACAGACGAGTTCGGACACTAAATAGCGCTTGACGCCATTCTCGTTTTAGAAATGGCTTGAGGCGGTCAGATGCCGATCTCGTTGATTGTTCAGTTTCGTCGGACAAGTGAGTTTTCATCAGCTTTTAACCGTAATGCTCCTCAGAGAACCTTTTTTCTTTCACTCGCGCAGAAGAGGCAGAATCATCTTAACGTTTACCAATCTATGAATCTGCATTACATCAATACAGTCTCTCGGCAATTACTTCATCGATTGCTCTAACTGCCGCTGTGCTTGACTTCTATCACCCAGATATCCATTGCAGGTGCCGCTTCCTTTGCGCGAGAGATTTCCTTCATCAACAGCGATTGATTTCAACTTAGTGGTACGCTGTGCAGCGTACCACTAAGTCGGGAAAATTCTAATCCCCTGTGTTAAAGCTGTTTAGCTTCCACTCAACAGCATTTAAGTAGTCGTCATCATTCATTACATCCGGTGAAACACGGTTTTGCTGAACTGCAGCTTCTACAACATCCTCAGCGGTAATTTGCCCAAATGCTACGGCAGAAGACAGGCGGTTATGGCTGGGAATGCCTTCAGTTTGAAAATAGCCGTTGCGTGCTAAGTTAACTACTTCAGAGGGAGTTGTCTGCCCAGTTTGATATTGCACGACTTGAGATTGCGCTGCAGGAGCAATTGCTACAGAAACCGTGAGTAGAGATAGGATACCAAATAGAATGCTCTTCATGATGTACCTCCTAATGAATCTGCAAAAGTTGCGTTTAACTGAGCTAAACAGGGCAAGATGACCCATTCAGTCACTCAGAAAAACTCAAAAGCTGCAAAGTTCAAGCGTCAAAATCCCACTGCTGAGATTCTTCAAAGCGATCTTTAAAAACGTTAAGTGTCTCTCCACGCTCCTGCTCAAACCGATCGTCTAGGGCATTTAGTGTCTCTTCACGCTCCTGCTCAAATCGATCGTCTAGGGCATTTAACGTTTCCCCACGCTCCTGCTCAAACCGATCGTCTAGGGCATTTAACGTTTCCCCACGCTCCTGCTCAAATCGATCGTCTAGGGCATTTAGCGTTTCCCCACGCTCCTGCTCAAACCGATCATCTAAGGCATTTAGCGTCTCTCCACGCTCCTGCTCAAACCGATCGTCTAGAGAATTCAAATTCCGCTGGTAGGACTCTTCAAAGCGTTCGCTCAGTGCAGTTGCAGCAGGAGCAATAGCTGTGGCAAGAACAACAACCGATAGGCTAGAGAAGATGAAGCGTTTCATGTTTTTACCCCCAAAATAATCAAGAAGTTAAGGTGTCATCGCTCATGTTTTTCATTATTGAGAAGCTAAATAAATTGGCTGTAAAAACTAAATGAAATATTTTTTATAATTTATTTGTGCTTTATGACGCGCCAAAGTAGAGCCAAAGATTTTCTGAAGACTGTACAGAGTAGAGTTTTCAGAAAATAATTTAGCTCCAACCAAATGGAACAACTGTACGCACTATAAAATCAGCATCCTGAATTCAAAATTTCTGAATAGAAGGATGTGATAACGTTTAATGTTTAAGCGAAGTTGCTATACATCCAGTTTTAAGCATAAATGTGACATGAAAGTGTCATAGCACTCAGTGCAGCGCTTAAGACAAAAACATTTCTGGGGGCGCAGAACACCCCCAGAAATGTCCGAACGTTATCTTTACTGACAGGATGCTTCAAGCAAAGGCTAGTTAAGGCACTTCTTCACCTGTAGAAGCTGACCAGAGAGTAAACCATTCTTCACGGGTTAAACGCAGAGACTCTGCTGCTGCTGCCGCTCGAATCCGATCAAGGTTGCCTGTACCCAAAATCGGCAGAATGTTGGCTGGATGAACCAGCAACCACGCTAGTGCAACCTGATCGATCGTGGCGTTATGCGATTGGGCGATCGTCGTCAAAGCTGCCCGTAGCCGTACAGCTTTGGGGCTGTCTCCTGAGAAGAGTTCGCCACCACCCAGCGGTGACCATGCCATTGGAGCAATTTTCAGCCGCTGACACTGATCGATTGTGCCGTCGGCAAAAGCATCTAGATGCAGCACCGAAATCTCGATCTGGTTACTGACTAGCGGAAATGCTAACCGAGAGGCTAATAGATCAAACTGACTAGGTAGAAAATTAGAAACACCAAAATGCAAAACTTTGCCGGCTTGCTTAAGCTGGGTGAATGCCTCTGCCGTCTCATCAGCGTTCATCAGCGGATCGGGACGATGAATCAACAACACGTCTAGGTAGTCAGTGTGTAAAGCTTGCAGCGATTGATCAACAGATGCCAGAATATGTTCGCGACTAGTATCGTAATGTTTGATGCTATGGCTAGGTCGGTTTTTTGATACCAGTTTGATACCACACTTGCTGACGAGTTGGATCTGCGATCGCAGGGAAGCATCTGCTTTCAAAGCATCACCAAATAGAGCTTCACAGGTGTAATCTCCGTAGAGATCAGCGTGATCAAAAGTGGTAATCCCTAGCGCTACACACTGGTGAACAAATGACAGCGTTTCTTCGGGTGTCTGCTGCCATTCTACCATTCGCCAGACGCCCTGAATTACTCTGGAAAAGCGGAGGGATTGCTCGTTCAGTACAACTTGTGAAACCTGCATCACGACTCTCAAATTTTGGGTTCTACATCTAATTATGGCGCTTTACCTTAAATGCAGAACGGTTTTTTGTGATGAGATTTACGGAGCACAGTCCACAACAAAAAACCAGTGTCTCACGCGATTGAGAATCGCTATATTGCATTAATATTTGTTCTCAAATTAAGAAAAAGTTGTGTTCAACTTCACAAACAAATTGAATATAGGTTATCTCCCTGGATGGACAGCTAAGACCAGTAATCTGGCTAATTTGGAAAGTATACAGTTATAAATACTGAGTCTATTGTCTTAATCAGAAGAATTCGATCGCTTCACGCTATTTAATGAATCAATGTTTGAAGGAAATTATTAGCTATGGTAGACAACACAGGTCATAACGATGAAACGATGTCAGAAGAAGTTGCTCAAAATCCTGGCATGAGAGCGGCAGCAATTAATTCTGATCCAACTATTTCGTTGGAAGAAGCGCGCAATGCATCAGCGGGAGAGGGCCCTACCGCCTCGGGTGGACCTGCACCTAGCAGCACAGAAGAAGAAGACTATGTTGCCAGTCGGTCTGATCCCTATCCATCGAGTATCCCCTCCACAGATCATCCTCTTCCCGACGACGATGAGGATGAGGATGAGACAGTCGGATCTTCTAACAGCTTTTCCGATGAAACCGATAATAGATACGCTCATTAGAACAAATTCAGGAGAACGAGAGAATGACAGATACCTCTATGCCAAATCAAGCCGCAGAACCCGATCAAGACATTGCTTCATCCCAGCAGGCTCAACTTTATGCCCCTCCGAATGCAGGAGGAAGCGCGCTTCTAGATGCCAACCTTGCTGCAGGTGAAACTACCAACCCAAAATCAGAAAAGTTTGACGACCCGATCGCCACTAATTTTTCCTCTGGAACTGGAACAGGCGATGTTAAAACGGCAGATGCTTCAACTGTTGCAGGGGCTTATTCAGCCGATTCGGACCAGTCAGAAGAAGGAACTGTTCATTTACAAAACAGTCCAAACCTACCCGGTAGCGACCCAGGAACGCTGCCAGATACAGATCAAATCGCGCTGCCGATCAATCCTGATGTAAATCTTCAGGACTAAGGTAGAGTATTAAAAATATTGCTAAAAAATATTGCCTGAGAGACATGCTTCGCACGTCTCTCAGGCAATATGCAGTCTATTTCTAATTGAATAGTCTTTTAATCAAGTAGTCGCTCAAAGCATTTGAACGCTGCTCACGGGTAAGTACGCTCCGGCGATAAATTCTGCATATCCAGACGTCAACAGCAAAGTTGCCCCAGCAATATCTTCCAGCAATCCGTTGCGCTTTAGCGGCCCTGTCTGAGCTGCTGCATCTTTATGCTCTTGAAGTTCACTCCAACAGCACTCTGCTGCCTCAGCAGTTTAGCCGTTGCTGCACCAATAGCGCGACTTGCACCTGTAATTAGAACAACGCGATCGCGCAGCAGCTTAGAATCTGAAATTTGATGTTGAGATGGTGTAGCAAGCATAATTCTCTTTCGTAGGTAGCTTCTTCGACAGAACTTAGTTTTTTACACAGATTGAGCGAGCGGTAAAAAGGCTCTGCCAAGGAAAGACATCACAGCTACCGTTAGCGGTGGTCAGGAAATGAATACGATCGAGGCTGCTAATCTCCTCTGCTAAAGGGCAGTGACGGGTTGAACATTTGCTAAACCCATGTGGAACAGCGCATCCTGGACGATCAGCTCTGGTAGGACATCTCTGAACATCTGCACCGTCTGCTGAATTTGCTCGAAATCTTCAGGATTGTCCAAAAGATCGCGTACTTCCTGCTCACCCACCACAACCGCAGGACGAAGACGACTGGCAGCATCTTCAGCTCTTTGCATCACCGCTTGCTTAAGAAGCTGATATTCTGGTCGATCGCGCCAGAGTTTGACGTCTTCCCAGGCCGCGATAAAAAAGGCAGACCAGCGGGCAAGTGCTTGGTAGTCAGAATTGACGAGCGGCACACCCAGCGTTTGTCTAATGTCTCGATAGATCTGCTGCATCTCTGCCGAAATTTCCTGAGCCGACTGCTCCCCAATCAGCGGAATCTCTACATTGCGATAGGCATTCGGTCCCCGACGGTCATCCCCCTTGCCCTCTTCGCCCACGATCTCGCCTGCCAAGGTACGACTTAAAGCAACCTGTTGAATCAGCAGTTGAGGATTACCAAAGCTAAAAGCATCCAGTTCCCGCTGAATTCGCCGCTGCTGTGCCGCATCAACATCAATCTGGTAACTCGGCTGATACCAGTTATTAACATCTCGATACACATGCTCGGTAATGGCGATCGCATCCTCCAGGAAAGATTCAGTTTTCGATGCAGGCTTAAGCCGCGACCAAAACAGCTGCATCACAGCGGGATACATGGCGTAAGCTCGCCAGTTTGCAGGTTTCCAGGGAATTCCTAAGACGTCCTGAATCTCATTCAGACAGGCTTGGATTTCAGGTGAAGCTTGAGAAAGCGCAATCAATGGAAATGCAGATTCACTGTCTTCTACAGGGGTTGGGGCTTCTACCAGGGTTGGGGCTTCTACCGGGGTTGGGGCTTCTGCAGGGATTATTGCAGATTGATCGCTGCTTGCTGCAATAGGCTGAGGCAATTGAGCCGGAGCGGTTTCAACCTGTTTTACCTCCGTTGCCGCCTTCGGTTCAACCACCGGACGCTCGTTATTCCGTCGGGCGGCGCGATCGCTTAGATAGGTCAGCCAGGAGGGAGACCAGATCGAGTGGCTGTCTCGTCCAAACGCTCGCTCTTTGCCGATCCCACCCGGTTTAGGCAGCAACCAAGTTGTCACACTGAGCAGCTTGGTGGTCAGCCCTGGGAACAGCGCATAGAATTTAACAGAGAGCCATGCCGGAAAAGGCACAATTACTTCTACGTCTCCTCGGCGGAGGGCAGCAATGGTGGTATGAGCCACTTTTTCAGCACTTGCCGAGATAAGAGGCAGCGAATCACTAATGCTGAACCAGGCAAACTCCTTACGGTTCTGACCTTTCATCACAGCATGATCGATAACGCCAGTGCGAATAAAACCAGGACAGACCGTCGTGACTGCAATTCCTTCTCTTGCCAGTTCGGTTCGCATCCCCTCAGATAGCCCAACGAGCGCAAACTTGCTGGCACAGTAGGCAACCATGTGGGGTGACACCACTTTACCGCCGATCGAAGAGATGTTCACAATCCGTCCAGCCTTGCGCTCGCGCATCTCAGGCAGAACCGCATAGGTAGTATAAAGCGGCGCCCAGAAATGCAGCTTCATTGTATCGTCGTAGTCCTGCATCGTCAGGTTTTCCACGGGGCCTACGATATCAGTTCCTGCATTGTTGATCAGAATATCGATCGCCCCAAAGCGTTCCCTAACCCGTTGCACCATTTGCTCAACCTGGGGGCGATCGGTCACATCACAGGTCAACGCCAAAACCTCTCCACCCCGCTGCTGCAGTTCGAGTTGGGCGCGTTCCAGCTCTGCCTCATCCCGCGCACAAATGGCTAACTGCGCCCCTGCATCAATCAGCTGACGTGCCATCACCAGCCCCAAGCCGCGCGAACCGCCCGTGATCAAGATAGTCTTGCCGTTGAGATCGTAAATGCGTCCTCGCCACCAGCTATCTAACGCCAATGAAACCATCAGCGTCACGACCATGACTGCTATAAGGATCAATAGATTGGGATAGTTCACACTCATGATTTCAACAGTTCCAAATGATGGGCAAGTTCGATCGATATCTCCGCTATTTCTATCGGTTTGCAGCTATTTGTTTTCAGCTTTTACCCATTGCTTCCTTTGTGCAGGGTTTTGCTATTCACCAATATTATCCACCAACATTGAAATAGAATTTCCTTCGTGGCGCCAATATTATTTACATCAAACACGACACAAACGGTATCAAAACAATCGCTTCTACTGCCTCTTTAGGATTCACTTTAGAAAATGCTGACGCTGAGTTTCTCCTTCATCAGGAGGAACCCCAAAAATCGATAGGCAAGCTTTTAATGAAGAGGACTCGTAGCCAAAGCTACGAAACGTGCAGCTAGGCAACATTCGAGAGCAATGAACTTTGGGCGGGAAAGCAACGATCGCGATCGTGCGGCAAATCAAAGTCAATGCTAGGACCTACCGGAACAATGCGGCTAGGATTTAGTTCTGGCAAGCCTGCGTAATATAGCTGCTTGACATGATCAGCATTGCAAATCTGTTTCACGCCGGGCTGCTGATACAAATCCCGCAGGTAATTCCATAGATTGGGATAATCCATCAGCCGTTTCACATTGCACTTGAACAAGCCATGGTACGCCAGATCAAAGCGAAATAGCGTGGTGAACAAACACCAATCCGCTAAAGTAATCAAGTCCCCACAAAGATAACGCTGCTTCCCTAACACATTTTCCCAATCTTCTAAGGCTTGAAACAGTTCTATCACTGCCTGTTCATAGGCTGATTGAGATGCAGCGAACCCACTGCGATAGACACCGTTGTTGATCGGTTGATAGATCGCATCTTGCGTTTGTTCGATCGCCAAGCGCAAATGCTCTGGGTAGAAGTCAACTGCTGAATTGGCAAACTCGTTAAACTCGGAATTTAGCATCCGAATAATCTGACGAGACTCATTATTGACGATCGTATTTGTCTGCTTGTCCCATAGTACCGGCACCGTCACCCGTCCTGTATAGGTGGGGTTGGCTCTGACGTAAAGCTGCCAGAGATAATCTGCATGAGTAACGCTATCGGGGATGCAGCCTGAATTCTCCGAAAACGCCCAGCCTTGGTCACTAATCATCGGATCGACGATCGACAAACCGATCACATCTTCCAATCCTTTCAATTTCCACAGTAGCGCTGTGCGATGTGCCCACGGACAGCCCAGCGAAATGTAAAGGTGGTAGCGTCCGGGTTCTGCCTTAAAGCTACTGGAACCATCAGCAGTAATCTGATGGCGAAATTGCGTCGCCATTCTTTGAAACTGCCCATCCTCGCTCCGTTCCGTCCATTCTTTAGTCCATTCACCGTTGACCAGTTGACCTAGCGCCATAATCTTGTTTTCCTACTAAAACTTGAGTGGGTTAATTGAATGCGTAAGCTGCCATGCTAAGCACGCCATAGGTAAAGCTGGTGTGCAGCTGTGTTCCTTTTGCAGCCCTGCCTCCGGCTCCCAGTGCCACAAACAGCGGCAGCAGATGTTCGTCACTCGGATGGTTTTGGGTGGCGTAGGGAGTCTGCCTGCGGTAATCAAGCAAACTGCCAATATCATTGGCGGCAATGCTGGCTTTTAGCCACTCGTCAAACTGCTTCACCCAATCAGGCGGTGGGGCATCGAACGGATAGGCTCCAAAGGCTCGTAAATTATGCGTCGTTGAGCCGCTCGCCAAAATCAGCACATCCTCTTGTTGCAGAGGAGCTAATGCCCGTCCTAGCTGCAGATGATGGCTTGTGCCCAAGCGTGGCTGGATTGAAAGCTGAGTGACGGGAATATCGGCTTGGGGATACATCAGCAGCAAGGGTTCCCAAGCTCCGTGATCGAGCCCTCGGCTTGGGTCGGTCTCCGTTTCAAAACCAGCCTGCGCTAGCAGCTTTATCGTTTGTTCGGCTAGTTTTGGGGCTCCGGGAGCTGGATACTTCATCTGGTACAGTTCAGGAGAGAACCCGCCGAAGTCATGGATGGTGCTTGCTTGAGCTGCAGCGCTCACAGTAGGAATCGGCGTGAGCCAGTGAGCTGAAACCACAAGAATTGCATTCGGTTTTCCTAGCTGTGTCCCTAATTGCTGAAGAAACTCGCGAGCAGGGCTCTCTCGTAACAGTAGATCAGGCGAACCATGAGAAATAAAGACTGCGGGAAAGCGGGACATGATGAACCTACTCAATGTCTAGAGGTAGCGAGACAGGGAGATGCAGACATCCCCTGAGGGTCTCCCTGCTCCACCGATCTAAGCTTCACAGATCTAACGATTACCTTAGCGATCGCCCCTCAAAGTCCTCAGGGCAGACGCACCATTTCCAAACAAAAACTGCACGATCGTCGCAACTATTAAAGAAGGCTGGAAATTTCCAGCCCTCGCCGATGCAAAATTGATTAACTAGGTGAATCACGGTAAATCACGAACGGTATTTTTCATCGTTTTCATCCTAGTTAAGATTGTACTACGTAGAACTATTGGGCAAGCCTTGAATTGAAAGAAAGCAGCACCGCTTGCCATATTGCAACTCCAGCCCCAATAGTTCCTGCATCTGCTCTACTTAGAACACAAGTTCTGTCGCAGCGGTAGAACTACGCTTAAGCTGCAGGTCGTTAAGCTGCAGGTCGTTAAGCTGCGTAGTAGAAGCGTTCGTGAACAACTTTGCCATCTTTCCAGCGCTGAACCGAGACTTGGTCGTGGGTGATTTTGCCCCAGTCGGCGTGGGTGTAGTCCAAGAACCACTCTGAAATAATCACATCCTCGCCAAATGCAACTGCCTTAACGTCAGCGGCGCGAAACTCAACCAGCTTAGAGAAAAACTCTAGCTCTCGCTGACGATTTGCTTCTTTACCAGCCGTGGGAGCTTGCTCGTTTTCCTGCATCACCACATCGTCACCATAATATTTCTCGAATGCGTCCATCGCTTTGCCTTGCAAAACTAGAGCTTTGATATCTTCAAAAGCAGCTTGCAGATCGGTTGTCATGATCGATTCCTCAAAGTTACAAGTGGGTTTGAACTATCTGAACCAACAAATTTGAACTAACAAGTTCGGGGTAGTGACCAGACTTTAATTAGTTCCGCCTCAGATAGTTCTAACTAAAACTATCTATAAACAAATTATCCTGTCCTTCTCTAGATGTCAAGCCTCCATAGCAGTTTGCATAGCTTAAAGTTTGCATAGCTTAAAACGCTTGGCGCAGACGGCTCAGCAAAACCCTCAAAAGCTCAAGTTCTGAAGGCTCTAGCCGCTCAAACCGCTCTTTCAAATAGGCAATATGAGCCGGAAACGCTTGTTCAAACAAGGCTTCTCCAGGTGGAGTGAGCCGCACCATGACGCTGCGTCGATCGTCTGGTGGCACTTCCCGTAGGACAAGTTGCTTCTGCTCTAGACGATCAATAACACCCGTCAAAGTACCCTTCGTAATCAAGGTTCTCTCACATAGTTCTCCCATGCTCAAGCCGTTCGTGTTCCCAAGGGTGGCAATTACATCAAACTGGGAGGGGGTTAGATCAAGCTGACGGATATGAGCTTCAGAGGAAAGCGAAAACGCTTGGTAAGCGCGTGCCAGTTCACGCATGGTGGGAATGAACGGTTCATTAGCGGCATGAGAGGAACTGAGCATAGCTTATCCACATCGGAAGTTCTAACTAGAACTTATTTTACTGCTGAACTAACTTGCTCAGGTATTGCCCCTCGTAAACTTTTTAGATAGCCTGCATGGCTTGCTTCACTTCAAGGTTGCTTCACTGCCGTTCAAGCGCAAATGCCTGATCTAAGCCTAAGTGATATAATGAGGTTAGAAACAGATGGCTTCGGGTTGCGATAGGTATTACAAGTATTACAAGTATTGCGGGCAGACCCACTGACTAGAGAAGTGCTCGTTTCCTTAGCTCTCTTCTCGTGCTGGAGAAGACAAGCGGCTGTCCACCGTTTCCAACCAGCCGAATATACCGGTTGCCATGCCTAGCTAAACATGGTTGCTGGTACCAATCCAACCCTGTTAATGAAGTCAATCAATACGATCGACTGCGATACCACACTGTAAGCCAAATTCATCCCAAACTTGTTAGATATCTCCCGCATTGCAACAGGCAAACTGCGCTTGAATCTGCAGCCCATTAAACTAAAAGCAGCGATCGAGCTGTCAATCGTCACCGTTAGCCAAACTGCCCAAGCCAAAGCTTTCAGCAGGCTGTTTGCAATCTTCTCAGGAACGTCACCAAATGATCCTGAAAGGAGAGTGGGTAGAAGTAGAATTAGGCAACAGTAATCACAGTAATTGAGGGTGGGCACAGCCAGTGACCGGCGATCCATCACCCCTGACCTTTATGGGTTCCCTCTTCTCAAAGCTGATCAGCATGTGTAATTGAGATTCACTGGAAGACTAAGAGGATATTTGAGAGGCTGTCACGTTACGCGCTCCGCTCCCTAAGTTCTCAATCGGGAGGACTTTGATCCAGACCTGCTCAAAGTCCTTCCGATTAGGGATTTAGAGGTAATACAGAGCCTTTATGACTTCTCAAACATCCTCTAAGGGCGAAAACCAAACGGTAAAACTCGCACCATGAATCAGCTTGAGATCGATCCAGAATTTGAAGCGTTATTAAGCTACCTTAAGTACAGCCAAGGCTGTGACTTGACGAACTATAAACGCTCAACCCTGCTGCGGCGGTTTAAGTATCGGATGAATAGCATCAAAATTGATAGCTATCAGGACTATCTGCAGTATTTGCAATACCATCCGGAAGAGCACATAGCTCTCCTCAACGATGTTCTGATTAACTTCACCAGTTTCTTTCGCGATCGGGATATCTGGAATTATCTTGCCGCCGAGATCATCCCCAAGATCATTGCTAACAAGCAGCCCAACGAACCGATCCGGGTATGGAGCGCGGGCTGTGCGGCTGGGCAAGAAATTTACAGCCTTTTGATCTTGCTGGCAGAGGCGCTGGGGGTTGAGTTCTGCCTGCAGCACGTGCAGTGCTATGCAACCGATAACGATGAAGTGGCCGTTCGGCAAGCCCGCAAAGGCACCTATACCGAGCTAGAAGTTAGAAGCATTCCGCCTGATTTGCTGAAGAAATATTTTGAGCAAACTGCTCAAGGCTATGTCTTTCACCCGGCCCTTCGCTGCAAAGTCGTCTTTGGTCGGCATGACTTGAGTAAAGATGCTCCCATGTCCAAAATTGATTTGCTGCTGTGCCGCAATGTGTTCATCTATTTTAAGCCCGAAACTCAAATCTCTATCTCGATCCGCTTTCACTATTCGCTTAGAAGCACTGGATTCCTTGTCCTGGGTAAATCAGAAGTATTGATTAACCGCAGTCCGATTTTTAAGCCGATCAACTTGAGGCAACGAGTTTATGCAAAAGGGCTAAATCTCGAATGCAGCGATTACCTTGCGATCAACCCTAAATCCCCTAAAAAGCAAGAGATTAATCTGTCAATTCTCCACAGCCACTTTTGGCAAACCGCCTTTGCAGCCAGCCCGGTTGCTCAAATCGCTGTGGAAAAAGGGGGTCACATGGTGGGCATAAATGAGCAGGCAAACTTCCTGTTTGGCTTAACGCTTAACGACTGGAAGCGACCTCTTACCGAACTTGAACCCGGTAGGCTGATCGGCTCTTATGCTTCGATGAAAAAGTTCCTCTGTAATCGCGACCCGAAGATTTTAAAAAATATCAAGTCAAATACCTCACAAGGCATAAAATATTTCGATATTTCGATCGTCCCTGTCTTCAATCCTCAAGGACAATTTCTGGGAATGATATTGACGTTTCTCGATGAAACTAGCCACCAACAGTCAATAGACAAACTTGAGCATACTGGTTTTGAACTAGCTAGAGTAACTGAAACCCTTCAATCAACAGAATCTGCATTAAGCAGGACACAGATAGAGCTAGAGGCTGTTCGTCAGGAACTCCAACTTACTTCTCAAGACAAATCCTTTAAGAATTGAAAGACATTCAAACTGGGATTCAGTCGGGCGTCCTCGTCCAGCTTACTCATCCAGCCCAACGGGGCCAATCACCGCCTGCATTCACGGAGATATTCCCATGCCCACCCCGCCCAACCCTAAACCCACAGTACAGATTGGCGTGATCGCCGATACGCACGGTCTTTTGCGTCCCCAAGCCATAGAAGCTTTGGCAGGCTCGGAGCTGATTCTGCATGCAGGGGATATTGGCAAGCCAGAAGTTCTGGAAGCGCTGGAAGCGATCGCGCCTGTCGTGGCAGTGCGGGGAAACAACGACACCGGCCCATGGGCAGAGTCTATTCCTGAGCGCGAAACGATCGAAGCTGCAGGTGTGGCAATCCATTTGCTCCACATCATTTCAGATCTGACGCTCGATCCTAAAGCAGCAGGAATTCGGGTTGTGATTAGCGGTCACTCGCACAAGCCCCGCATAGAAAACCGTGAGGGTGTGCTGTTTCTCAATCCAGGGAGTGCCGGCCCCAGACGGTTTAAGCTGCCGATCTCAGTTGCGCACCTACAAATTAGCGAGGCAGCGGCACAAGCAGAGATCATTGAACTCGATTTGGGCTGAGCAGATGGGTGCCCTACTCCAGTTTGCCGCTGAGCAACGCTAACACTGCCCGGATCAGCTCGTCCGGCTCGATCGGTTTGGCAAGGTGCTGCTGAAATCCAGCTGCTAGGGCCTGCCGCCGGTTGAACTCTCCAGCATAGGCAGTAAGGGCGATCGCCAGAATTTTTCCGCCTGCTGCGGCTGGGAGGGCGCGAATTTGTCGCATCAAGGTGTAGCCGTCTGCGTCTGGCATGCCGATATCACTGATCAGCAGGTCAAATTTCTTCTGCCCAAAGATTTGCAGGGCTTCGACTACCGAAGCGGCAGCGGCGACGATCGCCCCGCTTTGTTCTAGGGTGAAGGCAATTACATCACGAGTATCCGTATCATCATCCACAAGCAAAATGTGAATACCTGCTAGAGGGTGAGGGGAAGCAGGAGGGTTGAGGAGATTTCCCTCTGGCTTGCCATCGCTTTTTTCACTCTTGAGCAACGGCAGCTGAACGATAAACGTAGCTCCTTTTCCTTCACCGAGACTTGTTGCCGCAACTGTGCCGCCGTGTAGCTCCACAATGTGACGGACGATCGCCAGCCCCAGCCCTAGCCCGCCAAATTTGCGGGTGGTTGTGGCATCTGCCTGCCGAAAATAGTCAAACATATACGGCAAAAAGTCGGCAGCGATCCCCTTACCAGTATCGCTAACGGTAATCTGAGCTTGATCGTTAACCCGCTCTAGTGAGATATCAACTCGTCCGCCTGCGAGGGTAAATTTGACAGCATTAGAGAGCAGATTCCAGATGACCTGCTGCAGGCGAGCCGGATCGCCCGAAACCTGCCCAACTTCCCAATCCAGGCTGGCTTCAATGTGAATTGCCTTCGCCTCTGCTGCTAGCCACACCGTTTCCATTGCCGATTGGATCGTGGTTGCCAGATTTACTGCAGAGATATTGAGGCTGAGCTTTCCCTGCAAAATGCGCGAAACATCCAGCAAGTCTTCAATTAGCTCTGACTGCAGCTTGGCATTTCGTTCGATCGTGGTTAAGGCTACTTTTGTTTGCGCTTCGTCTAGCTTGCCGAGTTGAAGCAGCTTTGACCAGCCCAAAATCGGGTTGAGCGGCGATCGCAACTCATGGGAGAGCACCGCCAAAAACTCATCTTTAATTCGGTTCGCTGCTTCGGCCTCAGCGCGAGCCACCTGCTCAGCCGCTAAGCTGCGAGCCAGTTCAGACTGCGCCTGTCGCTGTTCGGTCACGTCGCGCAGGGTGACGATGGCCAAAATTACCTGTCCTTGTTTATCGCGGATCGGCGCTCCGCCATAGCTGCCGATCCAGGTTTTTCCAATATCCCGACGATGCACCTGGATCTCGCAGTCGGAAAAGGTTTCGCCGCGCAAGGCTCTAGAGAGGGGCCACTGCTCCATTGGCACAAAGTTGCCCTGCAAATCATGCACTTCGATGAAGGTTGAAAGCTCACGGAGCTGCCGCCGCGCCTGCCTGAGGCTGGTGAACCCATGCATAGCAATAGCCGCCGGATTGAAGATGAGGATATTGCCGCCTGGCTCGGCAATTATCAATCCTTCGGTCATGTTGTTGATCACCCCTTCCAGCTGCCCTAAACTTGTTTCTAGCTGATGCAGCAGTTGTTCGCGTTCCTCAGCGAGGCGCAGGCGAAAGGCTTCGGCTTGCTTGCGATCGGTAATATCCAGAAACGCTGCCACCGAGCCTCTGACTTGTCCCTGCTCATCCAGCAGGGGTTTGGCATAGCCAAACAAATTAAAGACAGTGCCATCCCCCCGTAGAATATCTACTTCAGTTCCCTTAATCTCAGTTTTATGAATAGCGGCATAGCGCAAAGGAAATTCATCTGGGGTGAGTTCCCGTCCCCCTTTCAGGATTTTGTAGGAGGGACGGGGAGTATCCGGTGGCGTGTAGGACGCGTTGGTTTCTGGAGCCAGCCCCAAGATGGAGGCAAACGCCGGGTTGGGCTTGACTTGTTTAAATTCTGGATCTGACGCGATCAGCACCCCAATGGGAATCACCTCAAATAGCGTTTGCAGGTCTTGGTTCAGGGCAGCGATCGCCTGTTCTCGGGCTTCGATCGCCGCTGCCATTTCATCAAAGGCACGCGCTAGCTGCCCCAGTTCTCCCGATTCATAAGGAAGTTCAGTGCGGGCGTTTAAGAAACCGCTCTGCAGTTTTTGAGCCGTCTCTACCAGCGAGCGCACCTTACGCGTCAGAAAAATATCGCCTCCAACCCAGGCTGCCGTCAACGCCAAAGCGGTCACCAACCCCAGCCCGGTCAAGTTCTGCACCAGCAGGCGATCGGCTTCCGCAAAGGCAATCGTTTTGGGAATGCCAATTCTGACACGGATATCCTGATTGCCAAAGCTATCGCCCAGAGTAGTGAAGGCATAAAGCCGCTCAACGCCATCCAAACTCACGGCTTCAGCAGTTCCCTCTCGCTGGGATAGCACCCTCTGCGTCATTGGCGCATGGGGAACAGATTTTCCGACCCAGTTCCGGGAATCGGGATGCCGCACCAGAATCGTGCCGTTGCGGTCGGACACGGTGACAACCGAGCCGGGTGGCAGCTCCACCTCCGCTGCCAGTTGATCGAGCCAAGCCAAATCTAATGCCGCCACGACAATTGCCCGCACCTGCCCAGATTCATTGAGAATGGGATAAGCAAAATTCAGCGTTGATTTGCCCGTAACCCGACCCACCTGATACTCACCCATAGCAAACTGGCGGGTCTCCCGAGCAAGGCGAAAGTAGGCGCGATCGCCAGCATATACAGGCTTTGCGGTGTCAGGCGCACTGCAAATCGAGTAGCCTGTCGCATTCAGTACTCCAAAGCCCACGTAAGCCTGGTATTGCGTCAACAGGTCAGCCAGCAGCCGATTGCACTCCTCTGCCTTCCCTTGGCGAATAGCAGGCATTTGCGAGAGCGCAATCAGCAGTTGGCGCGCCCCTTCACTGGCTTGACGCTCAGTGGCAGCCGCAAACTTGGTTATCCGGAATAAATTCTCTTGCGCTTCGCTGGCAGCGCTGCGGCGTTGTGCGGAAGCAGTGTAAAGAATTAGCCCCAGCGCCGGAATCACCGCCAAGAGAACAAGCAAGACCAAGCGAATCCGCAGGCTGGACAGGTTTGAGTGACGAAACCAGGAGTGCATTATGGGCTAGACTGACCTCCAACGGATTGAGCTAAGTCTGCGATCGTTCTTACTAGCACTTCTGGCTCTACAGGTTTAGAGACATGCCGTTGAAATCCTGCTGCCATTGCCTGCTGATAATTAATCTCCCCGGCATAGGCAGTGAGGGCAATCGCCGGAATCTGTCCTCCCTGGTCTGGCGGCAAGGCTCTAATTTGTTGGATCAGCATGTAGCCATCCGTGTTTGGCATCCCAATATCGCTGACTAGCACCGCTGGCTTCGATCGCATTAACGCCACCAATGCTTCGCTTGCCCCTGCAGCGATCGCCACGCTTGCCCCAAATTGCTCCAGCAGAAACGCCATAAACTCACGGGTGTCGGCATCGTCATCCACAACTAGGACATGAACCCCACTTAAATCTGCAGAAGACAAAGATGAGAGAGGGGTTTGGTCTGCCTTGGGCGGGCTAGGCGGCAGCGACAGCGTAACCGTAAACCTTGCCCCCTGCCCCTCGCCCGGGCTTTCCGCCTGGATAGTGCCGCCATGGAGTTCGACTAAATGATGGACAATAGCTAGCCCTAACCCCAATCCGCCAGATCTACGGGTGGTTGTGGCATCAGCCTGACGAAAGTAATCGAACACATGCGGCAGAAAATCAGCGGGAATTCCCTTTCCAGTGTCGCTCACGGTAATCTGAGCATCGAAGGAGAGGCGGGAGGCGCCATGACGCTCTTTCTTCCCCCGCTCAACTCGTGCCAGGGCGATCTCCACCCGCCCTCCCACAGGTGTGAATTTAACTGCATTAGAGAGCAGATTCCAGATTACCTGCTGCAAGCGAGCCGCATCTCCCACAACCCGAACCCCCTCTGGTTCAAGCAGCGGCTCAATTTGAATCGACTTGGCTTCGGCTGCCAGCCGCACCGTCTCTATTGCTGCTTGAACCGTGGCTACTAGATCAACAGAAACAACATTAAGGCTGAGTTTTCCCTGCAAAATGCGCGAAACATCCAGCAAGTCTTCGATCAGTTCGGCTTGTAGCTTGGCATTACGCTCGATCGTTGCCAATGCCTGTGCTGTTTTCGTGTCGTCTAGCTTGCCGTTCTGGAGCAGCCTCGACCAGCCCAGAATCGGGTTGAGCGGCGATCGTAGCTCGTGAGACAGTACGGCGAGAAATTCATCCTTCATCCGGTTCGCTTGCTCTGCCCTTTCCCGTGCGGCTTGCTCAAGCTGCAGAATGCGCTCTTGTTCTGCTTCAAGCCGTTTGCGATCGGTGATGTCTGTCAGCGTCCCTAGATAGCCCGTGATCTCGCCGGTGTCACGCTGTAAGGCGGTTGCACTTCCCTGCAGCCAGGTCACGGCGCCCTGCGGCGTTTGAAAGCGGTATTCAGCCTCAAAGGTTTGGGTGCTTTCAGCCGCTTCATACCATGCCGCCGCAACCCACTCTCGATCGTCTGGATGCAATGCAGACAGCCATCCCTGTCCCTGAGCTGCCTCCGGCGACATGCCCGCCATCTTGCACCAGCGATCGTTGACATAGAGGCAGTTTCCTTCCACATCGGTCATGAAGATGCCCACAGGAGCATGGCTAGTGAGAATGCGGAATCGGCTCTCGCTCTCGCGTAAGGCTGCCTCTGCCCGCTTGCGTTCGGCTTCGTCGCGCTTGCGCTCACTAATATCACTCACCAATGCCACATATCCCTCAACGTCTCCCTCGCTGTTGAACCGAGGCACACAGGTTGCACTCACATAGCGCATTCCCCCTTCTTTGTAAGGCACCTGGCTTTCAAACGTGACTTCCTGCCCTGCCAAAACTTGCTCAATATGAGGACGCAGCTCTGCATAGGCAGCTTCCCCCAGCACCTCTCGGACGTGCTTACCGTAGACTTCTGCCGGAGAATTCCCAAACCAGGTTTCATACGTTTCATTGTTGAAGCGGTAACGCTGCTCTGAGTCCACAAAGGAGATGAGAGCAGGTACGGCATTGGTGACCAAGCGAAGTTCTGCTTCTCGTTGCCGTAAGGTTTCCTCTACCTGCTTGTAATGGGTAACATCCCAAATAGTGCCAAGACAATCAAAGGCTTGCCGCAGTCCATCTTCCAAAAATTTTGCCTGCCCACTGGCTTCGCTCATGATTCTCCACCCTTCACGAGAAATACCGGCTAAGCAGCTGCTGGCTTCCCGCCCGAAGCGTCTCCGAGGAAGAGTGGCTTAGGTCATCGATCAGCACACGAAGCTGTTTAAGCGCCAGAGGAGAGGGTTGAATATGCCCATTTTCCCAGCGGTTGATCGTTGCATAAGCAACTCCCAGGGCCTCTGCCAGCTCTACCTGGGTCAAGCTCGTAAGCCGCCGCAGGTCATGAATCAATTTGCCAACTTCAGGCTGCTTTAGCACAGAGATGCGGCTGCCTGTAGGTTTGAGGACGCCCATAGGGGTACCAGACGTGACAGATGTTATAGCCAATTATCCGCCAAAAGATAGACCTGGTATTCCCTCAATAGGCGTAGATGCCGTCAGACGATGATCAAGATGATCAAAACGATGAAGCTCTCTATTTTTACTGCAGGGCTTCTCATGGTGCAAGGTGCAGGCTTTTTATATGGGCTGTACAGATTGATGGACCGTACAGATCGATGGACCGTACAGATCGATGGCTATAGCGATACATCGCAAAAAACCGCCCTCCATCATTTTTCTTGTAGATCGAAAAGGTTGATCTGTTAGAACTAGCGATCGAAATAGCAGCCTTCAGGACAGCTCCGCTTTTTAGCCGATTACACGCATCCGACTAACTTGCTAGTTCAGGCAATTTCCAAGCCCAGATCAAAGCTTGCTGCATAGCCTGTACTAGTTTCAGTTGGCGAGAGCAATAGCTGATCTCCACCCCGTTGAAAAATGCCATCTTGGTCGTTTCTTTGCGATCGCTGTCCGCGGCTAGCATAGGGCGCTTGCCTATGAGCTTGATCGGTAATGGCATCATCGAAATATAGCTGCGATGTGAACTCATAGCTTTGTTGCGATGTTGCATCAGCACGAACTTTAAAGTGAATGTGAACTGCTCGACCAGGATACCAGCCAGGATAAACCGTAAGGAACTGAACGGCTCCTGCTGTATCTGTCACCTGATAGCCGCGCAGAAATTTCTGTCCAACGGTGCTAAAGCTGCGATCGTTCACATCAGAATAAACGCCCGCAGCATCACAGTGCCAGATATCGACGATCGCCCCGGCAAGAGGCTGACAGCGATCGCCACTCACCTGCGAAACTCGCAGCGTCAGCTGGAGCGGAACCCCTTCGCGCACCGAGCCATCAGCAGGATTTGAGCGAATATCAGAGCGATTCAGTTTTTCATCAACGAAGTAAGGCCCTTCTGTCTGCTGTGGACGCACCGTACAGCCCGGAAGAGCTGCAGTCACTGCCTGAGTGCTACTGGTGCTGGTGGAATTTGCTCGTTTGGGCAGGCAGCCGACGAGCAGGGCAGCTGCAGCGACTCTGGTGAGCGCCAGCATTTGTCTGCGATTGAAGTAGTTTTTGAGGGTCATAACAATCAACTTACTACAGCTTGCATGAGACATAGTTTTTTGTGGTATACCGCGCAGAGCACTACTCACCACAAAAACCCATCCTTCATTTGGGCGTGAAGCGCTATACGAAGCGCTAATAGAATTAGCATCTGTGGAACAGCCAAATCAGCTATTTCAGGTGAACTCGATCGCACCTTGCAGCAGGCAGAAGCCGGATCAGAAATACAGCAGCGGCTGGGCGATGTGCTCGATGAGGTGCATCGGCTGAGCGAAATTGTCCGCAAATTGCTGCTGCTCTCGCTGGCGGATGCCGGACAGATGAGCCTGTACAAAGCCGAAGTCGATTTGCCGGCGATCCTGGCTGAAATGGTTGACGATCTGGAGCTGCTGGCACCCGGACTCACAGTACATCCTAGTATCGCCGAAAACCTGCGCGTCTGGGGCGATCGCGACTTGCTCGTCCAGGTTCTACAAAATCTCTTCAGCAATGCAATTAAGTACAACCTGCCGCACGGCTGGCTGCGAGTTTACGCCCATCAGCAGGATGAAATGGTGTTGGTGACGCTCACTAACACCTCAAAAGAGATTCCCGCAGCCGATCGCCACCGTATCTTCGATCGTTTTCATCGGGGCGACCCGGCTCACACCCGCAAAGTGGAAGGAACTGGGCTTGGACTCAGTTTAGCCAGAGAAATTGCCCGCGCTTACGGAGGCGATTTAGCGCTCGCTTCAGCCGCACCCGCGCAAACGTCATTGACGCTAAGCCTACCGATCGCCGGGATGGACGATCGCTCGGAATCTGAAAGGTCCGCCAAATCTAGTCGCGCCTCGCCCTTGAAAGCGACGCCTTAATCGTGATAATAACAGCTGCTTAATCTGGCTCAGCTTGTATTGTTAGCTATAGTTAGCCCGCTGAAGAAACAGGCAGGCTTGCCTGCACGTTACACTTTTCGGAGATCGCATCTAGCACTTCTTGTTCTGCCGCTGAAATCTCTTCGCGTTGTTCAGCAATCCGACGACATTGCGCCAGCAGCGGAACGGCAAAATCGCAGTTGAGCTGCTGCAGGAGTGCTCCAAGGGGCTGCGGTGACTTCAAATGCTCCGCAATTACAGCTAGAGAAGCTTCTTCGATCTGTAGCGTTCGGAGTTCTGGCAAAATATCTTCCCAGCTCTTTTCTGGATAGCTTGCCAAAATCATATGAACTACAATTTGATCCACCACGGCTTGTTGTGCCATTGCCACCGTCAAATATTTCTCGCTTTCCTGCTGAATCGATTTTAGAGTATCTTCTGTAGGCTGAGGAGTTGGCGCTTTTGCCTTTGCTTCATAGAACTGACGGGCAGCATAGCCAAGAGAATACAGCATGGTTGCATTCGTTCCCCCACCAATCATTGCGCCAGCCACTGGCACATTTCGCAAAAAGCTGAGACCTGCCTTCACCGCATTCCTACCGCCCAGCGCTAAACCAAAGATCCCCAGCACTTCGCCTCTGCGGGCTGGATCGTGCAGGTCTAAATTATAGGCAGCAGCAATCTGATACACCATTTCAGTTTGCAGTGCTGTAGTAGCGGCTAGATCAACCGCCAGCAATGCCGTCGCAAATCCGGGTAAAAGGCTGCTGGCAAGTCCTATTCCGCCTGCCTGCAGTGCTTTTTGTACCATAATGCGATGGGCGATCTGTTGAGGCGATTCATCAGGATACTTTTCCTGTATTTGCTTCACCACTGCAGTTGCCTTGTCCAAATCCACCTGATCGTTGAGACCCAGCAGCCAATCCAGCTTCAGAGCACCTGCAAATTTCCGGGCAAAGGGCAGATCGCCTAAAAACTGAACGGCATGTCCGGCTCCTTGAGTGCTTTGCTCCAGCCAGCGGACTGTCTGCTGAGTCAGTGCTCCGCCAAACTGCCCCACCTTACTGACGATCGCTTTTCCCGTTTGAGCAACCGATCGCCCCGTATTGGTGGCAGCATTCAATAAGCCCCCTTTTGACTGAGTCGTCTTTGAGGATAACTGAGCAGGATTAGACGGAGATTTGGTTGCGTTTGAATCCTTCATAGCTGCATTTGAGAAATAGAGGTTTTGGAACTGAAAATGGGGTAGCCGCACCACCCAACGATTTCTAATCTCTAATGAATAATTTGCCGATAGCGTGCTTGTACCAATGAGTAGAGGCTGTAGGAAATCAGTCCCAGTGCCACAATTCCCAGAAGCCAAGGACCATAAGGCTGTTGAGCTAGCGCTGCCAGTGCGCCTCCCAGCCCCCTGACTTCACTTGCATCAGATCGCAGGGCAGCTAGAATCAAGAAAATGCCAATAATGACAAACACCACACCACGTGCCGCAATGCCAAACTGACCCGATCGCTTTGCCAAGTTTTGCTCTGCCCTACTCATTTGGCTTAGCATAAACTCACGCTGAAATTCTGCTTTATACGCCTGGTAAAGGAAGGAAATACCCACGCCTAAAACGATCGCCCCTGCCAAGCCAACCAGCCATTGCCCAAAGGGTTGAGCTAGCACTCGTGCTGTCCAGTCTTGGGTTGCGTCTCCCCCGGAAGCGTTTGAACCAAGGATTAATTTGACTGCTGTTACCGCTAATCCGGAATAGGCAATGGCGCTAAATGCATATCCGATACGCTGGACAAGGCGTTTTGCATCTGGCTTGCCCCTATGCTCTGGATCAAGGATCGCTTGCACTGCTCGCCAGAGAGCATAGCCCACCATACCGATTGCTACCAGACCCAGCAAAAATTTACCAAAGGGCTGAACCACAATTTCCTGTAGGGCACCACTCGTATCAGTTGTTTTTCCACCTGCCCCTATTGCCGCCTGAGCCGCAAGCAAACCCACCACAAAATAAACGATCCCTTTTGCGGCGTAGCCCAGCCGCGCCAATCGTTCAAATCCAGGATGGGCAGAAACCTGTCGTGCAGGCTGTTGGAGGTCTGGCATAGCAGTGTTACCTCTAGTCAAGGAATATTATGAGAACATGTGTTGCGTCTAACACTACTGTCGATCGTTTTCGATCGCTTCTCATCCCCCTGAGTAGGTAATTCACCGAATTAATTGACCGGACTATGGCAGTGGAGAGCTGACCCACGAATCTTTGGGAATACTATAAGATTTTCTCTATCAGCTAGCTCTCATAACCTCGCTGTAGATAGATACAAGCCTTATCAGTGGGACATTACGGCTGCAATCACCAAAGCAGCTACAATCCCAATTACAATCGGAAGCGCAACAAGAATACCCCACTTGCCAAACTGAAGAGGCTGATTGTCTACCTTGAGCAAAGCAATGACGCCAACAGCACCTATCACTATCCAAACTATTCCAAAAGCAAAAAACACCGTATACGCTGCATCTTCATTCATTTTTAGATTTCCTTCAAAATAAAGTGAATAATAGCTGCGATCCAATTGCGCTTCGTTGCGCCTTCCAGCAACCCAATCCTAGCGTTTTGAACCACCAGTGACAGCGGCTAAAAAACAGATATCACGGTAGAAGAAGTTATACTGCTTTTGATTGCAGATGTTTACATTGCAATGG
Source organism: Phormidium tenue FACHB-886 (assembly GCF_014764505.1). Taxonomy (GTDB): domain Bacteria; phylum Cyanobacteriota; class Cyanobacteriia; order Elainellales; family Elainellaceae; genus FACHB-886. Next base: position 37,178 of record NZ_JACXWX010000018.1, read on the forward strand.
GTTAAATGAGTTTAAGACACTGGTCGTACTCAGAATCCAGCTGAAGTATTAAATGATGTTTACATTGCAATTAGCTAGATGTTTACATTGCAACCAGCTAAATGAGTCCGGGTTCCTTAGAGGATGTTTGGCTTCTCAAATATTCTTTTAGCTATATGCGGTATATAACGCTAACCTGTAGAAGAAATGATAGCTCTACTGCAGCGTAAACTTCTGCCGGAGGTGCAATTCTCGGTCGTTCTGCTAGCTATCTATCCAGAGAAGTATGTCTTTGGAAAAGAGGCAAAACTAGGCAAACTTAGGCACGCCATCACGATCTTGGCTTCAAACGGCACCGTATGAAAGTTGGAATTGGTCAAGCTGCAACAGAATTAGGCGTTTCTCGGGATACGCTACGCCGCTGGGAAGCCTCTGGGAAAATCCAGGTTGAGCGGACTCCTTCTGGGCACCGTCGCTATGATCTGGCACAGCTGCGGGGGCTAGTTCCTCATAAAACCGCTACCGATCGCGCCACGATCGCCTATGCCAGAGTTTCGCACCAAAACCAGAAGAAAGAACTGAGACATCAGAGTAATACCCTGCAAGCCTATTGTGCTGGGCGTGGCTGGGAATTCGAGGTGATTCAAGACATTGGCTCGGGCGTGAATTACCAGAAAAGCGGCTTTCGGAAGCTGATACAGCGAATCTGTGATGGTGATGTGGGTCGGCTGGTGATGACTAATCGCGATCGGCTGCTGAGATTTGGCATTGACCTGGTTTTTGCTTTGTGCGAGAACTTCGGCACAGAAGTCGTTATTCTCAATACAAGCTCACTAGAAGACTTTGAGGATGACATTGCCGAGGATATTTTGGAGATTATCACTGTTTTCTCAGCACGGCTCTATGGAACACGTAATGAAAAGAATCAGAAAATTATTGACAAATTAGCTGATATAGCAAGAGAGCTGGCAGATTAGCCGTTTAACGTGTTTTGGCTGTTTGGGGTTAATTCGCACAGAAGAAGCTGCATAGGTTTGCATACATTTGCAAACTATTTCGCAGAATATCTCAGTAGACAGAAGGTATTACACAATCTGAGTTGTTAGCGTTTAAGCATCAACTCAAACAGAAGCTGTGAATCATGAACATTCTTGCATGGATCATTTTAGGATTGCTTGCTGGCGCAATTGCCAAAGCTATTGATCCTGCAGCTAGAGGCGGTGGACTGCTAAGTACCTTAATATTAGGCATTGTGGGTGCATTTGTTGGCGGTACGCTAACGACATTGCTGACAACAGGACAGCTAGCTTTAACCGCTTCAACGCTTAGCATTCCGGGTGTAATTATTGCTGTTTTAGGGGCAATTATCGCGGTGTTTGTCTGGCACAGACTGGCTCACACAGCCGCATAACTGCTGCTTACATGACTTCTCACATCACTTCATTTGTCCTATCTGCTTTACTGGGGAGATAAACCATGACTTTTGCACATTCTAATACGACTGCTAATCGCCGTGCCGTTGGTGTTTTTGCCAATCGCCGTGCTGCAGAACAAGCGCTTCATCAACTACGAGACTCTGGATTTCCGATGGATCGAGTGTCGATCGTCACTCGAGACGCAAACAACCATGACAATATTGCCGGGGCAGAAGTACACGATCGTAGTGGAAACAAAGCTGACGAGGGTGCAGCCACGGGTGCCCTAACGGGTGGTGCATTGGGAGGTTTGGCTGGTTTACTGGTCGGGCTGGGCACGCTAGCTATTCCGGGAATTGGTCCAATTATGCTAGCAGGAGCCACCGCAACCACGCTGGCAACAACTTTGGCTGGGGGCGCAATTGGGGCGGTTACAGGGGGTTTAGTTGGTGCTTTGGTAGGTCTGGGTATTCCAGAGGAGCGCGCCAAGGTTTATAACGATCGAGTTGCTCAGGGTGGCTATCTTGTGATTGTGGATGGCACGGAGCAGGAGATAGCCCATGCTGAAACCATTCTCCATCGGGGTGGCATTGAGGAATACGGAGTTTACCACGCGCCTGCCGCTGCCGCATCCAGTGTAAGCACAACCCCTGTGAGCGTGAACCGCACAAAACAGGCACTTGGTGTCTTTGCGAACCGACGGGATGCTGAACTGGCAGTTGCTGATTTACGACAGGCGAATTTTCCGCTGAGTCAAGTTTCGCTGGTTGCCCAACAGCTTGACCGCCGAGAAGCGTTTACAGGTGTGGATCTACGCGATCGCCTAGACTCACTGCTAGGCTCAAATCAGCGGTCGCAGGTTTACCACGACCGGTTAACACGGGGCAACTATGTTGTCGCAATTCACGGGACTGAAGCAGAAGTGCGGCAAGCCGAATCGGTACTGCGAGCACGTAATATCCAAGACTGGCAAATCTACGAAACCACAAATGGTCAAGTTTTAAGCGATCACGCTAACGCCACTCAAACCAGTGTGACAGGAAGCGATCGCATTAATCCTACGGGTCAAGTGGTGAATTCTGATCCCCAGGTGGTAATTGTCGATCGCCGCAGCGAAACCCACTAAAATTTTCAAGCCGCTGCAATACTCTCTTTTTGTGAAAGCCATGCATTGTCTAGCTTTCACAAAAAGAAGAAATGATTTTACTAACGAAGCTAGCATTCATTATTAACCTGAAACGTATTTTGAAACGGTAAGCAGAATCTACCGTATCAAGACCACTGAAAAACCTAAGAAGGAGTTCGACAATGAAAAAAATAGCAACCTTTCTGCTCAGCAGCATTTTATTAGTGAGTGCTGCAGCTTGTGCAAATACTGCAAAGACTACTGCATCTGCACCTGACACAGCTGGAGAGACCGTTCAGTCACCTGATGTAGACACAGCCCAAACTAACGAGGGTGATGGTACTAGTGAAGTGCGCGAGAGACAAATTGAGTCTGATATTCGCGCTCGCGAAGGACGTAATGACTTGACAGGAGATGATACTGAGCGAGCAGATGGCGACTTGAACAGCGAAGTGCGGGGCAAGCTAGAGGCAAACCTGCCCGCTAGCCAGCTAGCAGTAGATGCTAAAGATGGCGTTGTCACGATCTCAGGCACTGTTCCAACTCAAGAACAGCTCGATCGAATTGAACCTTTGGCAAAGGAGATCAAGGGCGTTAAAGAAGTAAATGTCCAAGCCACGGTTGCTCCCACACAGCCTCAAAGTTAAGCGAAGGTGAGGGCTACCTAGCTCTGTCTATCTAGCTCTGTACTTCGGGCGGAATTATGCCGCAACCTCTTGAATAAACTGAACAAACTAGTTTTGAAAGCTACACTCTGTGCGACTTTCAAAACTAGTTTTGTTTCAGCACATAGCTTTGTTTCAGCCCAAAGGATTGTAAAACCTTTTGTTGCAAGGCGATCGACTTAGCAATCTATCTTTTGAAGGTGTTAGCAGGCTGATTGAGCCTGAACAATAGAATCTGTAAAGCATGACTGAACGTGTGATCGAAAGGGTTGACCAAGATGGGACGAGCACTAGGGCTATGGATCGTTTGGATTGGATTTATTCTCTACGTGTTTACGGCTTCTCCACCTGTGCAGCCAGACACCTTCCAGCCGTTTCAGGTTCTTCTATCGGGGCGATTACCGTATATTAATCCTGTTCTGATCTCGTTGTTCAGCTTGGTCGGCATCTGGTTACTCATCTATAGCTGTTTAGTTTTTGCTGACGGCAGAATGCAACGACTGCCCGCTTGGGCGTTCATGCTGGCATCAGTTGGAACGGGCATACTGGGGCTGATTCCTTACTTGGCGCTGCGTCAGCCAAATCAACAGTTTTCCGGACAGAAGGACGGCTGGCTGGAGATTTTAGATTCTCAATTGACGGGCATCATTCTTGCAGTGAGTACAGTAATTCTGGTTGGGTTTGCTGTATTCTTCGGGGATTGGTCTGCCTACATCCGAGAATTTCAGACGAATCGATTTGTTCATGCAATGTCTCTGGCGGTAGGTCTGTTTTGCTTGCTCTTTCCCTATCCCACGCTGCTCAGCGATGACATGGCACGGCGCGGATTAACTAGCCGATCGCAGCTCTTTTGGTGGATCGCACTTCTGCCGCTGGTGGGTCCGCTATTCTATCTCTGCGTCCGTCCATCCTTATTAACCGCTTCAAATTCGCAACGAAGGAATTCTTTTGCCGAAAGGATGTAGCTCGCTCCACAAGCCTGCATAATCCGATAGCGTTTTCGATAGCATTAATGCTACTTGCATAATGCCGATTCTATACAGGCTCGGTTTATAGCGCCTCGCGCTCAAATGGAGGGACGTTCATGCTATGTGGCACGCAGGGTGTGGCACATAGCACAAGCTTGTTTTGCCTCACTTGATCGGGATCGTTAGCGGCGATGTTTAAGCTTAGTTTAGCTCTGGCACTTCAGGCACAGCCAAAAGACTAGACTTGAGTAAGATGCTATTTGGAGAAATGTTAGCCTATGCAAAGCAATGTTGTGAAACGTAACAATGTGCATTTGCTAGGGCAGGGCCGTCAAACTCTCGTTTTTGCGCATGGGTTTGGCTCAGATCAAACAGCATGGCGACACCAAATTGCTGCTTTTGCGCCTTCTTATCGAATTGTTCTGTTTGATCATGTGGGGGCGGGCAAGTCAGATATGTCGGCGTATAGCCCGCTTCGCTACAGTTCCCTATATAGCTACGCTGAAGATTTGCTGGAGCTATGCGCTGAGCTAAAGCTTTCCGATGTCATTTTGGTGGGTCACTCGGTCAGCGGTATGGTTAGTCTGCTGGCAGCGCTGATCGACCCTAATCGCTTTAAGCAGCTAATCTTTATCAGTGCTTCTCCGCGCTACCTCAACGATGCAGCAGTTGATTATGTGGGCGGCTTTGAGCAAGCTGATTTAGATGCGCTCTACGCCGCGATGTCGTCTAATTATTATGCTTGGGCAAGCGGTTTCGCGCCGCTGGCAATGGGCAACAGCGATCGTCCAGAGCTGGCGATCGAGTTTGCTAAAACGCTGTCTGAAATTCGCCCTGATATTGCTCAAGCGGTGGCAAGGGTCATCTTTCAGTCTGACCACCGGGCAGAGTTGCCCAAGCTTGCTGTTCCAACGGTTGTTCTGCAGTCTAACAACGATATTGCGGTACCCCCACCTGTTGGGCAATACCTGGCAGACAACATTCCTCAAGCTAAGCTGATTGCAATCAACTCTCAGGGACACTTGCCCCACCTGAGCGCTCCAGACGTGGTTACTCAAACCTTGACAGAATGCTTCGCCGCTTAATCCCTTTCCCTTGGCACCCTTCACCAGCGCTGCACTCGCCTGAGCAGCTACCTACTTTTGCGCCGCTAGTGCTGGGGTTGAGCTTTGGGCTAGTGGGATTGAGCGTGGTAGCCGCAGTGCCGTTCTTGCTACCCCCGATCGTCTTCGCCGTCTGTCTTTTGCTGCCCCGTACAGGCTTTGAGACAGTGGTTAACGGCATCTTGCGGGCAATCGGCAGCGGGGCGATGTGCGCTGGGGCGCTGAGTTTGTTTTTTCTGCCAGATGTTGATTCGGGCTTGCTGCGTCACGTTATTGCGCTGGGAGCTGTGGTACTGGTCAGTCCGGCAATTCGGCAGCAATTGCTCACTCAGGAGTGGCAATGGGCATCGGATAAGCTGCTGGCTGCGCTGACGCAAGACCAAACCGCAAAAGACCCTGAACAGGCGATCGCCCATGCCCTGACCTCGCTGAAAGCTTATACCCGCGCGGATATTGCGATCGTGCTGCGGCAGTTAGACGGCGTAACAGCCGAAGCTTTGCTGTGCCTGCCTACATCAGCATTACCCAGCAAGCTGACTACGCCTGCCCTTTTTGCAGAGGCAATCGACCAACACCGCTGCCTGTATTACCACAACTATCCGGCAACGCCCTATGCAGCTCCGGTTCTGCTGGGGCAGGGCATTCAGTCGCTCATCGTCCTGCCGCTGCAGCAGACAGGGCTGCAGGGGGCAATTCTGCTGGGTTGGCGCCAAGCTACCCATTGGTCGGAACCGCTAAAACAGTTTGTGGAATCGTTGGGCAGTGGGTTGAGCAATCTGCTGCGGTTTCAGGATGTCACCCTAAGTTTAGAGAAGCTACAGGCTCGGTTTGTGGCGATGCTAGAAACAGTGCCGCAAGGCGTTGTGTTTGTGGATGAAAGTGGTGAACTGGGATGGGTCAACCAAACGGCAGCCGTTCAGCTTGGGCTATCTTCAGGAGAACTATCCGAAAACGGATTAGCCAGAGGTGGGGCAGTCGAGCCGATGGCGATCGCCCAAGCTATGACCGCTTTACGCAAAAACGCCGACAATGCCCAAGAATTAGCTGCCCAAGCGGCTCAATTCTTTTCGCAGCCGCAGATCGAGATCCGCGACTGGCAGTGGTGCTTTAGCCAGCCTACCAAAGTGCTAAGCCTCTCTAGCACACCGATCCAGCTCCGCTCTGTGCCCGGTCGGCTCTGGGTGATCGATGACATCACGCTGCGGAAACAGGCAGAAGCTGCCCTGCGGAAAAGTGAAGAACGTTTTCAGCTGATCGCCCGTACCACTAACGATGCAGTCTGGGACTGGAATTTGTTGACTGATCAAGTGTGGTGGAACGAAGGCATTGAGACCCTGTTTGGCTACTCTATGCAAAACATTGGTAACGATGCTGGCTGGTGGTATGACAACATTCACCCAGACGATCGAGAGTGGGTGAGCGCTACCATTCGCAGCGTGATTGACCAGGGAGAATACTGGTCAGGCGAGTATCGCTATCGCCGCGCTGATGGCTCTTATGCCCATGTTGCCGATCGGGGCTATGTGATCCATGCACCCGATGGTAAACCGATCCGCATGTTGGGTGGTATGACGGATATCAGCGATCGTAAACAGGCTCAAGAAGCGCTGCAGCTGCAAAACCAGAGAACTCAGCTTTTTGCAGAAGTGACGCTGAAGATTCGCCAATCGCTGCAGCTCCAGGAGATCCTGCAAACTGCTGTTACCGAAGTTCGCCAGATTTTGAACGCCGATCGCGTTTTGGTGTATCGGTTGTGGACAAATGGCATGGGTAGCGGCGTTGCCGAGGACGTGTTGCCCGGTTTCCCCTCGGTGCTAGGGCAAACTTTTCCCCAAGAAGTCTTTCCGCCAGAGTCGGCACGGCTTTATACCAAAGGGCGAATCGGCACGCTCACGGATGTAGAGGGGGATAAGGCGATCCCGAGTTGCCTAGTGGGCTATCTGCGACAATTCAAGGTGCAAGCTAAGCTGGTCGTGCCGATCATGGCAAAAGAGGAGCTTTGGGGGCTGCTGATCGCCCATCAGTGCAGCCAGCCCCGGCAGTGGCAGGATGCTGAGGCAGAACTGCTGAAGCAGCTAGCCGACCAGATTGGCATTGCCCTGACGCAGGCCCAACTGCTGGAGCAGGAAATTCGCCAGCGACAGGAGCTGGCTCGCTCCAACACCGAGCTTCAGCAGTTTGCCTACATCGCCTCACACGATCTACAAGAACCGCTGCGGATGGTAACAAGCTATCTCCAGCTTTTAGAACGGCGCTACAAAGGCAAGCTAGACGCCGATGCCGACGATTTTATTAATTTTGCTGTGGATGGCGCGATCCGGATGAAGACACTGATTACGGATCTCCTACTCTATTCACGGGTTGGCACTCACGGCAAAGCATTCGAGCATATCGATAGCCGCTTGGCAGTTGAACGAGCGCTCGCCAATCTCACGCTAGCGATCGAAGAAAGCGGCGCCACCGTCCTCTATGATGCACTACCAGAGGTAACAGCAGACCTCAGCCAGCTAACGCAGCTCTTTCAAAATCTGATTAGCAACGCGATTAAGTTTCGGGGGGAAGCTCCGCCGATCATCCAGATCGCCGCCCAGACGCACGACCAAAGCTGGCTGTTTTCAGTTCAAGATAATGGCATCGGCATCGAACCACAGTATGCGGAGCGGATTTTTGTGATCTTTCAGCGGCTACACAATCGCTCCGAATATCCCGGTACAGGCATTGGCTTGGCGCTCTGTAAAAAGATTGTAGAACGGCACGGTGGGAAAATCTGGATACAGTCAGACCCGCCACAGGGGACGACCTTCTACTTCACCCTCCCCAAGACAGGAGAACTGGATTATGACCTCTAGAGCGGGACAGTCTATAGAAATCTTGTTGGTAGAAGACAGCCCCGGAGATATTCGGTTGACGCGAGAGGTGCTAAAAGATGGCAAAGTTCATAACAATCTCAGCGTGGTAGAAGATGGAGTACAGGCGATCGACTTTCTTTTTAAACGACCACCCTATAGCCAGGTTTTGCAGCCCGATCTAATTTTGCTGGATCTAAATTTGCCTAAGCGAGACGGACGGGAGGTGTTGGAGATCATCAAAGCAGACGAGCATCTACGACGAATTCCTGTGGTTGTCCTCACAACTTCAAAAGCAGAAGAGGACATTATGCGTGTCTACGATCTCCATGCCAACTGCTACATCACCAAGCCGATCGACCTGGATCAGTTTATCCGCGTGATCAAATCGATTGAAGAATTTTGGCTGACGATCGTGAGGCTGCCGCCGGAGTAAAACAATGCAAGAAAATCTAATTCGAGTGCTGCTAATTGAAGATAATCCTGGCGATGTGCGTCTTCTGCAGGAGCTGCTTCGGGAGGTCACCTCTGTTCAGTTTCAGATGGAACAAGTCAATTGCCTTAGCCAGGGAGTCGAGCGCCTGAATCAGCAAGCCTTTGACGTGATTTTGCTAGATTTGTCTCTGCCAGACAGCCAAGAGCTAGAAACATTTCTGCGGCTATATTCTCTGGTTAAAGATGTGCCGATCGTCGTCATTACAGGATTGACCGACGAAACGCTAGCGGTGCGGGCAGTCCAAGAAGGCGCACAGGATTATTTGGTTAAAGGGCATCTGAGCAGCGATCTGCTGGTGCGCTCAATTCGCTATTCGATCGAGCGCAAACGCACAGAGCAACAAATTCGGGAGCAGGCCACGCTGTTGAATATTGCCACTGATGCAATTTTGGTGCGGGATCTAGACAGCAAAATATTGTATTGGAACAAAGGTGCTGAGCGGCTTTATGGCTGGCGGGCAGAGGCGGCGATCGGGCAGAGTACCAGTGAGCTGCTGTCTAAGGCAACTTCTTCAGAGTTTGAGGAGGCGCACGAGCGCTTGCTCCAGCAGGGAGAGTGGTACGGAGAGCTGGAGCAGGTCACAAAAGGGGGCAGGGCGATCGTGGTGGCAAGCCACTGGACGCTGGTACGCGATGAGCACAACCAGCCCAAATCAGTGCTAATGGTGAGCAGCGACATCACCGAGAAGAAACAGCTAGAAGCGCAGTTCTTCCGTGCCCAACGGATGGAGAGCATTGGCACCCTTGCCAGCGGCATCGCTCACGATCTCAACAATATCCTGACGCCTATCCTCATTACTGCACAACTGTTGCAGATGAAGCTAACAGAGATCGATGAACGCAGCCGCCAGATGCTAGAAATGGTGGAAACTAACACCAAACGAGGGGCAGCGCTGGTGACTCAGGTGCTGTCGTTTGCTCGCGGGGTAGAGGGGAAGCACAGCATTCTGCAAATCAGGCATCTGATTCGAGAGATCCAGCACATTATCCGAGAAACGTTTCCCAAATCGATCGAAATTCAAACCGACATTTCCAAAGATCTTTGGGCAATGTCTGGCAATGCTACTCACCTGCATCAGGTGCTAATGAATCTCTGCGTCAATGCGCGAGATGCTATGCCCAACGGTGGCACATTAAGCATTACTGCCCAAAATCTCTCGATCGATCAAAACTATGCCCGCATGAACTTAGATGCTAAGGTTGGCTCCTACATCAGGGTCACAGTTGCAGATACCGGTATGGGCATTCCGCCGGAAATTATTGATAGAATTTTTGAACCCTTCTTCACGACCAAAGAAGTCGGCAAAGGCACAGGGCTGGGGCTTTCCACCGTATTGGGGATTGTCAAAAGTCACGGTGGTTTTGTCGAAGTCACAAGCACCGTTGGAGAAGGAACCCAGTTCACCATCTTTTTGCCCACTATGAATGTGGCAGAAACCCCAGAAACACAGGACACCATAATTCCCAACGGACAGGGAGAGTTAATTTTAGTCGTGGATGATGAAGCAGCAATCCGCGAAATTAGCCAGGCTTCCCTTGAAGCGTATGGCTACAGAGTGCTAACAGCGACAGATGGCATCGAAGCGATCGCCCTTTATGTGCAGCACAAATCAGAGGTCTCACTGGCGCTTGTAGATATGATCATGCCTGCGATGGATGGCGGCACGACCATCCGGACGCTACAAAAAATTAGTCCACAGCTTAAAATTGTAGCGACGAGCGGACTGCTTGCCAGCCCCCAGCTTAGTAATGCTGCTCACTCCGGCATTCAGACTTTTTTGGCAAAACCTTACACCGCTAAAGAATTGATCAAAGTGGTGCATGAAGTTTTGGACGGAGTGGGCAATCTTAGTACTGTGACAAGCAGTAACCCAACCCAACTGCCAGACTCAGCGGTCATACAGCCCGATTGAGGCAGGCAAACAAACCGCTAACCTATTTCCCCATCTCGGCAATTCAATCTACTACCAGGTGCAGTTAGCAATTGCACTTAATTTTGGGGATAATTATTGCCATAGAGTGCGTCTCAGTCTTTTACAGCGGTTTTCAATTGTAAACTCTGATCATTTTTGCAAACCAGGCTTTGTAAGAGCGGTGTAGGGTTTTTCAAAGCAATCAAACGTCAATCAAGCATAAAGCTGTGAGCTTTAATCGGTTGTGACTTCCTGCAAAGACTAGAAATCTTGAACTCTATTAAGCGATTTCAAAAATTGTTTCCACGCTTGCTGAGCGGACGTTACAGCGTCGTTCAGCAACTTGGCGCAGGTGGATTTAGCCAAACATTTCTGGCTAAAGATACCCAGCTGCCAGGGCAGCCGCTTTGCGTGGTCAAACAGCTCAAGCCGCAGATCAAAACCGCCGATCGCTGGCACGTGGCTAAGCGACTGTTCGATACCGAGGCTGCTGTGCTCTATCAGCTGGGTAACCATGACCAAATTCCTCGGCTGCTGGCGCACTTCGAGGACAACCAGGAATTCTTTTTGGTACAAGAGTTCGTGGAGGGAGAGCCGCTTGATAAACTGCTGCAAATTGACTCGACCTGGACGGAAGGGCAGGTGCTGCGGCGGCTGCACGATCTGCTGCAGGTATTGGTGTTTGTGCACGAGCAGCAGGTCATCCATCGAGATATTAAGCCTTCCAATCTCATCCGCCGCAGACACGATGACAAGCTAGTACTGATTGATTTTGGTGCTGTGAAGCAGGTCAGCTCGCCGCTGCAAGATGCAGCCGAGCAATCGCTAACCATTTCGATCGGCACTCAAGGCTACATGCCCCCAGAGCAAATCAGCGGCAATCCCCGCTTTAATAGCGATCTCTATGCGGTGGGTATGGTAGCAATTCAGGCGCTAACCGGGGTGCGTCCTAATCAGCTCCAGCGGGATTCACACACAGGCGAACTGGTTTGGCGCACCAGCCAGATGGCAGCGCGACCCGACACAGCCGTCCCAGAAAATCGCCTCCCCAGTCCTGCCGTCAGTCCTGCCTTTGCTGAAATTCTCGACCGCATGGTGCGCTACGATTTTCGGGAGCGCTATCAAACCGTAGAGGAACCACTAGAGGCGATCGAGGCGCTGCTGGCACAGCGAACTTTTACGGAAGCAGAAGAGGTTGCTGACCTTACAGGCGCAACAACCCCCTGGCAACCCAACCTGATGCATGCTGACTTTGGCTCGTCGGGCTTTAGCTCAGAGGAAACTTCTGCCGAACCGGCTACTGAACCATCTGCTACGCCCTCTGCCGTGCCGATCGTTGCTATTCCCTCGGCTCCTACTCCGTCAGTTTTTGCGACTGCCTATTCAGATGCATCGGCACTCCAGCCGCCTGCTGAATCCGCTAAACAGCAGACCGAGCCACCTCACCCTTCGCTAGAGCCACCTCACCCTTCGCTAGAGCCACCCCACTCAGCCAAACAACCTCCCCTCCCCACCCCCCCTTTCGGACAAACCAGCCCAACTCGGATCGCAGCACCCAAAAGAGCGGCTGACTCAACTTCCACCTCGTTCTTGTGGACAGACGTTCGCTTCACACCATGGCTGCTACTGCTAGGTGGAGTAATAGCAGCAGCCGTAGGATTTTCTACTCAGTCGGCCAATTCTCGGCTCCAGTCTGTTGCACCCTCTACATCTGCTCCTTCAGCTTCAGTGCTCGCTTCTGCCCTACCCGCTTTGCCCTGTCGGGAACCTCCCCCCTCCCCTTTGCCGTCTACCGAGGCCAGCTATGAGTATCCAGATGGCACTCGCTATTACGGGCTCATAGAGGGCGGGCGTCCTGCCAATGGCAGAGCTACGGTGGTGTTTTCCACAGGCAATCGCTATGACGGTGAATTCCAGAATGGCAGGCGCAACGGGTGCGGCACCTACAGCTTCGCTAACGGCAGACGCTACATCGGACAATTTAAAGCCGATCAGTTTGACGGCTTGGGCATCTGGCTTTTAGGAGATGGCAATCGCTATGTCGGGCAGTTCAAGGACAATCGCTGTCACGGTGAAGGGATTTTTCTCTTCAAAGATGGCGGGTCTGAGCGTGGAACTTGGCAAAACGGCAAGCAGGTCAATGGAGAGCTGACGTGCGATCGCTGAGCGGCTGTAGCTTTCCAATAGCTGTAGCTGCATGACTTCTATCTGCAGGAAGGTTTTTCAAGTCGTGCGATCGGTGATAAGTAGAACAACTTACCTCTAGGGTGCAGAAGTGCTCTAGAGAACAGCTTAAGACCAATCAAACAACAATCAAGGAGTGCTTCATGGCTACTATCCTTCGCAAAATTTCGTTGCCCTTGGCTGCCTTACTGCTGACTGCTGGAGTGGGCGCAAGCTATGTTCATAAGGCGCTAGCTCAAGATGCACCAGATCCTTCGCCTACAGCCCCTTCTCCACTCCCTGCCACAACTCCGTCTCCTACAACTTCTCCGACTTCCCCCACTTCCCCAACCTCGCCAACTTCTCCGGGGCTGACTCGTCCAAGCCCCTCTCCGTCGCCTCTCTCGCCAACTTCCCCAACCTCACCAACTTCACCGACTTCTCCAGGGCTGACTCGTCCAAGCCCCTCTCCGTCGCCTCTCTCGCCAACTTCCCCAACCTCGCCGACTTCCCCAACTTCCCCAACCTCACCGACTTCTCCAGGGCTGACTCGTCCAAGCCCCTCTCCGTCGCCTCTCTCGCCAACTTCCCCAACCTCGCCGACTTCTCCGGGTCTAACTCGTCCGAGTCCTTCCCCTTCTCCCCTCCCTCGGACAACCTCACCCACTACCACTCCTTCTCCTTCCTCTAACACATCTCCTACCAATGACACCAGCCCGCGTGCCCTCTGGTAAGGTTTTGCCATAGAAGGTTTTGCTATAGCGTTTTGAAGGAGCTTGTGGTGTGTATCCTGCATACCACAAGCCGCCCAACCAAGCCGTCCCCCCTATAATTCAGAAGCAATCGTGCCATTTCATCGTTCTTTACCCATTTCCCTTGGAGCCATTGCGCTCTTGCTAACAGCGCTGCCTGCTGTTGCCCAAACGCCAACCAGCTCACCCTCCCCCGTACCACCTACCGTCCTTCAGCCTGCTGTACCAGAACTGCCGCCCCTCCAGCCAACGCTGCCTGATGCCTCCATAATGCGGCTGGTGCTAAAACTGGGAGAGCGGCGAGTCTATCTCTATGAAGGAGAACAGGTCAAATCTAGCTATCCAGTGGCGATCGGTAGACCAGGCTGGGAAACGCCAACCGGCAAGTTTAAGGTAACGCAGATGCTAGAGCATCCTGGTTGGACAAGCCCTTTAACTGGCGAGCAAATGCCACCCGGTACAGACAACCCTCTAGGAGAACGCTGGATTGCTTTTTGGACAGATGGAGTCAATTCGATCGGCTTTCATGGTACTCCCAATCCAGAATCAGTTGGTCAGGCAGTTTCGCATGGTTGTGTCCGGATGCTAAATGAAGACATCCGAAAAATATATGAACTGGTGCAAGTAGGGACACCGGTAACGGTGGAACCTTAGAGCTTTCCGGAAATTTGGTTTGAGAGACGGAAGCACGTCTTAAAGTGCTATCGCAGCATGTCAGGACAAGTCTTTTTATAGAAAGCTTTGCTGCGCAAGGCTTTCTATAAAAAGGATCTCAATCTAGACGTGTAGCGCCATAATCTAGAGGTGTATATCAGCCCGCTTTTGAGTAAAAAATCTTACCGTCATGTCAAACCAGAGCAGCGTACAGTGGCAAGCTGGAGATACCATTCTTGACCTGTACCGAGTGATCGGGAGTTTGGGACAAGGAGAGTTTGGTGAGGTATATCGGGTGCGGCACTTAGGCTGGAACCTTGACCTTGCGGTCTATAGCCTCCAGCCTAGTAGTGTAGCGGCGATCGGCGGCAAAGAAGCCTTTGAGCGGGCAGCGGCAGCCTGGATCAACCTGGAGGAGCATCCCCATCTAGCAAGCTGCTACTATGCCCGCCGCCTTGGCGAAAATCCGCTAGTGTTCACAGAGTATGTCAGCAGCGGCACACTGCAGCAGCTCATTCAGAGCCGACGGCTCTATGCCAGCGGTATTCCTGCCTCGCTGCGCCGTATCCTCGACTTGGCAACTCAAATCGCATGGGGCTTGCAGAGCGCTCATGAGCAGGGTGCAATCCATCGTAGCCTCACTCCTGACACCGTCCTCATTACTGGCGAAGGCACCGCCAAACTTACACAAATTGGCTTAGCAGGACCGCCTACCGCCTACCAAGCGCCCGAACAAGCCGAACAAGCCCGATTGACCATCCAAACTGATTTGTGGGGCTGGGGCTTAACGGTACTGGAAATGTTTGTAGGGGCACGAAGCTGGACATCTGGAATGATGGCGGCTCAGGCGCTAGAAGATTTTCTGGAAGGACGCAGCCTAGATGGTCTGGGGGGCGACTTGGGCGACTTGGGCGATCGTCCCCGGATGCCCGCCGCGCTTGCCCATCTGCTGCGCCAGTGCTTTCAAATTAATCCTGACGACCGACCCGCCAGCGCTCAAGCGGTGGCAGAAGAACTACGAACCATTTACCAAACGGCGACAGGCAGCCCCTACCCGCGTCAGCAGCCATTTCGAGCAGGCATTACAGCCGATGCTTTGAACAATCGAGCGCTGGCGTTCTGGGACTTAGGACAGCCAGATGAAGCATTGCGGCTATGGGAGCAGGCGCTAGCAATGCAGCCGAACCATCTGAATGCGCTTTACAACCGAGGGCTATTGCGATGGCGAGCAGGCGGCAGCAATGATCTAGACTTGCTTAACCAGCTAGAAGCTTACCGTCCCCAGCCCGGCGCTGAACAGCTAGATGGGCAAACAGACTATCTACTAAGCTTGGTGCATCTAGAGCGAGGAGACTATGAAACTGCGCTCCGGCTTCTTCAAGGCATACAAGCCAAAGGACTTTATCCAGAAACTCTACCTGCGCTGCTGGAGCGAGTACAACAGCAGCTACCAGATTCAAGACGGTTGCTTCCGGAGTTTAGCGAGCGTGTAACCACCTTTCAGCACAGCATTTCGCACCGCATGGTGTCGCTGACCGTTAACCCTAGCGGTCGATTTGCCGTATCGGGGGGTGACGATCAAACTATCCGGCTATGGGACATCACCACAGGCCGCTGCATGTACACCTTTCGGGGGCATCAGGGGCAAGTCTCGGCAGTGACGATCAGCGCCGATGGAAGTCAGCTCCTTTCGGGCAGCCAGGACAAAACCTTGAAGCTGTGGAGCATTGCCGCTAGTACCCATTTATTTACATTTGGTGACGATGCTGCAGAAGCTAAGCGGCGGTTTGGCTGGCTGCGGCAGCTATTTGGTAGCCCTCAGCCCACTAGCAGCGGCAATGGGCACAAGGGCACGGTGCGATCGGTCGCCTTCAGTGCCGATCGTCGCTACTTGCTGTCTGGCGGCGAAGATGCGGCTGTCAAACTTTGGGATGCCATCACTGGCAAGTGCCTGCAGACGCTGCGAGAACATCACAGACCTGTGTTTGCGGTAGCATTTGGCGATACAGGACGCTATGCGCTCTCTGCCAGTGAAGACCAGACGATCAAGCTGTGGGATATCTCGCTGGGGCAGGTGGTGCAGACGTTTCAAGGGCATCACCTGCTGGTTGCGGCTGCCTATGCGCCCAGCGGACAGTTTGTTTTAGCAGGCGATACACCCATGAAGCTGTGGGACGTTTCCACAGGGCAGGTGGTGCAGACGTTCGACGACCCCGGTGTGCAGGCGATCGCTTTTAGCCCTGACTCGCGCTACGTTTTTTCTGGTGGAAAAGATGGACGGCTGCGGATGTGGGAGGTGTCCACGGGGCGCTGTCTGCACAGTTTTGTACCGCATGAAGCCTCCATCCAGGCGATCGCAGTTAGCCCAGACGGTCGGTATGCCCTCTCTACAGATGGCAACAGTCTGAGGCTCTGGGCAATTCAAGGTGCTGTGCCCGACCCCGCACCGCTACAGCTATCGCAGATCACTGCACCAGTTGTTTTACTAGGCGACCGCCGTTATGAGCAGGAGGTTGCCCAAGCACAGGCAGCTCTAATGCGTGGCGAAGCTGCCGCTGCTGCTCAGCACCTGCGAACTGCCCGATCGCAATCCGGCTATCAGCAGGGAATGGAAGCGGTGCAGGTTTGGATGAGTTTGTACGCGTATCTACCCCGTCCGGCGCTACGGGGCATTTGGCAGCAGGCAACCTTGGAGCGACACACAGCGGCAGTGCTTGCCGTTGCCGTTAGTTCAGATGGACGATCGATTTTATCGGGCAGTGTTGATTTATCGCTCAAACGCTGGGATCTAGCCACAGAGCGCTGCATCCTCAGTTTGAAAGCTCATAAAGGCGCAGTAGAAGCGATCGCCTTCCATCCGGAGGGAACTCAAGTCTTATCGGGAAGTGCCGACCAGACGATTGCCTTGTGGGATGTCAATACGGGCGAGTCGATGCGAACGCTGAGCGGGCACCAAGGCGCGGTTAGAGCGATCGCCTTTCATCCCAAAGGGCGTTATGCCGTCTCGGGCAGCAATGACCAAACCTTGAAGCTGTGGGATGTTGCAACGGGCCGTTCGCTGCGAACGATGAAACAACACCGCGACGCAATTACCTCTGTGGCGGTCAGCCCAGATGGGCAGCTTCTGCTGTCGGGTAGCGTCGATCAAACCCTCATTCTCTGGACGCTGGCAACGGGCGAATTGCTGCGATTGCTAGAAGGACACAGAGCTAGCGTCAATTCAGTCGCTATTAGTCCAGACGGGCGCTATGCCGTCTCGGGTAGCGATGACCAAACGCTGAAACTGTGGGTGATCGCCAGCGGAGAGTGCCTGCAAACGTTGACCGGACACGCCGCCCCGGTGCGATCGGTCGCTTTTAGCCCAGACGGACGTTATATCCTGTCGGGCAGCGACGACTGTACACTCAAGCTGTGGAGCACTGCCGGAGAGTGCCTGCAAACGCTGACCGGGCACACTGCCCCGGTGCGATCGGTCGCTTTTAGCGTAGAGGCAGGCTATGCCGTGTCTGGCAGCGAGGATCGCACCCTCAAGCTGTGGCTACTGGATTGGGAGCTAGCCGATCGATATCCCAGCGATTGGGATGAGGTGGCCAGCCCCTACATCGAGAACTTCCTGACGCTTCAAACGCCCAGCCTTGCCCCCTTGCCTGACCGGGAAGCCGATTCGCAAGCCGTCACCCAAGCGCTAACCCCTCAAGGCACGCCGACTTGGTCAGAAGCCGACTTGTCGCGGCTGCTGCAAACGCTCCAACGGGCAGGCTATGGCTGGTTGCGTCCAGAGGGAGTGCGGCAGCAGCTAATTAGCCGGACGCGGGTAGCAGCGCAGTCTGTTCCACAAAACAACAATGCGTTTGCAACGGCTTTTGGTACAGAATTTGCAACAGCTTTTGGCACAGATTTGTTTGAGCTTGAGCCAGAAGCAAAAGTGATTTTGACCGTTACAGAAGGAACGCTCAAAGGCCAAGAATTTATCTTCACCGATCGCACCGTTTGCATTATTGGTCGTGCCAAAGATTGTCATTTGGCGCTGCCCAATGACGACAATCACAAAACAGTTTCTCGCTATCATTGTCTGCTGGATATTAACCCACCCGATGTCCGCATTCGGGATTTGGGCAGTCTCCATGGGACTTATCTCAACGGGCAAATTATTGGGCGGCGCAACCGCAACCAAACCCCTGAAGAAGGCATGCAGATGAACCTATCAGGTTACGATCTGCAGGCTGGAGACGAGATTAAGCTGGGTAAGACCGTGTTTCGGATTGCGATCGAAGCGCCTCAGGAAGCCCTGCTAATGCAATCTAGGGATCAAACCTTCATTTCAGATCAAACTGCAATAGGGGAGCGCCCAATGGCTGCGCCAATTCTCTCAACTGGCACAGAGCAAAAGGTCTTGCTGCCTGCGATCGCAGGGTATACAGCCATACGTCAGCTTAGTTCTGAAGACGATACTGAAACTTATCTGGCTCGTCGTGCTGAAACAGAAGAGCTGGTCACGCTGAAGTTAATTCAACCTGAAAAGAGCGTTCAGCCTGGGATGGTCGATACTTTCATCCAGACGGTATCTCCACTCAAGCGGCTTCAGCATCCTCATTTGGTGCGGCTACATGAAGTAGGATATTTCAATGGCACCTTCTTCTTTGTCTCAGACTATTGGCAGGGCAGCAGTGTCACAACCCGGATGAAGCAAAGCAAGCTCAGCAGCAACGAAGCGGTCGCAATCACCCTGCAGGCACTCGATGCGCTCGCTTACGCCCACCATAGTGAGACTGCCCAGCTTCAAGGCTTGATCCACGGTGCACTCAACCCTAGCGCAATTGTGCTGAGTGAAACCGGCAAAATTGCCAAAATTAGCGACTATGGGATTGCTACGGCGTTGCGGCAGGCTGGATTCAGTGGGTTTTCCGGTCGGGCTGCTGCCGAACAAATCGCCTTCATGCCTCGACAGCAGGCGATCGACTTTAAATACGCTCAGCCTGATAGCGATGTGTGGGCGACTGCCGCTTGCCTGTACTATATGCTAACGGGAACCACACCGCGCAGCTTCACGGGTAAAGATCCTTACCTGGTGGTGCTGCAAACTGATCCAGTTCCAATTCGCCAGCGCAACGCCGCAATTCCCCAGTCGATTGCCGAATTAGTCGATCTGGCACTGGTAGATAATCCTACTATCTATTTCAAAAATGCGGCAGCGTTTAAGCAAGCGCTGGCATCTGTTGCTCACCCGTAAAGATTTGGCGTTTGGCGCTTAAATCAGTTATTTAAGCGCCAAATGTTATAGAACAGCAACTTTTGTGGGCACGCTTCACGTGCCCACAAAAGTTTTCAAACGGAATGACAATAACCAAGACTAATATCAACGAAGACTAATATCAGAACCCTAAAGAACCTTACTCAGATACTGATGCACAAACTGAACGCAGATCGAACCCTCCCCTACTCCAGACGCAACCCGCTTCACAGAATTGTGACGCACATCGCCCACGGCAAACACTCCCGGCACATTCGTCTCTAGCAGGTAAGGATCGCGATCGAGCGTCCAGCCTTTCAGCCGCCGAGAATCGCCCCCGGCATTGCTCTTCAAATCTGGCCCAGTCAAAATAAACCCCCGCGCATCGCGTTCGATAGTACCATCCAGCCACTCAGTTCGCGGTTCAGCGCCAATGAAAATAAACAGTGAGGTTGCCGGGGCAGTTCTGGTTTCGCCAGTCACCGAATTGTGGATCGTCAGCGCTTCCAGACTGGTTTCCCCTTTCGCTTCAACAACGCTGGAGAATGATTCAACAGAGATATTAGGCGTTGACTCAATTTGTTCAATCAGATACTGCGACATGCTTTTAGTGAGTGACTCGCCGCGTACCAGCATTGTTACCTGCCTAGCATACTTCGAGAAATACATAGCGGCTTGCCCCGCCGAATTCGCACCGCCCACAATGTAGACATCTTCGTCCTGGCAAGCGATCGCCTCCGTTTGGGCAGCACCATAGTAGACTCCTGCTCCCGTGAGGCGATCGGCTCCCGGAATGTTGAGCCGTCGCCATGACACACCCAGCGCCAGGATGAGAGCATGACAGCTAATTTCGCTGCCATCGGCTAACGTGATGATGCGATAGGGGTCTTGAATCCGCATACCCTTTGCTTCTTGCGGAGTCAGGATCTCGACCCCAAAACGTCTGGCTTGGGTTACTGCCCGTCGGGCCAAATCACTGCCGCTCAGCCCCACGGGAAACCCCAAATAGTTCTCAATCCGAGAGCTTGTCCCCGCCTGTCCGCCCGGTGCCTCCCGCTCAACCATTACCGTCCGCAGTCCTTCGGATGCACCATACACCGCTGCCGCTAGCCCTGCCGGACCACCCCCCACAATCACCAAATCATAGAATGGGTTCCCGGCTTGGGTTTGTAGCCCAATTCGCTCGGCAATTTGGGCTGGCGTTGGCCGGAGCAAGCTCACCCCATCGGCAAACAGCACCAGCGGCAGGTGTAGACTAGGACAGTTAGCATATTCAACGAGCTGCCGGGCTTCTTCGGATAGCTCAATATCTAACCATTCGTAAGGAACTTGATTGCGCGCCAAAAAATCTTTGACTTGGTGCGACTGCGGTGACCAGCGATTACCAATCACGCGGATGCCTTCAAACGGTGGACGAAAAGACGCCAGCCAATCATCAATCAGATCGTCTAGAACGGGATACAGCCGCTCTTCTGGGGGATCCCAGGGTTTGAGCAGGTAATAGTCGAGTTTGGCGCTGTTGATGGCGCGAATGGCGGCTTCCGTATCGGCATAAGCGGTAAGCAGCACTCGCTTAGCATCAGGAAATTGCTCGATCGCCTGCTCCAAAAACTCCACGCCATTCATTTGAGGCATCCGCTGATCGACCAGGAAGATGGCAACGGTTTCATTTCTGAGCTTGAGCTGTTGCAACGCTGTTAATGCGGCAGCGCCAGAGTCAGCGCGGACGATCCGAAAACGATCGCCATATTGTTTACGGAGATCTCGCGCCACTGCTTGCAAAACATCGGGATCGTCGTCTAACGTAAGAATCACTGGTTTAGCCATGCCTGTTGCCCTTCTGCAAAGCTTTAAGATTTCAGTTTACCGATAAAATCCATAAATATATAAATCTGTAAATATATAGTGCTTTGCTTTGGTATAAATAAAGCACCGTACTTGCCAAAATCAAGACCTATCAGATAATAAGGCACAATTATTCCACGTTATTTGAGGCAATCGGTCATTATGCTTTGTGTTGAGAATTTACTGAGTTTGGAGCTGTTTCAGGCGCTACCAGAAGAACGGCTGCAATGGATGTGCGATCGCGCTCAGTTGATTGAGCTAGAGACCGATCAGATTTTGGTATCTGAAGGCGATCCGGCACATGGGTTTTTCATTTTGCTGGTGGGTCAAACAGGGATGACGCGCAAAACTGACGGGATTGAAATGCCAATTGGGCAGCATCAGGCCCCTGCATTTTTTGGTGAAATTCCAGTTCTGACGGGAGAACCCACCCCTGTAACCATTCAAGCACTGACTCCTTGCGAGCTGTATGAGCTTTCACCAGATGATTTTTTAACTTTGCTGCATGAGTGCCGCACCTTTGAGCGGCTTGTCTTTCAAACGGTAGCACGTCGATCGCGCGGCTTAGAATCTTTTCTTCGCAATCGCGAGAAGATGGCAGCGCTAGGAACCTTAGCGGCTGGGCTTGCCCACGAGCTGAATAACCCAGCGGCGGCTCTGGTACGAGCTTTAAAGGAAGTCACGCCTGCCTTGCTGGAGCTGCAGCGGATGAATTTAGTGTATGGCAAAGTGCAGGTAGAAGAAGCACATACACAACAATGGCTGAAAGCGCGAGATGATGGCTATGATGCAATCAGTAAAAAACGTGTTGATCCCATTACCTTGAGCGATCGCGAAGAAGAATTACTCGACTGGCTAGAGGACTATGGGGTGGATAGCGCCTGGAAACTTGCTGAACCCCTAGCAGAAGCGGGAATCACAATAGAAACGCTAGAGCAGCTAACAGAACGTTGGAAAACAGACTCCACCGAGCTGCGCGATTTGGGCGTACGCTGGTTAGCTTTATCGTTTGAGGTCATGTCGATGATTACCAGCGGACTGCACGGTGCAGAACGCATCGCTAATTTAGTTCACTCCATGAAATCCTATTCGCATCTCGATCAAGGGGCGCGGCAGATCGTGGATGTGCATGAAGGGCTGGAAGACACACTGCGGCTATTCTCGTACAAGATCAAGCACGGTATTGAAATCCGTCGATCGTATGACCGAACGCTGCCAAAAATCTGGGCGTTTGGCAGCGAACTCAACCAAGTGTGGACAAATTTGATCGACAATGCGATCGATGCCATGAACGAATCAGGAACGCTAGAAATAATCACTTCTAATCACGGAGATCGGATTGAAGTTAAAATTGTTGATTCTGGCGCAGGGATTCCTGAAGAGATTCGATCGCGGATTTTTGAGCCATTTTTCACGACTAAGCCAGTCGGCAAGGGATCTGGGTTGGGGCTAGAAATGGTGTGGCGAATTGTCGAAAATCGGCACCATGGCACGATTTCGCTTGAGTCGCGCCCTGGAAGAACTTGCTTCACCGTTTGCCTGCCGATCGCCAAATAGCTACTAAACTCGCTAGCCAGCAAATTAGAACGGTGCGATTTTCAGAAAATCCTGAAATCGTAGAGATTTGGCGACTTCTAGGGTGTGCAATCGGTGGTACCAGCCATAAGCAATAAACGCTTCAGGCTCAGTAGAGATTTGCAGAAAATTGGTGCCATACAAGCCCGTCTTTTCGCTACCTTCCACCACAAAATTATCTGGATCGATCGGCTGATAAGGCCCGGCAATTTGCTCAGAAACGTACCAGTACAAAGAGGAATTTGTGATACGGCGGTGTTTGATGCTCTGCAGCCATCGCTGATTTGAGAACATCTTGAAACATGAAAAGAACAGGTGATACTTCCCATCCCGGTAAATAACTTGGGGACGCTCTAGGTGATAAAAGCCCCACATCTCGATCGCTTCCGGTGGAGCGGCAATTGCTGGGGGCAGAATTTCGTAAGGTCCTGAAATTTTATCGGCAACAGCAAGCCCAACGCATCCTTGAAAGTTACCCGGCACATTTTCAGAAGCGCAAATGAACAGATAATATTTACCCGTTTTCTCGTCCTTAAAAAGATAAGGATCGCGCCAGTGAAAGTGATTCGTCCAATTGGAGCGACGATACCATAAGCTGTCTGCTTCAGGTACTAGCAAAGGTCGATCGGAGACACGCTCGAAGTGGACACCATCAGTAGATGTAGCTAAGCCGATCGCCTCGTTGCGGAGATGCGGCATTTCTTTGCCGCCTGCTGAATAGAATAGGTAGTAGATGCCGTTTTCCTTGTAGGTACAGCCCGCACAGACCCTACCCGATTCCCAATCGTTTGCTTGATTCGGCTCTAGCAGAATACCCAAATCCTGCCAGTTTTCTAGATCAGTAGAGACTGCTCCACAGATGTTGCTAATCGTCCACCAGGGAGTTAAACCTTCAACCCCCTTCAGATAAAACATCCGATACACCTCATCGTCTTTGAGAATCCAAGGATCCCAAATCATCGGTTGGTTGCGGTGCGATCGCCGCAGCATGGCTGTCATTAGTTCGCTAAATTTCAGCTTGCTGCGATCAAGCCATCCCACTTTAGCATCTTCGTGAAATCCAGCAGGCAGGGGTTCAAGAGCAGCAATAATTCTGCGCTGGAGCGGAGTCAATTTCATAAACAGCAGTGAATGAAGAGAATGTAAGGAATTTATCCAGTAGATCGTCTGAAAAGTTCCTTTTTAAACCTTGGAGGTGCTGATCCCCCTAGCCCCTTTAAAGAGAGAAACTGAACACTCAAAATTTCCCTTTTCAAGGGAACTGAGGAGGATCAAATCCCCTCACGGTTGCAAGAATCTTTTCAAGCATCTTCTTAACGATTGGGCGGTACGCCCAACCGTTGCTTTTGAAGTGCGACAACAGGTAGGGGCAAACTGCCGTTCGCCCTTGCAGAAATTTTTCCTGTCGCAATCAAGTTTTCAGTTGGTATAAAACCATTCCCGATCAAGAAGCGATGCTAAACTCCATTGCCGAAAGATTGGTAGTGCTATCCACCGCTCCCTCAAGCTTAAAGCCACACTGCTCAAACAGCGTTTGAAAATGTTTGCGGGTGCGCCAGCCGCCGCCCGGCACAGCAACATTGATTTGCACCGCAAAGATTCCTGGCATAATCCCATCGGGCGCTGTTTTGGGTTCATCCAAGTCAGGAACGAAGGCCTGCAGCAGGATAATTCTGCCGTGCGGGGGCAGTGCCTTTTTGCAGTTGTGCAGGATTTTTGCTGCATCTTCGTCGTTCCAGGCAGAAAGAAAGTACTTCATGACGATCGCATCTGCACCCGTCGGAATTTCTTCAAACACATCACCGGTGATGATGTCGATCGCCTCTGGATCAACGCCTTGCTGCGCTAAATAAGCCGGAGCGGTCGCTGCCACATAAGGTACCTCAAACAGCATTCCTTGACAGCCAAATCGCTTGACAATGCGGGCGATCAAGCCTCCCTGCCCGCCCCCAACATCCATTACCGTTGCGAAACGGCTGAAATCACACACATCCAGCACGGGATCAACCGTATGCGTCGTCAGAAAACTCATTGCCTTGATAAAGGTATCGCCGCTCCAAGCATTGTCCTGACAAAACTCATAAACCCCTGTGCCATTTGCCCGTTCAAACGGCACTTCTCCAGTATGTAGCGCTTCTTCCAGTGTTTTCCAAGCGTCCCATTGGGCAGGCTCTAGCAGATGCATTGCTAGATGTCCGATCGAAGGGCTTTTACCCGTTGCCAGCAGGTCAGAAAGCTCGGTTGGGGCAAACACCCGCCCCGGTTTTTCCTGCAACACCTCAACGTGGGCGAGGGCGCGTAGCACAAAGTAAAGCCTTTCTGGGTCAGTTGCGGTTCTTTGAGCAATCCACTCCAACGTTTGTTCGCCTTCGTCTTGAAGCAGATCAAATACACCCAGTCGCGTTGCCGTGTAAATGCACTGACTTTTGACAAACGCCAAAATCATATCGAAAAGTTTCTTTTTTGCTTCCATTGTGGAAGGCTTGGAGGGAAGAGTCACTGTCATAGGGAGCCTCTTTAACTTGTGAATAGCCGATAATCATTCAGGGAAACACTCACTGGAAACTGTGAATAGCCGATAATCATTCAGGGGAAACACTCGCTGGAAACAGTTAATCACCGCCCAGTTCAACCAACTTGCCGATATTAAAATCAATCCTGATCCAGCCGCCCAAACGACGCAAATTGTTGAGCAGCAGCAGTGGAATTTGCCAGTGATGCACCGTTAGAAAAGGCAGCGGATCGTCAACCTGAAAAATAGCGTCTGTGCCGCGCCGCAAGATGTTGAGCCGCACCTGTAGCTGCTGCCACGATCGCACCTGCGTCAGCCGCCAAAGCTCGTGGTAAAGCCAGTAGGTTGGCTTGCTGCTTGGCAAAGGCTGTAGTGGCTCTGCTAAAGGCGCTTGATCCAGATAAGCCGCTGCCACACCTGGATGGTTGTAAAACATCGTGATGGCAGAGTGAGTGCGGGGATTGCACTCGATCGCGTACACCGTTCCTTCCTCAGTTTGGATAAAGTCGAACGAGGCTTGTCCAGTGAGCTGTAAGGCTTGAGCAAATTGCTTAATCCACCGCAAAATCTCTGGATTATCCTCGTTCTCGTAGTTGACCTGAAAGGCAGAAGACTTGCAGCAGCAGTGCAGCCGCAGTTCACCGTTCCGCAAGGTACTGTGGGTACAGTATTCCTGCCCAGCAATAAACTCCTGCATAATCCAGGGTTTTTCTGGACTGATTGGTAGACTCCTGACAAAAGCAGCAGTGGCTTCTGGAGTGCTGCAAGGAAGTTTGGTTAGATCGAGACGACGAACTGAATCATAGGAAATACTTTTGAGAATGTAAGGGCGCGTTTCTTGAGAAAAGTCGAAGGATAGAACCTGTTCTGGATCAGTGATTTTAAAGGACTTGGGAACAGATAAACCGATCGCGCGCGCCTGCTCTGCAAAAGCAAACTTATCATCCAGCATTTGAGTCACTGCTACATCAAAATGGAACACCTCACAGCAGCCCGACAGCAGCGGTTTTGCCAGCGAATCGTAGTAGCTAGAAGCAGGACTACAAACGGGCACATACACATCCACTTTTTCTTGTTTGGCAATTCCCAAAAGCGCTTGGGCATAGGCTTCTGGGTCAGATTGGGGAGCCGGAACCGTATAAAAGCGATCGACTGCCTTGGAAAAGCGATGTCCTGTCAGCCAATACTTGTCCGTTTCCACTAAAATCACGCGATGACCGGCAGCATGAAACGATCGCGCGAGCTGCAGGGCTTTGGTCATCTTGCCGCCGGATAGCATTATTGTTTTTGAGGCATCAGAAGAGACAGATGACCTTTGAAGAAGATGACTGATTGAGTTCCAAGCTAGAGAAATCAGAACGATTACGCTATTGAATGGAAAAGCAATGAGCAACAACACAAGGGTACCCAAGCTTTTTAACATTGAACTAACCAGCTGAATAAAGTGTTGATGCATAGGCATAGGATAGCAGTAACAACTTTTTATCTAAAGGAATGGATAGCATCCTCTTTAAATAAAAAGTTGAATTAACAAACGAATCAATCAAACGCGCCGGATAATCGTCAAGCCATCCCGGATCGGCAGCAACACCTGCTCTACACGCGGATCGTCTGCCACGACCTGATTGAATTGAGCGATTGCTTCTCCGTTCTCCGAGCGTTCTGCTGCAGGTAGATAGGGCTGTCCTTGAAGCAGCGTATTATCAACGCAAATGAAGCCATTAGGAGCCAGTAGATTTGCATCGAGCAGCAGCTGGAAATATTGCACATATTCCCGCTTGTCGGCATCAATAAAAACCAGATCAAAGCAGTCCTCAGCCGCTGCTAGCTGGTTCAGCGTCACCAAAGCAGGATTGAGTTTGATTTCGATCTTGCTGCCATGTGGCGACTCCTGAAATAAAGCCTCGGCAAAGCTAGCGACATAAGCATCAACTTCACAGGCAATCAACCGACCGTTCTCCGGTAATGCCTCTGCCATTGCTAGGGCAGAGTATCCTGTGAACATGCCAATGTCTAGCACTCGCTGAGCGCGGCTCATATACACAAACATCTTCAGGGTTTGTCCTTCTACATGTCCAGACAGCATCTCTTGTTCTAGCTGCCGCACTGTAGAACCTTCTGAAAACTTGCGCTTCCAGGCTTCTTGGCGCGTCTTTTCAGAAATCGATCGCAACGCCGCAGACTCCGCCGTAGTAGAGCGTTCGACATAGGGATCTAACCCCGCCGCTAGCTTAAGGGCTTGCTGAACGTGGGCATCTGCTTCTGCCAGTCTAGATTCCAACTTCAATTCTGGCGCTAGCAGGGTAGCGGCTGCCTGTAAATGTTCTGTCAGGATACCCAGCGGTGTTACTGGACGAGCAGATTCCGTTGCCGATTCATTCTGCAGATTGATCGTATTAACCATGAATTCCATTACCTACCAACGCCTGCTGATCCTCAACGTATGCATCAACTCCGGCACCTGCACGAGGATAGGTTGCACAAACCTGTTTATGTTCTGACAAAGCCGCTGCTAGTTCTGCCTGTGTCAGGTCGTTGACGAAGTAGCACTCACCGATCGGTCTGGGCATTGCCGCTCTCTGTAAGCCATCTCGCGTCAAAGTAATCGACTGAGTGGCTTTCCAAAGCAGATCGTCTGTCAGCAGGGGGTGATCCAGCGAAAGCCCCAATCGGCTCATCAAGCCCAAAATCCGATCGCGATCGCCCACCGAAATATAGCCACGACGAGCAGCAATCGTAGCAGAAAGCGCCATGTCGATATTTACAGCATGCCCATGCAGCAGGGGTACAGCAGGCGTTAGCTCCAGCGTTGGACTCCAGGTATGCCCGTAAGCAATCACTCGATCGAGGTCTAGCTCATGTAAATTCGGAGTTTCTAGCTCCAGCATTGTCTTGATCGACTCGTAATTTACCTGGTGAGCGATCGATTGCAAATGAGCTGTCCCTTCCAAATATCCAAAATGGGTCTGGAGTAGATCTTCACCATAGTGCTCCAGCAGCTCAAATACCTGCTGATTAGCAACTACAGCGATCTTAACTAGTTCTGCCATGCCATTTCTAATTTGATCAATCGGCAGAGTCTGCAGAAAGGAAAAATCTAGAATGACCTGCTTAGGTGCGTGGTAAGCCCCTAAACGATTTTTTAGCTTGCCATGGTTCACTGCCACTTTGATCGCCACACCTGCATCAATTAGTCCAATCAACGTCGTTGGGACGCGAATGTAGTTTGTGCTACGGCGATAGGCAGCACAGGCAAAGCCCACTACATCTGTGAGTAAACCGCCGCCCACAATTAGAACAGGCTCCTTCCGCAACAAACCGAAGTTGGAGAAGACATCTGCAACCGTTGAGAACGTCTCGATCGTTTTAGTTTGCTCGGTAATGGTGACTGGAAACAGGGTGAGATTGATGTCGTAGTACTCAAAATATGCAGCAATCTGCTTGCCATACAGCCGATTGATATTGTGATCAACCACCGCAAGACATCGCCCAAGGCTCCTGTAATGCTCAGCCAATTCCGGATTCTTCAGGGCAAACGCACCCTCAACAAGAACGAGGCTAAACTCGATCTTCTCATAGCCTTCCACATGAAATGCAGCCTCAGTTGCTGCAAACTGTGCCTGAACGGTACTCATCTTCAATTGTCCTCATAGATGGTTTCAAAATTTAGCGGGTCTCAAAACCCAGCACAACGCGCTGCACCAGCCAAGCAAAGATTGGCAGTCAGCAGCGCTACGAGCAACCCAACTAATGTTCACATTGCACTTTTGTGGCGCTAGAACATCAATTTCTACTGAAAAGCGACCAGCTTAGAAGCCAGTGCACCAACGGGTTGCCAGAAACCGTGAATTAATGAAGACTTGAAATCTTCTGAATTTCCCAATTGAGTAACGGGAAATTCGCCCAAAAATGTGATTGATCTCAGCCATTGCGGCAAGCCTATTAGACTATTTGTAGAGTAATGAGTCTGCGATCTCCTCAAGTCTATCTAAAGAGGTATAAAGAAAGCTTTTTGCAAAGATTTAATAATTGAATTAGAGTTTAGGGTAGTTTGGTTGCCTCACAATCAGAAATAGAAGAAGCGCATGAGAGTGCTTCTTCGACATTAAGAGCTTGGGCTGCACGGTAAAATCAGCTTGCAGGCAGTTCATCCCAGGATTGAGACCGTATGCCCGATGCCGATCGACAGCAAATGCAGATCAATACACCGCCAGAATATGAAATGAAGCTTCTGACCGCCTTAGCTTTCTTTCTGGGGCGGAAGGTGTCCAGCCAGGCCAGTGCGGTCGTGGCAATGTATCTGAGGCAAAGCCACGATCGCATCTTGTCACAGTGCGAGTTCTACGCGCACAAAGTTGGCATGAATAAGTGGGAAATTCTTGACCTGATTTATAACGATCCTCAAAGGGCAGAAGAATTGCTCAAAGAAGGACATAAAATCCATGCGGGCGAGGTGGATGTGTTTGGTTCAGAAGTGAACGAGCCATAGTGCGGCGAGAGCGGGCAGGAGCCTTCTTAGCACACACCAAAACGTAAAGCAGCGATCGCCTAAAATAACTGCGACACAATATTAATACTGAGAGCAACCAGTACCGTATTAAACAAAAACGCTAATACGCTATGGAGCAACACCATCCTGCGCATCAAACGTGAAGTCACCTGAACATCCGAAACTTGTGCCGCTACGCCGATCGTGAATGCAAAATAGGCAAAGTCTAGATAATCTGGCTCTCGCAAATTAGGAAATTCTAATCCGCCTGCCAACGCTGCCTCTTCCGCCTGAGTTGAATCCGGCTGAATTAAATCCGCCTGCCCCAAATTGCTGTAGTAGTGGTGGGCATATCTGACGCAAAAGGTGGTATGAACAATCAGCCAGGCGCAGACTACAGCAACTACTGACAAACCCACTGCAAGCGCTTCTTCGGCAGGCGGCAGCTGCTTACTAATTCTCAGCAAAAGCAGGATGGCAAACAAACTGGCAGACGCAGCGCTGACAATTAAAACCGTCACCACCAGCCGGTTTGTATCATCGGTCTGAGCACGGTGGCGAATTTGGCGGGGATGCGCCGTCAAAATTACGCTCCAGATCAGCAGCAGCAAGGTGCCAACGCTGGCATCCCACGTAATCACAGCACGAGTGCCAAACTCCAGGTTTTTGGGCAAATTGACAAAGGTACCGATCGCCACGCCCAAAGCGATCAGCAAGCGATGCTCAGCATCCAGTTTCCAAAGCCACAGAGGAGTCGATGAGCGCATTGCCTTTTTCAGCCCCTACTTACTTAAGCCTACCTCACTTGCGTAACGTTTCAGACGAGTCTCTACTTTAGACAATGACCTATCGCCTGTACACTAAAATCGCACTGTTAGATTAGTCACACCGTTAGATATCAGCAATCGCCATGGCGAAAGAACCCGGAAAAACTCTACAAACTGCCAAACTGTTTCAGCTAGGTGAAACGAACCGCACCACCAGAGACAGCCTCAACACCTCTGACTCCATTGACCTCTGGAAATTCAATAACCGGGTCAAAAGCAGCTTTAACCTAACGCTTGACAGCATTGCCAAAAGAGCAAATGCCGACATTACTCTGCTCAACGCCAAGGGTCGGGTAATTCAAACTTCAGCACTACGGGGCAACCGATCCGAGAAGTTAACCAACATTCCACTAGAAGCCGGAACGTTCTACGTCCAAGTCAAACTCCAGCGACGGAGCCCCGGAACTCGCTATGCCTTGACGCTATCGGCAAAACCGACTGCTTCTGTGCCTAACTCCAACGATGGCACAACCGATCAATTTGGCAACACATTTGCAGCCGCAACGCAGCTTCGATCGGCAACTGGCAGCCTTAAAGACTTTGTGGGCAATAGTGACCCAAATGATTTCCTCAAATTTGGAGCGTTGGTTGCGGGTCAGCTCAAGGTGGAGTTAACAGGTTTAAGCAACAATGCAAACCTTGAACTCTATGACAGCAATCAAACACTGATCGTTCGTTCCAACAACGCTGGCACTGCCAACGAGCAGCTTAATCAGAGCTTGACCAGCATTGCTGGATCTACTTACTACCTGCGGGTTACAGCCACCCCCGGACAAGAGACATCCTATACGCTGAACTACTCATTCACACCTGACCAGGTCACCCGAACTGCCTCTGGTTTGCAGTACATCGACATCAAAACCGGGACTGGAGCTACTCCAACTCTGGGGCAAACCGTTGAGGTCGATTACACCGGAATTCTGCTTGATGGTACAAAGTTCGACAGCTCGCGCGATCGTAACCAATCCTTTTCCTTCCCCATTGGCAGAGGACGAGTCATCCAGGGCTGGGATGAGGGGATTAGCACCATGCAGGTAGGAGGACGCCGCCAGCTGATTATTCCAGCAGCGCTGGCGTATGGCGCAAATGGAGTAGAAGGAGCAATTCCGCCCAACGCCACCCTGATTTTTGATGTGGAAGTGAAGAAAATTAGCTAGCCCAAACCTGGCTAGTACCCTTCCTAGCGGTGAACACAGTGCAGCACTGATTATCACCCATCGGGTAGAACACTCGGCAGTTCTGCCTCCAGGTTCAGTCCGGTCGGGTGGATTTTTGCCCAAGCAAGCGCCTCTGCTACCAGAATTGGATCGCCTGACTCCAGGTACTGCCGCATCCGGGCAATATACTCCACCTGGTAAGCTTGATGACGAATTTGCTCTGCTTCAGCCCTGGCAAGTCTGGCTGCCTCACGCCTAGCTTGCAAAGAAGCTGTCAGATCAAATAGCGCTAGCCGGACTGAGTGAGCAGACGAAGCAAGAGGAGAAGCCGTTTGGCTGGATTGGGAATTACCCCCCTCAGAGCCAGCATTCAAGGTCAACCGATCGCTGGAATCCAGCACTGGCGCATTATCACCCCCTGCCTGAGATAATAAGCTTGTAGGATTGTTCTCGTGCACTGCTTCAGCACAGTTGCACGAGACAGCCTTTAACAAAGCAGGGGGGTTTGGGGGAAATTCTAAAAAGTTAGGATGCCAAAGATCACGATGCCGATAAAGCGACCCACCACCAATTCCATAGATGCGTGTGAGCAGTTGGAATCGGGCAGTTGCACCCGCCGGTAATTTTTCTTGATCTAGCAGATCTGCAATCGCCTGCCGAATTCGTTCCCGCGTCGCTTCTCGCTGCTGTTGATTCCAGGTTGGAAGTTGATCGATCGCTGGATCTACAGCTGATTCTTCAGTCTTAATCTTATATTTTCCACTTTGATCGCCATAGTGAAAATAATGGCTATTCTCAATACAGCGTGCCCATTCTTCCGCCCGCTGTTCAATCTCATGCTGATGCCGACACCACTCTTGATACCCTGGAAGCGATCGAGCAACTTTAACAATTTGCTCAACTAATTCAGCCCCCCGTAGTGGCTCACCGCCTTCCAACACATGCTGAAAAATATAAGCGCGCATGGTGATGCGCCCCAGTAAATGATTGGTTTGTCCAGCACCTGTCCAGCCAAGTTCGATCTCAGCATTTAAATCATTAATAAACTTATCGGCTTTACCCGAAATACGAAAAAGCCGACGCTTTGCCTGCTTAATAGTCCGTTTAAGTAGACAGACATCTAGCTGATTATGCTGCTGCGCCCAGTGCCACTGGCTAACAAACCGCTGTCGATCGCTCCAAACAGGCTGAAAATCTTCGTTTACTAGATAGGAACCAGACTGGAGCGGCAACCGATGAGCGTTGAATAAGCTAGGCGCTCCCTCAACGCTGTAAGGTTTGGGGTTGGGAAACACTTCAAGCTGACCCGGATTCAGCTTAAAACCTGCATTCTCTAAAAGGGAAGCTAAAGCGATCGCCAACTCCCAACAGCTTTGAGCTTCTGGAAAGGGAAAGTATAGATGCAGCCCACTGCTGTAGCTAGAAGTGCAGGTCACAGGACTGACTAGACCCAGTGGCTCTAATGCAGCTAGAATCCGAGCGATCGCCAATGGATCTTGCTGGGGATGATAGCAGCTATACCGATCAATATCTAACAGGCAATACTGTGTAGAACTACCAAAACGAACCCCAAAAAGAGAGCTACCTTGATGCAGCAGGCGATCGGTGAGAGGATGACGAGTCTCCGTTCTCCATTGAGGGGTTTCTCCAGGCTGGGGATGGGCAGCACAAATATAATCGAACCGATGCGGAAACAGAGCGAAGAACGGCTCTGTTCGCTCATTGACATAGGAAAAGCTCGATTTGGCAGCCGATGCGACGATAGCGCACCTCCCTCCCCGAATCCGAAACTGACTAGAAGGTCATTCTGCCAAACTTGTCTTTTGAGCGCAGAGCAATGGATCAGTCTTATCAGACTGATTAGGCTTGTCTCACCCTGTCAAAACATGCACCAGCAGCAGATCTTAAAAATCCAGCGTGACAAGATACGGAAGAAATCGTGAGGGGATACAGAGCAGGTTGTGTAGCGATCTGGAGAACTTTGTCTCACAGGGAAAAGCTTGCAAACTCAGGCGTTGACCCTCTTTTTTCAAAGAATTTTGGATGAGACAAAAATAGTTTGAGGGGCGTTCGCTAAAAATCTAGGCGGTTAGACTTTTGCTGCAAAAGGTCAAACCCTTGCTCAGTCTGCCGTCTAGCGATCGCACGTTCTAAGAAGCTGATTCTACCCCAGTCAAAAATAGTGATGACACACGGAGCAACTTGTCTCAGCCTTTGCAGAATGGTTACTATCCCATGGACACAGCTGAGACAAAGAAATAATTACGCAAAGCCTTGCCGTTACAAATAAGCTGAGACAAATTTGTCTCGGCTTAACGGCAGTTAGTGATGCGATACGGAGATACCAGTCTTGCTTTTAGTCTTTAGATCGTCAAAACCCTGGCTAAAAGCCAGTGAAGACATACGGAAATCTTTGTCTTATCCCAGCAGCAAGCCTAGATCAAACAAATTTAGGGCTAGCCACAATGCAGAAGTGAGACAACACGGAGAAAGTAGTCTCATCTCAAAACGACAGGTAAAAATCGCTTTATTCAAGCAAAATCGTTGATCAAGGCTGCGAAATATCAGCAAGAAAGTGAGACGATACGGAAATTTTTGTCTCAGGTTATGAGTGCCTTGCTAGTGGCTCAATTACAGGTTTTGTCTCACCTAAAGTGAGCTGATACGGAGATAGTAGTCTCATCTCTCGATCGCTCCACTTAGCCAATCGGCTCTCTTCAAAAGTTTTTCCAAGAAGACTAAGACAAACAAGCTACGGAAGACTAAGCCGCTACAGCAAAATTTGACACCCCAGAACGGGCAAATACAGCACTGCGACTGGGATAGAGTAAAACTAAGCTTGAAGCAGTAGC
Source organism: Phormidium tenue FACHB-886 (assembly GCF_014764505.1). Classification (GTDB taxonomy): domain Bacteria; phylum Cyanobacteriota; class Cyanobacteriia; order Elainellales; family Elainellaceae; genus FACHB-886. The sequence goes on from NZ_JACXWX010000018.1 coordinate 71,744, forward strand.
GATTGGCAAGTGAGGAGATGCGGAGATGCTTGTCTCACAGTCTCAGATGCTAACCGACGCCACACAAAAAGCTTGTCTTAATAAACGGGTATGCTGCTCCCCGGTGATGCGATACGGAGAAATTAGTCTCGATTTTAGGGATGCGATAGAGAAAGAAAGGGCAATTCACAAGTGCAGCAGCCTTCTCAATTTTGCTTCTAGCTCTGGCGTAATCACCCGATCGCCCCGCTCTAGCTTGCCAATATAGTCTGCGCTCAAATTCAAGAAGCCACCTAGCTCCTTGCGGCTCCAGTTTTGCTTTTCCCGCCCCTGGCGAATCTGCTCGCCCGTCAGCTCGGTTGCAGGCGTTGGTTCTACAGGTTTTAGCTTCTTGGGTTCGCGGATCTTGGCTAACAGCTCTGGAATAGGATGCGGGGGTTTGATCGTTAGCTTGGCTTGCAGGAGGCGATCGATTACCTTGATCTTGCGCCAGTCCGCTGGTTTGGGTGCGTCGCTGTCGGGCTGTAGCCAGTCTGGATAGGTTTCTGGATCAAACTCAATGCGCCAGCCGAGACTCATCAGCAGCTTTAGGGCGCTATTCCAACGGTTCTTTAGATCGCGGGCTTTGTGTTTGTCTTGCAGGGCTTGGTTAATTTGTGCCTTCGCCAAGACTTCTTCTAGCAAGCTAATGACCCGGTAATCGTAAGGATTTTGATTCCTGACGCGAACTCTGGCGTCTAAGGTCAGCTGAATGGCCAACCGCAGCGCCAGCTCATTGTGGTACGGATCGATTCGCAGAATGTCTTTTGCCAGATAGCCGAACTGATGCAGTGCTTCTTTGGCTTTGCTGCCCGCCCGGTTCAAAAAATGCTTCGTCCACAGCCCCGGATTCACCGTGATATAAACTTCGTCGGGCTTCTCAATTTTGCCCGTCACCCAGTCAAATTGCCCATGGGGTGCAATCAGTACATCCCACATTCTGCCGGTCGGCATACTGGCATCTACAGGTTTCTTGCCCTGACCCTCGATCCAAACTGATTTAACCAGCAGACAAGACAGGGCATAGGCAGTGCTAGCTACCGCATTGCGCTTCTCAGCTAAGCTGGTGTTGTGGTTTCTGTCCCAGCCCAAAAGCTGCACAATATCGCTGGCTCTTATGGTAAATTCGCTCTTCCAGGGTTCAGCTTCTTCCATGGTACGAGACGCAAAAATTAGCTGCAGTTTGACGGTATCAAATCCAAACTTATTGATGATCTGTTCTGCTGCTTCCCACGGTAACATTGCAATATCACCTGGATTCGTGATGTAATGCTCAATATAGTTACCTGGATTGTTTTTACTACGGTGTTGAAAGACCGCAATCTGGTTAGCGTCTTGCCGCCATAGGTCTGGACGAAGCTGCGCCCGAATGCTGCTGGCGATCGGAATTGCAGTTGGCAACACTGCGACCGGATCAAGATCAAGGCTGGATTCTGCAGTTGTGGGTGGCTTTTGCTTTAGCCCTAGCATCTGCTCCATGTCTTGCAGCGAGCAGTTGGGCAAATTGAAGCCTTCAATAATCTTTTTGGAAATGTCTTGGCAATAAATTTGCCCTAGCACCGCTGCCCTTTCTCGCAGCGAGTCAGCATCCACCGTTTGCAGCTGACGCTGTACTGCCTCAACTAGTTCGGCTTGGGGCAGTACCTCTAAAGCAGGCGCACCCAGCGATTCCTCTAGCTCTTCGATCGCCCGTACAATCAAATTCACGCCGATCGATTTGGCAAACTCTTGCCAAATGCCGGCATGGTTGAAAAATTCTGAGAGTGAATTTTTCAGGTAAGTTTTGATTTTGTCATCGTCAATTACCAACTCTAGCGCCTGAGTACTTTTACCCGGATTGGCTCTCTGCTTGAAGTGGGGCAGGTTGGGGTCGATTGCTGCCGCTCCTTGCGTTTGCAGGGCAATCTCGATTTTGTATTTGTAGACTTTGAGCAGGTGTTGGAAGAGCTGCTCGGTGACGAGTGCTGGCAGGGGGGAATCGTTGTCTAGCTGTGCGACGAGCTGCTTGAGATAGCTGGGGGTAAGAATCTCCTGAGTTAGTTTTGCCCATTGAGAGGTTTCTGATGCAGGCTTAGGGGGCTTGCGGTCTTTGACAGTCCTGCTAGTCTGCGCTAAGACGATAGTTTCAGTGGGGCTGTCAGCGGATATGCTGCTGGATACCTCAACGGTAATGGGACGATCGCCACTCGCATCAGCGCTCGGATCAAACTGGTAGACTGTCTCCTCGGCGGGGTGACGCTGCCGAGGGGTAGATTTGGCAGTAGATTGGCGCTTAGGAGGCATTGCAGGAGGCGATCGACGATGGATTATTAAATATACTCGCTTTGGGGCGGAATGGCCGGTTCCCATGGAGCCGCTCCTTTACCCAGCTGAGACACATCTGTGCCCTCTCCCAGCGAAAAAATCTTAGCTTTGGCTTGGCGCTCAATCAAGGCAGTTAGCCAGGAGAGCTGCTGCTCTAGCTCTTGAATATCGTTTCGCCGCTGAATTCTGCCTGCCCAGTCTTGGTATTTGAGGCTGCTCAGCCTACCGAGATGTTGGGTTTTGCAGTCTTTGTTTTCGCTGGTCAGCTTGTAGTAGGTGTGTGCGCCTTTCTGGTAAGAGCTGATCCAAACATTAGCAGGGGCGGGTGATCCTTGGCTTCTGATCTGATGGATGGCAGAGAGTAGGCGATCGCGCTCGGCAGCCAGGTAGGGGCTTATCATTCTGTCGGTAAATTCATCAACCGACAGAATTATGGCAAAAATAGTAGCTGTCTGCAAGCAACCGTTGCATGATTTAATCTAAGGCTACGCCTAAATTGAATTTCCCCTGCGTAGAATTTTCGCTGCGAGTCTCCCACAAGGAGGCTTGTCTTAGTTTCTGTAGGTAGCGCGTAGACTGCAGTGCGTAGACTATCGACACCAAGATCTGAGTAGGTGATCGGTCTACTAAACGATCGAGCAGCGACATTTTAAGCGCCTTTCCGAAAGCCTATTTTGTGGGGTGGCGCTGTCCACTTCCTGTTGTTCTGTCGGTAATTATCTCAACCGACAGAATACACTGAGACAATCTCAAAAAAACAGCCGCCTTCAAGCAATAGATTAAATAAAGTGGATCAAGCTCACCACCCTCAATAAAATGTGCTGGGTAAAGAACTTGCGCTAAGTTCTCTAGGTTTATGCTGCTGAGCTAATCGTCAGCCTAATGCCTGTAGATTTGGGATGGATGAAACAGGTGAAGATGTAGCTACCGATCGTGATATTTAAAGTCATCTACCAGAAACCAAATTAGAAATTTTGGTGTCATCTGAAATACAAATAAATGAGTGAATGCCGTAATTAAAACGGCTGCTTTACAAGCTCTACAAAACTTCAATGCATCACAAAAAACGCGATCGCATCAATACCGCGCTTCAATATAATTTTCAGTTGTGCAAGATACAAATTATTCTTAAAGACTAGACTTTATCTGATTTTAAAGAATGATTTAATTTAGAACATAGGATAACCGAGGCATGGCTTATCCATGCCTCGGCAGCAGTCATGTTAGAGCATCAGAAAGCTCTATCAATCAGAATGCTCAATTAATCAAGCTGACGACGGAACCCGCCATCTTCATTCAGGTCACCCTCAAGCTGACGACGGAATCCGCCACCTTCGCCACCAGAGACTGTGGAGAGTTCGTCCTCGCTCAGTTCTCCATCAAGTTGACGACGGAATCCACCGTCTTCGCCACCAGAGACTGTGGAGAGTTCGTCCTCGCTCAGTTCTCCATCAAGTTGGCGACGGAATCCGCCGTCTTCGCCACCGGAAACTTGAGATAGTTGTTCCGGAGTAAGTTCTTCACTTGCGTTGTTTGCGGACATAATTCCTCCAAAAATTTCGTGGACACTAAATGATACTGAAGTTGCTTAAACGGGGTTGAATACTATCTGGGTCACACTTACACTGCACTAACCGGATCAACAGCTCAAATGGCGCGGTTCAGTTGCAACTCAAAGAGAGGATTGAAACTATGATTGAGAAAAACCTAGCCGTAAGTTTAGGTTTTGAGGCATAGCAACCTCTGAAGCCTATTTGTTAGTGAAGTTTGTCTGTGGAGCCAAATCAGATAGCAAAGCGAACTGAACCCGCGAAACGATCTACCTCATCGCAATTTGACTATTCTTGTAGAATACACAATTTTGACGGAGATGGAATAGCGATCGCTCATTTAATTTACTCAATGCTTGCTATTCCCGGTTTGAGGCGAGATGGAGCAAGACATTGCAAGTCACGCAGCTCGATCGTCAGGTTAATATTTGTTAGGAATAATTAAAGGTAGTGAAAGCGGTTAGGGCAATCAAACCTGGCTGAAGGATACACAAATGCTACGCTCATTTATAGTGATAAAACAAACATAATATCTACGATCGCAAGAATAGACAAAAATTAACTGATTTTTAAGAAAACTGAGAAAACTGAGAAGACGCTGAGAAAACTGAGAATATTTCACAATGTCGAAGTAGATAAACTCATAAGAACGAACACAATGTATTATGAGCAACACTAGAACGGTTCGGGGGAATTTGCCCGTGCTGCTGAACGATCCCACCTGTGTGCGGACGGTTCAGTCGGGTGCGATCGCCTTATTTGCAGTCCGGACGATTCACGGTGTCCCAGTTGGTGAGCGTCGATACTTATTTGATGTAGAACCTGGCTCCCCACTGTTTGGCGTTGCCTTAGGTCAACAAGATAGTGCAGATAACCAGCTTGGTCTTTTGGCGGTGGCAGTTGAACCTGCTGAAGTGTTAGAACAGCCGATCAGCGCTGTTGACCTGCCCGTCCTTCTGCCGCTCATTGAAGCATGGGTTCACAAACTGGCAAACACAACAGGCTTGCCTAAACCCCCGCTGGCTCGACCTGTTCCGGTCGATCAATATATTTCATTGGTTGCCAATCAAAGCTTTCAGCCGCCCAAAGATCAAGTTTTGTGGGTGCAGTGCCAGCAGGGAACGGCGCAATGGCTGGGCTTTGACTCGCTAACCCTGATGCCTGATTCGGGTGTTTTGCCCCTAGCAGCCGGGCTTTGGATTTCGGCAAGCAGCACGCTCCAACTGGCGGTTCAACCTACTGCTGCCATGACTGCACAAACAGCTTTGCTAGAAGGGTTGGATCGGCTACATCATTGGTTTCTTCAAGGTATTGAGCAAATCACGCTTCAGGACACTCAGGCAGAATTAACCAGGTTTCAGAAGCGGCAACAGCTCAATCAACAGGTTACGCAGGACACGCTCAAAACGCTGGTCTCCATTCTCCAGCCCAAACAAGACCTCCCTTTTGCACAGGCAGATGAACTGCTGATGGCGGCGGGAGCTGTTGGCAGAGCGCTGGGTATTTCCATTGCTCCACCCATGGAGGCGGATGATCCCACCCGGATGCATGATCCCCTAGAGGCGATCGCTCGGGCTTCCCGGCTGCGGCTGCGGCGAATTCTGCTGCGAGACCACTGGTGGGAAAAAGATGGTAGCCCGATTCTGGCTTACACCCGTCAAGACAAACGCCCGGTGGCGCTGTTGCCGATCGCTGGGGATCACTACGAATTTTACGATCCCCAGGCAAATCCCACTGCATTTCAGCGCCACTATCCCAAGGTAAATGCCACGATCGCCGCACAGCTTAACCCCAGCGCTTATATTTTTTATCGTCCGTTTCCAGAATCGGTGCTGCGGGCCTGGGATTTGGTGCGATTTGCCTTCAAAGGGCAGTTCAAAAATCTGCTAATTCTCCTGGGTATGGGGGTTGTTAGCACTCTAGCGGGGATGCTGGTGCCGCTTGCAACCGGAGTGCTGATAGACACAGCACTGCCCACTGGCAATCAGGACTTACTGATTCAAATTGGGGTGGGGCTGTTGTTTTTTGCCTTTGGTGCGGTCAGTTTAGAGCTAGTGCAAGCGCTGGCAACCATGCGGCTAGAAACCCAATCTGAGGCGGCAATGCAGGCTGCCGTCTGGGATCGGCTGCTGAAACTTAAGCCTACCTTTTTCCGGGAGTATACGATCGGCGATCTCGAGTCACGCGTCTCCGGCATCAGCCAGATTCGGCGCAGGCTGACAGGCACTACGCTACGGACTATCCTCAGCGGCTTTTTTGCGCTGTTGAACTTTGGGTTGATGCTTGCCTACAGTCCTCGGCTTGCGCTGGTCGCGGGCGCAGTTGCAGCGGTGGCGATCGCATTTACTGCCACCTCTGGGGCACTCTTGCTACAGCAGACGCGCCCTTTGCTAGAGCTGCGAGGCGAAATTTCCGGGTTGCTGGTCAAGCTGATCGAGGCAGTTCCCAAGCTGCGGAGCGCCGGAGCCGAGGAGCGTGCCTTTGCCACCTGGGGCAACAAGTATACGCAGCAGCTCAATTTAGAGCTAAGTACTCAGTTCATTCAAGATGGCGTGGCGATTTTTAATACAGTCATGCCAGGATTGACGGCAACCTTCCTGTTCTGGACAGCAGTGATTCTAATTGGGCAGGCGCAAGCCGTTGGAGAGCCCATCCTCTCGACGGGAACCTTCCTTGCCTTTAGCGCTGCTTTTGGGATTTTTATTAGTGGAGCCACTAGCCTCAGCAATGCTATTACTTCAGTATTGGAGGTAGTGATACTGTGGAAGCGATCGCAGCCCATCCTAACGGCTGAGCCGGAAATTGATCCTGACAAAGCCGATCCGGGCAAGCTATCGGGTCGTATTCGGGTCGATCGCGTCACCTTTCGTTATCGTGACGATGGACCGCTGACGTTGGATCAGGTCAGCTTTGATGCCGAACCTGGAGAATTTATTGCGCTGGTGGGTCCGTCAGGGAGCGGCAAATCAACGCTGTTCCGCCTGCTGCTGGGGTTTGATACACCGAGCGACGGCAGTATTTATTACGATGGGCAGGACTTAGCGGGGCTGGATGTGACCGCTGTTCGCAGGCAGCTCGGTGTGGTGCTGCAGAATAGCCGCATCAATGCGGGCAGCATTTTTGAGAATATTGCGGCAAGTGCGCTGATCGCCGTGAGCGAGGCCTGGGAAGCGGCAGAAATGGCAGGGTTTGCCGATGATGTGCGGGCAATGCCGATGGGAATGTATACCTTTGTCAGCGAAGGCGGCTCCAATCTGTCGGGTGGACAGCGGCAGCGCTTGATGATCGCCCGTGCCCTGGCGCTAAAACCGCAGATTTTACTGTTTGATGAAGCGACAAGTGCACTAGACAACCGGACGCAGGCGATCGTCACCGAGAGCCTGGATGGATTGGGGGTGACACGAGTAGTCATCGCTCACCGCCTCAGCACGATTCGTCATGCCGATCGGATTTTTGTAATTGAGGCAGGTCGGGTTGTGCAGCAGGGCAGCTTTGATGAGCTAGCGCAGCAGCCGGGACTATTTGCTCAATTAATTGCCAGACAGATGGGCGATCAGTAATGTAACCCGACTATGTGACGCTACGCGCCTGGATTAAAAATCTTTTTATGTAAAAGCCCCGCGTAGCGGGGCTTTTACATAAAATTCCTAACCTATGCGGTAGTGCTATGCAAAGTGACTACACACAAGGCTGACTATACAAAGACAGTTAAAAACAGATTTAAATCTCGCTATTTTTGATGGAATTCTGTCGGTTCAAGGCGGAACCGACAGAATTAATGAGATCGCTCTATTTCTGCACGGTGCCATCCGGCATCATTGCTCCTGTCAACGTTGCACCCGCCAGATTTGCCCCGTCTAGCTTCGCGCCGCTCAAATCGCTGTTGCTTAAATCTGCACCACTGAGATCGGCTTGACTGAGATCGGCGTTCCGCAGAAATGCCCCATCTAGATTGGCATTTTTCAAGTCTGCACCGCTCAGATTGGCTGAGGTTAGGGCTGCACCTTGAAGATTGGCATCACTCAAATTCGCTTTACTCAGATCTGCGCTGTCTAATAGGGTGCCACTCAGGTTTGCCCCACTGAAATTCACATTCTTCAAGTCCGATCGATTCAGCGATCCTTTGCTGAAGTCTGCCCGACTAAAATCACTTCCTGCCAAGCTGCATTCAATACAGTTTTTTGTTTCCAAAAGCTGAGCACGTGGATCAGCTTTAGCACATCCCGCCAGCAACAAAGCACCAACTAGAAAACCCAATAAGAGAGTAGAAGTTTTATAATTCATTGACTGTTTCATAGAACAAAAAGATCAAGCTTTTAGGAAAAAACCGTTACCCTTTACCTAACAAATTCAAAACTCTGAGCGAGCAGACAAACGAGACTGCCGAATTTGTCTGCTGAGCAAGACTACCGGAATAATTCCTGCCAGGACGATCGCCAACGCCGGAGCCGCTGCTTCTGCCAGCCGCTCATCCGCTGCCAGCCGATAAACTCGCACTGCCAGCGTATCAAAATCGAAGGGACGGACGATCAGCGTTGCGGGTAGCTCCTTCATTACCTCGACAAAAACCAGCAGAACTGCTGTCAGCAAGCCGCTGCTCATTAGGGGTGCATGAACTTGCAGCAGAGTTTTGGCTGGGCGATAACCCAGTGAGGCGGCCGCTTCATCGAGGCTCGGTTTGATTTGTCCCAGGCTGGATTCTACCGTTCCTAAAGAAACCGCCAGAAAGCGCACCAGATAAGCAAACACCAAAGCAAATATTGTTCCGCTTAACAGTAGCCCAGTAGAGATACCCGCGATCGACTTAAGCCAAGCATCCAAGGCATTATCAAACCGACCCAGCGGAATCAAAATCCCCACTGCGATTACTGATCCAGGAATTGCATAGCCCATCGCCGCTAGCCGCACGCCAGCCGTCATTCCCCAGCTCGGTCGCAGCCGCACTCCATATGCCATGATCAATCCAATCACTACACCAACTGCGGCTGTTATCCCAGCTAGAACCAAACTATGTCCTGCATCGCTCCAAAACTGTTTACTAAAAGTTTTACTCCAGTTTGACAGTGTAAGAGATACTAAGTATCCGGCTGGGATCAGAAAGCCCAGCAGCGGCGGCAGAATGCAAACCGCTTGCGCGATCGCCGCTCGGCTTCCCCGCAGCGAATAAGGTAGTAGCTGCTGACGGTTGCTGACCTGATAATATTTGGCGCGCTGCCGGAACCAGCGTTCTACCGCGAGCAAAATTAACACAAACCCCATCAGACAGGCTGCCAACTGTGACGCTGCTACGCGATCGCCCATACCAAACCAAGTTCGGTAAATTCCTGTGGTAAACGTACTCACCCCAAAAAACTCCACCGTACCAAAGTCGCTGAGCGCTTCCATTAGCGCCAGAGCTGTACCCGCTGCAATTGCCGGACGAGCCAGCGGCAGTGCCACCTTCAAGAAACTTTGCCATGGCGTACAGCCCAGCGATCGGCTTGCCTCCAGCGTACAGACTGACTGCTCCAAAAACGCTACCCGCGCCAGCAAGTAGACATAGGGGTAGAGAACCAGCGTCAGCATGACCACTGCCCCCTCTAGCGATCGCACATCTGGAAACCAGTAGTCTGCCACGCTCCGCCAGCCAAACGCTGCCCGCAAAAGGCTTTGCACCGGGCCGTAATACTCCAGCATTTCCGTATAGACATACGCCAGGATATAGGCAGGAGCCGCCAGCGGCAGCAGCAGCAGCCATTCCAGCAGCCGGCTTCCCGGAAAACGGCAAGCGGTTACCAGCCATGCCGTGCTAACGCCGATTCCCACCACGCCGCAGCCCACGCCGATCATTAACCCCAGCGAATTCAAGATGTAATCGCCCAGAACTGTAGACGCCAAATGCGACCAGATTGCATAAGTTGGGGTGAGGACGCTGCCAATAACGACAAGCAAAGGCAAAGATAGCGGCAGGGCGATCGCCCCCACCAGGACTGTCCAACCCTCAAAAAGTTTGACAGAACGCCAACGGCTTGATGCAGAAAGTCGCAGCACGGCAAAAAAAGCAAGCTAACAACAAAATCCTTACCTTAAGAATATATGTCAATAGCGTCCTAAGATGAAAAAGGAGTTGGGAGTCTGAGCCAAGGAAAAGCCTTCGGCTGATGCTCATCCCGCCTGCGCTACCCATCCCCTATTTTTGCTTTCCATGTCGCCCGTTATTCTAAAAGTCGAAAATGTCACTAAGCAGTTTCCCACAGCTTCTGTGCCGGCGCTGGTGCAGGTTTCCCTTGATTTACACCAAGGAGAGCTGCTGGGCTTGTTAGGACCTTCGGGCTGTGGCAAAACCACGCTTTTGCGCCTGATCGCCGGATTTGAACGTCCGCAAGCGGGGCAAATTAGCCTGACGGGACGACCAGTGGCGGCAGCAGGGCAGTGGGTTCCACCCGAGCAGCGGGATGTGGGCATGGTGTTTCAAGATTATGCGCTGTTTCCTCATCTGACTGTGGCAAAGAATGTGGCGTTTGGCTTGCAGCAGCGGCGGAAGTCGCGATCGGAGGAGCCAGCCATTGTGGCTGAGGCGATCGCCTTGGTTGGGCTACAGGGGTTAGAAAACCGCTATCCTCATGAACTATCGGGTGGGCAGCAGCAGCGGGTGGCGCTTGCCCGCGCTCTAGCGCCCCGTCCGGCGCTGCTGCTGCTCGATGAGCCATTGAGCAATTTGGATGTGCAGGTGCGGCTGCATCTGCGGCAAGAAGTGCGAGACATCCTGAAGGCGACGGCAACTTCGGCGGTGTTTGTGACGCATGACCAGGAAGAAGCACTGGCAATGTGCGATCGCGTAGCAGTATTGCGTCAGGGGCAGATCGAGCAGTGCGATACGCCCGAAACTCTTTACCATCAGCCAGGCTCACGGTTCGTGGCAGAGTTTGTGACGCAAGCAAACTTTTTACCTGCCACCCGGCAGGGCAAGGTTTGGCAAACTGAAATTGGCAGCTTTGCCGCAGAAGATGTGAAAATTGCAGACGGCCTAGACTGCGACCAAGGCGAGATAATGATTCGCCAAGAAGATTTAGTTCTCACCCCTGACCCCGCAGGAACGGTGACCGTACGCGATCGCCATTTTTTAGGGCGGAGCTACTGCTACTGGCTACAAACCCCTTCGGGTCAGCTTTTGCAAGCTCGCACTGCTGCTGGCTCACTCTTGGTGGGTGAATCTGTAAGCTGCCGAGCAGCCACTCCAGCAGTGTGGCTTTTTCCGGCAGGGGGGTTGAACCCCTCAATTTTCAGCCCCTAACTTTAAAGCTTCCTTTAAATGTGCCTAGGATCACACCCAAAAGAATTGCTTTGCTAGATAATGCCTGAGGTTAGGAATCAGGGCGATCGCGGAGGCGATGCGGCTGGTAGTGCAAAATTTGCATGAGGTTGCTCATTTGGTAAACGCATAGCGTTGCGGCTTCCGCTAAATTAGAACGGAAGGAAAGTGGAGTGGGCAGGTGTTCTGTGGGAAATACCGTTGGGGTATTCTTCATGCAGTTGAGGGAGTGCCTGCATCGAGATCTACTTAGCCACGATGAAGCGGAGTCGTCTTCTAAATGCCAATGATGACCATTTATGTTGTCAAGCTTTTGCTTGCTACTTCCATCCTTGCAGTTGTATGCTCAGTGCGCGATCGTCTACATCGTCAGACCTGGCAGAAGCGCTGGCGGGATACGGGCGGGTGCTGTCTATTTGGTATAGTGTATTACTGCTTTACTGGCAACCAGAACGCGTTGCTCACCACGGTGGCGCTGCTGATCGCAACAGCGATAATCGAAGCTCAAAATGCCTGGCTGGCGAATCGGCGCCGCCTCAAAACCGCAAGAATGATTCAACGCCTCTCATCAATCACCGAGCAAGACCCCGCGGATATCCTGGCAGAGGGAGAATTTGTTTGCGACTGCTGCAAATATCGATCGGAGCACCATGCTCTCTTCCCTTGTGCCGTCCACCCTGGCGAGGCAAGAACATCCTGCACTGACTGGGAGCCGCTTGAATTTAAGTAGATTGCATCTGTATTGAACGATTATTCAAACATTTGTGGGGGCTGATCTACTGTTTTGGTATAGCGCCGAAAGCTCTGCGCTGATTTATGGCGTGTCAGCGTTCTGACATGGTGCGGATTCATTCCCTGCAAAATCAGATTGCTGGCAAACGTATGGCGAAACTGGTGAGCATAAAACGCGATCCCGGTTTGCTGGGCAATCGCCTCCATTACCTTGCGAATGCCGTCGTACCCTAGCCGATCGCCGTTGTTGCGCCGTGAATGAGATACGAACAGCGAACTTTTGGGCTGCAGCACTTCTCCTTTAGATTCGCGCCACTGTAAGTAAGCTTTTAAGTCCGCCTGGCCCACTGGCTCTAGCGGCACAACCGCTTGCTGCTCTGCCTGAGCCGTGCGGATATGCAGCCGATCGCCGTCATAATCTTCTAGGTTTAGCGCCGAAACTTCTTCTACTCTGAGCCCATGCAGCAGCACAGAAATGAGCGCAACATTACGTTCTGGCAGGCTAGAGCTGAGCGCTGCCTGGTAAATTTGCTCTACTTCTGCATCCTTGAGGTTCTTGGCATCCGGCTCTTTCAGTTTCGGCAGATCTACGCCGGTTGTGGGATTAATTGAAATATGATGCGCTCGCACCATCCACCCATAGAAGTTTTTCAGGGTTCCAAGTATCCGTCGCACGGTAGCATCCGACAAAACGCGCTGATTTGTCTTGACATCCGATCGCAGCAAATATGCCTTGAACTGAGCCACCTGACGGGGTTTAACTTCTGCCCAACTGCTATCTGTCCAATCTAGAAAGCACCGCAGGTCTTGCCGATAGGCTTTCTGGCTTTTGGGAGCCAGCGATCGCCCCTGTAGAAAAGCGTTGATCAGCTGCTCACGCACATCTTCAGGTAGCTGCACCGCATCAACCGGGGATACACTGCCGTCTCCCAAAGCTTCTACCGAGCGAAGCGGCACAATCAGCGGATCTGGCACAGATTTGCGGCGGGTCATAGGTGCTTTTATTCACAATACGAACCGCTGCAAGTATAGCGCTAGGACAGAGCTTTTTGTGCAAGAGCCTTGCGTAAAGAGGCTTATATACAAAAAGAACTTTAATCTGGAGGCATAGCGCCATAAAAACAGCGCTGCCACGGGCGATCGCCCGTGGCAGCGCTGTTAACTATTGAGTCTTGACCCTTGTCTTAGCCCTTTGATTCTACGAGGCAACTTCAGTAGGCATCGCAGCAGTTTGCCGCTGAATTCGCACTTGGTTGTCGTCATCGAGATCTACCAGGGCCACATCGCCAGCGCGCACTCGACCTGCCAGCATTGCCTCTGCCAAACTGTCTTCCAAGAGGCGGGCGATCGCCCGCCGCAGTGGACGCGCACCATAGCTGAGGCTAAAGCCTTCTGCGACCACATGCTCTTTGAAGGCATCCGTGACTTCCAGGCGAATATCCTGTTCAGTCAGGCGGGCTGCCACCTCTTGCAGCAGCAGATCGCCGATCTGCTTCACCTCATGGCGTTGAAGCTGACGGAAGACGATGATTTCGTCGAGCCGATTGAGCAGCTCTGGACGGAAGAAGTGCTTCATCTCTTCCTGGACGCGATCGCGGATCTGCTGATATTGAGCAGTCGCTAAATCTGCGCTGGACATCTCGAAGCCAAATCCACCGCCGCCTTTTTCAATCACCTTGGAGCCAATGTTGGAGGTCATGATCAGCAGAGTATTTTTGAAGCTGACCGTGCGACCTCTGGAATCAGTCAGGCGACCGTCTTCCAACAGCTGCAGCAGCATGTTGAACACATCTGGATGGGCTTTTTCGATCTCATCCAGCAAGATCACGGTGTAGGGTTTGCGGCGTACCGCTTCGGTCAATTGTCCACCTTCGTCGTAGCCAACATATCCCGGAGGAGAGCCAATCAGCTTCGAGACGGTGTGAGACTCCATGTACTCTGACATATCCAACCGGATCATTGCCTCCTCGGAGCCAAAGATCGTCGCTGCCAGCGCTTTCGCTAGTTCAGTCTTGCCAACTCCAGTAGGACCAGAGAACAAGAGACTAGCGATCGGTCGCTCTGGGTCACCCAGCCCGACCCGTGCCCGCCGGATAGCTCGCGCTACGGCAGTAACGGCTTCTTCTTGCCCAATGACTCGACCATGCAGTGTGTCTTCCAGATGCATCAGCAGCACCGACTCAGATTCGGTCAGCTTGTTCACCGGGATACCTGTCCAAGCGCCAACGATGTGGGCAATGTCTTCTGGGGAAACGATCGGCAGCTCCGAGCCCGCTGCTGGCTGGGTCCGGGCTGCTTCAACCTGCACTTCTAGCTCCATTTCTCGATCGCGCAGCGTTCCAGCTTGCTCAAAGTCTTGCGCGGTCACGGCAGCTTGCTTGGCGGCAGTAATTTCGCGCAGCTCGCGCTTCAATGCCTTCAGCAGTGAGTGCTGAGACTGTCGCAGATGCACCAGCGAACCAGCTTCGTCGATCAGGTCGATCGCTTTATCGGGCAGGAATCGGTCTGGAATGTAGCGATCGGAGAGCTGAGCGGCAGCGGCTAAAGTAGCGCTGGGGAAACGAACGTGATGGTGTTCGGCATAGCGATCGCGCAGCCCTTCCAGGATCTCGATCGTTTCTACCACCGTGGGTTCTCCTATCGTCACAGGCTGGAAGCGTCGTTCTAGAGCAGCATCCCGCTCGATGTGCTGACGATATTCATCTAGCGTAGTCGCTCCCACCACCTGGAACTCGCCCCGCGCCAAAGCAGGTTTGAGCATATTGGCAGCATCCATGCCACCCTGGATTGCGCCTGCGCCTACTAGCGTATGCAGCTCATCCAGGAACAGGATGATATTGTTTGCCTGCCGTACTTCTTCAATGATTTGGGTGATCCGCTCTTCAAAATCACCTCGGAAGCGAGTTCCCGACAGTAGCGCGCTCATATCCAGGCTGATCACCTGCTTATCCAGCAAAATGTCTGGAACTGTTTTGTTGGCAATCCGCTCGGCTAGCCCTTCGGCGATCGCCGTTTTACCCACGCCTGGCTCCCCAATCAGCACGGGATTGTTCTTGGTTCGCCGACCCAGGATCTGCACGACGCGCTCCAATTCACGCTGACGACCCACCATCGGATCTAGCTTACCCTCCAGCGCTAGCTGAGTCAGGTTGCGACCAAACTCCTCCAGCGTCGGGGTGTTGCTCCTCGTCCGGCCGGCAGTGCGACCCGCAGGGGCAGCCCCTACAGAAGCAGCGGTTTTGGCACCTTCTGAAAGCCGCTGACGAATCTCGTCTAGATCGACTCCCAGATTGACCAGAACTTTGACGGCAATTCCGTCACCGTCTTGGATGAGGCTCAGCAGCATATGTTCGGGGGCAACGGCGGATTGTCCCTTTAGGTTGGCTTGCTCGACCGCCTGCTCAAATAGCCGCAAGGTTTTGGGAGTAAACGGGAGTCTGGTATCTACAGACCGAGAGCCACGCCCGATGATCTTTTCAACTTCCGCTCTTGCAATGTTTAACGTTACGCCTAAATCAGCCAGGGTGATTGCAGCTAGGCTTCCTTCTACCTGAATTAACCCCAAAAGCAATTGCTCGCTGCCGACAGAGCTTTGTCTGAGCCGACGCGCTTCCGCTTGGGCTGCCATAATTACGGCGATCGCTTTCTCAGTAAAATTTTCAAACATGAATGAGGATTCCTCCGTGAGGCGATATCTACAACAGACAAGCCGCCCGACTGTTCACCGATGGGCTACACAGAAACAGGTTCAACAAAACCATCGGGTGCGGTCAGCTCCCTAGAATCGATGGGAGTCTGTTGATCGTGAAATAAAGTCAGGACAATCCCTAAAAGAATGCTTTACAGGGAAGCGCAGATTCTAAAGCGCGAAAAGTTAACTGAATCGATGGACAGTACGAATGCGAACTATCATGACTGTCCTCCTGCCTAATGAACTTTACTTAATTTCTACTGTAGCGGCAGGGCGATTGCTCTAGCAGGGAGGAAAGCCGTAGTGGGAGGTAGAGAGAACGCGATTGCTCTAAAGCAGCAGATCGGTCAGCAGGCTTCGCGCGATTGGACATCGCTTTAGAACCCATTCATTGCTAAATGTGGTACATCGGGTCTGTCCGTTTGGCATCCTCTAATTTCTGACAGAGGTCTTGCAGCGTATAGCGGTTCAGCACGGCTCGGGAAGCCGCATCTGATTGCTGCCAAACCTCGTATACTAAATCCTTTTCGATCGTCAGCTCGGCAGAGTCGCCCTTAGGCTTTCGCCGCCGTAAACGGATTTGCTCTGCATCCCCCTCGATCGCAGAAACAATTTCCAGCAAAGTAATGCGCCAAGGCTCTCGCGTCAGCACATACCCCCCCTTTGCGCCACGCTGGCTCTGAACAATGCCACCGTGCCGCAGATGAATCAATATTTGCTCCAAATAGCGTTCTGGAATTGCCTGCTTTAGCGTTATTTCACTGAGCTTTAGCGGCTCTTTGCTGGCGTAGCCATTTGCCATTTCCAACAGCGCAATCAAGGCATATTCGACTCTGGCAGACAGTTCCACAGGTACACTCACAGATTAAATTGGAAACAGTATATTTGATTTACTCCGGTTTGTCGATCAACTTACAGTACTTTTAAAGTTTGGTTTTTCTATGGTTTAGAAAGGAATTAAAAATAGTGCAACGTATTAACACTTTTAGTCCCATTAAATATAAAGATGGATGTTCATATTCCGCTTTCGCTTGCCCATTTTAGGTATTCCATGAGATGATAGATTCTGTTAACTACGGTAAATCAATCAACTTAGCGTAGATTGACTGTAACTTCTCACATTCTGCTAGAGCAAGTCGCAATTTTCCATGTCATTTGCGCTGGTATAGCTGAATCTTTTCAATACCGCAGTGGAGAGTTGAGATGGAATTATCAAGTCGATTGGAATATGCTTTAGCGGCTCTTCTAGAGTTAGCTTGCCATCCCGATCAAACTGCTCCTGTACGGGTCAAGTCGATCGCGGATAAGCAGGGCATTCCCGATCGCTACCTAGAGCATATTTTCATTACGCTGCGTCGAGCAGGGCTAGTGTATTCCCAACGCGGCATTCGAGGCGGCTACTTTTTAGCCCGCAAACCCCAACAGATCACGCTGCTGGAGGTGCTGGAGTGCCTAGACGATAGCAACGGGATGCAAGAAGCTTCTAGCTCTCTTTCTCTTAATCGATCGGTTGTGCGAGATGCCTGGAAAGATGTGCATCAAACAACTAAAGCCTTACTACAGCAAGTAACGCTGCAAGATCTATACCTACATCGGGTCAACCGGGAGCAGCTAAGCGGTTTAATGTACTACATCTAGCCGCAAGCAGCATTAAAGAAAGAATGTTAGGACGGCGGCGGGGGGTGGAACCCCCGCCTCTACCCGTCTTCCTAATGTTTCCGCTCAATTGCGCCTGCGCCTTTGCGCTCCAGAATTACCTTTGCCACCATTGTCACAACGCCTAAGCAGGCTAGCAGCACTGCAGCAGTGTAGGCTGCCTGCGTGTTGTATTGCTTGTATGCTTCTTCCACGTACAGCGGCAAAGTTTGTGTTCTGCCTGTAATGTTGCCAGAGACTACAACGACGGCTCCAAACTCACCCATGGCGCGCGCATTCGTCAGGACGACGCCATACAGCAAACCCCAACGAATCGAAGGTAGCGTCACCCGCCAGAAAGTTTGCCACTCCGATGCGCCTAGCGTTTTGGCTGCTTCTTCTTGATCGGTGCCGATCTCCTCCAGCACCGGCAGCACTTCCCGCGCCACAAATGGCATTGAGACGAAGGAGGTCGCCAGCACCATTCCTGGTACTGCAAAGATAATCTTCCAGTCGTTTGCTTCCAAAAAGGGACCTAGCCAGCCATTGCGACCGTATAGCAGCACGATCATCAGACCTGCCACCACCGGAGACACGGAGAAGGGTAGATCGATAATGCTAATTAACAACGCCCGCCCGGGAAATTTTCTGTTGCGGGCAATCGCCCATGCGGCACACAGCCCAAAAATCGTGTTGAGCGGAACTGCGACGATCGCCATCAGCGCTGTGAGCTTAACGGCATTGAGAAAAGGTCGATTGGAGAAGGTTGCCAGCACGCCTTCGATGCCGCCGCTAAAGGCTTGCACGAATACATTAACTGCCGGAATAAATAAAACCAGCCCCAAATAGAAAAGCGTGAACCCAATCAAGACAGGCTTAACCAAGCCTTCTAACCCTGCAGACTGCGGTGGACTAGAAGGCGCAGAAGTTTGCGAGACGGAGGAAGTAGAGAGGTTAGTTGCCATAGCGTCGTCCCCAAACTTGCAGAAGGTTAATTGCGAGCAGCATCAGCAGTGAGATCAGCAGCATGACTGTGCCAATCACTGTGGCTCCAGCATAGTCATATTGCTCTAGCCGCTGAAAGATCAGCACGGGGGCGATCAAATCCTTGAAAGGTACGTTGGATGCCACGATCACCACAGAGCCATATTCGCCCACTGCGCGAGCAAAGCCCAATGCTACCCCCGTTAAAACTGCAGGCATAATAGGCGGCAACACAACCCGAAACACAGTTTGCCATTGCGATGCGCCCAACGACCAAGCGGCTTCTTCCATCTCTTTTTCAGACTCTAGCAGCACGGGCTGCACCGTCCGTACCACAAACGGCAGCGAGATAAATAGCATCGCCAGGAACACCCCCCAGCGGGTAAAGGCAATTTTTACGCCAAGTGGAGCAAACAGCGATCCAATCCAGCCTTTTTCGCTGTAGACCGTTGCCAGTGTCAATCCGGCAACCGCTGTTGGCAACGCAAAGGGCAGATCGAGGACTGCATCGACAAACCGCTTAGAGGGGAAGTCATATCGCACTAGCACCCAGGCAATGATTAATCCGGCAAAGCCGTTCAAGAGCCCTGCTGCTAGCGCCGTTACAAAGGTGACGTTATAAGCCGAGAGGGCAGTGGGGCTGGTTGCGATCTCCCAAATCTTAGCAGGGCTAAGCGTTGCAGCTTTAAGGACGAGCGCAACGATCGGCACCAACAGCATGAGGCTGAGATAAACCCAGGTAATCGTCCAGGGAATGGAGAGACGCGACAAAGGATGCGATCGCGCTGTTCGAGATGAGGATACTGTCGTCATAAGAAAAAAAGAGAGTGGCAAAGGGTGTTTTGTACACACAAAACACCCAGTCAGCTTGCAAGCCTAGACTTAAATCTTTGATTGGATTTGGTCAAAGACAGCGCCGTCATCGAAGAACTTCTTCTGAACTTCGTCCCAACCGCCTAAATCTTGCACGGTAAATAGCTTGTCGACTTTAGGGAACTGGCTGGCATACTTCTGTTCCACACTTGAATCGCTTGGACGGAAACCAGCTTTGGCGAATTCTTCTTGCGCTTCAGGCGTAAACAGAAACTCAACGAAAGCTTCTGCCACTTCACGAGTGCCGTGCTTCTCGACGTTTGCATCAACTACTGCCACTGGGTTGTCGATCGAGATGTTCACATCAGTCGGCACGACATAAGGCAGTTCTTCTCCCTTCTGCTTCGCCAATAGCACTTCGTTTTCATAGTTGATCAACACATCCCCTTGTCCCTGCTTGAAGAACACGTCCGTAGACTCGCGTGCATCTTTTGGCAGAATGGGCACGTTCTTCATGACGTTTGTGGCATACTCCAGCGCTTTGGCATCATCACCACCAGTTTGAGTGACAGCTCCCCACAGCGCCAAAAAGTTCCATCGGGCACCGCCCGATGTTTTAGGATTGGCAGTGATCACCTGCACGCCAGACTTTGTTAAATCTGCCCAGTCCTGCACGCCTTTGGGGTTGCCTTCGCGGGTCACCAGCGCTGCAACGGATTTGTGGACGATCGAATCGTTGGGCGCTTCTTTCTCCCAGCCCGCCTCAATCAAGCCTGCCGACTCAATTTTTTTGGTGTCTAAAGCAAGCGCCAAGGCAACGATATCGGCTTCTAGACCGTCAATAACGGCGCGAGTTTGGGAGCCAGAGCCGCCATAGCTTTGATCAAACACAACTTCCTGGTTGTGCTCAGCCTGCCACTTTTGAGTAAACTTAGGAATGATCTGCTCGTAAGCAGCTTGGGTAACTGCATAAGACACCAGCGTCAGGTTCACACTCCCGCCTTGTGCTGCAGGCGAGGCGCTGCCCGTTGCACCAGGTGAAGCACCGCCGTCTGCTGTGCCGCCTGAAGTATTGCAGGCAGCTAAGGCAAAGCACAGCCCAACCCCCACGAAAAATAGCGATAGAAATCCTTTGAGTGAACGCAGCTTGAACCTACCCATAGTCTTTTGCTCTCTGTACTAATTTTCCAAAACCATCCAATCAAACGCTAAAACTTCCCAACGATTCAGGCATTATTCCTTAAACTGCGGTAATTTGATGGAGATTCTGGAGTATTAAGACACACGATACCGCAAACTGTGGTAGAAGTACAGTATCCTGATCGAGATGCGGGAGTTTCATAGCAAATGGCGATTTTTCGTCTGGAGAGTTAGACAGCATGGGGATCTTAGTTGATAACGTGTCGAAGAATTTCGACGACTTTAAAGCGGTGGATCAGGTCACAGTAGAGGTTAAAACTGGCTCGCTGGTGGCGCTATTGGGTCCGTCGGGCTCGGGCAAATCAACGCTGCTGCGGCTCATTGCAGGGCTGGAACTGCCCGACAGCGGCAAAATTTATCTCACCGGGCGCGATGCCACCTATGAAAGTGTGCAAAACCGCAAGATCGGTTTTGTGTTTCAGCACTATGCTCTCTTTAAACATCTAACGATTCGGCAAAATATTGCCTTTGGATTGGAGATTGCCAAGCAGCCAAAGAATCGCATTGCTAACCGAGTAGAAGAGCTAATTGAACTCGTACAGCTACATGGGTTGGGTAACCGCTATCCCTCTCAGCTTTCTGGTGGTCAGCGGCAGCGAGTAGCTCTGGCGCGGGCGCTTGCCCTAGAGCCACAGGTGCTGCTGCTAGATGAGCCGTTTGGAGCGCTAGATGCAAAAGTCCGGAAGGATCTGCGGAGCTGGCTGCGGAATTTGCACAATACAGTGCGTGTGACCACAGTGTTTGTGACTCACGATCAAGAAGAGGCAATGGAAGTTGCCGATGAGCTGGTAGTGATGAACAAAGGGCGAGTTGAGCAGATCGGCAGCCCAGAAGAGCTGTACGACAATCCGGCGACCCCATTTGTCATGAGCTTTATTGGTCCAGTGAATGTATTGCCCAGCAGCGCTCCTATCTTTAAGCGAGTTGGCTTTAAACCCGAACACCCTGACGTCTTTTTGCGTCCGCATGATGTGCTGGTCGAGCTAGCGCCAACCCCTGACACAACGCCAGCAATGGTTAGCCGGGTCATTCACTTAGGCTGGGAAATTCAGAGCGAGCTAACGCTGGAAGATGGTCAGTGTTTCACGGTTTATCTCTCGCGAGATCAGTTTAACGAACTCAATCTCAAGTCAGGTCAGCAGGTGTATGTGAAGCCGAAGGATGCAAAATCGTTTGCGTCGCAGTACGTGGAAGCTGAAGTGGTGGAAGCCTGAAGTGAAAGACTGAGGCGATCTTTTCATTCTTTGCACTCTGCCCGCTGCTTTTATAGCAAGCGGGCTTTTCCTATAGGCTCATTGCCTGCACTAAGGCGCTACGTATCTAGCGCGTCATCGAGAATCTTTCGCGTAGCAGCGCTGCATAAGCCGCATAAGCGTCATAAAACAGAGCTCTCCTGATCGATGCATATGCATAATATTTCAAAATTTGCATTGATTTTACGTCTTTGGTAGGAATTACAGATGGCTTTGCTGCGGTACTATTCTGCTGCATCTGTCGTCATGCGATCGGTGCATTTTGAACCAGAGCTGGCTTTAATATGAAAGTCCGGTAAATCTATCGGAATAGTGTACTCATAGAGTGCTAAAGTACGGTAAGCGTAGCGATTTATCGGAATTAGATGGAAAAACTAAAGGTTGCCTTTGCGAGACTTTTGGGATTGAATGCGCTCACTGGCGCAACGCAAAGCATTCACCAGCAGGTTCAACTCGCCATTCAAGATCCTTCCAAGGTTTTTACGTTGAAGACCCTTAGAGGCGGACTGTTGTTCGTCGTGGGCTATCTGCTATCGCCGCTCTGCTGGTGGAACGATTTAGTATTTAACCTACCGATCGCCTACCTGATTGGTTACGCCTGTGGCTGGGTATATCCTGGCTCACTGCTGCCGGGGGCAATTGCAGGCTACTGGGTGACGAATATCGTTGGCGTTTTGATGATGCAGTTTGGCGTGGTTGATGTTTTCCAGGGGCAGACAGCAGAGCCGAAAGAACGCAACCTCAGAAAAGATCTGGTTTCAGGGATCGTAACTTCAACGGTTTACACCCTGATCATTCTGGGGCTGGTGCAGCTCAAGATTCTGGATGTGCCAGATCTGTTTGGCGGAGACACAACCAGCCTTAGTTCTCTGGTCGCTCCGCTTGTGCAGTAGTTGTCGTTTTGGAAAATCTCTGAGTCGGCAGCTTCTATGGATTATGCACTCCTCATCACCCTCAGCTTTTTTGTGGGTATAGTCGTTGGGTTAACGGGTATTGGTGGTGCCTCGCTGATTACCCCAATGCTGGTGTTGGTATTTCAGGTTCCACCTGCGATCGCCGTTAGTTCTGATGTAGTAGCGGCAACGTTGATGAAAATCGTGGGCGGCATCAAACACTGGCGACAGCAAACGCTAGATTTGCAGGTGGCAAAATGGTTGGCGTTTGGCAGTGTACCAGGTTCGCTGGTCGGCGTTGGCATTTTGTGGCTGATGCGGCAGAACAGCCCCTTGGATCTGGATGCAATTCTGCTGCGGTTAATTGGAACTGCTATCTTGCTAGTGACAGGTATTGCTCTGGTGCAGATGCTGCTCCTGATCTTTGCGCCAAAGCTGCAGTTGCCAGCGCTGCCAAAACTCGATCTAGAGACGACCTGGGGAAAGATTTGGACGATCGCGATCGGCGCAGTTTTGGGCTGCGTTGTGGGCTTGACTAGCGTTTCTTCGGGCTCAATGTTCGCGCTGGTGTTGATTGCTTTCTTCCAGCTTGACGCGCGAAAATTAGTGGGAACAGATATCTTTCAGGCAGCAATTTTGCTATCGTTTACGTCGCTGGGTCACCTGAGCTTAGGAACGGTGGATTGGAGCTTGGTAATGCCGATCTGGATCGGCTCTGTTCCTGGTGTGCTGCTAGGTGCCAAGTTCTGTCAGCTGGCCCCGCAGCGAGCACTGCGATTTGTAATCTATGCCATTTTAGTAATGGTGAGCTGGAAGCTAGTTCACCCGGTGTAAAAAGCTTTTCACCGAAGCAACTTCAACCCGCCCATGTCTTCGCCCATGTTTAAAGTAGATCTTCCCAAACGCTTCCAGTCCTTCGGGCAGTTTTTTAAGCGATGGCTGAGTCAGCGCTGGCGATTGCTATTGCTGCTGTTCCTGGGAGTTTATATTCCACTACAGGTTTTTAGCCTACTGGCGTTGGAAATTTGGCAGCATCAAGGA
Source organism: Phormidium tenue FACHB-886 (assembly GCF_014764505.1). Taxonomy (GTDB): domain Bacteria; phylum Cyanobacteriota; class Cyanobacteriia; order Elainellales; family Elainellaceae; genus FACHB-886. The sequence continues at coordinate 95,149 of NZ_JACXWX010000018.1, forward strand.
GGCTTGCAGTGGGATATCTCGATCATGAATGCCATTCATGCTGCTGCAGGCACCAAGCTGGATCTGTTTGCCAAAATCTTCACCCGCTTGGGAACGAGCTGGGGTGTATTTCCAGTATCGGCGTTGATTTCAGTAGTGCTGCTCGTATATAGACGGTGGCGATCGCTTACGTACTTCTTAATTACAGTTTTAGGCTGTGGGTTAATTAACCACAGCGCGAAAGTTTACTGGCATCGCGATCGCCCATCCCTGTGGGATTATCCACCCTCGCATGGGTTCTCTTTCCCCAGTGGGCATGCTATGTCGAGTATGGGGTTTGTGGCAGCACTGATTATTTTGCTGTGGGGGACACGCTGGCGCTGGCTTGTTCTTGTGCTGGGCAGCGCCTTTGTGGTGACGATCGGCTGGACTCGCCTCTATCTGGGTGTTCACTACCCTAGCGATATTTTGGCAGGCTGGATGGCAGCGTTGGCCTGGGCGATCGGCGTCAGCTCGTTGGTACGACCCCACTTACAGCCTCCCAATCTGCTGAAGCCTGCCGAAGCGCCAGTCCCGGAAGATGAGCTAATTCCAGAAGCCTGATTTGTATGACTGGATGACGCTCCGCGCCTAGATCGAAATTTTTTTGTGTAAAAGCCTCACTACGCGGGGCTTTTACACAAAAACTTGTCCTGCTGTATGCGCGTAGCGCTATATCATTCAATCTTGCTAGTCGTCGTACAGGCAGAAGATTTTTGTGGGTGCAGAACGCTCACAAAAATTTTCTGGCCGCTGACCCCTGCAAATTCTGCTAATCAATCATGATCGTGTTGAGGGATTCTAGGGGAACCGTGAAGACATAGTAGATTACGCCTGCTGCCAGCAACAAAATGGCAAGGCTGGAGAGCAGCACCCAACGATCGCCCGGTTCATAGGTGTCATCGTCAATATCGTAGCGGACGGCGAAATAGTGCTGGGTGGAGAACAGCACCATCAGCAGCCCAACGATCGAAAAGGCTAAGCCCAGCTTCCAGCCTGCACCGGGCGGCTGTGGAGCCATCGGCGGGCGCAGCAGCCGTAGCCGGACGATCAGCACCCCAAATCCCATCAGGGCAATGGCGCTGCGCATCCAGGCAAGGTAGGTGCGCTCATTGGCTAGGTGATCGCGGACTCGATCGGCACTGCGTTTTTTGGGTTTTTCGTTCTCGTTTGTGGCGGCGGTGCGCTTAGAGAATAGCTGCATCTAGGTTTAGATTTTAAAGGTAGTGAGTAAGTACGCTTATCTATACCGCTCATCTATATACGGATGAATGCTGACGATCGCCATCTGTATTTCAAAACCCCTGTTCTCAAGTCGGGTTTCAATGGTGTTGATCCTCTGCTTATTTATAATATCGCTTCAGGAATCCAAATCTTGTAGCTTTTTGCACTTCTGTTTAAATCCGTAAGCAGTGCATTTCTGGTGTTTAAGGAATTACAAATATAGCTGCGGCCATTATGCTTAAGACGCCTCTTGAGCACACTTCGCGCACCCAAAAAATTTTCCTGCCCTAACCCGAAATTCATCTTTGTAAAAAACCCCGCTTAGCGGGGTTTTTTACAAAGATGAACGTAATCGAGGTGCGTAGTGCCCTATAGCCTTAATCTTCGATCGGTGCGTTAGGCGCTTGGGCGTCGATCTCGGTTTGAGACAGGCTAGGAATTGTCCAGGTTCCTTCTCCGGCTTTCAGCACCTTAGCAGGCGGAACATTCAGCTCTACTGCGCCCGTGTCAGGATTGGTGGTTGCCAGAAGTTGGGTGCCCGCAACCAGCTTGGCTACCAGTGGCTCAGTTAATCCCTCTTCATCCAAGCCTGCTACTTTAACGCCAGTTGGCAGCAGTACGCCATCGCAATTCCAGTCGTCGTCGGTTTCTGCACCTGTGGGCAGATAATACAGAGTGCTTTGGTCAGAAGAGAAGGCTGCTTTCTTCAACGGTTTATGGGCGTATACCCCTAGTGTTTTGCCAGTTTCGTTGCGGCATTGACCCCAGTCGGCAGCCGTTTCCAGAATGTATTTCTGAAGCTGCAATTCGCCAATTTTCTGTTGCAGTTCACCGGCATCATAGCCTGCCTGCTTCGGGGCTGCCTTAGCCTGCAGCAGACTTGTTAGCGTTTGGGTGACTTCAGTATATTCAGGGCTTTGGGTGAGGTTGGGTGGGTCTGCCCAAGTCGGTTGAGCGATCGCCAAATTTACCAAAAATACCAAAGCAACTAGGGCGGCTTGCAAAAGTTTCATGAGTCTTCTCCTTCAGAATGATTCTAATTCAGCAAATTGAAGTGACGGAAACACAGGTTAAAGATACCTAAGCAGTGGGGCAGCCAGCTGTCGGCATACCACCAAACTTTAAGTGCCATCAGATATGTAATTGGCATCACAGCGAGAATTACAGCGTGACTACTACTCGATCAGGCTAGATAAACTGAGTCTTTTTTCTCGCTGGCTGGTCGCACACTGTTTGCAATCAGCTAATCTTTCATCTCAAGAGGCTGCATCAAATTGCGGCTAATCGTTATCACACAGCAACAGCAGGCAATCAGCGTTAGCAGCAGCAATCCGCGATCTTCTAATGTATGGCTCTCGATCAAGATCATTGTGCCTAAGCCAATCAACACAAAGGGCGCAAACTGGTTGCCATATCGCGTTAAAGCATGGGCGATCGCCGGCACCTGAGTGAGCCGGTAAGCCGCATAGCACCACACCCCCACCAGCGAAAAGAACACACCCAGCACCACCGCTAAACTCTCCCAGGTGCAGCTAGCGAACAGCGGCACATAAATTCCCACATTATCTCCACCGTTGGCAAACGTGACCGCCGCTACACCATAGGTTTGGGGCGAGAGCAATCCTCCCAGAGGGGAGGCAGGTGGGTTTGGCTCGTCAGCTTCGTCAGCTTCTGCTTCCTCCCGGCTCAGCAACCGATTAACCCCAATGGCGATCGGCACAATGCCTAACATGCCAATCCAGGTTTCTGGCAGGAAGAGGCTGCCGAAGAATCCAGGCAAGCTAGCCAATACTAAAGTCGCAAAGCCCAGATATTGCCCCATGACGATATGGCGACGACGAAACATCGCATCAGCTTGAGAAAAGAACAGCAGCAAGATGATGATGTCGTCTAGGTTAGTGGCAGTGAAGGCAGTGATGCCGGTGGAGAGGGATGTGAGGAAGTGCGGCATGGGAAAGGAGATGCAAAAAGGGCAAAGATTTATTGCGGAGAGTTGGGATCAAGCGGGAGTAGAGGATGCAAAGATCAAGAGCGAAAGATGAATGAGCTCAAGCGTTCGATTGCTCGTCATTTCTCAGGGCTCACTTTGTGTTGAAGCTAAGATGGATCGCTTCAATTTCACGCTGCATTCTACGGACAATCTTGGGCGATCGCATTCTTTGGACGATGAACCAGCCGCAGCCCAGCCCTAAATAAAGCAGAAACAGATAGGGGAAGGTGTTGTAGGGTGCTTCGGGAACCGGGAAGAGAGTGCTACCCGGAATGCCAACTGTACCCAGAATTGGAATCATCATGAACCCGGTGCCCAGTACTGAGAAGACAATATCCATCGGGCGGAGTTTGCCCAAGCGATACAGATAGACAGGAGCAGCGATCGACACCAGGATATAGACCAGCAAGAAGCCATAGGTGCAGATCGTTCCCAGGTAGCCCATACTCTCGAAGGGCTGGATACCGAAAACATTCATCACCGCAGGAACAAGGAACATAACGGCTGAGGAGAGCGCGATCGCTGTGTGCGGAGTCAGGTTGGTATCATGCGCTGCCCCCAATGACTCATGCAGCAGCCCGTGACGCGCCATCATGAAAAACACTCTTGCAGCAGGATTAATGCAAGCCAGGATGCAGGCGAAGAAGCTTAGTAGTGCGCCGAGGCTAATTAGCGTTCCTAAGAAACCAACGCCAGCCTGGTTTGCCAAAAAGCTTAGGGGTTCCTCGCTCTTCGCTAGATCAGCAGATGTGCCGCTAAAGCCTAACACCTCAATGTATGCCATAACGATGAAGAAAAGCCCAGCTTGGATCGTGCTTTGCATCACGGCTTTGGGGATTGACTTCAGCGGCTTTTGGGCTTCGTCTCCCAGGGAGGTGGCGCTCTCAAACCCAGAAAAACCAAATACAACCAGCACCACACCCATCGCGATGCCGCCCGGCGTTGTATTGTGCAGCGCTAGCTGAGAGAAATCGATCGCAAAGCCCTTCTGTGCCCAGATGATAGCGCCCAGCAAGGCGATCGAGGCGATCGACACGCCTTCTAGCCACAGCATTGCTTTTGCTGAAAGTTGAATATCTTTGTAGGCAGCGTACCAAGCAATGCCAGTCCCCAGGATGAACAGGGTCAGGATATGCGTGTGAATGCCGAGGTGATGCAGCAGTTCTTGCCCAAAGTTGGCAAAGCCGCACAGCACTGCCATCCCTGTAAACAGATAGGCGAGAATTAGTCCCCAAGCGCACATGACACCCGCTGTAGGTCCTAGCCCTTTGGCAATGTAGGTGTACAGCGAACCGGGCGAAGCGGAACGACGGGCAAATTGATTGATGTTGATGCTAACAAAAACCAGCCCAATTAAGCCGATCAAAAAGCTGAGCCAGGTTCCATTTCCTGAGAGGGCGAAGATTAAGCCCAGGTTGGCAGCTGGTGTAGTGGTTGGGGCAATCACAGCGATCGACTGTGCAATCACTTCCCCATAAGAAAGGCATTCGCGCTTGAGTCCATGTTTACTTGGATTGATTGGAAGTTCAGCAGTCATTGAGAAGATCCTTAGCAAATGAGCAGCCAATTTACGGGAATGAACCCAACCGAAATTGGAAAAGGGGAAGAGTGAAAGAGTGAAGTCGTTATCGATTCGATGTTTGCCCAACCCTCAGTCTCAATTTAATGACTGATATTGATAGGAGCAAATACTCTTTTTTGTTAAAACGATAAACAAAATTAATTGATGAATCAATGATGGGGGAACAAATGCAGAATTTACCTCAGTGAATCCAGCACAATGATTGCTCGCAATACAGTCCTTATATGTACAATTTCCCGATCAGAAAACTGGAGAATATCAGATTGCTTCCTGATTGATTGGCTAAAAGGATTGCAGCGACCTGATCCCCGCTTGTCTAATTTGCCGATGCGAAAATCGGAGAATCCTTAAAATTTTCTAGTTGAGCTGAAGGAAGCAACAGGGGTGCTCTTTGTCGCTATTGTTGATGGGAAAACTGGAGAATCTAACGATTTATTTGATATAAATCAATGGAGTCATGCAAATCAGCCCGAACTTATGAGGGTTTCGTGACAAAGATGATACGCACTGTTGAGGAATATGACAAACCCCAATGACGCTTGAACAACTGCGAATTTTCCTGGCGGTTGCAGACCATCTGCACTTTACCCGCGCTGCTGAAGAGCTTTATATTACACAGCCTGCAGTGAGTGCAGCAATCCACAGCTTAGAAGAAGAGTATGGCGTAAAGTTATTCCACCGGGTGGGACGGCGGATTGAAATTGCGGATGCAGGCAAGCTGCTGCAGGTGGAAGCGCAAAGAATTTTGGAGCAAGTAGCGCTGACCGAGCGGGGACTGCGAGAGCTAAACAACTTGCAGCGCGGCGAACTGCGTGTGGGATCGAGCTTGACGATCGGCAACTATTGGCTTCCTGAAAAGATTAGCCAGTTCAAGCAGCAGTATCCAGGTATCACGGTTAACTGTACCCTTGCCAATGCCGAAGAAATCTGTACCGGAACTGCCACCGGGCTGTTTGATATTGGCTTGGTGACGGGTGAGGTGAAGCCTGCCCTCCGGCAAACGTTAGAACAAACCGTGGTGGGCAGCGATCGCCTGCAGATCGTAGTCGGTAAATCGCATCCCTGGTTTGAGCGGGTAAAAATTCCGTTGGAGGAGCTAACCCACACCGCCTGGGTGATGCGGGAGTCGGGATCAGGGGCGCAGCAAATGCTGGAGCAAGCGTTACACAACTGGGGCATTCCCGTTGATCAGTTAGAGGTGGTGCTGGTGTTGAGCAGCAGCGAGATGGTGAAAGCCGTGGTGGAGAGTGGAGTTGGTGCAGCGGCGATCCCAGAGTTAATGGTGAAGAAGGAATTGAAGCTGGCAACGCTGCGGGCAGTCCAGGTGCTGGACACACGCACTGGATCGAGCAAACCTCTAGATATTGTGCAGCCTGTCTTAAAGCTGAAGCACCATGAGCGTTTTCAGACGCGAGTGGCGATTGCGTTTGAGCAGATGCTCATGGGTTAAGGTACTGTCTGCTCGCCTGAGCAGACAGTACAGCCGTTCAGCGATTCGCAGTCATCAAATCCTCTAGCTCCATATCAAATAGCGTAGAGCCTGCTCCTCCGGTGATGAGCGGAAACTTGCCATCCCACCGATCGATCGCTTGTCTGCGTAGAATGTCTGGCGTTAGCGTTTCCCGAATCAAACGATGCGCTTCGGCTTCGCCCTTGGCTAGGTTAACTTTGACTTCGGCTTCGCGGATCGCCTTCTGCACCATGAATCCGGCCCGTTTGGCTTCCTGTTCGGCAATTTGTTTTGCCTCCACCGCATCGCTAAAGCGATCGGAGAATTGTACCTGTACCAAAGCAATATCATCGATTGCAATGTGATAAGCCCTTAGCCGAGCCAGCAAAAGCTGATCGATCTCAGCTTTGGCGGCTTCTCGCTGGGTAATCATTTCTTCAGCCGTATATTTTGCAGTGACTGCCTTCAGGATTTCTTCGAGGGCTGGATTAATAATTCGATCGATCACTGCCTGCCGATCGCCAATCTCCTGAAACAGCAAATTCGCTTCAGTGGGGATAATGTGCCAGTTCAGCGCCACATCTGCATAGACATCCTGCAGATCTTTAGAAGAGGCTTCTGACGAAAGCTCCTGTTTCTGAATGCGAATACTCAGCTTTTCAACCGTATTCACCAACGGAATAATGAAGTGAATTCCTTCTGACAAAATTTTGTCCTGCACTTCGCCAAACCGCATCAACACGCCTCGTTCACCCGCGCCCACAATGGCGAAGAAGCTAGAGATAATTGCCAGAATCAACAGCGCCAGCACAACGCGACTGGCAATGAAGAGATCGCTGCTGGATTTCTGCGTTGACTTCGGCTGACTCAGTTTGGCATCCATGTCTGGACTTTCAGTATGGCGATCGCCCTTGCTTCACTCAAACACGATACTGCAAATTGTAGGCTCTCTTCGCCTGTCTAAAGCAATTGATCAGGGCTTGCCTTTCAGGGATGACCATGTTAGTCTTCTGAAATAAAATACGAAAACCCTATCGATATACCGTATTTACTTTAATTACTCTCTGGTTGGACTGGTTCGGCTAGAGAACTTTCTCCTTACCTGCTGCTTACACTGCTCATTTCGTTTCAACTATGGTTGTCTCCCCTTTAGTTAGCGCTCAACTTCCGCAGCGACATCTGCGCTCTTTTGCAGCCCGCACTGCCCTACCGACCAATCCTAATCACCTGTGGCAAATTCAATCTGGGTTTGTGCGAACTTTGACTTGGCTAGAAGACGGAACGAATGTGGCATTGGGTATTTGGGGCGAGGGAGATGTGGTGGGCGCACCTTTCTCTAAGGCAAATCCATTTCAAATTGAATGTATCACCAAGGTAGAGGCGATCATGCTCCCCTTCTCGGAGCTGCAGAATGCTCCAGAGGTTCTACTGATGCACCTCCATCAGGCGGAGGCGCTGATGCAAATTCATAGCCATAAGCGAATAGATATGGCGTTGCTGAAATTTTTGCAGTGGCTTGCAGAACGATTTGGGCAAGATGTAGAGAATGGGCGCTTACTTAACTTGCGCTTAACGCATCAAGATATTGCTGAAGCGATCGGCACTACAAGGGTGACGGTAACGCGCATCCTTAACCAGCTAGAACGGCAAGGATTGCTGGAGTGCCTTTCTTTACAGCGGATTGTCTTGCATGAGCAAGAGTATTGGCACTACGAGATTTAATGGACTGGCGATCGTCCTAGTTACTCTTGAACTAAATCAAATTGCACCTGTTTATGCATAAATATCAAGTAAAGTTATAAAGTTTGAGCTGCCGAAAACAGAGGTCAAGAGGCGTTTTGCAGAGCGCCTCTTTTTTAACGAGAAAGATTTCAGTAACAGCTGAAAGCGCTCTAACTAGCGATTCTAACTAGCAATGCTGATTTACCAACTCCTAAAAAGTTTGCTTTCTTTCTGAGGTTATGGGATAGTCCTATTTATGAAAATACGGTAACTTGATCGATCTACCGTATTTTTGTATGATGAATGTTCGAGAGGGAGCCAAGCTAAAGATTTGTAGCTAGGATTCTTGTCGCCAAGTTGGAAAGTCAGATCAGCCCCCTAATTTGGTGTAGAAGCTTGCTGAGCTGCAAGAGCTTTTCTACAGTTCCAAACCGTATTTTTTGCTTATCCCCGTTTTGCTGGCGCAAAAGATAAGGTTGCTCGATGAACGTCACGCGGCACTGGCAATTTTAAGGAGTTGGAATTCTGCATGGATGTACTTTGGTTTTTCCCAACGCATGGCGATGGTCGCTATCTCGGTACGGCGATCGGCGGACGAGCCGTCACGCCGGACTATCTTAAGCAGTTGGCGGGGGCAATCGATACCTTAGGGTTTGCAGGCGCACTGCTGCCAACGGGACGATCCTGCGAAGATGCTTGGATTACAGCGGCATCGCTGATCCATGTCACGAAGCGAATGAAATTTTTGGTGGCAATTCGTCCGGGGATTGCTTCACCGGGGATGTCAGCCAGAATGGCAGCTACTTTCGATCGCCTCTCGCAGGGTCGCTTGCTGGTGAACGTGGTGACGGGTGGCGATCCTACTGAGCTAGCTGGGGATGGGCTGCACCTGAGCCATGATGCCCGCTATGACCTGACCGATGAATTCCTCTCGATCTGGCGGGAAGTGATGGCGGGTGAAGTCGTAGACTACGAAGGGGAACACCTGCACGTCAAAGGGAGCAAGCTGCTGTTTCCACCCGTGCAAAATCCATATCCACCGTTGTATTTTGGTGGCTCTTCGCCTGCTGCCAAACAAGTTGCTGCTAAGCATGTCGATCTTTATCTGACTTGGGGCGAGCCGCCTGCTCAGGTGGCAGAAAAAATCGCTGAGGTACGGCAGCTAGCAGCGGCACAGGGCAGAACCTTACGCTTTGGCATCCGGCTGCATGTGATCGTCCGTGAAACGGAAGCGGAAGCTTGGGAGGCTGCCGATCGCCTGATTCAACATCTCGATGACGCGACGATCGCCGCTGCCCAAGCTGCTCTGTCTCGCTCTGATTCGGAAGGACAGCGACGGATGCAGGTTTTGCATCATGGCAGCCGAGAATCGCTGGAAATTAGCCCTAACCTTTGGGCAGGCGTAGGCTTGGTGCGGGGTGGAGCGGGTACCGCTTTGGTTGGCGATCCGGATACAGTGGCAGCCCGCATGTTGGAATATGCCGAGCTGGGAATTGATACCTTTATTCTGTCGGGCTATCCGCATTTGGAAGAAGCTTATCGCGTGGCGGAACTGCTGTTTCCAAAACTGCCGGTAGGCGTGAAGCTGCCTGCGCCTAGCCAGCAGCTGAGCCCTGTGGGTGAAGTGATCGCCAATGAAAAAATCCCAACCAGCGCTAGTTAATCAGGCTATCTGCCATGCTTGCCACACCTGAATTCTTGGCGATCGCCAGCAGTCTTCCTAGAATGGACAATTAATTTATGCAAGTTGCTCAATCAAGAACTTCAGCTTTTTCCTGGCGATCGCTGCCGTTGCAGCAGCTTGCGCCTTGGCTCGTGCCCGTTGGCTTAATTATTCTATGGCAAGTGTTGGCGCAGATAGGGGTGATCAGCACCCGCATTCTGCCTGCCCCGACACAGGTTGTGCAAGCTGCGATCGATCTAACCCTCAGCGGAGAACTGATTCGCAATGTGGGCGTGAGCCTGTATCGTGCTCTGATTGGATTCTTAATCGGTGGCAGTATTGGTCTAGCGTTAGGATTGCTAAATGGAATTTCACCAGTTGCTGAACGCTATCTCGATAGCTCAGTTCAGATGATTCGTAATATTCCTCACTTAGCGCTGATTCCGCTTGTTATTCTGTGGTTTGGTATTGGTGACTCGGCGCGCATCTTTTTAGTGGCGCTTGGGGTATTTTTTCCGATCTATATCAACACTTTTCACGGTATTCGCTCGCTTGATCCAAACCTGCTAGAGATGGGGAAAGTTTATGGGCTGCGAAAGCGTGAGCTGTTCTGGCAAATCATTATGCCCGGGGCGCTCTCTAGCATGCTGGTGGGCTTGCGCTATGCGCTGGGAACCATGTGGCTGACGCTAATTGTGGCAGAAACGATCGCCGCTAATTCTGGCATTGGCTATATGGCAATGAACGCCAGAGAATTCATGCAGACTGATGTGGTGGTCTTGAGTATCCTTTTGTATGCTCTGCTAGGTAAGCTGGCAGACTCGATCGTACGCGTTTTAGAGCGCTGGTGGCTGCCTTGGCACCCCAGCCAGCTTGCTTAAATCTTTTGGTAATCCTCTAGCCCTGCTGTTGTTTGGGAAGGTGTGTAAGTGTGCCTCTAAACAGCAGCAGATGTAAAACAGTGAACTTTAGGAGAACTTTCGATGAGTACAGCAGTTGTACCTGGTTCTTATGGCTCCGAGCTTAATATTCGTGATTTAGACAAATCGTTTGGACAGTTTCAAGTTTTACGAGACGTTAACCTGGATATCAAACCGGGTGAGTTTGTTGCAGTTGTTGGAAAGAGCGGCTGCGGTAAAAGCACGCTGCTGCGGCTGCTTTCTGGGCTAGAAGCGCCAACGCAGGGGCAGGTCAATATCGATGGGCAACTGCTGCAAGGGCTGAGCCGAGATGCCAGAGTCATGTTTCAGGATTCGCGGCTGCTGCCTTGGCGGAAAGTCCTTGATAATGTGATCCTGGGTCTACGCGGTCAAGCGCAACAGCGGGGGCAGTGGGCGCTGCAGCAGGTGGGATTGAGCGATCGCGCTCAGCACTGGATCACTCAACTCTCCGGCGGGCAAAAGCAGCGGGTGGCACTTGCGCGGGCATTGGCTAGCCAGCCGCGTCTGCTGCTGCTCGATGAGCCGTTGGGGGCGCTGGATGCCTTAACGCGAATTGAGATGCAGCATTTAATTGAATCGCTTTGGCAAGAGCAACGGTTTACGGCATTGCTGGTCACCCATGATGTGGAAGAAGCCGTATACTTAGCCGATCGGGTCATTGTGATTGAATCAGGAAATATCACGCTCGATCTGCCAATTACACTACCGCGCCCGCGAGATGCAGCAAGTATACAATTTGCTGAACTCAAGCTGCAAATTCTCGATCGAATTCTCGGTCATGCTCATCGGCAGGCAGAACCGGCGACAGATACCTATTCAGCGGCTCATTCATTTGCCAATTGAAGTTCTTGCTTTGCAGGCGAAACTTTCTACTTTTGGAACTAAGCCATACTCTTAGAAGTTTTAACTCCTATGAAATTTAAACGCAGAACTGTTTTAACTGGGCTAGTTGGCTTCAGCATTCCTCTAATTGCCTCAAGCTGTGCTAGCGGTTCCTCCGACACAACTGCTTCACAAGCTTCCCCCAGTGCTTCTTCGGAAGCTAGTTCTTCTACAGCCGGTGGAGCGGTTCGTATTGGCTACCAGAAAGCGACTGAACTCGATCTGTTACGCACTAGGGGTGAGCTAGACAAGAAGCTGAAGGAGCAGGGTGCAACCGTGGAATGGTCGCTGTTCCCAGCGGGTCCGCCAATGCTGGAAGCGATGAATGCTGGCAAAATCGATTTTGGCGGGGTGGGCGATGCACCGCCCATCTTCTCTCAGGCTGCCGGAGGACAGTTTTACTACGTCAGCACTACGCCGTTGTCCCCGGAGACGCAAGACATTGTAGTTCCCAAAGATTCACCGATTCAGACACCTGCTGACCTCAAAGGGAAGAAAGTAGCACTGCAGAAGGGTTCTAGCGCTCACTACTTGCTGTTAAAAACTTTGGAAGAGGCAAATATCCCTGCAGATCAAGTTGAGGTGATTCCTCTGTCTCCTGCCGATGCACGGGCTGCGTTTGAGCAAGGCAATGTGGATGCTTGGTCGATTTGGGATCCATTCTTGGCGGTCGCTCAGAAGAATGGAAATATTCGAGGGTTAAACGTGGGACGCGAACGCCGGGTTTACTTTCTGGCTTCACAGCAGTTTACCAAAAATCAGCCCGTTCTGCTCAAGGCAGTGCTGGAAGGGGCAAAAGAGAACGGAGATTGGGTCTCTAACAATATTCAAGAAGTGGCTCAACGGTTTTCTAAAGATATCAAAGTTGATCAGGATGTGCTGGAGGAAGTTTACAGGCGACGCAGCTGGAAAGTGGAGCCGATCGATGCTGAGATTCAAACGGCTCAACAAGAAGTTGCCGACATTTTCTACAAGAGCAAGATTATTCCTAAATCACTTCAGGTTAGAGAAGCCTTTTTACCGGCTGAGGACTACTCCAAAGTATTTCCCAGCTAACGTCTAACGGTTTTCTATCAACGAGAGTAACTCACGATTTCTGCTGCATATTCTCTATTCTCTGAAATGCCATCATTTCATCCTTCCCGTTTCGTTTCATCCAGTCCCAGTAGCGCCCGTATTCGGATGCGGTTGTATATTCCTCAACAGCAGCTGCACGAGGCGATCGTCCCTCATCTAAGTCTACAGGGGCTGACAGTAAACGTTGTAGGGATATCAGAACGCTTACAGGAACAGGTTGATCTGGAGATGTGGGGAACGATCGCCCAGATTCATAGTGCCTTAAGCTATCTGGAGTCGCTCAACCTGACGATCAAGGGTAAGCCAAACCCAGATGGCGATGGCTGGCACTACTAGAAGCCATAGATCACTAACCTGTAGTCCAAAAGTAAGGATACCGAGCATCACCAGTGCGGCTATGCTCGGAGGGAAATGAAGACCTTAGAGAAGAGTATGGGAAGAGGAACTACATCGCCAAACGGGGATATAGTCGCGCACAAATCAATGTCAACAAAGCTGTTGTACCGAGAAGAACGGCAGCGTTTAACCCAAATCCATAGGAGCTTGTACCGCCGATCAGCATCAAGCCGCGTAGCGCATCAACCTGATACGTCAGCGGATTCAAATGAGATAATACCTGCAGCCATTGAGGCATGAGAGTGATCGGGTAGATGGCATTGCTGGCAAAGAATAGTGGCATTGTCATTAACTGCCCAATGCCCATTAAGCGTTCCCGCGTCCTGACCAAGCAGGCAACCATCAGTGAAAATAGTGAGAAACAGGCTGCCCCCAGCAGCACTATCAGCAAAACGCCTAACAGCGCTAGCGGATTCCAGTTAATCTGCACTCCCAGCAGCCAAGTCAGCACATAGACGATCGCCACCTGCACTAAACTGCGTATCCCTGCCGACAGCGCTTTGCCCAGCACCAGCGAGATGCGCGGCGTTGGGCTAGCTAAAAATTTGTGAACAATGCCCAGATCCCGCTCCCAGATAATTGTCATGGCACTAAAAATTGCCACAAATAAGACGCTCTGCGCCAGAATGCCGGGAGCCAAAAAATCCAGATAGCGAAGATTGCCCGTAGGAATTGCCCGAATCCGCGTAAAAACTTGCCCAAAGATCAGCAGCCACAGCGCTGGCTGAACGCCTCGCAGCAGTAGGTCAGTTGGATCATGGCGCAGCTTACGGACTTCTAATTCGGCGATCACCAGCGTTTTGTCGACCAGACGAACAATCGTCCCAAGTAATCCAAGGGAATGAGAGCGATTATTCCTAACCCAATCGTTGTGCTGTACGGCGGACTCTTGAAGTGTCACGATAGTTTCCTCCTGTTTCTAGTAAGTCGCCTGTGTGGTGAATAAATACATCGTCTAGCGTGGCGTTGGGTTTGTTGAGGGAGGCTTTCAAGTCATCCGGTGTACCCATGACGATCACCTGACCGTGATGCATAATTGCCACCCGATGGCATAGGTTGTCTGCTTCTTCCATGAAGTGGGTTGTCAAAAACACAGTGGTTCCGTAGCTTTGCCGCAGCTGCTGTACGAGCTCCCATACGGCAATTCGCGCTACCGGATCGAGCCCCACTGTGGGTTCATCCAGAAACAGCACGGGTGGCTTGTGCAGAATCGACTGGGCAATTTCTAAGCGGCGAATCATGCCGCCAGAGTAGGTGCGGACTAAGCGATCGCTTGCCTCTTGCAAACCCATGAATTCCAGCGCTTCCCGGATTAGGGCTGTCCGCGATCGCTGGGGAATGTCATACAGCTTGGCAAAAATCAGTAGGTTTTCATAGCCTGTTAAGGTGCTGTCTGCTGAGAGGGCTTGCGGCACATAGCCAAACATTCGCCGCACCTGCCCCGCCTGCCGCACCACATCAAATCCAGCAATACTGGCGCTGCCCGCACTAGGCGGTAGCAGTGTCGTTAACATTTTGATCGCCGTACTTTTCCCCGCCCCGTTGGGACCCAGCAGCCCAAACACCTCACCTGCCTTCACTGAAAGACTGAGGCGATCAACTGCCGCAACTTTGCCAAATCTTCGGGTCAGCGCTTTTGTCTCCAACATAAAAGGGCGATCGTCTTCCCTTAATTTGTTCATTTTTATCTCCTAAACGAGTCTTCTAGTTCTACCAAGCAGTTAATCTTTTGTGTCTCTCAAGTGAACGAAGCTATCTTAATTCTGTTTATTATGCTTCTAATTTTTGGTAACTTGGCTGCGTTTTAGGAGCAGCATAGCCAGACAGATAGGCAATCTCAGAAGTCGCAGTTGGTTGTTTAACCAGTGAAATCATAGCGAGCCGAATAGTTTCGCGGGCTTAGCGGAATGAAGGCTGGCCATAGTCGCTGCGAAGTCGAGACGAACTGATTAGCGAATAAACTTTCAGCTGCAGTCTCTTCAAGCTATTTGTATCGAGATATTGGCTGTATATCAGCAGAATATCTTGTTTTTAGTTAGACTGACTAATAGTTAGTATAGCTAACTATTAGAGATACGCAACCTTTTGCAAAGCGCAAATTCTACTGTGTCAACTTTGCCATCAGCCTGCTATGGTATTCCGTTTTGGTGGAGTCGGTGCGCTAGAAAACTTTGCACAGCGCTGCTTCTAAAAAATAACTGCTTTCTTCTAGCTCAAGCAGTGCTATGACAGACTAAGTAACACCTTATAGCAATTAAATCTTATGACTTTAAAGCCTCTCTCCAAACAAAGTGCTAAAAAAACTCAGCTAAGTTCTGAGAAACACCCACTAAGTTCTGAGCAAGCTTATCGCAGCACGCTAGCCGAGCACTGCGCAGCTAGCCTGATGGAAACCGTTCATCCAATTATGCAATTCATCCGCACAGAAATGCGGGGCCAGCGCGATCCGGCTCTTTCAGTACCGCAATTTCGGATGCTGGCGTTTTTGAACCGCCACGCTGGTGCATCGCTGTCAGAGGCGGCAGAGCATCTGGGAGTCACGCGAGCGACTGCCTCTACCATGACCGATCGTCTGGTGCAGCAGGGGTTAGTTGACCGCTCCGAGCATCCGCAGGAACGCCGCTATGTTGTGCTAAAGCTGACTTCGTCGGGCAACGATCGTCTTCAACAGATGCGGGCAGCAACCCGTCTTAAAATTACTGCCTTGCTAGAAGGGCTAACTGCCGAAGAATTGACAACTATTACGGCAGGATTAACCGCTTTGAATCAGGTGTTTCCAATCGTTGATTCTGTAAAATCTGACGCTGATTAGTGTAGCGTTCTAGCTCTTGGTGAAGCTTGATTATTTTGCTAGCTCAGATCGTCAGGTTTTCTCAATCAGGCTGATAGTCTTGCCCGAGCTGAGACGAGCAATCTTTCCGCTTGGGGTAGATTAACGGTTTTATCTTTTGGCAGAAAATTACTAAGTAGCTGCTAAACTAGGTAAATTTCCTGAGATCTGCTTCTGTCTTCACATTAAGCCGACTTCAACTGCACAACTGCTCCAGTCCAAGTTACTCAGGGAATTTGGGAGCTTAACTGTTTGATTCAGGAATATTTACACTCCGCAAATCTTTCTTGCGATGGTGTTGAGGCAGCAAACATAGGTAGAGTTTTTGAAGGAGGCAACCAAACGATCGCCACTTTGGCAATCAGTCACACTCAAAATTTAACTGATATGGCTAAGCTTAATCAGCACAGGGGATATGTCATAGCAATTGGCGCAGTTCTAGTCGCCCTGCTGCTGATGTTGCTGCTTGATCCATACCTGAACTTTTCTCAAGCGTCTTTTCTGCTTTTTTTTGGGGCTGTAATAGTTGCTGCCTTCTACGGTGGACGGGGGCCAGCAGTGCTGGCTACCTTATTAGCAGCTCTGTTTGCCAGGTACTTCTTTTTAACGCCTCAGTACAGTTTGGCTCTAACCTTGCCGGCCGGGTTGCGTCTGTTGTTGTTTGTCACTCAAGGGCTGCTGATTAGCGTTTTTGTTGGATCTTCGCGGCTTGCCCAACTGCAAACGAAGCGTAGTTTGGAGCGACTTCAGGCAACTGAGGCAGAAGTGACAGTCCTAAACCAACAGCTACAGCAGCGCGTTGATGAACTGCAGACGCTGTTTCAAGTCATTCCCGTGGGAATTGCGATCGCTGAAGATCCAAAGTGTCAGGTGATTCGCGCCAACTCTTTTTTTCAAAAAATCTTTAACATCACTGCTGATGCCAACCTCTCGGTCACCGGCGCAAAAAACGCACCTATCCCGGTTAAACGGCTGCAGAATGGCAAAGAAATTCCAATTGACGAATTACCGATGCAGGTCGCGGCGAAAGGAACAGAAGTACGAAACGCCGAAATTCAAATTGTGCGTCCTGATGGAGCTACCTTTGATCTACTGGGTAGCGCAGTGCCCCTGCAGAATCAAGAGGGAGACATTCGAGGTAGCGTTGCTGTCTTCATGGACATTAGCGATCGTAAAAGAGCTGAAGCAGAGCTACGCTTGATCACCGATACAGTTCCGGCTTTGATTGCTTATGTAGACCGCGATTGCCGTTATCGCTTTGTGAATCAAACTTTTACCAGTTGGTTTGGTCAGCCTGTTGAACAAATAATTGGACAAACGGTAGAAGCGTTTGTGGGTGAATCAAACTATCAGTACATGCGCCAGGATATTGAAACTGCCTTAGCCGGGCATTCTGTAACTAATGAGCTATGGGTTCCGTTTCACCAGGGTGGCTCTCGCTATATCCTCAGGCAATATGTTCCTGATATCAGCGCTCAAGGAGAAGTCAAAGGGCTTTATGCATTCATTACCGATATTACCGATCTAAAGCTAGCAGAAACGGCCTTGCGTCGTAGTGAAGAACGCTTTCGGGTCGCTCAAGAAATTTCCTTGGATGCATTCATCATTTTGCAGACCGTGCGAGATATTACCGGCACGATTCTTGATTTCGAGTGGATTTACGCCAACCCTAAAGCAACAGCGCTGCTGAGCCGTTCTATGGAGGCGTTGATCGGACAGCGATTGCTGGAGGTCTTGCCTGACGATAAAACGGGCAGAGAGCTATTTGAGTCTTGTGTGGATGTGGTTGAAACAGGAAACCCTAGCGACACCGAACGCCTCTATAGCAGTGAAGGCGGCAGCCGTTGGTTCCGCAGCATGGTCGTGAAGCTAAATGACGGTGTTGCTATTTCATTTAGCGATATCACAAGCCGCAAACAGGCAGAACAAGAACGTGAACAGCTGCTAGAACGTGAGCGAGCTGCCCGCGAACAAGCGGAAACTGCTAACCAGATTAAAGATGATTTCTTGGCAGTGCTCTCTCATGAGCTGCGATCGCCCCTCAACCCAATTTTGGGCTGGGCAAAGATACTGCAGTCACAGAAGCTAAATGATTCAACAATGCAGCTGGGTCTAGAAGTGATTGAGCGAAATGCCAAGCTGCAAACCCAGCTCATTGATGATTTGCTGGATATCTCTCGTATTTTACGCGGCAAACTGAACCTCAATGTTGCTGTGGTTGATTTGGTGGAGACGATTGAGGCAGCATTGGAAACCGTTCGGCTAGCCGCAGAAGCAAAGTCTATTCAAATCGAAACTCGGTTAGATCCAGAAGTTGGCGGTGTTCTAGGCGATGCAGCTCGACTTCAGCAGGTTCTCTGGAATCTCCTCTCAAACGCGATCAAGTTTAGCTCTGCGAATGGACGGGTTGAAGTCACGCTGACCTACTCAGGCGATTCAAGCAGCGCTGTTCAAATCCAAGTGAGCGACAGCGGTAAAGGTATCCACCCGGATTTTCTACCTCACATTTTTGATACCTTTCGGCAAGCAGACAGCAGTATCACTCGCAAGTTTGGTGGCTTGGGGCTGGGGCTGGCCATTGTCCGACGGCTTGTAGAGCTTCATGGAGGCACGGTTTGGGCAGAAAGCCCTGGGGAAGGCAAAGGGACTACCGTTACGGTACGGCTGCCATTGCTGGTAGCAGCCAAACGTCCAACAGATCATCCTGCTGCCCTGGATTCTGCCCAATTTGCTGGGTCAGACAACTTTTCGCAGGTTTTGCAGGGGTTGAAAATTCTTGCGGTCGATGATGAGGCAGATATGCGAAACTATCTAGCCTTTGTTTTGGAGCTGGCAGGAGCTAGGGTTACATTGGCAGCTTCTGCTAAAGAGGCGATCGCAGCCTTTTCTGAAGCCAAGCCGGATTTACTAATTAGCGATATCGGCATGCCAGAGGTGGATGGGTACACCTTGCTGCAACAGCTTCGCTCAACTCTGCCCCACAGCGAACAAATTCCGGCGATCGCTTTAACTGCCTATGTTGGTGAGCTAAATCAGCAGCAGGCGCTCGCAGCCGGATTTCAACAGCATGTCGGTAAACCCATTGAGCCCCATAACCTGATTGAGGCGATCGCAAAGCTGATGGGCAGAAACACTGTCTAATCTTTATTGAACTAACCAAAACGTTTTGGTTAGCCTGGTTGATTTAGCCGTGGTAGATCGCTTACGACGTAGCTGCAGGAAAGCATAGCCTGCATGGGCATCTAGAGGAGGCTATGCTTCCAGACCTTTATTGCCTCAGAAGCCAGCAACGGAAGAATTCTCTAGATTTAAGCTGCAGCTTCTCGTACAAAGCGCTATGAATTAATTTTTCAGAGTTGGCAGTAGGGGTATAAGATTACATACGATCCCTGTCTAGGTGTTATTTAGTCAGGGGATAAAAGTTTTGCTGTTGAAACATGGGGATGTTTGGGGTCTTTGACCGGAGGTGTTTTTGGAACTTTTGGTTTCC
>NZ_JACXWX010000180.1 GCF_014764505.1 Phormidium tenue FACHB-886
CAATAGAGCCAGTAGAGTAGGCAATGCTCACGAGCTAAGACCTACTCAGAGCAAGCGTTTCATCGGGTATGTACAGGAGAGATTCAGATGTCAGGGAACAATAAAGCAATTTTAGAAGCGGCAAACGCGGCGATCGCTGAAGGCAATTATGAAGGATTCTTGTCGTTCTGCACCGACGACACGCAATGGACATTTGTCGGCGACAAGACCCTGAGCGGAAAGGAAGCCGTTCGCCAATGGATGGCAACGGAGTATGTGGAACCGCCTTTGAATATCGTCGCCAACTTAATCGCTGAAGGTGATTTCGTTACAGCAGTTGGCGACCTGACAATCAAGGGTAAAGACGGGAAGGTGGCTCATTACTCGTACTGCGATGTCTAACGCTTTCGCAGCGGCAAGATGGCCGAACTAAGAGCTTTCGTCATCAAACCCGAAGTCAAGGATGAAACTAGCAGCGTAGCGTAATTAGAAGCTCATAGATTCGTCTTTTGAATCTACCGCAAGCTAGAGGGTATAACTTTGATCTTGTCCGTGGTGTGATCGCTGAGGTAGGGTAAATCGCGGCAGCGATCGCCGCTCTAGTCACAATGCTTCTGCACAAAGCTGCAACGCTTTTGTATCAAATTGCAATCCTTTTGTATCAGACCGCAATGTTTCTGTATCGAGTCATCTTGATTCTGTCACAGGTTGCAAGGTATGGCTATCAGCAAAAACTTGATTGATTTATAACTCATAGTGAGCAACTTTAACACCACCTAAGAGGTTTTTATGCAAGAGACAAAATACTCTTCCTCCGTGTCTTTTGAGACTACGCACAGGCTCTCAAGCCGTGAATTAGAAGTTTTGAAACTCATGGCGGAAGGTCAAAGTAATTCTGAAATTGCAGCCCATCTATATCTGAGCCACAACACTATAAAAACTTATGTACGTGGTATCTTCAACAAACTTGGAGTTGACCATCGTGTACAGGCTGCTGTAGTTGCTTTACGTCAAGGGCTGATTTAGGAGGTTCAATGATGAATTCTGAAGAAGCACTGGAAGTTGTAGAGCAAATTTTACCACCAGGAACACTAACCTCTGTCAAAGTAATGGTGTTTCATCACTCTTGGAATGGTAAAGAATATTGTATTACAGTTGTAGATAACTAAATGCACCATTTTTTAGGCTTGTTTTTGCCCTCTGAATCCAGAAATCAAAAAAATTACGACGGTAAAATGAGGCTTTCAACTCCCAAAAAATTATCTACAACTGTAATACTATATAGAAAATCGACTGGGAAGTCTTCCACTTTGAGCCAGCCCCCGCCATTAATCCACTTTCCCCATCCGCCGATTGGGGTAATCAGGTTTGTACGATGGTTGTCGTCCAGTTCGGAGGCAAGGTGATTCAGGGCAAGGAGATCAGGTGGGTTCTCTGGTTGAGAATAAAGCCCCAGATCCACATCTGACGTAAGGGTATGGGTGCCCCTTGCCTTGAGCCACCCAGAGCGATCGCGACGATCCCTTCAACCGACTTCACGTGATCGACAACATGGTGAATCAATTGAGGCAATTGCAGATCCGTATTCATCGATTCACCCATTTAGAATTGCCTCCTATTAAGACCGCACTATAGGTGAACAGCGAAGGCGAATGAACACCTCTCACTACTAACTACTGACGGGGGCGCATCTCCTGGACGCATTGCCATCGCATCGATCGTGCGAAACAGCACCGCTATCTAGGAAACTTGGCGCTTAGGATACCACTCATCACCTACAATCCAAGAGATGGATACAGATGAATACAGTTAGATACAGTTAGTAAAGATACACTTAGATACAGAATAGTTTTTCTTCTGCAAATTTAATTTCTCAACCTAGCTCTAGAAGAAATTTCCAAGCGATCCGAAACCATTTCGATCCACTTTTCTTCTACATCAGTGGAGTCTCATGATCCCACACTGTCGTTCCTTAAAAGCTTTGCCTACTCTAGGTTTTAAACAATCTCTTCTATCTAGGTAGCATTTTCAGGACGCACATTTTGGGGATACAGTTCTGATCGTTCTGTTCCCTTCGTGTTCGGCTAGAACCTACTCCCAATGAAGCTTACAGCTCATTAACTGAACTAATGGATCGAAATGGTTTCGGATCTCAATCCAAATCGATCTCTACATCGTCAATTGCCAGGGCATGAGGTAGCTGTGCGATCGCTTCTCATCAATGCTAATCAACAGCATTTAATCAGTGCAGATAAGGATGGACATATCTACATTTGGCATTTGCAATCGGGACAAATAACGCGATCGCTACCGGGTCATATTGCTGGTGTGCATTCCCTCAGCTTTGCAGGAGACGAGCAGATTCTAATGAGCAACAGCACAGACGGCACAATGATTGTTTGAAACTGGCAGAATATCCTTAGCTTGCACAAATTCAGTTTGGAGGGTAAGCCTAGCTATGCCAGCACAATCAATCCAGATGATTATTTTATAGTTCAGGATGTAATAGACAAGTTGCTTATTCGAAGAATTTCAACTTTATCTTCATCAGTTACAGGTAGTCTTTGATTCCTTAACCATAAAAAGATGTTAAAGCCAGACAGTGCAAAGTAATGGTGACGGTCTACGGAGAGTATTCCAGTCACCATCAAATGCTACAAATTGAGAAGTTGAACACTCAAATCCTTCAAGGTAATCGTGAAGTGACATTGCTTGCCTGTTGCAACAAAAGAAACGATCGCCTCACAAACCACAGCCACCGTTAGCATCACTAAATTACGTGCTAAAGGATAATCACAAACATCATCATTGACATCAGACGGAACTCGATACATATTATTCCAAATTACTTCTGCGTAATCGGCAAAAAGTCCAGCATGAAGACATGGAGTTCCGGTGCGATCGGCGTAATTCTTTATGGCTTGGCGAGATGTACTGTTGTCAAATACATCCACAATTAGTCCACTCTCTTTAAGCAGTTGAGCAGCATTCGCCGCAGTCAGTTCTTTGGTTTCAGCTTCTACCTTTGTTCCGATCGCCCGATACAGGTTATTTGCCAAAATCTTGGCTTTAAATGCACCGACATCTGAACGGTAGTAGGGTTGAGTGGAGAGATTGCGTTCCTCGATGCGATCGCGATCGATCACCTTGAGCTTGGCAAAACCAGCACGAGCTAAATTCTCAGCCAAGTTCGAGCCCAAAGCTCCTGCACCACAAACGGTTACAGGAAACTCCTTAAGTTTGACCATCACCGCATCCGTCCGATAAAACTGCTCATGAAAAAAGATGCTCATTGTCCCACCACTCCTGGTGTTCCATCACACCAACTAACGATTGCAGGTCGAAATCGCGATCGCGTCCACTCAGACAAATTCCAGAACTCATCACAGTCAGGTCATCTTTGGCGATCGCGCTGGTATGACGAACACCATCTGATGTTGTCCAATCGACTGTCCAATAATCCCCTCGATCTTGGAACTGGTGCAGTTCACCACCGCCGAGTTTGAGTGCCTGCCGCAAACGCTTTTCATCCTGTTGGGGCTGGGCAAATCCTTCTATCTGCTGAGCAGCTAGTTCGTAGAGCGATCGCATTTCTAGGGTAAAGCCCTTGAATTGCAATTCCTTAGTGGGAACCAGTTGTTTGAGATTGGATTGCAGGGTTTCGGCGAGCGCAGGATCAGCGCGGCGATCGACTTCCTCAAACCAGCAGAAGTTGCCATTCCAGCGAGTAAGGATTTGCTCAAAGGCAACGCCTTCTGTCACCAAATGGACAGGCACAGGTTTGACAGTCTTGAATCGCTGCCACATATCCGCTTCATTGACAGGATATGCCAGCCAAGTTTGATGTTGTAAGCAATAAGCCAACCGCAACCGAATAGCTGGAAACTGCTGCAAGTAAGCAGCAATCTGGGGTAAATCTGCTACTTTGAGTAGCGTTGCAGTTCGTTCATCCGTAGGCTGAAAAATGCCCCATCCTTCAAACTGACGAGGTTGAGGAATGAAAGTGTAAATCATCCCTGTCACCCGCGTCCGAACTCGTCCACCCTTGACACAGGGGGCGAGAAATTGGGTTGATCGCAGTTGGGTTTCTGCTTGAGCCAATTGATGAATCAGCTTATGAATGTTGGTCATCTCTCCCTCCTGCGATCGCAGCAGAACTTACGCCAATGTCACTAAACAGAAGTTGTTCAAGAGTCCTCGCTGACCCAAACGAGCGATCGCCGCCGCAACCGTAATTCGAGGATGATTGAGGGTATCCGCAACCGCCGCTACGTCCAGTTCTCCCAGTTGTTCCAGAGTTGCTAATACCTGGCGATCGAACTCCAGGTTACGAAACTCTTGATCTAGAACACCCACCAGGGCGTTCACTACCGTTTGTGCCTGCGCCGTGGGTACGCACTGTCCACCCGTGCCAACCGCAAGCTCTGTAAACGCTCCTATGGTTGTGGGGTCAGCCGTCATACAAATGGCATGAATCAGGACACGCTGCGTTTCTGCGGTGGCAGTGACCGCTTGAGCTGTTAGCCCACAGTGACAACTAGATGTGTGAGTTGGACTGTCTGCTTGAGCCTGGTTTCTACCTCGGCTAAGACCACTGTAGCCGTGCGGTGGGGCATCTCCTACCAGAAGCGCAATTCGGTAACTGTACTGCCGCCATCTCATTGTGGTGCAGGCATCCCGAACGCCATCATAAACGGCTTCAGGTGCGTCTCCACCGCCATCGGCTTTCAGCCCATTAATGACCTTTTGCATCTTGCCCAAATCGGCAGTTAATTCGTAGCTGCGAGTCACGAAAGAACGGTCTTGTGGAGGGTGGTCGCGGTATTCCACTAATCCAACCTGCAAATCCAGGTTGTTTTGATGCCGCAATACTGCGATCGCCTCCAGCAAGTGTTGCTTTGCTGCTTCGATGAATGCCCCCATACTGCCCGTGGTATCCACCACAAAACAAAGGTCTACTTGATTCAAAGCTTGCGTCACGTCAGTTCACCTCCTGAGAATGTTCAAGGAGGCATGGGGATGCCTCCAGGATGTTAGCGATCGAGGCGCACAGGGAGCGGAGTTTCCAGGATTTCCATCAGCAACTCCAGCCGTGAAGGACGACACAGCAATGGCACCAGGTTTGGCAGGGCATAGTAGTCGCCCTCAAAGGTGAGGGTGTCAAATGGAATCTGTTGCTGTTGCAACTGCTGCTCCAGGTGAGTGCTATGCTGCCCGACCTTGACCAAGGTAATAGTTGGTTCTACCTTCATTGCCTCCCGATAATGGGCATAGGCAGTGCTGAAGTAGGGGGTTGAGTTCTCGTTCTCATCAGTGATGATCACCAGTTGCTCAACGACCTGTTGCTTCAGCCGCATCACCTCCAGAGGAGCACCAATGCTGGTACTGCCGCTAGGAAAAATGTGCTGAAACGCTTTTTCCCAATCGGAGAGTTCCTG
Organism: Phormidium tenue FACHB-886; assembly: GCF_014764505.1. GTDB lineage: Bacteria > Cyanobacteriota > Cyanobacteriia > Elainellales > Elainellaceae > FACHB-886. Next base: position 5,418 of record NZ_JACXWX010000180.1, read on the forward strand.
CCCCTGAGCCGTGATCGGATAGGCGATCGTGTCAAATGCGTAGACACACAAGTTCGCTTCAGTGATGCCAGAAACCAGCGCTGCGATGTGCTTACCGACTTCCAATTCCACCTGCATACTGCCACTCTTGTCAATCAACAAAGCAGTTGGACGAGTAATCTTACCCCGTTGTTTGACCTGGTGATCCACAACCTGTTCGAGCTGGGCCACGGTGGTTGCATCCAGGTCTGCAACTTCTGCTGCTTTGATTGCTTTAAACGCAGAAACCCGATCCGCACTTTGAGCCTGAGTTAATTTAGCATCGATCAACGCCTTCACCTCTGGCTGATCCATTGCCCCTCTTGCCTTCAGCGACTTGAGGTTGTTGATCACTTCCTGCGGAGTCATGCTGTTGATTAACGCCACTAGAACAACCGGAGTCAGTTGCTTGATCGCACCAATGACGATCGTGTAGGGCAACTTAAACTCCACAATCAACCGTGCCTGTTCTGCTGCACTTTCTGCCTTGGCAAGCTGCTTCAGCACCTCCGCCAGCGAACCAACGGGAGGAGTATTACGAAA
>NZ_JACXWX010000181.1 GCF_014764505.1 Phormidium tenue FACHB-886
CTGAAAATCGTCGCCCAAATAAAGGGTGCATTGGATCTGTGACTTCGATTTCACTAACCTCGTTTGAACTTGGGTTCTGGAGAGGGGCATTAATAAATGACTTTGTTCGACAAAATCAACCATGAGGAACTGCTGAGAAAGCTCAATACTTTCTCCTTGATGGAAAGAGTCATTCGAGGATGGCTCAAAGCCGGGGTAATGGACGGAGGTAATCTGTTCTCAACACCAGAAGGTACACCACAGGGAGGAGTCATTAGCCCATTGCTCGCCAACATCGCGTTGCATGGGTTAGAGGCTTACATCCTTAGCCAGTTTCCCGAAAGAAAGGGAGGGCAAAACTGGAAACCACAGCTTGTCAGATATGCTGACGATTTTGTGGTTCTTCATCCCGACCTGGAAGTAATCAAGTGCTGTCAAGCCTTGATCTCAAGCTGGTTGACAATTCTAGGGTTAGAACTAAAACCCAGTAAAACCAAAATTGTTCACACACTCAATCCCGTAGGGGAACAGAAGCCAGGGTTTGACTTTCTCGGATTCAATATCCGTTCATACCCAGTTGGCAAAACAAACAGTGGCAAGAACAACGGAAAACTCACTGGGTTCCAAACCTTCATCAAACCAAGCAAAGCGAATATCAAAGCTCACTATCGCAGGATGGCAGAGCATATAGAGTCGCTTAAAGCTGCCCCCCAGAAGCGAATTATTAGTGACCTTAACCCTGCCATTAGGGGTTGGAGTAACTACTACGCAACAGTGGTCAGTACGGACATCTATTCCCTATTAGACACACTGCTGTATAGAAAGCTTTGGCGATGGGCAAAGTTCAGACACCCCAAAAAGGGCAAACGATGGATTGCTAACCGATATTGGCTCGTTGGCAAAGGACAAGGATGGGCGTTCAGCGACGGGGACATTAAACTGCTTCGTCATGCCAAAACACCCATCCACCGCCATGTCAAAGTCAAAGGAACAGCATCCCCCTATAACGGAAACTGGACATATTGGAGTAAAAGACGGGGTACATACCCTGGAATCAGTACAAAAGTCTCAACCGCCATCAAACGGCAAAAAGGCAAATGTACTGAATGTGGGCTTCACTTCCACATGGACGACGCGGTAGAAATTCATCACCTTGATGGAAATCACCGCAACAACAAAATGGAAAACTTGGCAGCCATTCACCGTCACTGTCACGACCGGATACACGGTGGAACAGGCAATCTCTCAACTCAATTGAGTACCCATGAAAAGGGTCAATCTGGAGAGGAGCCGGATGAGCGGAAACTCTCACGTCCGGTTTTGAAGCCGAGCCACGGGGGTGACTCCGTGGCTTAGGTTAACGGTATTGGGTCAAGGCTAGTTGAAAGCGTGGTTGGTCGTGCCCACGAACACGGCTGTCATCTTATCGTTTTGAATACCAACGAGCGAAATGCTGAAGCATTACGCCTTTACACTAAAATTGGTTTTGTTGCTGAACGTTCGCGGTGGGGAGGTGGTCGTCAGCTTTGGCTTGAAATGCCGTTGTAGAAACAGCCCAACAAACCTGCTGCACCGGAATGAATTCAAGCCATCGTGAAACTGTCAGAACTGAGTACTCAAATCCCGATTCTCAACATTGTTGAGAATTTTCTCAATAGGTCGAACGAAAGAATAGGGGTTCCGCTAGAAAAAAGGAAGCCAAATTCTCAATAAGGAATGATAAGTACTCAGTTCTGACACTTTCACTGATTGAGCCCATCCACAACCTGTTGCCCACTGATCCATCCGAGCGGGTTGTTTTCATCCCGCAAGCTGAACTCTTTTCCGTTGCCTTTCCCGCGCTCCAGGATGCCAGCGGCAACTATTTGATTCAAGACCATACCATTCTCACTGCTCCCTCTATCCAGGTGTTAGCTCTCACCCACCAATTGCAGCAAGGGCAAGCAGAGAGCGACTTGCAGGCACTGATCGTTGGCAACCCCACCATGTCCTCCCTCCCCTCAGCCTTCCGCCAATCCCAGCCGCTCGCCGATCTACCCGGCGCTCAACAGGAAGCGATCGCCATTGCTCAGCAGTTCCAGACGCAACCCTTGCTCGGCGATGCTGCGACCGAAACCACTGTGGTGCAACAGATGCAGAAGGCGCGCTTCATTCATCTAGCCACTCATGGCTTGCTGGAGTATGGCAATCCCCAAACTTCCGGCGTCAGAGATGTCCCGGGGGCGATCGCCCTGGCGCCCTCGGCTCAAAATGATGGCTTGCTGACCTCGAGTGAAATCTTGACGATGCGGTTGAATGCCGATTTGGTGGTGTTAAGTGCTTGCGATACAGCGCGCGGCGATGTCACCGGCGATGGCGTCATCGGACTCTCGCGTGCCTTGGTGAGTGCGGGTGCCGCCAGCGTCATCGTGTCGCTCTGGAAGGTGCCTGACCAGCCTACTGCCGCTCTGATGAACGAGTTTTATCGTCAGCTCCAGCAGCAGCCGGACAAAGCCCAGGCGCTCCGCCAAGCGATGCTCAACACCATGCAGCGATATCCTGAGCCATTCGACTGGGCTGCCTTTACCCTCATCGGGCAAGCACAGCAATCGAGGCAGCTCTCCATCACTGACCCACTTCTCACGATCGATATCGGCACAAAAAAGAGCCATAGAAACGCCGAGCAAGCGGATTAGAGAGCCAGATTAGCAAGCTTGGGACGATTTCACAGGACTTGTCCTCATCTCACCAGAACGGCGTAAAAACCTATCTATTTTGAAACTCGACAAAAATATTCCAAAACTGCTTTTTCAAACCCTGCCCTCAAACCGTACCCGCAAGGGGCATAGATAGTCGATTCATAACCCTCTAAATTGAGAGGATTAATGAATGGGAGCATCATCATGTTTCAATCCCGCAGAGTCTTGACCGCTTTGCTTGGCTTATTGCCCCTCACTGCCTGGTTGCTATTGTCTCTGAGCAGTCCTCAGGCTAATGCTCAACCAACGCCCAGTCCTACACCTGCTCCAAGCACAACTTCTGCCCCAGTTGCCAACCTCGCTGCCTTAGACCAGGCACTGGCGAGTAAAAACTACCGAGAAGCCAGCCGTCTCACTTCACTGCTGGTGCTCGACCTCGCGGGCAAACGATCACAGGGCTTCCTCAAAGCCGAAGATACCCGCAAGCTAGCCTGCCAACCGCTCCAAGACATCGATCAGCGTTGGCTCAATGCAAGTGACGGCTACTTTGGACTGAGCGTGCAAGCCTCTATCTGGCGTGGAGTGCGGGGACAAACCTTTGAAGACACCCAGGTCTTTCAAAGCATTGTGGGTTGGCGGGGCAACAGTTCCACCTTTTCGAGCGCCGATCCTAGAGGGCACTTGCCGTTTCGCCCCGCAACAACTTCACCCGAAGGCATTAGGGAAGCATCAGGGGGCGGTTGGATTCAGACCATTTCTGATCGTCTAGACACTTGTGCCAAAGAGTAGTGTCAGTTAACACGCTATTTAGGCTCTTACGATCTTTATAGTAATTTGAGTACTTGGAGCGCCTTGAAACCCAATTCCCTTGTCGAGGTAGGCAACGCTCGCACCCAATTTCACCAAAACGTGGGAAGAGCCCAAACACCGTGTTAGACGGCATATGGATATGAGCAGCTGGAGTATGATGATAAGAAATCCGTATCAATTGAATTTTATTGCTGTTGACTAACTGAATATTCGTCCAAATATCTGCACAGTCCAGGCTCGGCTAATATGCATATCCGTAGTAAGTGTTTGCATATGGATATATGCGGAACGCGACACCTGTGTTTTCTGTAAACCAATTACCGAGTGTAGTTGAACAATACATAACTTTCCAGCGGAGTTCCAAGAATGATTGCCCTAACTTAGGCATTGGGTGAGTTTAATAACGATTTCTACCTCGCTCATTCAGTTAAATTCTGCTTTGTCATGATCAATAGTTATCTACTTTGACGATCGCCTGAAATTCAGATATGGCTGTATCAGCTCTACCCTTGAAAGCGTTGCTTTATGAATGCACTACCCAGCACCGATCGCTCTATTCAAATTCAAAAAGATGCCATCGGCAGTGCCATTGTTTCAGGGGATGGCAACAAAGTCTTTATTTATCAATACCACTTGGCGCAAGCAGAAATCCCCAAGGCACATGTCACTTCTGCGCCAGCGGAACTTGCTCCCAACCCCTACAAAGGACTGCTGGCATTTCAAGAAACCGATGGCGATCGCTTCTTTGGGCGTGAGAAACAGACCGAGCAACTTTGGCAGAAGCTCCGAGACTTATATGAGGATGTCGAATCTATCCGCTTGCTGCCGATTTATGGACCCTCTGGCTCCGGTAAATCTTCTTTAGCGCGAGCCGGATTGATCCCAGAGTTAGCCAGACGACCCCTGCCAGGACGTAAGCACGCCAGGGTCGCCATCCTAGTGCCGGGATCACATCCTCTGGAGGCATTAGCGGCTGTGCTGGCGCAAATTGCTACCCGTGATCTCACTCCCGTTGCAAAAACGCGAGAATTTGCAGGGGAGCTGAGCCAGCCCAATTCAGCAGGAGTGTACGATGGGCTGCGACGCATTGCAGATGTCCTACCCGATAGTCCCACAACGCCACTCATCATCCTGGTAGATCAGCTTGAGGAGACCTATACGCTTTGCCAGGATCAAACGGAACGGGATGCGTTTATCGCGAATTTGCTCTGTGCTGCTAGCGATCGATCACGGCGAGTTTCGGTTGTTGTGACGCTACGAAGTGACTTTTTAGGAGAGACCCAGAAGCATCCTATCCTTAATCGTTTGTTTTCGAGCCAGGGATTTCTGGTGCCTGCGATGAGCGAGGAGGAGCTATGCGAGGCGATTCGGCAGCCTGCTAAGCTTGCCGGACATCCTTTGGATGAGGCAACGATCCGGCTACTGTTGGAACAGGCGGAGGGACGGGAAGGAGCCTTGCCGCTACTTCAATTTGCGCTCACGCGAATTTGGGAAGGAATGGGAGAAGGCATTGCTCCGGCTGTGACGCTGGAACGAATGGGGGGCGTGGGTGGAGCACTGGCAGGAGAAGCACAGCGGGTGTTTGACAGTCTCAGTCCAACCGAACAGGCAATTGCCCGGCGAGTTTTTCTGGGATTGGTACAGCTGGGCGAGGGCACAAAGGATACGCGCCGTCGCACCATTGTGGACAATCTGGCATCCTACAAAGACGATGATGCCCAAGTTCGCAAGGTGGTGGAGCGGTTTTCTAATCCGGGGGTACGGCTGATTACGCTTGGAGCGAATGAAAGCGGGCATGAAACCGCAGAAGTGTCCCACGAAGCTTTGTTTGATCACTGGCAGTTGTTCGATCGTTGGCTGGAAGAGAGTCGAAGTGATTTGCGCTTTCAGCGACGCTTGGAAGAGGCAGTTCAATATTGGCAGCAGAATGGGCGTCCGAATGGAAGTCTGTGGCGATCGCCAGATTTGGATTTGCTGCGGCGATACGTGCAGCGATCGGGGGAGGATATGACCCCATTGCAACTGGAATTTTTTCAAGCTTCAGCCAAGGTAGCGCGACACAACAAAGTGTTGCAGTGGAGTGCCGTCAGCAGCCTGGTTGTCCTGATCGCATTAGCGTTCTGGCAAGCCTGGAATGCCCGTCTCGGGGAACAGAGGGCATTTGCTCAGCAGCTTGCTGCTCAATCAGAGTCACTGAATAGAGGCAGTGCAAAACTGTATGAGACAAGTGTACTTTTGGCAGTGGAGGCAAGAAAGGAATTTGATCAGTTAGGAGAATTATCTCTAGGATGTGTTTTAAAACCTTGAGCTAGAATGGATGTACCAGTAAGTTCAAGACAATCAATCGACTTTGGTAGAACGCAATCCAATTTCACGCAA
>NZ_JACXWX010000182.1 GCF_014764505.1 Phormidium tenue FACHB-886
ATTTCTGGGATGATTTTTAAGTGAGAGGGGCGCGGAGCGCCCCTCTCACTTAAAAATCATCCTCCTGTTAAGCAATCCCGTTCTACTCTGGCGTGGATTTGGATTGCGTGCGATTGTTCTGCTCATCGCTGAACAGACGGTTGCGGTAGGGACGCCGATGAACTTAATCAAAGCCCATCAACTTCAGCACTGCCTCTGTGGCTTCACTGCGATAGGCAGCCTTTGTCGTCGTCCCGTCGATCGCCTAACTCCTGCCAATCACGCACTGAAGCAGTCAGTGACCCGATAACGACGAATTAAGCCATACTGCGGAGCTTCCATATCTCGATCTGCTTAATCTAGTTAATCTAGAGAACAGAAATGTTTGAAGGTGCCTAGAACATAGAAAAGATTGAGAACCAAACCACAGTACTCAAAAGCACATGTCTCTGGGTAGAAGACAGCAGGCTTCTGCTAAGGCAAACTCTTGAAATTGAATAGCACAAAAACCATTGGATGAATAGTCCAGGCTGCTAGGCTCGCAAATTTAACCTGATGGAGATTTTTTACTGCGGGGGCAATGTTCCTCCTGCAACAGAAAGCCTCCAAGCTAGTCAGTTTGCGGTTTTAATGTCCGTTGTCGTCAGGCTAGGGCGAATTGTCTCTGAAAGTTGCGCTGCAGCTCTCAAGAAGTTTGGTTCTATTCGAGCGGCAAGCGCTATGGGATGCGCTTTAATAGCGTAAAACTGTATGCTCTTTAATTGAGGCTAGTTTAGCGGTTGAAAAGACAGGATTTAAGAAACAGCGTGCATCCCTCAGCTAAAGCCTCTAGCTAAAGCCAAGAAGATATCCTGAGCATCATTGAACCCTGATTATGCTAACAGGCAAAACTCTACAAGGTGGAAAGTATACTCTTGAGCAAGCGCTTGGTCAGGGCGGTTTTGGCATTACATTTAAGGCGATCCACCATTACCTGGGGCAGCCAGTTGTCATCAAAACCTTTAACCCGCTGATCCGAAACTCTCCCCAATTTGCTAAGTTAGAGCACCAATTTCAGGCTGAAGGGCGGCGACTAGCCTTGTGTGTCCATCCTAATATCGTCCGGGTGAACGATTTCTTTATTGAGGATGAGATCCCTTATCTTGTAATGGACTACATCCCAGGGCAAACATTGGCGCAGATCGTATTTCCGAATCACCCTTTGCCGGAAGCGCTCGCCATTCATTACATCCGCCAAGTTGGAGAAGCCCTGCAGGTCGTTCATCAAAATCATCTACTGCACCGCGATGTCAAGCCGCCCAATATCATTCTCCGTAAGGGGACTCAGCAGGTTGTGCTGATCGATTTCGGCATTGCGCGTGAGTTTACTACCGGAATGACCCAGCTGCACACTAGCATGACCTCTGAGGGATATGCACCGATCGAGCAATACATCCCTCAGGACAAACGAACACCTGCAACGGATGTTTATGGGCTAGCGGCAACTTTTTACTCATTGCTTACTGCCCAAGTTCCAATTGCTTCTACTTTACGCGATCGGTTGCCGTTGCCTCCGCCTACTGATTTACGTCCAGAAATAAGCTCTGCTACAAATCAGGCAGTCTTACAGGGGATGGCTGTAGAAGCTCAAAATCGTCCTACAACCGTGGCGGAGTGGCTATCTCTACTTCCCAATTCCACCTTTCCAATTCCGGCTCCAGCCGAAGTTGCGCCAGTTGTTTCCCGCTTTCAGAGCACTGGCTCCATCCCAACGGATGCTGCTCCAACGGTAAACCTGGATGCGGCAAACCAGCCAACTCAGTTACCCATGCCCCCAACCGTTGCCGCACCTCCAACGGTTGCCGCATCCCCAACCGTTGCTGCACCTGTTGCTGCGATCGCGCCTGCCGCAAATTTCAAGCGGTACAAACGCTTGCTTGTGCCCATAGCTCTTGTAAGTGCTGCAGCAGTAGCATTGGGTACTGCTTTGTTTCAGGCGCAGCAAACGGACTCAGACCCACAGTCGATCGCAACTGAACCTGCGTCAACTCAGCCTGAAATAGAGTCCTCGCCTTCCCCTACCTTGCCCCCGGTGGCGGAGTCACCTCAGTCCTCACCTGTAACGCCTTCTGCCTCGGAAACTGCCCCAGAGGAATCTTCTCCAGCAGTAGAATCGCCCTCAGAATCGCCCTCAGAATCAGCTTCAGAATCACCTTCCGAATCGCCCTCAGCAGCTCAAGCCTCAAACAATGAAGCTGTGCCTGGTTTACCCATAGGGGTAGGTGAACGGGATGTTATCGCACAATTGGGAGAGCCTACCCAAACCAATGAGAACGCCTATTGGGCTAACACTCGCTCTGCTATCTATGAGTTGATTCCTGATCAGGTGACGCTGGGCTACATCTACGACAAGACATCGAACCAGTTACGGCAAACCGAAGTTTCCTTTGCTCAATCTGTGAGTTCATCCACTATGCAGGAGACAGTCCGAGGAATGCTTGGAGGCGATCTTCCCGCTAGCGTTAAACAAGGACTGGCTCAAGTTGAGCAACGACAAACCAACCAATTTTCGTTTAAAACAGGACAATTGGAAGGTGTGATTGAGCGAAACGACCGCGATCGGATTTACATCGGCATTTGGGAAAGCGATCTGCATTAAAAGATCACAGCGTTATGTACCTCTTGCTGCTAGCTCCTGAAGTGATGCGGTTCTAGCTCTGCCTCCTCTAGCTATTAATACAAACAGAGTAAAAAAACTTGCAGGAAGCGTGGTCATGCTCCCTGCAAGTTCTAGGCTAGAAAACGGCGCTATCCCTTTATTGCTATCCCTTCATTAACCAAGCAGCCAAACCATCTGGCACCTGTACTTGAGCCAAAATCGCCTGCAGCCCATCGCCTTCCAGCACCTCTGTCTCTAGTAAGGTTTGGGTTGTAGACTCCAATAGATCACGATTAAGTCGCAGAATTTCTAATGCAATATCATGGGCAGTGTCAATGTTCTGTTTGACTTGACGATCGATCTCCAGTGCAACTTCCGCACTAATTGCTCGTCGAGAGCTACTGCCGTCTAAGAATTGTGCTGCATTCTTTTCAAAAGCAACGGGTCCAAGACTAGGGCTCATGCCATACTGCGTCACAATCCGCTCGGCTAAATCTGTAGCTTTTTGGATATCATCGCTAGCGCCCGTGGAAACCTTACCAAATACGATTTCCTCTGCCGATCGTCCCCCCAGTAGCGTAGCAAGCTGCCCACGCAGTTCGTCTTCCAGCAGCAAAAAGCGATCGACCTCTGGCATCTGTAGGGTATAGCCTAACGCCCCTAATCCACGGGGTACGATCGAGATTTTTGAGACCTTGCCACTGCCCGGCATAAGTGCGCCAACCAAGGCGTGCCCTACCTCGTGATAAGCGACCGTTTGCCGCTCAAGGGGCGTAAGAACCCGCGATCGCTTCTCCAATCCAGCAATGACCCGTTCAATTGCTTCGCTGAAATCTGCCATCAAAACGGCTTGCCGATTATTGCGCGCCGCCATTAAGGCTGCTTCATTGACCAGGTTAGCTAAATCTGCGCCTGCAAAACCAGGAGTTTGAGCGGCGATCGCCTCTAAGTTCACATCCTCACCCAGGCTTACCGGACGAGCATGCACCTGCAAAATTTCCACTCTGCCGCTTTTGTCAGGGCGATCGACTAAGACTTGGCGATCGAAGCGCCCGGGACGGCGCAGGGCAGGATCAAGGATTTCTGGACGATTGGTTGCAGCTACGACGATCACGCCATCATTACCGTCAAACCCATCCATCTCAGTTAACAATTGGTTTAAGGTTTGTTCCCGTTCATCATTGCCGCCGTTAGGATTGTTGCCACGAGTTTTACCAATTGCATCCAGTTCATCAATAAAAATAATGCAGGGAGCTTGGCGTTTGGCTCGGTTGAACAGATCACGCACCCGGGAGGCACCCACACCCACATAAAGCTCAACAAATTCTGAGCCTGACATACTCAGGAAAGGAACACCTGCCTCACCAGCAACTGCTTTAGCCAGCAGAGTTTTACCAGTTCCAGGCGGGCCAACCAGGAGGACACCTTTGGGAATTTTCGCGCCAATATTGCGGTATTTCTCGCCATTAGACAAAAAATCAACGACTTCTTGAAGCTCTTGTTTAGCTTCATCCACACCTGCAACATCGGCAAAGGTAATTTTAGTTTTGCCTTGGCTATAGACCCGTGCCTTGCTTTTGCCCATGCCCATGCCTACGCCTATACCATTGCCTGCATTGCTAAACTTTTGCAGCCAGGCGAAAGCACCCACCAATATCCCAACAGAGAGAAGCAAGCCCATGACACTTGCTGGGGCTGTTGAGTTATCAGGAACAGTGCTGAATTCTACGCCATAATCTTGCAGCAGGCTGGGTAAACTGTGGGCTTGTCCCAGTGATCTTGTGTAGTAACGCTGGCCCCCAAATTCTGGTTTGAGAATGTATTCAACGCGATCGAGCTTGATTGTAACCTGTTGAACCTGAGAGGATTTTACCTGCTCAATGAATTTGCTGTAAGCTGCTTGGGAACTGGTTTCTGTCTTCATGCAACGATTCCTAGTGACGACGAGGGAACATTAAGAAGCTAGAAATCCAGTTTCCTTTCAGATTCGTACTTCTTACTATGTTAATTCTCCTGCAACTGCTTCAAGAGCGATAGAGGAGATTACTACCCTCGGGGTAGGGTTCTCCAGAAAGTTGTGTAGCACAAACCCTAAACGCCTCACAACTGCCGGATCACGCGAGCAGGGTTTCCGACAGCAACTACATTCGCTGGCAAATCTTTCGTCACTACTGCCCCCGCTCCCACCACGGTGTTCTCCCCGATGCTAACCCCAGGAAGGATGATCACGCCGCCACCTAGCCAAACGTTGTTACCAATGGTAATTGGCTCGGCTGCTTCCCATTTTGCGCGGCGTGCTTCTGGCTCAATGGGGTGAGTTGGGGTGAGAAATTGAACATTAGGTCCAACTTGCACGTCTTCGCCAATAGTGATCGTTCCGACATCAAGCAATACAGCACCATAGTTGATGAAAGTCCGCGCCCCAATGTGAATCTGGTAACCATAGTCGCACAGCATAGGGGGACGGATCTCTGCACCCTCCCCCAGCGACCCCAGCAGTTCACGGAGCACATTGCGCCGCGCCTCGGGATCTGCCGGATCGCTGGTGTTGAACCGATGCATGAGCATTGCTGCCCGCCGACTATCAGCAATAATCTGAGGATCGTTGGCGATATATAGATCGCCTGCAAGCATGCGTTCTCGCTGGCTGCGCCCGTCCTGTGCTTCCTGGTTCTCGTGGCTCATATGTGCAATTTGATCCTTGTTCGCTCGAAGATGTGTGGGGTGCGTATTATGTGATTTAGCTAAGTAATTCAGCTAAGTGATTCAGCTAAGTAATTCAGCTAAACGATTTATGTTAATCGTATTGCACCAAGCACTCGCTCCAAAGATCGCTTTGTTAAACTTCACTTGAACACATTGTTCTGTTTGCAAATTTGATTCATCCAGGACTGCAAATCGTAGTCATTTAAATGATCGAATTAGTCTTTTTCAAAACGTTGCAAGTCTGAATGCTATCGCCGATCGCGCAGTATTCTGATGTTTCTGAAGTTCTACTAGTTATTCAAAATTTGTTCCTGTCGAATGCAGTTATTTGTGCAAGCATCTCATCATGCGAAAGCAGGGTTTTTGTTGTATGCTCTGTGCCAGGCGCATATAACAAAGACCCTATGCCCTCAAGGGGTGACAGGGAGGCTGAACGGTAAGACTGGTAGCAGACAGAGACGAAGCGAGACCGAAAAAATAGGGTGAATCCGAAGAATCACCCCCAGTTTTAAAAAA
>NZ_JACXWX010000183.1 GCF_014764505.1 Phormidium tenue FACHB-886
CGCATTCACACTGATGAATGGCTCGACTCCCCACTTCGATACCTCTACTTGCTTCGATATCTCCTCAGCTTAGCCTAAAACCATGAAACTGTTCTTTTACAAGCCCTTAGTCGCTAGTAGAGCTCCTGACGATCGCTAAAACACTGACATTGAATGTGAAAGGCGTTTTTGGCTTTATTTACGCTTTAAACTGGGCATAAAGCCCTGCTACCACAGCACGGTTGGCAAACCTGCAATTACTGAAGCAGCAAGCGACCAGAAATAGAAGCGTTCAATGTCTAATTCTTCGAGAGCAACCCGCATTAGAGTCATTGCTTCAAGCAGGGCAACCAGCAACATAATAAAGCCAATAAAAGCCATTCTTCCCATCCTCATTCAGCTGAATTGAACTTGTATTCGAGTACAGTTCGAGCGTCTAAAACTCTGGGCTGTGAAGATCGCTTTTCAGGCGGCCAACGAGGGGCTGATCGAAGAGGTTTGCGCTTGCGCTGTAGGCACTAAAGCCCAACCGGCTTGCATCAGTTTTTGATACGTTGCCCAGCCTTTAGTGCCCCCAGGAATTGGGTAATCTGGAACGGAAAGATGAGGATGAGCAATGTAAGGCCGCCAAGGCTGATGGGGATTGAGCCGCAAATGCAGCATTTTCTCTGTATCTCCACCTGCAATACCAAGCCAACACATTTGTCCAGATCCAGACATAGAAAGACTCCGTGGAATTGATTAGTTTCTATAGCTCAGCGGCTTTTGGCTTTTCCATCAGCAGCTAACAGCTTCAATTTCACTGAACGAGCCCCTGAATTAACTCTATCAAGAGTTGAAAAAGTGCAGTAAAGCAATAATGCTAAAGGTAGGTAAATGTAAAATTTACTGCTGTGTGAATAGAAACATATTTGGCATAGCACAACAGCAGTGTGGCGATCGGCTTTGGCATAGCGAGGACATAGCGAGTCCTAAGAATCAAGATTGCGGAAGCGAACTGCTGGGCTAGCGACAGTGTAAAAGTAGATTTATTAGAGCAAGTGAGCAAAGTTAGCTCAACTTATACGGTTCTCATCCCCTACTTTATCTGAAGTACAAAGGTATCCTGAGAGATGGAAGCATTGGGATACTACTAATTTGACACTTGAAACTCCCATTTTGCCTGTTCAGCCAGCAACTCAGCCTGACCTGTTCCGGTTGCTAAACATCAAAGAGATTTACTACGAATCTGCTGCCTTAGAATTCGATCGCGCCCAAGCTATTTTGGCGCAACACCCAGACGCGCAGCTTATCGAGGTTGCCTCTCACTGGAACATTCCAGAGCTACATGGCAATGAAGGTGCTGTAGAAGACTGGAACCGGATTAAACGCACGGTGCTGGTTCTTGGCGTTAAGAAGTCTTTGCAAGCCCGCCCCAACTGCCGCAGCTCCGATTTTGTTGCCCCTTCCCACGCTAACGGCTGCGCGATGGCTTGCGCTTATTGCTATGTGGCTCGTCGCAAAGGTTTTGCCAACCCCATCACGACCTTTGTCAATATTGGGCAAATCACCCGCTACATCAAACGTCATGCGGCTAAGCAAGGTGTTAAGCCAGAGCCGAATCAGGTTGATCCGATCGATTGGGTCTATGAAATTGGTGAAAATAGCGATTGCTCGGTTGATGCTGCCCTTTGCAACAACGTGAAGGACATTATCAGTCTGTTTCGTACATTGCCCAATGCCAAAGCTACCTTTGCCACTAAACGGGTTAACCGAGATTTGCTTAGCTACGACCCTCAGGGCAGAACCCGTATCCGCTTTAGCTTGATGCCGCAGTCCAAAGCGCAGATGGTAGACATCCGTACTTCTGATATTGCCGATCGCATTGCGGCGGTGAATAACTTTGTTGAGGCGGGCTACGAAGTACATCTCAACTTTGCGCCTGTGATCTACTATGAGGACTGGCTGCCAGAATATCAGCAGCTATTTGAGCAGATTGATGATACCCTTTCCCCTCAGGCTAAGGCTCAGCTCCAAGCCGAAGTCATTTTCCTGACGCACAACGATCGCCTGCATGAGGTTAATCTAGGCTGGCATCCTCAAGCTGAGGAATTGCTCTGGCAGCCCTCGCTGCAGGAAACGAAGTATTCGCAAACAGGCGGCAAGAACGTACGCTACAAACGCGGCTTCAAGGGCACACTGGTGGAGGCGTTGTGCAACCAGCTGCAGGAACAGCTGCCTTACTGCACAATCCGCTATGCGTTTTAAGGGACATAGCAAGGAATTGTCTTGATGGAGCACGTAGCGCTTCACACAAATGTCTGTAAGGGCGAAGGGCACTTCGCCCTTATGCGCTGTTGTGATTGAATTTTCAGCTGGTGTACTGGATAGCTGACTTTATGTGACTTTTCAAGGCTGTATCGCTGAGGCGATCGCCCTACAGTAGCAGTAGATCAATTGGTGAACCCTTTTGTAATGCTGACCTAGAGGCAAGCAGCCATGACTTTCTTACACAAAGTAAACAAAAAGCGTTGGATTGAAGTCTTAATCTGGGTAGCTGCTGAAGTTGCTTTAAGTTTTACTGGATTGGACAATATAGCGGACTATGGAGAATTCATCCTGGACGCCAGAGCGAAGATTGGCGCTGCACAGGTCAACGTTGTCACATTTATCTAAACAAGGCACCTAAGCAGGGCATCTAAACGGGCACCTAAGCAGAGCTATCGATCGAGTTCAGGCTCTACCAAACTAAACATTTTGTTGATTTCCTTCTCCTTAAACGCTCCAGTGCTTCAGCATTGGTTTTTATGATTAATCTGCCTCACCAATCAGCGTGAAAGCTGCCCAATTGAACAGCTGCGCCTTGGCTTCTGATATCAGCAACCGTTGCCCGGGCTAGGGCGCGTTGCATTGCTTGAGTTTGGGTAGATGGGTTCTGGTTGAGGAACTTTTGATAGAGTGCGATCGCCTGCTTATAGTTTTGGTTTGCCTCATAGCTCTTGCCGCAAGCTAGATAGAACTGCGGTAACGCATCTGTCTTGGAAATTAAATTCTGGTTAGCCAGAGAATCGAGCTGAGTACAGATTCTTGATGTTGCCAGAGTATCGATCTTAGCTAATTGCAGCAGGTCACGCACTTGCTCACGAGCCGGTTTAATCAATGGGCTATCAGCGTAAACTCTGGCAAGAATGGCGTAATTTGACAATGCTGCCTCAAATTTACCTGCTTGCTGTTGATCAACACCCCTTTGAAAATATTCACACTCTGTCTGCTTCTGCTGAGCGCGAGGAACAAAATTGTCAATGCTTAGTAAACGAGTTGAGTGAATTACCCGATCGAATTGCTTGATTGCAGTAGCACAGTCTGCATTCCTATAAGCCTGCATTCCCTCATGATAGTGCTGTTGATCAGATATATATTGTACTGCACTAAAGATCCCAGTCATGGCTAAACCAATTCCGATTCCAAGCAGCAAACTTGGTGGCAACTTAGGTGAAGGATTCATAGAAGAAAACTATGCTAACTCTTCAATTTTGCGAATGCTAATAGGGCTGTCGTCATCAGACTCAGGATATTTTTGTGGATGTGTAAAACATATCCACAAAAATATCTCTGCTTTAACTGCTTTGGCGGTTGCGATATCAGGGGAAGCTGGGTCTAGACAAAGACAAAATTTTGACCGCTCACGTTAGTCGAATCTTGAACAACTCCAATTAAATCATTACTAATGTAAATTCCAGTATCTTTGGCTGACGACCCCACCCAGTTCTGGTTTTTAACCAATCGATAGCTGTTAGAACCTCCACGCGCCTGGATATAATCGTGCGTTGAATCCCAATCTTTAATTAGCCCATAGGAAGCATCACGACCGTCTTTGTTACGCCCCCCCAGATAAAACACGCCAGTCGCATCACCTAGCATAAAAGTATCAGCACCCTCTCCACCCGTCAAAGCATCGATCTCCTGACTATACCCGCCCGAGAAGCCCCGTAGAACGTCGTTTCCGGCTCCGCCCAGCAGGGAATCGCTGCCTGCCCCACCGACTAGCAAATCGTTGCCACTGTTGCCCAACAATGTATCGTTGCCCGTCCCTCCATACAGGCTGTCGTTATAAATGTCGCCCTCAAGCACGTCGTTGCCGGCAAAGCCCTGTGCTAGCAGACTGTCACCTTGGTATTTAAAGGAATTGTTGCCGCTAGTGCCGTAATAGGAAAAAGTCATGTTTAATACTCCGGAATGTGTTGATCTGAGTTGGGTGATCGATCGAAAGGCTTTCTGATTTTGCAACCCTGCCAAATTACACCATGGCGTATCCTTGACGATCGCTTTAGTGCATTAGACTGTTGCTATTTCCTGGATAAAGCTGCACGTCTCAGAATCTAGACTTTGCGCTTTTCCCATTCATCTTGATATGGTTCTTCAGACTGCGGACGTATGCACAAAGTAATTGCTCAGCGCCTGCTGGTAATTCTTCAGCGCTCGTGCATACTGTCCTAGATCGCCGTAGACAGAACCAACGTTATTGAGGGTTGACCCTTCTCCAGTTCGGCTTTCCTGCAGAAACGCTTCACGAACATCATCTGCTTGATAAATTGTCGGAAAGAGAGAAGCAGCAACAAGCTAAACCAACTGAGAGCATAGTGCATAGCATTCGATCGCTAAAGATGGGCGGGAGCTAGTTTAATCTGGTTCTGCGGCAGGTGGAGGTATGCAGATGGCTTCTAGAATGGTAAACCCAGAATCGATCGACAGAACTGCATAGGTTTATTGCCTCCAGGATCAAGAATAAGCGTTGGCACAGTTAAATCACATCGCTGATCGAGGAGGTTTTCATTTCGTAAGAGTTTTAGCCGGGGTGTATAGTGTCCTTTACGCACGCTTTAGTAAATCATTGCTCATGGGTTCTGCGTCAAGATATTGGCAATTAGTACGGTTGACCGGAGCAGGGCAGCGGCGGGTTGACGAAATTACGAGCGCCAAAACGTTCTTCCAGCAGCAGTTTGCCGAATTGGTAGACCAGTCTGATGTTGCCGATCCTGCCATCCAACGAACGCTAATCAATTTGCTCCGCTCGCCGAATACAGCAGCTCTAGGCGATTTGGCAGAGCGCTGTTTGCGGTGCCTGATCTCGCATCAAATTGAGCAAGTCTGCGTGCAGCTAGCCGCAAAATTTGGCGATCGGCATGGTTTTACCTGTACCGATCTGCTTCCCTTTGTGTTGGACGATGGAGTTCAGCTCATGTCTCAAAGTCTGCTGCAAAATCAACGCCAGAACAATATCCCAAACCAGTATCGACCGCTTGCCGCCGAAATTCTGCAGACGTTCGATCCCAATCGCGCTAGCTTGAATACCTGGGTCATGCGGCAGGTGCGGCATCACCGAGAGCTGAGAGCCTTTCTGCGAGAACATGGAGTTTATTTGGCAACAGACTGGGGAATTTTGAACGACACCAGCCCAGAGCAGATGCGGCGGATCTTCACCGAGTTTCATCGGTTGAGCGCCACTGAAATTACCTTGGCTTATCAACTGCTGCGGGGCTATCACGAGGTATACCGGAGCGATCGCCTCCAGCAGCGGCAGCAGCAGATTATAAGAGGGAAAGAAGCCTGTCCGCCCCCCACGCCCGATCAACTCAGTCGCATCGCCCAATTTTTGCAAACGCAGTCTATCACGCTGTCGCCGCCAGCAATCCTCAGCAGCCTGCAAACGATCGCGTCACAGCTCCGCCAATACCGGCTGCATCGCTTAGGAACAAGGATTAAATAAGGTGTAATGCTTCCGGTTATATTCAGTAAGCTAGAAGAGACTGATAAACTGGAGAATTGATGCAACCTTACTCTCCTGCGATTGAAGC
>NZ_JACXWX010000184.1 GCF_014764505.1 Phormidium tenue FACHB-886
CATGCTTATGAGCTTTGCTATGACCGCACAGAGGACATTCCATCGCTTTGCTTCCAGTCGAGGTTACTCTCTACTCTACCAGTCCCACATTAATTTGACGCACTATCGACTCTAGTAGAGAGATTGTTTTCGAGGTCAAAGCCAAGTGAGCTTTACAGACATTCATCCCGATTTTCGCCTGCCCGATGCGGTGTGGCAAAGAGTGTAAAGAGCGATTTCACCAGCACCACCCAAGCCCAAAGGTGGACGACCGAGAATGGACGACCGCCCCAAGAAAACTGTCAGAACTGGGTACTCAGCTTGAGGGCAGAAGCCCTGACTTGATAGACTGGCTATTCCCTTATTTCCGCTCAGCGAACGCTCTATGAACTGCCCTGATTGTGGCTCAGCCCACACCACTCGCTTGCAACGCACGACAAACTTGGGCTATGCCATGTTTCGCTGCAGGGATTGTCATCGCACCTTCAATGAGCGCACCGGCACCCCCTTCAACTTCATCGAAGTACCCACTGATATCGTCTTTCAAGTCCTGCTGTGTCGGTTGCGCTACAAGCTGAGCTTTCGAGATATCTCAGAATTCTTCTTGCTGCGAGGGTTCGGGTTTACTCATGAAACCGTGCGCGACTGGGAAGAACGCTTTACTCCTCTATTTGCTCAGCAGCTGAGAGTCAAACGCCAGGGAAAGGTGGGCAAGATCTGGTTTGTGGACGAGATGTACATCCGTGTCAAAGGTCAGTGATGTTACTTGTACCGAGGGATGGATGAGAGCGGAGATTTAGTCGATGTGAGGTTGAGCGAGAAGCGAGACATGGAGGCAGCCAAAGCGTTTTTTGCTCAAGCGCATGAGGTAGCAGAACAACCGCCGTACCGAGTAGCAACGGATGGACACAGGAGCTATCCTAGAGCTATAGCAGAAGAACTGGGAGAAGGGGTTGAACACGAAGTCAGAGATTGCAGGGGAAATCCGATTGAGCAGAGTCATCGGGGGATCAAGCAACGCTACTATCCAACGTTAGGATTTGGAGCGATTGAATCAGCGCGGCGATTTTGTCAAGCGTATGATGAAGTAAGGAACTTTATGAGAGTACAGCGTTATATGACAGAAGTAGTGTCACTATCGGAGAGAAGAGAACGATTTACAGAACGAGTCAGTGAATTACAAGCGATATTTAAATCTGCTTAAAAAAGAAGAGGGTAAGAGAAGATATATCTATGAAAATGAGACGAAGTGTGAATACTCAGTTCTGACAATTTCCAGTGGCATCCTTGTTTCCCTGCTCCATGATTTAGGGAATAAATTATCCTTGACAAAAAGCATAAGTATTCCCTAAATTGGCAGATTGCAGAAGATACATCTGTTTCGGTCCGTCTAGTTGCGGTTCTCCGGCACGTTAAACTATTACGCTACATTGCCGATTCAGCGATCGCTGTTAATGGTTGCCGTTGTGCTAGCGTTCTTTGTGCTGTCGCTGCCGTCTCTGCTGGTAACGATCGGGTTTGGCGCATGGTTTCCGCATTTGTCTTTGCCCATTCACTCGCTGATTCTACTGGTCATTCCACTTTGTGTCTTGCCATTGGCTGGCGTGGGAGCAGCGATCGGGGAAAATTCCCCTACTCCAGAGGTGGGCGGAGGAGAATTGACACTATTAGTGACCATGCTGGCACTGTTTGTTGGACCCGTTTTATTGCCTGCCAGTCGTCTCCCAGAAATCGTTCAAACAATCGGGTATTTCAGTCCGGCAACCTATGCGGCATCAGCATTAAAACAAACGTTGCTAGAACCCATGACACCGCGCATCGTGATTGATTTGGTTGCACTGACAGGATTTTTAGTTCTCACGCTCTGGCTGGTGTCTCGCAAGTTAAAGTGAATGACAAGGGTTAATGTTTCAAGCGTACTCTAGAAACTTGAGGAACCTTGTTTTATTTCCACAACTGAGAATCGCGCATCAATAGAAGACCTGTTGCTTGAATCAAAGAATTGCCGGAGTTAAATTCGATTGGCATACGCTTTAATTTTGTAGCAATACTTTAGCGATCGCCAACCAGAACTAGGAGAAGGTGGTGGTGCATAATTCTGGTGGTATTCGGCGCGTCGGGCACGTTTTAGCAGCTCGGCTTGTGGCTGGACGAGGACTCTTTGGCAAAGATGCAATCAAGGTGGTCAAACAAACTGGAAGAAATCCTTATAAAGCAATCATCGCTGCTGTCTTCATCGATCGCAATCTGTGGAGAGTTGCTGCGAAACTCAATTTGCTACTCGATGAATGCAATTGATGGAGAGGCAAGCTATCTTGACGCTAATTACTATAGATACGTTTCAAGCTGACTGCACGAACTGCTCCCACTCATCACGATACTCGTCTTTTTCAACCTCATCTAAAAACGTTGCTTCCAAAGCATTCAAATTCAGTTGCCAAAGTTCTTTCCAGCTAAAGCCTTGTGCTGCAAGCGTTAAATACTCATTAGTCAAACTCGTGGAAAACATGGCTGGATCGTCCGAGTTGACTGTGCAGT
Source organism: Phormidium tenue FACHB-886 (assembly GCF_014764505.1). Classification (GTDB taxonomy): domain Bacteria; phylum Cyanobacteriota; class Cyanobacteriia; order Elainellales; family Elainellaceae; genus FACHB-886. Next base: position 2,518 of record NZ_JACXWX010000184.1, read on the forward strand.
ACAGCCCAGCATCAACCATCTTGCGGATTGGGTGAGGCTGATCTGACTTGACAACACCCAGACAATAGTTGCTTTGAGGCGACACTTCCAGAGGAATCTGACATTGGCGGAGTACTTCTACCAATTCAGGGTCGTCCAAACAGCGAATTCCATGTCCAATCCGTTCAACCTTTAAACTATTCATCGCACCCCAGATACTTTCCACGCCAACTGCTTCGCCTGCATGAGCGACGAGTTTGAGTCCTTGTCGATGCGCTGCTGCATAGGTCTGTGCAAACAATTCTGGCGGGTACCCAACTTCAAGCCCTCCCACGCCTAACCCCACAAATAACCCTCGCTCTTTTCCCTTCGCAACAAACTCTAAAACCCGATCTTGGGAGTTTGGAAGCTCACGCGCAATGTCGGGAATCAGATTAATTTGGCAACTGTATTTCGCTTCTCCCACAGCCTGTCCTGCCGCGATCGCATCCAAAATTTCATCATCCTGAAACTTTTGTGTCAGAAATGACGCACTCAAGAAAGCTTCTGTGTAGCGAATGTTTTCCTCAGCTTGTCGTTTGTAGAATCGTTCAATCATCAGGGCATAGTCTTCAGGTGTTTGCAAGCACTGAACCGCTGCTGCATAAACCTGAATGAAATGGGGAAAATTGCGAAACTCAAAAAATGATTTCCATTCGTCTAATGAACTCGTCGGTAAATCAACGTGATTCTGCTGCGCTATCTGATAAAACGTCTCTGCGTCTGTTGCTCCTTCAACATGAACGTGGATTTCAACTTTGGGCATGGCGCGAAGCCGAGCTGCGAGTTCAGGAGAAATTGAGGTCGTTGTGTAGGATTGTGGCATGAACTTAGCCTCTTAATTTGTACCGTTGTCCATCAACCAGCATTAGCAACGAAGGAGGGATAATCAGCCAAAATCCCGAAAAAGGTTCAAGAGTAACTCCAACAGCAGCCGTTAGCAAGAGAATCCAGCCCGGAAAACTGGGTAAGCTAATACCCTTTGTTTGTACCCAACAGCATAACCATCCGATGATCAGGAGAAACGGCGTGATCATCATGCACCAGAATGCATCTTCTCGGTCATAAAAAGGATTTGACGGATTGGGTGCGATCGCATTAAACCAACCATCCTGCACAATATCCATCAACGGTTTAGCAAAAAGCCATCCGTGGACAAGGGGATGGAGAATACTTATAGCAATTAACCAATACCCACTTACTCGAAGCATCTTTATCTCCTTCGTTCTAAATGATTTTGCCGCATCAAATTGCTCTTAGATACGCTACCGTATGGTTATAGATTAGTGACCTGTCTCGCAGATGTCAATACGCCACCGTATGGTTAAGCAGAATGAGATTTCCAAGCTTGGACAGCAAGACTGGATCAACTTAGGGCTAAAGGTTTTAGCAGAGAACGGAGTTGAAGCAGTGCGAGTTGAGCCACTGGCTAAATTGCTGAACGTGACGAAGGGTAGCTTCTACTGGCATTTCAAAAATCGGGAAGAGCTTTTAGAAGCAATCTTGCAAGAATGGGTTGATCGCGAAACTGAGAGCATTATTGAGCAAGTTGAGGCGGCAGGCGGTGACGCTTCAGCCAAACTGCTTCACTTGTTTGAACTTGCCATTCAAGATGATGGTCAAGTCGAAAATGCAATTCGAGCTTGGGCAGCAAATGATTCTAGAGTTGCTGCAATTCTTGACCAGGTTGATCAGCGTCGTCTCGACTACACAAAGAATTTGTTTTTAGAAGTTGGCTTCACACCGTTTGAAGCAACAGTACGCGCCCGAATGGTTTACTACTCTCTAATTGGTGAACTCGTGCTTGGTATTCCGACGAATCGGGCTGAACGATTAGCTGAGATGCGCCTCCAGCATCTTATTCTCACGCGCCAAGATTAATGATTGGCACAACTTGTATTTGCCTCCGTGCCACAGGAGACAGAATTCATTCCCCTGCCAGAGAAGCCACCTCACCCCAAAGAGCAGACGATGTGGCGATCGCTCAAGAGAAAAGCTTTATTTCGCTGGAGCGATCGCTAGAAGCGCAGGTTTTGCTACGGTGTAGCTCACCATGCCACGATTCGCAACATCAAACGAAACCTGTTCTTCGCCTTCATTTACAACGTCGCTGGCATCTCGATTGCGGCGGGCATTCTTTACCCGATTTTCGGTGGGTTACTCAGTCCGACTATTGCAGGGGCGCGATGGCATTTAACTCAGTGTCTGTTGTGACAAATGCCTTGCGGCTGCGGAACCTCAAACCTGTTGGAAACCGTTAGCTGATGGTAGGTAATCAGTAAGAAGTTCAACTATTGTCGATTACCAATTACCAACGCCCAACCACGCAACTTAGGAAATAACTATGCTCAAACACATCACATTCTTCAGTACATTAGCAGGCTTTGAATTTTTATTAGGTGTTCTTTCAGGAACGATCGTAGGAGCAATTTAGGAGGTATTCAAATGATTAAGCAATCAGCAATTTTAGGCGGTATTGCAACTCTGGGCGTGTTACTGGAAACAACCTCTGGTGCTGCCCTTGCTCAAATGCCTCATGACGAGCTGCAACCTACAGAATAGACCGGGGAGTTTCAACGGATCGGCTAACCGTTGTGGGTGAAAGGAGCCGTAACTGCGGGGGGCTAGGGTTCCTAAAGCAGCATCTATAGGTAGTTTGGCTGAAGATCCGTTTTACCGCGATTGCAGAATAAGCATCTGCAATTCGCCAACCTCGCAACCGAGCGGCTACAGCTAGCATTCGGGTACGGTAAGCTTCCCAGGTAATCCAGTACAGGACAAAGGTGTGAATGCCTGTAGGGGAGAGTTCACGCGCGGCTTTAGCTTGATCGAGAAGAGACCGAATCTCGGATGGTTTCGTACGGTTTGATTGACTAGCCTCATATCTGCCAGCTTAGAGAAGAATGTGGTCATCCCCATCACGCACCGCCACACAGATGCTGAGAATCTGGCAGCTCCACATAGCCCTCTGTCCTGTCGTTCAGCAGACTGTAAAAGCGTCCCCGATTGTCGCCTGGCGGACAATTCTCAGCAATGGAGAGTAGGCACAGCTTGACTTTATCTCCCACTCCACTGTCACCGCTCAGTTGAGGAACCTCCTCATAGGACACCAGATAGATGCCCTTCGTGAGCTCAACCGCAGTGCCGCT
>NZ_JACXWX010000185.1 GCF_014764505.1 Phormidium tenue FACHB-886
TTCTCTAAGTCCATCTGGTTACATGATGTTGTCATTGGATTGTTCATCAATCGTTATGAGTTTGGACTATCCATCTAACTCCACTTCCACACGTCTAGAACATTACCAAGCTCGGCTAGGTAGGCGCGAACGGCCGAGTTCATCGCCGTCTGACTGTGGGTGCAGCCTTCACACTGCTTTTCGTGAGGTGCGCCCAAGTTCCACATGAAGTGATACACGATCAACATGCGTCGGCCCTCGAACACATCGTGCAGGCGGATTAGTCCGTCCGAACCCACGACCATGACCGGTTCCATTCGCGTCATCGGGAGACGCCTCCGAGCGGCGGCTAATTCATCGCCAGCGCGAGTGTGCGCCTTCTCGCGAACCAGCAGTTCAGCGCGAGCCCGTTCCCACTCATCACGGCTAACAATTCGGGGAGTTGCTAATTCTTTCATGGCATTCTCTCATAGACTAGTGTGATTTTGATTGTGATTTTCTCGATGGGTTTAGATGTCTCTTGTTGCTCAGGCTGTTCCGGGTTCGACCACTTGCTGAGTGGCGGCTGCGGCATCCATCCACATCACTTCCCAGATATGACCGTCCGGGTCTTCAAAGCTGCGTCCGTACATGAAGCCAAAATCCTGCGTTGGGGTTGGATCGATTACCGTGCCGACGGACTTCGCTTTGCCGACCATGTCATCCACAGCCGTACGGCTGTCGGCAGAGATACAGATTAGTACCTCGCTGGTTGTCCGGGCATCAGCGATCGACTTAGTCGTGAACTGCCGATATTTGTCGTGAGTCAGCAGCATCACATGGATAGTATCGCTCAACACCATGCAGGCGGCTGTATCGTCGGTGAATTGCGGATTGTTGGTGAAGCCGATCGCTTCATAGAAGTGCTTCGACGCGGCAAGCTCGGCAACAGGCAAATTCACAAAAATCATCTTGGTCATAATAGTCTCTCCTTGAATTGATGTTGTGCGACTAATTGAAGATAAGGTGGTGAGCAGACTTTTTTAGAAAATCTCTTAAATGTAGATTGCAACTACTTTGCTGACAACAGATCGGGTAATTCCACGATCGGACGAATTTCGACTGTGCCTCTACGAGCGGCGGGAATGCGTTCAGCAATGGCGATCGCCTTATCTAAATTCTCTGCATCAATCAAGTAGTAACCGCCGAGTTGCTCACGAGTTTCGGCAAAGGGTCCATCGGTCACAAATTTTTTCCCATCGCGCACCTGGATGCTAGTGGCTGTTGTCACAGAATGGAGCGGTGCAGCGCTTAAATATTGTCCACTCGCCCTCAGCTGTTGGACTAGCTGCGAAGACTCTTTATAGCAGTCCTCTCGCTCACTCTGAGTCCATGCATTTTCATCACCGTAAACAAGCATCATGTATTTCATGATTGATTTCCTGAATTTTGCCGAATGCTGAGCAGAACCTACCGCTGTCGCCGATAATGCGCAGTCATGAACTGAAGCCAGTTGCCATCATCGCCGAGGATTTGCGAAGTCATGATCCGATGATCGTTGCTGACAAACTCAATACTGTCCTTGTACTTCGTCATCCCGCTCTCATTGAAATTGGGACCTTCGGTGTCGAGCGTCAGTACCTTTTCTGTCGCATTAAGAGATCCGTTGTAGATCCACAGATGCGTCATCATGGTGCCAATAAACGTGCCTACAAAGCGATCGCGCTGCGGATCAAAACCCAAGGTCATGATCGTTTTGTCAGCACTTCCATCCGGCGTTTCACTCACGCCTTCGGCAATGATCCAAAGTCCGCCCAGCGATTGTACAACCTCAGTTCCGTGAGTTTTTAACGGAGGTTGATCAGGTCCCATGCTGCATTCAACTTCGCTTGTCCATTCACCAATCAATTGATCCAGCCATTGGTGTTGTTTTTGAGGCTCTGGGTGCATTGTTGTTCTCCTAAATGTTTAGCATGTGCAAATCAGCTTTCTTACCTACGGCTTCCTGGATGCGATTTGCGCGTTGATCGCTTCGTCCGCCGCCCGAATCTCGAAGGCTCCGCTGCGGACTCCTGGATGATGGAACATCAACTGGATTGCGTGGTTTAGATCTCTCGCTTCAAGAAACAGGATGCCACCAAGCTGTTCCTTCGTCTCGGCGTAAGGCCCATCGGTCACCGTGACCTTGCCGTTTCGGTAGCGCAGCGTTGTGGCATTACGAATGCTTTGCAGGGCTTCCCCGCCGATAAAATGTCCGCCGCGTCGTAGTTCGTCGTCGTAGGCAAAGCATTCCTCCATCAGTGTTATTTGCTCGACTTCAGACAGATCATTCCACTGCGTCTCGTCCATGTATCCCAGACAGATAAATTTCATAATTGCCTCCAAAATTTGCTCGGAAATTGTCGCTTTCATTCAGTAGTCGTTTGGCAAAGCGACAAATCGACAGTCCGGCAAAAAACTTTTTCAGCCCAATTCGTGCAGGCGTTGTTCCAAAAATCTTCGTTCTGGTTCTTGTTTCGCCAGCGCCAGTGCCCGCTGATAGGATGCTCTCGCATCTGTTGTTCTTCCCAGTCGGCGGCACAGGTCAGCCCGGGCTGCGTGCGCCAAATGGTAGCTCGATAAATTACCCTGCGCCAAGATTGCATCAATCTGCTGTAGCCCCGCCAAAGCACCATCTCGCATCGCCACCGCGATCGCTCGATTTAAGCCCACGATTGGCGATCGCTCGATTTGGAACAGCACATCATATAGAGCAACAATCTGTGCCCAGTCAGTCGCCGCCGCACTCGCTGCTTCAGCATGTACCGCCGCGATCGCAGCCTGAAGGGTGTAGGAGCCAAAGCTCTGCGACGAGAGCGATCGCTGCATCAGCGCTTTACCTTCAGCAATGTAGTCCTGATTCCAGCGGGAGCGATCCTGGTCTTCCAGCAGAATCAGGTCGCCCGTTGAGGACGTGCGGGCAGTCCGCCGCGATTCTTGCAGCAGCATGAGTGCCAGCAGTCCCATCCCCTCAGCATCCGGTAAAAGCTCTAGCACCAGTCGCCCCAGCCGAATCGCCTCGCTGGAGAGATCGGTTCGCGTCAGCACCTCACCAGAGGAGGCAGCGTATCCCTCGTTAAACACGAGATAGATCACTTGCAGCACCGTGTCTAGCCGCTCTGGTAAATCAGCGAGCGACGGCACCTGATATGGAATCCGCGCATCGCGGATCTTTGCTTTTGCCCGCACAATTCGCTGGGCTAGCGTCGAGGGTGCAATCAGGAAAGCACTTGCAATCTCCTCCGTCGTGAGTCCACAGACTTCTCGCAGGGTCAACGCCACTTGAGCTTCTGGCGACAGAGCAGGATGACAGCAGGTGAAAATGAGGCGTAAGCGATCGTCCTCTACGTCTTCATCATCTTGAGGGGTCTCCGTCATATCGAACTGTTGCGCGAGTTCTGCCAAAGATGCATCGAAGCGGATGCGACGACGAATGTGATCGATCGCTTTAAACCGACCGACCGAAACCAGCCACGATCGCGGATTTGCAGGTAGACCGTCACGAGACCACTGCTCTAGCGCCACCGCAAAGGCTTCGTGCAGTGCCTCTTCAGCCCGGTCAAAGTCGCCCAGTAAGCGAATCAGCGTGGCGAAAACGCGCCGAGACTCGGAGCGGTAGAGGTCATCCACTTGCTTGTGAATTGGATAGGCTACATTTTCGTTCATCACAAATTGCTGTCTCCTCAGTTCACATGACCAATCCTGAGCGGGTCGATATTCTAGCGTACCATTCACAGTAGTACTGAAGAACTAATAAAGATTACAATCGTAAGATCGACCCGACAAACGCATTTACACCGTGACCGCGTTAGGGAAACAGCAGTTGTGTGAGTAGATTACGGGCGCATCTAGTGGTTGGGGGAGTACAGCGTCGGAGTTAGAGGGAGATCGCTGAACAAGGGATCGAATCTCCCATTCACCAATTGGATACCCCAACTTCTTGAATTTTCGGTACTGGACGTGAGCACGATACCTTACCAGATACTGCTGCACCTGCCGCAAGGTGGGCTTAGCTGATTCAGCAGTAGAACGATACTTCAATAATCGACCCAATTCTCTGATAATGCCATCCACCAAGACGTGACGCAGTCAATGTCGTAACTGCTCAAACCATTTGAACTTGGGATACAAAGTAGAGTAACGATCGCACCAGCACTGTTTATCAATGCCATTCAATATACAGCTCCTTGGAACGTTGAGCAATTGACAGCAGCAATTGTCACCTTAAGTAATTAAAGGCTCTAATGTTTATCCTGACGAACACCTTGATAAAGATATCCTACGATTGCTACTTTATTAGTATGAATGAAGAATTTTGAGTATTTGAGGCAACATCAAGTTTTTAATACTAAGTAATTTTTAGTTAATTGTAAATTTTTTCATAGTGTGCAAGCAGTTGTAGAGATGAAGCAACTTTAGAATTTCGACAACAAAATCACTTATATCTGATCAACCTGTTTTGTCGGGTAACACTGTGATGGTCGTCTTTGTGGCTCAAAATAATCCTCATTGGGGCGATGTTTATCTATTTGGTGTTACCGCTTATCCGTTCAATTTATCCCACTCCTTAATACACTGAAGCTAAATTCATTTGAATATTGAAAGCCCAGGAGGGCATCCATTTAAGTTGCGTTTTAACTCAAGGAACTTGAGTGGTTCGTATTGGGCGATCGTAGAAGAATGAAGTCAATCGAGGTGGGCAGCAAGCTCACCAATCTAAACAAGCTCACCAACCTAAAGGAGAACAAGATGACTAGCAATCCCGTAACCAGCCAAAACATGAAACTCGAAGTGGTGGTGATCCCCGTCTCCGATGTCGATCGAGCTAAAGACTTCTATAAAACCTTGGGATGGCGACTCGATGCTGACTTCGTTACCAGTGAAGACTTTCGAGTGGTGCAGTTCACCCCTCCTGGATCAGAAGCCTCAATCATCTTCGGTAAAGGAGTGTCGTCAGCCGCACCCGGTTCAGTTCAAGGTCTGTACCTCATCGTTTACGACATCGAGGCTGCCCGTGCTGAACTCGTTGATCGCGGTGTCGAGGTGAGTGAGGTGTTCCACGACATCGGAGGGGTCTTCCACCACGCCGGAACTGAAGGACGGGTACCGGGTCCCGATCCGAAACGTGGCGACTATGCCTCCTATGCCTCGTTCAGCGACCCGGACGGCAACGGTTGGATACTCCAAGAGGTCAGGGTGCGGCTTCCCGGACGGTAACAGGATATCGATTGCTTCAGGGTGAAAAGGAGCCAAAAGCAACAGGTTTTTCGCTCCTTTTGCTACCCATCATTAGTGCAGCAGTCATGCACTCACCGAAAGAGCGAAAGCCAACACAACGCCGCAAAAATGGCGCAGGAAATCGAAGCATGGCTGCCAGTCGCGACTAGCACTGGTCGTGCCCTCCATATAGCGGATTTGACCATCGCCTGACCTGCAACATTCACACATTATTTCCAGCCGTTCAACAGATTTGTCCCTCGTTTCACCAACCCCGCAAAAGCAAAAAGGAGTTTTACTATGGGTACTGAACAGAAAGTTGCTGTGATTACTGGCGCATCACAAGGCATCGGCGCAGCCCTCGTCCAGGCATACCGCGATCGCAACTATCGGGTGGTTGCCATCTCACGCTC
>NZ_JACXWX010000186.1 GCF_014764505.1 Phormidium tenue FACHB-886
GAGATGCGTAGCCTTGAGAAAAGATTGGAACGGAATCCAGAGTTACCCAAATGGGATATTTTTATTCGACCTGCTAGCAGGTAAACTCATTCCTGGAAATCTCCTTAATTTCCATCACAAGTTTATTATGGATTGGATTCTAAAGGAAGACGATATACTTATCCAAGGACGTATTGTATCCAATAAATCTACAATTCTCTTGTTATTCTTTCTGTCTGCTTACGTTAAGAGCGCAGCAAAATGCACTTTAGAATAGAAATACGGTGCGTAGCGTTCCCGTGATGATTGTACCGTTGTCAGCTTGGTTAGAGGAGTTGGTTACAACCTGAATTAATGGTGTAATTCGAATAGAGTCATTGATCGGAAAATTATAAAAAGCTTCAAAGTTTGTTTGGGTTGCGTCACCGATGTCCTCTTCAATAAACGGTTGGACTACTGCAATTCCTGCTAATGAACCCTGCGTGAGCAAATCTCGGGCTGCAAGCCCTGCCATCCAGTAGCTAGGGTTGAGGTCACCAAAAACGGTGTCAGCATAGCTGCTATCGCCATAGCGTCCAAAAATTCCTATAGTTTGAGTCAAAGTGAGTTCGGCGTTGGCTCCAAATCCATCAAAACGGTTGTCAAATACTTCTCCACCGCTATATTGCAAGCGCAAAGCAAAGTTAGCAGAGGGTGAGTACTCTAGCTCAATCATGCCTTGATAGGTATCGCCAAATAAACCGCGATCGCCTCGATCAACTGTTGCCGGATTCCCATTTGCGGGGTAGAGCAGACCTGTGAACGCCGCTGTACCTCTGAGAATGCCGCGATTACCCGGATTAGCTGCGTCAGCGGCAGCATACAGTGCTCTCAAGGTAAAATCACCTTCCCCAGGGTTCCATACAACCGATGCGCCTGCACTGGGACCGTTTATAGGAAATAGAATGTAGTTATTAACCAATGCTTGAGTGCTAAAGTCCCGAAAGCTCAGGTTTGCATAACTGTTGAGATCAATATAATCGGTCGTGCGAATATTAGGACCAAGAGATATGCTGAGATCTTGCAACGGTGTGAACGTGTAATAAAACCGCCCAAGTCCAAACGTTCCATCGCTGGGTGGTTTAACTGAGAAATCTAAAACGCTACCAAAGTTTGGCTCTAAAACACCTGCCGCATTATCATTTCCACCATTGATGCCCGTATCAATCCGGATTTTGAGTAAATCTGTGCCCGTGAAACTGGTGTTCAAGTCCAAAGCAACCCGATAGAGTGCAGTGATATTCGGATCATCGGTTGCAACAACAGCTTCTGTTGGATCAGCGATCGCATCTCCCTCAAAACCACCTCCATTGGCTGCAAAGATTGCTTGTCCGGTTAGCCTTGTTGTTGTAGAAAACTGATTTGCCTCTAATTCTGCTGTTCGAGCTTCCAGGGTGTCTACTCGTCCTTGCAGGGTTATTAGCTCACTGGCAAATTCCTCCTGAAGCCGCTGTAGTGTACCTAAATCTTCGCTTAATGCAAACCCTTCTATGCTGCTGGAGATTAACTCATTAATCCGATCGAGACAGGTATTTAAGCCTGCTGCAAACTCATAGCGAGTGAGCGCACGATCGCCTCTGAATGAGCCATAAGGATAGCCTGCAATACAGCCATAGCGCTCCACCAGGGACTGTAGTGCTTGGAATGCCCAATCTGTCGGCTGTACATCCGAAAGCTGATTGACTGAAGTAACTTGACCAATTGCAGAAGTATCTACCACTTCGTCAGAAGCCATGCCTGTTTCTGATGAGTTAGAAATGGGCGTGCCTTCGGACGAGATTGGTGTGTTCACAGTATTGATTGATTCTGTTCTCTCTGCCGTTACAGCTTGTGTCGAAGATGCAATCGCAGTACTGTTCTGTAGTCCAAACCAAAGAATGCTGATACTTCCTGTAAAGAGCCAGTAACCAACCTTCATAGCAGATAATTCTTTAAAGTATTTAGCGATCGCTTGGTTTGCTTCCATAGAACCAGTTATGGATCATCTGAGTCAAGTTCAATTGCCTGGTGAACCTGATTTGGGTGGCATAGCGATCAGTTGAGTGCCGTTGTTAACCTGTAGGGAACAGTACCACCAAACTTTCTGAGCCGATTGTTCTTGGTTATACAAACCGCAAGTAGCAAAGACGACAGCCAAAATTGCTAATTCAGTTCTTGCCCAGTGCCAATTTAACCAGGTAGTTACTGTAGAAACGACATACTAACGGGAGCGGGATAGTGAACAGTTTTTCCAGAGATGCCTTGCATTGAGGCTTTTGCAGAGTTGATGTGTTAACCAAATACCGCTCCCGGTGGTATGTGCCAATGGCTTACACGAGGACTGCCATATCAGTACCCACAATGAGCGGCAGTGGTATGCAAACATGTCTTTGAACTAACCCTCCCGAATTTTCCTATCAGGTTCACCCAGCCGCATAGACACGACCAGAACTTGTCCTTCACCCGATTCTAGCTTGGGTCACCTTTATCATAGAGGAGATTCTCAAGCCTACCATAAGCGTGAATCTGAACCACTTTCATTGTTGCCACTGGTTATTGGATGAGGTGCAGAATACTAACGAGATGCGGCAGCTTTTAGAGTAGATTGGGCATTGGCGATCGCCTGGTCACGCACTTCACCACCAGTCATGAGATTATCGGCATAAACAAACTCAATATCAGAGATACCCATAAACCCAAAAATAAGCTGGATGTAAGGCGTTTGCATATCATACGAATGAGCAGAGCTACCTTCTGGGTAGGTACCTCCCTGAGCCGCAATCACCAACATCTTTCTGTTGTGCACTAAACCTTTGTATCCCGCCTCGTCAACCGTAAAGGTGCGACCGACCCGTACAATTTGGTCAACGTAAGCTTTAAAGTTGGCAGGGATGTTAAAGTTGTACATTGGAACACTAAAAACGTAGCGATCGGCTGCCAAAAACTCATTGACTAACTCATCCGAAATCTGAATGGCTTCAGCGCTCTCAGATGAGTGTTGTCCAGATGGTGTAAAAGCTCCTGCAATCCAAGCTTCAGTTACGAATGGAACTGGATAATGACCGATGTCTCGATAGGTTACAGTATCATCTGGATGGGCTGTTTTCCAATCTAAGATGAATTGCTTTGCCAGGGTACGTGAAATAGAGCGTTCTCCTCGCGGACTGGAATCAAGATGAAGAATGTGTGTCATAAATTACCTTTAATTTGAGAATTAGCCCATAGCAAAGTGAATCATTTTGCCGTTTATGCTTCAAAAGCACTACTCGCACATGAAAATAGAATGCGGTTTTGCTCTTGGTGAACGAAACGTTTGGGTGTAACCCCGACCACCTGCTTAAATTGGCGAGTAAAATGGCTTTGGTTAGCAAATCCGACCGCAAGCGCAATATCAGCAATATTCGGTCTGTTTTGCAGTAGCAGCTGTTTTGCCCGTTCAATCCGTCGTTGCAATAAATATTGGTGGGGGGAGACACCCATTGATTGCTTAAACAAGTGACAGAAATAAAACTGACTGATGCCAACCTGTTGCGAGATTGCCCCTACAGACAGGTGTTCTTCTAAATGCTCGTCAATATACACAATCACTTGCTGCAATTTGCATGAGGATAATCTGCCTACATCTTGTCTTATCATAGTCAAACCTCTGATGAGCTGTGTAGTGTGCTTTTGAGCGTGATTACAACTGTGGTTGAGCAGTAAAACTTGCACAACTAACAAATCACTTGCGCGCTTTCTAAACCTTTGAAGCTGCTATTATTTGAGGCTTGCAAATCTTGAGACAAATTAAGCCAAGGAGCATCAATATCCTACCGTTGAAGCCCAAAACGCTCATCTAGTAGGAGATTGAAAACTTATGCCATTCATTGGGAAGAAATTGGGAAAGACCCATTTAATGGCCAATCAAGAACATTGCAGCGTTATCAGAGGTGTCAATGGCTCTGCAAAGGCATTATAGCTTATCATACTGGTTACTATTTAATAGATGAAAGTACGTCAAACTAGAATTTATTGTGAAACCAAGCTTCTGTCTTTCAAAAAAGTACGATAATCACCAGTGAGATTTTGTAAATGGCTCTGTATGTCAACTTCCAATCCTATTTCAATTCGACAATTCATCCATCAAGTTCCCTACACTCCAACCTACAACAGCGAAGTAGCTAGCTGGCAAGACATTATTGCGCTAAAGCACTCTTATCCACCAGGTGAAGTCGATGTTCCTGGATTAGCTGAGAATGTTCTGTTTGTGAGTTTATTACCTAAGATTCAGTATCAAAATCTGAATGAGCAGCGCTCTAAGCAAAGGATCTTGCATCAAGGAGATATTGCTATTACACCCGCAGGTTATGCACGGCACTGGCGATGGCTCAGCCCGTTTGCTGCGGCAAATTTATTCGTTCCATCTCCATTAATCAAAGAAATCAGTCAGGATCTGGTTAGAGGCGATCCTGATTCCGTTTGCTTAATTGAACACAATCCGACAGCTGTACCCTTCTTATCTGCTTTGGCAACGGAATTATTGTTTGAGCTAGAAGCAGGTTTGCCGCATGGCAAAACCTATGTTGATGCGTTGACTCACAGTCTCGCGATGTACTTAGTTGTGCACTACTCAACTGCAAAAGTTAGAGAAAGTACAGTGTTGTTAAAATCTGACAATACCGCTGTCGCTTGTGCAATCGATTTTATTCAATCCCATTTGAGTGAGGACTTGACGTTAGCGGCGGTCGCTTCTGCCTGCAACGTGAGCATTAATCATATGTGTGCCGTTTTCAAGCATTCTACTGGTCAATCGGTTCATCAATTCGTGATTCATCAAAGAATTGAGAAAGCTAAAATTTTGCTCAAGGTCACTAAGAAGCCGCTTGTAGAGATTGCTCAAGAGACAGGTTTTTCCAGCCAAGCCCACTTCACAACCAGTTTTCGCAGAATTTGTGGAAACACCCCCAGCCAATATCGGCAAGATCTCAACTAGCTACCACCCTGTAGACGTGTTCAATCCACTTGCGATCGCAGAGCGCGCGGTACCGATTCCTCAGATCGCCTATGTCGTGCTGCACATCTATGTAGACCAACCGCGCCAGCCGAACGACGAGGTCGTGATTTATGCGATGTGTGCAGAACTTTGGATCGGGGAGAAGCCGGTGGCGATGACGCAACCCCAACACACTTTTGGGCGGTTGTGTCGCAAGAACTTGTTAAGGACAAACGATCGGTATCGTTTGTATTCCCTTAAGCAGCAATTCCAAAGATCGATTCAATAAATGTTGATTGAGAGATACAGTCCCCTTGTTCAACTCCTTTCACCTGTCCTTTTCTGATTATGCTCATCGCTTCAATTCCACTCAAAGTTCTTCTCGCACTGTTAAATGATTTGAACCCCATCATTGGTTTCACAATGCGCTTGATGTTTCGATGGTCTTGTTCAACGATGTTGTTCAAATACTTGCTCTGTCGTAATTCTGTCTCGGCTTTCAACGTTTGATCTTCCCTCAATTCATCGATTGCAACTGGATAAGCAGCATTTTTATCAACGGTAAT
>NZ_JACXWX010000187.1 GCF_014764505.1 Phormidium tenue FACHB-886
TTAAACTGTCAGGAGCACAGTGGAAATCCGAGAATGTGCCTCAAGTTCTCCTCCACCGTTGTGCTTACCTTAATGGTCAATTCTCAAACTGAGACTTACAAGACTGGAATGCACCCGACGCAAACAGCGTTGCTTAGATGGGGAACAGGAAGCGCATTTAGTCGCATTCGTGTGTAGTGAAGCTCCTACTGGAGGTGCCCGCTGGAGTGTGCGCTTACTGGCAGACGAAATGATACGTCTAGGGTACGTTGAATCGGTTAGTCATGAAACAGTGCGTCAAACGCTGAAAAAAACGAGCTTCAGCCCTGGAAGCAAGACTGCTGGGTAATTCCACCCCAACAAAATGCCGAATTTGTCTGTCAAATGGAGCAGGTACTCGATGTGTATCAGCGGCGCTATCACACAGACTTTCCAGTGGTTTGCCTGGATGAAGCGATGAAGCAGTTAGTCAAAGAAACTATCGAACCGATTGCCACACAACCTAGTCAACCGAAACGGGTGGATTACAAGTACGAGCGTAACGGCACTGCCAATCTGTTCATGCTCTGTGAACCGATAGCAGGGTGGCGGCAGGTCAAGGTGACTCAGCAAAGAACGGCAATTGATTATGCTCATCTGCTCAAGGACTTGGTTGACCAGCATTACCCGGATGCATTGTTGATCACGATTGTCCAGGACAATTTGAATACGCACATTCCTGCATGGTTGTACAAAGCGTTTACACCTCAGGAAGCACGACGGATTTGGCAGCGATTGGAATTCTGCTACACACCCAGGCATGGCAGTTGGTTGAACATGGCAGAGATTGAAGTGAGCATTCTGGCACGACAATGTTTAGACCGACGCATTGCGGAATTTGCAACCCTGGAGGCTGAAGTGGCAGCTTGGGTGGCAGCTCGCAATCAGGAGCAGTCGTGGATTGATTGGCGCTTTACGACTGAAGATGCACGAGTGAAATTAAAGCGGCTTTACCCCTCACTTGATGATTGACGCGCTAGTACTATTGAGATTGCTGGAGCTTAGCTTTCTTCCATCACTTAAGCAGGTGTCCAGCTCGGGTCAGTAAAAGAGGTAACTAATATATTCTTTGTCTTGGGGACGATTGACCCCTCGTTCTGTGCCATCAATAATGAATTCTAAACTAGGACATTGATGGTAGTGTCGCAAAGTTTTTCTGAAGCACCACAGGAAAGTTTTAACCTGTATATTTTGAGTTTATCTGTAGTAGTTCGAGAAATTCTTGCAACACTACCTCATATCATTTGTTTTTGTGACAGAATCTCTTTCCTTATCTAGAACTCACATTAATCATAGTTTTGCTAAGCACAATGTGCCGGAAACGAGACTAAACGAGAACAATATTGGTATTTGTCATCGCTAAACCCACCGTCAGTTGAGCAATTTGCGTTGTCGGAAATCCAGCACCACCGCTACCATCCCGATCAAAGGATAGAGCACCCGTTCCAGGGTTGTAGATGAAGTAATCGTTAGGAGCCGCTGGACCTACCCCCGTATTGAACTTGCCGCCTGCGAGATTTCCTAAGGGTAGATTGGTCACACCTCCAGTGATCGGATCGAAGACGAAGAACTGCGATCGATCAATTTGGATTACATCATTCGTCACAGAGAAGTCGGCAATGGTAGTGTTAACCCCAAAGACGCTATCAAGTTTGAAAGCATCCTGTCCTCTACCGCCTGTCAAGATATTATTACCGTCTCCACCGATCAAGACATCATCACCCCTTCCCCCAAGTAGGGTGTCGTTTCCGGTACCGCCGTCAAGCATGTCATTGTCTGCACCCCCCTGAAGCAAATCACTGCCTGCACCACCGTTGATCGAATCATCGCCCGCAAGACCCCTTAAAGTATCAGTGCCGCCACGACCAAAAATATTATCGTTGCCGACGCCACCAGTCAGAATGTTGTTATTGCTGTTACCAAAGATGTTTACCATCTCGAATGTCTCCTTAAGAGCTTGACACCTCTGGTTCTAGCGATCGCCCGTCAACTCATCGTTAAAGCATCATCAAAAAATCGTCAAACTGAAAATTCATTATTCATTTCACAAATGATTTCGGTTAATCCAGTGTCGCGAAGTAGTCCAGCAGCAGACGGTGAACAAAAATATAGCTTCCTCCCACTTTGCGCAAGAAGGTTCGTTCCGCTGCGTAATCCAGAAATGCTGCGTAATTCCAGGGCATTACCCCACTGCGACACAAAAGATAGCGAATTGCCAAATGCTGGATGCAGGCTAAGCCACCACAGATCAACCAGCAAGCAGCTCCACTTTCAAATCCGGAACCTAGCCCTTTACCAATTCCGCTTGGCCATCCCATTGTTACCCCATAGCCAATTCCATTGGCAAGCCCAAAGGAAATCCCGATCATCAGGCTCATTCGTAATGCGCCCCAGATGGAATGAAGCATTCCTTGATTAGGTACAACTTTAGTTTCGATTTCACTACTGGTGAAGCCGCTGCTGATCGCCACAATCAGCCACACGCTAAAGCTCATTACCCATCCATACGTCGATCCATAGCCGATCCTGTATACGATCCCGAACACAGAACCGAGTGCTATTGCCGAAATGATGCTGAGGCGCGATCGTGACCATGACCATCGCCAGAGTTTGAGCAGAACAACGCGCTCTGGCTCTAGAAATCGCCCTGTTGCAATTCCCATACACAAAGCCACGATCAGGACAACACCTAAGCCCAATCGAGGACCCAGAAACCACCCAATTGCTAATCCCTGACTGATTCCAGCGACAGCTCCAATGCGAGCCGCATACCAAAACGATCGCCATTGTTTTGAATGGGAGAGTTTTAATCCGTCCACCGGATCATAAAGCCTAATAATGAAAAGGCTGATCAGGAAGCTGGTACTGATTCCAACGATCAGTCCCACTCCTAGCCCATGCATCATGCCCTGCAGTCCGTGACTCAACCAACGAATGACACCATCTTCCCACCCCAGTGCTAATCCTCGATTGAGTCCAACACCCATCCCTCCAGCGATTCCCATCAGCAGAGCAACCATGACGGTTTCAATCATCATCAGCCAACGTCGTTGCCTGTTAGATAGTAGATAATCAGGCTGTAGCCGTTCAATCAAAAATAGGGTTTGGTCACGCTGCACCAAGGTACGAGCTAGCCATACCAGCCAGTTGACAACTTGATCAGAGTCATAGCGCAGATCCGTACCTCGATGTACCAGCATTCTCTGGATATAAGTTGCAAATAGTTGATTTTGCCAATGCTGGGAAGAGATCTGGGGCTGTAGTGCATCAAAAGTTTGATCCTGGCAAGCGAGGACAATTATGTTCACCATCAACGGCGTACTGGCTAACTCTTGAAGCGCAGTATCCTGCTGCAAAATAGACCTTACTCCCGTTAGCCGCTCGCCCAATCGCATCAGATAGTTGTCTGTTTGGGCAAACGTCAGGGGCTGCACCAAAATGGCACCGTTGAGTTGCAAGCGTTGTGTCAGTGCTTCGTAGTCAATCGTTCTACTACACACCACCAGATTCGTGAGCCAGTCAGTTGTCCGAAATCGGTTGATTGCTTCAACACAAGCCTCTCGCTGGTTCAAAGCTACTTCATCCAAACCATCTAAAAGCGGCAGGATTTTGGCTTCTTTGATCCATTGTTGGGCAAGCTGCTGAGGCACCTGATACCGGAACTGTAGCTCACTCACCAGCCAAGTAGACAGTGAACCAGGATGGGCAACCCATGATGAAAGATTAAAAACTACAGGCATAGAATGACGAAGATCTTGGGTCGCACGAACAAGGAGCGATCGCGCTAAGTCCAACATTAGTGTCGTTTTACCTGCACCGGGCGCACCAAGAATGAGAAACGAGTGATTGAATTGGTCATACACATCAATCATTTTTGTTTCTGGCGCTAAAACTCGTTGGGTGTGATCAGCAAATTGCATCAGCAAATTCCAAGGCTGCGCCACGCTATCAAGGCATTCTTCTAAACCTAAGTCCATCAACACTGCGTTATGGAGCGATTTTTCAAGCACACCCTTGATCCAGAAGGTGTGAACTTTTTCCAGCATTTTGCACTGATTGAGTTGATCGGGTGTGTCAAGCAAAACTAGGTTCGGTTGAGTGGTCACCTGGACATCCGTTTTCGAGTCGCCAGGTTGATTTGACGGTAGTTTGACGATCGCTTCTTCCGGAGGCAGCACTGGTTTAAACAGTTCTGATCTCGGCATTTCAGCAACATTGGCTAATGGTAAAGCAGGTAAAACAGGTAAAATTTTGTCTCTTGGGTTCATCAAAGCAAAAGAGCCATTGCGGATTTGCTCGTACAGTTCTGTTGTGGTTAGATCGGGTTCGGTTTGAAGTTGAGTGGCAAGGATCTGAGAACATACCTTGTATTGCTGCACTGCTGTACCGCGCTGGCCGCAATAAGCAAAGACCTGCATCAAGGCTTGATGAGCAAATTCATTCCACGGCTCTAATTCCAACAATCGCTGGGCATAGCGTTGTAGCTGTTGCCAGCTTCGGTGGTGGTTGTAATAAATTGCCAGACTGGTGCAGGCATCAACCGCCAGACGATGAAACCGTTCACGGGTGAGAACGATCCACTCTTCAAACAATTCGCTATCAAACGTCTTGACCTCAGCCAGAAATTCTCCACGATAGAGCGCGATCGCTTGCTCAAGTTGCGCCACTGTTTCGCCGTTCAATTCGCTGGCGGCTTGTGGATCGAGAGGAGCACTTTTCAACAGCACCAGGAATTTGGTAACGTCTAAGCTGTAACTGCTGTTAGGATCAAATTGAATTGTTTGGCGGGTGGCGAGTAAAAATGGCGCAGTTGCTTGGCGATCGCTCAAGAGATTGCGTAGTGTGGCTAACGTTTGGCGCAGATTACCACGGGCCCGTTCCTCAGAAGAATCAGTCCAAAATAAAGCTGCCAATGTCTCACGACGGTGGGGTTGATGCGCTTCTACAACCAAATAAACGAACAATGCCCATACCTTGTCGTAGACAAAATCCGTAAGCATCACTTCATCTAAATTGACTTGTAACCATCCCAGCAGCGATATGGAAAGTCTCACCATTAGTGTCTATTTCTCCAAAATTCTGCCTAAAGAATTTACTCAGACCTTCATTGGTTTCTCCTGAAAGGTAAGAGGAAATCTGCACGTGCATCCGGCGAGAATGTCGTGAATTGGCAGAGGCTGAACTTGATTTTCTCCTCTTAATTCAGCAAGCTCATGGCTTACATATCCACACTAGAAATCTGTCTTTTATTTGTCAGTCTGAAAGAGTCATAAAAAGCATGAAGTGTCAATCGTTTCTGGTTCTTCCAAACTAGTTCGTGCTACTGATTTCGGGGATGATTTTTGAATGAGAGGGGCGCGGA
>NZ_JACXWX010000188.1 GCF_014764505.1 Phormidium tenue FACHB-886
ACAAAGCCAGCATCACGGTGCTCTACCAGATCGCTGGTCAGCAAGTGAGCGACAAACACTTCCTTGTGGTCGCGCACATCGCCATTGCGCCCATACCAGACTGCCAGGTGTCCGTAGAAGATGGGGTCAAGTTCGACAATCAGTTGGTGGATTTCTGCCACCTGCTCCAGCTTACGGTGAGGTGTGGTAAGCAAGCTGTTGAGCAGTTCCAGACGCAAATCGCGTTCAGGGTTGTTCATAGGAACCTCCTCTGGTTGTCGATGAATGAGGCAGATGTTGCACGCAACGATGAAGAGCCACCGCGCAAGTTACAGAAGCTTGGCTGAAGGTCTGTTACCTTCAGTTTTGCCTGCTATCGGTCTCAAGCTTGCAGCGCATCCCTCCAGATACGCACCTTTGTTTTGGTGGAGAGTATGTAAGCTTTTTCGGTTAGGGCACGAAATGGAAAATTGATATCCAAATGTCTTGGAAATTGTTCTTTTACCGCAATATCATTTATTCCTCTGGCGATTCTCAGTTAAGTTCTTATAATGTTGAGCGATCGTTCAAAATTGAATATGCATCATTGTTATTACCTCTTGTTTCTAGGGACAACTTCACCAACAGTCACAGTGGATCTGATCGGAATCGAACCGATATTTTCTGGGTGAGCGATCTGCTCTTCTCATGCAAGTTTGTAAAGCTCATTAACTTTGTGCCCTCCCGCCCTCCAACCAATATAGGCACATGTCAACTGACTATCTAAAGGCGATGATATAGGAAGTATGTAGGCTTTACCAATTAGGACACGAAACCCAGACGCTTTGACTATTAAGCAACAGACCCAAGTTTGGTAGTTTTGGCATTGGTTGGTGAAGGGTTTCCGAAGGGGACTCACAACCCTCTGTTTGTAAGACAGATGCTCCACCGTTGCGCTGCAGGATTACGAGAGCAAATGTCAAGACTCAGACTGCTAGTGTCAGCGGGAGTTAGAGAAGCAACGCCGTTCCGCAATAGGTCTGTTGAAGGTTACGGAGTGCGTGAATATGTTGAATTAAAGATGAGGTTGCCTATCAGATTCGCTCCTCCGTGCTTCGTCTACACTACATTTGTAATACAAAATACTACAAAGCGTCAAGAGCATACTACAACTTTTTTGGAAGGGAGAGGGCAATTGTAGACGGAATAGCTGGATCGCCCTCTCCCGATCGATCTGCGAGTTACGCTAAGGAGGAAATGTGCGCTTGACTCATTTTCCATAGCTTATAGATGAAGAACTCAGTGCGTACACTCATGAACGTCAGGAACATTCCTTCATGAGCCTCTTTGCTTTCAGCAACCCAGCTTCCACTCAGACTCACCTCCACAAACTCCTTGTCTACAGGAATGAGAGTGACGCTTGGGCTACACTCCCGCTGCAATGCTATCTCTAGCTGTTCCAGTTCAGGAATATCCGCAGGCAGCAGAAAGGAAGCGTGACCTGGTTCGACATGGAGTGATTGCCCCAGCCGCATTGCCAGGACAACACGACCTGCAATTAGCAGTTCGGGCGCGGTCATCGTCTGTTCCATGTACAGTCCAACTTCGGTGTAGCTTAGCTTCAACATCGGTCTCTCCTCCTTTCCAGTTTGAGGTCAAGTATCGGCAGACTGCTGTTCTTTCCAGAACTGCTTGGCAAATGCAATCGCAGGGTGAATTGTCGTTTTGGATTTGGTTCTCGGTACCATTTCCGTTTGCTGCGGGAGGCGTTGGCGAAGCCTCTCTGCAGAAGAATTGCCCTTGGTAAAATTGCGCTTTCCACAAGCGGTCACCATGTTGTTCCAGGTATAGGTTCCACTCTTGGAACGGGGAATAACGTGATCGAGCGTCAGGTACTTGGTGCTGCTGAAGTGCTGGCAAGAGTACTGGTCACGGCGGAAGGCTTCCCGACGGTTTACAGCAGGCACTTTCCAGTGCCTTGGATTACCACTTGCCAAGCGAATGTGCTCAGGAATCTGTAGTACGACACTGGGAGAGCGTATTTCCCACTGCTGAGTGCTGCTGAACTGGAGGGACTTTGCCTGACCCGTCACCACGAAGCTTGCGCGATGACAAGTCGTTTGCCCGCTTGAGGTTGATCGGTGCCAAGGGCAGGTAGTTTCTAAGAACCCCATGACTTGTCCGCGAAGGATGCGTGGTTGTTCACTTTGCTGTGTAGCTGTCATAGAAGTCACTCCTCAAAAAACAACCCCCGCTTCTGATACTCAGAAGCGGGGGTTAAGGAAGGTGATTAGAGGTTTCCCTATGTTAGTGTCAGGGTTGCCCTGCACCTACCGCTTCGAATAGATTGATCTAGATCTAGCCATTTGGCAATGGCTGCACCAGTACCTTCACCGACGAATTCACTGTCGCTAAACTGATACATGCCTTCAAACACCAACAGCGCCACTGCGTTGCCCAGCTCTTGATGAGGTCGGCACTGCATGGCGCTATGTAGGGTGGCGAGAAGGATGCGAATCATGGAAGGCTGCGTAGTTGTGTTACGAGTCTGGCTGTCTACATACTACACTTGTAGTATTAGATTGTCCACCTTTTCATAGAAATTAGGACGTTTCGCAAACCTCAGGTACGACCAGAGGTTCTGCAACGCTAAATATAACGCTACGAGCATGCGTCAGGATAAGTTGTTGTGTAAAAGCTCCACGCAGCGGGGCTTTTACACAAAAAGAATCTCGATCTAGGCGAGACGGAATGCAGCAATTAACACGGACGGCGAACATCTGGCAGTTCTGCAAGGCGTTTGAGGTAGCAACTCAGGGCAGCAGAGAGTGTTATAACCTTTTTGAGAGCCACCAATCGGAACAACGATAGCCAGTACCTAGAGTGTTAGCCGTCACGCTCTTTTAGTTAACCCAGTCTGGCTCGGTAGTCTTCGTAGGAAAACTGTCGCCATAGTTCAAAGCTGCCATCCTTCTTGATACAGCCAATGGAAGGATGTACTACACCGTTAAACATCGATGTCTTTACCATCGTGTAATGCATCATATCCTCAAAAAGAATGCGATCGCCTACAGACAGGTTTTCGGCAAAGGCATAATCTCCGAGGAAGTCTCCAGCCAGACAGCTTGAGCCGCCCATTCGGTAGGGTTGTTCTTCTGCTTGCGGATCGTGAGCACCGCGGATTACAGGTTTATACGGCATCTCCAAGCAATCGGGCATATGGGCGGTAAACGAGACATCTAGCATCACGTTTGTCAGATCCGGAGTGGGGATCAGATCGCGCACCGTACTCAGCAAAAAGCCAGTGTTCCAAGCAATGGCAGAACCGGGTTCCAGAAATAGCTGAATGTGGGGATAGCGATCGTGAAAAGCTCGCAGCACTTGAATGGCGTGGTCAACATCATAGCCCTCACGGGTCATCAAGTGACCACCGCCCAAATTCAGCCATTTAAGCTGAGGCAGCAAATGTCCAAATAGCTGTTCGATCTGAAAGAGCGTTTTTTCCAATGCAACTGAATCGCTCTCGCAAAGATTGTGCGATAGAAAACCCTCTACTCCCTGCGGTAGCTCGGCTCCAAACTGTTCTGGCGAAATGCCAAGCCGCGTATTAGGCTGACAGGGATTGTAGAGAGCCGTTTCCACAGGGGAGTATAGCGGGTTAATCCGAAACCCGATCGAAGGTGCTGAAGGAGCATGATCAATCAGAGTATAAAACCGCTGCCACTGCGTTAAAGAGTTGAACGTTAGATGAGAGGCATGGGTGAGCAGCTCTGGCATGTCTTCATCCCGATAAGCCGGTGAATAAACGTGCAAACTGCCGCCAAATTCTTCAGCAGCTAGCTGAGCTTCCCATAAGGAACTCGCAGAAGCACCCTGAAGCGTTTTGCGAATCACCGGGAAACTGTGGAACAGAGAAAAGGCTTTAAGCGCTAGCAGCACCCGCACGGAAGCTTCTTGCTGAACTCGTTCGAATACAGCAAGGTTTCGCTCAAGACGAGCTTCTTCTAGCACAAAGCAAGGCGATGGGATGGTTTCTAAAACACTGTCGCTCAACGAACTATTTCTACTCCTCAAAAGGGGACATTTGATCAACAACTTCATGCCATGGCAAGCCCAAGGGAGCCATTAGCTGCATGAAGGGGTCTGGATCCAGCTGTTCCACGTTAAATACGCCTGGTTTTTTCCAGCTACCATTGACTACCATCAAGGCACCGATCACGGGTGGAACTCCGGCAGTATAGGCGATCGCCTGTGAACCAACTTCCCGGTAAGTCGCTGCATGATCGCAGTTGTTGTAGACGTAGTACTGCCGCTCTTTTCCGTCTTTGATACCTCGGATGTAGCAGCCGATCGAGGTTTGCCCGGTATAGTTTTCTGCCAGAGAGAGGGGTTCTGGCAATAGCGCCTTGAGAAACTTCAGGGGCACGATCTGAGTTCCCTCGTAATCAATCGGTTCAATACGGGTCAATCCCAAATTTTGGAGAACCTGTAGATGGGTGATGTAGCTCTCGGAAAACGTCATCCAAAAGCGTGCCCGTTTGAGATGGGGAATGTGCTTTGCCAGAGACTCTAACTCCTCGTGGTAAAGCAAGTAGGATTCCCGCTCTCCAATTTCTGGGTAAGGAATGGGGCGATGAATGGAAAGAGCTGGGATCGTAACCCACTCCCCCTTCTCGTAATACCGACCGTTTTGAGTGATCTCCCGGATATTGATTTCAGGATTGAAATTAGTGGCGAATGCTTGTCCATGGCTGCCTGCATTACAATCCACGATGTCCAGGTAGTGAACCTCATCGAAGTAATGCTTTAGCGCGTAAGCCGTGAAGACGCCGGTTACTCCAGGATCGAACCCACAGCCCAGAATTGCTGTTAGCCCTGCCTCTTGGAAGCGATCTTGGTAAGCCCACTGCCAGCTATATTCAAATTTCGCCTCGTCTGGAGGTTCATAGTTTGCGGTATCGAGATAATCCACACCGACCTCAAGACAGGCATCCATCAACGATAAGTTCTGGTAGGGCAGAGCAACGTTGATCAAGATATCAGGACGAAACGCTTTGAGCAGTTTGACCGTACTCCTCACATCGTCTGCATCCAGCGCAGCCGTTCTTACTTTTTGGGAGGAAATGCTCTGGGCAATGCGATCGCACTTCTCAAGCGTTCGGCTGGCTAAAAGAATTTCGCTAAACTCCTCTTGTGCAGCGCATTTGTGTGTTGTAACTTTCCCGACTCCACCAGCCCCAACAATCATTACTCGTGCCATTTTCTCTCCTTATATCATGTCGGGTTGAATAGCCATAATAAAAGAGAGAGTTGCCCAAGTGTTCGACCATGCCTAAACGTCTGTGTATCCATCCTCACCTTTCCATCGAAGAACTAGA
>NZ_JACXWX010000189.1 GCF_014764505.1 Phormidium tenue FACHB-886
CAAAAGAGCATCCCCTGGTCATTTTCTTAGACGATCTACAGTGGATCGATTCTGCGACGTTGAAGTTAATCGAACTCATCTTACTGGATGAGCAAATTCAGTATCTGCTTTTGATCGGAGCCTACCGCGATAACGAACTGACTCCAACGCATCCGTTGGTCTTAACACTAGAGAGCATGCGAAAGCAGGGGGCAGTGCTTCAAGAAATTACCCTGACCCCCTTAACACTGAAACCGTTGACTCAACTGGTGGCTGAGACATTACATCACAATCCTGATATCGTTCGCTCCCTAGCCCAAGCTGTGTCACGTAAAACCGAGGGCAACCCTTTCTTTGTGGGTGAATTTTTGAAGCTGCTGTATGGCGAAAACCTGTTGACCTTTGATGCCCAACAGTTGAGTTGGCAGTGGAACCTGGCTGAGATTGAAGCTCAAGATATCACCGATAACGTGGTGGAGTTACTTCTGCGTCAGTTGCAAAAATTACCGGGAGCAACACAGCAAGTTCTCTCCATCGCTGCTTGTGTCGGGGCTGAATTTGATTTAGAGACGTTAGCCATCATTTGTGAAAAATCATCGAAAGCAATTTTCCAGAATCTACTTGTAGCAATACAAGCGGGATTAATTCAACCTCTGTCTGAATTGGACGAAGATTTGTTGGTTCAAGAGTATAAGTTTCTGCACGATCGCGTTCAGCAAGCCGCTTATGCTTTGATTGATGAATCGCAGAAACAGGTTGTTCATCTGCAAATCGGTCGCAATTTGCTCGAAAAAACTTCACCAGAGCAACGATCCGAGCGGTTGTTTGAAATCATCGATCATCTCAATCAAGGACTTGAGCTAGTCACTGCTCGATCAGAACGAACTGAAATTGCCAGATTGAACTTAAGGGCAGGTCAGAAAGCAAAGGCAGCAACGGCTTATGAAGCAGCTTTTAAGTATTTCACTACAGGGCTTAAACTCCTCAATTCAGAGAGTTGGCAGAGTGAGTATGATCTCACCTTAGCGCTGTACTCAGAAGCAGCAGAAGCGGCGTATCTCCAGGGTTGCTTTGATGAGATGGAACAGTTCGTAGAAGTGGTACTCGATCGCGCTAAGACAGTGGTTGACAAAGTGCAAGTTTACGATAGCAGAATTCAAGGATATTTGTCACAGGGCAACCTGAAAGAAGCACTCAAAATTGGCTTGGAAGTGTTGAAGCTCCTGGGAGTGATTTTACCAGAAAATCCAAGTGAGTTAGATGTTCGAGGCGGATTGGAGTCAACGGCTGCATTACTCGCCCAACGAGAAATCGAAGACTTGGCTAATTTACCAGAGATTGCTGCACCAGAACCACTGGCAGCTATAACAATCCTATCGAATATAGGGTCTGCTGCATTTATGACGTTACCAGCACTGTGGATATTGATTATATGCAAAACGGTAAATTTATCAATCACCTACGGTAATGCTATCTGGTCACCGATGTATTATGCTGCCTACGGATTTGTTCTATGTGGAGTTGTTCAAGACATTGAACTCGGCTATAAATTTGGTCAATTGGCTCTTACCTCGGCAGAACGATTGAATAACAAAAGAGGCAAGGCTAGAACCCTAAGGTTTTCGGGTACCCATATCATGCAATGGAAGGTGCATCTCAGGAACATAATACCCATGCTGGCTGATGCCTATCAAAGTGGAGTGGAAACTGGAGACTTTGAATGTGCTGGTTATGCTGCCCATAACGTGTGCTATAACTCGTTTTCTGCTGGAGAGGAACTCACCCAACTGGAACAAAAAACAGCAACCTATAGCAAAGCGATCAATCAAATCAGACGGGAACGCCCCTCGAGTTGGCTGGCAATAGTGTGGCAGACTATTCTTAATTTGTTAGATAGGTCTGCGAATCCCAGTCGCTTAGTTGGTCGGGTGTTTAATGAAGAGGAGGCGTTATCACACGCTATTGCAGTTAAAGATAGAACTGTAATTCAAATACTCTATTTACACAAAGTCATGTTGTGTTATCTATTTGAAGAATATCATCAAGCTGAACAGACTGCTATTTTGGCAAGGCAACATTTTGAAGAAGCGACAGCAATAATAAGTCTACCTATATTCTGTTTCTATCATTCTCTAGCGCTTTTGAGCCTATCACCTGATGCTTCAAACTCTGAAAAAGTAGCTTGGCTAAACTGTGTTAACACCAACCAAGAAAAAATGCAGAAATGGGCAGAACACGCCCCAATGAATTATCTACATAAATTTTATCTAGTCGAGGCAGAGAAAGCACGAGTCTTAGGGCAATTTCTTGAGGCTGAGGAGTTTTATGAACGGGCGATCGCAGGTGCTGCTGAAAATGAGTATATCCAGGAAGAAGCATTAGCTTATGAATTAGCGGCTAAACACTATCTAGCGCGAGGTCGAGAAAAGTTTGCTCAATCTTATATGAAAGAGGCACACTATTGCTACGATCGCTGGGGCGCAACTGCTAAAGTTAAAGACTTAGAAAAACGCTATCCACAACTACTCAATTCCAACCTGATTCGGCAATCGAACTCAATCTTGACCGCTAAAACGACCCTTCATCCGACTGCGGCGATCGATTTGGCTGCGGTAATGAAAGCAGCTCAAGCTCTTTCAGAAATAATCCATCTCGATCAATTGATCGCTACGTTAATGCAGGTGGTGATAGAAAATGCCGGAGCCGAAACAGGCGCTCTAGTGCTCCTAGAAGACGATCAACTCACTGTGGTGGCTCGGTGCAGTGGGAGTAGACAGTGCAACCTGGAAAAGATCGCTGTTACTGACTGTGCAACGATTCCTGTCCCCGTCATTTACTCAGTAGAACGTACTCAAGAAACTCTGGTGTTTGATGATGCAGTCAGCGAACCCTCTTTTTTGACTGATCCTTATATTCAACACCAACAGACGCGATCGCTCCTCTCTATGCCAATTCTCAAGCAAAATCAGCTTGTCGGCATCCTTTATTTGGAGAACAATCTTAGTACCGGAGTGTTTACCCGCGATCGCTTACAAGTCCTCAAACTGTTGATGGCTCAGGCAGCAATTTCACTGGAGAATGCTCGGTTATATGAACAGTTAGCGGACTATACCGAAACATTGGAAAGGAAGGTAGAAGAGCGAACTCAATCCCTACAGCAGGAAATCGCGGAACGTCAACAGACCGAAGCCGCGCTGCAAGCCTCTGAAGCAGAACTACGGGCACTCGTTTCAGCCATTCCCGATCCGCTGTTTGTCCTTACTGCTGAAGGGCAAATGGTCGAAGCAGTCGAAGTGAAACCGAATCAGTTGTATCGACCTATTGAGGAGCAGATTGGTCAAACACTGCACCAGATTTTTGAAAAAGAACAATTCGATGAATTCCTGGGTTACGTTCGGCAAGTACTGAGAACCCAACAAATGCTCACAGTTGAGTACAGCTTGCAGAGAGCTGAACAAGAAGCCTGGTTTTCGGCTCGCATTGCTCCAATCGACCACGACCAGGTGATTTGGCTGGCGCGAGATATTACGGCGCTCAAGCAGGCAGAAGCAGCCTCAATTTTAGAGGAGCGCAACCGCATGGCACGCGAAATTCACGACACACTCGCTCAGTCGTTTACAGGCATTCTGGCTCAGGTCGGAGCCGCAAAACAGGTGCTAACGGATGATGTAGAAGCAGCTCAGGCACACCTGGATCTGATCAAAGAATTGGCGCGAACTGGACTGACTGAAGCGCGGCGATCGGTCGTCGCGCTGCGTCCTCAGCTTTTGGAAGAAGGCAATTTACAGAGCGCTCTCCATCGTCTCATCGCTCAGACTAGAGCTGCCGCAATGGATACCACTTTGCACTATGAGATCGAGGGGGCAGTGTATGCTCTCCCCACTGAAGTCGAGAATAACCTACTGCGGATGGGGCAGGAAGCATTAACCAATGCGATCAAATACGCTAACGCTGACGAAATTCGAGTGGAGCTAATCTATGATCGCGACCAGGTTTGCTTGCGCGTGAGAGACAATGGGCAGGGCTTTGGGGTTGGAAGCATCCCGTCCTCTAAGGGTTTTGGCTTACTCGGCATGAGCGAACGGGCAGAGCGCATCGGCGCACAACTGACGATTCGGAGTCAACCTGGGCAGGGAACAGAGATTATCGTAGTCGTTGGGGTGTAGGGTGAAATGACTAATCCACATCTCACACCCCACACCCCACACCCCACACCCCCAATTCGAGTTCTGATTGCGGACGATCACGCTATTTTTCGACAAGGATTAGCCACGATTATTAACCGTGACCCAGAGATGCAGGTGATTGCACAAGCCGAAAATGGGGAACAGGCGATCGCGCTATTTGGGGAACATCAACCGGATGTTACACTCATGGATCTGCGAATGCCGGAAGTGGAAGGAGTTGCCGCCATCGGTGCAATTTGTGCTGCTGCTAAATCGGCTCGGATTATTGTACTGACCACGTATGATAGTGACGAAGATATTTATCGAGGATTGCAGGCAGGCGCCAAAGGATATCTATTGAAAGAAACTGAACCGGACGAGCTTCTCAATGCAATTCGTACCGTTCATCGGGGTCAGAAGTACATTCCGCCCGATGTGGGCGCAAAGTTGGTACAGCGGCTCAGCAATCCAGAACTGAGTGAAAGAGAATTGGCGGTACTCCGTTCACTCGCACAGGGGATGAGTAATGCCGATATTGCGACTGCTTTGAGTATTGGTGAAGGCACTGTTAAATCTCATATCAACCGGATTTTGAATAAATTAGATGTCAGCGATCGCACTCAAGCTGTGATTGTTGCTGTTAAACGTGGCATTGTGAATTTGTAGGGTGTACTTTCGATCGAATTGGGATTCTAACTTAAGTTATAGTTAGCCTTATACTTTGCGATGGCATGGTTAATCTATCAATTTGCACTGTAAAAAATTTAACTTGCTATAGGCGACAGCTTGAAGGCAACCACCTATATTGAATTTATGCAAACAGTCATGCAGATGGATCGAGCAAGTAAATTGCACGGTTCTATGCTTGATGCAGATGTAAAAAGATGAGCGACGATCGTAGCCACAGTTCTTTACTTGTACCACCTTCAACCCAAGATTGGATTCAAGGTATGCTGAGTGCCAAGGTCGTGCTGGTGATGTATGGAGACTATCAATGCTCTAGAAGTGCAGACGTTTACAAGATGATTAAAGGGATCAAACGAGAGCTTAGTGCTGCTTTTGGAGAAGATTATTTATGCTTGATCTTCCGTCATTTTCTGCAAGCACAGATTCATCCCCAAGCTCAACGGG
>NZ_JACXWX010000019.1 GCF_014764505.1 Phormidium tenue FACHB-886
ATTGGAGCCACGCCTGTAGCTAGAACAGACGGATACGAGAGAGTCACAAAAATGCCTGCGTCCCTGACTACATAACTATTCTAGCTAATCTACAACTGTAGTACTAGGTTTAAACCTTTGTCCTTAACTGTCTGCTGAAAGGTTTCAGTTTCAGACTTACTAAACGCATCATTTTGGGCAAAGAATACCGCCACATTTTTAATTTGGGGATTTTGCTTGAGCGCTGTTTCGACAGCATTGGGCGCAACCACCGCAACCGGAGCTGAGACGCGAGCGATATACTCGCCAATCTGCGGAACTCCTTTAGCCGTGTTGGAGGGAGCAAGCACGGGCACTTTAGCCCGTTCGGCAATGGGGTCAGCGCCGAAGGCTTGCTGCGATAGGGTAGGACCTACAATACCCACGACTTTATCTTGAGTGATCAAGGTATTGAAGGCGTTGATCGTCCCCTGTTCATCGCCTGCCGTATCCTGAAACACTAGCTTGATGGGTGTCCCGTTCACGCCACCTTGATCGTTAAAAGTCTGTTCAGCAATTTTGGCTCCAGTCACTTGTTCTTGACCCAACAGCGCTACGTTGCTAGTTTGAGCGACTGCAACGCCGATCGGAATTGCTCCAGATGTCGCTGTATTGGGGGAAGCAGGAGAGGAAACAGTGCCAGGGTTGTTTCCAGGATTGGTCTGAGCGCAGGGAACAATTAGCCCAAACGTGCAGAGAGAAATTAGAATTTGATTTATTACACTTCGCTTAATCACTTGTTAAAATCCTCCAATTTCATAGCAGGTTGATTGGATGAAAATTCTTGAATAGTTGAGCTTTGGAAGCAAAAGCTGTGATGCAAGAATCTAAATTCTATAAACCTGAGCAAAGTAACAGTTTGCCAGTAATCCACCAAAAGTTAAATTGTACTGTACGGGTTCCCAGTAATTGCTTTTAAGTCAAATAAATCAAACAAGTTTTACGAGTTGCACTTTGCAAAACGCCAGTTTCAAAACTTAATTAAGCAAAATTAAAAGAACTCTTCAGAAGCACATCTGAGTCAATGAAATGATATAGCTGTCCTACATTCCTCTAGCCGCCTCAAAAAGCTGCTACACGCTTACCAGACGAACAGCGTTTGTTCCTACAGCACCAATCTTGCTGCCTGCCCTCAGATGTCCTCCATGAACTCTTCATCCTCCCCGCTTGGCATACGATAAAATCGCTGATGCTGCTGATTTTAGGGATAGGTCTTGCTTGGGGAATGCGCGAGGCAAACCTGTAGGCATCTAGTGCCCTGGATTAGTAGCGCCAAGGGCGTTGCCAATTTTGGCGATGAGCTTACAGGTGGGAGCTTCGCTGCCATCTACAGATCCATCCCAGATTGAGCAATCCCCTAAATCGCTCAGGTGAATTTTAAGAGAGAAAGGTCTATGGTTACTGGAGTTCAGCCTGCGCTGCTAGTGTTAGCCGATGGCACAGCCTACCGGGGTTGGTCGTTTGGAGCGCTTGGAACGACGATCGGCGAAGTGGTATTTAACACCGGGATGACGGGCTATCAGGAGGTGATGACAGATCCAAGCTATCGCGGACAGATTGTCACCTTTACCTATCCAGAGTTGGGCAATACGGGCGTGAATCCAGAAGATGAAGAATCAAATCGTCCCCATGTTAGAGGCGTGATTGCCCGCAACATCTGCCGTCTGCCCAGCAACTGGCGCATGACTCAATCGCTGCCAGATTACCTGAAGCAGTACGGCATTCCTGGAATTTTTGGCATTGACACGCGCGCCCTCACCCGTAAGATTCGCTCTGCCGGGTCGATGAACGGCGGCATCTCGACTGAAATTCTTGACCCGGTCGATCTGCTGATGCAGGTGCAGCAAGCCCCCAGCATGGCAGGCTTAAACCTGGTACAGGAAGTCAGCACCCAAACGGTTTATGAGTGGACAGAATCGACAGATAAGGTCTGGGACTACAAGCCAACTGCCGCTCCCACAGGAACAGACAAACCGTTCACTGTGGTGGCGATCGACTTTGGTATTAAGCGCAATATTCTACGGCGGCTGGCAAGCTATGGTTGTCATGTGATTGTGGTTCCGGCAAACACACCGCCCGAAGAAATCCTCAAGTACAACCCGGATGGCATTTTCCTCTCGAATGGTCCCGGCGATCCAGCAGTGGTAACAGAAGGGATCGAAACCACCAAAGCACTGTTGACTAGCCAAAAACCTGTCTTCGGGATCTGCATGGGGCATCAGATCCTCGGCTTGTCGCTAGGGGCAGATACTTTCAAGCTCAAATACGGGCATCGCGGACTAAACCAGCCCTGCGGCTTAAAGCAACAGATTGAAATCACAAGCCAAAATCACGGCTTTGCCATCAGCGCTGATTCACTGCCTGATGCCGAGGTAGAAATCACTCACCTGAACCTAAACGATCGCACGGTTGCTGGGCTGCGCCACAAAACGCTGCCGCTCTTCTCGGTGCAATACCACCCCGAAGCCAGCCCCGGACCCCATGATGCCGATTACCTGTTTGAGAACTTCGTGAAATCGATGCGGCAGCAGCGCCAGCAGACGGTCGGCTCTTAGAGAGAAGGCTCCTAAAAGCATGTTAGGTTTTTGGGGGTCGGCTTTGCCCAATTCCAAAAACCTAACAACTACAGTCTTCGCCACAATGCCTGTGTTGGCGGACAAAAATCAAACTGCGATGTATCTCAAAAAACAAAAAACCTGGTTCCAGCTCGCTTTTAAGCTGCGGGGATCGGTCGTGCCTTTAGTGCTGCCGCGATCGCTGCTGTGCGGCGGCTTTGGTCTGTTCGTCTCCTGGCTCTACAGCTTAGGATTGCCGGTGGCATTGCCCGTGATGGCAAGCGTCATTCCTAATATTGTGTTGGGTTTGATGCTGGTCTTTCGGACGAACACCGCCTACGAGCGCTATTGGGAAGGGCGACGGCTGTGGGGCAATATTATCAACAGCGTCCGCAATCTGTCGCGTAGCGTCTGGGTTGGCGTTCTTGAAAAAGATCCGCAAGACCATTCCAATAAAGTTGCGACCTTGCAGCTGATTATGGCGTTTGTAGTGGCAACCAAGCTACACCTGCGTCAACAGACAGTTAGCACAGAGCTGCAGCCGTTTTTGTCTAAAACGCGCTACACCACGCTAAAGCTGATCGACCACCCCCCGCTGGAAATTTCGGTGTGGATTCAAGACTACCTGCAGCAGCAGTTTCAGCAGCAGCGGTTAGATGGCTACCAGCTCAACGCCATGCTGCAGCTCTTGGATAGCATGGTGGATAGTCTAGGTGGCTGCGAACGCATTTTGAAAACACCAATGCCGCTCGCTTATGCTATTCATTTAAAGCAATTATTGCTAATTTATTGCATGGCTCTGCCATTTACATTTGTTCAAGAGCTGCACTGGTGGACAGGGGCAATCGTCACTTTAATTAGCTTTACGCTGTTTGGAATTGAAGAGATTGGCATTGAAATTGAAAACCCCTTTGGTAGAGATTCAAACGATCTGCCGCTGGATAGTTTCTCCAAAACAATTGAGCGCAATATCAACGACATCATGCGGCTGGAACCATATAGCGCCAAGGGCTTGGTGCAGGAGAAGCGATCGCCCATCTCAGAATTTGAGGATTTACAATCTGCAACTTGATAATTAGAAATATTCAGCAAGTTTCAAAATTTTTCAAATTAAAAATTCCCAGATTTCAAAGCTTACGTTGATTCACTGTGCGAATTACTTCTAATAGGCAGTTTTGGCGAGTTGACTTCTGTGTTTTTGCTCGATACTTTAAGGGGAGAGACACTGAAATTTAAACGTCGAAATTGCAATCAAGGTGACGTTTGACTAAAGAGGTAAATGGAGAGATACACAGTACCCCATCTGCCCGTCCCTTGAGACCCACAGGAGAATACTATGCCGACCACTGAAACTTTGCTTCAACCGTTTGATCAAGTCCGCGATAACCCAATTCTGCTAGAAACAAACGTCACGAAGGCAATTTGTGATGGGCTGAATGTAGTGCTGGCAAGCTTCCAGGCGCTGTATCTGCAGTACCAAAAGCATCACTTTGTGGTAGAAGGCGCTGAGTTCTACCAGCTACATCAGTTTTTTAACGAGGCGTATGAAGAAGTGCAGGAGCACGTCCATGAGGTGGGTGAGCGCCTGAATGGATTGGGCGGCATCCCGGCGGCAGGCTTTGCCAAGCTGGCGGAGCTTTGCTGCTTTGAGCAGGAGCCAGACGGTGGATTTGGCTGCCGCTCGATGGTGAAGCACGATCTGCAGGCTGAGCAAGCCATCATCAAAGTCATCCGGCAGCAGGCATCGCAGGCAGAGAGCTTGGGCGATCGCGCCACTCGTCTGCTCTACGAAAAAATCTTGCTGGAAACGGAAGATCGGGCATTCCACCTCGATCACTTCCTGGTACACGACAGCCTCACGCCTGCCTTCAACCTGGCAAACGCCAACAACTAGGACTTGACGCTGTGAATTTTGAGCGGGAG
Organism: Phormidium tenue FACHB-886; assembly: GCF_014764505.1. Lineage (GTDB taxonomy): Bacteria > Cyanobacteriota > Cyanobacteriia > Elainellales > Elainellaceae > FACHB-886. Next base: position 4,497 of record NZ_JACXWX010000019.1, read on the forward strand.
GTGCGGAGAGCGCATCTCCCGCTTGTTGTTTTTAAGGCTGAGGTTTCAAGGCTGACCCACTTGTAGTTTAGCGATCGCTGCCATCGCCTTCCTCCTCTAGCTGTTGTTTGAGCGCCTCACACTCTTTGACTAAGGGAATCCCCAACTCAGTCGCAATTGCCAACGCCCGAGCGCACTCCTGCCGCGCTAATTCGATCGATCCTATTTTTTGGTGCAGTTCTGCTAACCTTAGAAGCGCTTCAGCCTCACCTTCTCGATCACCAATTTCTTGGAAAATCTCTAGCGAGGCTTGCAGATACTCCAAAGCTTCTGAACACTGCTCTAGTCTGATTAACGTGCATCCCCAATTTACAAGCGCATTGCCTTCGCCTTGTCGATTGCCAATCTCACGGGCAATGGCTAAGTGTTGCTGATGGTACTCGATCGCCTCGGTATAGTTGCCCAAGCTGTAGTAAGCAATTCCCAGATTGCCTAAGGCATTGCCTTCTCCTCGTCGATCGCCAATGTCACGGGCAATCGCTAAGCTTTGCTGATGGTACTCGATCGCCTCGGTATAGTCGCCCAAGCTGTCGTAAGCAATTCCCAGATTGCCTAAGGCATTGCTTTCTCCTCGTCGATCACTAATGTCACGGGCAATCGCTAAGCTTTGCTGATGGTACTCGATCGCCTCGGTATAGTTGCCCAATTTATAGTAAGCAAGTCCCAGATTGCCTAACGCAATGCCTTCACCCTGTCGATCGGCAATCTCATGGGCAACAAATAGACGCTTATTGTGGAGCGGAATTAGTTTTCGGTAGTATCCCCAAATGAAAAGCTGCCAGTATACTTCGTTCTTGGTTTCTAGGAGCCGGTAAGGAATTTCATGGGCGATTTGATAGTCTTTTACATCGCAATAGTGATCGAACGCCTCCAAATAACCCCGTACCTTCTCTAGATTCGCCACTTCTGGCGCAGCCTCATAGTGATTCAACCACTGCTCTGCGGCCCTGCGTTCCGCCGCTTGCCAAATCGCCTCATCTGCTTTTAGCCGCTCATATCCCACACTGCGAATGAGGTTGTGCTGCCGCAGCGGTATTTCGTCATCTGCTCCGAGCCAAGCCCCTTCCTCCCACTCTTCTTCTGCCAATCCTCGCGCCTTCAGCAGCTCCAGTGCAGTTTCCGGCTCCGATTGCTCCGGCAGCATCGCCAGCCAAAACGCTTCCGGGACGGGACGACGATACACCGAACTGCGGCAAAGCAACTGCAAAGCATCCTCCGGCAATCGTGCCAGCGCCTCTTTTACCCGTTGCTTCACCTCTAGCTGGAACTTGCGCCGTGAGATCTGTGCTGGACGGTTGTCTTCCAATTGGTCAAACTTGCCCCGCTGCCAATAGCGCTGTACATTGCCGCCACAGGCTTTGATATCTTCGGCAATCACCCGCAGGACTAGAGGATGTCCGTCATACAGCTTGCCGATACGGCGGAGATAGTCGGTGTTCTTCTCGAATAAACCCCGCTTGGTAAACAGTTCCAACTGTTCAGCTTCGCTTAGCCCCCGAATCGGTTCACAATACCACCGCTGCGGATAGCGCGACCCTATGATCTCCAACTCTTCCGGCAAGTCTTGCGTCGTCAGAATGATCTGGCTCTGGCAGTCATTTCCTGTTAAGAGCTGCTGTAAGAGATCGAGCCACAGTGGATCAGCAAACTCACTCCAGCCCTGTCGATCGTCTCCCTCTAGCAACCGTTCCATCGAATCGATCTGCACTCGGTAGGGCTGAATCCGCAGCAGTTCCAGCAGATGCGCCAACAAGTTTTGGGGGTCTTGCTGGTCTGCTAGCGTCGGTTCTTCGCCCCAAGATCGCAGCAACGCCGCCCCACTGCTGGCGAATTCCGCCGTGATGCCGCCCTCATCCAGATTCAGCCGAGAGAATTGCCGTTCATCTTGCAGTTCTGCGATCAATCGTTCTGCCAATGCCGTCTTACCAATTCCCGTGATTCCCGTCAGTGCCAACACACGACAACTTCCTTGCAGAACTTGCACCAGCGGTTCTGTCACATCGGATCGCTCTACCCAAGTTGAGGCGTTGTAGATCGCCGGGCTGAAGGGCTGGGAAGAGGTGGGAGCAAATTTCACCGACCGATCTGCATTTGGCTGTTTCTTCAGCACGGGCTTCAAGTCGTTCTCGCCGGATAGCTGCGCCGCACTACAGCCGAACTGATAGGCAAACTCAATGTCTCGTCCTGCCCCCAGCGCATCATAAAAACCTACGACAAACTCGATCGCTGCTTGCTCGTCGATCGCCTGACTCATGCCAATCACATAGGGAATATGACGAGCGATCGCTTCCGCCTGCGCTTCCGAATAGCAAGCATTCAGCACCACGCACCGCAGCCGATCGGTAAACAGCTTAAACAACCCTGTCAAGGCTTCGGCATCAATCAGCTTTGCCTGACCCATCTCATCCTCAAACACCAATCCCGCTTCTGCCTCACCCTGCCCAGAAAAATGCACAATTTGCGGATTCAGATCGAGCATGGCTCGCTGCAAATCTCTCGGACGAACGGCAGATTTTGTTTCCAACTGAAACTGATCGCGGTGGCGAGAGAGGCGTAACCCTTCTGCAATGTCTCGTTTTTCCTGCTCCAGTCGATGAGACGAAATGCCCGTGGGGCTGGCGCTCAGCATCAAGATGGTAGTGACGGGAAGGGACTGGCTCATCTGACGATCACCCTGAGATAAGCGTTATATCGGTCTTGACATCTAGCAATTGCGCTCTAACCTCCGCCTTTCTCCTACAAAGTGGCAGCTAAAACCTACGAGTGGAGCAAGCCGCATCTGCGCCCAATGCTCCCGAGAAAGTCGTCATCGCCCTCAACCGCCTGACGAATTGACGAGAAGATAGCTAGGAAATTCCATATTCCCATTAGGGATTAGGATCGGCATAAGAGAATGTCTGAAAAGTTTTCTTCCGGGCCGCTTTTCAAACATCCTCCGACATTAGGAGTTTCGATCGCTCAGGAGTTCGCTTTGCAATCCGCCTACCTTTTAGTAACCCATGGCAGCCGCGATCCACGCCCGCAGCAGATGTTAGAGCAATTGGCAGCACTCGTTCAGCAGGAGTTGGCACGGCTTCCTTCTCTGGCGGCTGCTCGCCCCACTCTGCCAAACGCTGCATCTTTAGAGCACTCTGCACCGCTGGTGGGCACTGCCGTTCTAGAGCTAGCTTCGCTGCCGCTGCATGAGCAGATCCAGCAGTTTGCCATCGCCGCGATCGCCGCCGGATATTCGCAGGTCAAAATTCTGCCGCTGTTTTTGCTGCCCGGTGTGCATGTAATGGAAGACATTCCGGCAGAAGTGGCGATCGCCCAACGCCATCTGGAAGGCAGCACCGAGCCTCTCTCGTTGACCCTCGCCCCGCACCTCGGCAGTTTTCCCCTAACTTCGGTGCTGTATGAAACGCCAATCGCCAACCGCATCCTGATCGCGCATGGCAGCCGCCGGACTGGTGCAAATCAGCCGATCGAAGCCGTTGCTAACGCCTTGGAAGCGTTGCCTGCCTACTGGTCAGTCTCTCCTAGCCTAGAAGAACAGGTGACCAAGCTGGTCGAACAGGGCTGTCTGGAAATTGCCATTGTGCCGTATTTTCTGTTTGCCGGCAGCATCACAGACGCGATCGCCCAACAGGTGAGTCAACTCACACAGCAATTTCCCTATACGCGCTTAGAATTGGGAGAGCCGATTGGGGCAACGCCCGCCCTTGCTAAGCTAATTGTCAATCAGGTTGCCTTGTCAGATTAATTGCTGGCAGCCTCTTCCCTCCACATGGCAGAATTTAGATAAATTTAAGCTTCATTAGACGTTATTTCTTGCCAACCATGACCGCATCGATCCCAACGCTCGCCAGCCAATATGATTCCGCTGCCACCGAAGCCAAATGGCAGCAAGCCTGGGAAGAAAATCAGGTCTTCAAGGCAGACCCTGACCACGGCGGGGAGCCATTCACTGTCGTCATTCCGCCGCCCAACGTCACCGGCAGCCTGCACATGGGACATGCCTTTGAGATGTCCTTGATTGACGCAGTAGTGCGCTATCAGCGCATGCTGGGCAAAAACACGCTGTGGCTACCCGGCACCGACCATGCCAGCATCGCAGTCCAAACGATTCTAGAGCGGGAGCTGCGCGAGCAAGGCAAGCACCGAGACGATGTGGGGCGCGAGGCGTTTTTACAGCGGGCTTGGGAGTGGAAAGCTGAGTCTGGCGGCAAGATCGTCGGTCAGCTGCGGCGGCTGGGTGTCTCAGTGGACTGGACGCGAGAGCGCTTCACGATGGATGAGGGCTTATCCGCCGCTGTCCTGACTGCCTTCAAACAGCTTTACCAGGAAGGCTTGATCTATCGCGGCAAGTACATGGTCAACTGGTGCCCTGCTAGCCAGTCGGCGGTATCTGACTTGGAAGTGGAAAACAAAGAGGTGAACGGACACCTCTGGCACTTCCGCTATCCGCTCACCGATGGCTCCGGCTTTGTGGAGGTAGCAACTACCCGGCCCGAGACGATGCTGGGCGATACAGCAGTTGCGGTCAACCCAAACGACGATCGCTACAAGCATCTGGTCGGCAAAACCCTGATGCTGCCGCTGATGAACCGTGAGATCCCCATCATTGCCGATGACTATGTGGATGCCAGCTTTGGCACGGGCTGCGTCAAAATTACCCCTGCCCACGACCTCAACGACTTCGAAATGGGCAAGCGGCACAACCTGCCGATGATTAATATCCTCAACAAGGACGGCACTCTCAACGAGAATGCCGGAGAGTTTCAGGGGCAAGATCGCTTCGTCGCCCGCAAAAATGTAGTCAGTCGCCTGGAAGCAGAGGGTTTCCTGGTGAAGGTGGAAGACCACAAGCACACCGTTCCCTACAGCGATCGCGGCAAAGTGCCCATAGAACCGCTGCTCTCTACCCAGTGGTTTGTCAAAATTCGTCCGCTTGCCGATCGCGCCCTTGAGTTTTTAGACCAGCGCAATGACCCGGTGTTTCTGCCCGATCGCTGGACAAAGGTGTACCGAGACTGGCTAGTCAGCCTGCGCGACTGGTGCATTTCGCGACAGCTCTGGTGGGGACATCAGATTCCGGCATGGTACGCCATCAGCGAAACGAATGGCGAAATCACTGACGATACGCCCTTTGTGGTCGCTACTAGCGAAGCAGAAGCTCGAGAGCAGGCGATCGCCCGCTTTGGCGCAAAGGTGCAGCTGGTGCAAGACCCGGATGTGCTAGACACCTGGTTTTCTTCGGGTCTGTGGCCCTTCTCCACCCTGGGCTGGCCTGAGCAAACACGTGATCTAGAAACCTACTATCCCACGACTACGCTCGTCACCGGGTTTGACATCATCTTTTTCTGGGTTGCCCGCATGACCATGATGGCGGGACACTTCACAGGCAAGATGCCGTTCCAGACTGTCTACATTCACGGTCTGGTGCGGGATGAAAATGGCAAAAAGATGTCGAAGTCTGCCAACAATGGCATCGATCCGCTGCTGCTGATTAACAAGTACAGTACTGATGCCCTGCGCTTCACGCTGACCCGAGAAGTGGCGGGGGCGGGGCAAGACATCAGCCTGGAATACGATCGCCGAACTGATGAATCTACCTCGGTCGAAGCCTCGCGCAACTTCACCAACAAAATTTGGAATGCGTCCCGGTTTGTGATGCTAAACCTGGAAGGCCAAACGCCTGCTCAGCTAGGAGCGCCAAAGGCGGCAGATCTAGAGCTAGCCGATCGCTGGATTTTGTCGCGCTACCACCAAGTCGTGCAGCAAACGCGCAGCTATCTGGACAACTACGGCTTGGGCGAAGCCGCTAAAGGGCTGTACGAGTTTTTCTGGGGTGACTTCTGTGATTGGTACATCGAGCTGGTGAAATCGCGGCTTCAGCAAAAAGGCATCTCTGGCAAAGTGGCGCAGCAGGTGTTGGCGCAAGTGCTGGAGGGAACTCTGCGGCTGCTGCACCCCTTCCTGCCTCACGTCACCGAAGAAGTTTGGCACACCCTGACCCAAGCCAGTAGCGACACCTATCTAGCGCTGCAAGCCTACCCAACTGCCGATCCCAGCCTGATCGATGCCGATCTAGACCAGCAGTTTGAGCAGCTGATTAGCACTATCCGCGCTATTCGCAATCTGCGCGCTGAGGCAGGCGTTAAACCAGGGATCAAAATCCAGACGATTCTGGAAACCGAAAGCGAGCGCGAACGCGAAATTTTCCAAGCTGGACAAACTTACATCCAAGACTTGGCAAAAGTAGAGCGGTTGACGATCGCTGCGCCTGCCCCCCTAGTCGTTACAGGGACAGGCAAACCCGTCTCCGCGCCCAGCATTCCGCAGCCGCTTGCAGCAAACCGCACTGCAGCAGACGAGATCAACTGGCGGGAAAAGCCCGTTGTGGTGCTGCTGATGCTGGTGTTGCTGGGCGGGATTGCCCTGAATATAGTGATTCATCTGCTGGCATTGGGCAAGCTGATTTGGGATCTAACTGTGGCAAAGAAACAGGTAACGGTGAAGCCGCGCCGCAAACCGCCCACTCTGCCACCCACCACTATCACGGTTGCCTCTACACCCGTCACAGAGTTACCCCAGCCCGCCCGATTGCCCAGCGCCTCGGCTGAGCAGCTTTTTGCAGGCGTAGTTGGCACCACCCAAGTGCTGATTCCGCTGGCAGGGGTGGTGGATGTAGAAGCTCTGAAAACTAAGCTCCAGAAAGATATGGGCAAGGCTGAAGCTGAAATTCAATCGTTGACGCAGCGCCTCAACAATCCTAAGTTTGTAGATAAAGCGCCTGCCGACGTGGTGCAGAATGCACGAGATGCCCTGGCAGAAGCGCAAAAACAGTCGGAAATTTTGCGCGATCGCCTCGATCGGCTTTAGGAGCCGCTGTCATTCCACTTTAGGGGAGTGGCATTCCCCTAAATGATCCTGCTAGCTTAGAAGAAGACAGTTTTCCAGCAGCGAAGCAGATATACTTTCTCTCAAGGATCTATGACCTTTCCAAGGAAATGCTGCATCTAGCTCAGGTGAAGAAGAAAAACCTTGAGGGCAAGGTAATGCTACAGTTGCTTGCTCAGCAAAAGGCTGAGTTCGCTTGGGCAACTTTACCAGACGAAGCTGGGACGCTGTGGCTCGAAGACGAGCGTTTTACCGGAAACGGCTACCCCGAAGGCAGCCTCGTCTTGGTTGAGCTAACTGCAACTCGCCAGGTGCAGCAGATTCAGGATGCTACCGGCTGGGTGTTGGAGCTGATTGAGCAGTACTTGGCGACAGGCATCACACCGACCTTACTGCAAGAGGAAGTCCAACGCGCCGAGCAATGGCGGCAGTCACTAACGTTGCAAAGTCAAGAGCTTGGGCGTCGATCGCTAGAAATTGAAGCTCGCCATGACAAGCTTCAGGATCTGGAAGAAAAATTAAAGATAGAGAAAAAGAAGCTGGAGTCAATGGCATACCAGCTCAAAGAAGAAAAGAACGGTGCACCACCACCCAAGCAATCTCCGGAAGGAATATAGAATTCTGGGTATTGCACAGCTTCGTATTGCACAACTGCAAACTTTCCACATTCAACAAAAGCTGCGCGAGGCGCAGCTTTTGTTGAATCTATCAGCTCACAATCGCCACTTTACTCTTGCTGCGCCAGCAGCCGCTCTACTACCTTATCTGGCACTTCCTGTAGATGATCGAACTTCCAGCGGAACGTGCCGACTCCCATCGTCAGCGATCGCAGCTCCACAATCAAGTTTTGCATCTCAGCCTGCGGTAGGTTGGCTTGCACCTCATCCCAGCCGCGCCAGTTGGGTTTGGCTTCGTAGCCCAACACCTGCCCCCGATGTCCACTAATTAACCGCAGTACATTTGCCGTAAAATTGGTGGGAACCGAAATGACGATCGCCAAAATTGGCTCCAGCAAACTCGGCTGGCATTTCGCCATGCCTTCCTGCATTGCCAGCCGTGCCGCTTGCTTGAAGGCTTGCTCAGAGCTATCTACCGTGTGATAGGAGCCGTTGGTCAGCGTTACCGCTACATCCACAACCGGGAAGCCCAGCGGACCTTGACTGAGATATTCTCGGATACCTGTTTCTACACCCGGAATATACTGGCGCGGCACCACACCGCCAACGATCTTTTCATTGAAACTGAAGCCTGTGCCGCGCGGCATTGGTTTAATGTCGAGATACACATCGCCAAACTGCCCATGTCCACCCGTTTGTCGCTTATAGCGTCCGTGAATTGAGCTGGCATCGCGGCGGATCGTTTCCTTGTACGGGATTTGCGGCACATGCGTCGTCATTGGCAGCCCGTATTTGCGGCGCAGGCGATCGAGCGCGACCTGCAAATGAATTTCGCCTTGTCCCCAAAGAATCACTTCGTGGGTGTCGCCGTGCTGTTCCCAATGGAGCGATCGATCTTCTTCCATCAGCTTTGTGAGGGCGCTGCTTAGCTTCACCTCATCGCTGCGTTTTTCCGGCATGATGGCAAGGGCATAAACAGGCTCCATGACTTCCGCTTTGGGCAGCGTGTCTACCAAACTAGCATCCGGGCTGAGAGTGTCGCCCGTTTTGATGCCTTCCATGCGGGCAAGGGCAACGATCGACCCAGCGCTAGCAGCCTGCAGGCTCTGCTGCTGCTGTCCGCACAGGCGATATAAACCGCCGGCCCGCACTCCATTCAGCGTCATATTGTCGGTGAGGGTTCCCTGCCAGACGCGCACCAGCGAGAGTTTGCCACCTTGGGATGTGGAGCAGGTTTTGAGGACTTGGGCGAGCGGCATGGTTTCATTGCCCAGCGAGATGCCGCGCCGCTCAACGGTCACAGAAGGTTCTGGCGCTTCACGTAGGAGCGCTTCCAGCAATGGCCGCACTCCGAAATCCTGCTCAGCAATACCAATCAGCACCGGCACAATCAAATCTGCGCCCAGCTCCATCTTCAAATCTTTTAAGATTTCCTCTTGGGATGGCTCGATGTCTTCTAGCAATTCCTCCAGCAGATGATCATCATAATCTGCTAGGGTTTCCAGCATTTCTGCACGAGCGGCTTGTTCTTGGGTCTTGAGGTGATCGGGCAGCAAAATCGGGTCGGCAGGCGCACCAGCATGATATTGATAGGCTTGCTCAGTCACTAAATCGATGAAGCCAGTTAGAGTTTCGTCCTGCCAAATTGGATAATGGTGCGGCACCAACGGACGATTAGAAACGGATTTCAGCGCCTCCAGGATTTCTGCATAGGAAGCGTGGGCGCGATCCATCTTGTTGAGAAAAACGAGGTGCGGGATCTCCCAATCATCTAAAAATTGAAACAGCGGCGCGAGGGTGAGGACACGCTCGCAATCGGGTTCACATACCACGATCGCCGCATCCACGCCCACCAGCGCATCATACGTCTCTTGAGCAAATTCTACAGAACCAGGGCAGTCTACCACCGTAAACTGAACGCCGCCATACTCAAGGCAGGCGGCGTTCACTTCTACACTCATTTGGCGATCGCGGGCTTCGGGCGATGTATCCCCTACCGAGTTGCCGTCTACCACCCGCCCCTTGCGCGTGGTTACACCAGTCACCGACAGCAGGCTTTCCAACAGGGTGGTTTTGCCGCTCAGGTAGGGACCCACGATCGCCACATTTCGTGAGCCAGAAAACACGTTTTCACTCATAAAATACTCACTTTTGCATTCGCAACTAAACCGCAAATGAAAGAATCTAGTATTCAGATAGATGAAGCTCAATCCGAATACAAATTGAATGATGAAATGTACCAACTGAAGCAGCACGTCCTAACGGCTGCACCTGAGGAGATTCAGATGGGATGGCGCTTTTGAAAGAGAAGCTCCAACTGAAAGACACGGAGCGATCGACAGTCTACGGCTAGCCATCTGCACAGAAAAGAGAAGAAGCGCGGATTTCTGTAAAGTGGACAGGCGGATGGCGTGGAATGAGTTGTAAATCGCAGTCGTGTAATAAACTACCGTTTGGCTGCTTTAAGTTTAGATTAACGTGTCTTTGTAGCTGAGCGAGGACTCAGTTAGGAAAATTTATCTTGCTACAATCGCGTGATTTGCTGTTGCAAACCGCAATACTTATTCACTACTTGTTCACGTTTCGTTCATCACAGCAGTCTTCTACCTGAGCCACAGAAAGGCGATCGCCAGTGTCAGCAGCGTCAACGGTAGCCCAAACCGCAAATGATCCAGAAAAGTCAGCCGATAGCCCTGCTTGCCTGCTGCCTCTGCCACAATCAAGTTGGCAACCGAGCCAAACAGCGTCAAATTGCCCGCCAGCGTTGAGCTAGCGGCTAACAGCAGCCAAGCCCGCGAATCTGCTGGCGGAATCAGCGGCTGCAGCAGCAACACGGCAGGTACATTAGAAATTAGATTCGACAAGATGACGGTAACGATCGTCAACCCGCCTGCCGAATCGACCCAGCCCGTAAACAGATGCAGCAAGTTTAATGCTTCGGTACAGCGTGTCAGCACAAACAACCCCGAAAACATCACCAGTAGGTTCCAATCAACTTCTCGCAAAACCCGCTCAGGCTTAATGCGGCGCGTAATCAGCAGCAGCGCTGCCGCTACAAAAGCAGCCTCAGCAAGCGGAACGCCAACCACAAAAGACATCAGCAGGACGATCGAAATCAGCAGCGTTTTGGCAAACAGGGGCTTATAGATCCAAGCGGAAATTGCCGGATCGCCCGCCGCAGGCTTGAGTGACCGCACCTCCGGATACAGCAACGCCAGCAGCCCCACCTGAATGACCAAGCCCATCAGCGCTACAGGCGTGAGTGCCTGAGCAAATGCTAGATAAGAAATATGCGAAAAAGAACCAATCAGGATATTTTGTGGATTCCCGCTGATCGTTGCCACCGAACCTAAATTGGTTGCACTCGCTACCGCTAGTAGATAAGGAATGGGATTGATCCGTACTGCCTGCGTCAGGCTCAGCGTTAGGGGAGTAAAGATAATGGCGATCGTGTCATTCAGAAAAAACGCGGACAAAATACCGCTGCCAAATGTCAGTAGCGTGACCAATCCGAAAGGGCTGCGGGTAATTTGCGTCAGCCGAGCTAGCGCCATCCGAAAAAAGCCAGAATACGCCAGATTCGCATTCACTATCATCATGCTCAGCAGAAATACTATCGTCGTCGCATCAATTGCCTGCCAAGCTTCCTCCACGCTTAGCAGCCCTGAGCTAACCAGCAAGGCCGAACCAGCAAGGGCGATTGTGGCTCGGTTCATCCGCAGCCCTGGCAAATAACCCAACGCCAAGCCCACATAGCTAGCCGTCAACACCAGATACTGAAAAGTCAGCAAAACGAGCTTCATGCTTGATGGCGCTTGGCGCTCCAATGAAGAGGGATGCTGCGCGTAGCGCAATCCATCACAAAAATCCTAATACGTTAGGCGACTGGCAATTGCCACAAAGGATGCTGATGCCTGAGATGCATCAATGTTCTAAACCTTTTTGTAAAGGCTGCTTATACCAAAAACTATTGAACCAGCCAGAACTATCGAACCAGCTAGCGTTAAGACTATAGCTGCTATTGGCTGGTATAAATTCCTCGCTGCCGGAGCTGCTGCACAAAAAATTCTTCCAGTGACGGCCGCGACAAATTCATGCTTATCAATTGAGCGTTCATCAGCTGCAGCGATGCCATGAAATCCTGGAAGTCGCCTTTTAAGTGCCCCTGCCACAGCCCGTCTTGCAGCTCAAGGTCTGGAACCCATTGCCGCAGCACTTCGGGATTGCCGCCTTTGATTTTTACCTGATATAGATCAGCACTGCCCAATAGCGACTGCAGCGAACCGATGCAGAGCAGTTCACCCCGGGCAAGAATGGCAACTCGATCGCAAATCTTCTCCACATCCGACAGGACATGGCTGTTGAAGAAGATCGTCTTGCCTTGCGCCTTCAGCGATAGAATGATCTCGCGGATCTGATAACGTCCGAGTGGGTCAAGCCCAGACATTGGCTCGTCTAGAAACACCACTTCCGGGTCGTTGATCAAGGCTTGCGCCATACCTATGCGCTGCAGCATTCCTTTGGAATATTGCCGGAGCTGCTTTTTGCGGGCTGCCGACTGCGCCAAGCCCACCATCTCTAGCAGTTCTGGAATCCGCTGCTTTTGGACCGCTGCCGGAATCTGAAATAAGCCTGCGGTATATTGCAAAAACTCCCAGCCCGTCAGATAGGTATAAAAATAGGGATTTTCCGGCAAATAGCCGACGCGCTGCTTCACGGCTCGATCGCCCAAAGGTTTACCTAACAGCGTCCCCCGTCCCGATGATGGGCGGATAATGCCCAGCAGTGTTTTCAGCAGCGTGGTTTTGCCTGCCCCGTTCGGACCCAGCAGCCCAAAGGTTTCGCCCTGAAATACCTGTAGCGAACAGCCTTGCAGCGTAGTCACCTTTTGATTCAGCCAAAAGCCCGTCCGATAGACCTTCTTGAGATCGACTGTGTGCACGACGATCGGCAGATCGCCCTGTTTCGCATTTATTGGCACCACTGATTCACTACTGCCCAGCATCTCTCTAAACTAGCCCTAGTAGTTTTTTAATAGTTTGCCCACTTTCGCGGTTGTGTTCTATCACCTATTGAAACACTGCCGCAAGCTCAAATAGATTTTGTATGCCTACACCCGCTCCCCGAAACAAAAATGTCCCTGTTCTACCTGTTGTAGCGGTTGCAATATGTCAGGCTAGAGAAAGAATCAAGCGAGAAAGCCACCATGGATCGAAAAAAACTCATTGCAATTATTACCGGGGCGATCGCCCTCATCCTTAGCCTTGCTTATCTTTTAGTGGTGCAGCTTTTAGATTTTCGGGGGGAGATGGTGCCCGCGCCAATCGATTTGTCGCAGCAGGCAGGGATAGCGATCGCCCAAGCGCTGACTTGCCCGCTAGGGACATTGGGAGGCTGATTGCGCTCTCTAGAAAATGCTGTGGCTCCGGTTTGCTAGAGTGAGAAAACAAGCTTCAATAACCTCTCTTCACTGAACTTTCTTTCCTAGTTTGATATGAATGCGATCGCTGTAACTCCCGAAAATCCGCTGCTGATTGGTGAAGGTCTACCGCCGTTTCAACACATTCAGCCCGATCATGTGGTGCCTGCCATCACGCAAATCCTGGCAGAACTCGAAGACCAGCTCGCTCAGCTAGAGGCGAATGTGGTTCCTACTTGGGAAGGCTTGGTGAAGCCGCTAGAGCAAATCGAAGAGCGAATTTCCTGGAGCTGGGGGATTGTCGGGCATTTGATGGGTGTTAAAAATAGCCCCGAACTGCGGCAGGCATACGAAACGATGCAGCCAGAGGTGGTGAAATTTTGGAACCGGATGAGCCAAAGTCAACCGCTCTATGAAGGCTTCAAGGCGCTGAAAAGCGGCGAGGATTGGAGCCAGCTAGAAGAAAGCCAGCAGCGAATTGTTGATTCAGCGCTACGGGACGCCGAGCTGTCGGGTGTGGGACTACAAGGGGAAGCAAAAGATCGCTTCAACCAAATCCAGCTGCAGCTTGCCGAGCTTTCAACGCGCTTCTCTAACAACGTCTTAGATGCAACCAAAGCCTTTAGCCTGACGCTGACCCAGCCCGCTGAAGTAGAAGGACTGCCAGAGAGCTGGAAGGCGCTCGCCGCCCAAGCTGCCCGCGCTAATGGAGCTGAAAATGCTACGCCGGAAGCTGGTCCCTGGCGGCTGACGCTAGATTTTCCCAGTTATCTACCGTTCATGCAGCATAGCCGCCGCCGTGATCTGCGGGAGCAGGTCTATCGAGCATTCATCAGCCGTGCCTCTAGCGGCGAGTTTGACAATAAGCCACTGATTGAACAGATTTTGGGGCTACGGCAAGAAGAAGCACAGCTTTTGGGCTATAGCAGCTACGCTGAAGCGAGCCTTGCAGCCAAGATGGCTCCTAGCGTTGAGGCAGTTGAGCAACTGCTAGAAGAACTGCGGGCAGCTAGCTATAATGCGGCTAAGAAAGAGCTGCTAGAACTAGACGACTATGCCCTCTCTAAAGGCGAAGCCGCCGATCTCCAGCACTGGGATATTCCTTTCTGGTCAGAGCGGCTACGCGAAGAAAAGTTTGACTTCAATGCCGAAGAGCTACGCCCCTACTTCCCGTTGGATCAAGTGCTGAGCGGCTTATTTGACTTATCCAAACGGATTTTTGGCGTTGTAATCACCCCAGCAGATGGGCAAGCTCCGGTCTGGCATCCGGATGTGCGCTACTTCCAGGTGACCGATGAGGCAAGCAAGCCGATCGCCCACTTCTACCTCGATCCTTATAGCCGTCCGGCAGAGAAGCGGGGTGGAGCCTGGATGGACGACTGCGTCAGCCGTGCCAAGGTGTTTAAGAACGGTAGATCAGATGTGCGCTTGCCGGTTGCCTACTTAGTCTGCAACCAAACGCCGCCCGTAGATGACAAGCCCAGCCTCATGACCTTCAACGAAGTGGAAACACTGTTCCACGAGTTTGGGCATGGCTTGCACCACATGCTGACTCGCGTAGACTACGCCAAAGCTGCCGGAACTCGCAATGTGGAATGGGACGCGGTGGAGCTACCCAGTCAGTTCATGGAAAACTGGTGCTACGATCGCCCCACCTTGCTTAGCCTCGGCAAGCACTACCAAACTGGCGAACCCCTCCCCGAACACTATTACCAAAAGCTGCTGGCTGCCCGCACCTTCATGAGCGGCAGTATCATGCTACGGCAAATTCACTTTAGCTGGGTTGATATTGAACTGCACCATCGCTATCGTCCGGGTCAGGGTGAAACGGCAGCAGACGTGCGCCAGCGGATCGCCAAAACAACGACCGTGATGCCGCCGCTGCCCGAAGATTCTTTCCTGTGTGCTTTTGGTCATATCTTTGCGGGCGGCTATGCGGCTGGATACTACAGCTATAAGTGGGCAGAAGTGCTGAGCGCCGATGCTTTTGCCGCCTTTGAAGAAGCCGGGCTGGGTGACCCAGAGGCGATCGCCCAAGTGGGACGACGCTATCGCGAGACGGTGTTGGCATTTGGTGGTAGCAAGCATCCTATGGAGGTCTTTAAGGCATTTCGAGGACGCGAACCCAACACTACGGCATTACTCCGCCATAGTGGATTGGTTGCAGCTTAGCGGTTGTTGAAATGAACGATCCCTCGATACCGATGCATCCTCACCCTCGCCCTCCGGTGAAGGGCGAGGGTGGTGAGGCGTTACCTCCTCCAATAGCCGAAAAGAGGACTAGAAATGTAGCACAGCTGCCGCAATCACTTGCCCTTACAGCCGTCACTATTTTAGGGACGGGGGCATGGGGGTCGGTCTTAGCCGAGCTAGCGTTAGTGGGCGGTCACCAGGTGCGGCAATGGTCGCGGCGCAGTCAACAGACGATCGAAGAAGCAATAGCAGGAACCGATATGGTGGTATCGGCTGTCTCTATGAAAGGTGTACCGGCAACGGTCGAGCGCCTCAAAGCTGCGCCACTGCCCGCCGAATTGACGATTGTCAGTGCCACCAAAGGGCTAGACCCGGAGACTCGTTGCACCGCCGCCCAGATCTGGCAGGCAGCTTTTCCAGCCCATCCTGTTGTAGTACTATCGGGTCCTAATTTGTCGGAAGAGATCCGACAAGGGCTGCCCACTGCCACGGTTGTGGCAAGTCGGGATGTGGCAGCAGCTCAGCGGGTGCAGCAGGTATTCGCTTCCGAGCGCTTCCGGGTCTATACCAACACTGACCCATTGGGTACAGAGCTAGGCGGCACGCTGAAAAACGTGATTGCGATCGCTGCTGGCATTTGCGATGGGCTATGCTTGGGCACTAATGCTAAATCTGCCTTGATCACCCGTGCCCTTGCGGAAGTCATTCGAATTGGCATTCATTTGGGGGCCCGTCCAGAAACTTTTTTTGGGCTATCTGGCTTGGGCGATCTACTGGCAACTTGCAGCAGCGCCCTCAGCCGCAACTACCGGGTCGGCTATGAGCTAGCGCAGGGAAAACCCCTGCAGCAAATTCTGGACGAGCTGCAGGGCACTGCTGAAGGCGTTAGCACGACGCGAGTGCTGATTGATTTGGCAGAGCGAGAGCAGATCCTAGTGCCGGTCTGCTGGCAGGTTTACCAAGTTTTGAATAGTCAAACCACTCCTCAAAAGGCACTGGAAGCGCTAATGGATCGCGACCTGAAGGGAGAAGCTAATCTGTAGCATCTGCCGCAAAGTCAAGCTGAATCTCGCAGCTAGCATTTTGCGGTAAGCCTTCTGCAGCTTCTCCAACTACTGCCAGAGTCCGAAATTCAGACTGCTTCCGGAGGAACTTCGCTGGCTGAGGGGGATGCAGCCGATGGAGCAGTGGTTGGCAGCTCTAAACAATAGCCTGCACCATAAACGGTCTTGATATAGCGGGGATGACGCGGATCAGGCTCTAGCTTGGTTCGTAGGTGGCGGACATGCACGCGGATCGTCTCTATGTCGTCGTTGGGATCGTAGCCCCAGACTTCTTTGAGAATTTCGCTCGGTGAAACGGTTTGCCCATGACGCTGCAGCAAACAATGGAGCAATTCAAACTCCAGATGCGTCAGCTTCACAGTCTGGTCAAACCAGATAGCCTCCAGACGCTCCGGTACTAGAGTCAGTGGGCCAAAATTGAGAATTTCGGTGTGTTTGGCAGCCTGAGGGATGCGATCGGTTCGGCGCAGCAACGCCCGCACCCGTGCCAGCATTTCTTCAATCTCGAAGGGCTTCGTCAGGTAGTCATCTGCGCCAGAGTTAAAGCCTTCCACCTTATCGGACGTTTGACCAAGGGCAGTCAGCATCAAAACCGGAATATCTGCTGTGCGTTCATCCCGCCGCAGGCGCTGGCAAACGGTAAACCCGTCTACCTTAGGCAGCATCAGGTCAAGCATGACCAAATCAGGTAGGAGCTGGAGGGCTAGCGCCTGACCTTTGATGCCATCCGGAGCCTGACTGACATCATAGCCAGCCATCTCTAAATTGACGGCGACTAGCTCCGAAATGGCGGGATCATCATCGATGACAAGTATACGAGGCATCACTAAATTGGAATTGAATAAACATTATTGGCTGAAGGGACTACTGAGAGCTGCAAGGGACTATTGAGAGCTGCGAAGATTCCTGTACAGATTATAAGCAAGGACTTTAAATTATTTCTAAGAAAACTAAATCTCGCTTATTTATGTAGAAACTTAAACATATTTTAATAAAATATCTTAAAAGATTACCATAAATTCTGAGCCGCAAAAAAAGATTTTTACAAGTTAAAAATAATGAACTTCATCTATATTCTCCTTAACAGAGCAAAAATTTAGATCGTGGTTCATCCACAAATTCATAGGGCATCGAGAAAGAAGCTCAGTTTAGGCTTGCAGAAGCATCTCAGCGCTTCTGCAAGAATCCAGTTGTTCTGTAGAATGAGGGACGGTCAACCCCACATTTTTACAACGAGGGCTATGGTATCGGTTTCTAGCTGTCTGGCGAGACTGCGCGATCGCGGTCAGTGCGCGTTAATTCCCTTCATTACCGCAGGCGATCCCGGCCTGGAGACCACTGCTCAAGCCCTTGAGCTGCTCGATCGCAGCGGAGCTGATTTGATTGAATTAGGCGTTCCTTATTCTGATCCGCTTGCCGATGGGCCTGTAATTCAAGCTGCCGCTACTCGCGCCCTCCAGCGGGGAACGCGCCTAGAAGATATTTTGGCAATGCTGAAGACTGTTAGCCCCCGCCTCAAGTCTCCGGTCATCCTGTTCACCTACTACAATCCCATCTTGAATCGTGGCGTCGACGCCTTTATGCAGGCGATCGCTGCAGCAGGCGCAAGTGGGCTAGTTGTGCCCGATCTGCCCTTAGAAGAAGTTGAGGGGGTGGTGCAGGCGGCAACCAAGGCGGGAATTGAGGTGGTCTTACTCGTAGCGCCCACCTCGCCTAAAGAACGAATTGAGGCAATTGCCAAACAGTCTCAGGGTTTTATTTATCTTGTCAGCGTTACGGGCGTTACCGGAATGCGGACCCAAATTCAGTCGAGGGTGCAGGATCTGTTAACGGATTTGCGCGGCATCACCGATAAACCGATCGGCGTTGGCTTTGGCATTTCTCAGCCGGGGCAAGCAAAACAGGTAATGGAATGGGGCGCAGATGCAGTCATTGTGGGCAGTGCATTTGTGAAACGCTTAGCAGAGGGCGCACCAGAACAAGGACTACAGGCGATCGAAACTTTCTGCCGCAGTTTGAAAGCTGCCCTTAGCGACTGATCGCATTCAGCGCCAGAAAAAATTTATACAGGTTTGTAGCGTCTCTGCTTCTTGTGCCGAAACGTCATGCTCAACGGGTTGGTAGCCTGTTAGGTCGAGCGTTTCGCCTGAGTGCAGCGGTGAATCGGGCTGGTAGGGCGGCAGCACACGTGTGGCGTTAATAATGCGATCGCCTTCAATGAATCCGCGAAAGCAAGCAGGTTCGGCTGCCGACCGGTGATCAAAGCCGATCACAGTGGTTCCAGCTTTTCGCAGCAGCACAAAGCTCCGGCGCTTTAGGTTGGCAGATGCTTCAGGTGATGCATAGTAATAACGGCCGGTGGGAAGCTGTTCGAGCGATATGGCTGTCGGCAAGCTGGCGGAATGAGTTTGGTGATTGGTAGGCGCAACCAAATTGTTCGTCCCAGATAAAAGAATTAATGTTCCTAAAACCCAACTCATAAGCTGTATTTTTAATCGCTAGTTTTTTATACCCTACTGTTATAACTAGCGATTAAAATTTTTCTTCAAACTAGAAAATCTGTTATCAGAAACATTATTTCAAATTTGTATTTGAAATTACTGAACTTATCTAAAAGCTCCTAAGAAATAGAATTTATTTTGCAATTGCACCTAATCAATAGAGCATTATCTTTTAATAGGTTAATTAGCCAAACATCTCATCCTATCGGGTGATTCGATCGGGTAATTTTTCTTTCAAAATGCAGAATGAATTTTGAACGCACATCATTCCTAAAACTTTGTCAGAGAAATTTCTTGTGTACAAAGTTGGAAATTGAGCTGATTGAGTTCTGCTTAATTTTTTCGATACAGAACTACTTTTAACCTTAGTAAGGAGCAAATTTTTGTATCACAATTAAGCAGAATTGATGCTTTTAAAGTGGTAGTCTATGTGCTGCACTCTTATGAGAACTGGAAAATTAGCACTGCCTAACTAGCCCTCTGCATTCAGCTTGCAAAAGCTGAAGAAGTAAACTAGGCACACATTTTTAGTAGTTTATAAAACTTTTCAGGTAGCTTTGCTATTTTGAAAAGCCTGATTTTTGCTCGTTTGAATTAGCGTTAGTGCGCCAATATTTTGCGCGGATTGATCCGATGAAAGCACTTTTTCATTAAGGGTTTGTCCTGCTTTTTAGCGCATTCAAACTACTGCGATCTTCCCACCTGCCTGTCCCTTTGGATCGAGCACAGTTTCTGGTGCGCTTTTAGTGAGTGGTTTTTATTTTGAAGCCTTTACCAAAAGATTTCAGCCCTGCAATTAGGCTGTATTACTCCAGAAGCAATTACTAATCCTTTCCAAACAGGCATTGATGTTCGATTCACCGATTTAACGTTTGACGCCGAAAACTATGACATCTGCCTCCACTTCTACAACGCAAGCCACCGTATTCATTGACGAAGATTTTGCCGATGCCAGCGGCAGTACACCACCCTCGGGTTGGACGAACGAAGTGCTGGAAGGTAATTCGGAAACTGACCAGTGGCGCTTTGATAATCCTGGCAGACGCTCGATCGAGCTAGCCGCACCCTTTGCCGTATATGACAGCGACGCCCTGTCTGACGATAACCAAGATGAAAACATCGCATTTGAAACTCCTGTCTTCAATGCTTCTCAGGCAAAGGGAGTTTTTCTGCAGTTCGATCAAGACTATCGCGGCATTGCTGGCGGTGAGAATGCTAGCCGCGTGTATATAGAGGCATACAACGGCAGCGAGTGGAAAGAGGTTTACACAACTGTTGACGATGCAACGGGCACAACATTGCTGGATTTGACAGATGCCTTGGCAGGTATTGAGCAGGCACAAGTCCGCTTCCGGTTTGACGGCAACTGGTCGTTTTTGTGGGCGATCGACAATGTCAAGATTGTGGACTATCTCGATCCTGGTGTGACGGCGCCGACTGGAAACGTTGGCACTAGCGAGAGTAGTGTGCCTGACCCGCTCGATTTCAAGTTCTCCCTCCAGAGCCGCCCCTCCTCAGATGTAACGCTGTCGTTTCAGGTAGACGGCAGCCAACTCAACTCGATCCAATCGCTTACCTTTACGCCTGAAAACTGGAATATTGCTCAAACCTCAGTTGTCAGCGCTGTTCCAGACGGCATTGAGGAAGGCGAAAATCAGACCAGCAATGTGAAAGTGGTCGTCACCAGCGATGATCCCAACTACAACGGGCTAACACTTGAGGATGTGCCCGTCCAAATTACCGACGGGACGATTCCCGGCTTCACCAGCTATCGGACGGTTGACGAGACCTACAAAGATCTATCCAATCTGGTAGCAGCCAACCCAACTTTGGCAAGCTGGGTAGATATTGGCGATAGCTATGACAAAGCAACGCCAGGCGGCAACGGTGGCTATGATATCTACTCGCTAGAAATCACCAACAAAGAAACGACAGGTGAAGTAGACAAGCCCGTTTTGTTTGTGCAAGGTTCAATTCACGCTCGTGAATACGCTACTGCTGAAGTCGTTACTCGCTTTGCCGAACAGCTAGTCAACGAATATGGTGAAGACCCAGACATCACCTGGCTCCTGGATCACGTAGACATTCGAGTTGTGCCAATCGCCAACCCTGATGGGCGCAAGTTCGCAGAGCAGGGCTACTCCTGGCGCAAAAATACTAACCCAAATGTCCCTGAAGGCTCAGAGCCCGCTTCCTTCCCCAACTATGGGGTCGATCTTAACCGCAACTACGCTTCTAAGTGGGGAGAAGTTGAAGGCGGAGCTAGCACCGATCCGGCTGATTTGACCTATCAGGGTCCTGCACCGTTCTCTGAGCCTGAAAGCCAGGCTTTGCGCGACTATTTGCTGAGAACCTTTCCTGATCAAAAAGGCGAAAGTGACTCTGATCCGGCTCCTGATGACGCAACTGGCGTTTACCTCGATGTACACAGCTTCGGCAACCTCGTGCTTTATCCGTTTGGCTGGACAAATGAACCCGCCCCCAACCGCGAAGGCTTGCGGAACCTGGGGCTGAAGTTCGGCTACTTCACCGAGCGCACCGATGGAGAAGCTTACGATGTACAGCAGTCGATCGGTCTCTATCCCACGTCTGGAACCACAGACGACTGGGTGTACGATACCTTTGGCACTGCCGCCTATACGCTGGAGCTAGGCAACGAGTTTTTTGAGCAGAGCGATTATTTTGAGGAGACGATCGACCCTGAAATTATTCCGACGCTGCTGTACGCAGCCAAAGCCGCTCGTCGTCCTTACCAAACCCCAGAAGGACCTGACTCTACAGAAGTGACGGTCACAACAGACGACAAAGGCGCAATTAAGCTTGAGGCGACCGCAGATGCAACCCGCTACGCCGACGGCAACCTCAGCTCTGAGGGCATTACTGAAGGGCTGGATCTGCCTAATCTCAAAGACATTGCGGGCGCACGCTACACCTTCGACAATCCTTCCTGGATCGAAGGCACGCCGACCTATGAGCTAACAGCAAGCGATGGCACCTTTGATAGCACGGTGGAGCGGCTAACAGCAACCGTGGATACTAGCGGTCTGTCTGTGGGTCGTCATACCCTCTTTGTGGAGAGCGTAGACTCAGAGGGAAACTATGGCGTTCCCACGGCAGTGTTTCTGGAGGTGTCTGAGTCGGCTTCAGATAGCCTGACCGGGGTGCAGGCTGGCAAAGTTTTGGCAGGCGGTACTGCAGATGATCTCACCAATCGCACGACGCAGACGATCGAGCTAGCCGAGGCTGGGTCAGCATCCCAGATCAGCAAAACCCAACTGGGAGGCTCTAACGATCTCAGCGTCGATCGCAGTTCTCTATTGCAGGCATCGACCCTGGTGGGCAGCGAAGCCGATGTCCTCACCAAACTTGGTAATGCTAACGGGCTGGCTGAGCTAGCAGTCACGCATCTTTAACGCTAGCTCGTTAAGATTTTCCGTGCGCTGAAAGCAGTTTCTAAAAGAATGGTGAGTGTCGCACTCTTTGTAACACTCACCATTCGCTTTAAAACCGTCATAATTTGAGTAGTTCCTGCTGAGTTTGGATTCCTACTTGCCATGGCAGCCTCAAAGGACACTATCTTTGAACGGTTTTTAGCTCCTATCTTCCAGAATTTTCTAATTGATCGGGCTGCTCTGATTGACTACTACAAAGGTCGCGACTGGGAAAAAGAAAGCGATCGCTTTCGCCAGCCCAATTTTGTTTACCCTGCCTACTACGAATCGCAAAACTTTCACGGCATTGAGAAAGGCTATCTGGCACTGGGCGCGGCCATCTCCTATGACCCAATTACGCAATATCTGCTGCCGCCCAACGAACAATGGGTGCGGCAGGCGTTGGTCGATCGGATTTACTGCCGGCCGCGTCGCATTCTTGATTTGGGCTGCGGTACAGGCTCCACTACACGGCTGCTAAAACGCCAGTTTCCTGAAGCTGAGGTGATTGGACTCGATCTTTCTCCCTACATGCTGGCAGTTGCCGATGACAAAGCTCATACTGCGGGTTTGTCTATCCAATTCCAGCAGGGGAACGGCGAGCAAACTGGCTTTGAGAGCGGCAGCTTTGATTTAGTCACAGCTTCTTTGCTGTTTCATGAAACACCACCTTATGTTGCTCGTCGGATTCTACGCGAGTGCTTCCGGTTGCTCAAGTCGGGTGGCGAAGTCCTGATTCTGGATGGCAACCAGGTGACTTTACGCCAAACAGAATGGCTGACCGAGATTTTTGAAGAGCCTTACATCAAAGACTATGCTGCAGGTAGCACCGATGACTGGATGCGGGCGGCTGGCTTTGGCAAAGTGCAGACTGAGACACTCTGGTGGGTGCAGCAGGTGACGCGAGGCGTGAAGCCGTTGCCGCAGCAAGACAGTCTGCAGCAAGATAGTTTGCAGCAAGATAGTCTGCTCGATCTGGCAGAACCAGAAGCAGGCTTGCCGCAGTGGGCATAAAAGTTAGTAGGCATGAGGGCTGGGTGTAGCGCTAGCTAGCACCCGAAATCCCTACCTCTTGCGGCTATCCATCACAGCCGCAGTCTGGTTCTACTCGGGCATCATTCACCGTAATAGAAAGTCTGTATTGCGTTTCACCCGACGATCGACTCAGGAGTTTCACGAAATAAGTACCGGGACGAATGCGGCGATAGGTATTATCGATCGCTTCGCGGGGTTTGAGGCTGCCGGTTTGCCGCTGCCGCTTGGACGTTAGCACCTTACCATCTTCAAATAGCACCGTCCGGCTGAGGGCATTCTCGCGAGACTGATTAGAGAGCTGAATCCGCACATTGCTCACCGTACTGAGAGTGAAGCTGTAAAAATCTACATCTTGTGAGCTGACGCTATCCCGCAGGCTGCGGCTGCCCGGAAACGTGCCCAAGGGCGTAGCGGCTGGGCGAGAATTGCCCGCCTGATCGCGGGCTCGCCCTAATAGACGGGCATCCCTTGCTGAGGAAAAGGGAGTCTGATGCGATCGGGCAGTGTGGCTGTCGAAAAACTGACCCCGCTGCAGAGGTACAGACAAAGCTGTGTGGTTATCCTGTGACATGAAATGCCTCTATCAGTGCAAAATTATTCATTCTATAGCTTGCCCTGATCCTGTTTTGCCCTCCAACGCCAAAACCCTTACAAAACAAAAAGTGGCATTGCTGCATGAAGGAGTGATTTTTGTGTGAGAGGGACATCCCGCGCCCCTCTCACACAAAAATTACCTCGGAAATTAGTTTTGGCAACCCGTGCGGCACAAAAGCCCGTACAGCCCAGTCTCAAGCTAGATCGTGGTGTAGAGTATAACCGTGTTGAAGTTCCTGATAGCCCAATTCTGCATACAGCCCGTCCAAAAACGATTGGCCTGCTCGCCTTTGTCAATCGGCTTCTTGAGCACTCTAGTCCTAACAGGCAGCGCAATCGCTGCCAACCCTATGTCTAGCAAGCAGCCGTCTGTGCCGCAGCCCAGCCGTGCTGCCTTTACCCTCGCGCCAGGGTTCTCGCCTGACCCACAGGTGGGCATGGGCAAGTCGGGGGGCACCCGGCAAACTGAGTGTGGCTATGTGCAGGCAGAAACCCAGCCCAATCATGTGATTATCCTGAGTCAGCCTTTTGAGTTCTTAAAGGCTTCTCTGCAAGCAGAGGGCGATGTCACCCTGCTGATTAAAACTCCCGATGGGCGATCGATCTGCTCGGACGATGTTAACGGGTTGATGCCGGAAATTTCTGGGGAGGCTCCTGCCGGAACCTACAGAATTTGGATCGGCGACTATATTGGCAAACCAGAAGGCAGCTACCCCTATCAGCTAAAGCTGACAGAGCAGCAGAATTAGAGGGGTGAACAGTGATCGCAGCAGTTCAGCGATCACTGTTCCTGCAGTGCCAGTTTTATAGCGCTACGCGTATTTGTTAGGACATTTATTTCTATGAAAGAATCTCGATCCAGGTGCGTAGCGCCATAAGGTCCAGTTTTAAGTACAAGTTTTAGCCATACTCAACCTGCTTTTACAGCCGGGCTTTCACAAACGTTGCCAACCGCTCAATGCCGCGCTCAATGTTGTCAATGTTGGTGGCGTAGGACAGGCGGATGCAGCCTTCTGCACCAAACGCTAACCCTGGAACTGTGGCAACCTGCTGTTCTTCGAGCAAAGCCTCACAGAAATCGAGTGATTTCATACCTAGCCTGCTGATATCCGCGAACACATAAAACGCGCCATTTGGGGTGGGGCAGCTTACGCCCGGAATGGCATTGAGCCGCTCCAGGATCACTTGCCGTCGCTTGCTGAAGGCTTGTACCATTTCTCGCACACAGTCTTGAGGGCTGTCGTAAGCAGCGATCGCGCCATATTGAGCGAAGGTACAAACGTTAGAAGTGCTATGCCCCTGAATTGTGGCAACCGCTTTGACAATCGACGGCGGAGCCGCCAAGAAGCCGATGCGCCAGCCTGTCATCGCGTAGGTTTTGGCAAAGCCGCTGCTGACGATCGTTCGCTCGAAGGCTTCGGGGCTAACTGCACCAATGCTGAGATGCTCGGCTCCGTCGTAGAGAATCTTTTCGTAGATCTCGTCAGCAAGCACCCAAATGTCGTGCTCCGCTACAACTTGGGCGATCGCCCGCACTTCATCGGGCGTATAAACCATCCCCGTCGGATTGGAGGGCGAATTGAAGATGAAAATTTTGGTGCGGGGTGTAATTGCCTGCTGGAGCTGCTCCGGCGTAACTTTAAAATTTGCGGCGGCTGTGGTGGGAATAATCACAGGCGTAGCACCTGTCAGCTTCACCATTTCCGGATAGCTGACCCAATAGGGAGCAGGAATAATTACCTCGTCTCCCGCTTCCACCATCGCCATCAGCACGTTATAAAGTGATTGCTTGCCGCCATTCGTGACAATCACATTTTCTGCCCCATAGCAAAGCAGATTGTCTCGCTGCAGCTTCTGGGCGATCACCTCCCGCAGTCGCGCCTCACCTGCCGTTGCACCATAGCGGGTTTTGCCTGCCTCCAGCGCTGCTTCCGCTGCCGCCCGAATGTGAGCGGGCGTGTCAAAATCTGGCTCTCCCACACTGAAGCTAATCACATCCAGGCCGTCTGCCTTCATCGCTTTGGCTTTGGCATCGATCGCCAAGGTCAGGGACGGCGTAACATGCTCCAATCGTGCTGCCAGTTTCATGATCTTCTCTCGACAACGCTACATCACCCGATCCAAGCAGCTTCTATATCGAACCTGCCCAAACGGTATTGAATCTTTATCATCCAATGTAGTGCAAATCTTTGGTAGGCAGAGGGAGAATGTTAGGCGATCGATACATAGGAAGCTCTTTACTCTCTTTGACTCATGTAGAACGGTTTACGGGTGAAAAAGTGAGATTTCCTGTCGATCGATTGCGGATAAGGGGAGTAATGCCCGATATATAGGGAGGAAGAATCAATCACAACTATGAGTTTGCAATGCAGCGCGGTGTTTGTGGCATTGGCGGATCCGGACGGTAAGACGCTGGTGCAGTTTTATCGAGCGCTGTTTGGGCAGGAACCAGCGTTATATCAGGTGGGAGTGTATGCGGAGTTTCACCTGCCAGGGTTGCGGTTGGGCATTTTTAAGCCAAAGCTAAGTCATGCTTTGGAATTTGCCGCGCAGGCAGGCAGCATGAGTTTGTGTTTAGAGGTAGAGCAACTGGAGGCAGCGATCGCCGCGATCGAGCAAGCTTACCTCGATACCCCGTTGACTGCCTTCAACTATCTACTGCCCGAAGAAATCACCACAACCTCACACGGTCGAGAAGTCTATGCTTATGACCCTGCTGGCAATCGGTTGATCCTACATGAAACCAAAAAAGCTGAAAACAAGGAAAAAGCTGAGAATAAGCAAAAGAACAAGAAGAAGTAAATGTTTAACGATAGTAGGTTAGTCGAACCATCTGCAGTGGCGCTATGTATCTAAATTGCAATTCAATTACAATTCTTTCAGCGGTGGGCAAATAATTCGCGAATCAACTTTGGGAAAAGGCGCAGCATTCTCAGTCGTAATCCTGTGCTAATGCGCTGCTTCTCAAAGTTTATTTCTCGGTCATTGTCCAGACTCCATCTTCCCATTTTTCTTCAGAGGGTGGATGGGTGAGCCAGTACTCACAGCGGTTGAAATACAGCTCAGCAGCTTTATCAGCCGGGTCTATTTCCGCTAGAATTTTGCAGAAAGCAGCCTTGGCGCGGATAAACTGCCGATTGAGATAGTATGCTCTGCCCTGCTGATATAGGTCGCTCGCTCGCTGTTTAGTGGCTGGAAGCTGCTCAGTTGCTAGCCCGATCAGCTCATAGATGCTAACAGGTTTGTGTTTGCCTTTAACCCGGATGCAGTCTAGCTCACGTACGTGGATGCGATCGCGACAGGACTGATAGGTCGTCTCGCTAATCACAATATCGCAGCCATAGTGTTTGCTGGCTCCTTCCAACCGAGCACCCAAGTTCACCCCATCGCCAATCGCTGTAAACTCCATGCGTTTGCTAGAGCCAATATTGCCGCTAATCACACTGTCTGAATTAATGCCAATCCCAATGCGAATCTTATGAGATTCCGGGCGCGAAGCATTGAACTGAGCAAGGCGGTGACGCATTTCTACTGCAGTTTGAACTGCCATCCAAGCGTGGTCTTGCAGCGGCAGCGGCGACCCATAGACCGCCATGATCGCATCTCCAATATATTTGTCTAAGGTGCCTTTGTAGGTGAAGACAGCTTCCACCATCGTCTCGAAGTAAGTATTGAGCATGGCGACGACTTCTTCGGCTTCCATATTCTCAGTCAGCGTCGTGTAGCCGCGAATGTCGGAGAATAGCACTGAAACGTCTTTGCGATCGCCCCCCAGTTTGGTATCGCCGCTGTTGAGCAACTGCTCAGCGAGTTCCTGGGTCATGTAGCGATACATCGTACTTTTTAGCCGTTTCTCATCGCTGATGTCATCCATCACCACGAGTGCGCCTGAGATATTTTGGCAGTCAGCGGCATCGGCGATCGTGTTGATCGACAGGTGGATGCTGTGCTGTTCTTGCCCTTTCACAGACTGGAGGGTTTGGTCGGGGTAGTATTGCTGGCGGCTCCTGTCGTCGTGGGCTTGCAGTGCCACATTAAACCAGCGTGGGAAATCGCCCTTTTCCAGACGAATGAAATCAACAACGGGCTTTCCTTCCAACGCATCATGCATGTTCAAGCCCAACAGCGTTCTGGCGCTTTCGTTGACAGCAATGATTTTGCCGTCTTTATCAGTCGAAATAACTCCATTGGAGAGCGATCGCAGAATGTCCCGCTGCATTTGCTCTTGCTGCTTGACGGTAGCAAATAGCTGCGCGTTTTGCAGCGCCACGCCTGCCTGGATATTGAAAGCCTTCATGAACTCTTCATCGTTGCGGTTGAAGCTGGCTCTCCAGCATTCAGGCGCTTCCGGGTAGGTGGTGGGGTCGTAGAGTGGGAAGTCGCCGTGGCGCTTTTTGTTGATAAGCTGCGTTACAGCAATCAGCTGATTGTCGGCGTTAAACACGGGCATACACAGCATACTGCAGGTGCGATAGCCCGTTTTTTGGTCGGTTTCTTTGGACGTGGCAGAGTTAGGGTGATCATAAAGATCGAAGGGAATCAACAGCGGCTCTTCCGATTGGACTACCTGCCCCGCAAAGCCTGCATGCATTGGAATGCGGATTTCTTCTAGCCTGCCGTTGACGGGCAACTTTGTCCAAAGCTGGTGTTGATCGCGGTCGAGCAGCCACAGGGTGCTGCGATCGGCTTGCATCAACGCTTTGGCCTCGTCCATCACCTTGCTGAGGGTTTCTTCTAGATCAAGGCTGCTCTGGCTCAAAGCTTTAGTCGCTTTCATTAAGGCAGAGGCAGCTCTTTGCTGCTGCGCCGCTTTATAGAATGATCGCGATGATTCCAGGATCAGCCGGATCGAGGGTGCAAAGTCGCAGAAAACTTGCTCATCATGTTTTGTAAAGCCGTTTAAGTCAATCCGATCGTTTAGCAGGGCGTTGGGGTTGTGGTTTGGCTTAAGCTTATTGATCAGCTGCACTACAGCAACCAAATCACCTTGATCGTTCAGCAGCGGCATCGCCAGGATGGTGTAGGTGCGGTAGTTATTTTTCTTATCGATCGCTTGGGCTGCTTGAGAGCGGGGATCAGTATAGAAATCGTGAGGAATGTTGATGCCCTGCTTGGTGGTGGCGACCTCTCCGGCAATGCCAACGGTTTTTGGAATGCGAAGCTCTAGGTTTTTGCCGTTTTTGTCTTCGGCAACAATCGCCCAGAGTTCGTCTCTCTCTTCGTCTAACAGAAAAATGGTGGTGCGATCGGCGTTGAGCAATTCGCCCGTTTTGTGGGTGATCGATCGCAGCATCTCGTTGAGGATGGCATCAAATCCCTGCGAATCCAAGACGCTATCCAGCATTGACAGCGTTTGATTAACGATCTGCAGCTTTTGTTCAACCTCAGTGACGACCTGCTTGAAGGTGTCTTGTTTGAGCGGTGCCAGAAAGGAGGAAAATGCACCCCTAATGGGGGTGAGAGCGTGCGTGGGCAGGCTAGTGGCAACTGGCTCGCAAATTTCCACGGTAACTGATGACACCGCTTCATCAAATAGCGGGGATGGATTAGCAGCCTGACAGGGAGGATCGAATCCGCGTGGGTGGGAGGATGCAGCCGTCATAACTTCTAAGTGGGGGCTTTCAGGTTAACGGGAGTTGAACGTGAGCATGTTCTCAATGAGCTAGCTGTAGATCCCTGACTGGCGTAACCTCATAGTTCCCAAGATCTTGAAGAGAGTAGCAACAGAATTTACCCATCGAGCTGCAGTTGCGCCTCTAAGAGCATCATCCCTCTAATCCACCCCACTCAGAGTCGTGGTTCAAATGTGTTAACGTTAATCTCCTAACAGAGCAACAAATCTCAGCAGACCTCTATTAACAGACCCCAAATATTTTCTGAAAGTTTCACTTTTGCCACATCGTGTAGCCAGCTACAGTTCAACGCTTCTAAGTCGCGGACAATGAGAACTCACCAAGCGAGCGCGTAGAACTGCTGACCATGAAGCCTCGAATTATTGTCTGTGGACTGGGTCGGACTGGGTACAAAGTTTTTTGTTTGCTGAAACAGCAGGGCGCAAAGGTGGTGGGCATTCACGATCGCCCCTTGCCCCATCATGAATTCTCGGCGGATATTTTGATTGATGATTTTTGCTCGGCAGCAGCGCTGGAGGCGGCGGGCATCCAGGAAGCCCAGACTTTAGTGCTAACCGCCAGCGATGATGCCCAGAACTTGGCGGCGTTGACGCAGGCACGCGTGCTCAATCCCCAGATCCGCATTGTGAATCGATTGTTCAATTCGAGCTTGGGGGATCGGCTCGATCAGACCTTGCTCGATCATTGGTCGATGAGTGTAGCGGCACTGTCGGCTCCGGTTTTTACATTTGCGGCATTGGGCAATCGGGCGATCGGGCAGCTACAGCTTTTCAACCAGATGTGGGCAATTCGTGAGGAGTATATTGACGAGTTTCATGCTTGGCGCGGGCGCAAGCTCAGCGATCTTTGGGAAGATCGATCGCGAATGCTGATCTACTATTTGCCCGCCCATACCCAGCCTGCCTACAGTCATGCGGTGCAGGGGCATGTTCCTAGCCAGCCTGTGAATAGCCCAACCGATCTGGTGTCGGCGGTGGTGAGCAACAAGCATTTGCAGGTGGGCGATCGGATTATTGTTGCTAGCAAGCCAGAAGTGAGAACGTCTCAGCGATCGCTGCACCAGAAGTTTTTTGGGCTTTTAGCGGGCATGCGACATTTCCAGGAGCACATCCGTCCAACGGTGGTGATTACGCTGGTGCTGCTGCTGATTATTTTTATCGCTACGTTTACCTATACCACTGCAAACGCCAGCGTTTCGCCGATCGACGCGCTCTACTTCTCGGTGGGGATGATTACAGGTGCGGGCGGCGATGATGCCATCCTGGCTCGCGCCCCGCTGGACATTAAAGTGTTTACGGTCGTGATGATGCTGGTGGGAGCAGCCGTAATCGGTCTATTTTATGCGCTGCTGAATGATTTTGTGCTGGGCAGCCGCATTCAGCAGCTTTGGAATACGGCGAGAGTGCCGCAGCGCCACCATTACATTATTTGTGGCTTAGGTGGAGTTGGAATTCAAATTATTCAGCAGCTCAAAGATAGCGGCTGTGAAGTAGTGGCGATCGAACGCGATGCCAACAATCGCTTCTTAAGCACGGCGCGATCGCTGCGGGTGCCGGTAATTCAGGGTGAAGCCAACCTGGCTACAACGCTGCAAGCTGCCCGCATTACCGGAGCCAGCGCCTTAATTGCTGTTACTAAGGACGATGTGACCAATCTGGAGATCTCGCTGACTGCGAAGGGACTCGCACCAAAGCTGCCGGTAATCGTTCGCAGCCAAAACCCCAAATTTGCGCCCTTGGCTCAGCATGTCTTCGAGTTTGAGGCGGTTCTCAGTCCGGCAGATTTGGCGGCTCCTTCTTTTGCAGCGGCGGCGTTGGGCGGGCGAATCTTGGGCAATGGCATGACGGCAGATATTTTGTGGGTGGCGATCGCTACCATCATCACTGCCAATCATCCATTCTGCGGCAAGCGGCTTAAGACAGTGGCAATGGATGCTGATTTTGTGCCGCTTTACCTGGAAACTCAGCAAAGAACGCTGCACGGCTGGACGCTGCTGGATGTGGAGCTGTATGAGGGAGACGTGCTGTATTTGACGATTCCGGCTAAGAACCTGGAGCTGTTGTGGCGTGCAGATACAATCTCGTTAGCGCAGCAGCTGAATTGAGAGAACGCTATAGGGCAGTGATATCATACAGACATTCAGTACAGACATTCAGCAATGCCGCCTACAGAGAGTTGGTCTGGGGTTTTTCGTTGTAGAGAATCCAGTGCAGATCGAGTGTTTTAATGATATCTACCAAGTTGTCGAAGCTAGGCGGTTTGGCGATATAAGCGTTTGCACCTAAATCATATATTCGATTGATATCTACAAGTTCTCTGGAGGAGGTCAGCACCACGACAGGCAACCGCCGCAGCGCAGGCTGCTGGCGAATCCACTGCAACACCTCAGCACCAGAGCGGCGAGGCAATTTTAGATCGAGCAAAAGCAGATCGGGGAAGGGATAGACAGCCCGATCTCCATAGGGAGCTTCTCCTGATAAATATTGCACAGCAGCATCCCCATCGCTGACGATTTGTAGCGGTGTGACAACTGCCGCTTTGCGAAATGCCCGCTGGATCAAAAAAACATCTTTAGCATTATCTTCTACAAGCAGAATAGTGTGATCGAGGCTCATACTGACTCTCCGGCGGGTAATTCGATCCAAAAGCGGCTGCCCTGCTTGAGATTTTACCCCAACCCGTCCCTTTATCTTTTGGACAACACGCCGGACAATGCCAAGTTAATGCTTCTGCCGTTTGCAGGTATATCTCATGATGTATCTAAGTCTACTCGCGAAAGTATATCGGAGGGGAGATTCTAACGGTTGCTTTTGGCTTTCGGCAAGGTTAGCCAGAAGCGGCTTCCTTGCCCTGGTTGGGATTCTACACCTACTTGCCCACCCATGCGCTCCATACCTTTGCGAACAATTGCCAACCCGATCCCTGTACCGGGGTAGCTTTCGATCCCGTGCAGACGCTCGAACACACGAAAAATCCGCTGCTGATGCTCTGGAGCGATCCCAATTCCATTGTCTGCGATCCAGAGTCGGACATGCGTTTGATGATGGGGATCATCTTCAGCAAAAACTTCAACCTGGGGGCGCACACCTGAGTCAACGAACTTAATCGCATTGCTTAACAGGTTGGTGATTACCTGTGTGAGGATCGATCGCTGCGCCACCACCTGCGGTAGATTTGGAGAAATGTTAATGCTTGCTTGTTTTTCTTGTATCTGGGCACTAATTTGCCGCAGAGCTTCTGCCAGCACGGCTGCGAGGTCAACTGGCTGTAAACTGATCTGGCTGCGGCTGAGGCGGCTGTAGTTCAGCAGATCGCTGATCAGCCCTTCCATTTGCATAGAATCTTCCAAAATGGATTCAATGTAGCTGACGCCGATCTCGTCAAGCTGATCGCCAAAGTCTTCCTGCAGGGCTTGGGCGAAGCCTTGCATTGTGCGGAGTGGCGCTCTCAGATCGTGCGAAACAGAATAGGTGAAGGCTTCTAGCTCATGGTTAATATCTTGTAGCTGGGCGGTACGTTCTTGAACACGCTGCTCTAGGGTGACGTTAAGCGCTTGCAGCTCAGCTTCAGCGCGTTTGCGATCGGTGATATCCGTTGAAATGCCGCAGATCGCATAAATCTCGTTGTCTAGATGCCGCAGCGGAAACTTCACCGACAGATATGTATGTAGCCCCTCTGATTGCGGCACAACTTCTTCCGAAAAAATAGGCTTGCCCGTCTGCAGCACCAGCAGATCGTTTTCCCGCACAGCATCGGCAACCGCTTGGGAAAACAAGTCGTAGTCTGTTTTGCCTTGAACTGCCGCTCGTTCTACCTGAAACAGCGTCTCAAACTGGTGATTGACAAAGACGAATCGACCGCTCAGGTCTTTGGTGTAGATCACCGCTGGAGAAGTATTGAGGATTTCCTGGAGCCGCGTTTCGCTCTCTTGTAAGGCGGTTGCCTCACGCTGCCGCAGCCAGCGATCGCGCCGAATCAGGTAATCTACTAGCGCTAACAGCAGCAGATTCAACCCTGTCGCAATTGTCAGCGTCAGCAAAGTTTCCTGAATGCTCCTTTGGGCGGTTTCTCGTCGCTGCTGGAGGAGAGCGGATTCTTCACGGGCAATTACAGCCGTTTGCCGCCGCACCTCATCCATCAACAGTTTGCCGCGATCGGTATTGACGATCGCCGCCGCAGCAGCAAACCCCTGCTGCTGCCGCAGTTCGATCGTTTGCCGCAGTTCATCCCGTTTCTGCTCGATCACCTGCTGGAGCTGTTGAATCCGCTGCTGCTGTAGAAGGTTATCGCTCGTCAGGCGCTGGAGCTGTTCGATCTCCTGGTCAAGCTGGGCGTTTGCTTGCTCGTAGGGTTCTAGGTAGTCCGTTCTGCCTGTGATCAAATAGCCGCGCTGCCCGGTTTCGGCATCTTTGAGAGTAGACAGCACCCCCTCCAAACGATTCAATACCTGCTGCGTATGGCTGACCCACTGCTCATTTTGAAACGCTCTGCGGATATTGGTATAGGACACAATCGTATTCAGGACTAACAGCAGCAGCGTCAGTCCGAGACCCCACGTGATGGGATTGGTAAACGATCGCTTCATGCGAGAACAGGGAGAGTGCTTTTTTTGAGCTTTCTTAGGCTTGTACCATTTCCATCTTTAACACGTTTGCCATCCGTTTAACCGCTTCCTTTAGAATGGATGGCTCATGCACCAGCGCAAAGCGAACATAGCCCTCACCCGCTTTACCAAACCCAGCGCCCGGAGAAGCTGCTACGCCCGTCTGCTCCACCAGCGCCCGACAAAAGCCGATCGAATCGGTTGCCCAAGGCGCTGGCAGTTTTGCCCACACGTATAGAGCCGCCTTGGGCAGCGGCACCTGCCAGCCAATCTGGTGCAGCGCTTCCACAAAAGCATCTCGCCGCTGACGAAACGTTTCCACTGCCGCTGCCACAGGTGCCTGTGAACCGTTCAGCGCTGCCACTGCCCCATTCAAAATACCGAGGTACTGATTAAAGTCGATCGCAGCCTTCACCTGCCGCAGTGCCCGAATCAGCGCTGCATTGCCGATCGCGTAGCCCACCCGAAAGCCGCCCATGTTGTAGGACTTAGACATTGTGAAGAACTCGATCGACACCGTTTTCTGGCGATCGGCTTGCAGCACCGAGGGCGGCTGCTCTGTGCTGAACACCATATCGGGGTAGGGAAAGTCATGCGCCAGCACCAAGTGATGCTGCTGACAAAACGCAACTGCTTCTTGAAAGAAAGCGAGCGGAGCCGTGGCCGTGGTGGGATTGTGGGGATAGCTCAACACCATTAGCCGTGCCTGCGTCAGCACAGATTCTGGAATATCTGCAAACACAGGCAAAAAGCCGTTTTCTGCAAGCAGCGGCATCGGGTATACCTGCCCCCCTGCCAAATACACCCCACCTGCATGAGATGGATAGCCCGGATCAGCTAGCAGTGCAAAGTCTCCCGGATTCAGCACAGCCAGCGGCAAATGTCCCGTTCCTTCCTGCGACCCAATCAGCGGCAGCACTTCTGTTTCGGGGTCAACCGCCAAGCCAAACTTGCGCTCATACCACTGGGCTGCCGCCTGTCGAAACGATCGCGTTCCATGAAACAGCAGGTAGCCATGCGTTGAGGTATCTGACAGCGACTGAGCGATCGCCTCCAGCACATGTGGCGGCGTTGGCAAATCAGACGATCCCAACGACAGGTCAATCACGTCAAGTCCGGTAGCTCTTGCCCTTGCTTTCGCCTGATCCATATCGGCAAACACGTTAGACTGAAGCGCACTGAGGCGATCGGCAAGGCGAAGCGAAGCAGGCTGAACGACAGACATTGTTTTAATAGAGTGAAAGGGTAAAGACGGGCAATCCCACTAAATTTACTCTAGCAGGGCGGCGAAGGCAGAAGGCAGCCTCAACTTCCCTCACTGCTTTCTGCCTCTTCAACCCGATCGTAGTTGTCTGACTCATCTAAGTTCAAGGCTGTAAGTTAAGCTGCCATTCCTGCGTGGCTGCATTCCAAAGGGGTAAGGCCGTTTTACCCGCTATGAATGGACCCCAATAGCGCCGGGAGCCATCTTGTGCAAAGGCAACCAGCACATCACCAGCCTCAATTTGCAGATCATCCTCCGGCAGGGAGAGCTTTAGCCCTTTGGTGCTGCCTTCATTGGGTGCAAAATCCCAATGAACCGGTTGAGCGTCAATTTTCTGGGAGTTTGCTTGCTCCGGCGCAGCTTTTGGTGCTGTGGAGTTTGACAGCGGCAGTAGCGCAACTCGGACAGGGTAGATAGTTTGGTTACTGACCCGCAAGCTGCCTGCAGTTCCTGCCGGCACGGCTGCGGGTGTTGCAAGGGGCGTTGGAGTAGATGAAGCAACAGGAGCTGGAGCTACCGGAGCGGGTGGAGCGGGTGAATTGCGATCGGTTGCTCTATCTGCATCAGAGCTGGGGCGATCGATTAACGGGGCAGATTCAGTAAAGATTTGCACTTCAAAGCGGGAAAGCAGTGAAGCCAGCAAACACAGCCCCAGCACCCCAATTACAGCAGGATAGATTTTTAGCTTGAGGTCGTTTGATAATTCCCGTCCTTTGGGCATTTCTTTAGGCATAAATTTAGATATTTTTGTATAAGTTGTTAGATATTTGTCCGGATATTTAAAGTGTTGCCGCTGCCCGCGAAATCGCTATTCTGACTATCAGCAACGCCCAATACAATTACTTCTACTCTAGTGAGTGTCGCTGATCTTGGGGGGAATTCCAACGAACTTCTTAAGCTGGCTGCAAGGGATCGCCGTTGAGGCACAATCTCGTTAACAAAAACTTGTGAAACTCCGTTAAACTACTGGACTCAATTTTTAAACTCCAATAAAGTTTTGTACGATCGTCCTGAGAATTACGGGGTTGCCTGTGAAAAGGAAGCACAAGCCCGTAAATAAAGTGAATATGCAACAGAGTGTATGTCTACTGTGGCTCACTCCTGCTTTTGGTATCAGTGCGGATTGTCCACTCGTACGCCCAATCGTTGAGTGAGGAGCACGATGAGTAACCTGTGTTTGATTGCGGCTAGTTTAGTATCACAAGGGCAAGCCCCCGGTTGGCAGCTTGCGGTTCCCCCTTCAGAAGTCCCTAAATACACCCCTCTGGCTACGAGCGTGGCGATCTCCCGGCTCTGCGAATCGCAGCCTGCCTATCGTCCGGTCAACCCCACTGTGGAAGCACACCTGCCAGAGCGGAGCCGGTCGTTACCCGACTATGTTAATCCCGATCTGCTAATTCCCGGTCGCACCCGTCCCGGCTCTGGAAGCCAGCTGTTTCAGCAGCGCTGGGCAGCTCTTAGAGCCGGAACCCTTTACACTCGCCTGTCTACCGATCGCTTCCGGGCCGCCTGGATCAATGCGACTAAGCAGCCTACCTATAACCAATGGATCGATCTACTGGGTCGAGAAGCGCGGGTAGTGGCAAAGGGGCAAGGAGCAAACCGTTTGACGGTGCTGGTAGGAGATTCAATTGCCCTCTGGTATCCACCCAACCAGATGAGAAACGATCGCTATTGGCTGAATCAAGGCATTTCTGGTGACACCACGACTGGCGTTTTGAATCGGCTGTCGCTGTTTGACAAAACACAGCCCAACACAATCCACATCATGGTAGGGATCAACGACCTGCGGCGGGGTGCAACCGATGTCGAAATTGTCAGCAACATGACTCAAATCATGCGCAATCTTAAGCGCAACCATCCCACCGCCAAGATTTTCGTTCACTCTATTTTGCCCACCCGCCTCGCCGCCATCCCCAATAGCCGCGTCCGCTGGCTTAACTACAACATCTCTGCGGCTGCCCGCCAAGAGAACGTTAGTTTTCTCAACCTGCAGCCCGCCTTTAGCGACGTGACAGGCAATTTGCGCCGAGACTTGACCACCGATGGACTTCATCTCAGCGACCAAGGATACCGCGCTTGGGAAGCGGCGATCGCCCCAGTGCTGTAGCTACGTTACGCGCAGAGGCTAAGGCAAAATCTTTTATGCAAAAGCCGCGCATTGCGCGGCTTTTGCATAAAAGATTTTGGTCGTGGAGGTGCAGAGCGCATCCACAAAATTGTCTTGAGCATATTGCCTTGAGCATCATTGAGACACCAGGCAGCACAGCTTCGGTACACTAAACTCTAAAGATGCAAACACCAGACGATCGATGCCTCCTCACTTCCCCGTCTTCTATTCTCCCGAATTTCTCGACCACGACACTGGCTCCTACCACCCGGAGCGGTCGGGACGGCTCACCGCTATTACCCAAATCCTAAAGGCACAACCTTGGGCAGACCAGCTAGAGTGGCGATCGCCCACTCCAATCAAGCAGCAGCCCGATCGGATTGCAACTGCCCTGCACGCCGTCCATCCTCAGCGCTATGTTGAGGCAGTACAGCATTTGGCAAAATCGGGCGGCGGCTACATCGATCCTGACACCGTTGCCTCGCCGCGCAGCTATGACGTGGCACTGCTAGCAGTCAGCGCTTGGCTCGATGGCGTGGATCAAGTGTTGTCTTCTGGAGCGCCTGCGTTTGTGGCAGCTCGCCCACCCGGACACCACGCCCTGCCAGAACGAGGCATGGGCTTTTGTATCTTTGCCAATGCAGCGATCGCGGCTGGCTATGCGCTGCAGCAACCAGGGGTTGAGCGTGTCGCCATCCTGGACTGGGATGTGCATCATGGCAACGGCACTCAGGCAATTGTCGAGTCGAATCCGGCGATCGCCTTCTGTTCGCTGCATGAATCTCCCCAATATCCTGGAACTGGCTCTACGCGAGAGCGCGGCAAATACAACAACGTCCTCAACTTCCCCATGGCAGCAGGCAGCACGATCGTCGACTACCTGCCCCACTTTGAAGAGCACATTATTCCCTTCCTGCAGCACTTCCAGCCTGATCTGCTGATCGTCAGCGCTGGGTATGACGCCAATGCTGCCGATCCGCTGGCTGGCATCGCCTTGCAGCCGCAAGACTACGGGGCGCTCACCGATCGCTGCCTGCAGGTGACCCGTCGAATTTTGTTTGGGCTGGAAGGGGGATATGATTTTGAGGCACTGGGGCAATCAGTTGCGGCAACGATTGCCCGGTGCCTGTAGGCTGTTAGGGTCTCCTGTTAAATCTGTAGCGCGATCGTTCCCCCGAAGCCTTAGACTAGAGGATGCGCTATTTTGCATTCAGCTTTAGTTTGCGTTCACCTTTAATTACTGAGTCACCGTGCGTAAGGTTATCATCGCTGGCAACTGGAAAATGTATAAAACTCGGGCAGAAGCGCAAGAGTTTTTACACGGCTTTCTCGATCACACGGCAGAAACGCCTGACGATCGAGAGATTGTGCTTTGTGCCCCCTTCACTGCCCTAAGTGCCCTCTCTCGCAATTTACACGGCACTCGTATTAGAGTTGGGGCGCAAAACGTCCATTGGGAAGCGGAAGGAGCCTACACGGGCGAAGTTTCGGCTCCCATGCTGACCGAAATCGGTGTCCGCTATGTAGTAGTAGGGCACAGCGAACGGCGTCAGTATTTTGGTGAAACTGATGCCACTGTCAACCTGCGCTTAAAAGCAGCTCAGGCCTTTGGGTTAACGCCTATTCTGTGTGTAGGTGAAACCAAGCAGCAGCGAGACTTTGGCGAAACAGAAGCTTTGATCTTCAACCAGCTTGCAAAGGATTTGGTAGACATTGACCAAGCTAATCTAGTCATTGCCTATGAGCCGATTTGGGCGATCGGCACAGGCGACACCTGCGATGCCAAAGAAGCAAACCGCATCATCGGGCTCATTCGCAGCCGTCTCGATACCCAGAACGTCACCATTCAATACGGCGGCTCCGTCAAACCGGGCAATGTCGATGAAATTATGGCACAACCCGAAATAGACGGTGCGCTTGTCGGCGGTGCTAGCCTCAACCCCAAAGATTTCGCCCGGATTGTTAACTACAAGGCACTTTAAGCTAGCTGCAGCAATGCGTCTCTCCGCTAAGCTGCACCTATATATCGATCCTATTTGAGTGGTGAAATAGTTTGTGAAAGGTGGGGCGGGCTTCGCCCGCCCCACCTTTCACAAACCCTTTAGGATTGCTATATATTCCTCAGTCATCCTCTAGAATTGACCAACAGATGCTAGTGAAGAGTGAACAGTGGTTTGTTCTTCACTCGTATTGCCGCAATCAAATTTTTAGGCTCTGAGATTTTTAGGTGGCTCTGAGAGTCTTGATGCCTGATTGACGGCGCACTTGCAGATGGCACCTATTCCTAAAAACTAAGAAAGTCTGTCATGGAAAATACTGCAGACAGAATTGTTGCATTTCTTTACCGCTAATTTTTCTAAATTTGCAGATTGAAGCGAGCGATGACCCTTTAAGCTGTAAACACACAAGCGAACTATAGGACACAAACCCGTAATCTGTGCAATCTAGCCGGAGATGTATGACAGCTCGTGATCCCCGAACATACTCTACTGAGACAAGCCTTTAGTATTCGCTACGTGGAATGGCTTTATGGCTAAAGCCGCAATCGCTGCAACAGACGCTGCTGGTTTAGCGATTGTATTTTTTAAATCAGGGTTAAATGTAACCTAATTTTTCATACATCTTACCCATGAAAGGGAATCAATTAACTCAAATTTGGTCACGGGGTTGGTCACTGCTGTTGGGGCGGCGAGCGGCCCAACGACGCTGGCGCTGGCTGGGCATAGCGATCGCCTGCTTCTTCTGCATAGTCCTAAGCGGCACTGTTGCCGCACAGCAGCCCGTGCGGCTGGCGCTTCTTACAACCGCGCTAGACGCCCAAGGTGGACAGTCGCTGGCGAGGGAGTTTGAGCAGAAGAATCCAGGTATCAAAGTGGATGTAATCGAAGGACCAAACGCCTCCAACCTGATTGAGGATTTGTATACTTCTTCTTTTCTGCTGGGCGAATCGCCGTATGACCTGATTTTGATGGACATTGTCTGGCTGCCCAAGTTTGCGGCAGCAGGCTGGCTGCTGGATCTAACCGATCGCATTCCGGCGGATCAGCTCCAAGCTTTCTACCCGGCTGACTTAGAAGGTGGGCGTTATGAGGGGCGGCTATATCGTCTGCCCATGCGATCGGATGCAGGCTTGCTGTACTATCGCCAGGATCTGCTAGAGCAGGCAGGCTTGAAGCCGCCAGAAACATTTGATGAGTTGATTGAAGAGTCCAAGCAATTGCAGCAGTCAGATGCAGTGCCTTGGGGCTATGTTTGGCAGGGGCGGCAGTATGAAGGACTATCTGCCATGTTTGTGGAAGTGCTGGCGGGTTCTGGCGGGTTCTGGGTTAATCCCGAAACATTAGAAGTGGGACTCGATCGCCCCGAAGCGATTCAAGCCGTCAACTTCTTGCGCAGGACTATGCAAGAAGGCATTTCGCCGCCCGGCGTCACAACTTATCAGGAAGAAGAAGCCCGTCGTCTATTCCAGAGTGGACAAGTAGCGTTTATGCGGAGCTGGCCCTACGCTTATCCGCTGGGTAATGCTGAGGATTCACCGATTAGAGGCAAGTTTGCGATCAAGCCGATGGTGCATGCCGCCGGGTTAAATCCGGCGGCATGCTTGGGCGGCTGGGGGCTGGGCATCTCAAAAACGAGCCGCAATCCTGATGCTGCTCTGCGCGTAGTGCAGTATTTTGCCAGCGTCGAAGGGCAGCGCTTCACTATTTTAGAAAATGGCTATTTGCCGACCCGTCCCTCGCTCTACAGCGATCAGCAAATTATCGACAAGTACAGCTATTTTCCCAGTATGCAAACGGTGGCAGAACAAGCCGTTTTGCGTCCGCCTGTGGCTCAGTACGCTCAAGTATCTGACATTTTGCAGCGGTATTTGAGTGCTGCCTTAACCGATCGCACTTCTGTGGAAGCGGCGATGCAGGCGGCGGCAGCAGAAACTCGTCGACTGTTGGATACGAATCAGGCTTAATCGTTTAATTAACCAGGCGTAGTGCTTTTCGCCGCTATCATCAATCTCCTGACTTGCTATGACTGCTTCTCTTGAATCTCGTGAACGGCGGGCGGGCTGGATTTTAATCATTCCGGCGCTACTGCTGCTGGCGCTGGTCTATGCTTATCCAATTGGGCGATCGCTCTGGCTCAGTTTATTCAATCAAAACCTGGGAACAGAGCTGCAGCAGGTGTTTACGGGGCTAGACAACTATGGGCGTATGGTTGGGGATGGGCGTTTTTGGCAAAGTTTGTGGAACACCGTAGTTTTTACAGTCTGTTCGGTGGTGCTAGAGCTGATCATCGGCATGGGGATTGCGCTGGTGTTGAACCAGTCGTTTCGGGGACGGGGTGTGGTGCGCACGATCGCCATTCTGCCTTGGGCATTGCCCACTGCCCTAATCGCTACAACCTGGGCATGGATTTTTAACGATCAGGCGGGGGTTGTGAATGATATTCTGCTGCGGCTAGGGTTAATCGAAACGGGTATTAATTGGCTTGGCAATCCACTGCCTGCGATGCTGTCGGTAATCATTGCGGATGTCTGGAAAACAACACCCTTCATCAGCATTTTGCTGCTGGCAGGGCTGCAGTCCATTCCGGGCGATCTATATGAAGCGCATTTGATTGATGGAGCAACTCCCTGGCAAAGCTTTCGGCAAATTACACTGCCGCTGCTGATGCCGCAGATTTTGGTCGCAGGACTGTTCCGCTTTGCTCAGGCGTTTGGCATCTTTGACTTAATCCAGGTGATGACCAGCGGTGGACCCGGCGGCGCTACAGAAACGGTATCGATTTATATCTATGCAACGGTAATGCGCTATCTCGATTTTGGGTACGGCGCAGCGCTAGTCGTCGTCACTTTTCTGATTCTGGTGCTAGCCGTTGCCCTCTCTGCCTTGCTCCTTTCTAAACTACGAACCGCCACAGGGGGACGCTAAAGCGATGGCTACAGTTACATCATCCTCTGCCCAAGTAAGATCGGCTCCCTCGCCTAAGCCAATCTCACTGACCAAAATTCTGTTGCCGATCGCGGCTGCCCTGGTAGTGATCTTCAGCCTCGCGCCGATTCTCTGGCAGGTGCTGACCTCAGTCAAAACCAACGCAGATATCGCTGCTGTTCCCAACGTGTACTTTCCAACCCGGTTCACTCTGGAACACTATGTAGAAATCTTTCGCCGCCGTCCGTTTTTTAGCTATATGCTGAATAGCTTCCTGGTGGCGTCGCTGTCTACGCTGCTCTGTTTGCTGCTGGGAACACCTGCTGCCTACGCGCTGGCGCGGCTGAAGCTGCCCGGAGAGCGAGCCATCCTGGCGATCGTTCTCATCGTGACGCTGTTTCCCTATATCCTGCTGTTCCTGGGGCTGCTGGAGATCGTTCGCGCATTTGGTCTTGCCAACAATTATCTAGCGCTGATCGTCCCTTATACAGCGATCAACGTACCGCTTACCATTCTGGTAATGCGGAGCTTCTTTCAGCAGTTGCCCCGCGATCTAGAAGACTCTGCCAAAGTCGATGGCTACGGCACGTGGCAAATGCTAGCTCAAATTCTCGTTCCGCTAACTGTGCCTGCCCTTGTCACAACAGGCATTCTCACTTTCATCTCTGCCTGGAACGAATTTCTATTCGCCCTCACCTTCATCACCCGCGAATCACTCAAAACAATTCCGGTTGCGGTTGCTCAGCTCAGCGGTACTGCTGCCTTTGAAATTCCTTATGGAGCGCTGGCGGCTGCCACCGTCGTCGGTACAATTCCCTTGGTGCTGCTTGTTCTGCTGTTCCAACGCCGCATTGTACAGGGCTTAACGGCAGGAGCCGTGAAGGGGTAAAGAAGCGGAATGCGGGATGCATGGGGATATAGACAAGCACAAAACCTCAAAGCATCGCAGTTCACAGTAAGTTTGATAGCTCTTTCCCGCTCCTTGCTTTTCTCATTCTTCTCTTATTTCTCATTCTTTTGCGTTCCTTTATCCTTCTATTTTCTCGTTCACTTCTCGTTTTCCATTCCTACATTCCCCCCGTTCTATGGCAAAACTCGAATTAATTCATCTAAACAAGACCTACACCCCAAAAGTCATTCCCGTAAAGGACTTGAGCATCTACGTAGAGGACGGAGAATTTCTGACGCTATTGGGTCCATCGGGCTGTGGTAAATCTACAACCCTGCGGATGATTGCTGGATTAGACCAGCCGACGCGAGGCGAGGTGCGGATCGGTGGGCAGAATGTGACGCAACGCTCCGCAGGCGATCGCAACATTGCCATGGTGTTTCAGAGCTACGCACTCTATCCGCACATGACCGTGTATGAAAACATGGCATCAGGACTGAAGCTGAAGAAAACGCCATCCGAAGAGATTCGCCGCCGGATCGCCGAAG
The DNA here is from genome assembly GCF_014764505.1 of Phormidium tenue FACHB-886. Taxonomy (GTDB): domain Bacteria; phylum Cyanobacteriota; class Cyanobacteriia; order Elainellales; family Elainellaceae; genus FACHB-886. The sequence goes on from NZ_JACXWX010000019.1 coordinate 48,244, forward strand.
TGGGCAATTTTTTAGGCTTGAAGGAACTGCTCGATCGCAAACCGGGACAGCTTTCGGGTGGGCAACGGCAGCGGGTGGCGCTGGGGCGGGCACTAGTGCGCCAGCCGGATGTGTTTCTGCTAGATGAACCGCTCTCTAACCTGGACGCCCTGCTGCGAGAGCAGGTGCGAGCTGAACTGAAGCAAATCTTTGATGCCCAGCAAACGCCCGTCGTTTATGTGACGCACGACCAAACAGAGGCAATGACGCTCTCGACCAAAGTCGCCGTGCTGTTTGATGGCTATCTACAGCAGCTCGATGCGCCCCAGCACATCTACAGCCAGCCTGCCAATCGCTTTGTGGCAGGTTTTATCGGCAGTCCTCAGATGAATTTGCTGGATTTGCCCTGTCAGGGTAACTTTGTCGTGCTGGGCGATCATAAAATTCCGATGCCCCCATACGTTTCATCGCTGTCGAAGGTGACATTAGGCATCCGTCCAGAACATGTCCGCTTGGCACAGCCGAACGACAAAGTGACGGTGCAAGGCAGCGTTATTTTGGTTGAGAACCTGGGGATGAGCCACCTAGTCAGTGTGCGTGTGGCTGGCTCCGATCGCATCTTGCGAGCATTGCTGCCCACCGAAGCAACTTGGCAAAACAACCAGGTGACGCTATCCCTACCGCCCGAACACACCCACTGGTTTCACACCGAAACAGGCGATCGGCTGATGGCACATTAAGCCGCACCCGGCATTGCTGGCGACCTCACTGCTAGCGACCTCACTGCTGGTTTATTTCCTGCTGCAGCCATTCATCCACAGGCTGACCGTCTTTGCGCTGCAGATCGATAACGACCGTCATCACTGAACTAGAGCCAGGAGGCGCGGGCATCTGCCGAAAGGAGATGTTGTAATCATTTGGGTCTTGCTGGTGTGCCCGGAGCCACTCTTCTACTTTGGCAGTTGCAAAGAAGGCTTGCCCTTGCTCAAACAGGCGAGAAATTTGGAGTTGGAGGCTGTAGGGATCGAATCGAGGCATAAAATCATTGCAACAAGTTCAGCAAAAAATTTAGCAGTATAGCGATTCTCAAGCTTGTAGAGGTTTGCACCAAACCGCTTTCCTTGAGTCCATGCTATAGCCTCTCTATGGTAATTGCTTTAGTGTATGGGTGGAACGGACAACGATCGCATCTTATTTGAAGAGGTGAACACCATGAATCAATGGTTGAAAGCCTACCGACCTCTGTTTGTCGGGTTTCTCCTAGCAGCTCTACTTTTGCTCCATCTAATGGGCTGGACTGAAATTGCGATCGCCCAAACTCTAGATGATCACACCGGACAGAGCGGCAATGTTCCGAACCCTACAGTGCCGCTATTTGAGCATTTAGGAAACTACAGCCATCCCATTTCTACCCAGAATCCGCAAGCCCAGCGCTACTTTGACCAAGGGTTAATCTTAGCTTACGGATTCAACCATGCAGAAGCACTGCATTCCTTCCAACACGCTGCCGAACTCGATCGCACCTGCGCTATCTGCTATTGGGGGATGGCATATGTCCTTGGACCCAATATCAACGCGGCAATGGAAGATGGAGCCGTGCCAACCGCTTGGCAAACTATTGAACAGGCAATCCAGTTAAGCGATTACGCCAACCCCAAAGAGCAAGCTTACATCCAGGCACTGGCAACCCGCTACAAGGCTGAACCTGTAGCCGATCGGGCTGCTCTCAATCTGGACTACGCCAATGCCATGCGCGACGTTGCACAGCGTTACCCGGATGACCCAGACGCACTTACCCTATATGCTGAAGCGCTGATGGATACGACACCCTGGAACTACTGGCAGGAAAATGGTGAACCGAATGCGGCTGGGGCGATCATTCTTGCCACTCTAGAATCGGTGCTGCAAGAGCATCCTGATCATGCTGGGGCGCTGCATCTCTATATTCACGCGGTAGAAGCCGAACATCCAGAATTAGCAGCGGCAGCTGCCGATCGTCTGCGTGACCTCAACATCAGCGCTGGACACCTGATTCACATGCCGGGTCACATTTACATCCGGGTCGGACGCTATCAAGACGCTGTGGTTGCCAATCAGCTAGCGGCAGCAGCAGATGCCCAGTATGCTCAGCAGCAGCATCCAGAAGGTCTGTATCCACTCGGCTACATGCCGCACAACCATCATTTTCTTTGGTATGCAGCAGTAATGTCAGGGCAGCAAGCTGTGGCGCTGCAGGCGGCTCATCAAACTGCAGCGCTGGTGGATCAGTCTTTAATCCGGGAAGTAGGGTACGGCACCTTGCAGCATTACGCTGTAATTCCGCTCTACAACTCCATTAAGTTCGGCAGGTGGAATGAAATTTTGGCACAGCCTGCTCCAGCTGAAGATCTAGTGTATCCAACTGGCGTGTGGCACTTTGCACGCGGCATGGCCTATACTGCCCAAGGTCAGCTCCCAGAGGCAACCCAAGAGCTAGAGGTATTAAAAACGATCGCTGCTGATCCTGCTCTGCAGGAGGTGACGCTTTGGGAGATCAATACTACTGCCCATCTGCTGCAAATTGGGTCTGAAGTGCTGGCAGGTGAACTGGCGGCAAAGCAGGGAGAGTTTGAGGAAGCGATCGCGTCTTTGAAACGTGGTATTGAGCTAGAAGACAGCCTCAACTACGATGAACCAGCTCCCTGGTATTCGCCTGTGCGTCAAGCGTTGGGCGCTGTTCTGCTGCAGGCAAACCGCCCTGCTGCTGCAGAACAAACCTATCGAGAAGATCTGGAGTTTTACCCTGAAAACGGTTGGTCGCTGTATGGGCTGGCACAGAGCCTGGAGGCACAAGGCAAAACGATAGACGCTCGAGCAGTGCGGCAGAGATTTGAGCAGGCTTGGGCATCTGCAGATACGCAGCTAACGGCTTCCAGCTTTGATAGCTAACCTTGAAACAGTTTTTGCAATGCGAGAGGTTCAGCAGGTTGCAAAGCTGCTCTACCTTCTTGAGTTTTTCGCCGCACTTGCGCGGCGAAAAACCTATTTGCGATCGATTGAGGCTACCAGTACGATAAATTGGTGCAGTCCTTCAAATTGAGGCTATAGCGTTTATGGTGGCTGGGATAGAAGAATATTTGCAGGTTAGTGAAGTGATCGACTGGCAACATCCCGAAATCATGGAACGGGCTAAACAAATTGCAACGGGATGTGAAACGCCAGTAGCAATCGCAAAAGCCTGTTTTGAATGGGTGCGTGATGAAATTTGCCACAGCTATGATTACCAAATGAACCCTGTAACCTGCCGAGCTTCTGATGTTCTTCACCATAAGACAGGATATTGCTATGCCAAAAGTCATTTACTGGCGGCGTTGCTGCGGGCAAACCATATTCCCGCTGGATTTTGCTATCAGCGATTGAGTATTAATGATCAAGGTGCGCCATACAGCCTACATGGCTTCAATGCTATCTATTTAGTTGAAACTGGCTGGTATCGTGTTGATGCCAGAGGAAACCGAGCAGGCGTTGATGCTCAGTTCACCCCGCCCATAGAGCAGCTAGCGTTTAAGATTCAGTTTCCTGAAGAGGCAGATTTTCAAACCATTTTTGCTGAACCGCTGCAAGTCGTTGTAGAGGCATTGCAAGCTCAAAGCACATGGGATAGTTTGCTTTGTAATCTGCCAGATGTTCCCTTAGAGTCTGCCCAAAGCTATAGTCTGCTGTGATATCAACACAAAGCTTCTATCGCAACTACCGCAGCGGCTGGGGTAGGGACGTTTGGCGGCTGTGCTCCGTGCGGCACACCACAAAAACTGGCTCTGACGTATGCACGTAGCGCAATATTAGGACGATCGCACTTACAAAAGGGTTAAGTAAATGTGCTTGCCTAACTAACGAAAGTGAGTTGGGGTTACTGTCTTTTGTTGATGGATGAGTCAAGACGTTTTTCAGAGGTTCTGGATCGCTTGAATTCATAAGATAAGTGCATTAGGGAAACGAAAAGGTTCTTGAACCCGAGCAGGGTTAAGTCCAATTCCAGTTCAGGATAGCTCTTATTCTCGTTCATCAATGCATGTAGTGCAACGGTTTAAAACAGCGCTCAAGAGCGTTTACCCACGCATGTCTGTTATGAGTTCTGTGGATGCGTTGACGTGGGAAGCACTGATGGTTTCCAAAAGGCAAAAATTAGGCGTTCAGCGCATGAATTAGCGGTGGCAAATTGCCGATCGCATTAGCAAAATTACTCGCCAGATTACAAAAGTGGGTAGGGTGGGCACTGCCCGCTCTACCGACTAATCAAACACCAATCCATTTACCCGAAACAGAACCAGATAAAGGAGAACAACCCTGTCTAAGCTATCGATCACCACATCCGTCCTCAGCCACGGTACTGAAACCTGGCGGGTATTGCAACCCGTACGCTTGTCGAGAAGCCGCTTCCGAGCGTTGGCAGCGTTGGCGAACTAGTTGGCATTCAGCAGGTGTTGAAGGATGGTAACTTTTATCAAGGCGGCGTGGATGAAGAGTTTGGCTCAAAAACCAAAGTGGCAGTTAGAGCACTTCAGTCCAATTGCCAACTGCCCGTTGATGGAATCATCGGCAACGATACTTGGCAAGCGCTCGTAGAGTTTGCTCGTATTCTGACTACCATTTAAAGCAGTACATCTGCAAACCCCTAACTCAACTAACCTGCAATGCTCAATCAACTCCCAAAATTTTCAACGGCGATCGCCAGTTTCGCTTTCGGCGCAACCTTGATCGCCAGCCCAGTCCAAGCCGCTATCGTTACCTACAACTTCACCGTTAATGTAACTGAAGGCGCACTGGCAGGACAATCCTACCGCGGCACCTTTAGCTACGATGATTCGATGCTCAAAGGTACTGGAGCCGAAACGTTGGGCGTTGATCAGGGCTTAACGGTCTGCATGAATTACTTCGGACAGAATTACACAGCAGCAAACGATCGTGATTATCCCAACTTTCCAAAGCTTGCGTTTGAAAATGGCGAGATTGAATACCTAGACTTCTGGGTACAGCCAAACGATCGAGTGGTTTGGTGGAACTTACCAGGATGGGAAGTCGATCTATCCTTGCGGCAATCCGAGGCTGACACTGTTAACTGTCAGGAATAATGAAGCATATTAGGATGCTTAAATATGGCGATCCACGCTTAGATTGAAATCTTTTTCTGTGTAAAAGTCCTGTGTAGCGGGGCTTTTACACAGAAACTTGTGCGGGCGTATGTGCGTAGTGTGATCAGATGTAGCCCTTTAGTTTTGATTAGAAGCCGCTTTGAGCGGCTTCTAATCGACCCGTTCATCTGAGCAACTAGCGCCATGGCTTATGCTGCCATATCAAACAGCAGCACCTCTGCCTCACTAGAAGCCCCCTGCAGTGTGAGCAGATCTTCATTAGAGATCGCTGCCCCATCTCCTGCAGAAAGTAGTTGATCGTTCAGCAGCACCGCTCCCCGTGCTACTTGCAGCCAAGCAACTCGTCCTGCAGCTAAGGTATGGCTTAGCTCTGTGCCGTCTTGCAATGAAGCCGCATAGAGATCGACATCTTGATGAATGGTAACTGAGCCATCCCGGCCGTCGCGAGAGCCAACTAAGCGCAGCGTATTGCGTTTTTCGGCTTCGCTGAAGGTTTTCTGCTCATAGCCTGGCTCAATGCCTTGCTGCTCTGGCAAAATCCAGATTTGCAGAAAATGGACGGGATCGCTCGTAGAGGCGTTAAATTCGCTGTGCATAATGCCAGTTCCCGCCGACATCCGCTGCACATCGCCGGGGCGAATCACCGAGCCGTTGCCGATATTGTCTTTGTGCTGTAAGGCTCCCTCCAGGACATAGGAAATAATTTCCATATCCCGATGCCCATGGGTTCCAAACCCTTTGCTAGGAGTCACTTTGTCTTCGTTAATCACTCTTAGATTGGCAAACCCCATATGCTTGGGATCGTAGTAGTTGCCAAATGAAAAAGTGTGACGGCTATCGAGCCAACCAAAGTTTGCAGCACCGCGTTCTTGAGCCGATCGGATGGTAATCATTTTGCATTCCTCCAGTTGAGTGGGCAAATTGCAGGAACACTATTATTATGAATTGAATCTTCAAAAAAGACAATATGCTATTTTAGAAACTAATTGTCTTCATTTAGTCTACAATACTGGAAGAGATGGATAAGTTTGATAGCCTCCGTGCCTTTACTCAAGTCGTGACTGCAGGCGGGTTTGCGGCAGCAGCAAGAGAGATGGGGTTGTCTCGATCGGCAGTCAACAAACTCGTCATTGCCTTGGAGAACGAACTGGGCGTACAGCTTTTGCACCGCAGTACAAGGGTGGTGACGCCAACCGAGACTGGACTGGCGTTCTATGAACGCTGCGTGGAGATTCTGGCAAGCCTTGAAGAAGCAGAGCAGGCAATCACGCAGCTTCACGAAGAACCAAGGGGAAGACTGCGAGTGAATGCGCCCATGACGTTTGGAACGATGCACCTGTCTCCAGCTCTAGCCGAGTTTCTAGCACAATATCCCGATCTACAGGTGCAGCTAACGCTAAGCGATCGCTTCATTGACCCCATTGAAGAAGGCTTTGATGTTACAGTGCGGATTGCCAAACCGCAAGAAAGCGCTAGTTTAATCGTGCATTCGTTAGCACCCGCTCAACGAGTTCTGTGTGCAGCCCCGTCTTATCTAAAATCTCATGGGGTTCCGGCTCACCCAAGCGATCTTCATGCCCATTCCTGTTTGCACTACGGTCAGCTTGCGGTTGAAAATCAGTGGACGATAGCTGGGACAGATGGAGAGTTTACGATTTCAGTGAATGGCGTATTGTGTTCCAACAACGGGGAAGTGCTTAAAGATGCGGCGGTTCGCGGTCTGGGAATTACGCTCCTTCCTAAATTTATTATTGAACCAGAACTCCAACAGGGAACGCTGCAGATAGTCCTGCCGGATTATCATCCATCTGAGCTTTCAATTTACGTAATTTACCCTGTCAATCGACATCTTTCTACTAAAATCCGGCTGCTGGTTAGCTTCCTTCAGGAACGGTTTGGTGATCCAGCCAAAGCTACCTCTTTGGAAAAGGCAGAGTCAGATGAATAACTTGCTTAAGATAATAGAGTTTCTGAAAGGATTTTGTGAGACCCTGATAAAAACTGGAAAGAGCTTTCTGGCACAAGCTCTGCCTCAGGCGATCGTCTCATGCTTACTATGCTTCACCCCTGATGCATCTAATAAAGACGGGGACTGGCTTTTCGTAAAATTTGGCATCTCTGCCCGGCAGGTTTGGCAGAGCCAGTACACTGAGCCTTTACGAATGTGACGCAGAAGTGCATCGGAACAACAAGGACAAGCGTTCATATATCAAAGAATTGAGTAAGCGGTTTGAAGTTGCTTCTCTGAAGCTGTGCAGCTTTGAGATTAACCTGCCGAAGTTGAGGAAAGTGTGAGGGTGTTGGCAATATTGCGTTCTCTTAAAAATTAGATACACTTTGCAACACTCAAGCCACCCCTTTTGCCCAAAAAACGCTTTTCGTTTGCTGCTGCTGTCATAGCGCTACGTGCATTCGTTAGGGATAAATCCTTTTTATGTAGAAACTGCGCGTAACGAGGCTTCTATATCAAAAATCTCGATTTAGGCGCGTAGTGCCATACATCTAAAAGTGATAGGTGCCGATCGCGCTGCCATGCTCAGCTCCCGCTCTTCTACTGGCATTCACTCAAAACGCTGCCAAAAGCTGCCTCTTCAGCCAGGCTTCAGGATTTAAGTATATTAAGATCATCTAAGTTTGCTGAGTCTGCTAAGTCTGCTTCGAGCTTGCCTTGAATTGGCTTCTTGATTTGGTCATTTCATCTGCCGCTTCACTGCTCAAAGGAGAGCCTGACGCTATGAGAATCCTGGTTGTAGAAGATGACAAACTGATTGCCAGTGCCTTAACGGAAATTCTCTCTAGCCAGAGCTATGCGGTTGAAGTTGCCACTGATGGTCAAGCTGGCTTAGCGCTTGTTGAGGCGTTTGAGTATGACCTAATACTGTTAGATGTGATGCTGCCCAAGCTAGATGGCATTAGCTTTTGTCGACAGGTGCGATCGCAAGGTTACTCTATGCCGATTCTGCTGCTAACGGGTCGAGAAAGCCATCACGATAGAGCAGTTGGGCTGGATGCAGGTGCTGACGATTACTTAGTAAAACCGTTTGATGTAGAAGAGCTGGTTGCTCGCATCCGCGCTCTTTTGCGTCGAGCCAGTTCCACCTCCCAGCCTGTGTTGGGATGGGGCGATCTTCAGCTTGATCCAAGCCTTCGTGAAGTTACTTATGCAGGCAAATCGCTGTCGTTAACGCCCAAAGAGTATGCACTGTTAGAATTATTCTTGCGAAATAGCCACCGGGTTTTTAGCTGTGGGGCGATCTTGGAGCATCTGTGGACTTATGAAGACGCTCCTGGGGAAGAGGCAGTTAGAACTCACATCAAAGGGCTACGGCAACGGCTCAAATCAGGGGGTGCTCCTGCTGATTTTGTTGAGACGGTGTATGGTATCGGCTATCGTCTAAAACCACTGCATGCCGAACCTAAGTCTACAGCAAAAAATTCAGAGATCGCAAAAGCTAACGAACCGTTTCAACAGCAAGCGTTAATCAACTTAGACAATGTTTGGAGCCGATTTAAGGAGCAAGTAAGCGAACAGATCACCGTTCTGGAGCAAGCTGCCTTGCCAAATCCCTTGAGTCAAGAACTGCAACAGCAAGCAAAGCAGGAGGCTCACAGTCTGGCGGGTTCTTTGGGAACGTTTGGGCTCTCAGAAGGTTCACAGCTTGCTCGAAATATTGAGCACTTACTCAAGACTGACAAGATCTTAGACTCTCAGCGGATGCAATTCCGAGAATGGGTGTCTGCTTTACGTCAAACCATTGAGCACCCTTCTGAAACGGAGACAATATCTCCATCCCCTGCGCTAGATGAGCGTCCACTGCTGTTGGTAGTCGATCACGATCGACAGCTGGCAGCAGCATTAGTCAATGAAGCAGAAGGCTGGGGGTTTCAAGGGGTGATCGCGTCTAGCCTGTACATGGCGCAGGATAAACTCTATCGCCATAATCCTAGTGTGGTTTTGCTTGATCCTAGTTTCTCTTCTACGCTTGAGGACAGCCTGACGCTGCTGAGAGACCTAGACAGTCGTAAACCTCCCGTGCCTGCGATCGTTCTGAGTTCCCAGACAGGGCTGATCGAGCGGGTTAAGCTGACCCGGCAGGGCGGAAAAACCTTCTTGCAGAAGCCTGTTCCAGTGGCGCAGGTGCTAGAAGCGGTGGCGCATCTGGCGCAACAAGCTATCCCTGAAACAGCTACAGTGCTAGCAGTCGATGACGACCCAAAAATTCTGGCGATGCTGCAAACCTTGCTCACTCCTTGGGGCTTGAAGGTGGTAACGTTGAACGACCCCAGAAAATTCTGGGAGATGCTGGAGGTTTATTCACCCGATCTGCTTGTTCTAGATATCGAGATGCCTTATTTGTCTGGCATTGATCTTTGCCAAGTGGTACGAAGCGATGCTCGCTGGGGTGGGTTGCCTGTCCTGTTTCTGACAGCGCACACTGAGTCCACGGTTGTAAATCAAGTTTTTGCGGTAGGGGCAGATGATTTTGTCAGTAAGCCGATCGTAGGACCAGAGCTTGTAACCCGCATTGTGAACCGTTTGGAGCGCATTCGGCTGCTGCGTCACATGGCTGAAACTGACCCGCTGACTAAAGTCGCTAACCGTCATAAGTCAACCCAGGATCTAGAAGAATTTTTGCGTCTTGCCAAACGCCAAAACCAGTCGTTATGCCTGGCTATTTTGGATGTGGATTACTTTAAGCAAGTGAACGATCGCTACGGACACACGATGGGAGATGCCGTGCTGCGGCAGATAGGAGGATTGCTGCTACAGTTTTTTCGGAGTGAGGATGTGGTGGCACGCTGGGGTGGAGATGAGTTTATCATCGGGCTGTATGGCGCAACGTTAGACGATGCAACTCAGCGATTAACACGGTTGCTCAACGCACTGCGGCAGAGAGATTTTATGGCTCTAGACCCCAGCATAAAGATAACGGGTACGGCAGGGATAGCTCAATATCCCAAAGATGGGGCTGATTTACAATCGCTCTATAGAGCCGCAGATACAGCACTTTACCGAGCTAAACAGGCAGGACGCGATCGCGTTTTTTCAACTGATGCAACACCAGAACTGAGCTTTGTAGAAGGGTAATGTAGAAGGGTGAGAATGGGTGCGATCGCGGCCTGTAGAGATTGAAATTGCTATAGATCGATGCGGCTGGAGGATTAGGCAATGATCGGCTAGGTTTGGGCATTTAGAACACTGGGTCTAATCTGTAGGATGAAAACATCTCAACAGAAGCTGTCAAAAAATAAGTCTGTGATCGACAGCGGCGAGAGATCACGACAGCGACCGAAAACAGTTGACTCAAACCAACCTTAACAGGACAATAATCCCCATGTTTAACGTAGAAAATAAAGTCATTGTCATCACTGGAGCCAGTAGCGGCATTGGTGAAGCGACTGCCAAATTGTTGGCAAAGAATGGAGCAAGCGTGGTTCTGGGTGCACGTCGCGCCGATCGCCTAGAAACTATCGCCAAGGACATTCACGCTGAGGGTGGAACAGTCGAATATCAAACGCTCGATGTGACCCAACGCAGCCAACTAGAGGCGATCGTACAATTTGCCCAGCACAAGTTCGGTCGTGTCGATGTGATCATCAACAATGCAGGCATCATGCCGCTATCCGCCCTTGACCAACTGAAAGTGGACGAATGGGATCGGATGATTGATGTGAATATCAAAGGAGTCTTATACGGTATCGCTGCCGCACTTCCCATTATGAAAGCCCAGAGAACGGGTCAGATTATCAATATCTCCTCGATCGGCGGGCATGCTGTGTCTCCCACTGCGGCAGTTTACTGTGCAACAAAATTCGCGGTTAATGCGATCTCAGAAGGACTAAGACAAGAAGTAGGGGGTGACATTCGAGTGACCGTTATTTCGCCAGGCGTGACGAAATCTGAATTAGCCGACAGCATTACTGATGAAGCTGCCAGAAAAGGAATGCAAGAATACCGCAGATTATCCATTCCGGCTGAGGCGATCGCCAATGCAATTTTATTTGCGATCGCACAACCGGATGATGTTGATGTCAGTGAAATCATCGTCAGACCCACAGCCAGTCCTTACTAAATAGCTGGCTGTAATTAAACTTGAAGATAATTTTGGGGAGGAGGCTTCGGCGTAAGTGCTTCGCCGAGAGGACAACCCCAATCTAAGGGCGAAGCCCCAAACCCTCTTCCAATGATGCTAATGCCCCTGAGTTGACAATTGCGACTAACCCTTTGCTAACTCATGATTAATTCCATGAACGCTCACATTTTGCTGATTGCAGCAGACCCTCATTTATCTCAATTGGTCGAGTTAGAGCTGTTGGATTCGCCAGAGGATCCTGTAGACTTCACTCAGACAAACCAATATCGCTATAGCCTCAGCGTTGCTCATAACGGCATAGAAGGGCTGATTACTGCTCGTGAATCGCAACCCGATCTGATTCTTCTAGGCATAAATCTTCCAGACTGTTCAGGAGTAGAAATTTGCCGTCGCTTGCGTTCTACAGGCAATCAAGTTCCATTGATTTTGCTGAGTACAGAAGATAAAATTCTTGACTGTGTTGCGGGTTTAGATGCCGGAGCAAATGACTACATTGTGCAACCCTTTGCGATGGAGGAGCTAAGAGCGAGAATGCGAGCGCGGCTCAGACGAGTTGCGCTGGAAGCAGAACCTAGCCGTTTACAATTTGAAGATTTAACACTCGATCGCGTCACTAGAGACGTTTATCGTCGTCGGCAAGCGATTGAACTGACTGCCAAAGAGTTCACACTGTTGGAATATTTCATGGCTCATCCCCGACAAGTGATGACTCGTGAGCAAATTCTGAATCATGTTTGGAATGATAACCCTGATATTGATTCCAACGTCCTCGATGTTTACGTGCGCTACTTACGATTGAAACTGGAACAGCATCACAAGCAGCGACTAATCCATACAGTGCGTGGCGTTGGCTATGCGTTGCGAGAACCATCATTGAAAAAAGGTTCTCCTGTCAGACTTGCTGGCTTGGCTACTCATTCCAGCCGTTTAGCAGGGTAAAGACAACATCACGCATCGAAGGAATCGTAGTGAACGATTTGTTGATGCGTGATGGATAAAGATAGCGCTACGCGCATTGTTAGGACAAATCTTTTGGTGTAAAAGAATTTTAATCCAGGTGCGTAACCCTAATAAGGGCGATCGTCTCTTTTGGAGTTATGACACTACGTGCTTAAATCAAAATTGTTTTAATGTAAAAGTCTCGCTTTGTGGGGCTTTTACATTAAAACAATGCCTTAACGTAAGCGCGTAGCGCTATACAACGCGATCGAGTTTACGCTACCGCTTGAGTCGAATTGATGGTTGCTCGTCGTCCTTCAGTTCGGCGAATATCGCGCCAGATTTGAGTGGCTGCAAGTGCCCCATCTGCAGCAGCAACAATGACCTGATTCATACCCACTTTCAAATCACCCACAGCAAAGATGCGGCGATGGGAAGTGCGGTTCATTGGGTCAGTGATCAGGTTGCCGCCCTGATACTCTAGCTCAATCCCCTTCAGGTAATCGGCGTGGTACTTTGAGCCCATCGATACCAGTCCAGCATCGAGCTCTACCATAGAACCATCTGCCAGTTCTACACCTGTCATCTGGTGATCGGCTCCGAGGAACTGTTTAATCGGTTGCTCAACGAGCTGGTAGCCTTCAGCACTGAAGCGATCGCGTGCTGTTGCACTCACCTCAAATCCACCGTTGGTAAACAACGTGACATGAGGCGTAAACCATCCAAGTGAAAATGCGACCTCAAGGCTGGCTTCACTGCTAGCAAAAACCCCTACTCGGCGATCGCGCATCTCATAGCCATCACAAATCAAACAAACGTGCAGGTTGTGCCCGGCATAGTCAAAGACATTCTGCACATTGTCCAGCATGGGCAGGTGGTCAATAATGCCACTGGCTGCAATTAGATACCGGGCATGAACAGTTTCGTACACTGGGTTGTTCCGCCCGATGCGAACACGCACCGCAAAAGTATCTCCCTCATCTACTACGTCTTCGACATAAGCATTGAGATAATCACCTTCCAGAGACAGGTAATGATCTTTGCCCTGTTTCAGCACATCCTGACCGGATGTATCAGGCGGCAACCCTAGATAGTTGTGCAACTCCTGCATCCAGAGAGACCGGGCTTTGCCTTTGTCAATAATCAGGGTTGAGAGCAAATAGCGCTGCAGATAGATGCCCGCCGACAGTCCTGCCGGACCGCCACCTACAATAAGCACATCGTATACATGACCCGTGCGTTGATTGAGAGTTTGTTTTGAAAGTTTCATGGAAACCTCCGGTAAGTGAAGGGGTTAATGAGCGGTTAGATAACGCAGATTACACAATGCAGATTACGCAATGCAGATTACGCAACGTCGAGATGTCCAGTTTTGAGTTAAATCAGCGTGGAGTTTCATTTTCTTATACTGACCTACTAGTAGATAGATAACAGGGTAAAAAATTAACCGTTTGATGCGAGCGCTGCCAAAAGCTGTTCCAGAAGGCGCTCGAAAGTTGCTTCCCCATCTTTAGAGGAACGAGCAATTAGCTGCGCTCCTTGCAGCGTAGCCAAGACCAGCGCTGCCTCAGTCGTTGATGAAATGCGAGGCTTCAATCGTCCCGTTTCAAGCCCTCGTTGTAGCACACCAGCAAGCCATGCTTCGGTTTCCGAGAAAAATGCTTCAATTTCACATTGCACAGTTTCAGGTAAAACAGAAACTTCAGCCGATAAGATCCCGCATAGACACATCTGTTTGTGATGCACTCCATTCTGATAAAGACGGCAGAACTGTATCAGTTGCTCTTGAGGGTCAGATGCTGTTTGCTCAATGTGCTGCAGCACTTGTCGAACTGTTTCTCGATAGCGAATCACCAGCTCTTTGGCTAACTCCTCTTTTGAAGAGAAGTGATAGTGGATACTGGCTTTGCGAATACCCACTTGCTCTGAAATATCGGCATAACTGAAGGCGCTATACCCTCGGCTTCGCACAAGATTTTGAGCCACGTCTAGAATTTGTTGAGCAGTTTCTCCTTTCATGCTTTTATTATCTACCTACTAGTAGATAGATGTCAACTAGGACGATCGCAATGCGACTGGTTCGACGAAAGTCGAACCAGCTACGAAAGCAAGACTTGCCCCCTCAGTCAGCGTAATTGGAGCGGTACTCTTAGCCGGAACCTAGAAGCACTGCACGATCGCCCTTCTCCTGGCTTGCCAGAACTAAACACCGATAGTGTTTAATGCAACCGCGATTCGCATTGGTGCCTTTGGTCGAGCGTACATTCGTTTCATATAGGCTACCAAAGTGGGAAAAGGATCGAGTAGCTGAATTTCGTTTGCCCAATCCAGCGTGTAAGCGAGCACAAAATCAGCTACCGTGACCTGTTCGCCAACCACAAACTGCCGACCCAACATATGGTTTTCCAGAACGACAGCCATGCTCGTGAAGTCTTGCCGAGCTAGAGGGATCTCGGCAGGCAATTTTAACTTTTCTGGATACAAAGCAGTGTGGCGAGTGACACGCCAAAGCGGTTGTTCTAGCTCAGTGGCAGTAAAGAAAAGCCAGCGATAGAGCTGTGCTCGCAACGTTAGGTCTGTGGGTATGAAGTTACGGTCTGGGTACTTCTCGGCAAGATACAGAGCGATAGCCACGGATTCAGTGATTGTATGTTCACCATCAACTAATATGGGGAGTTTGCCAGCAGGATTGCTTGCGAGGAAGGCAGGTGCACGGTGTTCACCTGCCTGCAGGTTGATGGGAATTGCTTCAAATGCCACCTCAAGTTCTTGGAGTACCCAGCGCACCCGAATGGATCGAGTTGGAGCAAATTCGTAGAGCTTCATAAATCAACCTCGGTGATGTACGGGACCCCGTTAATATTCTTGGGCGTTGCAGATGAACGACCAGCGGAAAGGTGTTGAAGTTTGAGCGAGCTAATACAGGCTCAAGCCGCGTGTTTGCATTTGATCATCTAGGGTATGCCGAACTGAATCGATCAGCGTCCCAAACCAGCCAAACTAAGAGGTTTGCTCGATCGGCATCTTGACTTTGCCCTCCGGCAACCCTGCGACTTCAATCATGGGTGGATTTCGACAGTGCCGACTCGTGCTTTTGGCATACGATCGAGCCTGACCTCCTTGGATTCCTTTTGTTAGTAAGTCGAATGGCGTTGACTCAAATCGACATCCCAGCCAAAAATTTTTAGAGATTTTTGATCGTTCGCTATGTTTTCAAGCGCAAACTTGGAGTTCAGGCAGCTTTTGCGTATGCTGCCTCAGAAGAGAATCCTCACCTAGCGCCAGATTCCTGTTTTCAGGAGCAGCCGGAATTATCACGATGCGTTGACTCAGGTTAGCAATTCTCAGCTGGCTGTGCCGGACTAAAACGAGTTGCTAGAAAATCTACGAAAGTACTGACTTTAGGCAATAAGTATCGTCGACTCGTGTAGATGGCATAAAGCGAGGAAGCTGGCCAACTGTAGTTTGGCATTAGCACTTCTAATCGTCGCGAGGTGAGCGCATCTTGAATTAACCACTCAGGCAAAAACGCCAGCCCCATCCCGGCTATAGCCGCCTGATACGTCATACCTGTGTTATTTGAACGCATTGAAGCTGCTAACTTCACTCGCTCCCGTCCATTAGGCCCATCCAAAACTATCTCATCGCCAAATGGTGAGTAGGAATACAGCATCATCAAATGCTTCGACAGATCGCCAGACGTTTGCGGATATCCATTCTTCTGCAAGTAAGCAGGCGAACCAACCAGCATAAATTGAATCGGGCAGAGATGCCGTGCGATTAATGAATCATCGAGCTTATGGGTGACCCGTAATGCTAAATCAAATCCTTCTTCCACCAAGTCCACGGTTCGATCGTTTAGATTCAGATCAAGCACAACGTCCGGATATTGAGCGCGATAGTCCGCCAAGGCTTCCGTGAATAACGGGTTGGCAAACCAGACCGGAGCAGTGAGCTTGAGGACACCATGCGCGGCGACAGTCGATCGCCTGACCGCTGCCTCAACCACTTCTAGGTTATCGAGCATTTCGCGACATTGCTCGTAATAAATTGTTCCTGCCTCGGTCAAGCTTAAGTGTCGGCTAGTACGATTCAGTAAGCGCACGCCAAGGTCTCGTTCTAAGTGCATCACATGTTTACTCGTCATTGCCGTGGACAGATTGAGCCGCTCAGCTGCCGCGGCAAAACTGCCTGACTCCACGACCTGACGCAGCACCTTCATGCTGAGTAAGGTGTCCATTGGGGCTCAAACGTTTCTTATCAGGAAACATAGTATCAATAAAATCAATCTTGTTCAACTCAGGAGAAATCAATAGGATTAAGAAAACACGCTGCCGCCGACTGAATTCTCACGAGGCATCAGAGTAAAAAACAATCTGCAAAGTCTGTTTAGCCCGTCAAAAGAAAACACGATGAACACTAAAACTAACCAAGAAACTATCACACTTCAACTCGAAGCTGGAACTCATTGGCTCTGCACCTGTGGATACTCGCAAAATCTTCCCTTCTGCAATGGTGCACACAAGGGGACTGAGTTTCAACCGCTTGCCCTGGAATTAGATGCTCCGCAAACCGTTGAGATTTCTGACATTAGGAGTAAATAATTTTGCTACTGATTGACTCAACAGGATCGTTCTAAATGTTCAAGCTATCAACGTCCCGTTGAAATAAGCGCCCTTCGCACTCAACCGATGAAGCAATTTTCTGCCTGAGAGCTGTGAAGAACCTGTTGCAGCGACAAAACCAGGATAGAGCAATCTTCCAGCTGTCGCTTAAGACAATGCAAACGATGCAGTTCGTTTATCACAGAAAAGAATTTGCGACAGCACGATGAAGAGGTAAATATTTTGATTCTTGAGGATAAAGTTGCCTTAGTGGCTGGAGGTACATCACTGGGTAATTCTTCGTTGTAGATGACCGTCTTACAGCAACCTAAGGTTCAGCAACAATTCACTGACTTTAAAATAATTTGGAGGATTCCATGAAGGTTCGCATTGTCAATTCATCTGCCGACATCATATCCCCTAAAACTCAGCAGGCCCTACAAACTGGACTCTACGCAACTCGTAATCATTTACCTCTGATCTCCCGCATTCTTCTGTCTGCATTGTTTCTGTGGGCAGCCGTCAATAAAATTCTACATCCCGGAATGACCCAGCAATATATGGCGGCTTACGGAATGCCGTTCACGGGTGTGTTGCTTGCTGGCGCGATCGCTCTGGAACTGCTTGGTGGATTATCGCTGCTGCTGGGCGTACAAGCAAGATGGGGGGCAAGTATTCTAGCCGTCTTCACCTTGATTGCTACCTTCATCTTCCACACTAATTTCACCGATCAAATTCAGCAAATTATGTTTATGAAGAATCTGTCGATTATTGGCGGCTTGCTGATGGTAGTTCAGCATGGTCCTGGCAATATTGCCTTGCGTCCTACTAAACCGTGAGAGCAGCAATTTGAGGCTCCTCCCTTAATTGCTAAAGGAAAGCACAGGTAAAAGTCCGCGTAGTAAAAAGAAGCCCAAATTCAGTGGTGTGTTGCAGTGGAGTAGTGTAGGTAGATGTTCCGTCCTAGTTGTGGCAAAGCAAATAAAAGGGTTTTGAGGCGCGTACCAACAGTTAGTTGTCCAGCATTAGGGATTTTTGGGTCGTGTCCTGGCTAACACCAGGTACTACCAAAGCTGCTCTCCAGCCGCACATATCTTCAAATGTAAATTGAGGACTTGCGATTCTGTGCAGACGAGCGTCCAGAGCTGCTGCCAAAATTGCTTAAGAAAACCTGTGTGCGAAAATACAGAGGTAAGTTTCTACTGCCCTCGCTCCTTTAGAAACTACACAAACCCTAAATGCTTCAAAACGCTATGCCATTCATTTCACGCTTTGTTCAACCTCTCATGGCAGGACTGGTCGCAATAGAGCTGCTCTTTGCGGCTCCCGGCTTTGCCAATCCTGCTCAGACACATCAATTAACCGATCGCACTACCTCGCTATCTCCTTCGCAACGCCTGCCGCTTCAGCAACCAGGAAGCACTGTAGCTCAGGCACAAGATGTCATCGATACGGCGACGGCTGCAGGCTCTTTCCAGACGCTGCTCCAGCTTTTGAATGAGCTGGGCATGACAGAGGATTTAAGAGGCTACGGGCGATTCACAGTTTTTGCGCCCACCGATGCAGCATTTGCTGCCATTCCTCCAGACATCCTGGAGAAGCTGGCGAACGATCGAGAGCTAATGTCCAGGGTATTGGCATACCATGTTGTCTCTTCAGCTAGCCCGCTGGTATCCAATCAAATCAATACCCCTGTCTCTGTGAGAACGCTGGAGCGCAGCGAAGTCAGGATCAGCAGACGGAGAGGACGTCTCTATGTCAATACTGCTAGAGTGACGGATGCAGACATTACAGCCAGTAACGGGGTAATTCACGTTATTGATCAGGTTTTGATTCCGGATGATGTGCTCTCGCAAATTAGCCGCTAGCGACCTGTTGTAGTGCATCATCCAGTCTAGCGATCGCTGGTAGCGTCAAATGGAAGACATCTTCTAGCACAGCACGCAGCTCTGCAGCAGTCTTGAGCGTGCGCCGTTCCGTTTGACCGTTCAGATGATGAATAGTCAGCTGATTGTTTCGCAATGCATAACGTCGATCGGAGTCAGGTCTGGCGACAATGAGTGTATTGATGAATAGAGAGTTTGGGTGGTTTGAGAGATACCAGTTGGTCACTTCATAGTCAGGAAGCTGTTGCTCCTGCAAGTCGAAGCGATAAAGAGAATTCCATGTCTCACCGATTTTTGCCTGCATGATATAGCCGTTGTCAGCGGCGAGCAGTCGGAACAATTCATGAGGTGTGTGCTGCTCAATATCTGGTACTAGAGATAGCGGTGCAGTGAGCGTTAAGCCTCCAAATCCCACATCTACAAGGTAGGGCTGTGCATTAATATCAATTCGAAGCAGCATATGGCTGCGAGGGGTAACCGTTCCTTCTGGGAGATTCCAGAGCACCCGCGCTGCCAGACTCGTCACCTGAAACCCAAGGGCAAGCAGAACTGCCCGCAGCAGCGAGTTCTGCTCAAAGCAGTAGCCACCGCGCCTCTCATAGACCAGCTTTTGCTGTAGGGAGGGTAAATCCAGGGGAACGGGCTGCTTGAGAAATGGATTGAGGTTTTCAAATGCGATCGTTTCTGCATGCCGCAGCTGAATTGCCCGTAGCGTATCAAGGGTTGGGGTGCGTTCGCCGTCGTAGCCAATCCGTTGAAAATAGGCATCAAGATTGATATCTACTGGTGTTCGTTCCAATTCAACCTCCATTGGTCATCGATCGATTTTGAGTTTTTCGCTTTTGAAAGTGCTATTGAAGTAGCAGAGGGTTTAATCTTTGTTGCCCTCAAGCTTAAAATGGGGATTTTCGATAATGCCAAAGATGTTTCCCCAGGGATCTGTAACTGTAGCTACCAGAATTTGATCGCCAACATCTTGGATATCTGTATGGGGTTTAGCTCCGAGGTCTAGCAATCGACGATGCGCTTCATGAGCATCTTCCACACCCCAATACGCAAATGTGCTGCCTCCTTGAGTCGACTTGGATAAATCAGGGTTGAGTCCTAACTCATACCCGCCTACGTTGAAGCCAACGTAAAACGGTTCATCAAAGTAAGGCGGGTAGCCGAGTATTTGGATATACCACTCTTTAGCTTGGCTGAGATCGTCAACGTGATAAATAACAGTCCGCAATCCTAAAAGCATAGCTTCTCCTTCGTCGTATCACAGCATTAGACACACTGTTGCCTATTCAGTTTTGAGGTATCCGACTGAGTTAGGGCGTTAGACGATATTTCCGGGGTTCATTACTTTCGAGGTTCATGCGTACTATCTTACCGAACAAAATGCCGTTTGAAGTGTGCCTTAAAGAAACACAACATGAGTAAAAGCAGGTATCTAATTGAAGCTTTTCAGATGGCGCTAAAGTGATGTTTTTATGAGCGGTGAATGCCGTTTGCAAAACATCACTTTTATACCAAGAGGATTACCTGATCAAAACCTTTACGCCTTTAGCTGATAGTAAAGCACCAAAACACCATTCTCGTAAATTTTGCTGTTTGTAAGCTGTAGGGCAGTTTGCTCGATCGCACCCGAGAAAAGTGGAATTCCCGAACCCATCAAAAACGGGTTGACCTTCAAAATCAGCTGATCGATCAGCTTTTCAGCAAACAGCGCTGTGGCTAACTGTGAACCGCCGCAAAGCCAAATCCCCTTACCTGCTTCAGCTTTTAAGCTTTTGACTCGTGTTACAGCATCCTCTGAAACAAGTTCTACGTTCTCATCTGGGCTTTCTTGTAGGCTGTGCGAGAAGAGATACTGTTTCAAGTGAGGATAGGGATTCGTCACCCCGATGTTTAGCCCTGCCTCGTATGTTTTGCGTCCCATGAGAACGGCATCAAACCGACGGTTTTCGGTTTGAATACCGAATATATTGTGAAGATGAGCAGGAAAGGTTTCAGGAAAGGATTTTGCTAGTTCTGCAAAATACTCAGCATTCTGAGAAAAACCGTCAATTGAACCGTCTTTGTGGGCAATGAAACCATCAACACTGCAAGCCACATAATATGTTAGTTTTCGCATATTAAACTCCCTTAATGCAGGTTTTTGGAAAGGCTTTAGCAGCTCAACAATTCTCGATAACATTGCTCTGCATCATCAGGGCTGTGAACGAGTGGCTGAAGCTGACAATCTTTCAAATGGTAAGTTTGCTTGATCGCAATGCGGCTGAGAAAGTCAATATCGTGAGAGATTATCCAAAGCGCACCCTTAAATTGATTAAGACCATCCACAATATGATCGACTGTCTCCAAGTCCAGGTTGTTAGTCGGCTCATCCAAAATCAGCCAGTCAATCTCTGAAACGCTCAGCATGGCGATCGCCAATCGGGCTAGCTCTCCCCCACTTAGGTGCGCAGCAGATTTGTTCACCTCGTCATTGAAGAACAGAAAGTGTCCTAGCTGCTGTCGGAGCAGTTGGTAGGGCAATTCTGTTACTGATTGCATATTTTCAAGGACAGTTTGGCTTCGATTAACCAGCTCATAGTTTTGATCGAGATAGACTGCCTTCAATGAATCGGATAGTAAGACTTCGCCCGATTGTAACCTTGCTGGTGTTTGATTCAAGTTCAGAATCGCTTTGGCTAAACTGGATTTTCCAGAACCATTTGCCCCAGCAATCGCAATTCGATCTCCAGATGAAACTTGAAGCTGAATATCTTCAATCAGATAGCGATCGCCAATTTTGAGATCAGCCCCTTGGATGTCGATCAGGTTTTTATGTTTCTGGCTACGTTCCTCTAGCTGTAAATAAGTTGCTTTTGTCGTTCTTATTTTTGTCTCTGTCACCTTCTGAGCTGCCGTTTCTACTGCGGCTTCATGTTTCCTTCTTGCTATCCCTGCTGTTACCTCAGCGTCTCGTTTCCGGGCATTCGCAACAATAGCTGGCATGCTGTCCGCCTGTTTGCGACCCTGTTGCCGAGATTGAGCCGCCCGGTGTTGCTCTTGCATCGCTGAAGCTTTGGCTCGCTTGAGTTCTTTGCGCGCTACTTCATGCGCACGCAAGGCAGTTTGGCGTTCAGCTTGCTTTTGCGATCGATAAAACGAGTAATTGCCACCATATAGATTAAGTTTGGCTGGGTTTAATTCCCAAATGGTATCTACAACCTGATCGAGAAAAAACGGCTTGTGCGAGACGATTACCAGCGCGCCTGAAACTGCTTGCAATGCTATCCGCAACTGCTCAGATGCTATTAGATCTAGATGATTAGTGGGTTCATCGAGCAGCAGTATGTCAGGCTGTTTTGAGAGCGCCACTGCCAGCCAGAGCTTTGTCCATTCGCCACCGCTTAAGCTGTTGATGGGCTGAGATAAAGAGAGTTCCGTGGCAAATGTTTCAGCCAGCAGGGTTGTCACCGTCCACCATTCATCTGAGTGAACGCTGAGCCAATCCATGATTGAATCATCTGACGGCGTTAGCGTACTGATCTGTGGCAAATAGTAGACATTGCCTGTAGTAGAGATCGCTCCAACTTTAGGCATCAGTTGCCCTGCCAGCAGCTTGAGCAAGGTTGATTTGCCGCTGCCGTTGCGACCAACTAAACCAATGCGATCGCCAGCGTGAACTGCTGCTGAAATATCTTCAAATAAAATTCGGGAAGCGGCCAGCTCATAGGTTAAATGGCTCGCATTGAGAATTGCTTTTCTCTGCATCTGTTGCTCCTTCTTGGGTTACTGAACAGCCCTTGTAGGGATGGACTGCGGTACAGTGAGGTCAAGAAATCGCTAACAACTAAAATTCAACACACTGGCTTTAACCAAGGCTTTAGTTAGCCAGAGGAGCTACAGTAAGTTAGCGATTGGCAACAAACTTCATGGCAGGATTGATTGTTGTATTACAAGCTGTAGCATAGCACTAAGACGAGAGCAGTGGTTCACCCAATCGGGTGACTCTTGCTGCTGAGGGCAATTCACATCTACCCATGTCATTGGGTATACCGCCACCAAAGGCTTCAGCAGGTGAGAATATTAAATTGCATTGCTGATTCTTTGTCGTGGAGGATTGAGTGTCTCAGGAAATAGAGGGTACCCAGTCAACGCAGGAAGCTGTGCCCTATGCCGACCTCAGCCCGCCCCAGCAGAAACGGCGCTTGAGCGAACTGGCAGCTGTCTTTTTTCGATTAGGGACGATCGCCTTTGGGGGTCCTGCTGCCCACATTGCGATGATGGACAATGAGGTCGTCAACCGTCGCCAATGGATGAGCCGCGAGAAGCTGCTGGATCTGTTGGGTATTACAAATCTAATTCCAGGACCCAACTCCACTGAACTGGCCATCCACATTGGCTACGAGCGAGCCGGATGGCGGGGGCTGTTAGTTGCTGGAATGTGCTTTATCCTGCCTGCAATGGTTATCGTCTGGCTGCTGGCTGCTCTTTATGTTCGCTACCAAACGGTTCCCCAGCTGGAATGGCTGCTGTATGGCATTAAGCCAGCCATCATTGCGATCGTCCTCCAAGCGCTCTGGAAGCTCGGCAAAAAAGCGGCAAAAGATGTGCCTACGATCGCAGCAGGGGTAATTGCAATTGCCGCCTATTTTGCAGGGGTGGATGAAATTCTTATTTTACTGCTGCTGGGTGTTGCGGTAATGCTGGTTCGGTGGTGGCACCGAGGGCGAATGGCAGGTGCAGTTCTGCTGCCTTTTTCAGGTGTTTCTTTTCTCGGCGTTGTGGCACAGGCTGGCAGTGCCGCAACCGCATCTATCAGTTGGGTTAGCGTCTTTCTATTCTTTCTCAAGATCGGCTGCGTTCTCTACGGCAGCGGATACGTGCTGCTGGCTTTTCTACAGCGCGATCTGGTGGAGCGAAATCAATGGCTCACCTCCCAACAGCTTTTAGATGCGATTGCGATCGGGCAGATTACACCCGGTCCCGTCTTCACGACTGCAACGTTCATCGGCTATTTGCTGGCAGGAAATGCTGGGGCAATTGCAGGCACGATTGGCATCTTTTTGCCAGCGTTTGTCTTGGTGTGGGCGATCAATCCGTGGGTATCGAAGCTGCGGCAGTCTGCCCTTGCAGGTGGATTTCTGGATGGGGTTAACGCGGCTTCGCTGGGGTTGATGGCAGGGGTTACCTATACGCTAGGACAAACAGCACTGGTGGATGGGTTAGCCGTAGTTGTAGCAATCCTAAGTGCAATTGCAGTGTTCCAGTTTAAAATTAACTCAGTTTGGCTTGTACTAGCGGGTGGAGCGATTGGGCTAATAGCTCATCTGCTCGGTGTGGTTCATTAGCTCTAATTTTCTAGCAGCTATCAGCTTTTCTAGCAGCTATTAGCTTAGAAAATCTTTGTTCTTCAATGCATCTTCTATAAATTGTCTATATCATCTGCCAAACGCCTGTGAGTGATAACTGTTTATCTTTTTTAGATATTCAACTATGGATTCTTTACTTAGCTCGGTAGATTCACAGCTTGTGTTGGTGGTGGCGGCGATCGCAGTAGTCTTGCTGCTGTTCACGCTGCTGCTCAGAGTCCTGAGAGTTGGGCTAGGGTTAATTGTGATGATTGTGGCAATCGTTCTGGGGCTGCAGTATTTCTTTGGCATCAGCCCTAGCCAGCTCTGGTACGAAATTGGCAATCTGCCTCAGGATGTAGTACGGCTGGTGCAGCACTTAGGCTGATGTCAAGAAGCAGTTAACTACGCTTGCCCAGAGCGCTTTACCTATGGCGCTACGCGCCTGGATTAAAATTCTTTTACCCAAAAAGGTTGGTCCTAACGTATGCGTGTAGCGCTATGCAGCCCTAACTTGTTGCAACTGCTTACTCTTGTTTAGCAACAACGACAGGTTTAGCAAACTGACGAAACGCAATCATGCTAACGCTACAGCCCGTTCCACCCAGCAGAACAAAAAAACCTGACAGCGGTAGGGTTTGAATGAAGGGCTGCATCCCTGCGCTTCCCAATGTCATGCCTGCATCAAACCCCGCTAAAAAAAAGCTGTAGACCCGTCCCCTTGCTTCTGCTGGAGCTGCCAGCGAAACGATCGCCGACAGCACCGGAAACAAAGAGCCAAACCCACAGCCGTATAAAATTGACCAAAAGATCAGAAACTCTGGCAGCTGAGACAACCCAACTAAAGCGCTTCCAGAACACAACAACGCCAGGCTAATTAACCACTGCTGCGGCACTCGTTGCCCCCAGCGTCCTAAGCCAAACCGTACTAGCACCGCACTCAACGCATTCACGCTGTAAAACACCGCCGAATTGGGAAGAAACAGCGGCAAAAAGGTGACCGCGCCCCCGTGCAGAAAAGAACCTACAAAAAAAATAAAAGTGGCATCGCGTATTGGAAAACTGCGAATATATTTCCACGGAAACCCGATCGCCGTCCCACTTTCATTTGGGTTGCAGGAATGAGCCGAGCCACTCAATGTAGGCAATGGCAAGAGTAGCAGAAATCCCAGTAGCGTCAGCACCGCCATCGCCAATAGCGCAGCAGAAAAGCCGCCAATTGCAAACAAAACCGACCCCAGCAAGGGGCCCAGCGAGAAGCCGATCGTATTCGACATTGCCAAGTAGCCCATCATCTGAGTCCGACGGGCGCGTGGCACTAAATCAGCTAGCAGGGTTTGCGATGCCGTGGCAAACGCCGCCTGGCTAACGCCATGCAAAACCCGTATCCCCATCAGATAAACTGGGCTAGGTGACCAGCCATACAGCGGCAGAATCCCGACCATGACCAGCAAGCCTAAACCCAGCACGGGTTTTCGTCCCCAGCGATCGATCAGCCAACCAATCCCAGGGCGAAATAGCAGCAGCCCCACTGCCATTGCCCCCACCACCAGCCCCACCGGAACCTGGCTACCCCACCGCTGCACCAAATAAAGCGGCAGCACCGGAAACAGTACGGTGACTTGGGTAAAAAATAGCAGCATCCCTGCACAGATGCAAAACAGCCACAGGCGATACCCGTGGGATAAATCGGCAGGGAGTGTGGTCAGCGTGTGACTGCGGAATAACAGGCGAAAAAAGGGCATGAGCGATCGCAGCTTTACTTCGCGGCTTTCGCAGCTTCAGCCGCATTCTTTTTGCCGGAAGCCGCAGCTTTTGCTTCGCCAGCTTTTGCTTCACCAGCTTTTGCTTCACCAGCTTTTGCTTCGCCGTTAGTGTGGTCTTCTTTGTTGTCTTCTTTGTGGTCTTCTTTGCCGTTTGTGGGTTTGGCTACGGGCTGAGATGAGCTTAAAAGCTGGTTGATGATCACTTTAGCGGGTTCTGCCTGCTGTACAGCTTCGCTATAGGCAATGTTTGCTTCTAGGAGCTTGCGGAGGTTTTTTAGCCCATTGCGAAGGATGTTCTTCTGGTCTTCGTCCAGCGCTTCTGGTTCAAACAAGAGCCCCACTGTTGCCAGCATCGGCTCAGCTTCAGCTTGGGCATCCTGGAGCCTAATTTTTGCCTTGAGCAAAGTCTCTAAAGACTCGATCGCCGTTGTGATATCGCTATTTGTTGTCATAAGGAGGTTCCTACCTGAGTAGAGGGTGATTTGTAACTTTTCAAATTGCCGTGATTATAACGAGCTAATTTAACTGCAGGGGGCGATCGAAACGCCGATCGCCCCCTTAGTAAGAGGAAAATATAACGATAGCGCGACTGAACTGTCCATCAGTCTATCAGGTGAGCAGGCGCAACCCTGCTCTCTCCGCAGACTGACTAGTCTTCCAGCACCTTGGCGATCCGGCGCTCTAGCTGGTCGAGGTCAAGTCCGCCTTCATCACGGCTAATGCGCCGCACGGTTACGTTAACCTTGTTTAAGTCTTGCAATAGATCGCGCAAAATCTCTTGCTGCTGACGCGCCTGCGTCACTTCGCGAGGCTCTTGCACCAAATCTCGAACGATCGTGTCTTCTGCGCGCGAAGCAACCAGTGGATCGCTTTGCCCCTGAACATATACCACCGTCCGCCGTCCGGGGCCCCGTTCTTCTTCCACCGGCAGTAGCGCGACTACCTGGTCTGAGCGGACATACTTACCAAACCCAAGATGAACCAGTACCGATGATTGAATCTTCATTCCGCTTTACTTTCTGATGTCTACTCTCTATTGTAAAGCTTGAAAGAATGACCTGAAGATTCGAGCAGGAGCGGCTTTCACGCTATTTGAGTAGTGATACCACCGGGCAGTTTTAGAGTATTTTTTGGCGTTGCCAAACAAAAGTATCAAAGGCTCTGCTTCCCCTAAATCCCCCACCTTTAGCAAGCTTCTGAACTGCTCAAAGTCTCCTAAGGCTGGGGGATTCAGGGAGTGGCTCAGTGACCACTGCTGCAGATCGCATTTTCCTACAAGATCGTCGAAATCTCTTTGTAGTAGACGCGCTTAAATGGCTCATGTTCGCCGAGCTGATACTGATCGAGCAAACCTTTGCTGCGAACCGTGATCGTCTCTTTTTCTTTGATTACAACGATCGCATCATCTGCAACATTTTGAGTCAGCATCATTTCCGTTTCTGTGGGATCATCGAGAATCACGACATTACTTTTGTCGTAAAACATCCCTTCCCGCTCTAGAACAGATTCTGGATATTCCGCAATCAACAGATCCAGCTTGGGATTGCGGAGCAGGCTTTGCACTTTAGTACGGTAATCTCCGCTCACCTGCTTTGCACCCCGATTGACGAAAACTCCTTCCCGACAGACTGCACCAATTGTCCAAGTTGGGTGCTGAGTTGAGATGTAGTCAATCAACTCCTGAAGCTCATCAACTTCAATCGTGTTGAAGCTAAGGATCGGGATTCTGGCATCTGTGCCTGCAGAAAAGAAAGTTTCAAGAATGCGATCGGGAACATTCACGCTTTCCCCTACTGCCGGACGCAGATGCATATAAACACCGGGCGCAGAGTTAATTTCGACAATGCCAAACCGTCCGTCTTTCCAGGAGCGGGAAATGTCGGTCGTCAAAACATCAATTCCCAAACAAACCAGCCGAAAATGTTGGGCGATATCCTGCGCCAGGATGATATTGTCTGGGTGAATGTTGGGCGTGGCATCTATGCTAACGCCACCGGCAGATAAGTTTGCCACTTTGCGGAGATACACCAGACGATCGCGTTCAATCACGCTCTCTAGGTCTAGCTTTTGCTCTGCCAAGTACCGCTCCATGGACTCATCGACCAAGATCTTGCCGAGCGGTGAAGTGGGCGTGTCCAGTCGGGCAGAGCGGGCGTTTTCTCGTTCGATTAGCTGAGCAATCGTCGACTCGCCATCGCCCACCACCGAAGCCGCTCGTCGCTCAGTTGCGGCCACAAACTTACCATCCACACACAGCAAGCGGTGGTCATTGCCTTCAACGTGCTGTTCCACAATCACACGAATTGGTTCGTCTTCTGGATGCGCATCAACTGCCCGATCGAACGCAAATTCTAAGTCGGCATCGTTTTGAACTTCTGCTGTCACGCCGATGCCCTTATGACCCACCACAGGCTTCACTGCAACTGGGTAGCCGATCCGCTCTGCAGTGCGTAACGCACTTTCGCGGGTTGTGACAATTTCTCCCTTGGGCACAGGAAACCCTAACGTCGCCAGAAAAGCTTTGCAGTCGTCTTTGCGGGTCGTGAAATCGGAGTCTAGGTGGCTATCGTGGTCAAAAGTGGTAGCAATTCCTCGAACTTGTTTTCTACCATAGCCATATTGCATCAACCCTTCATCCGGTAGATAAAATGCGGGAATATCTTTGGTACGTGCAGAGTCCAGTAGCGCATAAACCGTAGGACCTCCATAAGGCGATCGGCGGAATCGCCGCTGCAACACCCGGATTTGCTCATCTAGATTAAAAGACCGATCGCGAGAGATATCTTCAAACCAGTCCCACACGGCATATACAACGCCACGACTGGTAGACTCATGCAGCGATTCAATGGCAATCCTCTCTGCCTTGCTCAGTTGCTTAATACTGTAGCGATCGCAGCGCAATTCCATCTCCAGCTTGCCAACTTCTCTGACCGCTTGAGCAAACAGCTCAGTATAAGACTCAAAGCTAGTTTCTCTAAGGTGAGAGAATCGAGAGACGATCGTTTCAATGTAGATGTCTAGCGGCAATGGATCGTTGTAGCCACTCAAGGCGAAGTCGAAGACTAACGCACCCCCTTGGAGGTAGGGATTGGCTCCCATGTAATGCTTAAAGTTAAAAACATCGAATACGTCGCTTCTTCTCGCATTAACAGGAGTTGGAGTTTCAGTCTCTAAAACCATAGGAAAAAGGGGGGTTAATAAGCCGTAATTTCACCAAATGTATAATAAGAAATCCGTCCCTATTGAGGACTGTACCCTTGGACACAACTCAAGCCACCCAGCAAAGCATTTTTGTAAACGATTGGCATCTTCATCACACTGTCTTATTAGATGCATAAGAGGGGATGTTTGGAAAGTAAAAAAGGCTTTGCATGGTTCCCTTTTGCCTACCGCAGGCGCTTTTCTTGCTTGCCTTAGGCGCTAGCTCTACAAATTAGGGAACTTTGAGCAGAAGTTGGGTTAAAGGTCTTTCTATTGGCGGATTCTCTGGCAGTTCGGGTAACGCTTGCAATTCAGATATTCTTTCAGAAGGAACAGCAGAAACCCTGGCTCCACCGTTTCTTTAGTGCGTTGCCAAAGAAACACACTGCATCGCATCTTAAAAATTAAAGGATAAAAATCACTAAGGAGCTAGAACTTTCGCAATGGGCGATCAATACGATGTTGTGGTGATTGGCGGCGGGGTTGCAGGAACCGCCTTGCTTTATGCGCTCGCAGCCTTCACAGATTTGAAGCGCGTCGCACTTTTAGAAAAATACTCTCAGGTTGCATCGGTGAACTCCAAAGCCACCAACAACAGCCAGACGATTCACTGTGGTGACATCGAGACAAATTACACCTTAGAAAAGGCGCTGAAGGTACGGCGCTCGGCTCAGATGCTGGTTCGCTATGCCAGCCAGCTACCGCCAGCCCAACGGGATCGAATAATTTATCGGTTTCCGAAGATGGTGCTGGGCGTTGGCGATCAAGAGTGTGAGTTTTTACGGCAGCGCTATGAAGAGTTTAAGCCCCAGTTTAGCGGGATGCAGCTCCTAGAAAAAGCCCAAATTGCTGACATAGAACCTAACGTTGTCAAGGTTGACGGGCGCGATCGCCCTGAAGAGCTAGTGGCGATTGCCATCACCGGAGAATACACAGCTATTAACTACGGCACCCTGGCTCAGTCCTTCATCGAGCAAGCACAAGCCGTTACCGACAAAACGGTGGATCTTAAGCTGGGCAGCTCTGTGCAGTCGATCGACCCGGTGGGCGCAAACTACCGAATCACCACTGCCGCAGGAACGATCACAGCGCGGTTTGTAGTGGTATCGGCGGGCGGTCATAGCCTACTGTTTGCTCACCGGATGGGCATCGGGCTGAACTATTCCTGCCTGCCAGTGGCAGGAAATTTTTACTTTGCGCCCCCCGTCTTGAATGGCAAAGTTTACACGGTGCAAAATGATAAGCTGCCGTTTGCTGCGATTCATGGCGATCCAGATATCACTGTGCCCGGTAAAACCCGCTTTGGACCCACAGCCCTACCGCTCCCCGTCCTAGAGCGCTACAACCCGCAAACGCTGGTGGACTATTTGGAAGTCTTGAAGCTAGACCAGACCGTTGTTGCAGTGCTTTGGGATTTATTTAAAGTGCGAGATATCCGCAACTATATTTTCAAAAATATGGCGTTTGAGATTCCCCTAGTGAATCGGCGCCTGTTTTTGCAGGATGCCCGCAAGATCGTGCCTTCGATGCAGCTTGAGGATCTGGAGTTTGCGCATGGCGTGGGTGGCGTTCGTCCTCAGCTAATCGATCGCGCTCAGCGTCAGCTAATTTTGGGGCAGGCAGAAATCGATCCGGGCAACGGTCTTCGGTTTAATATCACACCGTCTCCGGGCGCAACGACCTGCCTGGGCAACGCAGAACAAGACTTGCTCCGTATCCAGCAGCATTTGGGCTGCAGCTTCGATCGAAGCTGGTTTGAAGCAGAGCATCTAGATGCGATCGCCATCCCTAGCTAAAAGGCCACTGTCCTGCAGCGGTGAGCAATTCCAGCGGAGGTCAGCAGTAGCGTACCATCTAAAGTGATGCATTTGGAGCTGTTGTGATTGAATCCGATCGCCTATTAGCAGTACAAACGCCAATTATTCCGGTGGTAGGAGCGCTGATTCAAGAAGCACCCGGAACCATTTCGCTGGGGCAGGGGGTGGTGTTTTACCCGCCACCCCCTGGAGCCATTGCCCAACTTCCTCGGTTTTTGGCTGATCCCAACAATCATAAATATCAGTTCATTCAAGGAATTCCAGAGCTGCAGGCAGCGATCGCCAGCAAGCTCGCAGCCGAGAACGATGTTGTCATAGATGCCCAAAGCCGGATTGTGGTCACGGCTGGCAGCAACATGGGCTTTATCAATGCTGTAATGGCGATTGCCGATCCGGGCGATGAAATTATTCTACAGGTGCCTTACTACTTCAATCATGAGATGGCAGTGCGGATGGCAAACTGCTGTCCCGTGCTAGTAGACACAGACGATCGCTATCAGCTGCGGATCGATGCAATCCGGCAAGCAATTACCCCCAGAACTAAGGCGATCGTTACGGTTTCGCCCAACAATCCAACGGGGGTGGTTTATCCAGAAGCCATATTGCGAACCATCAACCAAATTTGCGCTGAGTCTGGAATTTATCACATTCACGATAGCGCCTATGAGTACTTTACCTATAACGGTGCTTCTGCGTTTTCTCCCAGCGCTATTCCCAACAGCGGTTCTCATACCATCTCTTTGTTTTCTCTTTCCAAAGCCTATGGCTTTGCGAGCTGGCGAATTGGCTATATGGTGCTTCCGGCGCATCTGATGGAAGCGGTTATGAAGATCCAGGATACGATCGTCATCTGTGCCGCTGTGGTGTCGCAATATGCCGCCCTGGGAGCGCTACAGGTGGGCGCAAGTTACTGCCATCAGCATTTGCAGGCGATCGCGCAGGTGCGGCAAATTTGCCTGGAAGAGTTCGCAGCAATTCAAGATATCTGCACCGTTCCGCCTGCAGATGGCGCCTTTTACTTTCTGCTAAAAATCCATACCGATTTAGACGCTTTTGAGCTGGTGAAGCGGCTGATCCAGGAATACAGAGTAGCAGCTATCCCCGGAACGGCATTTGGAACTAAAGATGGCTGCTATTTGCGGGTGGGTTATGGAGCGCTTCAACCCGAAACGGCGATCGAAGGAGTGGGGCGATTGGTTAAGGGACTGCGGGCGATCGTGGGTAGTCGTTCTCAGTCGGGTGCAGTATGCCTGTAAGAAACAACTGCTATTCGTCAGTTAGAAGTGCAAGCAGCCCCTCTAACTAGCTAACAGACCTCCTCTGACGAGTGCCTCAGACTTCGTACTAGCTCCCCTGCAAGCCGCAGGAGGGGTTCCTGGCGCGATCGGTCTTGATACAATTACCAGTAGAGCAATCGGCATATGACGCGAGCTTTCAACTCAGAAACTTGATTCAGAAACAGTGTGATGGAAATTTCATGGCTGAAGCGATGCCCAGTGAAGTAACGCCCAGTGAAATAACGCCCAGTGAAGTAACACCCAGTGAAGCTGCATCGCTCGACAATGCGATCGCCTTCTCCCATATTCCCGTGCTGCCGCAGGAAGTGATAGAGGGATTGGCAATTCGAGCAGATGGAGAGTATCTGGATGCCACAGTCGGCGGCGGTGGGCACAGTCGGCTGATTCTAGCGGCTTCGCCTGATGTGAAGCTAGTGGCGTTGGATCAGGATAGGCAGGCAATTGCTGCTGCCCAGCAGGCTTTGGCGGAGTTTGGCGATCGGGCAGAGTTCCGGCATACAAACTTTGCTGAGTTTGATCCAGGTGAGCAGCGGTTTGACGGCATTTTGGCAGATTTGGGCGTTAGCTCAGCCCAGTTTGATGTGGGCGATCGCGGCTTTAGTTTCCGCCATGCGGCGCCGCTGGACATGCGGATGAACCAGCAGCAAGCGTTGACTGCTGCC
The DNA here is from genome assembly GCF_014764505.1 of Phormidium tenue FACHB-886. Lineage (GTDB taxonomy): Bacteria > Cyanobacteriota > Cyanobacteriia > Elainellales > Elainellaceae > FACHB-886. The sequence goes on from NZ_JACXWX010000019.1 coordinate 80,953, forward strand.
GAAGCCATTAACACCTGGGACGAAGTCGAGCTTGCCAGAATCTTTTATGTCTACGGCGAAGAACGGCTTTCCCGCAAAATTGCCCGTCGCATTGTGGACAAACGCCCCTTGGAAACCACAAACGATCTGGCAGATTTGATTTTTCACTCCGTGCCGCCGTCTTATCGCTATGGCAGAATTCACCCTGCTACCCGCGTTTTTCAAGCCTTGCGGATCGCGGTCAATCGGGAGCTAGAAGTCTTAGAGGTCTTTCTGAAAACGGCTCCGCAATGGCTAAAACCCGGCGGACGCATTGCTATTATCAGCTTTCACAGCCTGGAAGATCGCATGGTTAAACATTCCTTTAAAGACTCAGAGCTGCTGCAGGTCATCACCAAGAAACCCATTATTCCGACAGAAGTAGAAATGAAGGCGAATGGGCGATCGCGCTCGGCAAAGCTGCGGGTAGCAGAGCGAAAGCCATCGGCTACATAAAATTTGTCCTGACCGACGGCGTAGTGCTATTAAGCTAGCTAGAGGCGCTCGTATAGAACCGGAGAGCAAAGTTCCAAAAGGCGCGGGAAATCAGGAACAGCGCGATCGCCAGCCCGGCTGCTCCCACAATCCAGCCCAGCTCCACCCGCCGCAGCATTGTTTCTGCAGGAATGGTAGTCAGGAACGCGACTGGCACAACGAATGTGAAGAAAAACCGATAAGCAACGGGATAAGCCGCCATGGGGAAGCGTCCTGCCTCCAGCAAGCCGCGCAACACCTCTGTGACGTTGTAAATCTTGACAAACCAAATGCTAGTTGCTCCTAGCATAAACCACAAGCTATAGAGGCTAAGCAGCCCAAACACCAGCGGAATGGCACTCAGGGCATAGCCGATCGGCTCAAGTCCTAGCCGAGTTCCGGCGTAGCCAATCACCGCCAAGCCAAAAATGATATCGGGAAAGCCCCACGGTGAAACCGTGCGAGCCGAAAGCCAAAACTGTGAACTAATCGGCTTCAGCAGCACAAAATCCAGCGTTCCTTGCTGCACTTGTCTGACGATCTGGTTTAGATTTGGCGAAAGAAAGGTGGCTGAGAAGCCCTGCAGCAGCGTAAAGATGCCCAGCACGATCAGCGCTTGATTCCAGCTCCAGCCTTGAAAGGTGTACCCCGTCTGGTAGAAGAGGGACAGGCTAAACAAACTGCCCGCCAAGTTACCGAGGCTGCCCAGCGCAGATAGGATGAAATTAATACGATACTCCAGCTCAGCCGCGATCGCAGTTCCCCAAAACAGCTGTAGCACGTGCCAATAACGCTGAACCGAGGAGGAATGATTTGTCTCTACCATGTTCATCTGAGCACACTAACCACACTGAGCACAATTTCTTAGGGTAGCGATAACTCTCCCATCACCTCCAGCCGCTTGAAGTTGCCCAACGTCATGTAAGTCTCAGTTAAAGTTTCGGCGATCGTTGGCGTAATCCAGCCCATTTGCTTGAGCAGATGGATGGCGATCGCATATTTCGCGCGTTTTGCTCCATCCATCACTTTGATCGCTAAACCTAGCCCTTCCCCAATGCGGGCAATGCACTGAATGCCTTCCGAGCCTGCCTTGCTGACGAGCTGCCCTTCGGCAAAGCGCATCAGCTCAGTATCAAACTGCCCCTCACCTGCCACCATTGCCGGATGATGGGTCATCGCCCGCACAATGCGTTCCATATCCAGGCTATCGCCAGAACCCAGCTGAGCGTAAAGCGTAGCCATCTGCCCAAGCTGCATAAAATAAGTGGGCGCACCGCAGTCATCATGGGCGTAGATGAATTCTTCCGGCGGCATCCGCAGCAGCTCAGCCACCTTAGCCAGAATCAAGCGCTGCACCGGATGATTGCGCTGGAGATAGCTGCTAAGCGGAAAACTCCGCTGTCGGCAAACGGCTAGCATTCCGGCATGTTTTCCGGAGCAGTTATGTTCGAGCGGGCTGCGTTTACCCGCAGGAATGGGACATTGTAGCGCGGTGGGTTCAATATCGCAGCGCCAGAGAATGTTGAACACTTGCCGTGCCTGTTCTACCGTCCCCTGATGGGAGCTACACATGATCGCCAGATCGCGATCGGTTAGCCCATAGCGCTCCATTGTGCCCGTGCTGGTCACGGCAATTGCCTGAAAAGGCTTTAGCGCCGATCTAATAAATGTGGCAGTTTCCGGGCTTCCGGCAACCGACAAAGACCGCCCTCGGCTATCAGAAACGATCGCCTGGACTCGATGCGTAGATTCAATAATACCCTCTCGCAAGAGCCGCACCTGAAGCTCTGCGGTTTGGATTGTACGTTTTCCCCTGGTCATGGCTATGACTGTGCCATACTCCTTCGCCCTGTGCAAGTTTATCCTTCAACCCAACCTAGCCAAGAGCCGAAACCACCCCTCCGGGTGCTCCCGGCTCCTGGACTCAAAGATGCGCGACACACCTGAATTGATCACAAAACAGCCCATAGCGCTGCATCCAGCCCATACAGTAATGCAATCACACCAAAGGTGATTTTTAGCCGCTTGAGCAACGATTTAAGCTGGTAGTTCACAATTAATTTATCTCGTTGCACCACTTCTTCTGGCTTTGTCCAAACTTGCCCATCATACCAGCCTGACTCCTCATAGAAGACGGCTGGGTCGGCAAGCCGATTGCAAACATAGATCCAGCCGAGATACAGCCGCAGCAGCGCCAGCATTGGAATGAAGAGCGCACCTGCCGATCCCAGCAGCAAGAACTGGGCAGGATGTTTGGCGATCGGGAAGCTCACGGCAGCCACCGGACCTGCTATAACCCAATTCAGCAGCCACAAGATGGCGATCGGCTTGATGAAGCCTGCTGTATCAAGCGTTGCCCAACGAAAGAACCAGGATTCTCTGAGTTCCTGGTATTCATTGATGGGTTGCTGTTCTGAGGGAACAGGACAAACAGGAGCAGAAGATGGCATGGCTTAAGCTCAGAGAGTTAGGTGATGAGTGGGGCAAGCATTGATCGAAGTTCTTACCCTAAAGGGACGCTTTGGCTGTTTTTTTACTTTACAACGTAACACCCCTTTGAGTTTTAGTGGGGCGCTGGGTGAGGAGTAATCAGATCGCCTTGGCAAAACTCGACCAGCCAATCTTTGACGCGATAAGTCGCGCGGCAGTCGTCTTCGTTGTAGCGGAGGATAGCGTTCAGGAAAGACCGATCGCCAGTTTGCAGCCATTGGTCGTACCAGCAGATCGACTGAGCGCCATTTGCATCGGCATCGCGCCAGTCAAACCCCAGCCAGCGGGCGATCGGCTTCAAGGCATAGCTTTCTACCGGCAGAATTGCCACACGCGTCACCCGCTCATGCAGGTCTACAAAGCGAGTTAACAGTGGCTCTATCAGCGCGGCTGGGCTGCCGTAGTAATCCCCCAATCGCTTTACGGTCTGTACTTCATAGGGGCAGAAGTGAAAAATTGGTGCGTCGGGATATTGCCACACTAGCGCCAAGAACTGCTGCCAAACGGCTTCTTCCTCCTGCTGGTTTTCCGCCAGCAGCGGATAGAACGTCTCTGTCTGGGCAAGCCGATCGACCACCAGCACCCCATGCAGATAAACCAAATTTTTCTCAGGTGCCGCTTCAATATCGAAATAAAGCTCTATGGGAGCAGTCGGCAGTTCCAGCCTTGAGAGTAGTGGCACAGGCGGCTCTACCAGGGCATCGTAATGAGCGATCGCCTGGTCGTACAACGTTGCCTGCGCCTGTCGAATCAATCGGGTTGCCACCTGTGCACCAAATCCGGGTAGCGATTCTAGACGCTTGGGGGTGGCAGTGGCGATCGCCTCCAGCGTCACCAAACCCAATGCCTTGAGCTGAGCATAGCGGCTGGGCGTGACGCCGGGAAGCAAAGAGAGATGGCGATCGCGCTGGGCCAAATCATGGCAGTGACTAAACCAGTGGCAGAGATCGCAGCGGCTATGGGCAATAAAAACTTCTGGCTCCAGCGACTGCAACAGCGCTTCCATGCAGCTCTGCAGCAGTTCTTCCATGCGAGGGGCAACTTCTAGAAGATTGACGGCATAGGCGCCGCGCTGCCGCAGAATTAGCCAGCTCGTTTCTGACCAAATCCCCTGGATGCCCGCTAGTACGTAAGCATGGAACGCTGCCGCAATTTGGTAGTCCAGCTTCGGACGTTTGCCCAATCGAATATCCACCGGTACATAAACCCAGTCTCCCCAGATTGAATATCCGGGCTGCTTCACCAGTAAATCCGGGCAGCTAACCAGGTTAATGCCGTTCTCTAGCGCCAGCAGCAGCACACCCCCCGCGATTCGATCGACTCCCTGCTGCATCAGCGCTAGGGTTGCCTCTGCGCCAGCTAACCAGTCGCGTTTGGGGTAGTTTGGCTGTTCAAAAGGTGCTTCCGACAGCACTTCGTGGCGGTGAATCAAGCTGTCTTGCCGGAGCTTAAGCAAATAGTCGGAGGGACGATCGCGCAGGGATGGATCGCCGCAGGCATCTAGAAAAGCTCGCCGAGGACAGCGCTGATAGTTGAACAGAAGCTCGTCGGTTAACCAAATCTCGCCTAACGTGGCAGCAGCGATCGGCGGCGGCAGCGTTGGCTCTGGCAGTGGGATGGTGGGCACCAGAACCAGGGAGGCGGGCGGGGTTCCCTCAGCCTCCGATAAGTTGGAGCGGTAGGGGTTAACCGACAAGAACCTCCATAGGGACGGGTGAGGGATGTGAGTTGCGTTGGGCTGGAATGAGGGACAGGAATGGAAGGCGCTGAACTGTTGCTCTAGGGTGGGATGTAGGGCGAGATGACTCTGCAAGGCAGCGCGATCGTCTTACACCTGGCTGAGCCAACTGCAATTTGGTGAAACAAGCGCTGCGTTTTCGGTGAATCATCGTACTCACATACCTACCAATCAGGTTCTGCTTGCCAATCAAGCCCTACTTGCGGATGAAATCTTCGTGGATGAAGCAAGTTTGTGACGTTTTGCTCAGTCCATGACTTTAGCTTTATCTACGACTTTAGCCTGAATTCGCTAATTTGACCGAGCCAGTTCTGCAAATTTGAGAAAATGAGCGATGGAGATGTATCGCCCATCACTCACTTCATACAGCGTTTTCGGAAAGGGCTGGCGCATTTTCATCGGCAACTGGCAAGAAAGAAACGATAAGGTCTGTAATCTTCTCTTTCTTGTTGAGCTTGAGGACTCGCTCTCCTGCTTCTTCTCGTTTTTGAACGGGAACCTGACTGGGAAGCAGGCGTGCCATTCGATCGGCATCGGTTAATAGTTTCAGCTCAATTCCCTCTGAGGCAGGCGCAATGCCTGCTAGCGAGTCTTGCTTGTACTGTACCGCTTGCACACCGATATCCCCTCGGTTAATTGCTTTGATCAACCGGAGCGGCATTCGTTTCGCGTTGCCGTTGCTCGACATAAACAGCAGCTCATCTTTGTCTCTCAGTGTAATACAGCCAACTAGCTGGTCTTGCTTCGAAAGGCGCAAGGCAGACAGTCCTTGAGCAGTACGGCTCATCACCGGCAGCTGTTCATCATTGATGGTAAACCGCAGCACTCGCCCGCTGGAGGTGGCAAGCACAAGCTGTTCGCCTGCTTCGGCCAGGGTTACAAAGCGAAGTTCATCTGGATCCTTGAGCTTGAGGGCAGTCAGCCCGCGCCCTGATAGATTAGTGAACTCAGAGAGGGGCAGGCGTTTGATGCGTCCCTGCTGAGTCAGCATCACCAAATCCAGCGTTTTGATATCGTCTGGGAAAAGGACGAATTGCGTGACGATCGCCTCTGGGTTGCCATGCACATCCGCAGGCAGCAGCGTCACCAGCGGCGTTCCCTTAGACTGACGCGCCGTCACTGGAATATCCCCCACTTTGACGGTGTAGGCTTTGCCACTCTTAGTCAGCACCAATAGCTCTTGCTCAGGGGTTGCCACTTCCACCAGCGTGGTGAAATCTTCTGTTTCTGTGACGGTTTGCAGCGGCTGTGGCTCCTGCTTTGCCTGCTGGCGCTGAAAGACTTTGGGTGCAAGGCGGCGGACATAGCCGCGCTGAGTAAACTCCAGCACCATTTCTAGATCTTCGACATCTTCATCTGCCATTAGCTGGGCGAGCTTAGCAGTTTCTGAGGTTTGTTCTTCAGCAGTCAAGAGACGAGTGCGGCGTGGGTCTGCATATTTGCGTTTGAGGGCGCGCAAGTCTTTTTTCAGCGCTTTCAGCAGCTCTTTACGGCTGCCGAGGAGCTGCTGGAGTTCGTTCATGCGCTGGATTAACTCGTCGTATTCCGTCTGGAGGTTTTGCCGTTCCAGACCCGTCAGACGGCGTAGCGGCATGGCTAAGATCGCGTCGGCTTGGCGATCGGTAAACCCAATCTGCTCCTGCATCGTGGCTTTGGCGGTGCTGCCATCTGGAGCGTGACGCAGAATATCAATCACCTGATCGAGATGCTCCAGCGATCGCAGCAATCCTTCCAGCACATGCGCCCGACTTTCGGCTTTTTGCAGCTCGTAGCTGTATTGCCGAGTCAGCGTTTCTTCCCGGAAGGTGAGGAAGTGCTGTAGCAGATCTCGCAGGGGCATCTGGCGCGGCTGCCCCTCGGCAAGCGCCAGCAGAATCACGCCAAAGTTGCTCTGGAGGGGAGTCAGCTTATAGAGCCGATCGAGGATTTTGGCAGGCTGAGCTTCGCGTCTCAGCTCGATCACCACCCGCATACCATCGCGATCGCTTTCATCGCGGATGTCAGCGATGCCTTCGACGCGCCCCTGATTCACCAATTCTGCAATTTTCTCGATCCAGGCTGCTTTATTGACCTGGAAGGGAAGCTCGGAGACGACGATCGCCATACGGCGATGCCGACCGCGCCCCACCTGTACTTCTTCAAGCGACACCACCCCCCGCACCGGAATGCTGCCGCGTCCGGTGCGGTAAGCCTCCCGAATACCCTCGGTGCCAATAATCTGCCCGCCTGTGGGAAAGTCGGGAGCCGGAATCAGCCGGAACAGGTCATCATCGGGCAGGTCAGGACGATCGATTAAAGCGATCAGCCCATCCACCACTTCGCCCAAGTTATGCGGCGGAATGTTGGTTGCCATACCCACCGCAATGCCAGAGCATCCGTTCAGCAGCAGAAAAGGCAGCTGGGCAGGTAGGACGATCGGCTCTTGCTGAGAATTGTCGAAGTTACCGATGAAATCCACTGTGGCTTCACCGATCTCTGTCAGCATCGCCTCATTGCTGACGGGTGCGAGCCGAGTTTCGGTGTAGCGCATTGCGGCAGGTGGGTCATCATCCACCGAACCAAAGTTGCCGTGACCCTGCAGCAAGGGGTAGCGGCTGGAAAACTCCTGCACCATCCGCACCAGCGCATCGTAGACTGCCTGATCGCCGTGGGGATGATATTTACCCAGTACATCTCCCACAACGCGAGCACACTTCCGGTAGGGGCGATCGGGCGTTAAGCCAAGTTCGTGCATGGCGTAGAGGATGCGGCGATGCACAGGCTTCAAGCCGTCGCGCACATCGGGGAGTGCCCGCCCCACAATGACGCTCATCGCATATTCAAGGTACGATCGCTGGACTTCGATGTGAAGCGGGGTGGGAACGACCTGTCCAGAGGTTAGGATGTTCAACTGTTCTGACATGCGGGGTGTATCCTTCGGGGGTGCGATGCGGGAAATCGGAGTTTTCTAGGTATTGGCTTCTTAACGTACCATCACCAATAGCAGGGCTATACGTACATTTCACTTTAATTTCACAGTAGTATCAAACTGCAAGAAGCAAGATCATTCATCCTGAAAGTGTCAGTTCTAATCTAAAGGAGCAACATTGCCCCAATAGAAATTCGTTACTTAACGCATTCGGTGAATTAGGCTTGGAAGAGGAAGATAGGAAAAGCACCATGAAGACCGTTCTGATTGTGGAAGATGATTTGATCAACGCTCGCGTCTTTTCTAAGATTCTGACCAAACGGGGCGGCTTAGAAGTCCGGCATACGGAAAATGTCGATGAGGTGATGCAGATCGCTCAAGCGCACGAAGCTGACATCATCCTGATGGACGTATCCCTTTCGCACAGCATGTACCAGGGTAAACCCGTAGACGGGATTAAGATCACGCAGATGCTAAAGGCTGACCCTCAAACCGCTGATTTACCCATCATCTTGGTGACAGCTCACGCGATGGAGGGCGATCGCGAACACTTCTTGCGGCAGTCCGGTGCAGATGACTATATCTCAAAGCCTGTGGTAGATCACCAACAGTTCGTTGATCAAATTGTGGCACTGCTGCCGCAAGATTAGGCTTTTAGGATATCTCAGAATCAAGTATCTATGTACTATTTTGCCAGAAATTTAGCAAGTAGAGCGATCAATTTTCTCTTGCTAAGGGAGACTCTACACTAAAGCCTAAAATACTAAAGTCTAAAATCTAAAGCCTAAAGCGAGCTGCGTTTCAGGTTGCACTTATGGTCGCTCAACCCTAGTCTGCAGCAGGAATTCTCTAGCCGCACAGAGACAGCCGATTGCAGACAACACGGAACAATTTTGCTGGATCATGTTAATTCAGCAAAACTTAGAGCGGCTGTTTGCAGACGCTCCACAAATGTTCGTAGCAGGCGATCTACTTTAGCATCCCATCTACTTTGATATCCCGGAGGGAGAGCCTAAAGTTCGCACTGCGCTTGCTGTAATGGTAGCGATCGGCAAACCCAGAGGCAAGCGGGGCTCCTACCGGCAATGGTAGGAAGGCAATCTGGTGCCGCAGGTCGTTTTCGAGATTCTGTCGCCGGGTAACACCCAGACGGAAATGAATAAAAGCTTGCTCTCTACAATCGCTATAGCATCGCTACGGCGTTGAAGAATACTACCGCTATAACCCAGATAAAACAACTTAAGCGGTTGGCTGAGAGTAGATGGAACTCAAATTTCATTGCTCCAATCGATCGCTGGGTCAGTCTTCGTTTAGGTATCCGGTTTGATTCTGCTGCTCTAGAGCTGCAAATTATTTGCCCTGATAGCCAGCGGTTCCTAAACTACATGGAGATTGCCCAACGCGCTGAGCAAGAAAGCCAACGGGCACAGCAAGGAGGGTTTTATCCGCCTGCTCACTATGAGCTGTTGCATTCCTGTACGACCTGAACTAGACTCAAATCGCTCCTCGGCTCCAAGATCGATCCTCTGCCACCAGTTCACAATTCTCGGTACACTAACAGATTGGTTAGTATTTCCTTAATCTTTCAGATTTGCTTACGCACGAGGACATTGCATGGCATCCATCCGCGAGTTGCATACTCAGCTCATTACCAAACAGCGATCGGCAGTTGAATTGGCTCAAGCTGCGCTCGATCGCATTCAAGCCGTCGAACCGAAAATTCACAGCTTCTTGCAGGTGACTGGCGATCGCGCCCTTGAGCAGGCACAACAGGTGGATGCCAAAATTGCTGCAGGTGAAGAGGTTGGGCTGCTGGCGGGCATTCCGATCGGCATTAAAGACAACCTTTGCACGAAAGGCATCCCTACCACCTGTGCCTCCCGCATTTTGGAGAACTTTGTGCCGCCGTATGAGTCGACGGTTACTGGCAAGCTAGCTGCTGCCGGAGCCGTGATGGTGGGCAAAACCAATCTAGATGAGTTTGCGATGGGTGGCTCCACCGAGAATTCTGCTTTTCAGCCTACGGCAAACCCCTGGGATCTGGAGCGTGTGCCGGGTGGCTCGTCGGGTGGTTCAGCGGCAGCCGTGGCAGCAGGCGAGTGTACGGTAGCGCTAGGTTCAGATACGGGCGGTTCTATTCGGCAGCCTGCTTCGCTGTGTGGCATTGTCGGCATGAAGCCAACCTACGGGCTGGTGTCCCGCTACGGGCTGGTGGCGTTTGCCTCCTCGCTGGATCAAATCGGTCCATTTGGGCGATCGGTCGAAGATGCTGCCATTTTGCTCAAAGAAATTGCCGGACACGACCCCAAAGATTCTACCAGCCTGAAAGTAGAGATTCCCGACTACCCTAGCTTGCTCAAGCCGGAGTTAGTCGGCAAGAAAAAGTTTCGGGTTGGCGTGATCAAAGAAACGTTTGGCGAAGGGCTTGATCCGCAGGTGGAAAAAGCCGTGCAGGAAGCGATCGCCCAATTCAAAGCGCTGGGCGCCGAGATCCAGGAAATCTCTTGCCCTCAGTTTCGGGCGGGCATCGCTGCCTACTACATCATCGCCCCCTCAGAGGCTTCTGCAAACTTGGCGCGGTATGACGGCGTTAAGTATGGCGCTCGCATCGAAAACGCGGATAACTTGATGGACATGTACACCAAGACCCGCGCTCAAGGGTTTGGAGCCGAGGTCAAACGGCGGATTATGATCGGCACCTATGCGCTGTCTGCTGGCTACTACGATGCCTACTACCTGAAGGCGCAAAAAGTGCGAACCCTGATCAAGCAAGACTTTGAGAAAGCCTTTGCCCAAGTCGATGTGCTAGTTTGTCCAACTGCACCCACCACCGCCTTTAAAGCAGGGGAAAAGACAAACGATCCGCTGGGTATGTATTTGCTCGATTTAATGACCATTCCGGCTAATCTAGCAGGTCTACCCGGATTAAGCCTGCCTTGCGGCTTCGATGACAAAGGCTTGCCGATCGGCTTGCAAATTATTGGCAACGTGCTGCGCGAAGACTTAGTACTGCAAGCTGCCTACGCCTACGAACAGGCGACTGACTGGCACAGCCGATCACCGCACCTGTAAGTTTGAAAGCTAGAGTCTAGCCGTTGACAGCAAGACCCTAGACCCGGGTGATGACTAGACAATCCCTTTATGCATTAATCTTCTCGGGAATGGGAGCCAACGGATTTTTATATCTCAGTTGGTTCCTGTTTCCTGCCAATCCCGATCGCATCGGCTATTGGTTTATGATCTACTTCATCATATTTCCGTTTCTTGCCCTTCTAGGGCTAATTTCGCTTCTGCGAAAGGATGCATTGCGTATCCCTATTGGGATCGGCGTTGCTCTGCTTCTTTACGTTGGTGTGTTAACGATCGCAGCAAATTCTTATCAGCTAGGGTTAGCGTGGCTGTGGACTGGGTTGCCAGAACTCAGTTTTGTGCTGCTGCATGCTGCTTTGTTTGTGATGACGTTGGGCTGGCTGGTTGTTTCTCGGCGTCAGTAAGTTTGTAGATTTAGGGCACTGCTTGCTGGGCTAGAAATTTAACCTGTAGATTCCGGCACAAGGTGCCCAAGAGAATCAACGATCGCTTGCTCGTCTAAATTCGAACTCTTGATTATGCTTCAGGTACTCTGGTGGCTCTCAGACTGTTAATTCTCAGAACGAGTAGCTGACCTGCGTTTTTGGGAAGAACCAGCAGCGCCCTTAGATAATTCCGCCTCTAGCCTTACGAGTTGGGCTTTCAAGGCAGCAAACTTTGCTGTAAGACTTTCATAATGCTCTTTGTATTGAGCAGCTTCGTTGCTTAAGGCAGATGATTTTACAGCAGATTTGCTTCTATCCTGCAAGGGAACCTGGGTGATGGGTGCTATAGGCTGCATTTCCCAGGGTTTAACAGGTGTTCTGTAAACTGCACTCAGTATCGCTGCTAAAGCGTCTTTCGTCGATTCCTCTCGATCTAGCAAGCTTTTGGCAAGCTGTCTTGCACTTGTTAGCGAAAGCGAGCCTGTATTTAGTGCCTCATTTAGCTCTTGGTTAGTACAGTCCAACTCTTGGCGGTACTCACTCAGCAATCTGTTAGCAGCACACAATTCCTGTTTCAGAGACTGGTTCTGCTCTGTCAAATGTTTTAGCTCTGCTTCAAGCTGGGCTGAATTTTTAGCGGCAACCCTAAACAGATCGGCAAAATGCAAGTTCTCGCTTTGCTGAAGCGCCTGTCTAAGCTTTTGCTGCTGGTGCTGCAGCTCTCCCTCAAGCGCAATACTACTGGCAATCCAGGTTTGAACCTCTCGATTCGCTACATCTTCACTCATTGTGTCGTTAAGCCATCCTAATCAATTCAGCTTTCACCTGGCTTCCAACAACTCCTTTTGTAGGGATTGCGCAAGCTCTAATTCTTAGGAATGTAGTCAAACTTAATAAAGGAGGCGTCTACCTTAAGAGGGATCGCAGCTACTCTCCTCGCCTACAGGAGCATTTTGCGAAAAGATGCCGATGCGACATTAGACCTTGTAAAGTAACTTTAAAGTCTTAATAACTTCTAAAGGCAACAAATTAACTGCAGCAGACTACAGAGCTAGGCTATCGACTTGCCAAGCCCGGTCGAGGATATTGGTGCAGCAAATCATAAAACTTACGCCCGTCAAAGCTTCTTGGATCAATTCGAGAACCAGATCGATCCACTCCTCGATGCGTCACCACTCGCTCGTCGGGAATTTGGGTTTGGGCAACCAGCCACGCTAACGATCGATACTGTTCATCGGTGTAGCCGCTGTGTGTGCTACTGCTGTTGCTGCCGTCAGACGGCGACTCCAAGGAGATGTGGTAAGCAAAATTGTTTACTGAAGGTGGATAGAGACGATGTGTCTTTACAGCTTCCACGCCGTTCTTTCCTTTAAAAGCAGAATTACCCGCACCAAAAGCTCGTTTTTCTGGTGGGACGACATAAATCACCGTGCCATCCCGCCGGATTAAACTGTGGTAACTCACTTGATCGTCCTCATTGGGATGGGGGGTTTGAAAGGTGTTAAGGGCGCTATCGGCAGACCACACAGTTTCATGTAGGACGACCAGCGGGTCGTTGTGGACCGCACGCCCGTTGATGTCTTTGACGAAGCGATCGCCATAGTTGCTAGGATCTGCCCAGGCGATCTCTTGACGAGGTGCATTTATGCCGCTTGTTGTAATGGCAGTCTGCACTCGCGATGAAGATGCCGTTGGATAGGGAATCTGACGCCACTCCGTAATCAGAGGGTCAGGAAACTCCTGTAGATCGGGCAAGGGTGGAAACGCCAACTCCCTCTGTGCAGGTCTATCTTCAGCCTGTGCGGAGACAGGAGGAATATCAATCAAATTAACCCTAGTGATCGCCTGAATGCCACCTACTACCAGCACCAGCATCAATGCTGAAAACCCGACCGCCACTAGCCGCAACGCTACCGACTGCATATTAAACTTCATATACCCACTGCCCACACCAAATAGACTACTATCCTCGCTTAACCTATCGATCCAATCAATCTCAACCGCTACACTTTCAGGCTTTTAGCCTACTCTGAGCAGCATCGATTCCGTCAGTAGAGTAAACTGGTGCTTTATTAAACTATTAAACTAGCAGCACAAGGTGACCGGATAAGCAAAAATACCTTTATGAATCTTCCCCGGACTTGATAAGATCCTAAAGCAAATCACTCAGTATATTCACCCTTCCCCCTCCCCTCATGGCAGAAACCCTCCTTTTTAATGCCCTTCGTGAAGCAATTGACGAAGAGATGGCGCGAGACCCCTCCGTTTTAGTGCTGGGAGAAGACGTAGGGCACTATGGCGGGTCATACAAGGTCACAAAAGACCTCTACAAGAAGTACGGCGACCTGCGCGTCTTGGATACACCGATCGCCGAAAACAGCTTTACGGGTATGGCAGTTGGTGCTGCCATGACTGGGCTACGCCCGATTATTGAAGGAATGAATATGGGCTTCCTGCTGTTGGCGTTCAACCAGATCGCCAACAACGCCGGGATGCTGCGCTATACCTCTGGTGGCAACTATAAAATCCCCATGGTGATTCGTGGCCCGGGCGGGGTGGGTAGACAGCTAGGCGCAGAACACTCTCAGCGCCTAGAGGCTTACTTCCAGGGCGTTCCGGGCTTAAAGCTGGTTGCTTGCTCAACACCCTACAATGCCAAAGGCTTGCTAAAAGCCGCTATCCGCGATGACAACCCAGTGCTGTTTTTTGAGCACGTGCTGCTTTATAACCTCAAAGAAGACCTGCCTACTGAAGAGTATGTGCTGCCGCTCGATAAAGCCGAAATAGTCCGGCAGGGCAAAGATGTAACGATCCTCACCTACTCCCGTATGCGGCATCATTGCACCACTGCCGTCAAAACGCTGGAGAAGCAGGGCTACGATCCCGAGATAATTGACCTGATTTCTTTGAAGCCGCTGGATTTTGAGACGATCGGTGCTTCCATTCGCAAAACCCACCGCGTCATCATCGTAGAAGAATGCATGCGATCGGGCGGAATTGGAGCTGAGCTGTCTGCTTCAATCAACGATCGTTTGTTTGACGAACTCGATGCACCGGTGCTGCGTCTTGCCTCTCAAGACATCCCAACCCCCTACAACGGCGCGTTGGAAAATCTAACGATCGTGCAGCCTCAGCAGATTGTGGAAGCGGTTCAGAAGATGGTGGCGCTGCGGGTTTAACAGTGAGTTTAACGACAGTAGGCAGAGCCGATCGCTTACGTATGCTGCCGTGATTCACCCCTACTAGGAGAGAGAGTTTAGGCAAGGGAGCACTTGCAGCAGTGTCTTGTTTTATCCTGAAAGATCTTGGGAACACTGGAACAGAGAACTGCTAATCCCGAATGTGAACCCACAGTCCATGTTAAGCGAATCTACCATCGTTATCTTTCAGCCAACGCGCATTCTCAGCGTCGATAATTCTGTCACCCTACTAAGCTGGATTAATTTCAACCTTGCTCAGGGTAACAAAGCGCTGCTTATAGACTTCAGCCAAGTCACATTTATGGACAGTATGGGTTTGGGCACGCTGGTGAAAGCTCATAAAGCCATGCAAAATACAGGAGGCAGGCTGGCGCTGTGTGGGCTGCGGGGGCAAGCCCGGATGCTATTTGATATGGCAGGTATCGATGAGCTATTTGAAACTTATGCCAGCCCAAATGAATTTAAGCAAGCTTTGGTGACGGTTGGCTCTTAGGATTGTGGATTAATTAACTTAAAAGAACTGAATAGGAGAAGTTGGCTAAGCCGACTTCTCCTATTCAGTTCTTGCGCTTTTTAAATTCCCGTTCCTTAAATAAATTCCTTAGAGTGCTGCACACCTGCAGAAGGGTGCTTCATCGCCTAAACTCTACTGATCGCCTGCCGTTTGTGTTGCCACTGCTCTCAATTTGCTGTAGAAGTCAGAAGGTGCAGCGGTGGGAACAAATTGATCGATCTGCTCTACAGGCGATCGATTAGCCGCCAGCGCCAGTTCCTTCATTTTGCTGATTGTTTCTGACTGGAAAACCACTACAGGCTTAAAGGCTTGGATCGGTAGCTCTTTGGCAGTCGGAGCAGCGCTGTTCTCCAAAGGTTGCTGTTCTAGAAACGCGAGCGACTCGGCTGAAGATAGCAGCTGTAGCTGGTCGGGCAACGACTGTAGCTCATCTTCTAACTGCAAATTGTCTTCTTCTTCTGGCTGTAGCTCAGTGTCTGCCGGCTCTAATTCCGACTCCGTCAGAGGTTCAGAGTTGAACGGCGCCACAGACGACTGGCTAAGGGGTGGCGCAACTGCTGCCTTAGGCTGGGCTGGAGGAGCTTGCTTGATCCGTGTCGGAGGTTGCATCAGCAGATGCCGTGAGAAACGACCCCGCACAATTCGCTCAAACTCATGATTGAAGTGATAGAGTGGATGCCCTCTGCGTCGCCACAGCGCCAAGATTTGTTCAATTGAGCGGGCTTTGTAGCGCCCTTGATACAGTGCTTCTACTAAGGCAAGCTGTACCCACTGAGTGGGATAGCGAGACAGCCAGTATCCCACAAGCTGCTCAGGCTTCAACCCATCAAGATCGAAGCTGAAACGCGTCAGCAGATTTGCCAAATCGATCGCGGCATCCTTAACCAATTCTTTCATGGCTTAGCAGGGTAAGAGGACGAAAATCCAGATCGCTTGGAACTGGAGCAGCACCCACTCAAAACTTAGCAGCTTCCAAACTTAAAACTCTCCACCTGAAGATAAGTGCTAAAGCGACAAAATTCACCTTCAGCAAAGTAAATACTTCAGCAAAGTAAATAACAGTGTAGAAACACCTTGATGGCGAAGGATGGAGTTCGACAGTCAGCAGACAGGGAAAGATAAAATACAAAGTTGTTGTAATCAGAAAGATAGTTCCGGATTAAGCAACAAACCTCAGAAATAGCTTGTAGTCGCACGCTTTAATCTTTACTGTCGCACATTTAGATAGCAATGACTAGGGCAATACCTAAAGTGTTGGGCGCTGGATTCTACTGAATTGCGCTTGTCACAAGGGTTAGGGTAGCCTGTTTTTCGAGAGCCGTATGCCGCACGACGCTCGAAAAACACTCAATACCGCCCTTAAAGGAAAAAGAGATAAGGTCATCAGATGTGGCAGCAATCCAACTTGCCTAGCCGTTTGCCCATTGCACAGCATCCCGACGAGCATGAATATTTTTGATGTGCTTTTTAACAGTGTCTTCGGCGATATAGAGCTTAGCAGCGATCGCCTTATAAGTTAGCCCTGCCCGTTTTAGCAGCCATACTTCAGTTTCTCGTTCAGTTAAACGATAGCGATAGGCTTCAGTGTAAGCACGGTACTGAGCAGACTGCTGCTGATCTTCCAACGTGACCAATAGCAACGGTTGCTGTGGATCATCCGGGTCTAGCCAGCGCACTCGAATCCGGATTGTAGAAGTTTCAGTGTAAATTTCGTCTTCAATGATGACAGACTGCTGATATTGGCTGCGGCTTTCAATCAAGGCTTGACAGCAGAACCAGATCTGCGATGGAACTGGTGCTGTTGGGTCGGCGCAAGATGTATCGGTGCGTAGGGTATGGCAAATTTGCCGAGCGCAGCTATTATCGTAGGTTAGTTCACCGTTGTCAGTGACAATCATTATGCCATCTGGCAAACACTCCACTACCCCTTGCAGCAGGATTGGATTATTAGTGAGCTTTTGAGCTGGATTTTGGCTGGGTGAATTTTGACTAGCTGGATTTTGACTAGCTGGATTTTGGCTGGGTGAATTTTGACTAGCTGGATTTTGATGAGGCAGTGGAGAAGCGGTAGATGAATGAGCTGGAGATTTTTTCACGATCGTCTCCATGGGTGTTTTTAGAGAAGTATGTGAATTGAAATGACGTTCTACGGATGGGTTATTGGTTGTTAGTGAGTTTGGAGCATTCATAACGGTGTTCATCATGGGGCTAAATGAGTGAACGGTTCAGCTGCCTCTTGGGGACTCCAGAATCTAACAGCATGAGGCGCAATTTAAGCGAGTTTCTGTTGATGAAATACTTCACCAGTTAGCAGAATCGAAGCGCTTAAACGAGCACATTTGACATTAGAGAACTCACGGAATTTTTTGAGGTAGTTCACCCTGAGGGCTTAAATCCTAGTAAAAATCACCAAGACAAAGTTGTAAACGCTGTCCTATGCCACTACAACAATTGAGCCTGTCTATTCCGGAAAAGCAATCTTGCAACCGCCCAGATTGCCATCGTTTGACGAGCCACTTTCACAATTGGCTAAATAGTTGATGTACCAACTGAATAAGTTGAATTCTGTTGACAGAAAAACAAGTTGCTAATTATTAGCTGTTTCCGTAATTTCGCTCTGCGTAATTGTAGACAACTTGCATCTCTCGCTTGCAGCTCTGGGATTGGTTGAATAGATTCTGTCTATTTCCAATCAAAACATAGGCAGTGACTAGCACAAGCTAATTTAACTCGATTAGCATTTCGATCGTGCTGATTCGGAAGCCGCAATCTGTGAATAATCGTCTGGCTGCTTCGTTGGGATGAGCAGTATCCAGTCGAATTTGAGTAATTCCTAGCTGTTGAAAATTAGCAATAGCTTGTTGCACCATTTGCTTTGCAATACCACCGCGCCGGTATTCATCCTCAATCCATAAATCGTGAATAAACGCATACTGTTTAAGCCGATAGATTGGAATTTCTTGTTCAACAGTTGCAATCAGGAATCCAATCAATTGATTGTTGTCTTCAGCTACCAAGCATAAATCTCGCTGATTTTGAATTAATCGATTGAGCCAGGATTCATAGCGTCGTTCAGGGTGTGGTAAAAATCCGTATTTTGCAGCATCCCAGTTTTCATGCAGCGCACAGATTTTTGCAATCATGGGCAGCAGATTGGCAACATCTGGAGGCTGGGCAGAGCGAATTATCATAGAAGTGGCTCAGTGAGGTGGCTGAGTTCAATCATTGCAATGCTTCAGTTTTTCTGGCTCGGACTTGCGATCGCCCTCCTGCAGCTTGCAGCTTGCAGTGCCGTTCCCTTGCCTCAGCAGGCTGCGTCCAAACCGCCAGTTGTTGAGCCTGTCGAGCTATCTCAATCATTACAGTCTCCTAGCCCATCTTCTGTGCCATCTGCGGCTGAACCCTCTGCTGAAGTGGTTAATGCCATGCGAGCAGATCTCTCTACAACAACAGGCGTTCCTACCGCCAACATTACTCTAAAATCTGCTGAAGCAGTCAACTGGAACGATAGCTGTTTAGGGTCAGCGCGTCCAGACGAAATTTGCCTAATGGCAGTTACACCGGGCTACCGCATTATTCTCAGTAGTCCTACAAAGGACTACGAGTTTCATAGCGATCGCCAGCGTACATTTCGCAGAGTAGACTAGCGTTCAGCTCGCTGCCCCCACTGGCGGAAACATTGCCTGTTCAATTGCATCCAGTGCTTTGCCCAAGTCATCATTGACGACTCGAAGATCAAACTCGTTAGCTGCAAGCATTTCAGCCCTTGCCCGCTCGAGCCGTTGGGCGATCGACTCTTCCGAATCGTGTCCCCGCTTGCGAAGCCGATGTTCTAGCTCTGCCAACGAAGGCGGCATGATGAAAACTCGAAATGCTTCTGGGAAGGACTGCTCAATTTGCCGAGCGCCAACCAACTCGATTTCTAGAACGACCCACTTCCCCTGCTGAATCTGATACTCCACCGGCAGGCGGGGCGTGCCGTAGCAGTTGCCAGCAAATTCTGCCCACTCTAACAGTTCGTCGTCTGCCACCATCCGATCGAATTCGTCCCGCGTCACAAAATAGTAGTGCTGCCCATGCACTTCACCAGGACGAGGTGAGCGAGTAGTTACTGAGATAGATAAATACAGCTCTGGGTGATGCGTCATCAGCAACCGCAGCAGCGTTCCCTTGCCGACACCACTAGGTCCGGTCAATACAATTAGCCTGCCTTTAGCCATGATTCCACCGTGCGATTGCGAAATGTATATCAGTATACTCCAGCGACCCAAGCATTGAGATGCATCTTAGTTAGCAGATTATTTACAGGGTGAGCGCGGTTCAGCACTGTAGCCCAAACAAGTTCAAAACTTCGCTAAGCTTAAAACCTGGAGCTGCTACCCTTCTCCTATATCTTTGCTTACCACAAAGCGGTTCGCAACCGTTTCAGGTTGAATAGCGGAGAGTACGACATGCCCAGAATCAGTAATAATTACAGCTCTTGTTCGCCGTCCATAGGTAGCATCAACTAGCTGATTGCGATCGCGAGCATCACTAATAATTCGTTTAATGGGAGCAGATTCCGGACTGACAATTGCAATAACTCGGTTAGCAGAGACGATGTTGCCAAAACCAATGTTAATTAGCTTAATATCCATAGTAAAGCGGAGCACGAAGCCAAACGGAGCCAAAAGCACATTAATTCCATGGTATCTGGAAAAATATGGACCAACAAGGATAGTTATCCTTCTATAGGCAGATATTCCTCAAATTTCCATGTAATTGAAGATTAAATTGTAAGTTTAAGAGGAATTCCTCAATTTAAACCTCCAGGATTTTAACTTAAAGCCGCAATATAAAGACCAAAAATTTAAACTTAAAAATTCCTTCTACTTATTCTTATCCCGCCTGTGCAACCCGTAGACTTCACAACCTTGACCGCAGCTTGCGCTGAACTGAGAGCCAGTTGGCTACCAGCCAGACTGGAGCAGGTCTATCAAATCGATCGTCATACGATCGCCCTTGCCCTTCGTACCCTTGATCATCGTGGCTGGCTCACTGTGTCCTGGCATCCCCAAGCGGCAAGACTTTGCATGGGTGATGCGCCACCTCGTACCCCTGATACATTCACTTTTAGCCAGCAGCTACGGCATCAACTAGGCGGACTGGCGCTGACGGCGATCGCCCCTGTCGCCCCCTGGGAGCGGGTGGTAGACCTCCAGTTTGCCCGTCGTCCTGGAGATACGGCACTTTGGCATTTGTATATCGAGATTATGGGCAATTACAGCAATGTCATTCTGGCAAATCAGGAGAATCTGATTGTGACGGCGGCTCACCAAGTCAGCGCCCAACAGTCTAGCGTTCGACCCATCCAGACCGGGCAAACCTACGAGCTGCCACCCGCCCTCACGGATCCTGCTCCCACGCAGACAGAACCGCAGAGCCGTTGGCAAGAGCGAATTGGCTTAGTTCCGGGTGCCTTGCGTCGCAATTTGCTTAAGCCCTACCGCGGCTTGAGTTCTGCTTTAGTGCTGTCCATGATTGAATCTGCTGCGCTTGATCCTGAACAATCGACAGAAAGCCTCAGTGCATCAGATTGGGATCGCTTGTTCGAGCGCTGGCAGGCGTGGCTGGCTGCGCTGGAGCAACAGCAGTTTCAACCAGGCTGGCGAACAACTGGCTACACGGTGCTAGGGTGGGGCAGCGATCGCCCAGAAAAAACAGTACAAACTCTGCTAAACCGCTACTACACAGACCAACTCAATCAGCAGGTATTCACGCAGCTCCG
Organism: Phormidium tenue FACHB-886; assembly: GCF_014764505.1. Lineage (GTDB taxonomy): Bacteria > Cyanobacteriota > Cyanobacteriia > Elainellales > Elainellaceae > FACHB-886. The sequence goes on from NZ_JACXWX010000019.1 coordinate 101,577, forward strand.
CCATCAAATTAGCCAAAAGCTGAGCAACCTGCTGAAAAAGCTTTACGCGAAAGCAGAGGATTTTCGTTCGCGCTTGCAATTGTCTGATCAAGCCGATCGCTACCGGGAACAAGCCGATCTACTGATGGCATACCTGCATGAATGGCAACCCGGCATGAAGCAAATTGCGCTGCTTGATTTTGCCACTAGCGAACCGGTCAACATTCCGCTTGATCCTGAAAAGAATGCTGTGCAAAACGCCCAAGCGCTTTATAAACGGCATCAAAAACTCAAGCGATCGCGCAATGCTCTAGAACCATTGCTTGCAGAAGTTCAAGCCGAAATTCTGTACTTGGAGCAAGTTGAAGTCGCGATCGCTCAAGTAGAGCAGTATGGCGATCGGGATGACTTGGCTGCGTTGATGGAAATCCGCGAAGAGTTAATTCAACAGGGCTATATGGAAGACCCTGAGCAACGCTACCGCAGCACTGCCGAAACCACGAACTACTTGCGCTACCGTGCTCCTAATGGCTATGAGGTACTGATCGGACGCAACAATCGCCAGAACGATCAACTAACCTTCCGACTTGCGAACGATTATGATCTCTGGTTTCATACCCAGGAAATTCCGGGTAGCCATGTGCTGCTACGTCTTGACCCGGGTGCTGTTCCCGATGAAGCGGATTTGCAGTTCACTGCTGATTTGGCTGCCTACTATAGCCGTGCCCGCCAAAGCGATCGAGTCCCTGTTATTTATACAGAACCCAAGTTCGTCTTCAAACCCAAGGGTGCAAAACCGGGTATCGCAATCTACAAGCAGGAAACAGTAATTTGGGGTAACCCTCAACAGGTGGTCGCCAAAGCCTTGACGCGCCAGTTCGACAATCCCTAGCCTTTCTGTAGAGCAGTGGAATGAGGGCAAAGGGCTACCTATCCGCTCGCTCTGGCTCGATCGCTAATCGTCCTGGTGAGTTGCAAAAAATTTGGCGATCGTCGCTCCAATTGTGATATCTTAATAAAGGTGACAATTCCACTTGTCATAAACGGCTCAGTAGCTCAGTGGTTAGAGCAGGGGACTCATAAGCCCAAGGTCGCAGGTTCAAATCCCGCCTGAGCCATCAACGAAATCAAGGCTAGAAGCGCTTCAAGGAGTTCAATCCAAGACCTAACTGAAATATCTTTTAGGCATTTGTGAAACTTGTAAAACGCAGCAAAGAATGTGATCACAAACGCAGTTAGAATTGTGATCACATTCTTTGCTGCGTTTTACACGGGCACATCGGCGGCAAACTGGGCGTGGAATTTGTCCTGTTGGATGTAGAGGTCTTTGCCACCATCTGGTAGGTCAACGGGGGGCGCGAGGGTCGGACCAAGTGTGCTGCCTGAATAACGTCCTGAGAGTTCAACAGCGGTTTCGCCCACATCAGGAGCAAAAGCCGCAACGTAGACTAACGCCTTCACGTTTTCGTTGTCCTTGACTGCATTCGTAATCACTGCACCCCCGTAGGAGTGTCCTACGAGCACAATGGAACCTTCAATATCCTGGAGAACGCTGGCGACATAATCGGCATCGCTTTTGACTCCGCGCAGGGGATTGGCGACAGCAACCGTCGGGTATCCCTTGGGAATCAGTTGAGACAATACACCATTCCAACTAGAAGACTCAGCAAAGGCACCGTGAACCAGGACGATGGTCGGTTTACTGTCCTGGGCGCTGGCAGGATTCATAACAGCTCCTAAAGATGTGATGATCGTGGTGACTAAAAAGGCATCTCCACACTCTTCCAGGGCAAAGTGTCCGGTACTGAGGAAGGTGCCGAGAGTTAAATGTCAATTTAGGAATGCAGTTGCGACTTAAACGTCAACTGCTGAAGTTCCTTTTGATTCCAGTTGCCTAACCTGGCGGCAGCTTCGTAGGTGCTTTGCAAGAACTCTAACAACATCTGATCCGGTGATTCTGCCTCACGGACAGCGTCATAGGGCAAAATAAATTCACCCAATTCTTTATTGTAAAATGCAGCATCAGGGCGAACCTCAGCCTGCTTAAACCCATCGGGTTCTGGGTACGCATAGGAATAAAACGCTGGGTATGATAATCCGGCTCCGGGCCAAAATCCGGCACTACTAACTTCCTGAGAATAGGCTTCCTGCGCCACTGCATCCGGTAAATTTGGCACCCCTCCCGGATGCTCAGGAGCCGATCGCCCCGAAAAGCGAGTCACTGCTAAATCAAAACTCCCCCAGAAAAAATGAACCGGGCTAACCTTGCCGGAAAAATGGGAGCGAAATTCTCGAAAGACTCGATCGGACTGTAGCAGCACTCGCCAGCATCGATTGGCATAATCCGCATCATAAGCAGCATGGGTTTCATCCTGCTCAAATCGAATTGGATTGGGGACTTCATTTGGTTTGGTGTTAATTGTGATGTGAAGATCTAATTCTCTCAGAGTTTCCATCACAGTCTGATAAAAATCAGCAACAGAGCGAGGGTAAAGGGCGATCGCTCGTCTTGCCCCTTCGCTGGTTTGAATCAGCAGCTCATGATCAATGAAATCAAAGTCGATTTGAAAGATGCGGCTGCCATAGGG
>NZ_JACXWX010000190.1 GCF_014764505.1 Phormidium tenue FACHB-886
GATAGTGTATCTCAAGCCAGATTTATTGAATCAAGCTTTGGAATTGTTGCATAGAGCAATGTGAATGATGTAGATCATTCATCATTAGAAATTCTTGCGACAGAACCCGCATGAGACGGTGCGCGATTGGGAAGAGCGCTTTGCTCCAATATTTGCCGAGCAGTTAAGAGCGAAACGCAAAGGCAAGCTTGGCAAGATTTGGTTTGTGGACGAGAGGTACATCCGTGTGAAAGGGACATGGTGCTATCTGTATCGAGGGATCGATGAGGATGGCAATCTGGTGGATGTGAGGTTGAGCGAAAAGCGAGATATGGAAGCAGCAAAAGCGTTTTTTGCCCAAGCGCATGAGGTGGCGGAACAAACACCGCAACGAGTGGTGACAGATGGGCTGAGTTCGTATCCCAGAGCGATTGATGAGGAATTGAGAACGGATGTTGAGCATGAAGTGAGGGGTTGTTTGGGAAATCCGATCGAACAGAGCCATCGCGGCATTAAGCAGGGCTACTATCCAACTTTAGGCTTTGGGGCGGTTGAGAGTGCGAAACGATTTTGTCAGGCGTTTGATGAAGTGAAGCAGTTTTTGCGACCCGGAACGAGAATGGCAGAGTTAGTGTCTCTGTCTAAGCAACGAGAACAATTTGTTAAACGAGTGAATAAATTGCAAGAACTCTTTCGAGCCATCTAATTAAAGATAAAAGAGAGAAAGGTTGTAATGATAGAAATGTGCAAAAAAGCCGCGATTTGAGTACCCAGACCTGACAGTTTCGGGTCATGGCACAAACGCGATACCCTTGCTTCTGCAAAGTATCTGCCAGTTGATTGACACTCTTGCATGTCCAGCGCAACGGACATTGAGGTTCTCCCCGACTTGTGGGGTCTACTAAACTGTCCAACGCTTCTAAAATCAGAGGTTCTCGCTCTTCGACTCGTTTGCGCCCACCTCCAGCTTGGCAAATTCGTTCAGGAGTAGGTAAGTCGGTGGATTCCCCTCTCAATTCTTTCAGTTCTGCATGAATCGTATTCTGGCTCAATCCAGTCGCACGATGGAGGGCAAGGATACCACCGTACCCCAAAGCCTCTGCTTCTGTTGCTGCCCATAACCGGCGGCTACGCTCATTCAAGAACGGTCTGAGGTGTTGATACTTGTTCTCGATTTGCTTGACAACTGAATCAGGAATCATGTCGCAACTAGAACACCACTCCATCTAGCCTAGCGATTCCATCACTGGGAGAAGGGAAAAGTTACGCAACTTATTTTTGTAAGGCTCCATAGTTCTCATCTGCATACTTTACTTCAGTTCATTTGTCCTCTGTTGCTCCCCCTTATGAATAATGCAGGCTAGAGCAAGATGCCGAGCGGATTCAGATGCTTTTGTTACCCTCCTATAGCCCAGAACTCAACCTTGATGAGTTGCTCAACCATGATGTGAAGGTGAATGCAGTGGGGTGCAAACGAGCGAAAACGAATCGAGAGATGATGGAGAATGTTCGGCAGCATTTACGGCGTCGGCAACGGCGACCGGATGTTATACGGTGCTTCTTCCGTGAAAAACATGTTGCTTATGCAGCCCAGTAATGTGTTCACTATTTCCTCCTATGAATAGTAATGGCATTGAAACTATTGTCATCACCGTAGGTGCCAGTAACAGTGACTCGCTCACCTTCCTGAAGATTAGCTTGGTGTAATGGGCAACGCTCTGCTTCCACCAAAATCTGACCAGTCCCATCATCCAGAATAAAATCTTCACTGTAGATGCGAACGATTTCTACAGCAATAGATGTACTGTTAGTGCTTTGCAGGTCTGGAACCGTAGTTTGAGGGGCAACAACGGACGGAATGATTAGAACGGTGGCAAGTGCAACTCCTGCTCCAAGCATGCATTTCATCAGAATTAACCTCCTACCTGGAATGTTGTCTCTGTGCTTGCTCTCTAGATTGCCAGATAAAAGTAACAGGAAGGTTTCAATGGAGATGAGTAGTCAAAGGAAGCCGGATTTCAAAGGTAGAACCCTGTTCCACCTGACTGGTAACGGTGATGTGCCCGCCATGAACCTCAATAATTTGACGAGCAATCGCCAGCCCCAAGCCAAACCCTCCTGTTTGTCGGGAGCGCACCTTATCTGCCCGATAGAACCGATCGAAAATCCGAGGGAGATCCGCTTCGGTAATGCCGATTCCCGTGTCTTTAACTCGAATCACTGCCCAGCGCAATTGAGATGCAACATAAAGCTCAACAGTACCATCAAGTGGTGTGTAGCGACAGGCATTGCTGAGGAGATTGACAACCGCTTGCCGCAGCAAATCCGGTTCTGCCTTTAACATCAGGGGGCGATCGGGCAAATGAGCAACAAATTTCAATCCCTTACTCTTTGCTTGCTGATCATACTCTGCAATCACAGGTTGCAACAGGCTAGCTAAGTTGACGGACTGAAGCGCTTCGACGGGTAATGCTCCTTCGTGCCGGGCTAGAAACAGCAAATGATTGACTAGAAATCCCATTGATTCTGCGACTGCTGAAATCGTTTTGAGTCGCGTTGTTTGCTCTTGAGGATCGATCGGCTCCATCAAGCCCACCTGAGCATTGCTGACAATACCCGCTAAAGGTGCTCGCAACTCGTGCGATGCATCTGCTGTAAATTGCTGCAATTGTTGATAAGATTGACGAATTGGCTGCATCGCCGCACCACCTAACAACCAACCTGCTAATGTAATAGCGGCTAACGTGCAGGGAACACCGACTACTAGAAATAGTTGGAGTTGCCGCAGCGGTGCTTCAACAGGAGCCAATGACTCGGCAACTTGAAGATACCCCAACAGTCGTCCTTCTTGATAAACCGGCAATGTCAGTTGACGCAATTGTGTGCCTGGAAGATTGAACTGCTCCCCTCGAATGGTTTCAAACCCAATTTCGCCTGTCAACTGCAATGGAGGAATCGATCCGACAAATTGCATCAATTGCTTCTCTGGGGTATACCAACGGGCAAACACCAAGTTTGTATTCAATAAAATGGCATCACTACCCAACAGTGGCACATTTTCCAAGTCAATTTCCTCTTGGTTTTGATGTCCCGTTTCTTGGACGCCTGATGCCATGACTCGACAGGTATTATAGAGAGCCTGATCAAAGAAGCGGAGGCGATCGCGAGCTTCCCGCAGATACAGTAATGCAGTAAACACCAAGAGAATGCTCCCCATCGAGAGTGTAAACCAATGGGCTAAATTGCGACGACTGCGGTTAAACATAGTGATTAAACCACTTCAGGAGGAGCCAGCCGATAACCCATACCATATACAGTTTGCAGCCATTCTTCAGAATTGACCGTCTGCAACCGTTGTCGTAGCCGATGGACTAAAGTGGCAACTGCTTTGCTCTCTGGTTGAGTATTCCACTCCCATAATGCTTGCTCAATCTGGTCACGGGACAATACTTGACGGGGATGACGCATCAAATATTCCATTAACTGAAATTCTCGTGCCGATAGCTGAACCTCTCTACCCTGTCGTTGAATTGTCAGCCTATGGGAATGTAGCTCTAGATCGTCAAGCTGCAAGACATCCCCTTGCCATAGGGGCGATCGTCGTCCTAAGGCACGCACTCGGGCTAGCAATTCCATCAAATTCACAGGTTTGACTAAGTAGTCATCTGCTCCGGCATCCAGTCCACTGACTTTATCGAGAATAGCGTCCTTTGCCGTGAGAAATAACACTGGAGCGGTTTTGCAACACTGTCGATATTGCTGGCATAACTCAATACCACTAACGGCTGGTAACATCCAATCAAGAATCAAAACATCATACTCTCGCTCCTGTATCAACCATTGCGCCGTTTCACCATCCAGAACGCTATCTACTACATGTCCGGCCTTCGTTAAGGCAGCAGACAGAGCTTCGAGTTGGATTAGATCATCTTCGACAAATAGAATTTTCATAAGTAAGGGGATACAATTCAGTATGCAGTAGCCATTTAGGTTCTAATTTGATTGTCTATGACTAAATTTCGCTGGCTCACTCGTTTTTCACAATTCGGCTTAGAATCCTGGTTATCTTTACCTTTAGTTGCTGTTGGAATTTGGGCGGGGTCTCAATGGCTTAACAGTCAAGTGCTGAGCGAGACTTACACCACAACGACTCAACTTGATGCTGAACAGCAACAGCAAGTTAGCCTCGACCTGACCCTAACAATTCTGTCGATCTATGCAGAAGTTAACCGTGGTGGTGGCGTAACAGAAGTAACGATTCAAACGGGAGGCTCAGACCTCAAAGAGCTGCAATTTGAGTACCCAGTCACAGAATTTGCTGACGTGGAACGGGCGATCGCCCGGGAGTTCAACTTATCCTCTGATGAAATTAGAACGTTGATTCGTTACCACATCGATTAAGTTTGTCTGAAACTCCTAAGTTCGCGAGTTTACCATGATTCTGCTATAACCATGTTTACTTGCGGGTAGTACTAACGGGAGCGGGTTATAGTGAACAGTTTCTCCAGAGAAGCCTCACAGCGAGGCTTTTACAGAGTTGATGTGTTAACCAAGTAGCGCTTCCGGTAGTATGTGAGTTGCTTGGACGTATTCTACTAGAAAATTGCAACCATCAATGAAAGTATTTCAAACAAGATAAGATTTTTGCTCATTTAGATATTGCATTAAGGAGTTGTATTGCAAGCTACGACTCCAAGACTTAAAGGTATCAATTCTGCTTAGGACAAATCATTACTTTTAACGCCTTGAACTTATTCTTTAAACAGGTTCATCGACTGAAATCCCCGATCTATCATGCAGTGCTGAACAAACCCGCTTCAGAATGAATTGATAGTCCTGCTTCACGTGATTGTTCAAATTCTTCACTTACCGCAAATCTATAGTTTCTGGCAGTGCCGCATTAGGTTCTGTCCTTTGATTTTGATGGTGGTCTTAGCGAAGACTACTTTTTTCTCTTGCCATTCAAGCTTGAAAACTTCTTGTAAACTTTATCTTTTAGGCTAGGAATACAGCCTGTTGTTGTAGCTGAACTATTGGCTGAAACTTCTTGATTAATACCTTATTATTTGAACTTCATGTTTGAGTGCAATGACCGTTCCACTGACCGTTCTGAATGGTTTCTCACTGCCAAACTAATAAATCGCGACCGCCTGCGCGGAAGTGATTTGATCCAAGCAGATCTTAGGAGATTTTTGGCAAAGAGTTTACCCAAACTACTAAAATATACTTGGGTTTGCTAGAAATCAAGGAACAATCGTTTGACAAGCTCTCATCTGACCGAACAATCACT
>NZ_JACXWX010000191.1 GCF_014764505.1 Phormidium tenue FACHB-886
CTTCAATGGGAGCGAGGTAAGGTTGCATTGGTTTTCCGGTTCATTGTCTACTTCTCTAGCTTACAAATGCAGAACGTAGAATTACACCTTATTTAATCCTCGATCCTAAGCGTGTGCAGACAATCCCCCGTGCGACTATCCCAGAGTTTGATTGTGTAATCATCGTGACCGCTGGCAAGCAGAGGTTCGGCTGGACTGAAGGCGTTTCCTGCAGAATTTGCGAAGCAAACCGCCCGTACCCGATTGGTATATCCCTGAAGCGTTCTCCAGCATTGCCCGCTGCGAAGCTGCCAGAACCGGACGGTATGGTCGCCACCACCGCTCACCAGAATTTGACCATCCGGGCTAAAAGCAACCGATCGCACCCAGCTTCTATGCCCCCGCAGCGTCTGGAAATTCTCTCCCGTCTCTGCCTGCCACAGCTTCACCGTCTGATCTTCGCTGCCGCTTACCAAAACCTGACCGTTCGGGCTAAAGGCGATCGATCGAATCCAGTTGGTATGTCCAGATAGCGTTCTCAGACAATCGCCAGATTGGGCATTCCATAACCGGATTGTGCGATCGCTGCTGCTGCTTGCCAACCGCTGGCCATCGGGGCTGAAGGCAACCGACCAAACACCCGCCTGGTGTCCCTGCAAGGTTTTGCTGCATTTGCCAGATTGGAGATCCCATAGCTTCACTGTCCCATCTTCGCTGCCGTTGGCAAGAGTTTGACCATTGGGACTGAACGCCACCGATCGCACCCAATTGGTATGTCCTTCCAGGCGGGCACAGCATTCCCCCGTTTTCAGATTCCAAAGTTTAACGACAGAAGATTCGCTGCCGCTGGCAAGAAATTGACCATCGGGGCTAAAAGCAACTGACCAAACCTGATGGGGAGCCTCCTGCAAGGTCTGGAGACACTGCCCGGTCTGCACATCCCAGAGCTTGATGGTTTTGTCGTCACTGCCGGTGACAAGGAATTGACCATTGGGGCTAAAGGCAACCGACCAGACCCAATTCCGGTGTCCCTGACAGATCAACAGATTTTTGCCATCAGCAACTCGCCACAGGCGCAGCTCCCGGTTGGTATCGCCCGTCGCCAGTAGTTGACCATCGGGGCTGAAGGCAACACATAGCGTCAGGCTTAGGGTTTCTGTAAATACAGTCTTTGACAGGTCCGCGTTCGCTAAATTAACCTGATGCAGCACCACATTCCGCAAATCTGCCTGCCACAGCGCGAGGGAGGAGAGGTCGTAACCCGTTAAATCAGTTTTGAGCTGAATCAGCAGATTCAACACATTACCCGCCGCATATCCCACGGGTTGCGATGCGCTCTGGCGCAGTTTTACCAGGAGCTGGGTCAGGGTTTTCTCAACCTGGCTAAGATTGCCTAACCGGATCTGAAGCTGATGCAAAATGGGCTGCACAATCTGACGAATTTGAATTTCCCGAACGTCGTCTTTCCCCTGCGCTTTGAGCAGGGCATGACTGTGCAACAGAGGAATTGCAAACGAAGGTTTCGGCAAGCGGGAACAGGCTAATTTTGCAGCCGCAGGAGTTGCCGAATTCACTGCCGCAGGAGATACCTGTGCTTCTCCACTTGCCATTTCTTGAATTTCATCGCAAATCCACTCAATCAAGCGATCGGTCACGTACTGCATGACGATCGGAGGTTGAGTGTAGCTTGCTGCCTGAGTTTCTAGAAGCGTTCGCGAAGCGGTCTCCAGAAGACATCGCCAACTGAGTGATTCAAGAGCCTGCAACAAATCAGCACGGGAAGTTAGAGGAACAAAATCTGCCATTAATTCTGACAGACTTGTCCACTCCCGATTAATTGCCAGCCAGAACATGATACTTTTTTCAAACACAGAACTTCTCAAACACTGCTGATCGAGAAGTTGATATAAACCGTGAAAAACGCCCGTATCCTCAGCCAAAAAATCTTCGATGCTGCCGTCAAATAAATCTTGAATGGAAGTAGAGACAATTTTTAATGCTAGCGGGTTATGGCTGTACCGCTGGCACAACTGCCGTTTTTGCTCCTCAGAGCCAATGAGTTGCCTGGCTTCCAGGATGGCAAACGCTGCCTCTGGGACTCCTCCTAATTGGAGCGATCGCACCGCTTCTGTTTCTTCCAGAACGGCAACTTCGGCAGGTTTTTCTCGACTGGTAAGCAGTACACAGCTCTGATGCTGCACTTCGCCCAGCAGCTTGAATAAGTCTCCATAATTTTCATAGCCAGGGCGATACTGTCCGGCACGATTTCCCTCCAAAAAAAGGGTTTCCAGATTATCCAGAATAACCAGACATCGGTGTGACTTTAGCCAGTGAATTAGCCGTCCCAGTTCGGCTTTGTTGTCCTGCTGCTCAGATAGAAACGGGATTAATTCAGCGAGGAGGGTTTCCAGCAGAGGGGCATTGCGGAGCGATCGCCAGATGAGGAATTGGAAAGGGGAGTGGCTGGATGGGTGAGGAGACGGGTGATTTACTTTCTCTGACTCCAGGATTTCCTGTGCGACTTTTACTGCCAGGGAGGTTTTGCCAATGCCGCCCATTCCGAGCAGCAAAATCAAGCGACAGCGGTGGTGAATCATCCACTCTTTTAGGGTCGAGCGCTCTGCTTCACGTCCATAAAACACAGAAACATCAATGGCTTCGCCCCACGCAGTGTTCGTTTCTCCCTGCTCGTGGCGCGAAATGGCAGGTAGAGGAGTTGGGGAGACAGGAGAGCGCACGTTTAAGGAAAGCAGTTCATTTTCGTTGAGGATGCGCTGATACAGATCGCGGGTCGTCGTGCTCGGATCAACGCCTAGCTCCTCCCGTAACATCGCCATGCAGCGATGGTATAGTTGCAGCGCAGTCGAACGATCGCCGCTGAGATGATGCAGTTGCATGAGCGAAGCGTAGGTTGCTTCATTGAGCGGATCGATTCGTAATAGCTGTTGAGCATGACCGATCGCCGTGCGATAGTCCTGCTGTTCTTTTATCAGATCGATGAGTTGTTCTAGCGCATTCACCCGCATCTGCTGAAAGCGTTCGCGCTCTGGAACAATCCATTCGTCTTCGCAGCTTGGCAGCAAATCTCCTCGATAAAGGGATATTGCCTGTTTTAACAGCGATCGCTTTGTCTCAGAATCGGCAGATTGTGCTGCTTTTAATCCGTTCTCAAAGTCAATGACATCAGCAGTGCATCGAGCAGTGGGCGACCATTGCAGCGTTTTTGCGTCAATTAAAAGCAACTGATCGGCTGTGGGTAAGTCTCGTCGCAGGTAGCTCAGTTCTTTGCGAAGATTTGTTCTCGCCTGTGCTTCGGAGGAATCTTCCCACAGGTGAAATGCAAGCCGTTGTCGGGGCTGGGGCGAATGACGATGGAGAATCAGGTAAGCCAGCAATGCCTGTGACCGCGCTGTGCTGATTCCTGCAACAGAGCGATCGCCACAAGCAATCGATAACTCCCCTAGCAACCTGATTTGTAAGGTTAGAGACATCGCGCTTCAGCTCTCTGGAGTTCCTGATTGAGTAGAATCACCCTAAAAATAGCAAATTCGATTGAAACCGCTACAAAACAACGGTCGATGTCAGCAAAACGTTACATCACAGCTCTATTTCTGTTACAAACTCCGATCGCTTCCTGCTTTACTACCCCAAGGGATAATTTATCCTGGAAGTCCTGTTCCTATGTTCCCTACCCATTGCTATGTCAGTGTTCACAATTCGTCTTGCCTTAGGAACGCTTTGAGAACGCTGTAGGAACGCTTTGAGAACGGTTCGATCGTTACCTTGAGTTCAGATGCAGAAACGAACGGCATCAACCCCTACATGAACTCAAGAACTAGCCATGACAAACCAGCTCATTAACACAACTCCATTTGACTCTGCCAAAGCCGAAGCCTTCGCCGAACAGATGGTGAACATCCTCAATAGCGGGTCAAATTCTTCAGTCCCAACGATGCTTTCGCTCGGACTAAGCCAATCGAACGGATTAACTTGCCCCCCATCTGCATCGTCCACCGACCAAACACATGCTCCACTTTGGCACGAGTGTTGGATTTGTCTCGATTCGACTGTTTCTGTTCCTCAGTGAGCGGATGATTGCGATAGGCACGTTCATGAATGTGACTGTCAAAGCCCATCCACTCCAACACCTCCTCAACCTCCTGGCTACGATAAGCACTATCTGCCCAAACCTCATCACTCTGGTTATCGTCATCGAGGAGCTGTCCTAACACCTGAGAATCATGGACTGAAGCGTCAGTGACTGTGTAGCGACGAATCAACCCATACTCTGCATCAATGCCAGTATGGTCAATACAAGCCGAAATAGCTCTGATTCCCCTTCTTTGTCCAGCGAGCATCGGTATCTTTTTGAGAATGACGATGCGGTTTGTCCTGCCAATCTTGAGGAATCTCCCCTTACTTCAACTGCTCGTTTTCTTTATCACTGTTGTGCTGCTTGGGAACTGGAATCAAAGTAGCATCGACTATCTGTCCTCCCTTAGCCGCATAGCCTTGCTCAATGAGATAGCCATCAAACTGCTCAAAGAGTGACTCAATCAACCCTTGTTCAGTCAGTTGGTTACGAAACAGCCAAACGGTTGTGGCATCGGGAACTTCATCGGCTAAGCCAAAGCCCATGAACTGCCTGAAGGATAGACGGTCGCTCACCTGATACTCTAGTTCTTCGTCGCTAATGTTATACAACTGTTGCAGCACCAATAACTTAAACAGCACTACTGCGTCAATTGCTTTGCGACCCGCATTGCTCTTACGAGGTTTATCATGTATTTTCTCTAGAGTCGATCGGAACTCTTCCCAGGGAACAATTATATTGAGCCTTACCAGTAAATCTTTTTTCTGATTCAGTTTGCTTTGACGTTCTTCCCAGTCCCAAAATCCAGGTTGACTCATTGTTCCCTGCTCCATTCTGACCCAATGCTATGATCTCACATCAGTCTCGATTTAAGATGCTTCTTAATGAATTTTTCGAGGTACCCTTTTGGGTAATGTTCTAGACGTGTTGAAATGAGAGAGAATTAGAGAGATGTTTTTTCTGAAATTGCAGCATGGTGTTAGAACCCGTTGTTTGTCCAGACTGTGGCAGTGATGATATCGTCAGGCATGGTCGCTCTAGTGCTGGAAAACCCCGTTACAAATGTCGTAATCAACAGTGCCAACGGAGCACCTTTATTTGCAGCTATACCTATCGTGGCTAC
>NZ_JACXWX010000192.1 GCF_014764505.1 Phormidium tenue FACHB-886
TAAAAGTGCGAACTCTACCCAGAGTGGGTTATCTCTTAGAAGCCCTACCTTATTAACTTTTCAGCCTTTCGTGTAGAAACGAATCGCACAGCGTGGCAATATTTGTACCGAGCGGTCGATTCAGAGGGGAATACCCTGGACTTCATGCTGAGTGCGCTCGCGCGATGGCAAAGCAGTGGCAAGATTTTTTCGCAAAGTACTCAAGGGTCAGCGCACTCAGACTCCACGAGCGATTAACGTGAACAAGAATGCCGCTTACCCAGTGGCAATGGAGGCTCTCAAAGAAGATGAGACAATTGGAAAAGAGACTGAATTTAGGCAGAGAAAATATTTGAATAATCTGGCTAAACAAGACCATAGAAACATCAAGCGCATTACCAAGCCGCTGGTGGAATTCCAGTTATTTACCACAGCGAGGAGAGCATTGAGTGGAATTGAAGAATGAACATGATGCGTAAAGGACAAGTGAGTGGAATCAATCAAGGGGACAGTGTATCTCAAGCCAAGTTTATCGAAGCAATGTTTGGAGTTATTGCTTAAGGGAATGAGATTGGCAACAATCTTTCGTCTTTGATTAGTATTTGCGGCACAACCTCCAAACTTGCGGCACCATTCCCGAATGGACTCGTAAGTCACTTCAATTGCGTGATACAACATCATTTTCTTAATGTCCCGATAGCTGAGCGGGAAGGTGTAATAGAGCCAGACGCAGTAGCTGTTGGCGAAGCCTGCCAAAGGTTTAGATTTCAGTGGGAGAGCGGTGACGAGAATACATGGACGGAACACTTGAGTTGCTTCAATCTGCTCATTTGCCCTCCATAGGAATTTTTGGATTTAATCGGCTTCCGGTGTCGGTGGAAAGGGAGTCGGCTCATTTTGAGGATAAATTAGCCCCGATGCTAGCTCACGAGTAATGATAATTTGAAATTTACCCGCTGGTATACTCGAACTTAACCGCCGAATCGCTAAGTGATAGGTTCCAGTTGGCAAAATCACATTCCGCTCTACTGCAACGATCGGTGCATCATTGCGAGAGCTGTCTTCCAAAAATGAACAGACTTCAAGCAGCGCTTCCACTAAACGCATGTTGCTGGTTCCGCCTGTAGCTTTCTCAACCAGAGCGCTTGCCTGCGAGAAAAGACGGCTTTTGATCTCATCAGACTGTTCAAGACTCATGCCGTTCGTCCTATTAACTCTTCCACCGTACTCTCAAATAGTCTTAAACACCAGGCGTTTCTCCATGGCACCAGAAACTTGGCTCCTCTTGCTTCCCCTAGCAATCCATGATACAGTTGCATCTGTCAATTAAATACGATAATTCTACCAACTTACCGTAGATTTAATTATCTAGACTATATTGTTGCACCTTGAACTGGGTGACGGGAGGTATATTTCCCTCTCTGGCACTGTTGCATTTGGTGCTGCTAGGCTCAAGGCGGTTTCCCTTCTCTGTCACACTTCATAGATTTAGTGGTATTTTCAACAGGAATTTGTTTATTCCCCTACGAAGTATGATCGGCAGCAAGCGATGCTGTTAAACGATTGTTGAGCTATTTTCCCTTAGGCTGCTTAGGATTGACCGTTCACCATTAATTGTTCTCCCAATTCAGTGAATTAAAGGAATAAGCAATGAGTCCGACTGTTGTTCTAATCTCTCAACCCTTCACCTCTAAACACTTTAATATTCAACCTGTTGCAGGGCGAATTGGGGCAGAACTTGCTGGTCTTGATCTTGGCTTGCAGCTCAGTGATGAAGTCATTAGCGATATTCGTAAAGCGCTCGTTCAATACAAGGTGATCTTCTTTCGAGGGCAATCGTTGAGTGAGCGGAACCAGATTGCCTTTGCTCGGCGGTTTGGCGATATTACAACGGCTCATCCAACTATGCCCTCCCTGACAAATCACCCTGAGATTCTAGACCTGGATTATGGGCGCAATGTCAATCGAGCGAATATCTGGCATACCGATGTGACGTTTGTCGATCGCCCACCCCTTGGTTCGATTCTGCGAGCGGTTGAAATTCCCTCGGTGGGCGGTGACACCGTTTGGGCAAATACGGTGGCGGCTTATCAAGACTTGCCCAACTATCTCCGCAACTTGGCAGATCAGCTCTGGGCAGTTCACAGCAATGCTTACGACTATGCGACGGGGACTGTCAATTTGTCGGAAGAGTTCAAGACCTACCGACAAACCTTTGAATCTACTGTGTATGAAACTTTACATCCTGTGGTGAGAATTCATCCTGAGTCGGGTGAGCGAGTGTTGTTTATCGGTGGATTTGTCCGTCGGATTCAAGGACTATCGCAAACTGAATCGGACGATCTGCTGAGATTGCTGCAGGCTTATGTGACTCGTCTAGAAAATACAGTCCGCTGGCGCTGGCAAGAAGGCGATGTGGCATTTTGGGATAATCGAGCTACCCAACATTATGCGATCGATGACTTTGGTAACCAGCCGCGTCGGGTTCAGCGGGTCACGCTAGTGGGCGATCTGCCAATCAGCACTGATGGCAGACAAAGCGAAGCGATTAAAGGGGATTCTGCCACTTACCTTCAGAGTGCAGTTGCCTAAACTTCAGTATTACAATGCTTTGTGCTGAAACAAAACCAAATTGTCTTTTGGAAGCTGAATTTCGTGCGGCTTTTAAAAGACAATTTGAACTTTATTGAAGTGAACACTGCTGTAAATTTGCAGACCGAGCTAAGGGCACATAGATGGTACGAATAATTCGCAGCAAGTTGACCAGCGTCGTTTACAGGCAGTTTCCTGCATTCAAATGGCGCAATTTTCGCTTACTGTTCGGCGGTCAACTGTTGTCAATGTCAGGAACATTCATGACTCAGCAGCTAACGATTCCCTGGCTTGTTTATTCTTTAACCGATTCAGCCTGGCTATTGGGCTTAGCTGGATTTTTGCAGTTTCTACCGACCCTATTGCTGATCCCGTTGTCTGGTATCCTGTCCGATCGCTGGAGCCGGCGCGACTTGCTAATGCTAGTGCAAGGGTTGGGGATTAGTGTTTCGGCAACGCTGACCCTCCTCACCTTTTTGAATGTCATTAACTTTGGGTCACTGTTGATTCTTAGCGTGTTGAACGGGATGCTGAAAGGATTGGACATGCCTGTTCGCCATACCATTGTCACTGAAACGGTGGATGATCGCGCCGATTGGAGTAATGCGATCGCCCTCAACTCCGTGATGCTCAGCTCATCGTTGGTTGTAGGTCCTGCGATTGGCGGACTCTTAATTGCGACGCTAGGGGTGAGGTATTGCTTTCTTTACGACACTCTCAGCTATATTGCCGCCATTGTGACGCTAAAGATGATGCAGCTTAAACCGTCATTGCATGAGAGTGACGAAAGTGACGATACCTGGCAGAAGCTGCGCGAGGGCTGGCAATATGTTGTGAGCACCCCACCCATTCGTGTAATCTTGCTCATGCTGGCGTTGCAGAGCGTAGCAGGTGTTTCTTACCTTGCTATATTGCCTATTTTTGCGGCTGATGTGCTGCAAGGAAATGCAACCACGATGGCAATCCTCAGCACGGCGGGTCCTATTGGGTCGCTGCTTGCCTGTTTGTATCTCAGCCTGCGCCGCGGAATTTTGGGACTAGAACGGTTGATTATGCTGGCTCTAGGAGTAATCGGCGCAGGATTAATTTCGTTTTCTCTTTCTCGGAACGTTGCCCTATCAGTGGTGGTGTTGGTCTTAGTAGGAGGTTTCAGTATCCTGCAAATCACTAGCAGTAATACCATCATTCAAACACTAATTGACGATAGCAAACGAGGTAGAGTCATGAGCTTTTATGCCTTAGCGATGGTGGGAATGCTTCCCTTCGGAAATCTGCTGGCGGGTAGCCTGGCACAGCTTTTGGGCGCACCTCATGCGCTGCTTATTTGTGGTGGCATCTGTATTTTGGGGGCGTTATGGTTTTCCTCGCAAATGGCTCATGTGACTCGCTGGATTCAACAGGAGCTAGTGATTTTAGAGCTATGAGGACTTGTGGTTTAGGGGTTTCCTTTCATCCCCGAGAGCTTGTTGTCTAGAATTGGTATTGCAGCTTATGAGTCGTTTAATCGAGTATGAAGACGCGAATGATGAAGTTCGTGCTGTGTATAATGACATTCGCGCAACTCGCCAAACGGAGTATATCATACCAATTTAAACGGAGTTCAAGGCAGATAGGGCATCTAGGATGAAGGAATATCCCGTAATAGAAGCAATGATTTTAGGGGTTAGCTGAGCCAGGAGTTGATCCACTTTGGCTTGGAGTTGACCAGCGTTTTGAATGACCCCACTTGAGATCTGCCTTGAGATATTCCCACAATCGCTCAATAGGATTCAACTCTGGACAATAAAGGATGCTGTTGGCGAACATATTACAGTTAATTTTAGGGTGAACACAAAGGTAAATTATCTGCTAATGCAGCGAAGCGAGAAATACGAGTGTGGGCGTGAGGTATGCCCATCAGCCAAGATACAATTCGTGTGATATTCATTGCAACACCCGTTAGAACGTGTTGAAGATGCGTTTTCGCTAATCCAATATATCGTGTCCGACGTAATCCAAAACAATAGACCTCTTGCGTGAATCATGAGTGGGTGGCGGCAAGTTCAACGTTGAGGATCGCTGCAATCAGATTGAATCGCAAACCAAATCGCCTGCGTCGGTTGCGGTAGCGCCCGGCTAGAATCCGAAAAATCTTCAAGCGACGGTTGACATGTTCTGCCACCACCCGCAAGCGAGCCAACAGACGGTTGTGTTGACGCTCAAACTTATCCAACTTTGCTTTGCGGGGCTTCTTGGTAGGCGTACAACTGCTGGCATGCAACTTGGCAAGCCCTTGATATCCTCTGTCAGCCAAGCACAGTTGTTCGGGTAGCATCGGAATGCGATGGAGCTTGAACAGGCGAAAGTCATGGACACGTCCTTTCCCAAAAGCGGTGCAGATGATTTGCCCGTTGGTCTGATTGACCACCACTTGCGCTTTCAGCACGTGCCGCTTCTTCTTGCCGCTGTAGTAGTTTCAGTAGATCGCAAATTCATCAGGGAGCAGGTAAATAGATAGCCGTGATGGGTGGGAAATGTCGTTCAACAGCACGGCAGACAAATTCCAGCATGGTTTTGAGGCTA
>NZ_JACXWX010000193.1 GCF_014764505.1 Phormidium tenue FACHB-886
CTTCAATGGGAGCGAGGTAAGGTTGCATTGGTTTTCCGGTTCATTGTCTACTTCTCTAGCTTACAAATGCAGAACGTAGAATTACACCTTATTTAATCCTCGATCCTAGGATCTTCGTAAAATTAATTGAGGCTCCATGACTATGGGGTTTGGATCGTGCTCCAGCAGACCACTGCAAAAGCAGCAACTCGATTAAACGGTTACAGACAACGTGCGCATAGCCATAGCCATAGGGATGTAATTGCAGGTGGGGACGAAAGTCAATTTTCAGGTGCGTTTGCATGAGATGAATTAAGGATTGCAGTGTAGAGGCTATAATGCTGCCTTGTTGACGTGTGCTACCCAATACAACCTGATGATTTGGGTTTGGGACTAAAGCAGTAGCCAGGTGACGGAACTGAGCAGAAAAGTTGAAGTGAAGAAAGAGAAAAGGCATTGTAGAACGTCCTCATGAAGAGTTCACGGAATGTGGAGAAGAAATGCGATCGCTCCTTAGCAAGGAGACTCTAAGCAGCGATCGCGAACTTAATCAAATGAAAACACCTAGTCACACAACGATTAACACGCACGAAGAATTCAAGTGTGCGCTGTCCTCACTTGATAAACTGGACAGCACATTTGATCAAACCCTCGGAGGTTTGCGTAAGCCCTACTGGAATTAGACGAAGGTGAAGTCCGATTGAACCAGACCGGTGACATCCATTGTCAGACCGATCAGATCGCCCTTGTAGTAGATGGCGGTGTCGAGGTTTGCAGATCCTGCCCATTGTCCAGTCCCGAAGGTGTAGTCTGAATAACCACCCTTCAACTGAATTTTGTCGAATTGCGATCGATTGAAGTCTAGAATCAGTGCATGTCCACTCTGGTACCCATTAGCAGACATGTCGTGATCGGTGTAGTGGACATCTCCGACCATACCTAAGACAAATTTGTCACCTCCAGCCCCGCCCGTGAGATAGTCATACTCATTTGCTGTATAGCCATAGCCGTTGAGGGTGTCATTGCCCAGCAGCCCATAGAGGTTATCACTGCCGCTGGCACCGTATAGAGCATCGTTGCCATTTGCAGCAAATAGAGCATCGTCGCCATAACCGCCATCCAGGAAATTGCTGGAAGCATCGTTGCCATCGGCGTCAGCAGATAAGCCAGCTACCAGGAGATCATTACCATAGCCGCCAAACAGGTGGTCACTGCCAAAACCACCCCGGAGGGTATCGTTGCCATCGTCACCATAGAGGGAGTCATTGCCATCGTCACCAAATAGGGAATCATGGTCAGCGCCACCCGACAGGAAGTCATGGTCAGCGCCACCTGACAGGGAGTCATTGCCATACTCACCATAGAGGGTATCGTTGCCATCGTCCCCGTAAAGGAAATCGTTGTCAGCTCCACCATGAAGGTAGTCGTTGTCTACGCCACCGGAAAGGGTGTCGCTACCAGTACCGCCAATCAGGGTATCGTTGCCCCAGTAGCCGCCCATTTCATCATTTCCATTGCCGCCGCCGAGGATGTCATTTCCAGCGCGACCGACGATGCTGTCGTTGCCATCGCTGCCGTAGAGGGTGTCGTCACCAGCGCCACCATCGAGGTAATCGTTACCCGATCCAGAGCTTTGTGTGTCGTTGCCACTGCTGCCAACACCAATAATGTCTTCGTTGCCGTTGTAGGTGAAAGAGCCTTTCTTTGTAATTGCCATGATGTTCGTTCTCTCAGTAAGTAGTTGAGGTTTACAGGGTTTAGATGAATTGCTCAGGTTTGCAACCCGGAAAAGCTCCTGAGTTGCGATGAGTCATGAATATATCCATCTGAAGTTAAGGGGAACACACTTGAAATCTGTAGCTGTAATGTATCTCTCGTGGCAACGATGCATTACTGAACATTTCGGTTTAATCAGCCAATACCCATTGGCAAATTAGCTGGTTGTCAATTATTTCCCAGCAGGCAGACAACGTTGTTCTGCTGGGTTTATTTTCAGTAGGTGCAACAGATTGCACGGCTGCAGTATCCATTGCGATTGCAGAAGTTGTTGCGGAATGAATTGTGGAAATCATGGTGTTTCTCTTTGTAAGAATTAAGTGACTAAGTGTGATCAACCGTCCAGTTGAGGGCGAGTTGTCCGCTCAGACGGCGCTGTTCTCCATCGCGCAAGGGGTGGTAGCGCACACCCTGCGCATCTCGGAACAGTTGTTCAATACCCTTGGAACGGTAGAAAGCGGTGCCGCCTGTCGCTTCCATTGCCAGATCCACCACGCTTAAGACAGCGCGAGCGACTAAGGTGCGACCCGTCATAATTTGGTTTGTCGTTTCCAATCCGGGTTGGCTGGAGGCAGCCACCGCAATCATGTGCTTGAGCGCGAGATGGGCTGCGGTCAGTTCATTTTCTAAACTGCCGACTAGATAAGCGAGATGGCTGTCTTGTGGATGCTTTTTAACATGCTCAAGAGTGCGATCGCGCGCTGCCTGAGCAACGCCGACATATACTGAGTAAACCAACGGAAAGGCAATCATTGAGATAGTATGAAACAACGGATGCCATTTGCCTCGTGGACGCTTACCTGCAACGCTGGCATCGGCAACAAATACATTCGAGAGGATAATGTCATGAGAACCTGTACCCCGCATTCCTAGTGCTCTCCAGGTTGGCTCGATCGCCACTCCTGACGCAGATATAGGAACAGCAAAATGTAAGACGGTTGCCCCTGCGTCCGGGTCATTGTAGATCGCGCTGGTCATCAGCAGATTGCCAATCGGTGCACCACTGGCAAACACCTTGCGGGCATTAATCACAAAACCGCCTTCTACCCGTTCAGCTTTACCTGAACCATCGAGCCAGTCTGAACCTCCACTACTAAGAATAATGATGTTCTCGTTGGCAACTCGTTTCAGTAAGCCTTCAACCGGAGCATTCTGGTGCTCCCATCGCCAAGCAGCAGTCGCTACTTGATGAGTATGCATGGCAAATGCCAGTGCAGTTGAACCGCAGTGTTGACCCAGTTCATATAGGACTTCACAAAGCTGAGCATGGTTCAGTCCGGCACCACCAAACGCTTGCGGCACACCCAACGACACAAATCCATGTGCTTTTAAGTCAGCATAATTCTCAAAGACGAAGCGATCGTTCTCATCAGCGTCTTTCGATCGTTCTGAAAACTGTATTCCTAGTTGTTCAACTAGTTCCAGCCAATGAGTTTTTGAGGGTGAATCTTGAGTGGCTAGATTGATCGTACGTGCTGTCATTTTCATCTCCTTGATTCGATTGAAATATGAACTGCGCTCAAAGTTATTTAAGTTGCATCAATCAACTCACGAAAAGGTTGATAAACGTTGTATTGAACTTTGATATTTAGACCTTAGTTCTTTGTCAGTTGAAAGCCCTTCCCCCGATCGCATGAGGGATATAAAGGGTATGAACATCCATCTAGGTCTCTTTTACTAATCAGGCACTTCACTATCTAACGATGGTTGAATTGTCAATAGATAGAAGTTCATAGGTTGCCTGATGAAGAACTTTGTACAAAAGTTACAGTAGGCAAAATGCCTTGGTAAAATTGACCACGTCTCTGGTAAGACCACTCGTCACTGGATAGACAACTCATGGATGCAGAGCAAGGGCTTGAGGTCGCGAATAGAATTGTTTTGGTAAAAGCAAGATGACAGCTGAGTCCGGTTGAAGCTGCAATTTTGAGTGGCTCCTGGCAGGGGCAAACCTATTTCGGGGATGATTTTTGAGTGAGAGGGGCGCGGAGTGCCCCTCTCACTCAAAAATCATCCCCCTGTTAAGCGAGGATGACCCAGCATACGGCTAACGAGAGCAATGTTAGGCAATGCGGCAGTTCTGAGTTGAGCGACAAGGCGATGCAGAGCGCTCTGTAAACTGGCCTCCTCCAGAAGTTGAGGACGCAGCACTACGACCGATCGCCGTGCTTCAGTCAGTCCAGTTCGCGCCAATTCTTTAATCAGGTCTAGGTGTACCCCAGTTGCCTCTACATCACCCGTTAGCACCTGTTTTGCCGCTCCGATCTGAGCCAGAATGCCTGTAAACGCCTGAGCAAGTGTGTCGTGAATCTCGCGTGCCATGCGCTTACGCTCTTCCACAATCCAGGTTGCTTCTGCTTGCTTTTGCAGCGTAATATCTCGCGCCAACCAAATCACCTGCTCATGCCGAATCGGGGCAATGCGAGCCGAGAACCAAATTTCTCGTCCAGCGATCCACCGACTGTATTCAACGGTGAGTACTTGTTGGGTTCTCACCGCCTGCTAAATATAACTCAGGAATTCATCGGCTTGTTCTTTCGCAAAGAGTTGATGCACTGTTTTGCCAATAAGCTCCTCTTTATACAAATCTCTATAGGACGGAATCCCTTCGATCGCTTCAATTACTTGCCCTTCTGCAGTGAGGACACACAGCGGATCAGAAATAGCTGAAAAGAGCGCCCGCAGTTCTGCTTCAGAGGCTTGCAATGCTGCTTCTGCTTGTTTGCGATCGCTAATATCCGCAGTCACCCCTTCGGTGTAGTCATCGTCTGCATTCAGATAAAAAGAGGAAAGTCCCCAGAACAATGTCCCATCTCATTTTCGCAATCTGGACTTCATAGCTTCGCACTTCCCCATTCCGCTTCAGCACCTCAATGGATTGTTGGCGATCGCTGGGATTTACAAAATAGCCGATGCAGTGTTCCACCCCAATGATCTCCCCTGGTGAATCAAAGCCCAACAGATCGGCAAGGCGTTGATTGGCATCGAGAATTAATCCATCCGAGAGGCGGGAGCGGTAGATGCCGACCTGCGAGTTTTCAAAGATATTGTGGAACTTGGTTTCACTGCGTTGTAATGCCTCTTCTGCTTGTCTGCGCTGGGTGGTGTCATTGCCAACTGATAAGATTTCAACGACCTCTTCCTGTTCATTGAAGATGGCTTGATTAGACTAAACAACCCAAACTCGCCGACCATCTCGACACAGGTTTTCACCCTCGTCTTGCGGGTACAATTGAGGATTACGAAGTAAATCATGGACACAGGGTGTGACATCGCGTCCAGAGGTTTCGATGTCTGGAATGATGGTTTCAAATAAGGTTCGCCCTACAATCTGATGTTCTTCATAGCCAAGAAGTTTTACCCCATAATCGTTGAT
>NZ_JACXWX010000194.1 GCF_014764505.1 Phormidium tenue FACHB-886
ATTGGCTGCTGCGTACGCGGCGCAGACCGCGTCGACCTCTCTAGTCACGATCTCGAGGTAGTGGATCTGCATGGCTGTTTGCCCTCCAGTTGTCAATGAAGTACTCGGTCAGACTAACGGTGCGCTCACCGGATACAGATTACCCTGATAATTCAACTGATACTTTTGAGGCGTTTCGGCGCAGCACGGTTATTAGCTGGCGATGCCTACCTACATTATTTCCTTGCTACCAAATAAGTTTTTCATGCGCTTTTCCATTTCTTCAGGTGACACATCTTCTTGATGAGTGGCAATCCACCAATGATTTCCGGTTGGGTCTTTCACACCTGCATTGCGATCGCCGTAAAACTCATCTTCTGGTTCCAGCATTGAAGTACCTCCCGCCTGAAGCGCACGCTTATAGGTTGCGTCGGTATTCTCGACATACAAATAAATCGAACTTGGCATTGGCTTAAACTCGCCTCTTGCTTCGCTGACCATTACCACTGAATCGCCAATTCTAACTTCAGCATTCATAATGCTGCCTTCTGGATGTAGAGTACGACGAATCTCTCTCGCTTCAAACGCCTGCTTGAGAAACTCAAGTAAAGTTGCAGCTCCTTGGACAACAAGGTAAGGCGTAGCAGTGTGATAACCGTCAAGAATTGGTTTGACTGCCATAATCTTGCCTCCTCTAAAGGAAGAACAAATGTATTGTATTGCAACTGATTTAAGCTGTCCACAACCCCAAGCCATCGTCTACCAATAAGCTTGCTGCGATTTAGGCTGAAATACCAACAGATGAGCCTTAAACATCACCACAACTCAGGAACGGAGCCAGCTAACGGCAAAACGCAGCGGCGGTAGAGAACTTCGGCAGTCCCATGAGTGGCTTTCATCCGTCCGCTATCTGCAGTGCTGAGCTGACGGTTTTTGCAATATTCTAGAACTGAAATTGCGCTGCTCCAACTCAATGGATTTTAACTATCTACTGAAAGACTGGCTTACAGACGTTTATGGCTTCACCATCACTCCGAAGTTGGAACTCTTTCAGCGCCCCACCTCGATCCAAATCATACGCATAATAGTCGGTAATCAAACTTACTGGCTTCGGCTCTATATTGAAAACTACTCTTCTCTTAAACAGATTGGAGATGAAGCTAGTGCCCTAGAGCAGTTATATCAGAATGGTGTGAAGGTTGCCCGCCCTATACATCGCAAAGATGGGAAGTTCGTAGGTGGCTTTGGAGATTATCTAGCCATAATGTTTGCCCATGCCGATGGTATTGAGGTTAAAGCTCCTACAACAGAACAGGCTGCTGCTTTTGGTTCCCTGGTTGCAAGGATTCACGCTTTCGGTAGTGCTTTAACCTTACCGAATCGCCCATTGATTGACTACCGCTTTCTTGGAGAACAACCTCTCAAGCATGTAGAGCCCTATCTAGCCGAACGCCGAACAGAATTTGAAGAACTTCGACGTATTGCAAAACACACACGAGATCAAGTTTGGAAAGGAGGAAAAGATACTGAATTACCCAATGGATTTTGTCACGGAGATGTTCATCTAGAGAACGTAAAGTTTGCTGGCACATCTCCGACTATCTTTGATTTTGAAGCTTGTGCGATTGGACCTTACGTCTACGATGTTGCCTGTTATTGGAGAAAACTGATTCTCGCAAACAGGAATAAATCAATCTATGAAAAAGAATGGGAAGCATTTCTGCATGGTTACCAAGCAGTTCGATCGCTTCAACACGATGAGTTAAAGGCAGTTCCTGCCCTAGCAACTCTACGTGCAATATGGGTAATGGCACTACCAGCACAACCAGGCGTTACTTGGGGAACCGATTGGTTGACTGACCTCTCGTACTTCGATGCTCACTTCAAAATGATTCAAGATTTTGCAAGGCATACCCATAGCAAAAGGTTTTAGCAACAACCTATAGTCAGCCCAACGATGCCCATCACCCGCTGCAGATAGCCTCTCCATCGTAACCGCTCGCCCTCCTCGGTCGGTGTGCATGGGCATTATGGACGGCAGTAGGTATGGAGAACGAGTTGCGGCGCATGTGGCAGTGCTCAGTGGGCAGTACCGGCAATCGCATCGGATGGTGCGAGCTAATGGATGAACTGTTCGCTATCCAGGTGTCAGTGGGGAGTATTAATCGATTACGGCAAGAGAGTTCCGATGCCGTTGCCCAAGCCGTTGCCAAAGCACATGCCTATGTGCAAGCACAAAGCAACGTGAACATGGATGAAACCAGTTTTGCTCAAGGCAATGAGGACGGCGACAACCCAAACGGACGCGAAGGTTGGGTCTGCGGGAAAAATCGTTATTGACAATACCGATACCATTGCATGATCTCAACCCATGTACGAGGGGAAACAACTCATTCTTATCATTTGCGTTTAGATTATTTCAGATGGACTCCCACAAACAGGTGTCCATATTCAGCACACTTCCCTTCATACCGCTTGAGAAGTCGTGCAACTCGTTGGGGTAGTTCAGGATATGTGCCTTTCTTTACTCCAGTAAATGATATCTCCACCAAAATAGCTGTCGTCACCTCTTACTTTTACATGACGTTTAGTTGGGCAATCAGGATCAGCGATCGAAATCAGAAGGGCACACATCCAGGGATGCATTGCTTTTCCTCGACTGATTATTTTTTGCTTTGCTCTACCTATCAGCCCGATCGTAGTTCCTTCCGCATAAACCATTCAACCGCTCATCTCTAAGTAGCCGTCCCTTCAGTCCCATCATCAATAGATTCCTCCAACCGCACCGTATTCAACTCCATCTGCAACTGCTCGATCGTCGGCAGATTTCCCTGCAACGGCTCCGGTAGCGTATCTCGAAGCTGAAAGGTTGCCACCCCTACAGGATGATGAATATAACGCAGCGCATACTCTACGGTTGCCTTATTTCTGGACTTACATAGGATGATTCCGATCGTTGGCTGATCGCCCTCTCGCCGCAGCAGGTCATCGACTGCCGCCACATAGAACGCCATCTTGCCGCTAAACTCTGGCTCGAACTCCACCACCTTGAGATCGATCACCACATAGCAGTGCAACCGCACGTGGTAGAAGAGCAGATCCAACCTGTACTCCTTGCCGCCCACTTCTAGCGGGTACTGGCTGCCCAAAAAAGCAAAGCCGATGCCCAGCTCCATAAGAAAATCGCGGATGCGATCGACCAGCGCCTTCTCAAAGTCTCGTTCCTGTGCTGTTTGAGTCAGCTCCAAAAACTCAAAGTTGTACGAACTCTTGAGGATCTGCTGTGCCAGGTCAGACTGCGGGGCAGGTAAGGTCTGCTCAAAGTTAGTATCTGCTTCTCCTGTCCGCTGATACAGCCCGTTTTCAATCTGAAGCACCAGCGCATTGCGGCTCCAGCCATTCTCTACAATTTTCTGGGCATACCAGAGCCGCTCGTCAAGAGATTTCAGCTTATCGAGCAAGGCGATATTGTGATACCAGGTAATTTGTGCAAGCACCTCTTGCACAATTGCCTCATCCGGATAAGCTTCGGCAAACGCTCGCATATACTTGAGATTGCGCGAACCAAACCCCGTCATGCCTGGAAATTCCTGCTTCAGGTCTTTGGCAAGGCGATCGACCACCTTCGCGCCCCACTTCTCATACTGCTGGCGGGTCAAGATTTCGCGTCCCATCTGCCAGTAGAGCAATACCAGCTCCCGGTTCACCGCTAGGGCAGCTTGCACCTGAGCGCGGCGAATCCGTTCCTTGAGATCGCTCAGGAAGTCATCATAGTTAGGCGGGGGCGAGAACAGGGAATCAGACATAAGGGCGATCGCCTCTAGAACTTTTCAACTTTCACGTTGGTGCAAGACATCTGGAAGCGACAGCCGACCGTAGCCGCCAGCCAGATCGCAGTGGACAGCGTACAGCTCCCAGACTCCAACGCTTGCTCAATTTGAGGGCGACGGTTCACCATTGTCGCCTTCTCATCTCCATTGGCAATAGCCATTTTCACATAAGCCTTTACGAATTCGGCTATCCACCGCTTGCCCCAGCGATCGATCGCCATCGCTGGACTGACTCTAGAATCTGCTTTGCGCTACTCGTCTCCACCGATTCGTCCAACTCAACCGAGTTGATTGTAGTTTTAAAAAAGCCATTGCGTGTTAACTCCGGTTGTAGAGAGACAACCTCAGCCCAAACCGAGCGGCAACCCGACGAAACGCTGTGCTCTCCACGTTACTGCTCGAATCACCAGACGCCAGTTCAACCGCGTCGATGATCGGGCGATCGTAATTATCGGAAATCTAGTTATCATCTTGGTCTTTAATCGTCTTCGAGTCTTTCAAGACCTCGGTTCCAGCCACTTCTCGGTAGACATTGCCTTGAGCAGTGGGAATCCTCAGCCATCCTACCAGAAACAGGCGATCGCGGCTCAGCTTCAAATCGCTGATCTTCTATGTCCAGCCAGGGGCATATTTATCGAGAATTTGATTAACCTTACATTAGGCAATGTAGAGGATCGTCACTTTACCCTGGTTACGGGTCTCTAGCATCGATTGGGGTAGGGGACCGCTGAAGGTAGCTTGAATTTGTCTAAGTGTCCACTCGCCAGAGGCAGCAGGAGAAATCAGGTGGTCTTGCGTCTGCATAACGGTATCATCTAAAGCAAGTACTGGGGCACCGCTCCGGCTCAGGTGCATCAAGCTACTGACCTTCGGCGTAGTGGTGGAGCTAGCGCTCAATGGCAAGTTTGCTCGAGCTGATCGCCTCTGCTAGAGTCGGTTGATAGCTTTCAATCGCGTTATTGAACAGATCAAGGGTGCCGTCTTCAAAGTCGATCGCATAGCCGTAGTTCTCGCTGTCAAACCAGAGATTGATTTGGGGCATGGTTTAAACCTCAAGGGGTGACAGGGAGGCTGAACGGTAAGACTGGTAGCAGACAGAGACGAAGCGAGACCGAAAAAATAGGGTGAATCCGAAGAATCACCCCCAGTTTTAAAAAA
>NZ_JACXWX010000195.1 GCF_014764505.1 Phormidium tenue FACHB-886
GTGGTTTATCTGGCAATCCAGAATATTGCCAAGAAGTGGACCATGCCAATCCGAGACTGGAAACCTGCTCTCAATCGCTTTGCTATTGAGTTTGGCGATCGTTTTCCCACCTAGCTTTCTACCCTTGACACAAACCTATTGACATACCCTGCAAACGATACCGATCGTTTCTCCTTTATAAGTTTTTGCGACACAACCGCTTCAAATGAGGTCGAATGCGTTTGTCCAATTCCGGGGCATACTTCAGCACCTAACGATTGATCGTCGAGTGATCTACCTTCACCCCTCGTTCCTGCATCATTTCCTCTAAATCTCGGTAGGATAAGGCGTAGCGACAGTACCACCGCACGTTCAGCAGGATGATCTCTGGCAAAAAGTGCCGCCACTTAAACAAAGCAGGAGTAGACATCGGAGGAAGAAAAGGCAAAGTTAGACTTATCTACCTTACCACCCACCAGTTTTTGCGACACAACCATACCTCTTCACTTATTGCCAAAGCTGGACTCTTGTCAGATTTTGGTGAAAACGGACACTATCGTTAATTCAGGCAACGAAAATTCTGGCTTCCAGGGTAGCTCAAGAGCCTCGATTACCAAAATCTGACATGAGCCTTTTTTAAGGGAAGCTAAGGGGGATTGATATCTTCCAAAGATCCCTAAGCAGGTTGCAACACTGCACCATCCTCCTTGCCTTCAGCACTATAACCAAATAAGTGCTCATCATACACACTTTGAACAGCTTGTTTGTATGAACCCAGATGATCATGCAACAGTTCTGCTGCAACTGAAACCCAGGTAGTCATGATCACACCTGCATTATTCATCCGTAGCACACAGGCATCCTCTGCCCGTTTGCTCCAAGCACCTGATGCATCAAGAACCGCATACACTTCAAACCCTTCTTTAGCAGCATCAATGGCTGGAAAGACCAAGCATACATCGGTTGTCAGAGCAGACATGATCAGTTTCTTGCGTCCAGTAGCTTTGACTGCTTCAACGTAGTCGGGGTCAGCCCAAGCATTGACTAGATGACGGTTGATCACAGGTAAATCGGGAAACAACTCTAACAACTCGGGAATGATTGAGCCGTTAATGCCCTGAGCAAAGCTGCTAGTTAGTACAGTGGGCATGTTGAGAACCTTCGCCAGTTTTCCCAGTGCAATAATGTTGTTTCGCAACTCAGTCGTATCAATTGACTTGATACCCCCAAAAAAGCCTTCTTGATGGTCAATCAACAGCATGGCTGCATTGTCAACACTAAGACGAGCGGGATATGGGGTATGAATGTTTGTGCTAGGAGTTGTGGCGCTGCTCATAATTGTTTGGTTTTTAGAAAAAGCGGAACCATGATGCAAGCAAATCAGTAATGTTGAAAGAAGTTTATACGCGGTTGATAGAATTACATCGAATTCTATGAATAGCATCTAAAAGGTTAAGCAACATTACTCTGAAAATCAGAATAACAGACAGAAAAACTTAAATCTTGCCTATTCTTGCGAAACCCATTTGATTCCTTCAAAAACTTTTGAACAAAATTAGTAGATCTTAGAAAGGCATGGACGAATGAAATATTCTTTGTGCAAACAGCTAAATTAAACGTAATTGGAAATTGCTAAAGGCTTTATAAAAAAACATCCCGATCTTGATAGTGGTTAGTCTGAAGTGCTTATTAAAAAATTTTTTATCGGTTATATCTGTTGTTTAGAAATTAAAATATTTACAAGAACAATAAGATTGGCTAGATATTTTATCCTATAAGGAATCGCAAAAATCCAAAATTCATTGAGAACAACCATAACTCAGATCTTGCACCTTTCCCAATAAGCTGGGCTAGGCAAGGATTTGAGGACAATTTCAAACCCGTATTGTGCGGCAATATCTGCACTCATTCGGATCTGTTTGAGGAGTTGAAACCAGATAATCGCAGGCAATAGAGTTTCCAGTGCCAAGCGACTAGCGGCTTTCCACTCCAGCACAGGGGGCAGTGACCATTGGTCAACCCAATGCGCTAACAGATAAGCGATCAGCGACAAAATCAGCCAACGATAAACCCCTAGCTTGGTACCTTGACCAAAACAATGCAAACCAAATTGATGTTTAGCCGTTTTGAAAAAGCCTACCCTGCGGGAAGCAAGCTACGATGGTCCAACGCTTGCGTCTCAACTGCACAAGATAGGCTCCAGAATAAGGATAGGTGGAAGCGACAAATCGCAACTCTCGGTTGCCATCGGACCGTTTGAGCCAAAACCAGGACACAGTCAGAGGATAGTCCAGGCCCGTGAGATACACCTGTAGACCGCGCTTGGCATGACGGTAGAGGTCTTTAAGGCAGCGACCATTTTGCAGCGTCCGATTGCTTCGTAGACCGACGATGGGTCGCCAAGAACGTTTGCGAACCGTATGAAGAAACTCGAGGGTCCCAAACTCGGTATCGGCTTGCACCAGTACCACTCGACCATTGAGTAAAGACTTGGGTACGGTTGCCAATAACTTACATCCCAATTGAGCCAGACTTGCAAACCCTTTCCCCCGCCAGACCCGAAAGCTCCACGGTACTCGCCATTCACCAACAACCACGTAGAGTACCACCAAGTGTAGACCTCGCTTACCGTTGAGAAAACGGATCCAAGGGTCGGAAGCTTGGGGGTCTGCAGTCGGTGTACTCAGATGCCAGAACTTGCCACTTTTTTCTAAGGTCGTCAAGTCAACTAAGATGCGAATTGGTGTCCTCACATGGGGCAGATGCGTGGCAAGCTGTTGCAAAATGGACTGACGGGTGGCTCGAATCACCCTTCGAGTGGACCAGGTATAGCGGTTGAGAAATCGACTTAACGAACTGGCGGATTTAACGGCGGTATGAGCAGGTAAAGCATGACCTTGAGCGTCTAGAAAAAGCCCCAATAGAGCCTTGAGACTGGCTTTTTGATAAGCACTAGGCATCAAGCAGAGGAGACTATACACTAGCCCTTGGGCGTGTTGAAGAATGGGTTCCATGACCGCCTTCTGATTTTTTTACTACGCCCTTTCTTTCAGATTTTGTCTCCTTTGGCAACCCTTATTGAGACTAGTGCAAGATCTTAGATAAGGAATTAAGGCTTTCAGCTTGCGTAACTCACAGTAAGACTAATCAGTTGAAGGACCCACTAATATATTGATGAGCTAGTAACAATCCAAAAGTGCGATCGCACAATTAAACCAGACATCTGCTAGTGGAAGTAGTGAGTGAATTTAAGATCTTTGCTACCTTGGTCAAGGTATTCCGCTCCGCTTGCTCCAGCCAAAGATTTTTGGTGATCAATCAGTAACAATGCAGATTTTTCAAGAATCAATGCGTTGTTCACAGAATACCTTGGAAAGATACGATTTGAACGTTGACTACGGCTCGCCACAGGAATAGAGTCATTTGTCAAACAATGGAGTTAGCCGGGGCAGAATGAAGAGCAGCCGCTAACTATAATGTCGACGGTGATCAGTTGCGCGAAGACAATGGGAAGTGGAGCTAGACGCTCAATAACCACTTCTTTACGTACTTAAGCCCGTCTCCATTAGCGAACAACTTGCAGAACCAACTTGCCTCGCCGGTGTTCATGTTGAAGCGCATTATGGGCTTTGGCGGTATCTTCAAGAGCAAAACGTTCTACGCTTGGGGGCTGAATGGTGCCACCGTCGATTAACTGTCCAATCTGACAAAGTTGGGAGCTGTCGCTTGGGGTAACAAAAATGGGGATACCTCTAACATCTGCAGATGGAGCAACAACCGGCTCAGCGGCTCCTTCAGTTGAAACTAAAATTCCTCCCGGCTTCAGCACTTGCCAGGAGCGCCGCCGCGTCTCTCCCCCAACCGTATCGAGGACGACATCGACAGGGGCTATCTGTTCCTCAAAGCGCTCATTTTTGTAATCAATCGCTTGATCAATCCCTAATTGTTGCAGGACTTCTAAACCCTGGCTGGAAGCGGTGCCAATAGCGATCGCTCCTTTCCACTTAGCAAACTGCACGGCAAAGCGTCCCACCCCGCCAGAAGCACCATGAATCAAAATGGTTTGTCCTGCGGCTAGTTGCGCCAGGTCGAAGAGCGCCTGCCATGCTGTCAGGGCAATGCTAGGGATTCCCGCTGCCGTTGGAAAGTCTAGGGTCAGCGGTTTTGGCGCAACCAGCAAGGCACTAGCGATCGCATATTCAGCATAAGCACCGAGTTGATGTAAGGGCAACATTGCAAAGACCTCACTCCCCACTTCTAAATCCGTGACCTGAGCGCCAACTGCTTCTACGACTCCTGCTAAGTCATAGCCCAAGATCAGAGGCAATGGAAGGGGAAACTTATCTTTCAGGTAACCCTGGCGCATTTTCCAATCCGCAGGATTTACCCCGGCAGCATGAATACGGATTAGGACTTCATCTGCCTGGGGTTCTGGACGGGGAGCGGTTTCATAAACCAAAACTCCAGGATCGCCATAGTCGTGTAATCGAACGGCATTCATCGTGTTCATGATTTGCTCCTGCTTCATCGATTCTGACTTCTCCCTCAAATTAGTTGGGTCGCATAAACGTTCCTAGTTCATGGTAGTTTGAGAGCTTGAGAATAAAGCAATCAGCTCCTGTGACGGGACCTGGTTGCCACGCGCCATCAAGTCTTTGCCTTGAAGGGACACCGCCACCCGCGCTACATTTGCCCCATGATGATAGGCACACTGAAGCATCTCACCTGTGATGCCAACTGGCTCCATATTAGGTCCACCGCTTCTGCCGTGAGCACCCCAGTGACTTCCGGCAACACCTGATCCGGGTGTGGTTTTGGGCAAGGGTACTAAGATCATTCCTGCTCCTGCCATTGCTGCTAACAGTCCCAGTTGAGTGATTTCCACGCCCGCTCCGGCATTGCCATAGC
>NZ_JACXWX010000196.1 GCF_014764505.1 Phormidium tenue FACHB-886
CTTCCCTCAGCAATCGATCCTCTTTCTTCTAAATCCGCTCTATTTCAAATCTCACAATATTTCTGGCTCTCGCTCAGATCGTTAAGAAAAATGTGACTAATGGATAGCTGTGATCCTTAAGAAAGATGTGACTAAGGGATAGCTGAATTCACTAGAAGAATTGTTGTTTTGAGTACAAAAAGAGTTAAGCAGTGGACAGTTGGATGCTAAAGCTTCCGCAAAGAGTTTTTCCTCCACGTACTTGTCTCCCATGGCAGCTTCTGCAGCCATTGCAACTAAGACCTCCTCTTCAGTAAAGAAGTAGTCTTTTTCCTTTGCCAGTTCAACATCTAGCTCACTCAGGCTTTCAGGGTCTGTTGCTGATTTGAGCCGCTCTTGCAGCATTGAGTCTTTCAACAATTCAGTGTAAAACTGTTCAAAATCGGTTGTTGTCTTGGTTATGGTTGTCATATACTTCCTCGTTAGTTGAAATTCACTTCTTGATGGAGTTGTTGACTAAATCCTTTTTTGTGTCGCGACCCTTTTATCTACTCTTTAGGTTAGACGTAATCATTTGTGGCAGTCTTTATTACATTGCTGTACATTTTCGCCATTAGTAATAGGCGAGCACCTCCGTCGGTTGCGTTGTAAAAATCAGGGAAGGTGATGAGCTCAGAAACTCGTGACCTTATCTGAGTTCTCTGCATGTCCAAGTCAAACCCCTTCAATAGATAAAAACATTGGGAAATCAAGGATTTGGCAATGGGTGATGAACTCAAATAGGAATTTAACGACATTGAAGGTACACAAGTGATAGTACTCTCGAGTAAATTGCTTCGCCTGCAACCAAATATCCTCAATTGGGTTCTGTTTAGGACATTGGTAGCAAGGTGAATTCAGATAATTTTCCAGCTCGAACAGAAACAAAGTCAGGGTAATCGTTTTGGGAGGTTGCTTTTAGCGTGAGGCAATAGGCAAATTTAATATTCAGAATGGCACCGTTATGGCACCGTTTTGTAGTTTGCTTCCCGTAGGGTACAGAGATGGAGTAGCTGTTTAGGTAGGAGATAGGAAAATTAGTTTCTATCCCCTACCTTTTTTATGACACTACTGGGCAGTGAGAACCGGACCGTCAGCAATCACTCGCTGTGTGAATTCTCCCCGCGCTTCTTTCTGGTCAATGTCTCACCACATCATCACTGCTACAGCTAGAACAAGGAACCGGTTCAAGCCCCATGTCAAAAGCTTCGGATAAACAATCTTTTGATTATCCTCATTTCCACAGGTCTAGTCCACTACCCAACCGATCTAAAACACCACTTTCTCAAGAGGCAATTAGTAGGCGCTTACCCTTTTACCTGATAATGGCGACATTCCCTTTTTTCCCATTTCTCGCCTTGTTGGAGCTTGGGAAGATCACGAAAGGCAGCATCGCACGCTTGCTGACGGGAATGTCTCGCTTTTTCGACTGCGTCAGGGCTGTGTCCAGCTCTATACGAATCCCCGCAACGCTCGGGATCAGTTGTGCCGCTAATTTTGGTACCGTCTTTCTTCTCGAAAGTGTATTGTATTTTCGCACATATTTTAACCATTTTATGACTACCACGATTGAGTTGACTCGGAAAGAGTTGACTCGGCTCGAACGCTACTTGTTGGGCACTAACGGGTTTGAGGGCTGCTAGAGATGTAAGTGCCAGCGTTGCAGTTAACAAAGCAAAAAATAGGCTTTTAGAGTTCATCGGTTTCACCTCATTGGATGTGTATTCTTCTTCAATCTAGTAGGGGTAGATTCCCCGCCGCTCTGCGGCGAAGAGGACAAACTGCAATCCGAAGCTTTAGGTTCGGCAGCAGATCCTATTCCATACCCCGTCTGCTTGCAGCGGGGTTCGTTGATTCAGGGTTCGGGGTCCACCGTAAACTTCGAGTCGCAGCCAACCTCGTTCTGCCCCTTCTCTATGTAGCCGTTCGGCACCCGCCGGGTGACGTTGTCGACGTAGAACGTGTTGGACTCGGGTCCCTGGGCCACACCGGGGGGGCTGCCTAGTGGTGGAACATACAGTCGGTTGTCCTTCGTCACGGCGCGCATCCGTCCGGTCTGCGTCACCCAGCCAGTGCCGAGCGTCAGCGCGTTCTTCCGCCCAGGTGGTACCGTTATGGCGTCTCGGCGCTCGGTGGTCAAGCTGCGCGACTGCTGATACTCCGACTTGCCCTCGATCTTGAGGACTTCTTCAATCGTGATTCCGATGCTCCCGCCGACGCTCCAGGTCTCGGTGTCTGTCCGCGTCTCACCGACCGTTGTAGTGATCGACTGGGTTGCGCCCGGCGTGCAATTAGTTACCGGGTCGCCGACCCGATGCCACTCCAGTTCCTGCGCGGTCTCCGTTACGGCCTCGAACACGCACTCATCAAGGTGGTACTCTTCACCACCTTTGTTGATGACCTCCCCTTTGCAGATGCGCAACAGTTCCTCGGGGGTGAGGTCGGACGCCTGCGCCCCTGCGAGGAGGGCGCCTCCGGTGAAGAGGGACGCAGTCGCCATCAGTATACTGATGATCTTCAAACGCTTACTTCCGTTTCCTAACATAGTGAAACTCCTACGTCGTGTTTTAGTGTTCTGGGGCGTTGCTCCGGAGTCTTTTAGCTCTTAGGAACAACGCTTTTAGAGATTAATGGGGACGATCAAACTACCAAGTTCTCTGGAGTCAGAGCATTCTAGTTCCTCCAGTAGGCAGGCGCGTTGAGGCTCGTTTTAGCATGCAAGACCTCTACGTTGCCAGAATCTTAACCGGACTGAAGTACCCTAAGGCAAGAACTCAAGTGACAAGGAAGAAGGGCAGCGGCACTGCCCACCCAGTGCACCTCAGAGAAGGTTGGGGGAGTGAATGCCCCTTGGGGTTCCCTAAACATATCCGCCTTTTCGTTAAGCTGTAATAGACAAGACTTTATCTAGCTCGGTTGCATCGCAAGACACTGCGCTATTCAAAGTCGGTAGACATGCTGTAGCACTCAGTTTGATTGCTACTTCACTATCTTAAGTTTTGGGAAGTTCCTGTTCCTGCATGATTCATAGCTCTATTCAGCAACGCCAAAATTGCGAACACCTTAGGTGCAAAAGCAAGCATACTTGTGGCGGGGATTCCTACAAGTGAGATGAAAGCCAACACTTTTTTCCTGGACATAAAATACCTCTGTTTTGTTGGTTTTTTTCAGGTTAGTCTCGGGAACTAACACAACTGGAAAGTTTTCTCATGAACAATCGAAGGAGTAACCTTTGTTTGTTCAGATGTTCAAAAGGGTTTAACTTATTTGCTAATCCTTTGTTCCTCTCCATATATTCATAATATTCTGACAAACCAAACGTGACAATTCATTATTTTTAGTAATTTAGTCACTATTTTTAGATAGCTGTTTCGTGTTTTATAGCATCAATTATTCATTATTTTTAGATGATAAAATTTGCTTCTTTCCGTATATAAGCGATAGATTCTTCTGTGGGAGAAATGCGAAAATCTTCACAAGGAAATAGCATTGAGTAATTCTTGCGGCAGTTACTCGATGCTGCAAAAATTTACAGCTTTGCAGGTTGTTCTTTTAGTGCTCAGTAATTAAGGTGTTTCACACTCAGTTGTTGATGCACTAGTAACACTAAATAAAGATCTGCTACAGAAATCACCGTAATCTTCTCCAAGCTCCGGGACGCATTCCATAGAACTCACGGAATTGGCAGTGGAAATGATGGGTGTATTGATAGCCAACTGTTAAAGCAATTGTTTCGATACTATCGCTAGTTGTTAAAAGCAACATACCTGCCTCTATTAGCCGACGCTCGATAATCCATTTCTGAACCGGCTTTCCCGTAAGGCGACGCACTGAATAAGTTAAGTAATCTTTTCTACAACCAACTTCTTCAGCAACTTCTCTTAGTCCAAATTTTTTAGAATATCTCCGTTCAATGATCTCAAATACCCTTGAGACTGTAGGCTCAGCTCTGCTTGTCTCTGTTGCTCTCCTATAGTCCTGTATGCAACGGCTAAACCAAATGAATTTTTCACAACTAGAAAAAGTTGGCAGCTCTTTCAACTGATTGAGATAGGTTTGACAACGTTCTTCGTTCATGATTAATTAACTGTTATTTCTAGTGGAACGCTGTGCAAAATTGGGGTCACAATCTCCTCAACTATTTGAGGGGATTGTGACCGCCTGGGTATAACAGGTGAGAAAAAATGCTTGTTTAGCTCTTTCCCGATTTGTGCTGGAACAGAGCTATAAAGGATTCAATCGCTAGCAATGAGCAATGAGTTGAGGGCAAGGTATACAAGTAGAGATAATTAGCTGCAAGCGATGTAACCGATCCCTGAGTCAGTTCTTCCACCTGGCTGCTAGCGCTCATTCAGCGATGCTCTACATAACATCCGCAGCACTTGCATCTGTGTCTGCAGGAGAATATCCCAGATCTTTACCGTTTGATCATTACTGCCGCTAGCAAGTGTTGTTCCAGCCGGACTAAAGGCAACCGACCAGACCCGATTGCGTTGTCCCTTTAAGGTCCTAAGGCACTCCCCAGTTGCTCGATGCCTGCATTTGACGCTCGGCTCTTTACAAACGCTAGCGTACATTTAGTCCAGTTCAATCAAAAGACGATTTCCTTGTTTCCCTACGATTTTTACTCTCTGCCCATCTACAAATTGGCAGGGTGCAGTTCCATGCACTTGAAAGCGCCACAATGTTCCTTGGAATCTAACCAAGGGAGGATGCTCCTCCTGCACATCCATCTCCGCCCAGCTGGACGTTGAAAACCTCAAGGGGTGACAGTGAAGCTAGAGAGCAGACTGAATCAAGCTCATCGCCCTCAGCCCTCGCAAGAAAAAAGAGCGTTTTTGCGGCTTGAGTTGCATC
>NZ_JACXWX010000197.1 GCF_014764505.1 Phormidium tenue FACHB-886
GGGCTAGGACAGTACTTCTTCTATCCCGACACCTTTTCCTTCAACTCCGACCTCACAACGTTCGCGCTCTTCGTGCCGATCGCGCTAGTCTTCACCGCGATCCAGACCACCACCGAAGAGCTGTTCTTTCGCGGCTACATCGTGCAGGGCGCGAGCCTGATCTGGTCTAACCGCGTCTTTCTGGCGCTTGTGTCGGCGGTGATCTTCACCCTGCCGCACCTCGGCAACCCGGAGGCGATTGCGGGCGGCTGGCTCCAGGTGTTCCTCGGCTACTTTGTTAGCGGAGGACTGTTGTGGGTGGTCGTCTCGCTGGTGGAGGGAACCACCGAACTCGCCATCGGCGCGCACTTCGCGAACAACATCAGCTTCTTTCTCCTGGTCAACGCAGCCGGAAGCGTCGCGACCACGCCAGCGCTGTTCACGGTCAGCGAGTACCATGCGACCTTCTACGCACTATCAGTGCTGGTTGTAATCCCTGTGTTCCTGGCGATCGCTTACAAAGTGTTCAAACGCGACGAGGTATCCGAACCCGTTTCCCAGAGCCATCGGAAGGGTCGTCGGTGATTTCGTTAGTCAACAAAGTTTCTTGGTTGCCAAAGGCAGCATAAAGGCTCAGACGAGTAATACCTCTAAGCACAATGGGGATAACAACATGAACACAAAAACTACTTCTATTCAAAACACTTTCTCAGTTCTGCTCAAGATGGAAGCTGCAATCAATGCTCATGACATTGATACGTTCGTGAACGGCTTTTCTCCTGACTTCGTAGGTGAACAACCCGTCCATCCGGAGCGAAACTTCACTGGTGCAGAACAAGTGCGGAAGAACTGGACTGCTCTCTTCGCTCAAGTTCCTGACATCCAGGCAAAATTAATCACCCATACGATCTCGGATGAGTTGGGTTGGTCAGAGTGGCACTGGCAAGGCAACCATACCAACGGCACAGAACTTGATATGCGAGGTGTGGTGGTGGTGGGACTGAGAGAAAACGCGATCGCATGGGCGCGGTTGTGTATGGAGCAGCTTGCCCAAGTTGTACAGGCAGACATCCTAAAAGCGGTCTAACTGCTAATCAGCTTTATCACTTACAAGGAATAATCCCCATGTCAACTGTTGAGAACAAAGTTATTGCGATTACTGGAGCTAGTAGCGGTATTGGTGAAGCAACTGCTAGATTGCTGGCTCATCAGGGTTTACGGGTTGTGTTAGGGGCGCGGCGCACCGATCGACTGGAAGCAATTGCTGCCGAAATTCGCTCTAAAGGTGGCGAAGCAGAATACCGTACCCTGGATGTCACCAACCTCGAAGACATGCAAGCCTTTGTCGAGTTTGCCCAAGATAAATTTGGTCGCCTTGATGTTGTGGTGAACAATGCAGGCTTGATGCCACTCTCCAGGCTTGAGGTGCTGAAGGTCGATGAATGAAACCGCATGATTGATGTGAACATTCGCGGTGTGCTTCACGGGATTGTTGCTGCGCTACCTCTCTTTAAGCAGCAACGATCAGGGCAGTTTGTCAATCTATCCTCGATCGCCGGGCACAACGTCTATCCAACCGCAGCCGTATACTGCGCCACTAAGTTTGCAGTTTGGGCGATTTCTGAGGGACTGCGGCAGGAATCACCGGATATTCGGGTGACAGTGATTTCGCCTGGAAATACTGAATCTGAACTCGCCAGCACGATCACGGATGCTGAAGCCGCGGAATGGGTGGAGGAATTCCGCGACTCTGCCATTCCAGCAGAAGCGATCGCGCGCGCAATTGCCTTTGCAATCGAGCAACCCGCAGAGGTGGATGTGAATGAAATCATTGTTCGACCGATTGGACAAATGAGCTAAATCTCGGAAAGTCAATCTTGATTGAAACAGGAGAAACAGAATGATACCGCAAGATAAAGTGGCGTTAGTCACTGGTGGCACATCGGGAATTGGCAGAGCAACCGCGACCCTTGCGGTATCTGCGAAGCAGCGCGCGCTCGGTGCTGCTGGAGCAAAGGTAGTATTCTCCGGTAGACGCGACGCAGAAGGAGAAAAAACTGCCCAACTGATTCGCGAAACAGGTGCTGAATGCTTATACGTCAATTGAAACAAGTTCACTAACATCACAAGAATCTGGAAGCAGTCAAGCATTGGAACTCAAGACACTTTAGATAGATAGAACCAGGAGTATTTAATCATGGTCAAACAGCAATCTGTAGACGAACAAGCAAATTTACAAGCAACTCCCAACTTGACACCAGCTCAGGAGTCTTTGCAAGCACTTTGGGAAGAGCATTTACAGTACGAGTTTGGCACTCACAGTACTGAAGATGCCCTCGCTACGATGGTCGAAGATGCTTACGTTAACCACATTCCGGTCATGACTGGGGGAGTCGGGAAACCAGCACTGCGCGAGTTCTATTCCAAATACTTCATTCCACAGATGCCACCGGACATGGAGTTGACCCCAATCTCGCGCACGATCGGAACGGATCAACTCGTCGATGAAATGGTGGGTAAGTTCACTCATACGGTTTGGATGGAATGGATATTACCTGGCGTTGCTCCCACCGGAAAACGGGTTGAAGTGCCAGTAGTTGCGATTATTCGGTTTCGTGACGGCAAGATAGCCCATGAACACCTCTACTGGGATCAGGCGAGTGTTTTGGTTCAAATTGGCTTGCTCGATCCGGGTACACTTCCCGTCGTGGGCGTTGACAGTGCGCGTAAGGTGATCGATCCCAACTTACCTTCAAACACATTAATCGAGCGCGACTAAGTGTAGGAGCCAGCAAATATCAATGCCCAAACCCACCATTTTACAACCAGGATCGTACTCATCCTGGTTGTAGGAGGCGCTTCTTATTGCTGGCTCCTACACGTATTGCTCATTGAGTTTTTGACAAAGTGACACAGCCATTCACAACAAGAGGTAACTATCATGATGCTGAAAGACAAGGTTGCTTTGGTGACTGGCGGAACATCGGGCATCGGTCGAGCAACCGCGATCGCATTTGGTGCTGCCGGAGCAAAAGTCGTATTCTCTGGTAGACGCGACGCAGAAGGTGAAACAACTTCTGCGATGATTCGTGAGACAGGAGCGGAGTGTTTGTTTGTACGATCGGATGTATCGAGTGAACCAGAGGTTAAGGCGCTGATAGAGAAAACAGTCGCAACCTACGGAAGGCTAGATTTTGCCTTCAATAACGCTGGATTTGGTACACTTCCACAGCCACTACACGAGCAGTCTGTTGAAGACTTTGACAGCATGATGGCGACTAACCTGCGGGGTGTGTTCTTATGCATGAAATATGAAATTCAACAGATGCTGACTCAAGGAGCAGGGGTCATCATCAACAACTCTTCAGTAGCGGGATTGATCGGGATACCTGGAATGGGTCCTTATACTGCGAGCAAACATGCTGTGATGGGTCTCACTCGTTCTGCTGCGCTCGATTATGCCAAGCAAGGGATTCGCATTAATGCCGTCAATCCTGGCTATATTCGCGGCACAGAAATAGTTACTCCTAAGAGCCTCCAAGAGATAGGTATGACTTTAGAGCAGTTTGATTCGATGGTGTCGTCGAGCGTCCCGATGGGGCATAGGGGTCAACCTGAAGAAATTGCTGCAACGGTTGTGTTCTTATGTTCTGATGCTGCGAGCTACATCACTGGACAACCGTTCGCGATCGATGGCGGAGTCACAGTGAGTTGATTTTTGATTATCGATCGTGGAATCACAGTGAATCAATCCATTTCAAGAGAGAACAACCGGACTTAATTTTAGGAGAAATAGAATGATACTTCAGGATAAAGTGGTGCTTATCACTGGCGGAACTTCAGGAATTGGTCGTGCAACCGCAGTTGCGTTCGGGGAAGCTGGTGCAAAAGTGGTGCTCTCCGGGAGACGCGACGCAGAAGGTGAAGAAACGGCTGCACTGATTCGCGATACCGGAGCAGAGTGCCTCTTTGTGAGATCGGACGTATCCGATGAAGCAGAAGTTCAAGCTTTAGTCGAGAAAACGATCGCCACCTACGGCAGACTCGATTGTGCCTTTAACAATGCTGGGATTGAGTCTCCTCTCAAACCACTGCACGAACAATCGATTGAGGATTTTGACAAACTGATGTCGATTAATGTGCGGGGGCTGTTCTTGTGTATGAAATATGAAATTCAACAGATGCTGAACCAAGGATCAGGTGTGATTATCAATAATTCGTCAATGGGTGGGTTAATTGCGTTTCCAGGAGTATCTCCCTATGTTGCCAGCAAACACGCGGTAATGGGGCTGACGCGCTCTGCTGCACTCGATTATGCCAAACAAGGTATTCGGATTAATGCTGTCAATCCTGGACTGATTGCTACTGCAATGATAGATCGCCTGAGTAGTGGCTCGACTGATGATTTCGCGTCTATGGTGCCAATGGGGCGCATGGGTCAGGCAGCAGAAATTGCTCAAGCGGTTGTTTTTCTGTGTTCTGATGCTGCCAGCTACATCACGGGACAACCTTTGGTAATCGATGGTGGATTTACAGTGAGTTAATTTTTGATTGTTGATCGTGGACTACAGTGAATCGTCCATTTCAAGAGAGAACAAATGGGCTTGATTTTCAGATCGCAACTAAAGGAATTCTATGACAATTTTTGTCTTAGTTCATGGCTCCTGGCATGATGGTTCTGCTTGGAATGCGGTTATCCAACATCTAGAAGCGAGAGGTCATCAGGCTTTTGCTCCTACGATCGCTGGACATGGAAAAGGTGTGAACCTGCTTGACTGACAAAACTAAGAAGCTGGAAAGCTAGTCAGGACAGTGAACTCACGATTAAAAGACTGCTCATGTTGTCGCAGAGATGCAATTGCAGGTTGCGGGTC
>NZ_JACXWX010000198.1 GCF_014764505.1 Phormidium tenue FACHB-886
GCATCATCTCCTCCAGGTCTCGATAGCTGAGGGAGTAGCGGTGAGTCCAGTCCTGCAGGCGGGTCTCCCGCCGTAGGGAACTGGCGAACCCGAAGGGCAGTACCAGCCGACGTTGAGCAGGATAATTTCAGGCAGAAAGTGCCGCCACTTAAACAGAGCAGGAGTAGACATCGGAGGAAGAGAAGGCAAGGTTAGTCCTATCTACCTTACCACCCACCAGTTTTTGCGACACAACCTTCTGTTACAGCTTGGTCAAAAGTGCAGCGACCTTGACACGTGCCAGTCCACATATTACATTTATGCTACATACTGCAATTTTTATGGAGGCGCGACACAATGACACGCTTCAGCCACAACTTGCCTGAGTTGATCAATGTCACAAGTGTGGCATTGTGCGCTCGTTTGTAGAGTGCGCCTTTTAACCCAAAAAGTGCCCCTCTTGGATGAACGATTGCTGATCGATTTGAGGTGCTTGTGAGCGCCTGATCATCGTGCCGATTCGGTGTGTGTGAATACTTTGTCGTGGTGTGCTATCAAGGCACATCGAAGCGATTACCCTTTGGGGAACTGCGAAGCAACCGTGACACCGATACTCGTTCATTTGCTGCGTAGGGAAAACAGTTGCGGTCATGGGTGTACGCCACACTCGTGACCGTTTGATTGCTCAGGCATCCAATCTCGCAGCTACGGATGATTTCACTCGTAGTTGCTTTGTTTCGAGCGATCGCTGTCTCAACTTGTCTGAAGAGAAACCTGATGAATTCCCGCAGCAAAAAATTCTTGTCGTATTACAAACCCTATTTCGGATGGCTAATTGCAGATTTAATCTGTGCCTTTTTCGTATCTGTCATTACGCTCATTCTTCCCTTGTGTGCAAGATACATTACCAAGGATGTCTTAGAAGCAAACGCACTGAATGCACTGGGTCCAATCTACACAATGGGCGCGATAATGCTTGCTTTGGTTGCCGTTTATGCACTGTGCAACACCTTTGTGGACTATCAAGGGCACATGATGGGAACCTGGATGGAAAGCGAGATGCGCCGTGATTTATTTGAACACTATCAAACGCTGTCGTTTCGGTTTTACGACCAGCAAAAAACAGGTCAGTTGATGACTCGCCTTACGAATGATTTAGCGTCGATTAGCGAGTTGTATCATCATGGACCGGAAGATATTGCGATCGGGTTAGTCAAGTTCGTTGGTACTTTCACCATC
Organism: Phormidium tenue FACHB-886; assembly: GCF_014764505.1. Lineage (GTDB taxonomy): Bacteria > Cyanobacteriota > Cyanobacteriia > Elainellales > Elainellaceae > FACHB-886. Next base: position 1,219 of record NZ_JACXWX010000198.1, read on the forward strand.
TTAAGCACAATCAACATTGAGCTTACTTTAATTGTGCTTTTCTTCTTTCCAATCATGGCTATGTATGCCCTGTACTTCAATCAGAAGATGAATGTTGCGCTCAGAGCCAGCAAGGATCGAATCGGTGATATTAACGCACAAGTTGAAGATACCCTGGCAGGCATTCGAGTTGTACAATCCTTTACCAACGAGACGATCGAAAACCAGAAATTCGCTGAGGCAAACGATCGCTTTGTCGAGAGCAGGCGAGAGGGTTATCGCAGTGAAGCCTACTTTTATCAGGGAATGACTGCCTTTACACAACTCATGACCATTGGGGTCATCGTCTTTGGTGGTGTTGCGATCGTTCATGCTGCTTTGAACTTAGCCGATTTAATCACTTATCTGTTGTACATCGGCATTCTGATCGAGCCGATTCAGCGATTTCTGAATTTTGCTCGGCTGTATCAAGAAGGCATCACTGGCTTCGAGCGATTCATGGACATCATGCAGGTAGAAGCGGACATTCAAGACTCAGCCAATGCGATCGACCTGAAGCAGGTTCAGGGTAACATTGAATTTAGCAATGTGAGCTTCCGGTATCGAGAAGACGGCGATCATGTCCTCAAGAACATTTCTTTGAATGTCAAAGCTGGTGAATATGTTGCCTTGGTTGGGGCTTCAGGTGTAGGTAAAACAACCCTGTGTTCCTTAATTCCTCGCTTTTATGAAGTCAGTCAGGGAAAGATACTGATTGATGGTCAGAATATTAGAGACATTCGCTTAGCTTCATTAAGACGGAACATCGGGGTAGTTCAGCAAGAGGTGTATTTGTTTGCTGGAACTGTTTTGGACAATATTCGCTATGGTCAGCCGAAGGCAAGCCGGAAAGACATCATTGAGGCAGCGAAGCAAGCGAATGCTCACGAGTTTATTATGACCTTGCCGGATGGATATGATACAGATATCGGTCAACGGGGCGTAAAACTATCTGGTGGACAAAAGCAAAGATTGAGTATTGCGCGGGTTTTTCTAAAAAATCCGCCTATTCTGATTCTGGATGAAGCGACGAGCGCGCTCGATAATGAGAGTGAAAAAGCAGTTCAAGCTTCACTGGAGCAGTTAACCGACAACCGCACAACTCTGGTCATTGCTCATCGTTTATCAACCGTCAGGAATGCACAAAGAATTGTTGTCTTAACGGATGATGGAATTGGGGAACAAGGAACTCATGAGGCATTAATGGCATTGAATGGGACTTACGCGAATCTGTACAACATACAATTAAGGATATAAGCTCCGTTGAGCCATCCAGCAATTAAAACAGAGTGGAGCAGACCCATGAATGTAGGAACAATCACGTCGATACGGCGCTATCCAGTCAAATCGATGCAAGGAGAAGAAATTAACATCGCAGACGTGAGCGATCGTGGAGTGCTTGGTGATCGGGCTTATGCCTTGATCGATCGTGCCACTGGACATATTGCCAGCGCCAAACATCCTCGAAAGTGGAGCAGGCTTCTCGCCTGTCATGCTGGTTTCGTCAAACCACCGCAACTTGGCAAACCACTACCTCCAGTCTCGATTATGCTGCCGGACGGCGATGTCATTTGCAGTACTCAGCCCGATGTTGACCAAGTTTTGTCACGAGTGTTGGAGCGCGAAGTGACGCTGTTGGCAGAAGCACCTTCAAATCCCACTCGTGAAGCCGATCGAACGCCGTTGGCAGAAGCACCTTCAAATCCCACTCGTGAAGCCGATCGAACGCCGATTGATGGTGCTTCACTCCCCGAAGCAATCCGCGAAGAGCGAGTCGCGTTTGCTGCGCCCAACGGGACATTTTTCGATTATGCACCGCTTCACATTCTAACGACAGCTACCCTTGAACGACGGTTGTGTCGCAAAAAATTTTGAAGACACTAGATAAAGAACAAATGCTTCTCAAAATTCTGCATTCAGGCTCTAGCTATAGCGCCCCTAAAATTTTTTGCAACACAACCACTGAACCTCCCATCGCCCAGGTCAACTGCAAGTATCAGTGGATGTGGTTAGCAGGCTTCGTCTGTCCAACCAGTGGCGAAACATATTGGTGGATTGTGCCGTTGCTCACCCACCAGGTATTCAACCAAATCCTCGAAGAGTTCGCTACTCATTTCAACTTGGGTGAGCGCAAGCGGGTGGTTTTGGTGCTCGACCAAGCAGCTTTCCACACCAGCGAAAAGGTGAAAGTGCCGCAGGGGATCGATTTAGTGTTTTTGCCTGCGAAGTCTCCTGAGTTGCAGCCCGCAGAGCGGTTATGGTCACTGACAAACGAAGTAATTGCCAACCGAAGTTTGGCAAACTTGGATGAGTTAGAGAGTTTAACGAGCCATCGGTGCCGAGTTTTGCTGAAGCGTTGCGATCTGATTCGGGGGTTGACGAACTTCCACTGGTGGGAGGAGGCTGTCAGTTAACTATGGGTAATCAAACGGATTTGATATTATCTCTATCTGATTATCCTAAGACTATTATTGCTACTCCTGAGAAAAGTAAGGGTTTGATCGACAATAGGAGTGCTTTTGGGGGCACAGGGTATGAGGTGATTGCTCAATGAAAAGTGCTGGGCGTGTAGTTTGTTGACGGCTGCTGAGGCTCGCAAATTCCATGACGAATCGCTTGGCGGTGATGGCTGCTGGCAATGGTTGACCAGCTAGAAGTAGAAGACGAAGCAGCGCAGAAGCAGTCTATTTTGGCGATTGCCCCTTCAGAAGATGTGGCTGGACGGCAGTGATCTCTGAGTGGCTACAAACTGCCCTGCTTCCGGTTTCAATCGCCGAACTTAGTCGTGGTTTGGAGATGCCGTGGGTAAAGGTATGGCTGGGCGTGTTGTTGGGCGGTTTCCGGTTAGAGCAGCGGGGGGAGTTTTATGAGTCGCCCGGTTGGGTGGAATATTCCGATGACTAAGCAATGACCCTGAACCGAAATGGATGGCTAGAAGCAGGAAAGTTGGGCTTGGCTGAGTGACAACTTGCACATGCAAACTTTCTGACAAAATTGGCGACGAGACTTTGGGGTCGCCTGGAACCTTCCCCTCCGTTGCCACAGAAATGCAGTCATTGGAAAACCTTCAACAATCCGCTAGAAGCTTAATTTTCTGGAGCTTGGCAAGCGATATACTTTGGGAGACGGTTGACAGTCCTTCGTCGGGGGGAGAATTCAATGATTATTCTACCTGGAATGATCCATCTCGATCAACTGATTGCCACGTTGATGCAGGTGGTAATCGAAAGTGCAGGAGCCGAAACTGGCGCTCTGGTTCTCCTAGAAGAGGATCAACTTACTGTGGTGGCTCGATGCAGCGGAAGTAGACAGTGTGACCTAGAAAAGCTTGCTGTTGCCGACTGTGCAACGATTCCTGTTTCCGTCATTCATTCGGTAGAACGCACTCAAGAAACGCTGGTGCTTAATGATGCGGTCAGCGAATCGTCTTTTTCAACTGATCCTTATATTCAACACCACCAGACGCGATCGCTCCTCTGTCTACCCATTCTCAATCAAAGCCAGTTGATCGGCATCCTTTATCTAGAGAACAATCTCAGTACCGGAGTGTTTACCAACAAGCGCTTACAAGTTCTCAACCTGTTGATGGCTCAGGCAGCAATTTCACT
>NZ_JACXWX010000199.1 GCF_014764505.1 Phormidium tenue FACHB-886
ACTCAAACAGATCCGAATGAGCGCAGAGATTGCCGCACAATATGGCTTTGAAATTGTGCTCAAATCATTGCCTCGCCCAGCTTATTGGGAAAGGTGCAAGATCTGAGAGAAAGAAATGACTGAAATGCAATTAACCATTGTGTCTGTACTCAAGGCTAAACCAGGTATGGAAGACGCTCTAAAAGAATCCCTTTTGGCTATTGTCAAGGCAGTTCGTCTTAGAAGTGGAGTTATCAATCTGGACTTGCATCAATACATTAATGACCCATCTCGCTTCATGCTGTACGAAAACTGGGTCAGCAGAAAGGACTTTGACAATTACCACAGCGAGCGCTCACCTGAAGACAATGCTTTTCGCGCCAAGGCTGACGAGTTACTGGCTGAGCCCATTGCACCATCATTCTGGCAGATGTTTAGCGAGGAAATCTACGGTGAACAACAACCTCATGTTAGTCACTCATGTAACGAGGTGGCGGGGTAAAGCAAACGATTTCAGAAGCGGCTAATACGTTCGACAATTTTGAGTCCATTACCGGACGCAAGCCCAATTACTGAAGGGGCTTTGCTCTCAAGCATCGAGATAATCGCTATTGGTTCTGCTTACCGTTTCATGCGATTTGTGAAGAATAAGAACAAGTATTGTGAATCTCGGCACCTTTTTCTTCTCTTCAGCACAAGCTAATCTAAAAATATCGATCGCATTCTGCATCGAGACAAGCTTCTAAACGAGTTGGCAGTTCTGTTTCTTACAGTCGGTGGTTCCAAGTCGAAAGAATCACGACGACCCTCAACTTTGCATGGTTTTTTTGAATTTTGGAGCTTCAGTGATGAATACACAGCTTTCACCCCACAAATCAATGTCTCCGCTTCAGAAAGACTGGGCAACTCTACTCGTGACTTGCGTTGCGACATTCTTAGTGCCACTTGATGTCACGATTATCGCAATCGCGCTTCCTGATATTGAACGCGAACTGCATTCTAGCTTTACCGAGCTGCAATGGATTGTGAATACTTACAACATTGCTTACACCGCAGTTCTAATGGCGGCTGCAACCTTTGCCGATCGCTTTGGTCGGCGAAAGGTGTTTGTTTGGGGGTTGGCTGTCTTCGGCATCACCTCACTCCTGTGTGGATTAGCCAGCGATGCACCACTATTGATCCTGGCAAGAGCTATTCAAGGAGTTGCCGCAGGCGCGATGCTAATTACTGCCGTTGCCATTCTCTCGCACCGCTATCAGGGTCCAGAACGCGCTGCTGCCTTTGGGGTTTGGGGAGTTTTCATTGGCATTGGGGCTGCTTTTGGTCCCATGATTGGTGGGTTTCTAGTTGATCAATCTGGCTGGCGCTGGATTTTCTTATTGAACGTGCCGATCGTAATTGCCTTGATTGCCCTAGCGCTGTTAAAGCTTGAAGAGTCCCGCGACCCGGAAGTTGGAACGCTCGATCGCGCCGGGCTAGTTACGTTCACCGGTGCATTGTTACTGGTATCTTTTGCAATCATTCAAGGAAACGACTTAGGTTGGACAAGCACCATCATTCAACAAACACTCGTGGGTGCCCTTGCTTTGCTGATTGCATTCATCGTTGTGGAACTCAGACATCCTCGCCCCATGTTTGACCTCAAGCTGTTCACCATTTCTACCTTCACAGGTGCATCAGTTTTGGGTGTAGCCAACAGCATGTCCTACTGGGCGATGATCATTTATCTTCCGGCGTATTTCCAAAATGTCTTAAAATTATCAGCAACTCAGGCTGGACTGTCGCTGCTACCCCTGACCTTGCCCATGCTGATTTTGCCGCCAGTGGGTGCAAAACTGGCAGAGAAGTTACCCGCACGAGTCTTGCTCGGTAGTGGATTAGCCATCATTGGACTCGGTTTTGCACTGATGTATGGCATCACACCAAACTCCGGCTGGGATCACTTGCTGCCAGGTTTCTTAGTCGCTGGAGTGGGAGCCGGATTGATTAATGCAGAGATGAGTAATGTGGCGATCGCGGTTGTCCCAGCAGAACGGAGCGGAATGGCATCGGGCATTAATATGACCTTCCGACATGGGTCATTAACGCTAGGCATTGCGCTGTTGGGGGCATTGCTCGCATACACCATTCAAGGTAGCCTCCAACAGACCGCAGAGATTCCATCGAATCTGGATTTACACCAGCTTGCAAATTACCTGGCGCTTGGAAATATTACGGGTGCAGTAAACTCAGTTCCACCATCACTACAAACTCAATTTACAACTATTGCGAATGCAAGTTTCCTCGATGGACTGAATTTCATCATTCTCGTGGCAGCTGCGATCGCCTTCATCGGTTCTGTTATTACCTTCGCCATGATTCGCCGTCGCGATCTAAAAGTGATACCTTCGGTTCACATCGGCTTGTGAATTTAATTCACATTCGATTTACAGTTGAGCTGAGCGTCACTTGTGAAGCTCAGCTCCTTTTTCTTCACTGTTTCACACCTAACGGTTGCCCTGATCTGTCACTGTATTCATCTTTAATCAAAGTAGAGTTTGAGCAATGTCACTCACACGAGCAGATCTTAAAACTGGGCGCTTACAAGCAATGGTTTTACAGTCTTCTGAGTTAGCATCCTATCTGTTGAGTGAAGAGGAATTACAAGCATCAATAACAACTACCTTGCAAGCTCACTCACCCAATACTGACCTTTGGATTTTTGCTTACGGTTCGTTGATTTGGAATCCATGTTGCAAATTTGTTGAAACCCGTGTGGTTAAACTCTGCGGTTGGCATCGTCGATTCTGCCTTTGGGCTCCGGTTGGTCGTGGTACTCCAAATCATCCTGGCTTAATGTTAGGACTCGATCGAGGGGGGAGTTGCCAGGGTGTTGCTTATCGAATTGCGGCTACAGAGGTTGCTGCAGAATTACAGTTACTTTGGCGACGAGAAATGATTGTGGGGGCTTATGTTCCTCGTTGGGTCAAGGTGTTTAATGGAGAGCAAGCTATGGAGGCAATCGCGTTTGTGATTAATCGACAGCGCTCCCTCTATGCAGGCTGCTTATCGCTGGAAACGACGATCGAGAGCCTGCCACAGCAAGCGGACAACTTGGTTCTTGTGCTGACTATCTCCTGCAAACGGTTGATGGACTCGCTACAGTTGGCATCCAAGATGAGACATTACTCCTTCTACGCGATCGCGTAATGGCTCGACAATAATCGCGCGCTTGCCGTTGCTAATCCTCGGCGTTTTCTGAATTCTAATCCGCTGCACTGACGGGTTAGCTGACTTTCACTATCGATCAACTTCGCTAACGCTCTTACCAACAACCTTAGAACATCTCCAATTCAGAGATCGCTTTTCAAGCGCCACCTTTACCATAAGCAATTTCCAAGTGATCAAGCAATGGAGCAACAACTTCCTGGGTTTCTTTACTACTAACTACCGGAACAATTTCAAAGGTCGCTCCTGAACCACGCCACTTCAAAATCCATTCCTGAAGTAAACGTAAATCGTCGCATTCCATGAGTTGGAAACATCTACTGAAATTTGGTTCTACCCAACTATCAATGTATTTAAGACCTTCAGGAAACATTCTTCCTTCATCACGAACACGCTTATAAATTGGCAGCATGTCATTATCTTTGAATCGCTCAATTAGCATGAATAGCATTTGATAGTTCTTTAATTCGACTAATAAACTTAATCTTAGCTGAGGCAGAAACAGCTAGAAGTAAAGCTGACCGATTAGATTACTCTATAAAGGCTTTCTGCCATATTCTCATAGATTCACCGATAATTCTTAACGGACAAGTGCAGAGGCTCTGGGCGGAGGGAGCCAGCTAGTTAACCTAAGCGAAGGGATTGCTCCCTCCGCTCGGCTTCAAAACCGGGTTGTGTCGCAAAAACTGGTGGATGGTAAGGTAGACAAATCCCGTTGTGTCTTCTTGCCCTCCGATGTCTACTCAGTCTCTGTTTAAGTGGCGACACTTTTTGCCCGAAATCATCCTGCTGAATGTCCGCTGGTATTGCCCTTCGGGTTCGCCAGTTCCCTACAGTGGAAGACCCGCCTGCAGGACTGGACTCACTGCTATTCCCTCAGTTACCGAGATTTAGAGGAGATGATGCGTTCTTTGGGACATGAAGGTTGACCACTCGAGGAGGTTGTGTCGCAAAAACTGGTCAATGATAAGGTAGGACAAGCCCAAATCTCCTGACTCGCTCTCCAATGTCTACATCCTCCCTGTTTAAATGGCAGCACTTTTTGCCCGAAATCATCCTGCTGAATGTGCGATGGTATTGCCGTTACTCCCTCAGCTACCGAGATTTAGAGGAGATGATGCAGGAACGCGGCGTGGAAGTTGACCACTCGACAATCAACCGTTGGGTGTTGAAGTATGCTCCGGAACTCGACAAACGCATTCGACCTCACCTGAAGCCGACAAACGACTCGTGGCGGGTGGACGAAACTTACATCAAAATCAAGGGTGAGTGGAAATATCTGTATCGCGCTGTCGATTCGGAGGGGAATACTCTGGACTTTATGCTGAGCGCAAAGCGAAATGGCAAGGCAGCAGCCCGATTTTTCCGCAAGGTGCTCAAAGCACAGCACACTGTGCTTCCACGAGTCATTACAGTAGACAAGAATGCGGCTTATCCAGTGGTAATGGAAGCGCTCAAAGAAGATGAAACGCTGGCTGAAACAACCGAATTACGGCAAGTGAAATACTTGAATAACGTGGTTGAACAGGACCACAGGAATATCAAGCGAATCACTAGAGCGATGATGGGGTTTAAGTCGTTCAATAGTGCGAGAAGAACGTTGAGGGGAATCGAAGCGATGAATGTGATGAGAAAAGGACAAGT
>NZ_JACXWX010000002.1 GCF_014764505.1 Phormidium tenue FACHB-886
GCGAACTTGGGGATGGAAGTGATGCACGAGCGGAACGCGCACAACTTCCCCTTGGACTTGGCTGCGGGTGAGGCTGCTCCGGTTGCTCTCTCTGCTCCTGCGATCAATGGCTAGTTGATTAGTTCTCTGTTGGTTTTCATTGGCTAGGTGGTTAATTAGTTTGCAAAAAGCGCCCTACGGGGCGCTTTTTGCTGCGTTACGCACTCATGTGCGTAGCGCCATATAAATGGAACCAAATAGCTTGAGACATTTCTGTGGGCGTGCAGAGTGCGCCCACAGATCGGCAAAGCTGTGAAAACGGTAGCTAGACATCGCTAGGGCTGCAATCGCCATGCCAAATGCCCCAGTGTGGCTAAACCCTTTTCTAGTTCTTCTGACCAAGGATTGCCGCAGTTTAGCCGAATGCAGTTCTGATATTTCTGCGATGCCGAAAAGATTAGCCCCGGTACGATGCTAATCTTCTGCTCCATTGCCTGCCGATAGAGCGCTAATGAATCTATTGCTTCCGGTAGCTCTACCCAAAGCAGAAAACCGCCTTGCGGTCGTGTGACCTTAGTTCCTTCTGGGAAGAACTGCCCGATCGCCTGGATCACCTGTTGCGTTTGGGCAGCATAGGCTTTGCGGAGCTGGCGCAGGTGATGATCGTAGCCGCTGCTCTGTAGAAATTCGGCAATTGCTAGCTGCGGCAGCGTTGGGTTGGCGATCGTGCTGGCGTGTTTGAGTCGTTGCACGAGGGGATTGAAGCGACCGGGCGCCGTCCAGCCCACCCGATAGCCCGGAGCCAAATCTTTGGAGAAAGAGGAGCAGAGCAGCACCCAGCCTTCAGTATCGAACGCTTTAACAGGCTTGGGGCGGCGATCGCCAAAGTACAGCTCCCCAAAAATATCGTCTTCGATCAAGGGAATTTGCGATCGCCGCAGCAATTCTGCTAGCTGCTGCCGCTTCTCTTCAGGCATACAGCAGCCCAAAGGATTACTGAAACTGGGCGTGAACAAGCAGGCTTTGACGGAATGCGTTTGGATTGCTGCTTCTAAGGCTGTTAGGCTAACGCCATCGCGTGGATGAGTTGGAATTTCCAATGCCTTCATTCCTAAGCTTTCCAGAATTTGTAGAAAGCCATAAAACACCGGAGACTCAATCGCGATCGTATCTCCTGGACGCGCCACCGCCTTCAAACACAGGTTAATCGCCTCCATGCAGCCGCAGGTGATAATCAAATCTTCTGCCGTCAGACTGCCACCCCAGCCCAGCGATCGCCGCGCAATTCGCCGCCGCACGGTTTCGTTTCCGGGTGGTAGGTCATAGAGGTTGGTGCTAGGCTCCGCATGACGCGCTACCTTTGCCAAAATTTGGTTTAGCTTCAGGGTGGGCAGCAGCAGCGGACTCGCCCCCGATGCGCCCAAGGGAACTCGGTCTGGATCACGAGCCGCCGCTAAAATTTCTGAGACAAGCGACCCCACCCCCACCACAGTTGCCACATCTCCCGGCGTGGAAATGGATGGCTCTGGAGGCAAATCGCCCTGAGTAATTCGGACATAGTATCCAGACTGCGGACGTGCTTCGATCAGCCCTTCGCTTTCCAACAGCCGGTATGCCTCTAGCACCGTTGAAACGCTGACTCCTAGCTGCGATCGCAACTGCCGCACCGAAGGGATTCGATCGCCTGCCCGCAGCGTTCCCTGTTGGATCAGCTTGGCAATCCGATCCGCTACCTGTTCGTAGAGTGGGTTAGATGAGGAAGCGCGAGGCGGGGCAGTCATGGCTTGATTGTGTCGGAACTGACTCAGGTTGACCAGACACAGTTCAGCAGTAAGCAATCGGTACAGTTACTCATTCCCTATCACTGTTTAGGCACAAATCACCTGGAATTGCCTCTGTGCAGCCTCCAAAGATTCTCTTAAGGTTAATTTGCAATCCTCTTTCGCCCGATGTTTAATGTCTCACTCTGTAAGTGCTGCCAAAAATTCGCTCATGCTGCCTATTACCATTCAGCCTTATGACGTTTCTTATCAGCAGTCGGTGATCGATTTAATTCTGCCGATTCAGCAGCAGGAATTTGGTGTGCCAATCTCGATCGCCGACCAGCCCGACCTGCAGCAAATCCCAAACTTTTACCAAATCCAGAGAGGCAACTTCTGGATTGCGCTACACAACGGCAGTGTGGTAGGCACGATCGCCCTGTTAGATATTGGCAACTGCCAAGCTGCCATTCGCAAAATGTTTGTGCATTCTGCCTTTCGCGGACAGCCCCACCGCACCGGGCAAGTCCTGCTAGATACGCTGATGCATTGGGCACACCAACAAGGCATCAGCGAACTGCTTCTGGGCACGACTGCTTTCTTTAAGGCTGCCCATCGCTTTTATGAAAAAAATGGTTTTGTCGAAATTTCTCCAGCCGACCTGCCTGCCAGTTTTCCTGTGATGCAAGTCGATTCCAAGTTCTATCGCTATAAAATCTAATGCCTGCTTCACCCCACGCAATTGAGATCAAAAGCTACGTCCCTGGTGCGCTCGGCTGGATTACCCAACTGCACGGCAGCTACTACAGTCAGCATTGGGGCTTGACGATCGCCTTTGAATTAGAGATTGCCGAAGGACTTGCCCACTTCCTGCGCCACTTTCAGCCGTCTCGCGATGGGCTCTGGATCGCTACCGCAGACGATCAAATCGTTGGCGCCATTGCAGTTAATGGTAGTCAGGCTGAGGGCAGTCGGCTGCGATGGTTTATTGTTTCCCCAGAGCACCAGGGTTCTGGGATTGGACGCAAATTGCTTCAAACGGCGCTCGATTTCTGCCAAGCCGCTCAGGTTCAGCGCATCTATCTTCGGACGTTTGCTGGGCTAACTGCCGCTCGGCGGCTCTATGAAGAGTTTGGCTTTGTGCTGGTAGAAGAATACCAGGATGACGATTGGGGCGTGCCCCTCACTCATCAAAAATTTCAGCGAAACTAGATATAGTGCTACGCAAAACGCTACATTCTGCTGTCGCTGCCCTTAACATTCTTTCACTATATAAAATACTAAAAAAGGGTGATGTGTCTTCTCACACCTTCCGCCTACAGTGAGGGACAGTATCTTAGGAAAGGGAGTTAAAACAATGGTGCTGTTAGTGGAAGCGGCTGCTGAAAGCGGTTCTTACCCTTTCGCGTTAACCGCCGTTTATGTGGTTGGGTTTCTTGCAGCAGTAACTTTTGGATCGATCGCCTGGTATAACTCGAAGCGTCCGCCGGGTTGGGAAGACAAAGAGCGCCCGGATGTTGTACCTGAAGTCAACGCAGACGATCCTCATGTTTAACAGGCTGTGTCAGCAATAATTTTTGTGAGAGGGGCAAGCGCCCCTCTTTTGCATTCTTTGGCAAACCGATAGCATTCTTGAGGCGTGTGAGTGTTATTCCACCTCAATCACCCCACCGCCCAGCAGCACTTCACCGTCATACCAGACGGCAGCCTGTCCCGGCGTTACGCTAAACTGCGGCTCATCAAACACCAGCTTGACCCGTCCCTCCAGCGGAATCACGGTGCAGGGTACGGGCGTAGAGCGGTAGCGGATTTGCACTTCAGCCCGGATTGGCGCAGCAGGGGCAGCGATCGACACCCAGTTCACCCGCTGTGCCGTGAATTCTGCAGTTTGGGCTTCGGTGCGATCCCCCACAATCACCTGATTCTTGCCGGCATCGATACCGATGACGTACAGCGGTTGAGCGGCAGCAATCCCGATCCCTTTGCGCTGCCCGATCGTGTAGTTGTGAATGCCGTCGTGCTGCCCCAACACATTGCCCGCCTGATCGACAATCTCGCCTGCTTTGGGAGCCAAATATTTTTCCAAAAACTGCCGCATCGAGCCGTGGGCTTCAATCAGGCATAGGTCTTGGCTCTCTGGCTTTTCGGCTGTGTGTAGCCCAAATTCTGCCGCCATTCGTCGTGTTTCGGCTTTGGTTTGCTCACCCAGCGGAAAGAGCGTATGCGCCAAAATCTCTTGACTGAGGTCATAGAGAAAATAAGACTGGTCTTTGTTGCGATCGACCGCACGACGAAGCTGATAGCGATCGCTGCTGGCATCGTAGGTAATGCGGGCGTAGTGTCCCGTCGCAATGCGATCAATTCCCAACTGAGATTGGGCGTATTGCAGCATCGGTCCAAACTTAACTGCCTTATTGCACTGCGAACAGGGAAGCGGCGTAATGCCAGCGCTGTAGCCACTCACCAAATAATCCACAATATTTTTTTCAAACAGGTCTCGCGTATCGACCACATGATACGGAACGCCCATTTCTTCGCACAGCCTTGCCGCATCCACCATACCCTCAGAGCAGCACTGCCCCTTTCCGCGCATCAGCCATAGGGTTAGCCCTTCCACGGCATAACCCTGCTGATGCAGCGTTGCGGCTGCGACCGAGCTATCTACTCCTCCTGAAAGTCCCACGACGACCTTGTTCATGTTGGCAGTTGAAGAAATGCAATAGAAATGCTAACAATTCCTACGCTAGCACTCCGGTTTAGAAAAGGGGTATTCCAGTTTTTGTAAGCCTAAATTAATCTGGCAATCTAAGATTTTTGCAGAGTGCCCTCCACAACTGATATAGAACGCGACCCTTAGGTTTTATACATTAGGTTTTATGCATACTGCTGCAAAAGCTCTGCTGTGGCTTGTCCAGTTTTTTCCCAGCTAAATTGGCTCGCTCTCGCCAAGCCTGCCGATCTCAACTGCGACCGAGCGGCTGCATCTGTGGCGATCGTTTGCATTGCGGCAGTGATTTCCGTTTCGCGGTAGGGATCAACCAAGAGTGCTGCATCGCCCGCCACCTCTGGCAGTGAGGATAGGTTCGAGGTGATCACAGGCGTACCGCACGCCATTGCCTCCAGTACCGGAAAGCCAAACCCCTCCCAAAGGCTGGGAAACACCAGCGCGATCGCCCGATTCAGCAGCACCGGCAGCTCAGCGTAGGGCACGTATTCCAAAAACTTGATGCGATCGTCTAACTTCAGCTCTCTTGCTTGGGCCTGCAGCAGCGGTGTATAGCGCAGATCGGCAGAACCAGCAATCCACAGCTCATAGTCTTTGCTGTTGGGCAGGGCGGCAAAAGCGCTGATGACGCGATGTAGATTCTTGTAGGGATCAACCCGACCCAGGTAGAAGAAATAGGGTCGGGTTGATTGAGGAAGGACCGTGCCTACAGGTTGCGGATTAGCTAGCTCAGGAGTGATTGGCTCGATTACCCGAAAATTTTCTGCATCATGCGCCAGCAAAATTGGCGTGACCTTCTGCGCCGGGATTTGAAAGTATTTCACAACGTCTTCAGCGGTTGCTTCAGAGTTGCAAATAACATGCTGGGCTTGGGCGAGCACCTGCGGCACATAAAAGCGGGCATAAAGGGTCAGCGGCGCAGTCCAGCGCGGAAAGCGGAGCGGAATTAGATCATGCACCACCACAATTGATCGTACTCCAACGGACAAGGGCGCTTCGGGAACCGGAGAAAACAACAGCGTCGATCGGCTTTGCTGCAGCAGCAACGGCAGTTGCTGCTGCGTCCAGACAAGACGGCGAAAATGTCCGGCTTTGCCTTGCTCGGCAGTGAGATTGGCTGGAATTTCACAGTAGGGGTAATGCGTCAGATGGGGCGAGCGGGGGAAGCTGGAAGAGGCAAACAGGGTGAGATTGGGCAAACCCAGGTGAGGAATCAGGTTTTTAGCGTAGGTGGCTAGCCCGGTTGGTTTGATACCAACCAGAGAGAGGTTAATGGCGATCTTGCTGAGTTCTGTGTTCATAGCTCTAAGGCACAATTGCCAACACCCGCGCCGGACTTCCCGACCCACCTTGAATCGGTAGCCCGCCGATGATTACCGTTGCTCCAATGGGCGGCAGCCGATCGAGTCCAGCCAGACATTCCAGAATCAGCCCGTTTGCTTCGTATATAGCAGTGCTAGCGGCGTAAGTGTCATCGTTGCCGGGGTCGGCTCCATGGGTATCCGTTCCGAGGGCGGCGACTTGCCGATCGCGCCCCAAAAAAGCAGCAGCTTCAGCCCCAAAGCCAGGAAAGTGGTAAACGCCCTCAGCGTCTTTGTTGAAGAAGCCCTCAGCATTGCTCCAACGGTCTTGCCAGCCGGTAAACAGAATCACCAGGCTTTTGGCAGGAATGCGACCGTGTGATCGCTCCCAAGTTTGTATGTCTGCCAGAGAGAGGCGGTAGTCAGGGTTGCGCTCGGCTGCCGATCGTACGTCTATGACAACGGCGGGCAACACTAGCTCAGCGGCAGCAACTTGATCGGCGCTTCTGCCACCTTCAATAAAAGTGTTAGGGGTGCCCCAGTGCGTGCCGCTGTGTTCTCCGATCGCAATCCGGTTGATGAAATAACCGTCTTTGTCATACGCTGCCCAGGGCTGAATTTCGACGGGTGGATCGTCTGCCCAGATGGGAATGCTGGGCGTTAGGGGCTGGGTTAGATCGACGACTTGCGCGGCTGCTAAGCGCACAGGCTGGGCTGGCGCAGGACGTAGGGAAAACCAGAGGACGATCGCCAGGGTCATTAGGGCGATACCAAGCCAAACGGGTAATTTAGTCAGCATGTCTCCCCTCAACTCGCAGACCAAAGTAGGTTAACACCAATTCCTCACTGCTTGGATTGCTAACCTCATGTACTTCACCGGGCTCCACGGCAACACAAATGCCTGTCTCCAAGGCATACACCTGCCCGTCGATCTGAATGATGCCGCTGCCAGACTCTACAAAAAACACTTCGCACATGTCTTGATGGGCATGAGCGGCGGCAATCTGTCCGGGGGCAAACCGTGCCTGAGAAAAATTGGTGAGATGGGGCAAATCGCCCAGCCGCAGCATCACTTTTTTCTGAATTGCCGGATTGTGGGAAACTTTTTCTGCTGGCAAGTGCTGCAGGGCAGTGTATTTCATAAAGCTCTTCTGGTGGTTTTTTCGGAGGTGGATCTGTAAAAATCCTAAGTAAGTGAATCGATCAGGCGAAGAAATGAAGGGAATGCATTGTCAGCAAGCGCGAGTTCAATCTCAAAGTTCTGTCGGCGCTTTGCTGAACCTTCAAAAGGACTGGCGTGATAACATCCTCACCAGATTTTTTGGCGCTGGTCTCAGCTAAACCTATTGGCCCGATCGCAGCCAAAATCGTTTTTATTCAATTTCTCATCGTTTAGCCCTGTGTTTTTTCAAATTTAAGCTTGTCCCATGACCCAATCTCAATCCTCTCTTGCCCCCGTACCTCCTCGTTCCCAGTTTCGTGCGGCTGCCCTAGCCAAAGAATTTTTGGTCACTGCAGAAGTGATGCCGCCCAAGGGGGGCGATCCGGCGCACATGGTCAAGATGGGTCAGCTGCTGAAGGGACGCGTTCATGCCGTAAATATTACAGATGGCAGCCGCGCCGTGCTGCGGATGTGTTCTCTTGCCGCTTCTGTAGTCCTGCTTCAGCATGGAATAGAGCCAATCTGCCAGATCGCCTGCCGCGATCGCAACCGCATTGCGCTACAGGCAGATTTGATGGGTGCTCAGGCACTTGGCATCCGTAATATCCTGGCGCTGACGGGCGATCCGGTTAAAGCCGGTGACCACACCGATGCGCGCGGTGTCTTTGAGCTGGAGTCTGTGCGGCTGCTGAAGCTGATCGAAAAGCTCAACCAAGGCATTGACTCAAACGAGAAACCCCTTACTGATGGGGCAACTGAGCTGTTTGCTGGAGCTGCTATCGATCCACAATGTCCAAGCTGGTCAGGCGTACAGCGCCGTTTCGATCGCAAACTTGCAGCAGGGGCGCAGTTCTTCCAGAGCCAGTTGATCTCGGACTTCGAGCGCCTAGAGAAATTTATGGATCAAGTAGCCGTGGGCTGCAACAAGCCGATTCTGGCGGGTATTTTTCTGCTTAAGTCTGCCAAAAACGCGCAGTTCATCAACCGCAACGTTCCCGGTGTACAAATCCCGCAGCACATTATCGATCGCCTAGAGCAAGCGGCTGATCCTCTGCAGGAAGGTGTGACGATCGCGGCTGAGCAGGTACAGCAGGCGCGGCAAATTTGTCAGGGGGTGCATATTATGGCGATCCGCCGTGAGGATTTGATTCCGCAAGTTCTCGATCGGGCGGGCATTGCGCCGTTGGCATAGGTTGGCTGACAAAACCTTTATGGCGCTATGCGCCTAGATTGAGAATCTTTCTATAAAAGCCGCGCTATGCAAGGCTTTTATAGAAAGGCTTTTATAGAGAGATTTGTCTTACGCCCCTTGATATAGCTACAACAGCTACAGCTACAACAGCTATGGTTTATGCATCAAAATGATTGATGATCGCTGTCGCAAACTCTGAGCATTTCAGGGGGGGGTCCACAGGTGGCTCCATCAGGCGTGCCAAGTCATAGGTGACTTCCCGATTCGAGATCGCTGCCCCAATGCCTGCTTTAATCAGATCGGCTGCCTCTTGCCAGCCCATGTACTCCAGCATCATCACTCCCGACAAGATCACCGATCCAGGGTTGACTCGATCGAGCCCGGCATGTTTGGGTGCTGTGCCATGGGTCGCTTCAAAGATAGCGCTTGCGTCGCCGATGTTAGCTCCCGGTCCCATGCCCAAGCCACCGACAATTGCCGCTGCCGCATCCGAGAGGTAATCGCCATTCAGGTTCATGGTGGCAAGAATCGAGTATTCATCCGGGCGAGTTTGAATCTGCTGGAAGATGCTGTCAGCAATGCGATCGTTGACCATCACCTTGTCTTTCCACTTACCGTCGCCGTGGGTTGCCCAAATTGCGTCTAGAACAGACTGCACTTCCTGGTAGATTTTTTCTTTCTTTTCGGCAGTGAGGGCATCATAGCCAGGTTCAATTTGGCGGGCGTTGTCTTCCACGCTGAGGTCAGGATTCTTTTCTTTGTTGCTCAAAATCCAGGACTCACGCTCAGTGATACATTCGTTGCGAAATTCGCTGGTTGCCAGCTCGTAGCCCCAGTCGCGAAATGCGCCTTCGGTGTACTTCATGATGTTGCCTTTATGCACCAGCGTCACCATCTGCTTGTGCTTGGGCAAGCGCAGCGCATGGCTCATTGCCCGCCGAACTAGCCGCTGAGACCCCGTTTTGCTAATCGGCTTAATGCCAATGCCAGAATCCAGGGGAATCTGCTTTTTCCCGTGTTCTGGAGTTGCTGGAATTAAGTCTTCGTTGAGAAGCTTGATCAGCCGATCGCCAACTTCGCTGCCCTGTTTCCACTCAATTCCTAGATAAATGTCCTCAGTGTTCTCCCGATAGACAATTACATCTAGCTTTTCAGGAGTTTTATGGGGAGAAGGGGTGCCAACATAGTATTTGCAGGGACGGATGCAGGCATACAGGTCAAAGATTTGCCGCAAAGCGACGTTGAGTGAACGGATGCCGCCGCCGATGGGAGTGGTCAAAGGACCTTTGATCGCCACACCATACTCACGGATTGCCGTCAGGGTGTCTTCTGGCAGATACTGGTAAGTACCGTATACCTCGCAAGCTTCATCGCCTGCGTACACTTTAAACCAAACAATCTTACGCTTACCGCCATAAGCTTTTTCAACGGCAGCATCAAAGACGCGCTGGGCAGCAGCCCAAATATCAACGCCTGTGCCATCACCACGAATGAAAGGAATGATTGGGTCATCAGGAACAATCGGTTCACCCTTGCTAAAGGTAATACGAGAACCGGTTGCGGGGGGCGTGATTTTTTCGTACATAACGATGCAATTCCTCTGTTGCAATTCTGTCGCAGTTCCAATGCAGTTAGCACGGGTCAGCTCAACCAGATTAGCGGATCTTGCCTTTTAGAATGATCCGTGTTGAACAGAAACGGTAGAGTTGCTATGTTCTTGGGTACATCTATAAGAGATGAAAAACTTAACTTGTTTGCAAAGAATTTCTTATATTCAAAATTCTTTGCAAATCCGCAGAAAGATTTGATTTTTCATTACTTTTGATCGAACATAGATAGCTTGCTAAGACCTCAGATATGGGGTTTCTTTAGTCCCGCCTGCCCCTGGCTTGGTTACTTCAACCGGTGAACGTTTTAATGAAAAAGATTTTGATTGTCGATGACGACATTACTCTCAGAACTGCTCTCAGTCGCTATTTGCAAAATCGAGGCTATTCTGTGATGGATGCAAAATCTGGCTCAGAAGCACTTGACCTCATCGAGCAAAATCCACCTGATGTAGTGGTATCCGACATCATGATGCCAGAAATGGATGGGCTAGAGCTTTGTCGCCGTCTGCGTGCAATGCGATCGGGGCAGCTTGTACCGTTTATCTTCCTCTCTAGCCGCAGCGATGTAGACGATCGGGTGCAGGGGCATCAAATGGGTGCAGATGATTATGTCACCAAGCCCTTCGACCCGAAAGAGCTGGTTGCCAAAATTGAATCGCAGCTAGAGCGATCGCGCCGCATTCATTCAGAAATTATCCGGTTAATGCAGCAATCCCCTGATCCAGCTCCTGATTCAACCCCGCTGCCGCTGCCGCTGACACCCGCCGAAGAAAAAGTTTTTTGGGAAGTGATTCAAGGCTTCACTAATAAGCAGATTGGCGATCGGCTCTTTGTTAGCCCTCGCACTGTGCAAACGCATCTCAGCAATATTCTTAGCAAGCTCCAGCTCGAAAGCCGTTCTCAGCTCATCCGCTATGCTTTTGAGCGGGGCTATCGTCCTCCTGTAGAGGCAAAAGAGGAAGCGTGATGTGCGAAACAAAATTGCAGGACAGGAGGGAGTAGCTCGGCTGCCCCCTCCTCGTCTTTGTGACCGATTCACGCAAGCGCCGCTTGCGTATACAGTGAAGAGTGAATGACTTTGCAGCCTTCCCAGCACGATTTTTGACCCATGCCTGATGTGCAGCCCAACCTAAGTGTCCCAGATGCCAACCTGCCAGATGCCGCCCTGCCAGACTACATGGCGGATTTGCTCGCTCGCCTTAAGTCGGAGTCAATGCGGAACCAGCTTCAAATTATCCAAGAGTTAGCAGCTTCAGGCGAGGTAGGACTAGACATACTCATCCGGTTTTTGAGTGATCCTGTTTCCCCAGCCCCCAGCCCAATCAACGGCAAGGCTATGCAGGTCTTGCGGGCAGCAAACACGCCGAAAGTGCAGGCGTTTCTGCAATCAAAATTTCCTGATGGATTAATGTCGTTGCGCTCTGAGCGTGGGATAGATTACAGCTCGCTGCAAGAGCTGCTGGTGCGACAGGAGTTTCAAGCAGCCGATCGGCTGACGCTAGAAAAGCTATGTGAGCTGGCGGGTGGGCTGGCAGCTCAGCGCAAGTGGCTTTACTTCACGGAGGTTGAGCAGTTTCCTGTTACTGATTTGCAGACGATTAATACTCTCTGGGTCATCTACTCTGAGGGTAAATTTGGCTTTTCGGTGCAGCGAGAGCTGTGGCTAAGCACAGGCAAAAACTGGGAAGCGCTCTGGAGCTTGATCGGCTGGAAGTCGGGCAATAGCTGGACACGCTATCCGCAAGAGTTTACCTGGAATTTGTCGGCTCCTAAAGGGCATCTGCCGTTGTCGAATCAGCTGCGGGGGGTGCGGGTGATCGCCTCATTGCTGTCTCATCCCGCTTGGGGCTAGCGCGAGCGCAGCAAGCCAGCAGGTGGATGTAACTCCTCTCTACCTGCTGCTTTCTGCTGCCTTACCATTTGAGGATGTTTGAGGGGCGGCTGTTCATGTACCTTCAGAGGGAGTAGTGCTTCAAGGGGTTGAGTATGCCCAAGTTTGCAGATACGATTGCTTGGCAGCAAGCTGAATTGCTGATGCAGCCTACCTTCATCCGCGTTATTGACAACCTTGGTAAGCGGCTAGAAGAATCGAATTGGAAAGGTACGTATGAAGACATTCCAGTTTGGGCGGAAGGGGTTTCTGAGGAAACGAAGGCGATCGTCAGACAGCTTCAGGAGCAGCTAAAGATTGCCACTCCAGAGCAGGCAGTTCAAATTGAGGAAGCCTTAGCAAGGTTGCCCCAGCCTGCTCCGGGCTATTTGCTGCGGCTGGAAAAGGGTAGTTCTGTGGGAGACAGCACAGCCAAACGGCAGATAACGATCGATATCTGGCAGCTTTGCTACCAAATCTGCTTCCGCAACTACAGCCCTGTTCTAAACGCAATGGACAATGACTTTAAAGTGGAGATTGACACTACGCTGATTGATGAAACTGGCGATGTGGATTGGTTGAAGCTAGACACCAAAGCCAAGCAGCTGATCGGGCAAATTTTTTCTAGTCTGCCCACCTGAAGTAGCTACAGGTTCCTCTTGGAGCCCGCACTTCAGCTCCAAAAAACAGATATGCAGGCGTCTTGCGCCTGCATATCTGTTTTTTATGGAATTTACCCTTGGTCAGAATCAAACAGAAGTCTCTGCTTCATCTGCTGCCTGCAGCATTTCCTGAGGAAGTGCCCCAGACGGCGAATTTGAGGCGGGTGGTGGGGGAGCAGGTGCAGAGGGACGACGAGCGACTTCCGACCAGAGCGAATAGCCCAAGAGTCCGGCAATTAAGCCGCTAACCCCTAGTAAGACGGCGGTATACAGCCAGGGAGTGTTAGTTGCTTCGATCGTTCCTGCCGTTGAATAATCTCGTCCGTTGCCAATTGTACCGCCTTCGAAAGTGGGTCGATCGGCTGCTAAGCCACCCGCACCCACAAGCCCCGCTGCCACCACTGCTGCTTCAGACATGCCGTTGGCTTCGGTGTCTTCAGAATAGGCTGGTGGCATATTGTCTGTCTCCCAGCTGTTTGTATGAGCAAGCCGGACATCCTCTTCGGTAAAGGCATCTGGATCAAGCCCCAATGAGAGATTGCCAACTTCGTCCAAATCACTTGGTGGATCAATTGGTGGTTCAGCAGGCAACGATGGGGAACCCAAAAAGCGTTCCTCCTGAAAATCTAGTGAATTTGAACTTACGGGGTGGTCTTCCGGCAGGAAATCAATATCTGCTGGGCTAGGTGTTTCATCGGCAAAGGCAGCATCTGCATCTAGCTCTAACGGATCAAATGTGGCTTCTGTGACTTCTTCTGAGAGTCGATCGTCTGAGAGCGGAATTGGCGGGGCTGGAAATAGCTCTGGAATTGCTGCCTGCTCTGGCTGTGACTCCTGCGGCTGGTCAAGCAGATCCGGCGGTAGATCATAGAATTCATCGATGGTCACAGACGCACTTTGAGCAGGCGGAGCAGTTGGGGTATCGAAGAAATTAGATGAGAGTTCTAAATCGGGAGCCAAGCTGTCGTCTGTTGTCGGGTCTGCTAGATCTGCTAGCGTTGCATCGACTGCATCAGGGACACTAGGATCAACTAAGCTAAAAAGCTCTGCTTCAGAAACTGCCGGAGCTGTTGCCGCTTCTGCTTCTGGTAAATCATCTAGATCATCCAGCGTTAGACCTGCCAGCTCTGCTTCAAAATCATCGTCTGCTGTAGGCGATTCAGTTGATGCTGTTGCAGGTTCTTCCAACACATCAATGCCTAAGTCATCCTGGAGCGGATCGTGCATGAGGTTGGCGATCGGCTCGTCCGGTGTTTCGTCTAGCAGGTCTGGCGACAGTTCTGCTAGCTCTACTTGTGAAAGTCCTGCCCCAAAAGATTCATCAGCGGGAAAGTCATTGGTTATGGGACTGTCGATCGACCCTGAGGGAGCCTCTAGGGGTTCTGCAAATAGATCGTCAAGGGTAGTATCTGAGGCAGTAGCTGGATCGGCAGTAACATAATCAGACGGCGGCAGGGGTTCCTCAGCGAGAAAATCAAAAGACAATGACTCTAGGGGCGTACTGGGGCGGTCGATCGGCTCTTCCGATATGGGTTCTGGTGTTGGCTGAGCTGATTCGTCTGGTAAGTCAAACAGCAGCTCGTCCTCCCAATTTTCGGGAGGAGGAAGGGTTGGGTCATCGGCGACTTCTGCTAGGAAGGTTTCGTCGAGATCTGCCGATTCGGCAGGGATTTCTTCAAGCGGTAAGAGTGCATCTTCTGTCAGTGATGTACCTGTCTCGTCTAGGGGAGGAAGAGTTGGGTCATCGGCGACTTCTGCCAGGAAGGTTTCATCGAGATCTGCTGATTCGGCAGGGATTTCTTCAAGCGGCAAGAGCGTGCCTTCTGTCAGCGATATATCTGTCTCGTCTAGGGGAGGCAGAGTTGGGTCATCGGCGACTTCTGCCAGGAAGGTTTCGTCGAGATCTGCTGATTCGGCAGGGATTTCTTCAAGCGGCAAGAGTGCGTTCTCTGCCAACAGTCTTTCCTCCCAACCTCTGGGCAGTAATAGGGTGGGCTGCTCGGCAGCTTCTGCTAGAGAGGCTTCATCAAATGCTGATTCAGCAGGGATCTCTTCGATTCTCGGTAGATCGCCCTCCAGCGATAATTCTCCGCCCGGCGGTGCTTCTAGAGTCTCTTCCAACTGTAAGATTGGCTCATCATTATTTGGGGCATCCCCAAACAAAGCGGCTAGAGATTCATCAGTTGATTCGCTAGCAAAGCTGGAAAAGATGATCGGTTCTAGCTCTGATATTTCCTCTATTTCTGTTGCTTCTGTGGCTTCGGCGGGCGCTGCTTCCAGGTCAAACAGAGGATCTTCTAAACTGTCTAGAGTAGATGGCTGAGAATCTGCGACGAGCGGACTCTCGCTTGTAAGCGTCTCCCAATCGAACGTCAGATCTGATGAAGCGATTGGCGAATCAATTGGTTCTTCTTCCAGCTCAAAGGTTGGCTCTTCGCTTTGTTCTGCCCAAAGGTTGTCGATCTGTGCTTCTAGCTCCTGCTGGGCAGAGTTGGCTGCATCCAAATCGAGCGATTGCTCATTTGGAGCTGCAAAAAGGTCTTCTGGCAATGGAGCTACGGGCTCAACATCCCCTTCAGTTTGCAGAGGCGGTGCTTCTGGTTCTGCCGCGTCAAATACATACTCAATCGGTGCTTCATTTAGCCCCTGTAGCTCATTCAGCCAATCCTCTGGAATAGGCTGCTCGCTAGCATCAGCAGCTGCAGGTTCGATCACAGTGGGTTGAGCAAAAGTGAGGTCAGTAGAGAGATCAGACAAATCATCTACTGGCTCAGCCGCAGTGGGTTGAGCAAAAGTGAGGTCAGTAGAGAGATCAGACAAATCATCTACTGGCTCGTCAACTGCTTCCGTCAGAGCTTCCGTCGGAGTGATCGCTTCTGCATATTCATCAAGCGAAAGTAGATCAACTTCTTCTAAAGGCTCGCTAGCGGGGGTAGAATCTGTCACGGCTAGCTCAAAGGAGGTTAGCTCATCTGGTGGAGCATCTGACCCAAACAAATCTTGCAGCGATGCCACTAATGATTCGTCATCTAGCTCTTCCAAAGCCGATGGCGAGGTAGGTAGAGCAGTCTGATCGCCTAGCGCCTCGCTCAGTGGGTCTGGGTCAGCTGTTGGTGGCACGACTGGCTCGTTGAGATCAAGCGTAAATAGCGAATCATCAAGAGTGGGGGATTCTTCGAGGGGTGAGTCCGAATCGTCTGCTGCTGAAGAATATAGCTCGGCTTGAGGATAGGGTTCTGCTGCAAATAAACCAGATAGTTCCGGTTCTGACGATTCTGTGTCTGGTGCTACATCAAACAAATCCTCTAACGTTTGTAGTGATTCTGCTGTAGCTGCATCAGGTGGAGTGAGGTCTACTGGCGGAGGGACAGGTTCCTGTTCAGCTAGTTCATCTTCCACAAAGAAGGTCTGGAATGTATCTGGCTCAACCGGATCAGAAGTTTCCTCTTCATGTCCAAACAGATCGGCCGGAGGGGTCAATGGTTCTTCTAACGATGTGGCAAACAGGTCTGCTGTTTCTGACGGGGTTGCCTCTCCGCTAGGTTGTAGCTCCTTAGTAAACAAATTCTCGATCGCCTCGGGTTGATCTGGTTGATCTGTTGTAGGGCTCTCTTGGGCAAACAAATCCTCGATCGCCTGGGGTTGATCTGCTGCGGGACTCTCTTGGGCAAACAAATCCTCGATCGCCGGTTGATCTGTTGTAGGGCTCTCTTCGGCAAATAGATCCTCGATCGCCGGTTGATCTGTTGCAGGGCTTTCTTCGGCAAATAGATCCTCGATCGCCTGGGGTTGATCTGCTGCGGGACTCTCTTCAGTGAATAGATCCTCGATCGCTGATTGATCTGTTGTAAGGTTCTCCTCAGTGAATAGATCCTCGATCGCTGGTTGATCTGTTGTAAGGTTCTCCTCGGTAAATAGATCCTCAATCGCCTGGGGTTGATCTGCTGCGGGACTCTCTTGGGCAAACAAATCCTCGATTGCCGGTTGATCTGTTGTAAGGTTTTCCTCGGTAAATAGATCCAGATCCTCGACCGCTGGTTGAGCTGTTGTAGGACTCTCTTGGGCAAACAAATCCTCGATTGCCGGTTGATCTGTTGTAAGGTTCTCTTCGGTAAATAGATCCTCGATCGCCGATTGATCTGTTGTAGGACTTTCTTCAGCAAACAAATCCTCGAGCGAGCCAGCCTGATTTACTGTAGAGCCATTGTCTATCAGCAGGTCTTCAACTGAAGCGGTAGGAGGTTCTGGATTTAGCTCTGGTGAATCTTCAGCAAAAAGATCCTGAAACTCGGCTTCAGAGATCGGTTCTGTAGGAGCCAGTAGATCGTTGAGCAGATCGTCGTTGGCAGGTTCTGCCCAAAGGCTTTGGAGCTGCGCCTCAAGCGCCAATTGCTGTGGATCTGCTGCAAATGAATCGATCGACTCTTCCAGAGAGCGATCGTCCAAATCCAACGGTGTATCTGACGGAAGCTCTAGCAGCGACTCCTCCAGCAGCAGGCTGTCATCTGTGGGGGATAGATCAAGCATCTCCGCGGGCTGCACGTCTGGATCAGAGAGATCACCAGCCGGCAACTCTGGCGAGACGGGGGGCTCGGCTAATTCTAGAGGAAAGGCTGCCAAATTGAGTTCTTGCATCCAGGTGGGAAAGGTTGCACCCGTTTGCTGCCCCACGATCCGAACTGAGCGAACCGACTCGATGCCAAGGTTGTCAATTCCTTTTTGAACGAATGCTGTCAGCGCATCCCGATTGGGAACCCGTTCGGCTTCCAAAATCACCTCCAGCACATCTCCCTGTCGATCGACAAAGGCAGTCATGCCGCGTGGTTGAAGTGACTGGTTCATGAGGGTGGCGATGGCATCAGGGTCACCCTGCTTGGCTAGTTCGAGAACGTGTGGCTGTGTCATAACTCAATTTGGCTCGTCAACTGTTTTGCTTTATTTTTGCTTTACAATCTTGGCATTGGCTCGTCGGACATCCCCGGAATTTTCCTCGGTTTGCACCTGCCAGCCCATAAGGCTCATTTCCTGAAACCGTCTTGCAATATTCGCCTTCGAGACTCCATCACACCGTCAGCCCGATTGTGCCCGCCAGTTTTCGATCTGTTTCAGTTTCGCCCTGTCGCGGCTTTGCGGAGACGGGCTAGGCCTGCTCACTCAAAACCGGATTCATTTACCCATTCTTTCACTGCCCGATCGCCCAATTATAGACAGTTGCCCAAACAGTTTGCCCAAATAATTTTCTTATTTTGAGATTGCTCTCTTTTTAAGCTGCATTAGATACTTTATCGAGATAATTAACCTTGAGAATTGACCTGGATCATTGATCTGTTGTTAACCGTAACTAACCTGAATGAGTATTTCAGTGCTGCGGTTTAGTCTCATTCGGGCAGTGCTGCCTGCCTTGATAAGGGACCTAAGATCTCTATCCTTCATTCTGCTGAGTATGTCTGCGAATTGGCTGCCTTCTTAGTTTTTTGGCTTATGAGTATTGGATATCTTGCGCTTGTCTTACATGCCCATCTACCGTTCGTACGGCATCCAGAAAGTGATTACGTTCTGGAAGAAGAATGGTTGTTTGAGGCAATTATTGAAACCTATGTGCCGCTGCTGACCGTTTTTGAAGGGCTGAAGCGTGACGGCGTAGATTTTAAGATGACCATGAGCCTGACACCGCCTTTGGTGTCGATGCTGCGCGATCCGCTGCTGCAAGAACGCTTCGATGAACACCTGAGGACGCTGCAAGAGCTAGCCGAAAAAGAAATCGATCACAATGCTCAAGATGGACATCTGCGGTACTTGGCAGAATACTATGCCTCTGAGTTTAGCAAGGTTAGACAAACCTGGGAGCGACATCAAGGCGATCTAGTAGGAGCCTTTAAGCAGTTCTTGGACTCAGGTAATTTGGAAATTATTACCTGTGGTGCAACCCACGGATACTTCCCGCTGATGAAAATGTATCCTCAGGCGGTGTGGGCGCAAATTCAGGTGGCGTGCGAGCATTACCAAGAGCATTTTGGACGTCCGCCCGTGGGAATGTGGCTACCAGAGTGTGCTTACTACGACGGTGTAGAACGGTTGATTGCCGATGCTGGAATTCGTTATTTTCTCACTGATGGGCATGGTGTTCTCTATGCCCGCCCTCGTCCTCGCTTTGGCAACTATGCGCCGATCTACACCGAAACGGGCGTGGCGGTGTTTGGGCGCGATCACGAATCTTCGCAGCAGGTTTGGTCGTCAGAGGTTGGCTATCCGGGTGCGCCTGAGTACCGCGAGTTTTACCGCGATCTAGGCTGGGATGCTGAATACGAATACATTAAGCCCTACATCATGCCCAACGGACAGCGCAAGAATACGGGCATCAAATATCACAAGATCACAGGTCGTGGCTTGGGACTTAGCGAGAAGCGGCTCTATGACCCACACTGGGCAAGAGAAAAAGCTGCAGAACATGCAGGTAACTTCATGTTCAATCGACGGCAGCAGGTGCAGCACCTTTATGACATCATGCAACGCCCGCCGATCATTGTTTCGCCTTACGATGCAGAGCTATTCGGGCACTGGTGGTATGAAGGCCCCTGGTTTATTGACTATCTGTTCCGCAAAACCTGGTTCGACCAAGATGCTTATGAACTCATCCACCTGGCAGATTATCTAAAACGCCACCCGACGCAGCAGGTTTGCCGTCCTGCCCAGTCGAGCTGGGGCTACAAGGGCTTCCACGAGTATTGGCTAAACGAAACAAACGCTTGGATCTACCCACACCTGCACAAAGCCGCCGAGCGAATGATTTTGTTAGCAACCCAAGAGCCCACCGATGAGCTGGAGTGGCGAGCGCTGAATCAGGCGGCACGAGAGCTGCTGCTGGCACAGTCTTCCGATTGGGCGTTCATTATGCGAACAGGTACGATGGTTCCCTATGCGGTCAGAAGAACCCGATCGCACCTCCAGCGCTTCAACAAACTCTGGGAAGATTTGCAGCAGGGCAAGGTTGATTCTGGCTGGCTAGAAAAGGTAGAAGCGATCGACAATATCTTTCCAAATATCAATTACCGGGTTTATCGTCCGCTCTAAAAGGGATGGGAAATCCCTACTGGGAACTTTAACTGCCTTAAGTTGAGACTAGAAGTACGTTAAATTCGCTAGGAGCACCGCCATGCACTATCTAGAAATTGGTTTGCTGAGTTTGCCTGTGCTTTGTGGACTGATTTACTGCCTGCGAGATCTACGCCGGATGCAAAATTCAGAGACCTCAACCCTAGCGAACCAAAGCTCCGTCATCCCAGCTGTTGGCGATGTGGATTTTGGGCATTTAGATCCCCACGTTGAACAGGCTGCCAGCGAAGCAGCTCACACGGTTGCAGTGGATGTATCTCAGGCGATCGATCATATTGGGCACTGGCTGCATCATTAAGCTGCCCGCCGCCGCTCCATTAGCCAAAGGGTAGCGATCAACCCTGCCGCAAATAACATAATCAGCGCAGCGATGTGGAAGGTGCCCTGTACCCCAGCCACTAGCGCTTCTGGGGGCGCTTGAGTGATATCAACTGCCCCCGTTCCGGTGAGGCTAATTAGCGCAAATAGCGCTCCCATCACCGGCAAGCCAATCGTCTGCCCCAGCGTCCGCGACAGCGACAGCAGCCCAGAGGCAATGCCCAACCGTTCTGGTGATACTTCGCCCAGAATGGCGCTATTGTTGGGCGATTGGAACATGCCCAAGCCAATCCCCAATGGCACGACCCGCAGGATATAGCCTAAATCTGTCATGTTGGCATTAAACGTGCTAATTAGCAGGCAAGCCACCGACATCGACAGCAAGCCCAGCAGCGAAATAATGCGGGAGCCAAAGCGATCGCTGAGATTACCAGAAAAGGGCGCCACAATGCCGCTGATGATCGGCGAGACTGCCAGCAGCAGCCCCACATGCTGAGTTGGCAACCGCAAGACCAGCTCTAGAAAGAAAGGCGCAATCAGCAGCACTCCGGCGATCACAACAAACACCAGCATTCCCGTCAGCAAGCTGAGGCTGAAATAGAGGTTGCGAAACAGCTTCAGGTCTAGCATTGGCTGTCTGAGGCGGACCTCCAGCACCAGAAAAGCAATCAAGCCAACGGCAGCGGCTGCTAACAGCCCTAAAGGGATGGGAGCAGTAAATCCCTGGTTCTGCCCTTCTGTCATACCCAGCGAAAAACAGATGAGCGTGACAGACATAATTATGGCGCCGAGCCAGTCGAACGACTGCTCGGTGGTAGCGATCGTGCCTCGCGGGATGTTTCGCACCACCACAAAGCAAGCAAAAATGCCGATCGGCACATTAACCAGGAAGATCATCCGCCAGTCTGCCAAGCTAATCAGCAAACCGCCTACTGAAGGACCTAGAGCGATACCCAGCGAGACGATCGAACCAATAATACCAAGCGCCCTGCCTCGCTCAGAGCTAGGAAAGACCTCGGTAACGATCGCTGCGCCCAACGCCGAAATCATGACTGCGCCCATGCCCTGAAGCGTCCGAAAAGCGATCAGCCAGCCTACGCTAGGAGACAAGCCACACAGCAGCGAGCTGATCGTAAACAGCACCAGCCCACCCAGATATAGCCGCTTCTTGCCGAGGATATCGCCCAGTCTTGCTGCGCCCAGCACCACTGCCGTCAGCACCAGCAGATAGCTCAGCACTACCCACTGGATGGTGGCAAAGTTAGTGTTGAAGACCTGTACCAGCGTGGGGAGCGCAATGTTGACAATGCTGGTATCGAGCGTGAACATCAGTACACCTAGCCCAACACCTAACATTGCCCACCATTTTTTAGGTTCTGGCTGAGGAGGCTGCAATGGTGGCAGGTTGGTAGTCATAAAACCTAATGCATCAACGGTAGAAGTACGAGACAGCACTACGGCTATTTGTCCCGGCAATGGACGTTTTTCAGCCGTCTGCAAAACGCTACTTAGCTTGGCTATAGCCTAGAGTTTAGCTATAGCCTGGGGGTTGGCTATAACTTAGAGCACTAATTATTCGTACGCAATATGTTTACATGTTGACACAACTCTCCCAACACAGGGTTTGCGGTGCCAAATTGGAACAGCCTGTCCCCCTCACTCGCTTAATTCACTATGCTAAGCCAGTCTTCCTACTGCCGATCGTTGCCCAATGCTCTGGTGCTGCTGCGATTTGCACTCGCTCCGCTTTTGCTTTGGGACGCCTGGAATGGAGCGACAACTGTGTGGTTTGTGCTGGGATATGGAGTGGCGGTGCTATCTGATATTTTGGACGGAGTAATTGCTCGGCGGTTGGGTATCAGCACTATGGAGCTGCGACAGCGCGATAGCTGGGCAGATGTGTCTCTGTATATCTGTGTTGCGCTCAGCGTTTGGCGGGTGCATCCGGAGGTGATCGCTACCTTTGAGCTGCCGTTGCTGCTGCTGCTGCTCGCCCAACTTGCCCTCTATGGGTTGACTTGGTTTAAATTTGGCAAATTTCCCAGCTACCACACCTACACAGCAAAGTTTTGGGGAGTGACATTGGCGATCGCCAACGTTATGCTGTTTGGCTCTGGGCGAGCAGACATTCCCTTGGGCATCGCCATTGCGGCGGGGTTGATAAATAGCTTAGAAGAGATCGCGATGACGATCGTCTTGTCTACCTGGCAGCACGATGTTTTAAGCTTGATCCACGCCCGTCGTCTGTCGATTGCTGGCTTGGCTCAAAGTGCTTCAGCTCCTAGCTCGACGCAGACGACCTGATAGTAATTATTCCTCTACTCCAAACCCTGAAGCATCCGGAACACCCGCTTCTGGCAAACCCCAGCGTAACACCTGCTGCCTTAGCCCGCCTTCTTTCTGCCACTGCCCGATCGCCTGATCTACCCGTCGCCGCAGGTCGTCATACTGTAATCCTCTAGGTAGCGCGATCGCTAGTGGTTCTGCCGAAATTAGCTGAGGCAACAGCCGATACTCTGGGGCTTCCTGCACCCAGCCCGTAAGGACGCTAGCATCTGCAGCAAAAGCGGCTGCCTCGCCCCTCTCTAAGGCTAGTTTGGCAGCTTCGTAAGAAGAAACACCTACCAAGCGGGCGTTGGGAAATAGCGATCGGACAATGGCAATCGTGTCAGCGCCTTCCAGCACAGCAATCGGCTGCTGCTGCAAATCTTGCAGCTCCTGCACCGCTGCACTGCGGGTAATGAAGGCAGTACCGTCGATATAGTAGGGCAGGCTGAAGTCAACCAAGCGAGATCGAACGCCCGTAGCGGTAATTCTGGCAATTGTTAAATCCACTTCGCCATCCAGCACGGCTGGCAACCGCTCCGGGTTCGTTAACGGCTGAAACTCGACTGCCTCGGGATTGCCCAGCAGAACGGCAGCAAGGTAACGTGCCAGCTCCACCTCAAATCCTTCCAGGTTGCCCTGCTCGTTGCGAAAGCCCAAAGGACGTAAATTGTCCTTGATACCTACTATCAAATAGCCGCGCTCCAGGATCTCTGATAGCTCTGCAGCGACTGCCGCTTTGGGGCCAAAAAAAACTCCCCCCAGCAGAGCGCTCGCAGCCAGCAGGTTGAATATCCGATAGCTCGATCGACTAAATGTCATCTGTGATGGGAGTATAAAACTTCAAGGCGGCTTTGCCGCCTTGAAGTTTGTTCTAGATTAAGCTAAGGCATTGTTTGCCAGCTCTACTACTTTGCTGAAGCCGTTGGGGTCAAGCACCGCCATTTGTGCCAGCATTTTGCGGTTGATTTCGATATTTGCCTTCTTCAAGCCACCCATCAGCTTGCTGTAGCTTATGCCATGGGTGCGAGCGGCAGCATTGATGCGGGTGATCCAGAGGCGACGAAAATCGCGCTTGCGGTTGCGGCGATCGCGGTAAGCATTTCGCAGAGCTTTCATCACCTGCTGGTTAGCAGTACGGAACAAACGGGAGTGCGACCCCCGGAAGCCCTTCGCGAGCTTCAAAATCTTCTTGCGGCGTTTACGAGCAACGTTACCGCGCTTGACACGAGTCATAATGCGTTTCCTTTGTTTGGTTGAGATCTAAATCAGATTCACAGAACAATCCAGGTACGGGTGGCGGAAAAGAACCCGATCCCATAGATATAGATAAAGTGTTCGTGAACGAAAGCTTGCAAGCAGGGCTTACAAGTAGGGCAGCATGAGCTGCACATTCTCAGCATCGCGCTCATTGACTTCGACAAGTCCAGTGAGGCGCCGTTTACGAGTTGAGGTTTTGTGCTGTAGCAGGTGGTTTTTGAAGGCTTTGCGGCGCATAAGTTTACCGCTACCACTCTTCTGGAACCGCTTGGCAGCAGCCTTACGAGTTTTAAGCTTCGGCATAAGCTAGGGTAAAAAGTTTTCTATTGGCACAGTCTATCATCTTAGTACCTGGAGGCGATCGGCTGCAACTCCATGCGCTAAGTTGCGATCAAGAGGATAACGACGGAAATAAAGTTCGAGAAGTTTCAAAAATGTAGCGCTTTTTCAAGAAGGCGTTATCATGAGGAGCTAAATGGATAGGGGTTCGCTAGAAGTAGCGTTAAGAGTTTAATAGCAAGCGTTTCAAAACGCTATACATAGAATAAACTTGATTCTTATGCAGCTTAGCTCTGGCAATCCTGCCAGCTAACGATATTAAGCGCTGCCAGTCAGGAGGCTCATTCAACCTGTCCGCCTGAATCTGTATCAGTTAAATTGAGCGAGCTGAATTTTGTGTTTGTGTTGGGGTTTAGAGGTTTTAGGAGGAGTGAACCGTGAGACGGTATCTCGAAATCGGTGGAATGGTTGGCAGTGCAGCAATGCTGATGATGATGGCGCAGCCTGCAAATGCGGCAGCAACGCAAATCACCAACGTACAGCTTAGCCCTAGCGATAGCGGTGTAGAGGTCACATTACAAACGCGCAATGGTGATCGGCCTCAGGTGTTTACAGTAAAGCGGGGGAATGCGCTGATTGCTGATATTGTAAATACCCAGCTGCAGCTGCCTGAGGGCAATGACTTCACGCAAAGTAACCCTGCACCTGGCATTAGCTCTGTCACAGTGTCTCAGTTGGATGCTAATAGCGTCCGAGTGACGGTGAGCGGTGACAGCAACCCCCCTTCTGCAGAAGTAGATCGGGGTGGTAGAGGTTTGGTACTCAGCGTCAACAGTACGGGTGAGGCGACTCAAGCCGCCACACCTGTTCCGTCCGTCGCCCCGGTTGCTCCTGCTCCTGCGGTTCCTCCAGCGTCTCCGCCTGCTGCGATCGCTCAAAATGCTACCCCTCCAGCCCCCTCTACCCAAAGTAGTCCCGCCCCCAATCCCCAGAGCAGCCCTGTTGCACAAGCCCAAAATAATGATGTTTTGGTTCCCAATCCAGGCGTGACGATCGACGGAGTTCCTGTGTTAACTCCCACTACTGTCAATGCACCACCGCTACAGCCCAGAGCAGTTGCGCCTCCGTTGGGCGACATTTCGGTTTCCAGTACCGATTCAACTCCCTCTGCAATTGATTTAGGAACGACTGAGCTTGTGCCACGCCTGGTGCTGCGCGATGCGCCCGTTCGGGATGTGTTGTCCTTATTGGCACGGGCAGCTGGACTGAACGTTGCCTACATTGACGCGCCAACTACTGACGATGCTGCTCAAACAGGGGGTGGTACAGGGGAAGCGGGAGCTGGTGCAGACAATCAAGTCAGAATTTCACTGGACATTGAAAATGAGCCAGTGCAGAGTGTCTTTAACTATGTACTGCGAGTGGCAGGGCTAGAGGCAAACCGATCGGGACGTACCATCTTTGTTGCCCCTCGCTTGCCGGATGCCGCCCGCAATGTTATCACCCGTACCCTGCGGCTTAACCAAGTTGTTGCTTCAGATGCAGCGGCTTATCTGGCAACTTTGGGAGTTGAAACGCGCCAGTTTATTCCCTCAGGCGTTAGCCGTACAACCAGCACTCAGGGAGACATTACGACGACTTCAGAGACGGTAACCGAGCCGCGAGTTGCCACGGTCAACGTGGAGCAAGGAGATAGCCCCCTGCTGCTGCAAGGCGTAGCAGCAACGGCAGATCCCCGCCTCAACTCAATCACGCTGGTGGGCGAACCACAAAGGGTAGCGGCGGCTGTCTCTATCCTGTCCCAGCTAGATCTGCGGCGACGGCAGGTGGCGGTCAACGTCAAGATCGTCGACGTTAACCTGTTGGCTACCGACAATGCCAATACTAGCTTCTCGTTTGGTGTTGACGATGCCTTCATTAGTTCTGATGGTGGTGCTGCCAGCCTTAACTTTGGAGGAGTTAGACCGCCAAGCAATGCGGATGTGACCGGGAGCCGTCTCACGCCTCCTATTACTAATGCCCCCTTCCCTGCTGGAAGTGATAATGAACCTTTTCTTGACCCCCAGCCCAATGCACCGTTCGGAACTGGTGATTCTCAAACCTTTGCCAACCCACCTCTAAACGATGGAACTATTCAAATTCCGGGTGGCACTTACGGGCGTCCTCCCTTTGGAACGAACAATAATCCGCTGCAGCCTGGTGTAACAGATGCCACCGGCGATACGGTGGAGTATGGGCTACCCACCCTGTTCCAGTATCCCACCCGCTTCCTTGCCAACTTGCAGACACAGGTAGTTAGCGGCAATGCCAAAATTCTTACCGATCCAACGCTGGTTGTACAGGAGGGGCAGCAAGCAAGGGTCAACCTGGGGCAAGAAGTAATTTCACAGGTTGATGTGGAATTTACCGACTCTCCGGGCGGCACAAGGGAAACTCGCACCATTCAAAAAGCGCTGGCAGGCTTAACGCTAACGCTGAACGTTGATCGCATTGATGACAACGGTTTTGTCACACTGACGATCGCTCCTAGAGTAACTTCCCCGGTTAGCACCCAGGATCTGGGCAACGGTAGCCAAGCTACGCTGCTGACAGTTCGTGAGCTAGATAGCGGCAGGTTGCGTTTGCGAGACGGGCAAACGCTGATTGTTTCTGGCATTATCCAGGATAGCGATCGCACCACGGTTAGCAAAGTGCCAATTCTAGGCGACATTCCTATTTTGGGAGCCCTGTTCCGCAATACGAACCGGCAAAACACTCGTCAAGAAGTGATCATCCTGCTGACGCCACAAATCCTAAACGACTCAGATACCTCCTCATTTGGCTATCGCTATACACCCAACGAGGGAACCCAGCAGTTCTTACGACAGCAGGGAGTGGAAACGCCCTAAACCCCCTAGTAACTCTTGTGAAGAGGCACAGCGCATGTGCCTCTTAGGTTGTTAAGTTAGGAACAATCGCGTTAGTTCAATTCTTCATTGCCCTGCTGTATTGAGGGTAACTGTTATTTATTTATGGCAACCCAACTCACCCCCGAACAACTTAGCCGCGCTCAGCGTATCACGGTGCGCGATCGCTCCCAAACGCTTAGGGGGTCGTTGGAGTCTAGCGAGGCATTCGATCTCTACCGCTTTAATTTCAGGCGGGGTAGCCGCAGTCGCCCAATTCAGTTTAGTGCAGCTTTGCGAGGGTTAGAAGCTAGAACGGGAATTAATTTGCTTAACGAGCAGGGCACAAGGCTTCGTCGAGCTGCTTTTTTGGCAAGCGATCCTAGCAGCCAGGTCCTCAACCTGCGGCTTCTTAGAGGCACTTACTACCTGCAAGTTGAAAAAATTAATGGCGATACAGACTATCGTCTTTCAACGCTTGCCATTCCCAATCCTAACTATCTACCTCCTAGACGTCCTGGTCCGGTGAGCGCAGAAAAGCTGAGAGGCGCAAGCAGGATCAGTATCGATCGTCAAACTCGCCAGTTCAATGACTCGATTAACGCAGGTAACCCTGAAGATTTCTATCGGTTTGACTTGAGGCGACGTAGCACTGTTAGCTTCACGCTTAGGGAGCTGGATGCCCGCACTGATCTAAACCTGCTGAACAGCGAGGGAGAGCTGCTGCAACAATCTGCCTATGGCTCTGCTGAAAATAGCATCCAAGTCCTCTCACGGCAGCTAAGACCAGGGACTTATTATGTTCAGGTAAAGCGGCGCGGTGGAAATACTGACTACCGTTTGACGGCGGTTGGCGCTGTTGTTTCAAATTCAACTGATAACAATAATGGTGGAAATAACGGCGGCAACAACGGTGGAAATAACGGCGGCAACAACGGTGGAAATAATGGCGGCAGTGTAGGCGGCGGCGGCGCAACGAGACGTGTACCTCAGCTAGTGCGCGATATCGTTCCAGGTTCGGCTGATTCTCAACCTGATGACTTGATTAATGTCGACGGGGTACTTTACTTTACTGCCAATGATACGACGAACGGCAGAGAGCTGTGGCGCAGCGATGGCACAGCTGCAGGCACTAGCTTGGTAAGAAACATTGCGCCCGGAGGTCAAAGCTCTTCCCCTTCAAATTTGGTAAGCTTCAACGGGCAGCTCTTCTTCTTTGCTGACGATGGAGACGGCACACAGCTATGGCGCAGCGATGGCACAAGCGCCGGAACAACTCCTGTTAGCAACACTATTTATACTATTGTGGGCGGATCGTCCGATTCAAACGTTGCCGTCGTCAACAACACTCTCTTCTTCTCAGCTGATGGCGACGATGGCAGGGGAGTAGAGCTATGGCGCACTGATGGTACTGCAGGTGGCACAACGCGCGTAAGCGACATTGTCTCTGGTTCGTTGGGTTCTAGCCCTGCTGATCTACTTAACTTTAATGGCCTCCTGTACTTCACAGCCAATGATGTCACTAATGGGCGTGAGCTTTGGCGGAGTGATGGTACAGACGGTGGAACAGAGCGGGTGAGCAATATTGCTTCTGGTGCTAATAGCTCCAACCCCCTGGATTTGGTGATTTTCAACGATGCAATCTATTTCTCAGCAGATGCGGGAAATGGGCAAGGACGCGAGCTTTGGCGGAGTGATGGCACAGATGGCGGAACAGAGCTGGTGAGAGATATCAATTCAGGGGCGGCCTCCTCCTCACCTACTAACCTGACTGTCGTTGGCGATGCCCTCTATTTTGCAGCCAATACGGCTGACGATGGAACTGAACTCTTTATTAGCGATGGGACATCCTCAGGAACACAGCTTGTTGAAGATATTTCTTCGGGCGTGGCTTCATCACTACCTGAAGATCTAATAAATCTCAATGGAGTACTCTATTTCACTGCTCTTGATACCGATACAGGCACCACTCGGCAGGTTTGGCGCAGTAATGGAAATGCAAATAATACAAATCAGCTTAGCAATTCTCCTTTAGGAAGCGCTGGCCCCCGATCGCTAGCTGCTATTGGCACGACGCTCTTCTTCTCGGACTTCACCTCCGCCAACGGTCGGGAGCTTTACCGGTTACCCCTTTCGTAACAGCTGAAAAAAATGCTGGAGCTGGCTAGGTTTTGAGGGCTCCAATGTATGAGCTTTTCAGGGATTCCTGCCCTTATGGCTGCTGCTTATCTTGACAAGAATTTGTTTGCTGTCGCGCTGTAAGCTGCGTCAATCTTGTTGCAAAAGCAAAGATAATTTTTGGCGATTTTATAAATATGCTTAAAAAAAGCTTGAAGTCCACATAAATTAAAGGTTTCGCCGATCTATCTGTTTGATCTTGTGCTTAGAATAAATCATTGAAAATTCGAGTTTCCAAGGGTTTCAGGGGTTTCGTCTGAACTGTGGCTCGAAGTATCCTGGATCGATCCCAGTTGAAGATCGAATTGTGAACTAACTCGCGAATTAAAGTTGATTAGGAGAAACTCATGAATAAAGGTGAATTAGTAGATAAGGTTGCCGAAAAAGCGAACGTAACCAAAAAACAAGCCGATGCAGTATTGAGTGCGGCAATCGATGCGATTATTGATGCTGTATCAGATGGCGATAAAGTAACGCTAGTAGGCTTTGGTTCCTTTGAGCCACGCGAGCGCAAAGCCCGCGAAGGACGCAACCCCAAAACAGGCGAGGCGATGGAAATACCGGCAACCAAAGTACCTGCTTTTTCGGCGGGCAAGCTGTTTAAAGAAAAGGTGTCTCCTGAAAGCGAAAACCAGTGACATCTCAGCCGATTCATGGGGGGAACTTGGCTTGGGCAGCGGCGCTGGCAGGCTGTTCTCCCCGTGAGCTCTTAGATTTTTCTGCCAGCATCAATCCGCTGGGTGTGCCGCCAAAGGTGATCGCTGCAATTCAAGCGCATCTTGTCGATCTGCCTCACTACCCTGATCCAGGTTCTCATTGGCTGCGGCAGGCGATCGGGCGTTTTCATGGAGTACCGCCTGACTGGATTCTACCGGGAAATGGGTCGGCAGAGCTGCTGACTTGGGCATGTCGAGAGCTAGCGGCACTGGAGGCAGTCTATCTCATCACGCCTGCTTTCAGCGATTATTTGCGCGCACTGAAAGCGTTTGGCGCAGAGGTTAAGCGTTGCCCTTTGCAGATAGAGCTTGCGCTGCGGCACTCCGCCGAGATGAACAATTTGCCCTTGCCGATGCCCCTTCACGCTTGCGGACTGCTGCTGAATAATCCTCACAACCCCACAGGTGTTTTGTTCAGAGCAGAGGCAATTGCCCCCTTGCTCGATCAGGTGGAGCTGCTGGTGGTAGATGAAGCCTTCATGGATTTTCTGATGCCCGACCAGCAGCAAAGCTTGATCGATCGCCTTGCCGATTATCCAAATCTGGTGATTTTGCGCTCGCTGACCAAGTTTTACAGTCTGGCAGGCTTGCGAATCGGCTATGCGATCGCCCACCCCGAGCGGCTGCAGCGCTGGCAGCAGTGGCGCGATCCGTGGTCGGTCAATGTGCTGGCAGAAGCAGCAGCAATCGCCTGTTTGCAGGAGCAGTCGTTTCAGCAGCAGACCTGGAACTGGCTAGCAGCAGCGCGATCGCACTTGTTTGAGGGGCTTGCCGCCTTGCCAGGATTGCAGCCACTCCCAAGTGCTGCTAACTACCTGCTGGTGCGGTGCGACATCTCCAGCGTTGTGCTGCAAAGAGAACTGCTCCAGCAGAGCCGAATTCTGATCCGCGATTGCGTCAGCTTTCCAGAGTTGGGCGATCGGTTTTTTCGGGTGGCAGTCCGGACGATCGAGGAGAATCAGCAGCTGTTGGCAGGGCTACAGCAAATTTTAGGTCGCCGCTAGTAGATCATTGGATTGGCTGGATCAGGCGCAAACGCTAGCCACAGCGGAAACTGCAGCAGCGCAATATCTACCACACCCTCTGATTCATCCACCAAAATCAGCGGCAGCTGCTTTTGCCTAACTAAGCGATCGGCTCGCTGCGCTAATGGCTCTGGCGCATCAAACAGCACAACGCCCTGATCGGAGCCAAAATCAGCGCGGGAGATGCCAAGACAATCCTGTAAGCCCCGCCGCCACTCACCTAGCCGCTCTGGGGAGTTACCCAGCACCAAAACTCGCAGGCGATCGCCCTGTAGCTCTTTCAGCACCGAGATAATGGCAGAGGCAATCAAGATATTTTGCAGACGCGATCCCATAGTTTTAAGGGCACCCCGCCCGCCTTGCGTAAAAAACCAGTTTGATACCCGCTCTGCATGCACTGGCTCAAATGTGCGGCGGAGTCGCCACGGCGCACCGTAATAATCCGGCGAAAGGCGATACTGATCTAGCAGCTTATTGATCCGCTCGGCTTGCGCTTGGTACTCCGACTCGGTGAACCGCGGGACTGCCGAGCCTGACTGCTCTGAGCGCACGGACTGCGATCGAGGCTCTGAGCGAACAGCTTCACGGCGGCGCTCCTGCGGGGCTTCTCTAGCCCGCTCTGGGGCAGCAGAACGCACAGGTTCAACAGCAGCAGGCGGTGTCAGCGGCAGTTGTTCTACTGCCGTCACCAGATCTTGCAGGCTGCCCGC
Source organism: Phormidium tenue FACHB-886 (assembly GCF_014764505.1). Taxonomy (GTDB): domain Bacteria; phylum Cyanobacteriota; class Cyanobacteriia; order Elainellales; family Elainellaceae; genus FACHB-886. Next base: position 31,071 of record NZ_JACXWX010000002.1, read on the forward strand.
CAAATAATCTTTGAAGCCCTGCACCCGGATCGCCAAATCTTGTGAAGTTCCTGCAAATGTAGTTTTCATCTCGGTGCGAATGCGTTCCTGCCGCCGCTCTAGCTGCTCAATGCTAATCTGGAGCGTCTGTCGGCGCTGTTCTAGGTCACTGAGACCCTCTTTGACCACCCGCCCCATTGCCTGCTGTGCTTCAGCAACTTGCCGCTGGAGGGCTGCAAGCTCCTGTTTCAGGGCGTTTTCCTGCTGTCGCAGCTCGCTAAGCCGTCGCTCAAGCGCTTGGATATCGGTGGGCTGCACAGGATCGGGCGTAAAAGAGGTATCTAAACTCATGCGATTAAAAGTAGTTCTGTGAATCGATCGAAAACCCGCACGGATGCTATGGCAGGTAAGGGCACCGTTGCTCCAGGCAAGCTTTTAGCTGTTTGGGGTCAAACAAAATTGGCAAAAAGTGAATGCTTTTGACTTCCCGAAAATAAAACAGAATGGGAACGCCGCCCCAAAAGATCCGCCAATTTTGCCACTCTCGGTAAGGGAAATTGCGAATTTCTTGGTCGCCACGATAGATTTCTAACGCCGTTTCGCTAAATACGAGCCGCAGCGTGATCGCCTGAAACAGCAAAAACAGCCCAAACAGGGCAACTGCCCCTGCCACCCATACCAATCCCAAAGGCAGCGGCAAAATCAGCAGCACTACGGCGATCAGCACCAAGGCGATCGGCAGTGCATAGCTGGGCGCAAGCTGTACCCGTCCTGTCACAGGTGTACTCGTCGTGGTCACGGTGTCTTTTCCCTCAGAACTTGAGCCTTCTGTTTTATTTTAGAAGGTTGTTGCGATTGCTTAGCAATCACAACAATAACCGAGTAGGTTTACCCGACTCCCCTTAGCACAGCGCTGCCTGTGCCCTGGAACATAATCCAGGAGAGGAAAAAATCGCTGATGAAGATCGCTAGCAGCGATGTCACGACGGCAGTTGTGGTCGATTGCCCAACGCCCTTGGCGCCGCCCGTTGTCGTTAAGCCCCAGCTAGAGCCGATGACAGCGATCAGCGACCCAAACACCCAACTTTTGATAATGGCGCTGATCAAATCCCACACGCTCAAGAAATTGCGAATTGAGTTGAGGAAGGTGATATTGGAGATGTCATACAGCCCATCCGCAATTACTAATCCGGCTGCCATCCCCGCCACAAACGACAGCACCGTCAGAAAAGGTAACATCAGCGAACAGGCAAGCACTCTGGGAATCACCAGATAATCGATCGGGTCGGTCTTCAGCATATAGAGTGCGTCAACTTGTTCTGTCACCTGCATTGTGCCAATTTCTGCCGAAAAAGCTGACCCCACTCGACCCGCCAAAATGACTGCTGTTAGTACCGGTGATAGCTCCCGCGCTAATGCCAGCGCCAGAACTCCGCCCACGGTTGCCCCTGCTCCCAAGCTGATAAATTCACGCGCTACCTGAATGGTGAATACACTGCCTACAGAGACTGCCGTCACCAGTGTGATCAGTAGCGACTCTGGACCCACCAGTACCATCTGCTCGATCGTATTACGGCGGTGAATGTTGCCCCGCAGCAAATGCACCACCACCTGCCCCCCTAGCAGCAACGCTGCTAGCAACCGCTGACTCCATCGACGAAAACCAAAGCGCTGAGAAGATTCGGTCATGAGAGGGGGAGAAAAATGAAGAGTAGGGACGGGAGAGGAATGAAAGATGCGAAGAAGGGGCAGGGTTGGGATCGTTTATTCCTCAATTGCATTAAAACAGGAGAATTTCTTATTCATCCGCACTCATCCCTTCTTCTTCGCTTCACGTAAGAATTTTTAACACAAACGCTCATTGAATCAGACTACTGTAAACATTTAGGTGCATTTTTAGACGCGCCGTTTGCCGTTTATCAGCGTCAATTTTCTAGATTAAAGAATTGTATCGGGACGTTAAGTAGGAAATTTAGCATGAGCAGTAATCTAGCAACCAAGTTGCGCGAAGGTACTAAAAAATCACATTCAATGGCAGAAAACACAGGCTTTATTGCTTGTTTTCTGAAAGGCACGGTTGAAAAGAACTCTTACCGCAAGCTGGTCGCGAACTTCTACTATGTCTATTCTGCAATGGAAGAAGAAATAGAGCGGCACCGCAATCACCCTGTGTTGTCTGGAATTTACTACCCTGAACTCAACCGCAAGGCAACTCTGGAGCAAGATCTGGCCTTCTACTACGGCGTAAATTGGCGCGAGCAAATTGCCCCTTCGCCTGCTGCTGAAGAGTATGTGGCTCGGATTCGGGAAGTCTCTAACACCGCGCCAGAGCTGCTTGTGGCTCATGCCTACACCCGCTACATTGGCGATCTCTCGGGTGGACAAATCCTTAAGGGGATTGCAGTACGGGCAATGGGTTTGTCTGAGGGCAAAGGCACGAACTTCTACGAGTTCAAAACTATCTCGGACGAAAAAGCCTTCAAGAAGCAATACCGGGAAGCGATGAACAATCTGCCGGTAGATGAGGCAACTGCCGATCGCATCGTTGATGAAGCAAACGACACTTTTGCGCTGAACATGAAGATGTTCAAGGAGCTAGAAGGTAGCTTGATCAAGGCGATCGGGCAAATGCTGTTTAGCAGCCTGACTCGCCGCCGGAATCGCGGCAGCACGGAACTGGTGACGGATAACGGCTAAGTATCGTAACTCGACTCAAAGCTGGGTGAGCTGGGTGTCAGGGGTCAGGGGTTCGGTCTATCGGTGGGGGTTACCCGCGATCGACGATTGCCTCTCTGCCTCCTGACACCTAATTTTTTGCTCTAGATGCCATCTGGGCATCTGACGCGTTCTATAGCATTTTTAGAAATCCAGCCTGCGATCGGCTGTTTGATTCTCACCCAGGTTCTTGTATTCTCCGCGTCAGGATGAGTAAGCTTCTGCCTCCTCTTCTGAGACAATAATTAGCCCATTTGAGAGGCTGCCGACTACTCCACCCATGATTTGTTTTGTCAGATTGTCATACGATCGCACATCCAATGAAGGAGCAGGATCATTGATTTCATAGCATGGCGATCGTTGCTCTTGGAAAATATCTTGAGCTGACAATACTGTCCCTTCTAACTTGGCGATTAGAGCGTCTGCTTGCTCTCGCAGATCTATTGCTTTGATCTCGGCTGTCTCTGCTTTGGCGGTCTGGAAGTCATAGACCTTCAGTACTTCTTGAATTCGGCTGAAGTGAGCTTATTCGACTTGCTGTTGAGCGCTATCAGAAGGGATATCAGAAGGGGATGGGAGCTGCGAACTTGTGGGGGCAGTATCTGCGTCTAGGTTGTTAAGCGGTGTCTGTGGAGTAATTTCAGTCTGTGGAGTAATTTCAGTCTGTGGAGTAATTTCAGTCTGTGGAGTAATTTCAGTCTGTGGAGTAATTTCAGTCTGTGGAGTAATTTCAGAGGAGGTGCCTGTAGGGGTTGATTCTTGTGGGGACTGCCGCCTTCTGGGGGCAAGCTCTTGTTCTTTATCAGCAATTAAGGCTTTTGCATCTTCCCTCAAAGAGCGTATCCCAATCCTTGCTGCCTCTGCTCTAGCAGTTCGCAGATCATTAACCTGCAAGGCTTGCTTAACCTGATACAGCCGTTCCTCCTGTTCTACCTGCCATGCTATTGATGCATCAGACCCTTGTTCTTTGCTAGCAACGACAGTATTTGCCTGCTGTTTCCAGTAAACCGTTACTATTTTTGCGGCTTCTAGCTTAGCAGTTATGAAATCATCGACCTCCAAGACTCGTTGAATCTCGTCTAGATGAGTCTGGTCAGCATCCCAATCCTTCTGCCATTGGGAGATTTTAGCTTGGGCTTGAGCATTGACCGGACTTTGCGGCGGAATTGATTGCAAAATAGAGATCGCTTCACCGGGTCTGCCCTGATCGTATGCTGTTTGGAGTTGAGTCAGCAGCTTGTTGTACCAGTCTTGTGCTAGAGATTGCGCCTTGGCATGAGTGGGTTGATTCGAAGCAATATGGATGAGGGCAGCGATCGCGCCTACTAAATCACCGCTGTTACCGCTGCTTGCCTGCTGCTCAGCGTTTCTAAGGATTTCTGCTGACTTAGTTTGACCTGGAATTAGCAACGGATAGCCCCAGATCACCATTCCTGCACCCAGTACCCCTAAAACTCCTCCTAGTAGAATCTTTTGCTTAAGCCAAGAGCGACGGACAGGTGGAGTTTGAGACACAGCCTGAGAAAACGTTGGATCTAACAAGGGCTGGATCGAAGAAACTGTAGCAGCCCTAAACGGCTGAGGTTCTACCTTGACTAGTGCTTGGCTCGGTTTGGAGGCTGCAAAGCGGAGCTGTTCTTCTTCTTGAAAAATCTCGATAGCTTCGGCTGGTCCTAATCCAAGCTGCTGCGCCAATTGCCCAAGCTGAAACTTCTCCTCCGAAGATAAAACATTGTCTATGAGACACTCTCGGACGCAATCCCGATATTGCTTTAGCGCTGCTTCCTGCTCTAGCGCTTCGGAAACGTCCTGTTCAATTTCTGCTCGTTTGTTTTTGGAGGTTGGTATAGCAGGAGGGTTACTAATACTGTTTGATTGCACCAGCGTTTGCCGCTTTTTAAAGACAGGCTTCAAATGTTCGGGAATGACGGTGGGAGTGCGGGGTATGGTAGTCACTGGTACCAGCTTGCGCTCTTGCTGTGTGGTAGACGATCGCGCAACTGTGGTGGTAGGTGGCATCAACTCGATCGCATTACAACCAAACTGATATGCCTCCTCGGTTACTCTTCCGTAGCCCAGCGCCCGATAAAAACCCGTGGCAAAAGCGATCGCCGCATCATCGAGAATGGTTTGGCTCATGCCAATCACATAGTTAATGTGCTGCGAGATTGCATCTGCTTGCACCTCGGAGTAGCACGCATTTAGCAGGACGCATTCCACCTTGCCAGTGAATAACTTAAACAAAGACGAGAGTGCACTAGTGCTAACAAGCTGTTCCCGTCCCGCAGAGTTTTGGAGAACTAAACCTTGTTCTCCGGTTCCATGTCCACAGAAATGAACGATCTGGGGTTCATAGTCCAGTAACAGCTCTTGAAGGTCATCCGGGCGCACCGCAGACCCAACTCTGACTTCAAACTCGTCTCGATTTTTCGATCGCTTAACAACACCTTCTAAATCACGGATCTCTCGATCTAAGGCTAGATCGCGCTTTGGGTTAGAGGCAAGAATCAGGATTCTTCTCATGGGGCTGATGAAAGATGAAGAGTGACTTGATCTGGAACTGATGCAAAAGAGTTTAGAAAACCCATACTGGCGCTATTGGCATTTGTAACGAGCGCTAAGTAACGCATCTCGTTTAGAATGCAGCACACCACAAAGTAGAGAGGATGTGCATTTCCCATGCTGCAAAATCAAACAACTCTCAGCTTTCGGCTAATGGTAGGCACCACATGGAATAAACCCTGGATCTTCAGAATAAGGGGATTAATTTTATACAACGTGCCGCTTAATCACAAATTAATCTTTTGTCATACCTCCGAAGAGAGACTTAACACTTCACAAAGCTCCAACTTGAATGCAAGTTAAACTCTGTAGTAGCGAAATGCTGAGCGCTAGGGCAATTTAATGAGCCGATCTTCACTAAATTGCTTCGACAAAAACGATCGATGAGAAGGCGCAGAAACCCTGTAAAAACGACGAGCGATCGTGGGTGCTTGCATCTCACTCGGCGTCTTCTTCACCTTTTATCCCCTCTTTCGATTAGGGCAATTCAACTTTATTCTTTACACTGATCAGCTTGATTCTGATTGGTGTTGCTATTTGGCTGATGCGCTCTGCTGCACCTAGAACTTGAGCCTGAGAAGGGAGAAGATAGGGATAGCCCAACAAGCCCCCAATTCAGCGTAAAATGCAAAACACGGCGGTTTGCGCTTCCGATTCCAAACCCCTGATTTTCAAATGCGCTTCGACAAGATTCTGATCGCCAACCGTGGAGAAATTGCCCTACGGATTCTACGTGCCTGCGAAGAGATGGGCATTGGTACAGTTGCCGTTTACTCTACCGTAGACCGCCAAGCCCTGCACGTTCAGCTAGCAGACGAAGCCGTGTGCATTGGGGAGCCGCCAAGCAGCAAAAGCTATCTCAATATTCCCAACATCATTGCTGCCGCCCTGACGCGCAATGCTACTGCGATTCATCCGGGCTATGGCTTTTTGGCAGAAAATGCCCGCTTTGCGGAAATTTGCGCCGATCACCAGATCGCCTTCATCGGTCCCAGCCCCGAAGCGATGCGAGCAATGGGGGACAAATCCACCGCCAAAGAGACGATGATTCGCATCGGTGTTCCTACCGTACCGGGCAGCGATGGACTGCTGACCGATGAAAAAGAAGCGCTGACGATCGCCCAGAAAATCGGCTATCCGGTGATCATCAAAGCGACGGCAGGTGGCGGCGGGCGAGGGATGCGGCTGGTGCGCTCGGAAGAAGAGCTGATCAAGTCGTTTCTGGCAGCGCAGGGTGAAGCCGAAGCTGCCTTTGGCAATGCTGGCGTTTATTTAGAGAAGTTTATTGAGCGTCCCCGCCATATTGAGTTTCAGATTTTGGCAGACGAGCACGGCAACGTGATTCACCTCGGCGAACGCGACTGTTCAATCCAGCGCCGCCACCAAAAGCTGCTGGAAGAAGCCCCCAGCCCCGCCCTAGACGAAGACCTGCGGCAAAAGATGGGGGCAGCTGCCGTCAGAGCTGCGCAGTCGATCAACTACGTGGGCGCAGGCACGGTAGAGTTTTTGCTCGATCGCTTTGGGCAGTTCTATTTCATGGAAATGAACACACGCATCCAGGTCGAGCATCCCGTGACAGAGATGATCACGGGCTTAGACCTGATTGTTGAGCAGATCCGCATTGCCCAAGGCGAACCCCTGCGCCTGACACAAGAACAGGTGCAAATTCGGGGACATGCGATCGAATGCCGCATTAATGCCGAAGACCCCGACCACAACTTCCGCCCCCACCCCGGACGGATCAGCGGCTACTTGCCGCCCGGTGGTCCCGGAGTGCGGATGGATTCGCACGTTTATACTGATTACGAAATTCCGCCCTACTACGATTCGCTGATCGGCAAACTGATCGTTTGGGGAGCTGATCGCCCCACGGCAATTAACCGAATGCGGCGCGCCCTACGCGAATTTGCAATTACAGGACTGCCAACCACCATCGGCTTTCACCAGAAAATTTTGGAGAATCGAGCGTTTTTAGAAGGGGAAGTTTACACGAATTTTGTAGAGCAGATGATGAAATGATGGGGGCGATTGGTTATGGGCATGGAGGGGCGCAATGACCCTAAGCTGCCTCGAAGTAGAACAGTATCTTCATCAGCACATCCCACTCTCTAAGCTAATGGCGGTATCGGTGGTGGCTATCGATGCAACTGGGGTAGTTCTATCTGCACCTTTGGCACCAAATATCAATCATCGCAGCACTGTATTCGGTGGAAGCCTCTCTGCTGTAGCAATTCTCTCAGCTTGGACTTGGCTACATGTGCAGCTTCAAGCTCTGTCTATGCCCTGCCGCATTGTGATTCAAAGCAACCGTGTTGACTATCTTAAGCCCATTACTGGAGCCTTTCATTGCCATTGTGCTTCTCCCCCTCAGGAGGATTGGACGCGGTTTTTGGCGACCGTCTCCAGGCGGGGAAAGGGACGAATTACGCTAACTGCTGAAATCCATGCCGAGGGTTTGCTGGCTGGAAACTATCAGGGCGAATATGTCGCGTTGATGGTTCCAAGTAAGTAAGGTTTTTGTGGACAGGCTGCACCTGTCCACAAAAACCTTTTAAGTAGAGAAGCAACAGCGATAGGCTATTGTTCGCTGAATGCTTCAGGCTCAGGCTGGCGAAGCGGCTGTGAATTGTCTTCTGGTTCTGCAAACGCTCGTAGCCAGTCTTGGTACTCTGCATCTGTGGGCAGCCGTAGATCGGGACGAGTTGTGATGGTGGTGCGTCGGTCTTCTGGGGAACGCAACGCGATCTCGGTTTGGCTGGAAGTTGGGCGATCGTCGTTTGCGTTTGAGCGGCTAGCCTCAGCCGTTGCGGTCTGGGGTGGAGTCAGGACTTGGGCGATCGCTGCCTGCTGTTGGAGCTGCTGGCTGGAAGAGACCAGGTCGCTGAAGCCGTTGATGAGGTTGCGGATGTCTTGCCGTAGCTCTGGGTCGCCGGTTAGTTCATCCAGGTCAGCCGTGATCTTCTGAGCATTTTGGAATGTGGAGCGGGCTGAATCTAGCGTTTGCTGGAGCATCAGCATGTTTTCAGAGCCGCCAACCGAGTCTGTTAGGGTTCGCAAAGTCTCTGAAGCGGCGACAGCATTTGCCGAAAGCGTTTCCAGATTTTGGACGATCGACCCTTCTTCAATTTGGGGAGCTAGCGTCCCCACTAAATTTTGTACTTCTCGGCTGGTTTGGTCGATTGTGCCTAACGTAGTGACGAGCGACGAGCGATTTTCTGAGAGCAGCGCGTTCACCTGCTGTGCCGTCAAGCCAAACTGGTCAGCCGCCTCGCCTACCGAAGTTGCCGACCTTGACGCTGCTGCCGAAAGACTGCCCAACTCCTGCTGCACAGATTTCGTGAGATTGGTCACTTCTCCCGACAGCTCCGAAACGCTTGATGCCGCCTGCGCCGAGTTGCGCGTTAGCGCCCGCACTTCTGCAAAAAACTGCGGATTGGAGAACAATTCGGCAAACTGCGTGGAGGAGCGCACCAGCGCACTAAAGCTTACTCCCACATTTCCGGCTAACCGATCGCCATTGCACACCACCAGGTCGCTGAGGCAGTCTGCTGCCAGCGGATTTTGCGCCACTGCCGTCGAAGCCAAGGGCGATCTGGGCGTAATGTCGATTGTGGTAGAGCCAATTAGCCCGCTTTGGTTCGCTTCCACGATCGCATCTTTGGGGATAACCAACGATCCAGATAAAATCTCGATTTCCACTTCGACTGCGTTCGCACCGGGACGCACTTCCAGCACCCGGCCGACCGATACCCCCCGGTAAGACACCGCTGCCCCCTCCTGGATACCCGCCACCTCCGGAAACTGGATTATTGCTCGGTAGCTACGATTGCCCGGATTAAATCCCCGCAGCCACAGCACCAGCCCAACTAAGACACCCGCCCCTAACAGGATCAGCAGTCCCACAGAACCTTCTCGAACCGTTCGCGATCGCATGGCGTAACCTCCAGATTCCCTAATCCAGATTAGCGGAAGAAAGGCAGGGATGAGGTACAAGGAAGCGGTCAGACAGGATGAAAAATCAACCTGCGACCTGAATCGGTCCTTCAACGCTGCCGCTAAAAAACTGACGGGCTGCTGCGTTATCGGTTGTGTCAATTTCGTGGACTGTGCCCTCCCACTGAATTTTTCCCTGATACAGAAACACAATGCGATCGGCAGTGCGGCGGATGGTGCTGTCTTGGTGGGTGACGATGATGTAGCTGCTGCAGCCACCTTGAGATTTCTGCAGGTCGCGGATCAGGTCTTCAATCACGGTGGAAGCGATCGGGTCGAGTCCGGCGGTGGGTTCGTCGTAGAGAATGGCTTCCGGGCTGTCAGCCGGGTTGTCGGGGTTTTCCATGATGGCGCGAGCAAAGCTCACCCGCTTTCTCATACCGCCCGACAGTTCGGCAGGGTAGCGATCGCTAATGCCGGGCAGCCCGACCATTTCTAGTTTTTCTGCCACCAGCGCCTGAATACGATGACGCGGCAGCCGAGAGCGCTGGTAGAGCAGAAAGCCCACGTTCTCCTCAACGGTGAGCGAGTCGAATAGGGCAGCATTTTGGAAGACCATGCCAATGCCGATTGGCTCTTGTCCATCTTCAACCAAGCCTTCGCGCCGCTGGCCCCGCACGTAAATCTCGCCAGCATCCGGAGCCAGCAGCCCCGCAATAATTCGCAAAATGGTGGATTTGCCGGTGCCGGAAGGACCAATGACCGCCAGCGCCTCACCGCGATAGATGGTGAGGTCTACCTTGTCCAGCACCATGTTATTTCCAAATGATTTACTGACTCCTTTCAGTTCGATCAGCGGCTCAGCCATATAGGGGACGGATCTCAAGACAGACCAACCTTAGCGCAGAATCGATCGAACCTTCAGCAAACTTCTGCGGTTCTCTTGTTCTAGCGTAGACGACAGGAGGAATTGATTGTGCCTGCGGGGCCACTTCGGCTGACATCAGTTCAAATCTTTGTGCTAATCTTCCGTCAGTTTTAGCTCATAGACATTCCACAGGGCCCCACCCAACGCTGAATACTCAACCCCTTCGAGCTGATTTCGCACCGCTGACATCGACAAAGGATTCACCAGGAAGATCATTGGCACGTACTGCTGAATCAACTCTTGGGCTTGAGCATAAATGGCTTTGCGCTTCTCGTCGTCTAGCTCTTGTCCGCCTTGCACATAGAGCTGTCCCACCCTCTTCTCCCAGTCTGCTATCTCTCGCCCTTCTAGCTTGCCCTGCGACTCGTCTGGCAGTTGGTTGAAGAAATGCAGCCGTCCATCGGGCGACCAAACGTTGCGGCCGCCATCTGGCTCAATGCCCGCACCCCCTAAACCCAAAAGTACTGCTTCCCAATCGAGCGAATTGTCCATTTTGCTAATTAGCGCATTGAAAGCAAGCGGTTGAAAATCTACTACGATCCCGATCGACGCCAGATCGCGCTTGATCTGTGAACCCATTGCTTCCCGAGTTTGGTTGCCAGAATTGGTAACTAGCGTAAAGCGGACCCGGTTGCCTTGATCGTCTAGCAATTCGTTGCGCTCGTTATACCGAAAGCCCGCACCTCGCAAAAGTTCTTTTGCTTTGGCAGGATCATACTCATAGGTCGGCAAGCCTTTTTCTGGCGGAAAGTAGTAGGGGCTTTGAATGTAGATTGGCGAGTTTTGCGGCACACCCAAGCCTTGATAGATGCTGTTGATCATGGTGGGGCGATCGATGGCATGGGCGATCGCTTGTCGAAACGGCACTGAATTAAACCAGCGCGACTTCGTTGGGTTGATCAGAGGTTTGCCGTTGCGGCTTGCTTTATTTTGATTGAAGACCAAGAACGAAGAGCTGAGCGCTGGTCCACCTTCGTAGATGGAGAAGTTGCCGCGCTTTTCTTCTTGCTTGAGCAAGGCAAAACTTTCTGGCGGAATGCCTTCCACATGTAACTCACCCGATCGAAACTGAGCGAGCGACGCATCCTCCGACTCAATAATCTGAATCACAATTTGTTCTACATAAGGCTGTGGGTTGCCTTGGTTGTCTTTGCGCCAGTAGTGGGGGTTACGCTCTAAAATAACCCGCTGCCCTGGCTGATAGCTTTTGATCCGGTACGCACCGCTGCCGATAATTTTGCTGGGGTCGGTATCAGTTCCCCACTGGCTCAAAAACTTGGGTTTACCATCTTCTCCAGTTGAGTTGATGTAAGACTCGAGCGCATGCTTGGGCAGAAATGTACCGCCTGCAAACCGCAGCAGTGGCGCAAACGGCTCTGGGGAAATGAATTCTACTTGACGATCGCCCACTTGCCGCACGATGGGAAACGTCCCCTGTGGTCCAATCCGAAAGAGATCGCTGTTGCTGGAGGAGATTTTAGGGTTAAACACAATGTCGTTGTAGTAGAAGACTATGTCATCCACCGTCATTGGTTCTCCATCCGACCACTTCAACCCCTCTCGCAGCTTGTAGACAATTCGCTTTTGGTCAGGCGATATTTGCCACGATTCAGCTAATCCTGGCTCTAGCTCTCCCGTAATGCCGTTAGTGGACAGAAGCCCTGTGTAGAGATAGCCCAGAATTAAGCTGGAACTGGACTCTTCGCTAAAGATGTAGTTAAACGTTTTGGGATCGCTGAGGCTGCTGATAACGATGCGCGGCACTTTGGCAGTTTTAGTTTTGAACTGGTCAATGCTGCAAGCTGTCAGCGGCAAGAGAAGGAGGACGATCGCCACCCAGACGATCAGCCGCTTCCTCTGCCGACGAAACCCATCATGGAGCCTGAATGAGGCGAATAAACGAGAGACTGCAAACACCATAAATTTCGATAGGGAGATTTTGCTTGAGGCCTAAAACGAACTGCCTCAAAAAGCTGAGATTGCTAGACCCTGGCTAGACGCTGACTCTTTCACGGCTGTTTCACTCGCAGGCGCACCAGATACTCTTCACCGCTGCGGCTCTCGATCGAATTCGAGGGGCGATCGAAACTCACCCGTTCAAAGCCTGCTTCAAAGCGCTGATGCAGTTCTTCTGCCGTGGTGCCATAGGGCGGACCTCCTGGGCGAGTGTGCGCCCAGAACAGCGCAATTAGCTCGCCCTGCGGTTTCAGGAGCGATCGCACGAGCTGTACATAGGCAGTGCGTTGAGCGGGGTCGATCGCACAGAAGCAGGTATGCTCCAGCACGTAGTCAAAGCTGTGGGCGAACTCCTGAGGGAGGTCGAAGATATCACGCTGCAGAAACTGTGCGGCTAGCCCTTGGGCTTGGGCGATTTTGCTAGCCGCAGCAACGGCTGCAGGGGCAAAATCGATCCCCACGACATCAAATCCGTGCTCGGCGAAGAGCAAGGCATCGTGTCCTCGTCCGGCTCCCAGGGCAATTAGTCGCCCAGGCGGAGGGGCGTTGGCTGAGTTGAGCAGCTCCACAAACGGCGGGGCAGGCTGCCCCAAGTCCCAGCGATCGGTGCCTTCCTGGTAGCGTCCTTCCCAAAAGTCGGGTGTAAGAGTAGACATAGAGCCTCATCGGGTGGTCGCTGGCATCCCCAAAATGTCCTCGATGCGAGGCATTTCCTCTAGCGGAATCACCCGCCCTTCATCCTCAAATCCGGTGATCTGGTCGAAGTTGAGGTAGCGGTAGAGTTCGGCGGCGAATGGATCGAGTTTTTTGGTAACGATCTCCATATATTCCTCTACTGTTGGAATTTTGCCCAACAGCGCACAAACGGCTGCCAGCTCTGCTGAGCCGAGATAGACCTGTGCGCCTTTACCCATGCGGTTGTTGAAGTTGCGCGTGGAGGTAGAGAAGACGGTGGTATTGTCTGCAACGCGTGCCTGATTGCCCATGCACAGTGAGCATCCTGGCATTTCAGTCCGCGCCCCAACTGCCTCAAAAATGTCGTAATGGCCTTCTTCACGAAGCTGCTTTTCGTCCATGCGGGTAGGCGGGCAAATCCACAGACGGACTTTTACCTGCTCTTCGCCCTCCAGGATTTTGGCGGCAGCGCGATAGTGCCCGATGTTGGTCATGCAAGAGCCAATAAACACCTCTTGTACCGGATCGCCTGCACACTCCGACATCAGCTTAATGTTGTCGGGGTCATTGGGCGCAGCGACGATCGGCTCTTTGATCTGGTCGAGGTCGACTTCGATCACGTCGGCATACTCGGCATCGGGGTCAGCTTCCATCAGCGAGGGGTTTGCCAACCACTGCTCCATTTTGGCAACCCGGCGCAGAATAGTGCGGGCATCGCCATAACCGCGTGCCACCATGTTTTTCAATAGCGCCACGTTTGAGCTGAGATACTCTGAAACGGTATCAATGTTGAGTTTGATGGTGGAACCCGCGCAGGACCGTTCGGCGGTAGCGTCGGTTAGCTCAAAGGCTTGCTCCAGCTTGAGATCGGGCAGCCCTTCCATTTCCATAATCCGTCCAGAGAAGACGTTTTGCTTGTTCTCTTTGGTAACGGTGAGCTTGCCCTGCTGGATCGCCACATAGGGAATTGCGTTGACGATATCGCGCAGCGTCACGCCCGGCTGCAGCTTGCCTTTGAACCGCACCAGCACCGACTCTGGCATATCCAACGGCATTGCCCCTAGCGCTGCCGCAAACGCCACCAGCCCAGAACCCGCCGGGAACGAGATACCCAGCGGAAAACGAGTATGCGAATCACCGCCTGTGCCCACGGTGTCTGGCAGCAGCATCCGGTTGAGCCAGGAGTGGATAATGCCATCTCCCGGACGCAGCGCCACACCGCCCCGCTGCTGAATAAAGTCAGGCAGTTCGTGATGGGTGGCAATGTCTACGGGTTTGGGGTAGGCTGCCGTGTGGCAAAAGCTCTGCATCACCAAATCAGCGCTGAAGCCCAGGCAAGCCAGCTCTTTGAGTTCGTCGCGGGTCATGGGACCGGTAGTGTCCTGGGAGCCAACGGTGGTCATCAGCGGCTCGCAGGACGTGCCGGGACGCACACCCGGTAAGCCACAGGCTTTGCCGACCATTTTTTGCGCCAGCGTGTAGCCTTTGCCCGTATCGGCGGGCAGTTGGGGACGAACGAACAGGGTAATGGGGTCAAGCCCTAAGGCAACGCGAGTTTTGTCGGTGAGGGTGCGACCGACCAACAGCGGAATCCGACCGCCAGCCCGCACTTCGTCGAGGATCGTGTCGGGCTTTAGCGTAAACCGGGAGATAACTTCGCCCGCTTCATTCGTGATCTCGCCTTTGTAGGGATAGATCGTAATCACATCGCCCGTTTCCATACGGCTGACATCACACTCGATCGGCAATGCGCCTGAGTCTTCCATGGTGTTGAAGAAAATAGGGGCGATCTTGCCGCCCAGCACAAAGCCACCCGTGCGCTTGTTCGGCACAAAAGGAATATCTTCGCCCATGTGCCACAGCACCGAGTTGGTAGCAGACTTGCGCGAGGAGCCAGTGCCCACCACATCGCCCACATAGGCAACCGAGTGCCCCTTCTGTTTGAGATCAATAATCGTTTGAAGGCTGCCAGGCTGCCGCGACTCCAGCATTACCATCGCATGCAGGGGAATGTCAGGGCGGGTGGTGGCATGGGGGGCAGGAGAGAGATCGTCTGTGTTGGTTTCTCCTGGCACCTTGAACACCGTCACGGTAATCGCCTCTGGAAGCTGCGGACGATGCGTGAACCAGTCGGCGTTAGCCCAGGATTCCATCACCTGCTTGGCGTAGGGATTGCCTGCCTGCATCAGCTCTTCGACATCGTGGAAAGCATCGTAGACCAAAAGAATTTTGCTGAGGGCAGTGACAGCAGTGCTGGCGATCTCCTGATCCTCTACCTGGAGCAGCTCAATCAACGACCCAACGTTGTAGCCACCCATCATGGTGCCCAACAGCTCAACGGCATAGAGGGGCGAGATCAGTGGGCTAGTGGCTTCCCCTTTGGCGATCGCCGTCAAAAAACCCGCTTTTACATACGCCGCCTGATCAACGCCGGGCGGAATCCGGTTGACCAACAAATCTATCAACGTGTCTGCTTCACCAGCGGGGGGATTTTTTAGCAGCTCGCACAACGCTGAGGTCTGTTCTGCATTTAACGGCAGCGGCGGAACGCCGAGTGCGGCTCGTTCTGCAATATGTTTCCGGTACGCTTCTAACATCTTTCCATCCTCTCCAGCAGCAAGACTACGGAACACTGTGCGTTCGGCACAGATCAAGAATCTATATCCTCCGCTACATATACTACGGTAGCGGTTTGCACAATTGATTGCAGAAACGATTGATTGCAGAAATGATTGCCGAACCTGCCAATTCCGATTGAGTGTAGCCGGAGACTAGTAAGCAGAAAAAGTGCAGGCTTTCCTTGCGGAGATGCCTGCACTGCGTCAATTCAATCTGGATCTATTTAACCTGGCGGACTGGCAGCCCGCCGAAATTGAATGAATTAGGTTCCAGAAGTCCAGGAGTTCATGTACTCGACCTGCTCAGAGGTGAGGCTGTCGATCGAAATGCCCATCGCCTGCAGCTTCAGCCGCGCAATTTCTTGATCTAATTCGGTTGGGATGGAATACAAGCCTGGTTCCAGCTTGCCCTTGTTTTTCACCAGATACTCGCAGGCGAGCGCTTGGTTGGCGAAGCTCATGTCCATAACAGCGCTGGGGTGTCCTTCGGCGGCTGCCAGGTTAACCAAGCGACCTTCGCCAATCACCACGACCGACTTACCGTTGTTAAGGCGATATTCTTCCGTGAAGTTGCGAACGACTTTCACTTCTTTTGCCATTGCCTTCAGAGATTTCAGGTCGATCTCAATATCAAAGTGACCCGAGTTGCAGACGATCGCGCCGTCTTTCATCACGTCAAAATGCTCTTTGCGGATGATGTGCTTGTTGCCTGTGACGGTGATGAAGACATCGCCGTAGGTAGCAGCCTCAGCCATCGGCAGCACCCGGAACCCATCCATCGCGGCTTCGATCGCTTTGATTGGGTCAATTTCTGTGACGACCACGTTTGCACCCATGCCGCGTGCCCGCATTGCCGTACCCTTACCGCACCAACCGTAGCCTGCAACTACGACGGTCTTCCCGGCGAGCAGAATGTTAGTAGCGCGGATAATCCCGTCTAGCGTGGATTGACCCGTGCCATAGCGGTTATCAAAGAAGTGCTTGGTGTCAGCATCGTTGACATTCATAGCGGGGAAGGTGAGGACGCCATCTCGCAGCATTGCTCTCAGGCGAACGATCCCCGTTGTGGTTTCTTCGGTGGTGCCAATCAGATCTGCAATCTGATCCTGACGTTCTTGAATCAGGGTGGCTACGACATCGCTACCGTCATCAATGATGATGTTGGGCTTGTGGTCGAGGGCGATTCGCACATGGCGGTTGTAGGTTTCGTTGTCTTCACCTTTTAGGGCATACACCGAGATGCCATAGTCTGCTACCAAGCAGGCTGCCACATCATCCTGGGTAGACAAGGGGTTGCTGGCAATCAGCACCGCATCGGCACCGGCGCTCTTGAGGGCGATCGCCAAATGGGCCGTTTCGGTGGTGACGTGGCAGCAAGCAACTAAGCGAATACCTGACAGGGGCTTCTCCTGAGCAAACCGCTCCTTGATCTGCCGCAACACGGGCATTTCCCGTCCTGCCCATTCAATCCGCTGCTTTCCGAGGGGCGCCAAGGAAAGATCTTTGACATCGTGTTTTGCTTGAGTTGTAACCATTATTTTGCAGTTATTTTGCAGTTAATCACTGAACCTTCATTAGCTTAACGAGTGCGCTGTCAAAAGTCGATTTGGCTGACAAAAGTCAATTTAGCCAAAAGTCACTTCAGCCATATGGTTTTCGCTTGCTAGGGCACATCGACCAAGATCAACGAATCCTCTGGCAAATAGCTGACATATCGCCCCTCGTCTGAAAACATCACCACCAGCTGCAGCGACCAGTCTGGCTGCACGAACTGCAAATCTGCCCAGGGGACGGCGATCTCCAGGCAAGTGTTGAAGGCGATCTGCACGCGGCTCTGACGCGAATGCCATTGATAGTGCTCGCCTGCCGACTGTAGCCAAGTAGACTGCGACTGCAAATGAATGCCCAAGTGTTGATGAAACAGGTAATTCAGCGGCGGTTGATCTGGCAGTTCAGCCAAGGGGGCAGGGCTAATTGGCACATGGCGATCGGGATAAAACCAAAGCAGGTGCATTTCCGAAGGCAGATCAGTTCCCAGCGCAGTTCCCATCTGGAAATCTAACCGCAGGAAAAAGCTGAGGGGGTTCACCCCGTACCACAGCCGCTGGACGGTGCTGCTGCGGTGCATGGTTCCTGCTGCGCCGCCAATCTCAATTCGTCCTGCTTTATCCCAGTTCTGTTCATCGCCGCATCCATCTAAAACTGGATAGATGAAGCTTTGGGGCCGCTGGCTGCGCTTGCTGTCATGGTCTTCTATGGGCATCCGCACCCCGGCCGGCACGGGCTCATTGAGGGCACTATATAGCGTTGCCAAATGTTCTCGAAAGAGCTGGTCGAACATGGCATCCTGATGGGTAGAATGCCCCTCGCCAAACCACCAAAACCAGTCAGAGCCTTCTGCCGCATACAGCGCTTCCCAAACCTCCGGGTTATTTTCCTCAGTCGCTTCCGGATGGTTTGCCAATGTTTCCCGGGCGGCGCTCAACAAATCCCAGGCGCGGTTCTTCGCCGGATCGCCAATCCAGGTTGTGAAGCTGCCGTCTACCCACGAGCCGCTGTGCAGCTGCTCGGCAGGCAAAATCGCTTTCGCAGCGAACTGGTCAAGATATTCTGAAACGGTGACCAGTTGAATACTCGGATGCTGACTGAGGATATGGTAGAGCGACTCCAGGAACGGCTTGCCATCCTGCTCGTAAGACTCCCAGCAGTTTTCGCCATCCAGGGCGATCGTCACCAGCCAGGGATGGTGCAATGCCGTGCCCCCATCCGGCTGGTTTGCCTTGAGCGATCGCGCGGCTGCCTCCAGATTCCGGACTAAGTTGGTGGCAGCTTGCTTGGGCTCCATGGCGCCATAGGTAAAGCCGATCAGGTCAGACAGGCGATGATCGCGGAAGACGATCGCCAGGTCGCCTGCTGCCGTTTGCAGGCGATAGGGACGATACAGCAGCTCCGGTTCTTCCAGGGTGCCCGATTCATCGCGGTGAAACGGGTAATTGATGCTTCTACCCAGTACCATTTCATCGGAGCAGAGCCACTGGAAACCCTGCGCTGCCACATTGGGCAGAATCGCCGGACTCACCGACTGCTCGGAGGGCCACAGTCCACGCGGATCGCTGCCAAACCGATCGCGGTAAATCTGCTTGGCTTTGTGGAGGTGGCGGGGAATGTCTTCTGCCCAGCGGAAGCGCTGCTGCGGCAGGGTCATCTGCGGCACTGCCACCCGCCCGGCATCGGTATCGGCAAGCAGCGGCAGAATGGGGTGCGTATAGGGCGATGTGGTAATTTCGAGCTGCCCGCTGTCCTGCATTTTGCGGTGCTGCGGCAGGATACGGCTGAGGATCTGACGCTGTTTAGAATAGAGGCGCTGCCGATCGCTGAGGCTAAAGCCGCGTCCCTGCTTGAGCCATTGGGCGATCTCTGGATCATCCCAAAACAGCGGATCGATCCAGGCCAGGTTATGCCATGCCAATAGGTCGCTGTAGTCTTGGCTCTCCCAGTTTTGCAAACACCAGTCCTGTCCTTTGTCTTGGCACTGTCCGTAGAGTTCCGCATAGCGGATGTGCGGCTCGATCAGCCGATGGCGATTGGCTTCAAAGAAGTGTTCCAGGATGAACTGCTGCTGCGTTGGGTTGAGCTGCTCGGCAGGCTGCAGCAGTAGAGACAAGTAGGGGTCAAAGGCTTTACCCGCCACATAGTCTTCAATCTGCAGAATCAGCGATGGTACGAGATTAACGGTTTGATGCAGCTTAGGATAGCGCTCTAGCAGCAACACCAGATCGAGATAATCTTTAGTCCCGTGCAGCCGCACCCAAGGGAGGCGATAGTCTCCCTGAGTTGAGCTTTTGTAGAGGGGTTGGTGCTGGTGCCAAACAAACGCAACGTATAAGGGGTGAGGCATTGGGGAGAGATAAAGAAGGGGAAAAGGCAAGCAAAAGGCGGCAGGGAATGCCGCCTTTTGCATAAGCGGAGCCTACCGGGCAGCGATCGCCAAGCTGCTCGGCTGGCTCAAGTCACCGCTAACAGTGATGCCGCGCTGATTGGCGCTGAGATGGCGGACAATTTTGTAGATTGTTTCGATCTGGTCGGGTGCGCCGATTTTGTCTGCTAGGTCTGCCAGGGAAATCGGCTGATTGGCTTCTGCCACCACTTTGACGATCTCTCGCTGCAGCTGCAGAACAGCGGCGGCGGCTTTTTTGCCTGCTTCCACGCCGGGTTGGTGGTAGGCGTTGACGTTGACCAGCGACCCATAGAAGCTGACGGCACGTTCGTAGAGGGCAATCAGGGCACCTACTAACCGCGGATTGACGATCGGAATGGTGACAGTGATCGAATCGCGCTGGTTTTCGTAGAGCGCTTGGCGGGTTCCCTGCAGCAAGCCAGAGAGGAAGTCGCCAGAGGTGGCGCCTGCTTCTACTTCCACGGAGCTGCCTTGGCGATCGTGCAGCACTTCAATAAAGGTGACGAAGAAATTGGGAACGCCTTCCCGGAGCTGCTGGACATAAGCATGCTGGTCGGTAGAGCCTTTGTTGCCGTAGACAGCAATGCCTTGATAGACCTTGTTGCCCTGCAGGTCTTTCTCTTTGCCTAGTGATTCCATCACGAGCTGCTGCAAATAGCGGGAAAACAGCATGAGGCTGTCTTTGTAGGGCAGCACCACCATGTCTTTTTCGCCTTTGCCATTGCCTGCGTAGTACCAGCTCAGCGCCATCAGCGCCGAAGGGTTGCGCTTCAGGTCTGGGACACGGGTGGCAGTATCCATTTCTTTGGCTCCTGCCAGCATGGCGTCGATGTCGATGCCTTGGAGTGCTGCAGGCAGCAGACCCACAGCCGACAGCTCCGAGGTGCGTCCGCCGACCCAGTCGTGCATGGGGAAGGTGTCGATCCAGCCTTCTGACTTGGCTAGCTTCTCAAAGCTGCTGCCAATGCCTGTCACCGCTACCGCATGTTGGGCAAAGCTGAGCCCGTTTTGCTCATAGAACGTTTTGACCTCGATCATGCCGTTGCGGGTTTCGGGGGTGCCGCCGGATTTGGAGGTGATGATTACCAACGTGGAGGACAGCCGATCTTTGAGCCGCTGCAAGATGCGATCGATCCCGGCTGGGTCGGTATTATCGAGAAAGTGGATCTGCAGCGGCGGATTTTCTGGCGACAGCGCTTCTGAAACAAACTGCGGCCCCAAAGCAGAACCGCCAATCCCTACGGAGAGGATATCGGTAAACTTGGGCGCGTTGGGTGGATGCACTTCACCGGAATGTACCCGCTGGGCAAACGTATGGATTCGATCGAGCGTTTCTAAAATATCTTGCTTCAGCTCTGACGTAGGGGCGAGGTCTGCATCACGTAGCCAATAGTGCCCCACCATGCGGTTTTCGTCGGGGTTGGCGATCGCTCCTTTCTCGAGTGCCGCTACATCTTGGAAGGCTTTTTCAAACTTAGGTGCAAGCTGTTCTACAAAAGCCTGATCGAACCGCATACGGCTGACGTCGAGGTACAGTCCCAGCCCGTCATGATAGTAAAGCCAGTCTTGATAACGTTGCCAAAGTGCAGCAGCATCCATAGCGTTTGACCTATTGGGTTGATCACTCTTGTTTATCACTCAATTAGTGTACCGAGTCAGCAGCCCTGATAATTACGACGTTTAGCAGAAGCCGACCGACTCAAACACCCTGTACAAAAGCATCTTAGACTTGTAGCTTCCGCCACTTGGGGCTATCCCTGTTTTGGCATTGTTTAAGCTTAGGGCAACTGCCCCTCTCTGCGAGGTTAATTTGTCATAGCAGTTTTACTCTAGTCGAGGATTGGGTGAGCTAGAAGATCGTCAAAATAAAAACGTCCTCATTGCCAATGAGAACGTCCTTGCTAAAAGCGACACTCTATCTTTCAATCAAATTTCTGCTACCGATCGCTCAATCAAGCGCCGCGCTAGCGTCTGAATCCCTGTGTGTTCGTAGTATTTCACCGTTATATCTAGAAACGCACCTAGATAATCGAGCTTGTCTTTGCTGACTTCCACAAACTTCACCAGGTTGTCTACCACCTTTTCCTGCGTTAGCCCTCTGGAAGCAACAAAGTTATCCATCCAGCCTTTTGTCGATTCAAAGCTTTGTGTAATAAAGCTAAGCTGTCCTGGAGTATTGCCGCCCGGAATCAGCTCGCGAACGCCCTTAAACGTCTTGTTGTTGTCTAGATCTGCAGCCGAGGAGCCTTTCAGCGTCATTAGCCCTTTCTCAGCAAAGCCTGCGCCTAGCGGCACTAGCCCATCAAAACAAACCAGTGCTGCCATCCGCATTAAAGACTCGCCGCCGTAGTCGCCCAACGCCGCCAAAAAGTCACCGATGCTGTCGCCCGGAATGCCATTGATCTGGCAAAACGCCACCAGTTCCACCACCAGCTTGACGCATAGATCGAGGCTCTGAGCTTTTTCGGGCTTGAGGGTGAGGTTCTTGAGGATGCCTAAAAATGAGACATCTTGCCCAATTTTGTTTGCCAGCGTTGCCGCTCCCAGCGCACCCGATGCCGAGTCCACGGTTTGGTATAGCCAAAGGGCGCGCTGATAGCCTTCTCGCTTGTCGTTAAACAGCGTCACCGCGCGCTCACCAATTTGCTGAATTAGCGCTTCGTCGGTTTCGCCTGTTACCGCTCGAATGGTGTTGTCAAAGCCGACCAAATTCTGCCACTGACCCGGCACCACAAAATCGAGCGATCGCAGCGCCATCACGGTAGGTCCGCCGGTTGCCAGATGATCGACATAATCATAAATAGCTTTGCTCACAGATTTCTCCTTAAATTGCAAGAGCTTTCGTCAATGAGCGAATCCAATGCAACCCAGATTAGGCAGCGCTAGGGACAGGCTGGAGCTGCTTAGCAGGACGATTGGCTGGGGGAGCTGGAATTGAGGGCAGTGGACGTCTAGGCGCGGACACATCAGGGACTGTCGGCAGTTTGGCAGCCGCAGTAGGCAACTTAGCTAAGCCGCGCAGATCAAATTTCTGCATCCAGTCGGTGCGATCGGCTTTGGTGAATTCGGGATCGCGGGATTGTACTTTCACCTGGTAACGATCGTTGACCAAAATAGCAGTAATATTTGCTCCTTGCTCGACGGCAGGATAGCCTGCGATCTTCTCAGTGCTCGCTTGAAACTTAGCTGCTGCCGTCGGGATGCCAACGGTATCATTGATCGACAGCATGGCAAAGGTTTTGCCGTCTTTGTTCAACTTGTATTCCGCGAAACCCTTCTTCTCCTGTGAAGGAACGACACTATAGCCGCCCGTTGAGCCAGGGAAAAACTTGTTAAACGTACCGCCTTGTTCAGTGCCTTTAGCAACGGACGTTGGGGCATTGCGCTTTGAAGTTTCTTCTTGGGTCTGGGCATACCGAGAGGGTTCAGCCTTGCTGCAAGCTGAGACCAGGAGCAGTAGGCAGAGCAAGAGTGGGGCAATCGCTCTACGCCATTGAGCAGGAATCATCATTCAACTCCTAAGGTGAGCCAGCGCTTTTATTTTCACCTGTAGAGTATTTTATAGGTGAAAACATAGGAAACAATTAACGTTCCTATAGTTACAAAACATCAAAGCAGCTCGCTCTATCTAGAGACAGAGCGTCAGCAAAAACGTTAAAGCATATTAAAACCGTTTGAAAAAGCCTTGAGCAAGCCCGACAAAATTTGTCTTCAGAGCCGTTGTTGCGTTTTAGAAGCTGTATAGAATAAGCAGGAATGATTGAGTTTACAAAAACTCATTACATTCTCCCTATCTATAGATCTAGGCCGTGGCATTAGCCTTTAAGATGAACGGAATTGCCCATTGCTTCATCAAGAAAAGTCAGCAGTTTCTAAATGAGGTGCCCTTGCAGGCTTGACTCCTGACTTAAAATGAGATTGGGTAGGGTAAACGATTGCAAAGTGAGGATGTCTGGTCGCCTATGGCTCGTTACACAGGTCTGTTCACCGTTGCAGTGTCAGCTGACAAGTTTTGGCAGTTGCTCAATGAAATTCTGCGATCAATCAGCTTAAATGTTATCTATTCTTCTGAAGATTACCTGGTCGCGCGTGAAGCTCCGGGTCACGTTCCTTTTGCCAAGCTGGTTACTGTAGAAGTGCTTGTCGATCGTCCTTCAAATCGCGGTTCTGAAGTGCGAATGAATCTAGTCGTCAAGAACGAGGAACTGCCACTGCAAAGGGACAATCACTGCCATCAGCTTTTTGCGCTGCTTAATCAAGCCGTACAAGAGAATCGCAACTGGCGATTGATCGAAAGTGCTGCTAGCTAATATTGCTCTTGGTCAAATGACGATTGCATTTTCAACAAACTGGGCGTGGAGCTGTCTCTACGTCCAGTTTTGTCTTTAGGCTTTGCTTTTATCTTTGAAGCCCTACATCGAAGCTTGATTATTGGACTTAATTCTTAATAAAAAATTCAGTGATAACGCGGTTTTCTAAAAAATTCTTGCTTAAACCGCTGTCTAGATAGAAGAAAGGCGCTCAAAGGCTGTGGTTTCGTCGGTTTAGCCTGCTAGAGTAGGGAAAACTGTAGGTTTTGCCGTCACAAAAATGCTATTTCCCTCCCAAGAGCAACCCGTTTTAACCAGAGAGGAGTTAGAAGCAGCCTTAGCAGATTTGCAGGCAACGGCGGCAAAATTATATCAGCAGAACGAGAGCCTAACTGCCTACTACCAAGCCGCTGTCGAAGAATCTGAGCGCTATCGGGCTGTGGGCGCCATCGCCCGTTCCCTGCGTCAGTCGCTAGACTCAGCCGAAATCTTACAGCAAACGGTAATGGCAGTCCGCCATCTGCTACAGGTTGATCGGGTTGTTTTCTACCAGTTTCAGCCCAGTAAAGATTTACAACCGCTGCTCGGGGAAATGGCAGAAGCCTTGCCAGAGCAAGCGGTCGCCATTGCAGAAGCCTTGCAGCCCCAGTGGCGATCGCTGTTGGGCGGGCAGCTTGATTTGTCCTTAGCCCAGGGTTTAACCAGCTTCTTTGTGGAACCGAGAGTGTTGGTGGTTGAAGCCGTCGAGCAGACGCCGTTTGTGTCTGCGGTCGCACCGCTGATTGAGCAACAGGTCAAGGCATTTGTTGCGGTGCCTGTGCTTAGAGCAGCCCAACCTTTTGGAGTTCTCTGTGTACATGAGTGCAGCAGCTACCGGGCTTGGAAGCCTGCCGAGCTTGAGTCTTTGCAGCAGATCAGCAAAGAAGTGGCGCTCGCCCTGCAGCAGTCCGCGCTATATCGCCAACTGCAGCAGCTCAACGCCGATCTAGAGCAACAGGTGGAGCAGCGCACACAGCGATTGCGAACCGCGCTTACCTTCGAGTCGATGCTAAAGCGAATTACCGATCGGGTGCGGGACTCGCTAGACGGCAGCCAAATTTTGCAGGCAGCCGTGCAGGAATTGACGCTTGTTCTCAACCTGGGCGGCTGCAATGCAGCCCTCTACGACCTAGACCAGGGAACCTCCACTATCCGCTACGAATACACGCGCTCGATCCCCACCTGCCAGGGGCGCGTCTCGCAAATGGATGACTTTCCAGAAATCTACGAGCGGCTAAAGCAGGGACAATCTCTCCAGTTTTGCTCACTGCTGCCCAACCCCGCTCGCGGTAGAGTTGCCATGCTGGCTTGCCCCATTTTTGTCGATCCACACTCCTCAAACGGTTTCGATCGGGCTGTTCTGGGCGATCTCTGGTTGATTCACCAGGAAGACCACATCTTCCAGGAGTTCGAGATTCGTTTGGTGCAGCAAGTTGCCAGTCAGTGTGCGATTGCCATTCGTCAGGCGCAGCTTTACCAAAAAGCACAGCAGCAGGTGCAAGTTCTAGAAAAGCTGAATCAGCTCAAAGATGATTTTCTCAGCACTGTCTCACATGAGCTACGCACACCCATTACCAACGTCAAAATGGCAGCTCAAATGCTGCGGCTCACCCCCAGCGAGGCTAAACGCCAGCGCTACCTAGATATTCTGGAAAAAGAAGCGACTCGTGAAGCCGATCTCATTGACGATCTGCTCGACTTACAACGCTTGGAGTCAGCAGTTGCTCCAATAGAACTAGAGCCGATTGATCTGCAAACCTGGCTTCCTAGCCTGATAGAACCTTTCCAATCTCGCTTCTCCGATCGCCAACAAATCTTCCAGTTCGATTGCCCTGCTGCACTTCCTACCTTCAACTCTAACGAGCCAATGCTGCGGCGCATCCTGGCAGAACTGCTCAACAACGCCTGCAAATATACGCCGCCAGATGGCAGAATCAGCCTGACGATCGATCACTCCGTTTCTCACATCAGCTTCAGCGTTTGCAACTACGCCCATATCCCTGCCGAAGAACTCCCCAAGCTGTTTGATAAATTTTACCGTTGCCCCAATGCTGACCCCTGGAGCCAAGGTGGTACAGGCTTAGGTTTGGCTCTTGTCCAAAAGCTAGTCGAGCATCTTCAGGGCAGCCTCCAAGTCGAAAGTGCCGATGGATGGACAACCTTTAGGGTGAGCTTACCAGCAGGAGGCAAGGGGGGAGCCTTCTAGATTGGGCGGTGCTTCTAAGAAATTATCAACTCAATGAAACTACAAACCTACGGGAGGGGTTGAAGTAATAAGATTTGCATTGCTTAACATAAGTAAATAAAATTAAGGGAACCGGGATGACCCTCTACCCTAAATTTGTTCATGCAATCAAAGCTTACTGAGTCCAAGCAGCCCTGGATGCCTGCCCTGCTAATTGCTCCCTTCTTCCTGTGGGGAACTGCCATGGTGGCAATGAAGGGAACGATGCCCCACACCACACCGCTATTCATGGCAGGGGTACGGCTCATGCCTGCTGGGCTGTTGGTGCTGATCGCCGCATTTGTAACAAACCGAGCGCAGCCCAAAGGCTGGCTGGCTTGGTTCTGGATCGTCCTATTTGGACTTGTGGACGGAACGTTGTTTCAAGGATTTTTGGCGGAAGGGCTACAGCGAACAGGGGCAGGACTGGGTTCGGTAATGATCGACTCGCAGCCGATCGCCGTTGCGCTGATGGCGCGGTTCCTGTTTGGAGAGCAGGTCGGACTTTGGGGCTGGCTGGGATTGGGCTTCGGCATTGCTGGAATTAGCCTGCTGGGGCTGCCGCAAGATTGGATTTTGGAGCTGCTGCAGGGGGAAGTTAATTTAAATGGGCAGGCTGGCATTGGTCTGGTAGTGCAGCTTTTCCAAAGTGGGGAATGGCTGATGCTGATGGCAGCGCTGTCGATGGCAGTGGGAACGGTGATGGTGCGGTATGTCAGCCGCTATGTCGATGCGGTTACGGCGACTGGCTGGCATATGGTGCTGGGCGGCATTCCGCTGCTCGTGGGCTCGGCGCTCTGGGAAACGCAGCCGTGGCAGCAGTTGACTGGTTCAGATTGGATGGCGCTGTCCTACTCCACTATTTTTGGTAGTGCGATCGCCTACGGGCTATTCTTTTTCTTTGCTACCACAGGCAATTTGACCAGTTTTAGCTCTCTGACATTTCTGACGCCTGTATTCGCGCTGCTGTTTGGCAATCTGTTTTTAGGCGAAAGCCTCAACCAAATGCAGTGGCTGGGGGTTGGCCTTACCTTAGTCAGCATTTGCCTGATTAACCAGCGCGATCAGCTTTTAGCCCGACTGAAACTGGGACGAGCGACCGCAACCCCGGCCGAACTAGAGACAGCCCTGTTGCCCAAACAAGGCAGTGCCATCGACTAAGTTAAAACAGTCCGTTCGGTGAGTCCGCAGCAAGAACAGCGGCGGCAAACAAAATAGCCGTTAGGATGGACTTGAGCTAGAGTTCTAATCTGCTCAACTGCTTTTAGTCCACTGTTTTGCAGCTGCGATCGCCCATGTCTCTCCGCGCTTATATTCTGCTAGCAATCGCCTGTCTGAATCTGGGATTTGGTGAGAGTGCACTTGGCTTGGAGCAGGTTGCGGTCTCCAAGACGATCGCTAGTGCAGCCACTTCAGCGAACCAGACAGCGGCAGAAAGTCCCCGCCCTGCTGAAAGCTCATCAGACTTGGCAAATCAGTGGATTTGGTGGGTAGCGCTCGGTCTGCCGTTGGCGGTGTTGGGCGGCATCTTTTATGGGGCTAAGGTAGTAGCCCCTGCGAATTCGGCAAAATCCTCTGAGCCAAAAGCCGCTGTTGCTAAGCCGCCGCAGATTGAAACAGCACCTGAGCCAGCGATGGAGCCGCCTGCCGATCCAGCCATCGCACCGCCTCCGGGCAGCCTCGCATCGCTTGGATCGCCAATAGTGCCAACCGCTAATTCGCTAATGACGACGCCAACAGAAACAACCCGCCTCACCAGAGTTGATATTGTCGAAGAACTCGTCAACGATTTGCACAGCCTGGAGCCAAATAAGCGTCGTCAGGCGATCTGGGAGTTAGGGCAACGCGGTGATTCACGTGCAATCCAGCCGTTAGTCAATCTGCTGATGGATGCAGACTCCCAGCAGCGTAGTCTAATTTTGGCTGCCCTATCTGAGATTGGCACTCGCACCCTAAAGCCAATGCAGCGAGCGCTGATGATGTCTATGCAGGACGACAGCCCGGAAGTTCGCAAGAACGCAATCCGCGATATGACTCGTCTCTGTGATGTGGTAGTACAAATCAGCCAGATTGTGCAATATGCCGCCAGCGACACGGATGCAGAAGTTCGCGACACGGCACAATGGGCGCTATCGCAGCTCGATCGCATTCGATCGCTGTCAGAGCGAGAGGAATAAAGCTGTATAGCGCTATGCACCTACGTTACGACAAATTTTTGTGTGAAAGCCCTGTGTAAAAGCCTCGCTACGCAGGTTTTACAGAGCAAGGATTTTAATCCAGGTGTGTAGCGCCATATCGAATCAATATTTCGTGGAATGACCAAAGCGCGATTGCCATGATTAGAACAACCGCCCTGATCACTTCTAGGCTGAAAGCAGTAACCAGCAGCCCTGTAACACTGGGGACGATCGCCCCGCCGAGCATAGCTGCACTGACCTGAAAGCCGATCGCATTCGTGGCATATCGACCTAAGCGAGCTGGCGTGCGGGACATGAGGCAAGGGAAGATGGGCGCGAGCGATAAGCCAATGATGGCAAGTCCAAAGACGCTGAGTGGTACAGCCCCAATGCTGTACAAGAGACTGCCCAGAAGGACACCAAGCGTGCTGAACCGCAGCAGGCGATCGGCGCCCAACTTTGGCACGATAAAGCCAAACAACACTCTCCCGACCGTGAGGCTACCCCAGTACAAGCCCACCCAAGTTCCTGCAGTCTCGAGCGGAATCGATCGAGCCTCGCTGTAGAGGGTGAAGCTCCATTGTCCAGCGGTGGCTTCTACGCCCGTATACACAAAGAAGACAATCAACTGAAGCCAAACCAAGGGCTGTTGCAGGGTAGGCAGTAAACCTACAGTGGATCGGGATGGGTCTTGGGCTGCTGCCGAAGCGCCGGAGTTTTGCTGCCAAAAAGTGCGGGTGAAAGTAAAGGTGAGCGCCATTAGAAAAATCAGTGAGGCGATCGACCCGTAGCCCCAACGCCAAGACCCGTATTTTGCCAGAACGCCTGTCATGATTAGGGAGCCGAGCGTAATGCCGATTCCGTAGCAAGCATGCAGCCAGTTGAGCTGTTTGGCGGAGAAATGGCTGGCAGCGTAGGTATTCAGTCCGGCATCGATCGCCCCAGAGCCTGCACCGATCAGCAGCGCACAGCCAGCAAACAGCAGCCAAACGGGTGTGAGTGCATAGCCCACCAAGCCAATTGTCACTCCAGCGCTGCTTAACGCCAGCAGGCTGCCCACCCCTAGCCGTTGCACCAGCTGTCCGGCAAAAAAACCGGAGGTGAAGTAGCCTACACCTCCTGAAACCAGCACCACACCCAACCCGCTCTGAGGCAAGCCAAACGTTTCTCGAATGGATGTCCAGGCAACGCCGATCGCTGCATCTGGTAGTCCCAAGCTGACAAAGCTGAGATAAGCGATTGCCAACAGCAGAAATTTTGTCCTCATGCAGGTTCCGCGAGGGGTACGCTCTAGCAATACGGCAAGAGAGACGAGCGACACATCCTGCTATTGAGTGAAGTCAACGCATAGCTGCGCTTGCCGACTAAGCTGCAGCAAGGTTGCTTCCATTACGGCTGTTGTCTGCCCAAACACAGTGAATGCCAGCGCTTCACGATAAATTCGCTGGGCAGGGTGGTTGGTGTGGTTGGCTGCACCCCGCGAGACGGCAACCGCAGCTTGGGAACAGCGTCCGGCAAGGTCGATCGCCCAAGCTCTTAGCTTCAGCCGCTGCGACAGCACGGCTTCAGTGGGTTCTGCTTGATAAATTTGCTGACGGCAGATGCTGAGTTCTCGATCGAGCGCGGCAAAGGCGGCTGTCACTGCCTTAGTGGATTGCCCTGCCAGAATATCTAATCCAGCTCGGGCGCATCCCAAGGCAAAGAAGCTGTGATGCAAGGCGTTCTTGCGATCGCTTTGATGAATAGCTTCGGCAGGTTGAATCATCACGATCTGCGATTGATCCAGGACCCAGTTTTGCACTGTTGCCGTTACCGTGTTGGTTGATGCCATCGCTGCTAGCTGCAGCGGCGGACTGAAGGCAATCGATCCGCCTGCCTGCGTTGAAGCAGTGAAGGGCATCAGCCCGTAAAGCGCTTGTCCATCTGGCATGGTTGCACCGATGATGAAGCTTTGAAAGCAGCCGTGGCCCGTGATCCAGGGAACTTCTCCTTGCAGCTGGTAGCCGTTTGGAATGGTAGTTGCTTTCACTAACGGCTCACCCGCTCGCCGCAGTTGCGAAAAGCCCAAGCCAACTCGCTTTTGCCCATTGGCTAGAAAGGGTAAGTAATCTTGTTTTAACGCTAGGTTTTGGCTTTGGGCGATCAGGGCGGCTGCGCTCTGGTGCTGGATTTGCAGAAACGCTAGCGCTCCAGAATAGCGCGCTACTAGCTCTTGAAAGGCACGAAAGGAGAGATCGTCTAAGCCAGTCGCTTGTCCTGGTGCAGTGATACGCAGCGCTAGGAGGTTGCGATCGCCCAAAGCTAAAAAGGCTTGCCGGAGCGCCTCCGAATCGTGGTCTAGCTGAGCTGCTTGGGGTGCAACTGCAGCTTGGAGATACGCTTCTGTCTGTCTCAGAAACGCTTGATTAAGAGAAGGAATGGAATTGTCTGTAGTATTGACAGAAGTAAGCATGGCAGAATTACCGCTCCGATTCGGTGAGCTTTCAATCGAAAAATAACAGTTCTGCTGATCGATTAATGAGTTCTATCGCATCTAGTTTTTAGAGATCAGCTCTTATTGTCTGGGAAACCCCTTAAAACAAGGCTTTTGCAAAGAGCTGGGTTTTCTAAGCAGACTCCGGGCAATCGGCAGGGAGTGAGGCGAATCAGTTGGAACGCAGAAACGGCAATCCGTGGGCGGGGACTCGCTATGATGTGGATCAGGCTGTATCGTCCTTGACCGGACGCTGCGTCAGCTCTTGGCGATCGCTGCCAGCCGCCCCTGTTCCACTGCATCAACTCAGGAGCAAGTCCTATGCCGAGCCTAGACAAAATTTGGATTTACCCAATCAAGTCGCTAGATGGCGTTGAAATATCACAGGCAAGCATTTGGCAAGGCGGTGGGCTGGCAGGCGATCGGGAGTTTGCGCTGGTTGATGCGACCGGCAAATTTGTCAACGCCAAGCGCACTGCCGAAATTCAGAAGATTCGATCAACGTTTGATCTCTCTACTCGCATAGTAACGTTGGAAGATAAGGGCAAACCTGTCTCCTTCCATTTGGACTATGGTCGCTCTGGTTTAGAAGCCTGGTTTAGCCAATATTTTGGTTTTTCAGTGTCGCTGGTGCAAGATCGCGATATGGGTTTTCCGGACGACACAAATGCTTCCGGTCCTACGATTGTCAGCCTTGCCACCTTAGAGCTGGTGGCTGAATGGTTTGGGATTAGCCTGGATGAGACGCGCTGCCGCTTCCGGACAAATCTAGAAATTGTAGACACTGACCCCTTCTGGGAAGACCAGCTCTATACTGCTGCCGGAGAGCCGATCCCCTTCCAGATTGGCGATGTCAATTTCACCAGCAGCAACCCTTGCTCGCGCTGCGTAGTACCCACCCGCCACTCCCGAACTGGCGAACGCACCCCCGACTTTCAAAAGATTCTTAGCGCCAAACGAGCTAAAACTCTGCCGCCAGCCGTGCCGCGGTCGCTATTCAACTCTTTCTACCGATTAACGCTCAATACTAATATTGCGCCTTCGGAAGCCGGAAAAGTAATGCAGGTGGGCGATCAGGTCAGCGTAACCCCATTACCGAGCGATAGTGGGGTTCCATCTGTTGCAAGGTCTTAGAAGGGGGCTGGTGATACTGGCTCTGCTCCAATAGGTTTTGCCGCAACGTATCCACATCGATCGTTGTCAGTTTGCCTTGGGCGATCGTCTGCTTACCGTTTACCCAAGCACAGTCTACGGCTTGAGTCGGACGACCCAGCACTAGCAAGCCGATGGGGTCAGTGCGAGGCAGCAGCGACAGATTGGTCAAGTCGTACAGCACTAGGTCGGCTTTTTTGCCCACGGTTAGCGTTCCTAATTCTTCCGCTAGCCCCAGTCCGGTTGCACCCCCCAGCGATGCCATCTCGATTGCCTGTCGGGGTGTGATCCAGTGGCGGTAGTCAAAATCGGTAACATTGTGCAGAATAGAGCCGATCTTAATCGCCTCTAGCAAGTCTTGCGAATCATTGCTGGCGGCTCCATCGCAGCCAAATGACACATTTACGCCCGCCTGTCGATACTGCAGCAGTGGGGCAATGCCGCTGCCCAAGCGCAAATTACTGAGGGGATTGTGAACCACTGTCGATCGGGTGGCTGCCAGCAGCGTAATGTCATCATCATTTAGCCAAACGCAGTGCGCCAGCGAAGTGCGCGCTCCCAAGAAGCCTAGCCGTTTGAGGTACTCCACAGCGCTGCAGCCGTATTGCTCTTCTGCCAGCAGCTTTTGGGCACGGCTCTCTAGCAGGTGAGTATGCCGACAGAGCGAGTGGCGATCGCTGAACTCTACACAGCCTTCTAACATGTCATCTGAGCAGAGCTGCGCCCCTGTGGGAGCAACCATCAGGTAGATCCCTGCTTCGGGCTGATGAAATTTCTCGACCGCTTGCTGCAGCATTGCTAAAGTTTCTTCGGCGCTGTGCAGGTATGGCTCGTACTGCATCTCGTGTCCCCCCGTTGGGACGCTGGCAGGCAAAGTCTTATCTTGAATCAGCGGGGCAACAAACGCCCGAATGCCAATATCCCGATAGGCGCTCACGGCAGCGGCGATCGTTTCCATCTCCTGCCCCGGAATCAACGGCAAGTGATCGACCACACAGGTCCCCCCCGACAGCAGCGTCTCGGCAGCAGTGTGTAGCGCGCTTAGATAGATTTGCTCAGGCTTAAACTTAGAGTCATAAAGCTCGGCCAGCCACAGCTCTAAGGGCAAAGGCGAAATTAGCCCCCGCTGCCACATTTCAGACGAATGCGTATGAGCATTCACAAACCCGGGCAGCAGCAGCTTTTGATTTGCCTCAATAACTGTGCCAATCGGCTCTAGATAGGCAGCAATGGCGCTGATGCGATCGCCTTCGATCTGCACATCTACTGTTTCGTATCCTTGAGCTTGGGCAACTAAAGCGCCGCGAATCGTATATTGCACCGTTTTGAATCCTTCTTGCTTTAACAGCAGACTATGAGCAGCGGACAGGTAGAAGGGGCTCGTAGGCTAGAAGCCTTGTCTTAACCTTCGAAGGCTCTTAACCTTTGAAGGCTTAGACTTCGAATAAACTCTCCAAGCGCTTAAAACTGTAAACCTCGAAATTTGCGCTGCAGGTGGGGAGCTTCTCAACTTTTGCCTCAAGCAAAAGTTATTCCCTCAAAAACTCAACTTTGGGTTGCGCTAAACACACATTATCTTAAAATTCTATAGACTTCTTTGCTAGTTCTTCTGTAGCCTTTACTTCGGAGCGAATGCGATCGTGTTTGAACGTCTTACCCTGCCTGATAATTTGTTGAATCCAGTATCGCCTTACTGTCACGCAGTCAGAGCGGGAGATTTTCTGTTTGTTACTGGGCAGCTTGCCCAAGACCCTGACACAGGAATCATCAACCTTGGCTCCATTGAAGAGCAGACCCATCGCGTTCTGCAAAATCTAAAGCTAGTGCTCGAACACTGCGGCTCTAGCTTTGATCGCATCACCATGGCGCGCATTTTTCTCACAGATATTCGTGATATCCAAACGGTTAATGAGATCTACCGCTCTTATTTCCAGCCCAATGAGCTACCCGGACGCACCACGATTGGCGTCACCGGATTGGCAGGACTAGGTGATATTGAAATTGATTTGATCGCCTATTTGGGAGATTAGCTGTAGCTGCTCAAGATGGCATCATCAAAAGGGTAATGTGACGATCGCCCTAGAGGAATTTTTAGATGCAATATCAAGTCTTTGTTCAGAATCCAGCAGAGCAGCATTTTGTGGCTTCAATTGTCGGAATGCCGCATTTGACCGTCGAGGGGAAGAGCGAGGAGGAGGCGATCGCCAAGGCAAAAACCGCCTTGGAAATCCAGCTTGCCAAAGGTAAGTTCGTCACGATTGAGGTGGATTCAGACGGGTAGTTAATTTCTGGGTCACTTACTTCCTTAAAACAAACTCCCCCGCCGCAAGGTGGGGGAGTTTGTTTAGTTAGCTAGAGTTGTTCGCCTATCAACCGTATCGGCTTGCTGTTGAAGCAATCAAGAACGCTGCGTAAGTCAAGATGTAACCCACCGTGAAGTGAGCCAGACCCACCAAGCGACCTTGAACGATCGACATTGCCACCGGCTTGTCTTTCCAGCGCACCAGGTTTGCCAATGGTGTACGCTCGTGTGCCCAAACCAGGGTCTCGATCAGCTCTTGCCAGTAACCGCGCCAGCTAATCAAGAACATGAAGCCCGTTGCCCAGACTAAGTGCCCGAACAGGAACATCCATGCCCAGACCGCCAAGTTGTTCATGCCATACGGGTTGTAGCCGTTGATCAACTGCGCCGAGTTGAGCCACAGGTAGTCACGCAGCCAGCCCATGATTGTCACAGAAGACTCATTAAACTGAGCCACGTTGCCGCTCCAAACGCCCAGGTGCTTCCAATGCCAGTAGAAAGTAACCCAGCCGATCGTATTCAGCATCCAGAACATTGCCAGGTAGAACGAATCCCAAGCAGAGATATCGCACGTACCGCCACGACCCGGACCATCACAAGGGAAAGTGTAGCCGAAGTCTTTCTTGTCAGGCATCAGCTTCGAGCCGCGAGCATCCAACGCACCTTTGACCAAAATCAAAGTGGTGGTGTGCAGACCCAGAGCGATCGCATGGTGAACCAGGAAGTCTCCAGGTCCAATGGTCAAGAATAGCGAGTTCTTGTTGTTGTTGATAGCATCCAACCAGCCACCCAACCAGACGTTTCCGTGGTTCGGCCAAGCGGTGGAAGCCAAGCTGTCCGGATTCGATAGCAGTGTATCAAAGCCGTACAGCACCTTCCCGTGAGCTGCTTGAATGAACTGTGCAAACACAGGCTCAATCAAGATCTGCTTTTCAGGCGTACCAAAGGCTTGCACTACATCGTTGTGAACGTAGATTCCCAGCGTGTGGAAGCCCAGGAACAGAGACACCCAGCTCAGGTGAGAGATGATTGCCTCTTTGTGGTTCAGAACGCGATCTAAGACGTTGCCCTTGTTCAGAGTTGGGTCATAGTCGCGCACCCAGAAGATAGCGCCGTGAGCAAACGCACCCACCATCAAGAAACCGGCGATGTATTGGTGGTGAGTATATAGCGCCGCCTGCGTGGTGTAGTCACGCGCCATAAAAGCATAAGGCGGCAGCGAGTACATGTGCTGAGCGACCAGCGAGGTAATAACACCCAGAGCAGCTAGGTGAATCCCCAACTGGAAGTGCAACGAGTTGTTGTAGGTGTCATACAGCCCTTGGTGCGGCAGGTTGAACTGACCTTCACTCCGAGAGCTAAGCAGACCTTTCTTGGAATCCAGCATCTCTTTAATGCTGTGACCGATTCCAAAGTTGGTGCGGTACATGTGACCCGCAACGATGAAGAGGACAGCGATCGCCAAGTGGTGATGCGCGATATCCGTTAGCCACAGGGACTCAGTTTGGGGATGGAAGCCACCCAAGAAGGTGAGGATAGCAGTTCCAGCGCCTTGAGCCGTACCATACAGGTGATCAGGGGTATCCGGGTTAGCGGCATATGCACCCCAGTTGCCTGTGAAGAAGGGAGCCAATCCTTCCGGATGAGGCTTCACCGACAGGAAGTTATCCCAGCCGACGTGGATTCCACGAGACTCGGGGATTGCTACGTGAACCAGGTGACCCGTCCAAGCCAAAGCGCTAACGCCAAACAGACCTGCCAGGTGGTGGTTCAAACGCGATTCAGCGTTCTTGAACCAAGACAAGCTGGGGCGGAACTTGGGCTGGAGGTGCAGCCAGCCGGCAAACAGCATCACGGCTGCCAGGATTAGCAG
The DNA here is from genome assembly GCF_014764505.1 of Phormidium tenue FACHB-886. Taxonomy (GTDB): domain Bacteria; phylum Cyanobacteriota; class Cyanobacteriia; order Elainellales; family Elainellaceae; genus FACHB-886. The sequence goes on from NZ_JACXWX010000002.1 coordinate 66,945, forward strand.
GAAGATCGACCCTTGGTACAGCTCGCCATTGGTCCGCATTCCGATCGTGTACCACCAGTGGTAGATACCCGAATAGGTGATGTTGACGGGGTTAGATGCCCCTGCACGGGTAAAGGCATCTACAGCGGCTTGACCAAAGTGGGGATCCCAAATCGCATGGGCGATCGGGCGAACATTCAGCGGATCTTTGATCCACTGCTCAAAGTTACCTTGCCAAGCGACGTGGAAGAGGTTGCCCGAAGTCCAGAGGAAGATGATCGCTAGATGACCGAAGTGAGAAGCAAAAATCTTTTGATAAAGATTCTCTTCTGTCATGCCATCGTGGCTTTCAAAGTCGTGGGCTGTGGCAATCCCATACCAGAGCCGACGTGTTGTCGGATCTTGCGCCAAAGCTTGGCTAAATTTGGGGAATTTTGTTGCCATAAGTCCTAATTGAAGTTCTCAATTAGCTATCAGCTTTTTGCTATACGCCTCCAGTGTACTGGTTTGGGGATTGTTTTTCAGACGTTTTATGTCCGAAAAACAATCCAGAGAATCCAGTTGCCTAGAGAGAAAACCAGCTTTCAGCCAACGCTAGCCTACTGAAATGATCCGAGCTAGGAAGAATGCCCACGTAGTGACAATTCCTCCCAACAGGTAGTGAGCGACACCAACAGCACGACCTTGGATAATGCTAAGGGCGCGAGGCTGGATGGAAGGAGCCACCCGCAGCTTGTTGTGTGCCCAGACAATCGACTCAATCAGCTCTTGCCAGTAGCCGCGACCGCTGAACAAGAACATGAGGCTAAATGCCCAAACAAAGTGAGCGCCCAAGAACAGCAGACCGTAAGCTGACAGCGCTGAACCGTAGGAGTTAATCACCTGAGCGGCTTGTGCCCACAGGAAGTCCCGTAGCCAGCCGTTGATAGTGATAGCGCTTTGAGCAAAGTTGCCGCCTGTAATGTGGGACACTGTGCCATCTGAACCGACTGTACCCCAAACATCTGACTGCATCTTCCAGCTGAAGTGGAAAATCGCAACCGATAGAGCGTTGTACATCCAGAACAGACCCAGGAAGACGTGGTCCCAACCAGACACCTGGCAGGTGCCACCCCGACCCGGACCATCGCAAGGGAAACGAAAGCCCAGGTTAGCCTTGTCTGGAATCAAACGAGAGCTACGGGCAAACAGGACACCCTTCAGCAGGATCAGCACCGTTACGTGGATCGTGAAGGCGTGGATATGGTGAACCATGAAGTCTGCCGTGCCCAGGGCGATCGGCATCATGGCAACCTTACCGCCAACTGCTACCGCACCACCGCCAAAGGCAAAGCTAGCAGGAGCAGTCGCGTTCGGAGCCGTAGCCCCAGGAGCAAGCGAGTGCAGGTTTTGTATCCATTGAGCAAACACAGGCTGGAGCTGAATCGCCGTATCCGAGAACATGTCTTGGGGGCGACCCAATGCCCGCATCGTGTCGTTGTGAACGTATAGCCCAAAGCTGTGGAAGCCCAGGAAAATACATACCCAGTTGAGGTGCGAGATGATGGCATCCCGGTGGCGAATGACTCGATCGAGCAAGTTGTTAGCGTTTCTAGCAGGATCGTAGTCACGCACCATGAAGATCGAAGCGTGAGCACCAGCCCCCACAATAAAGAAACCACCAATCCACATGTGATGCGTAAAGATTGACAGCTGCGTCGGGTAATCCGTCGCTAAGTAGGGGTAGGGCGGCATCGCATACATGTGCTGCGCCACAATGATGGAGACCGAACCTAGCATTGCCAAGTTGATTGCCAACTGTGCGTGCCAGGAAGTGATCAAATTGTCATAGAGACCTTTGTGGCCTTCACCTGTAAACGGACCTTTGTGAGCATCGTGGATCTCACGAATGCTGTGACCGATGCCCCAGTTCGTGCGGTACATGTGACCAGCAACGATGAACAGCACCGCCAATGCCAAGTGGTGATGAGCCGTGTCCGACAGCCAGAGACCGCCAGTCACAGGGTTCAACCCACCCTTAAAGGTCAGGAAGTCAGCGTACTGACCCCAGTTGAGCGTGAAGAAGGGAATTATGCCGCTCGGGAAGCCCCAATCCACACTGGGATAGAGGTCTTTCATTAGGCTGGGATTGAGAATGAACTCATGCGGCAAGGGGATCTTGTCGGGCGAGACACCTGCATCCAGCAGTTTATTAATTGGCAGCGAGACATGGATTTGGTGACCTGCCCAAGAGAGGCAGCCCAAACCCAGCAAGCCTGCCAGGTGGTGGTTCAGCATGGATTCCGCATTTTGGAACCACTCTAGCTTCGGAGCGCGTTTGTGGTAGTGGAACCAGCCTGCAAACAGCATCAAGCCAGCCATGACTAAGCCGCCGATCGCCGTTGCATATAGTTGTGTTGTGGTTGTGATGCCGGAAGCGCGCCAGATTTGGAAGAATCCAGAGGTGATCTGGATACCGTGGAAACCACCGCCTACATCTGCATTCAAAATTTCTTGACCAACGATGGGCCAAACCACCTGAGCGCTCGGTTTGATCGCCAGGGGGTTAGCCAGCCAAGCTTCGTAGTTTGAAAACTTAGCGCCGTGGAAATACATGCCGCTCAGCCAAATAAAGATGACGGCAAGATGACCAAAATGGGCGCTGAAGATTTTTCGAGATATATCTTCTAGATCACTGGTATGGCTATCAAAATCGTGAGCGTCGGCGTGGAGGTTCCAGATCCAGGTCGTCGTCTTCGGACCCTTAGACAGGGTTCGATCGAAGTGCCCCGGCTGCGACCACTTCTGGAAAGAAGTAGGCGTAGGGTCTTTATCGACCACGACTCTCACCTTATCCGACTGCCCCCGTGGGGTAGTTGTCATTCGAGACTCTCCTCTCTCTAGACAAGGAAACGAGTTTACTACCTACCCAAAGCCAACGACAGTCTCTACGTCCTAAGCATCTTATGGAGGATGGCACTGAACAGAACTCGGCGACTCCAGATCCGGGGAAGCGTCAAAACCAGCCCGAAGCCAACCGTAGCTCTAGAAGAGACCTGCCGCGATCGCTGTTCAGTCTGATTAAGAAACCAGCAGACCAGTCCATGGACTAGTTCAAAACAGCAGTGCGACTTGGGAGGTACTGACGAGCATTATAGAACTCTATTTCGCCCCTCTTTTAAGCAGGTTAACAATAATTCAAAATCAGAATGCTTGATTTGTCTGGATTTGAAGGGCACGTATCAGCAAAAGAAATACTCAATATTGAAGAAGTGTTACAAATCGAAATCTTCAATGCATTTCATTGAAAAGCAATCAAAATTATTATGCTTAATTGAAATGCTCGAAAAAGCAATAAAAATTAAAAATATTCTCAGAGGCTGTTTAAGAATTGGCTGATGTCCTAGCATTGGCTCCAAATCTCCCATTTTGCGAGCTTTAGGAGCAGTCTCACGCATTGCTCAACATTGCTTGTTCAATGTTGCTTCGGCGTTCGTTTGGTGCTATGGAAACTCTGGAGCAAAACCCATATCAGAGTTTATCCTCCATAACACGCTCAGAGCAGTAGTCTGTTCTTTCAGCGGCAGAAAGGATGGTGTAGAGGTGTAAGTGAGACCAGAAAACATCTACCACCTAGTATTACTTGTATTACCCGGCAATACATAGATACACCGGTCTGAAAGTAGCGCGTTCGCCTTAAAACTGTGGAAGAGAGGGTATTCCTTATCCTATAAAGCTATTTATTGTCAATAATTGCAGAGTTAATAGGTCAGCTTTAATTTTCTTGCGGTGAAGCATAGAAGGTTGAAATTCCAATAGTTGCTGATCTACTTCTACTGCAGGTTGGTTTAGGCAGAACTGCCACAGTTTGTATTTAGAGAAGTGGAGGAGCAACGTATAAAACAAGCAGCGAAAATAAAGCTTCTCCTGCGGTCTGACGCGATTGTCCCTGGAATTTGATATCGTTCCTTTTGGATAGATTTTTTCTGACTGCTGGAAGAATGCGCTCGCGCAGGAGAAAAGAACGTGTTGGGTGAAAAGGGGCGATGGAAAATTGCACAACGAGTCCTTGCTGTTGTGCTAGCTGTTACATTGGGGCTGAGCCTGGGAAGCTGTAGTGCGCCGCCGAGTGGTGGAGTAAGAGCGTCAAAAGGGCTGCCAAAGATCGGCATGGTGAAGCTATCGGAAGTCGCACAACCATCCGTGATCCGCAAGCTAAAGCAAGAGCTAGAAGTTTATCAGCCGCAGGTGCAAATTCTCAGCCCGAAGCCCAACGAAGTTTTGCAAGATACCACGGTGGCAGTGCGGCTGCAAGTTCAGGACTTGCCGTTGTTTAAAAATGAAGAGTTGGGCTTGAGCCCGCATCTACATGTAATTGTGGATAACCAACCCTATATTGCTGTATACGACGTCAGCCAGCCGCTTGAACTAAAAGATTTGGAGCCGGGTAGCCATACAATTCGCGCCTTTGCCTCGCGCCCTTGGCACGAAAGCTTTAAGAACGATGGTGCTTACGCTCAAACCAGTTTCCACGTCTTTACTAAAACTCCAGAAACCGCCCCAGACCTGAAGCAGCCGCTTCTGACCTACAGCCGTCCAAAAGGTAGCTATGGGGCAGAGCCGGTGATGCTGGACTTCTATCTGGCAAATGTGCCGCTGCATTTGGTCGCCCAGGAAGACGCAGAAGATAACATCTTAGACTGGCAGGTTCGCTGCACAATTGATGGCGAAGGCTTCACAGTCGATCGCTGGGAGCCCATCTATCTCAAAGGCTTGAAGCCCGGAAAAAACTGGGTGCAGCTAGAGCTGTTGGATGAGAGCGGTAAAGTCGTTCCCAATGCCTTCAACGACACCGTGCGGCTAATTGATTACCAGCCGGGCGGTACAGATACGCTGTCTAAGCTAGCTCGAGACGAAGTGTCGATCGCCGAAGTGCGCGGCATTATTGATCCTAATTATGTATATGTGCCAGAGCCAGAACCGACGATCGAGCCTCTTGAGGAGCCAGCTTCTCCGGTGCCTGATGTCGCTCCTGCTCCTGTTTTAGAGACTGAACCCACTCTGGAGCCAGTTCTACCCGGCACCCTGCCCGTCCCTGTGCCAGAAGTGTTGCCGCCAGAAGAATTGCTTCCAGCCGTGGAAGCGCCACCAGAAGTAGAAGAGTTACCTGAAGAGGAGGCGCAAGAAGGCTTTGCTCAGCCTTCACCAGTAGCGGCTCCGAGCGCATTGATGCCAACGGCTGAAAAGGTGAAAGAGCAATTTTCTGAAGAAGTCGAAGAGCTGTTAAAAGGAGGGGAATTAGAACCGCCCGCTAGCCAGGCGATCGAGCCGAGTTTGCCTCCGGAGGAAACGGTAGAAATTCTGCCGCCTGCCGCTTCTGTTAGTATCCCTACTTCTGTTGCTCCATCTAGTGCTCTGTCTAGCCAACCGCCCAACAAACCCCTTTTACGGCAATGGCGCGACCGGCTCAAGCAGTTTATCCCGCTGCCAGAGCCAAGTCCTGCAAAGTCGGATTCATCCCTGCTAAAGGGATTAAGCAGAGGGGCTAGGGATTCGCAAGAACCGCAGCCCCTCAAAACGCCAGAGATTATTGATATTCCGGCTACAGAAGATTTTCAGACACCGATTGCTACGCCTGATCTACCGCAAACTCCGGCTATTACAGGATCGAACTAATCTTAGAACGGTAACTAGCGCTATCTAAACCACTGCCAGAACCCGCCGTCGCTGGATCAATCTGTTCGTTGAGTGCCTCAATGCGATCGTTGGTTGCAGGGTGAGTGCTAAGGAAGGTTGGCACGCCGCCACCCTGGTTCAGGAGTTTCTTCATGAAGGCGACCATTGCCCCTGGCGCATATCCAGCGTTTTTAAGCGTTGCTAGCCCTTTTCGATCGGCTTCAAACTCGTGCTGACGGCTGTTGGGACGATTGATCGCTAGCTCCACACCGATATTAACTGCTGTGTTGCGATCAAGCCCGGCAGCAGTTGCTACACCCGCCTGCAGTGCCTGCTGCCGCATCTGCTCAACGGAATGCCGAGCGGCAATGTGCCCCATTTCATGTCCCAAGACGCTAGCAAGCTGCGCTTCATTATCTGCTGCTTTCAGAAGACCCGTCGTGACATAGACATAGCCGCCCATCGTTGCAAAGGCATTCACGGCATTCATGTCTACAACCTGAAAGGTGTAGGGAATATCTGAACGATCGCTGAAAGGCACCAGCTTTTGCCCCACTTGATTCACGTAGTCTCTAACAGCGCGGTCGTTATACAGCTTCAGCTCTCGACCCACTAACTGTTCATTAATTCGCGACCCCAACGCCACCTCTTGATTGTCCGACATACTAGAGAGCTGGATGAGTTGAATTCCCCGAAAGAGCAAATCCAGAATTGGCAAAGCAGGGGATGGTTTGGGCGTGCCCACAACTAAACCCACAGCTACCAACAGCGATATCAGTCCATAAAACCAGCGCCGACGCAATTGGGCAAAGCTGCCAGCCAAAAAGTTCATCATAGATCCTAGAGGGAGTGGGGAAAGCGACAGAAGATCCCGTAATGTATGGACGGCAATCGCCAATTCACTGTTCCAAAGGTCACATTTACTATTTTATAGCGTTCCCTCAGTCCCCTCTTTTCTGCTCCTTGCCTCTCCAAAATTCCTGATCTTTCCCTCGCCTTTGCTGCTACAGTGCATGTTGTCATAGAATTTCGATTGGCTTGCTCTTAGTTATCTCGCGGTCGTTTCGCGCTTTGGGAACGTTTTTACATGGCTATTATTGATTCCAAAGGTCGCTTATTTGGCAAAATCAGTCTTCTAGATATTGGCGCTGCCCTGGTCATTTTGCTCGTAGTCGGTGGGATATTTTTGTTACCTGGTAGCTCGGGAACTGCCCTCGTGCAGACGAACACCAACACAAAGCCGATCGAGGTCGATGTGATTGTGCGCGGCTTAACGGTTGGCGATCCACCGGGACTGGTGAAATCTTTGACTGATGGCAAGAAGACCAACATTATTATTCGCAACCAGCCCTATGGCACAGTTGACGTTCTAAACGTGAAGCAACTGCCCCGGACGGTAGCTGTTCCACAGCCTGATGGCTCAGTCAAACCCTTTAATGATCCTCGCCCAGAGCTAGACTACACAATTGACATGATCGTGACGCTGGGCGGCAACGCGCAGATCCTTAGTGATGGCCCTGTGTTAGGAAATAACAAAATCAAAGTTGGGACACCGATGGAGCTAGAAGGGCAAACCTATCGTTTCAACGCGCCTGTGATCGGAGTGCGAATTTTGGATCAGGCGAAGTCTAGCTAGCGCGTTTAGCTTAGGTCGCTGTAAAGCGATCCAAAACTCAAATTTTTGTTGAGGAAAAGCGCAGGTGTTCCCCAACAAGAATTTTAAAGATTCGGGAGGGGAAAAATGGACAACGCCGATCGCGTTCAATGGCTGCAGCAGACTCCGCTTGGGTCGCTATCGGCGGAAATTCTAGGAGCGATCGCCGACCAGATCCAGGTGCAGACGGTTCAGGAAAACCGCCGCCTTGTGCTGGAGGACACTGCTCCCAGCGACCTTTATATTCTTAAGTCAGGGCGGCTAGAAGCATACCATACTAGCCCCGATAGCCTCGCTAGGAATGCTAGCAGCCTGCTACCTGGCTCAGTGCTGCACCTGAAGGAACTGCTGCTCGATCAGCCAGCCGATCAGACGATCGTTACTCTAAGTGACTGTGAGCTGTGGCTGATTTCGCGTGACAGCTTCTTCAAGCTTGTGGAGCAGTACCCCGAAATTAGTCGCACTTTCTCACGGCAGCTCGCAGAAGAGCTGAATCAGGTGTCAGCGCAGCTTGCCTTTGAGCAAGAACGGCAGGCAGCACTGCGCCCCTATCTGGTGCCCAAAGTGAAGCAGGGTATTGTGGGAGCGAGCCGTTATGCGGTGCGGCTGCGGCAAGAGATTCGTAAAGCCTCCGGTAGTCACCAGTCTGTTTTGATTTTTGGGGAGCCCGGGCTAGGAAAAGACAATGTAGCAGCGCTAATTCACTTTGGTTCTGCCGATCGCAAGCAGCCAATTATCAAAATTAACTGCGATACGTTGCAATCCAGCGGTGCTGAGCTGTTTGGGCGAGCCGGGGGCAAACCAGGCTTGCTGGAATCGTTAGGCAGCGGCACTCTAGTTTTGAACAATATTCAAGATTTGCCGAGGGAACTGGAAGGCAAGCTGCAGCATCTCCTATCAACCGGAGAATATGTTCCGGTGAGCCGGGAAGGCTCACCTGAGCCAGAGGCGCGTCGCTCGATCGCCCGCATCCTCATGACCGCCGAGCGCAACCTGCCCAGTATAAACTGCAAGAAAGCAGGAACTCAGATCATTAAAGTTCCTCCTCTGCGGGTTACTAAAGCTGATATCGAAGCCCACGCCAAATACTTCATCAGCCTTTATTGCCGCAGTAGAGGGCTGCCCCAGCCCAGCATCGCGCCAGAAGCTCTACGGCGGCTACAAGGCTACGATTTTCCGGGCAATCTCTCGGAACTGTCGGGCTTAGTCGAACGGGCAATTATTCAGTCTAATGATGCGCCCGTGTTGACGGAAGAAGTATTTTGGGCAACAGGCAGTAGCAAGAACCGCCGCTTCCGGCTCAACTTGCTGAATGCTAATCCGCAGCTGCGATCGTTTCTTCGTAGCCCTTGGTGGCCAGATCGCATTAACTATGGCTTTACTCTGTGGTTCTTTGCGATCACTATTGCTATCCTCTTTTTCGCGCCCCAGTCCCGCGATGCCAATATTGCTCTAAATCTCTTTTGGGCGTGGTGGTGGCTGCTAATTCTGGTCGCTTTTCCATTCGTGGGACGGCTATGGTGCTCGGTTTGCCCATTCATGATTTATGGAGAGCTAGCGCAGCGGCTGTCGCTGCGCTGGTTCCCCCGTAAGCTACTACCCTGGCCCCGACAGCAGGCAGAAAAATGGGGTGGCTGGTTCTTGTTCGGGATGTTTGTCCTGATTTTGCTATGGGAAGAGCTTTGGGATTTGGAGAACACAGCCTATCTATCGGCTTGCCTGCTGCTATTGATTACTGCCGGGGCAATTATCTTTTCGCTGTTGTTTGAGCGGCGCTTTTGGTGTCGTTATCTCTGCCCGATCGGCGGCATGAATGGCATGTTCGCCAAACTAGCCATGATCGAACTGCGTGCCCAGCAAGGAATTTGCGCTGCTTCTTGTACAACCTATCAGTGTTACAAAGGCGGACCCCAGAAAGGGGAGGGCATGGAAACAGGCGGCTGCCCGATCTATTCCCATCCGGCTCAGCTTGAGGAAAATCGGGATTGCGTTTTGTGTATGACCTGTCTCAAAGCTTGTCCCCATCGATCGGTTGAGTTAAACCTACGCCCACCCGGCATTGAACTCTGGACGACGCATACGCCTACCTATGCGGAAGTTGCCCTGCTGTTTCTGATGTTTGGGGCAGTGTTTTTACATCGTCTGCCGGAAATCTCCACCAAACTGGGCGGCTTCCCGTTAAGCAACTTTGGTATTCATGCTGGACTCTCTGTACTAGCGCTCCTAGTTCCAAGCGCGATCGCTCAGCTTGCCCAAGCGCTCAGTCGTCTATATAGCTCAATGCCCAAGCCCCATACCTTCAAAACGCTCGCCTATGGCTACCTGCCACTGGTACTGGGTGGCAACCTGGCTCATTTCCTGCGGTTGGGGCTGACTGAGATGGGACGAGTAATTCCCGTGACGCTTGCTACTTTTGGCTTAAGTGGAATGTCAATAGCTGGATTGCAACCCCTGGCGATCGTGGCTGATCCTGCCGTTATCTCTTTTCTGCAGGGTACAACTCTAGTCGTCACCGCTCTTCTCAGCATCCTTTTAACTCAAAAAATCGCTCGCCAACCCCTCCGAGTTCTCTTCCCACAACATCTAGCAACCTTAGGCTTAACAACCTTGATGTGGCAAATTATCGTCTAGCTCAAGAGCTTTCCGATGAATCGTGTGACGTTAAGAGTGTGGATAGGCGCGCTACCTTTGACGTAAGAACGCTAGTCCACAACTTTCAGTAGTCCCATCTGAAGGCGATCGAAAACTTGGCGAATCTGTTGAGCATCGTGGGGATGAATAGGTGCCCGACTCAGTGCCGCTTTCAAGAGGCACAGCCGATCAACCGTCGTGATCTTGCCAGAAGCCAAAATGCGATCGATCGTTTGCCTTAATCTTTCTCGAAGTTGGGCAGAGGTCGATGTTAGGGTTATCATGAGTTGCCTCCACATGGATGGGCTGAAAAGTCAAGGTTTCAGAGCCATAAGCATCAGCATCCCTGATCAGCTTCCTTAATGAGATCGTTCATCTGGGCGATCTGTAACAGTTCATACTCTGCTAAAGGGTAGAGGCGATATGATATTGCCCTAGTTTCATCACCGCTATGTTTGTCTTGCCTCCTTTCCGTGATCGCGCACTACTCCAACAAGCTCTGACCCACCGCTCCTACCTCAACGAACATCCGGAGATTAAGGATCACAACGAGCGGCTAGAGTTTTTGGGTGATGCAGTGCTGAACTTTCTCAGCGGCGAATTTCTATATGAGCGCTTCCCTGAAAAGCCTGAAGGAGAACTGACCCCCCTGCGATCGATCCTGGTAAATGAAACCCAGCTTGCAAAATTTGCCGAACTGCTAAATCTCGGCAACCAGCTGCGGCTAGGGCGGGGTGCTGCACTAGAAGGGGGGCGACAGAACGCTAATTTGCTAAGCAGCGCTTTCGAGGCAGTAATTGGCGCTTATCTTCTAGATAACCAATCAGATATCCAGCCGATGCGCCATTATATTCACCCATTTTTTGAAGCTGTTGTCGATCGCCTGACGGTACACCCCCCGACTGCTAACTATAAGAGCCGTCTTCAGGAGTGGGCGCTTGCCCAAATTGGCGAAAGCCCTAGCTATGTTATTGTTCAGGAATTAGGCCCCGACCATGCCAAAGAACGAACTGCCGAAGTTCGCATTGGCGGCGAAAAGTATGGAGATGGCAAAGGACGAAGCAAGCAGGATGCAGAGAAGGAGGCCGCACGGGATGCGTTAGAGAAGTTAGGACTGCTGTAAGTTCTGCGACCAGTAAAATTAATGCTCTAAACTTTGGGGCAGCATCAGCTCGAATTTTGCTTGAGAGTGGTATCAGTCTAAGACACAGGCTCAAAAATTTTTGATTCCGAATAGAGTACCCAAAATGGTAGCGAACTGATGTATCCAAACCGAAAATTGATGACATAGTTTTATTTGCCAAACGACCTTTTTCGCTGCAGCATCACCAATAGCCATTACCCTTTTGCGCCCTGTTGAATTTTTCTTGCGTAATAATTCGGACACAATTGCTCTTCCTACGGCAGCAGAATCGCTCACCAAACCTTCTACATTGGGCTAAAATCCCTGAGTCTTGCGCAACAAATCTTTTGCCTGAACAGTGGTGCCACGCAGCACGCTACCTCTTAAATCATTAGAAAACCAATTAAGCGTTCGATCGAGTTTCAGCTAGAAATTGCTCTGTTTTCAACGGCAATCGCTCTAAGTTAAATGCCGTGTTCCTACGGTAGAACCTGCTTGTAGGAACGAATACACCTAGAAGGGAAAGCAGAAAGATGAAGCTTGAAACAGCCTTGCGATCGAAACTATGCGGATTCTAATTTATTCCTACAACTATCACCCTGAACCGATCGGTATTGCACCTCTCATGACCGAACTGGCAGAAGGATTAGTTGTACGGGGACATGAAGTACGGGTTGTGACTGGGATGCCTAACTACCCACAGCGGCAAATTTATCCAGACTACCGTGGCAAGCTGTACTCTACTGAAGAGCGCAACGGCGTTGTAATTCAGCGTAGCAGCGTTTGGATTCGTCCTCAGCCGGGGTTGCTGTCGCGGATGCTGCTTGACGGTAGCTTTGCGCTAACGAGCCTGTTGCAAGCGCTGAAAGGCTGGCGACCCGATGTGATTTTGTTGACTGTGCCGCCGCTGCCGATCGCCGTTCCAGCAACGCTGTTGGGCTGGTTTTATGCTTGTCCTGTGGTACTAAATCTGCAAGATATTCTGCCAGAAGCCGCTGTGCAGGTAGGGCTAATTACCAATAAGCAGGCAATCCGTGTGTTCGAGGCGCTAGAGAAGTTTGCTTATCGCACCGCTCATACGATTAGCGTCATTACAGAGGGCTTTACGGATAACTTGGTGGGTAAAGGTGTGCCGATCGACAAAATTCGCTGCATTCCCAACTGGGTTGATGTGAAATTCATTCGTCCATTATCTAAAGCAGACAATCCATTTCGGCAGGTGCATGGGCTGCAAGATAAGTTCGTCGTGATGTATTCCGGTAATATAGCCCTGACGCAAGGCTTAAAAACAGTAATTGAAGCTGCTGCTCGGCTGCGTCATGTGGAGTCTATTGTGTTTGTGATTGTTGGTGAAGCCAAGGCGTTGGATGATCTGTGGCAGGTTTGCATTGAACATCAAGTGGAAAACGTACTGCTGCTGCCGTTTCAGCCGCGAGAAAAATTGCCAGAAATGTTGGCAGCGGCAGATGTGGGCTTGGTAATGCAGAAGAAGAACGTGGTGGGCTTCAATATGCCGTCCAAAATTCAAGTATTGCTAGCAAGCGGTCGGGCGATCGTTGCTTCTGTGCCGCCAAACGGTACAGCTGCTAATGCAATTCGCCAAAGCGGTGGTGGCGTCGTTGTTGAGCCAGAATCTCCCATGCACTTGGCAGAGGCGATCGTCAAACTATATGAAGATCCGGCGCAGTTAGAAGCGCTAGCGCAGCAAGGCAGACGGTATGCCATGCAGCACTATTCTGCCGAACAGGCCCTCAACCGCTACGAAAAACTCTTCTATGAGGTGGCAGCAGGCATTTCAGCGCAGACTACGCTAAGCGTGGATGCGCCCCTATCTGATGCGGTGCCAACAGAATAATTTTTTAATCCCACGAAAGCATGGGATAAAGCATTGAACTGGTTTGAGCGAGCGGAAGGATATGCCTTCCGCTCGCTTTTCTGTATATTGGTACAACTTACCATAAAATTATGGTAGAATTTACTAATATGTCTAGCATTGACTAATATGTTTAGCATTGCCCTTTCGCCCCGAGCGCTATGAGTACCCTTACCCAACTCCCCCTACCGCCTCACTTCGACCCAGCCAAAGTGGGTGAGGTGTGGCGTGTCCCTTATCAGCAGCGCGCCAGCGAAGCTACAGCTTGGGCAGATCGGCATGGCATCACGCCTGCCGCCAACGATTCTCCGCGTGTCTGCTTGCTGGCGATCGATGTTCAAAATACCTTTTGCATTCCCGGCTTTGAGCTATTTGTGAGGGGGCGATCAGGTTTGGGAGCAGTAGAAGACAACGCGCGCCTGTGTGAATTCATCTACCGCAACATGGGGACGATTACCGAGATTGCGCTAACGATGGACACGCATACCGCTGCCCAGATCTTCCATTCAATCTTTTGGGTAAATGAGGCTGGAGAGCATCCTTCCCCCATGACCCTGATCGAGCTAGCCGATGTGGAGCAAGGCGTCTGGCGAGCCAATCCTGCCGTTGCCGTGAGTCTCGGACAGCCGATCGAGCGGCTACAAGCTTATGCGCTGCACTATGTCCGTCAGCTTCACGCTGAGGGCAAATATCCTTTGACGATCTGGACTTACCACTCCATGCTGGGTGGGATTGGACATGCGATCGTTCCTTCGATTGAAGAAGCCTGCTTTTTCCACAATTTGGCGCGAGGCAGCCAAACTCGGTTTGAGATGAAAGGCAGCAACCCCCTTACAGAGAATTACTCAGCGCTAAAGCCGGAAGTGCTAAACGACCAAGAGAATCAAGCGATCGCTTACAAAAATACTGCTTTCTTGCAGCACCTGCTTAGCTTCGATGTCATCCTGGTTGCTGGACAAGCTAAAAGTCACTGTGTTGCCTGGACGATCGACGATCTACTGACGGATATCAAAGCGACTGATCCAGCGCTGGCACAGAAACTTTATCTGTTAGAGGATTGTACTTCTCCTGTCGTGGTGCCTGACGTGGTGGATTTCACCGACGCTGCGAATGCCACATTTGCTCGGTTTGCCGCAGCAGGTATGCAGATCGTTCGCTCAACCGAGTGGCGGCTGGTGTAGTCGAGAAGCGCATTCGTTACCGCTGCAGATAAAACTCTACCCGTTGCCGCACTTGATCGATCGATAAATCCTGCGTCCAATATTCCACAAGCGCATGACCTAGCGCCCAAGCGTCATGCGTTACATCGGCTGTCGCATTTTCTGTCAGCAGCGGCCAGAGTGCCAACAGATCAAACCGACGATCGCCCTCTGACTGCAGCAACAAATACAGGTCGTACGTCATCTGGAGTTTGCCGATCACGATCGGCAATTGTTCGACTGGAATTTGGGCTGCCAGCAGCACGGCCAGCCTTGGGGAGCCAGTAGACACCGTGGAAATAAACTGAAGCACTGGGCTTTTGAGCAGTGCTGCGAGTCCCTGGGTGGTTGCCATCTGGAAGCTGTAGCGATCGATAATTTGTGCTGCTGCGACTGAACGCGCCTCCAGATTGCGCAGAAAGCGTGCCAGTCTAAGCTGTTGGGCAGGTGCGATCGCTTCTATGAGAGCCAAAGAGAGCGCTTCATCACCCCATGCCGTTCGCCCCGTTTGAAAATCAGCAGTGACAATCGGCAGAACGCGATCGCAGTAGTTGCCCAGTGCCTCTGCCCGGTATTGTGCTGCTTCTCGGATGGCTATTTCCTTGGGACGGTCGCCCCACTGCCAGTCGTAGGGCGGTTGCCATTCGCGCACCGGACGCAGCCGATCAACCTGCGTGATCACGGCGATGGTGGGCAAGCTGCTAACAGTCGCTTTTAGATCGCTGAGGAAATCTACATCCATTTGCAGCGCTGGATCAAGAGCAGGGGTTAGCAGCAGCAGCAAATCCGCTTGGGCTGCTTCCTCCAGCACCCATGCCCGGAAATCCGACCGATTCGCTTGTTCGTATCCTGGCGTATCCCAAAGAATGAGCTGCTCACCCGTCTGAGTTTGCCATTGATACTGCTGGATTCGATCGGTGCTGGGTAGCACATCCACAGCAGCCGTTTCCGCATGAAATAGCGTGTTGATCAGGCTGCTTTTTCCGGCTCCCGTGCGCCCCACTAGCAGCAAACTCACGGGCTTCTGCTCAACTGCTTGTACAGGCTCGGCTTGCGACAAAATTTCTCGGAGCGTCTGAGTTTTGGTTTGGGGCAAGCTAGGAATATTAGGGGAAGTATGACTGGAAGTTTTGCTGTCCGCCGGAATGGAAGCGACTGGTGCAAAGGGGGCTGCGGGCATGGGGCTGCCATAAAGGGTGATCGCCTGCCTTGCCAAATTCCGCAGTGCTACTTCCCGCACAGACTGACCCAAATTCACTAAAAGCTGCTGAGTTGCCTGATTACTTGATTGCTGAGAGGCTTGGTTTGCCACGGCAGCAACAGGATTTAATAGCCACTGCGCCCAGCTCCAAACTTTCCAAAGTTTGCGCGCTGAAGGTTCTAGCCTGCGGTAAACCTCGTATGCCTGAACTGCTTGCCCAACGGTAATTTGATTTAGCGCAGGCGATACTTTCTGCATCCACTCATCCATGTCATCGGTTGTACCTCGCATTAATCCATATGCCTGCGGAATATAAATATTCAGCAGCGGGTATTTCACTTCTGGGTGATAGATGTTGGCAATTGCCGTAACTAGCTCTTGGCAGCGCGTCCAAAAGCTCTGCCAGTCCTCCCAAATGGGGCGATCGGCTTGGGCGGTTTGCAAAACGGTTTGCAGGGCAGCTTCGACTCGGGTTGTGGTATCTCCAATGGGTAAAGGTTCTAGGGCTGCCTCCATTTCCTGAGTTGCTTCTGCCATCGCCGCCTCGACTTGGGCAATTTGGGCAATCGCTGGTTTCGTCCATTTCACGAGCAGCCAGCGCCAGCCCAGCAGCAGCAGGGTAAACACTGCCCAAATCCAGTTCAGCCGCCAGGCATGGATCTGCCGCCCAGCGGCAAACAGCAAGAAAATAACTGGAACAGCGATCGGTACTGCCAAAACTACCCATTGCCACCGCTTTAACCGCACCATGTGCTATCCCTCACTGATGACCGGACTTGCAGCTTAATTTTACCGCTCTCAGAATGGTTCTCAATCGGGCAGAAGAGATGCTTTTGCTGTGTGCTGTAGAAGGCTTGGTAGATTGGTTAGTGTGTGCCTTTTGGGGAGTGCGCAAGTATTTCCAATACAACCCTTCTGGAGATTGTTTAGATCCGCGGCTGCAGGTCCTTCTGTGTGTACAAAGAAACTATCAAGACGATCGCTTCTACAAACCAACAACACCGTTTAAGAAGTGGGGTGCTGGGATTAGAATTGCGATTGGAGGCTGGAAAGCTACGCTTTTTTGATCCCAATAGTGGTAGTGGGCTACTGAGCGAAAACTGTTGAGCCACGCAGCAGCAGCAGCAGCAAGGCAGCAGGCTGCAGCCCGAGCTGATCGACTAGCAGTAAAGCTGCGGGAACTAGGAATTGAGGATACAGCAGAGTAAAATTTTGGGTCAGGAGCAATCTAACTCAGAAATTGCGTCAGCTAACTAGTTGAGTAGGATTGGTGGGCAATCGTAAGAAACAGTCTAATGGCTACAGACTCAGCTGCTTGCTCGTGATAAAGTCAAACTGCTATGGAGATCTGTTGAGTTCTTCTATAAAAGTTTTAGCTTGAATCAGGGTGTGTAGTGGGATACATCTTTTTTAGAAGATCGACAATTAGCAGATCAACAATAGATCAGGCAGTCAGCGGATGCTACAGGCGATCTTGCGCCTGAGGATAGATGGTGAAAGCCTAAAAGTTCCGAATATCATCGGGCTTAGACTGCTCTACTCTTTCTACTCATCGCAACTGTATGCCCTTTCCCAGATCCAGCGGTATCCTGCTGCATCCTACCTCCTTTCCTAGTCGGTTTGGCATTGGCGATCTAGGCACAGAAGCCTATGAATTCGTTGATTTTCTAGCTGCTAGCGGTCAGCAGATCTGGCAAATCTTGCCTCTAGGTCCGACGGCGTTCGGTGATTCACCCTATCAATGCTTTTCTGCAATTGCCGGTAATCCACTGTTGATCAGTCCAGAAGTGCTGCGCGATGCTGGGTTTCTCAGTGATGCCGATTTCGAAGGCTACCCAGAGCTGCCCCTGTCGATCGACTATGGCTGGGTGATTCACGTCAAATTGCCTCTGCTGCGAAAGGCTTCTGATGCGTTCAAAGCTCGAGCGACCCCGGAACAGAGACAGGCTTTTGATGCCTTCTGTCGGTCTGCGCCTTGGCTAGAGGACTATGCGCTGTTTCGTGCTATCAAAGACGCTCACAATGGCGTGAGCTGGAGCAAGTGGGACACTGCGATCGCTCAGCGCAAACCAGAAGCTCTAGAGTTTTGGCAACGGCAGCTTGCGGATGAAGTTTTTTTCCATCAGTTTCTTCAGTTTGAGTTTGCCCAGCAGTGGTCGCGGCTGAAGGCATATGCCAACCAAAAAGGCATCCAAATTATGGGCGATCTGCCCATTTATGTCGCGCACGACAGCGCTGAGGTTTGGGCGCATCCAGAATACTTCTGCCTGGATGAAAGCGGCGAACCCACAGTGGTTGCTGGGGTGCCGCCCGACTACTTCAGCAAAACGGGTCAGCTCTGGGGCAACCCGATCTACAACTGGGATCGGCTTCAGCAGGAGAATTTTCAATGGTGGGTACAGCGCTTTCAGGCGCTATTGAACTGTGTCGATTTAGTCCGCATCGACCATTTCCGAGGTTTTGAGGCTTATTGGGTGGTCAGACAAGGCGAACCGACCGCTATCAACGGCGAATGGCAGCAGGCTCCCGGTACAGCGCTGTTCGATCGCCTTGCGGAAGCGCTGGGAAAACTGCCGATGATTGCCGAAGATTTGGGATTAATTACGCCCGAAGTGGAAGCATTGCGCGAGCGATACGAGTTTCCGGGGATGCGAATTCTGCAGTTTGCCTTCGATTCTGATCCTGAAAATCCTTATCTGCCGTTTAACTATATTCCCAACAGCGTTGTTTACACAGGGACGCATGACAACGACACTACCATCGGCTGGTTCTTTGGACGATCGCCAGAAGCCCAAGAGAAAGTGCGGCGCTATTTAGGCTGTGCTGAAACGAATGAAATTCATTGGGATTTAAACCGGCTTGCCTTTAGTTCGGTTTCTAATCAGGTGATTACACCACTCCAGGATGTTCTGGGGCTTGGCAGCAACGGTCGGATGAATGCACCGGGACAGGCGATCGGCAACTGGGGCTGGCGTTATGAAGCAGGAGCATTGACCCCAGAACTGAGCAAACGGCTGCGAGAAATGACAGAACTCTATGGGCGGTTGCCAAAGCAGGCTGGATAGCAGAGCAACGGGGATGGCGTTATTTCAGTGCGAGTGCTTCCCCGCTCTCCGTCTCTCATCTTTTGTCCGTCTACAATGAGAGGTGCAATCCCTACTAATTTTCGACCGCTGTGACTCAACCGGAAGCGCTCCGAAACCTGTTAAATGCGGTGGCTTGGGGAGAAGTTAGCCCTGAAACCGCCTTCGATAAGCTGAAACATTTTGACTTTGAGCCTGTTGCTGATTTTGCCAAAGTTGACCACCATCGATCGCTACGAACGGGCTTTCCAGAGGTGATCTGGGGTCCTGGTAAAACGCCAGACCAGATCGTGCAAATCTTTAATACTATGCGGCAGCGCAACTCGATCGTTATGGCAACCCGAATCGAGCCTGCTGTGTATGAGCAACTAGCGGCACAGATGCCAGATCTGAAATATTACAAGCTGGCGAGGATTTGTGCGCTGCAGCCTGCCACCCTCACCCCACAGCACCCCGGTACAATGACGCTGCTGTCGGCAGGCACGGCAGATTTGGCAGTAGCAGAAGAGGCAGCCATCACGGGAGAGCTGTCAGGCTTCCGTGTGCGGCGGCTTTGGGATGTGGGAGTTGCTGGAATCCACCGCCTGCTGAACAATCGCCAGCTGATTGCCGATGCAGATGTGCTGGTGGTAGTGGCAGGGATGGAAGGCGCATTGCCCAGCGTGGTAGCAGGTCTGGCAGATTGCCCGGTGATTGCTGTGCCTACCAGCATTGGCTATGGTGCTAGCTTTAATGGGCTGGCTCCCCTATTAACTATGCTCAACTCTTGTGCAGTGGGCGTTGGCGTGGTCAACATTGACAATGGCTTTGGGGCTGCCATGTTGGCAGGGCAAATTTTGCGATCGGCAACCCGGCTACGACGGTCTACTGAGGAGTCAACCCAACAGGAGTGAGCCATGAGCGTTCCTTATCACATCATTGTGGAAGGCAATCCAGCTTTAATCTACGCTAGCCGTGATGGTGCCCCCCGCAAAGTTTTGCCTACCCTCAATCGGTTCTTAGAAACTTTCTGGCAGGAGCGTGATACTTCCGGCTCCATTGGCGAAACACCGGATTGTTTGGTGGCTCAAATCATCGTTCGGTTTGGCTTTGAAATCTGTGAAGACGATTTTTCCAATCTGCGCATTGGTATCCAATTCCATTCGGATGTGGATTATCTCTACTGGGTCAGAGCCGATCGCCAAGTTCAAGTTTGGGTTCCAGAACCCGCTTATCGTCAAGATCCTAGCCTGGGGCTACAAGCCTGCCGGGAGCTAGTTTTTGAAACGACCTGAAGCAACGGAGGCAAACCGGCAGCGCTATCTGAAGAGATGCAGTTGAATAAAGCCGAATTGCTCTAACGATCGCCCTCATGTCAACGAGAGGCGGTGCTGCGGGCTGCTTTTACAAAATTTAGGAAACTTTTTGGCGTAATTTGGGTCAAAGTATGTTGTTTACACCAATCTTATCGCTAGGTGAACTTTGCTAGCGCTTTGCGCCGCTCACCTTGATTGGCATTTTTAGGAGGATTACGGTAATGCTGCTTCCTCGCGCTTGGCAGTCTAACGCTGCTTTGTCGATGACAACCACAATGACGATCGCCTCATCGCTGTTAGTTCCCGTGCTGCTGGCTCACAAAGCGGCTGCTGTTCCCTATGCTGCCCCCATCCAGCTCGCCCAGCGCTTCCCTGATAGCTGGCGGACTGATGCTATCCCTGCGGGAACTGCAATTCCCGTGCGCTATGACAAAGCCGAAAGAATTGTTCTGACTCCCGACGAAACCGTTCCGGTGACGCTCACCGTCACTGATGATGTTTTAACCAATCGTGGAACGGTGCTGATTCCCAGCGGCAGCGAAATCTCAGGGGAGCTCCAGCCCAGCGAAGGCGGAACGCAGTTCGTCGCTAGCCAAGTGTTGTTGGCAGACGATCGCGAAGTCGCAATTGATGCCACCTCCAATGTGGTCACTCGCACCGAAACCATCAACAGACGCAGCAATCCGGATATTTTGAAGGGCGCGGCGATCGGTGGGGCAGCGGCAGCGGTCCTGTCTGAAGTCTTGGGCGATATTGATGTGCTAGAGGTGCTGGGTGGAGCTGGACTTGGCGCACTTGGTTCTGTGGTATTTCGTGGAAGCCGCGAGGTCGAAGTGGTTGTAGTTGAGCCTGAAACTGACATTGACCTGAGGCTGCAATCTGATTTCACGTCGAACTAAGGTTGCATTGAACTAACGTTTAAGAGAGGCGGCAGCGCTGCCTCTCAAACAGAACTTGGATCTTTTCTCATGCCAACCTATACCGGAATCTCCAGCGAAGCCTTCCGCCACCCCCTGGACTATCAGGCAGAATTAGCGCTACGGAGCGTTCCAGGCTTTGACCTGGTTGCTCGTAAGTTCATGGAATTTGTTTATGAGCGTCCCCGCTATGTGTTTTTGATGGGCAACAGCATTGAAGTGGGTCCCAGGCAGTATGCCTCGATCTACCAGCTGTTTCGGGAGTATGTCCGTGATTTGGACGTGTCGCCGCAGCCTACACTGTTTGTAACTCAGTCGCCCGTGGTAAACGCTTATGCGCTGGGGCAAGAGCGTCCCTGTGTGGTCTTAAGTTCCGGGCTATTGGACATGCTGAGTGAGGCAGAGCTGCGGTCGGCAATTGCCCATGAGCTAGGACATATCAAATGTGGACATACCACGCTGACTCAGATGGCAAACTGGGCAATTACGCTGGTATTTAACCTGACAAACGTAACATTTGGCTTGAGTTCGCTGGTTAGCACGGGGCTGATACTGTCATTTTATGAATGGCTCCGCAAAGCAGAACTTTCTGCCGATCGAGCGGCTCTGCTGCTTTTGGATGACCTCGACCCTGTGCTGCACAGCATGATGCGGCTATCGGGCGGCAGCGGTCGCTACAACCATGAGCTGAGCCTTGACGAGTTTGTGCGTCAGTCTGAGCGTTACCAAGAGCTGGACCAAGACGGGCTGAACCAGGTCTATAAGTTCTTTCTCTATAACAACGTTTCCAGCGGTGTTTTTATGACGCATCCTTTCACTGTTGAACGGGTGCAATTTCTCCGCAATTGGGCAACTTCAGAAGAGTTTCAGCAAATCCGCGCTGGCAACTACCGCCGTGCTGGAGCGGTGAATGTGCCGTCTGAGCCTGCTCCGCCTGGACAACCGGAAGAAGTCGATCGTCTGCGCCAGGAGCTAGAAGACCTGCAGCGGCAAATTGATGAACTGCGCCGATCGCAGGATTAGATTGAATAAACTCCAAACCATTTCCTGCAGCTTGCGTGATAGCGGCTTGCAAGAAGCAATTTGATTCGGTTTCAGCATAAAACACTGTAAGCGTGGGGCAGCAGAAACCGCTGTCCCAGGTTTTGGTCTCGGCATTTTCTAAACAGAACTTGCAGAAGTCTTACTAAAATCAGTGATCTTCCTCGCTAAGATCGTTATCATTTGGAATCAAGGTTTTTCGGGCTGACGGTTTAATTGTTTTGAGCATTGTCGAGTTTGGAGGTTGCAAAAAGCTACGCTCCTGGCTTCGCGATGCCTGTTTAACTGATGCCGTGAGGAGAGAAACGTATGAGATTCTGTTGGACGATCGCCAGTCTTGCCCTGATTGCCCTCAGCGCAGGCTGTACCAGCCAAACTGCTTCCAAGCAGCCCTTGCCTTCCATTGCTGCTCGGGAGCCTGCTCAACCCTTGCCGGAGCAATCCTTCCAACAACCCTTCCAGCAGCCTACAGTGCCGCCGCCTGTTCCTGTTCCTAACCTGATTCCGCCAACTAATGTGCCTGAGCGATTGCCAGAAGTTTCTACGGGACGACCTGATCCATTTTCAACCTTGCTGATGGCTCCGACGATCGTTTCAACAAATCCTGCGCCGTCTGAACCCGCCGTGATTAACCCCATTACTGTGCCGTCTGCACCAGCGGTGGCTGTAGCGCCACCGCCTGCAGGCACACTGCCTACCTTTCAGCCGGGCGGCATCACTCAGATGCCAAGTGTTCCGGTTGCGCCAGTAAGCGTTGCAGAAGCGATCGAGATTAGCGGAGTGGTACAGGCAGGTGGCAAAACCAGTATCATCCTGCAAGTTCCCAATGAACACACCAGTCGTTATGTTGGTGTGGGCGAGCGGCTTGCCAACGGCAGCGTGTTGGTGAAGCGGGTAGAAATGGGTTCAGAGCCGATTGTAATTTTGGAGCAAGACGGTCGAGAGATTACCAAGTCGATCGGCAGCCTGAGCAGTGCCTTTGCCAGAAGATCTTAGCGGGTAGGCAGGTTTGCTGCTGCAAATCGTTGTGGTGCAATAAGCTTTGGCAGAGGAGCAGAATTTCTGACGCAGTGTTATCTTTTGAACTAATGCAGATTCTAACTATCTGTATCAACGCCTAAAGTCGATTTGCTGTCTCCAATCGCTCTAACCAGCGGCTTGAATAGCTCACTATGTTGTGCTGCTGGCTCTCCATCCAACTGCCCGTTATCCAAGCGATATGAACCACGCTAAAGCGACGACCAACCCAGTTTCCGATACGGCTTCTTTGAGCTACCAGGGGTCATATATCTGCCCGGTTTGTCGCCATGGACAAATTACAGGGCTGACCTTGATGGATGCATTTGCCTGCAATTTTTGTCGTCATATTTTTACGGCAAACCTGGTTACCCAATCGATTCAAGTTGTCGATAGTTCGCAGCCCATGTCTTGGCGCTGGAACGGACGCAACTGGCAATCGGTGTACCGGGATTCCCCTAGCCTGAGTGTCATTGTTTGGCTGATTAGCGCTACATTGATCGTCTTGCCGGCATCGATCGTATGGTTGTCTGCTCACGTGTTTCCGCCGTTGCCCGGAAGCACGCTGTCATGGTTCTCCCGGGCCTGGATTGGCTGCGTGTTCGGGGTACATTTTTTGATGGTGAGCTGGCTGCTCGCTGAACACTACCAAGTTCCGCTGTATATCTCCACTCGGATTCGGGTACAGCAGTGGCTAGGGCGGCGTTAGTCCACCCTGGATCTGCTACGGGTTGATCTTATGCCCCCCAGCTAGCGCGGCAGCAATCTATTAGCCCGTTAGCTGTCCCAAATATCGCTCGATCAGCAAGATTGCCACAATGTCATCAATCGGACGGGGGAGGCTCCGCATTCCAACTGGAATCAGCCGTCCCAGCCCGGTGGGTGGATACATTTGCCAATAGCGATCGCGGGCTTCTAGCGTACTATAGCGTTCATCCACCAGAACAATGCGCGGCGGTTCGGGCAGATCGTTAATTAGGGTTTTTCGCCAGTCTTTGGCGCTCGTTTGATCGCCCATCACTAATGTGGAAATGGGGAATTTTTGCCGCAAAGATTGAATAGTGGCAGTCGCAGCTTCGGCAGAGATGACTTCGTGATAGTGCAGGCGACGATCAAGCCCCATAATCGCCAAGCCGCACTTCTGACGACCTGGGTCAAAGCCCAGAATCATCGGCTGATTGGATGTGTCGGTAGGCGAAGAAGCCATGCAGGGAACCTATACAGTTTGTAAACCTTGTCTAGGACTTTAGACGATGACCCTCTGGCTGTCTAGGGGGAAAATGGCTGAGGTAAATATTGAAAGTATCCTTTGCTTTTGAAGCAGAGTGCCGAACTCAATAAATAGTAGAGAAAACCCTATGCAATGCAGTGAGGCATACTGGTGCAGATAACGACGCGCAACGTTGAATTGGTAGTAGATGACAGTTTGATGCGAGTTTATGTAGCAGCGCCTAAAGCCGCAGGGCAATATCCAGGCATCCTGTTCTATTCCGATATCTACCAGTTGGGTAGCCCGATCACCCGCCTTGCCAACCATCTAGCAGGATATGGCTACGTGGTGGCGGCTCCAGAGATTTTTCACCGGACTGAGCCGATCGGCACGGTGATCGAGCCAAACGATCTAGGACGGATGCGCGGTAATGATAATGCTCGCCGAACTGAGATTGCTGCTTATGATGCCGACACCCGCGCCGTCCTGGCATTTCTTAAACAAGAGACTGCGGTTTTGCCAGATCAAT
Source organism: Phormidium tenue FACHB-886 (assembly GCF_014764505.1). GTDB lineage: Bacteria > Cyanobacteriota > Cyanobacteriia > Elainellales > Elainellaceae > FACHB-886. Next base: position 91,352 of record NZ_JACXWX010000002.1, read on the forward strand.
TGGGTGCAATTGGCTTCTGCATTGGGGGACATCTAGCGTTCCGGGCAGCGTTCCAGCCAGACGTCAAAGCAGCAGTGTGTTGTTATCCCACGGGGATACATATTGGTAAACTGGGGCGAGGTGTAGCAGATACATTGTCACGCTTTTCAGAGATTCGGGGCGAGGTGCTGCTGGTATTCGGCTCGATCGATCCGCATGTACCCGCTGCCGCGAGGGAGACGATCGTTCAAGCCCTGGAAAAATCATCTGTTGCTCACAAGGTCTTACTCTATGAGGGAGGAGACCATACTTTTATGCGGGACGATGGGCATCGCTATGACCCAGCCCTGACGGATCAGGTCTGGGCAGAAGCAACAGCGTTTTTGGCAAAAGTCTTTGAAGGGTAAAGCTTGGCGGTGTGATCTGGCTAATTTTTTGAAACTGCAAACGGCTTGTATGGTGCTACATGCATACCTCAGGGCAAGTTTTTGTGTAAAAGCCCTGCGTGGCGAGGCTTTTACACAAAAAAGATTTCAAAAAATTAGCCAGTTCCAAGCCTGTCTAGGTTAAAGCAAAACGGTGTGAAAGCAAGACGGCGTCAAGTATCACAGTTTTTCCCACGCCGCAATCACAGCCTGCAGCGGCTCCGGCAGATATTCGAGTTTGAGATCGGTATAGTCAACCGTGGTGCCCATTGCCTGCAGAGTGGTCGTCGGATAATCGGCTAACGACTCAGAGCTGATATACCTCAGCCTATCGAGGTTAGGAAACCGCTGCTCTGACAGCACCTGCTGAAATGCCTTGACCTGTTGCGGGGAAAGCCGCTTTTCAATGACTCGCTCGCCTTCCTGACCCAAATTGGGCACCACCTCACGCCGATACAATACCCCATCCGCCGTCAACACTCGCTCAGAGATCGCTCCTGTAAGCCCGCCCGTCTGGCTAAGGCGAAAGATAACCTCGCTGGGCAGGCTGTCCGACTGCTCATCTACCCTAAACGACGGCACAAGTCCCTGATTGCTGGCTGTGGTATTCTGCACTATCCGAGAACCATCTTCTGTGAGGTGATAGACCCAGCTTCGATCGCCGTCTGTCATAATCACCCGCCAGCCCGGCAGCGCGATCATCGTACAAGCTTGTTCTGGCTCAAAGATACCCATGCAGCCGTTCCAAGTGGCAGACTGAGCGTCGGCAATTTGCAATGAGGCGAACGAGATGCCTTGCTCCTGAGCAACTGTTTGCCGGAGGCGATCGCTCAACTCTGGCAGCAGCACGGCAGAACCGGGATAGGCTGGCTCTGGGCGCACCATTTGGGCGGTGAGATCGGTGCGATACACCCAGTTTTGCTGACCATTTGTGAGTTCGACTCGCCAACCCTCAACCAGAGCACCTGTGCAGCGCTCGTTGGGTGCGGCTAAACCCAGACAGCCATCTGTCCAGGTTTCTCGACTGAACTGGACGACCTGCAGGTCGCGCCTTGGCACATTAAAGCGTTGGGCGGCATCTCGTTGCACCTGTCGGGCAACTCGTCGAGGCAGTTGGGTAGATGCGCTAGGCAGTTGGCTCAGTTGAGTCTGTTGCGGTTGTTCGGGGGAAGATGCCAGTGCCGCCTGCTCAATAGCGATACCCACTAGCAGCGTTGTGCTCAGCAACGCTACTGAGCAGAACCGCTGAGTTTGCCTAAATACTTTATTCTGTACAGGGAAGTGAACCATTATCTGAAGGCTTCAAGCCACAATCGACTCTTTTACCTTATCTCTATCGCTGCTGCGAGTAACCACCGTTACAAAATTAGCGACAGCGCAAATGAAAGCTATAGCGTTAGGTATTCAGATCAAGATTCTTTCGCGGAAGCTGAGCAACGTGCGACTTTTTTCCAAAAGATTTGTTCCAATCTTCAACGGATATTAAACAACGAGTATTAAACCTAGTAGCCCAAGGTTTGATCAACTACATTTTGTAGTGGTTTCCCAGCCTGATAACGCGAGAGGTTGTCGAGAAATAGGGCGATCGTCCGTTCGTTAATTTGCGGAGATAATCCAGAGCAGTGCGGCGTCACAAACACATTAGGCAACGACCAAAACAGACTATCAGGCGGCAGTGGCTCTGTGCAAAAGGTGTCTAGAGCAGCCCCAGCAATCCAACCTTGCTGCAAAGCAGTCAGCAGGGCTGCCTCATCCACAACCGCTCCCCGCGCAATATTGATCAAGTAAGCGCTAGGACGCATCGATCGCAAAACATCTGCATCAATTATCCCTTTGGTTTCTGGCGTCAGCGGCGTTGCTAACACCACGTAGTCGGCTTGCGGCAGCAGCGATCGCCATTCTTCTGCTCCCACTACTTTCTCAAAGCTGGGCAACGGCTGGGGATTCCAACGAGATCCCCAAACGCGCATCTCAAAAGCGGCAGCACGCTGAGCGATCGCTTGACCAATACTGCCCGCACCCACGATCAGCAGCGTTTTGCCCATCACTTCCTGCAGCGGTAGTTCGAGCGGTCGTTGCCAATCTTGGTCGCCCTGTATGCGCTGGAGATTATCGAGGCATTTGGCATGGTACAGGATATACATCAGAACGAATTCAGCGATCGGTACTGAGAATGTACCTGCACCGTTGGTAAGCGTGATATTACGTTCTCGAAAAGCTGGCGTCAGAATATGGTTCACTCCTGCGCTGGGTGTTTGCTGCCAGCGTAGCGCAGGAGCGGCTGCTAGCACCTTTTCATGCGTGGTCTGGGTCAGGGAATACCAGTTGAGATAAACTTCTGCGTCGATAGGATCGCCGTTAAAGTTGCCCTGCTGATCCACCCAGGCAATCTCGATGTTGGGGTAGCGATCGGGCGTTAGCTGGGGCTGTAGCTCAGCGGCAAACTCACTTGGCAGAATTAGTTTCATGCTGGGTTAGGAGTCTGGTTGCGTTCAGCAGGAGATCTGCATCATTTTAAGCAGGCAGAGAACAAAGATAACTCTTTCTGCTCTTTGCCTGCCTCAATTGCACCGCTGCGATCTTAAAACTTGATTCTTTGCAAGCTCGATCGCTTCCCAAGTTTAGACTGGCGCAAGGGGTTGAAGGCTAGGGGCAGCGGAAAAGATTCCAAAAAAGCGTCAGGCACCCAAGAAATCGGAGACCAGTGGCTGTCGATCGCTCGAATTACATCTTCCCAGTTTGTCTCTTGTTGAAGTTCCTGCCCATAAACAAATACCTGTTCTGTACCAATGCCGCTGTAAAAGTCTCGAAACCGATGCTCGATGCAAGCGGTTTCATCGTCAATCTGAACAAAGTTTGCCCCGGTTGCAATGTGCTGAAAATAAGCGCAGGGAATCCCATATGCTTCAGCAATCACCAGCCCATGCAGGCTCGTACTAACAATTCGCCTGCAGGACGTGATTTCTTTGACCTTTGCTTCTAGAGAGCCAAGTGTGGGAGGGGTTAGAGTGTTGATTAGCCGAACATGAGACGCTAACGAAGGTGGAATAGAGTATCGAATCAACTCTTCACGCACACCCGCGCTGTCTGTTAGTTCAGCTAGTTCTGACAGATGTACAATCACCCCTAGTTCATACTGCTTTTCTGGCGCAGCGCTGAAGATAGACGGCAGAAACCAAACCGGATCACCATAGACATCAGGCACTTCAATACCCTGCTGCCTAAACGTGCGAGCGCTATACTTGCCCCGTAATGCATGTACTTGAAATTCAGTGTTAGGCGGCTGCTGATAGTAATTGAGCGATCGATCGATCGGGTTTTTGGCTTTGTCTACTCCAGTTCCCCACAGATGCACAGTACCGTTTTTCAGTGCATGACCAATCGTGCCCACACAAGCCAGCTTTTTGCGAGGTGAATCAAAGTGCTGATGCACTATAGCTAGCCCTGACAAAGCACTAACCAGGACTGGGCTTAAAGCATCTCCCAAGTTGGCAAAGGGACGGCTGGCTGTGCTGGCAACCCAAGTGAGGGGCACGGCAGGTGCAATGCCATCGCGCACGATCAGGGAATTTGAGCTGCGGGCGGGACGCTTTAGAAATGTAATCATGGTTGGCAGAGTAACCTTAGGGGGATTGAGTAAGCTGGGGCGATCGCGCTTGCATCAGAATTGAGAAGCACGGTTAAGTGAACGTCTTTTAGATGCGGGGAGCGGCAGCACTATTGCCCGTACCTTTCTGCAGAAGCTCTTTAAGGGCGGGAGACTAGTTCGAGAAATTCATAGCTCAGAAAAATTACGGCTGTGGCTGCCATTCCCAAACGGGTGTAACGAAGACTTTTGGAATTGAGATGGCTAAAGTAGCCGAGTAGTCCTAGCATCAAAGCAACTGCAATCAGAAGATAGCTGGCTAGACAAACTACGAAATCACTTCGTTTCCGTCCTTCGGGAAGCGGGTGAAACAGCGGAATAGCATAAGCGAAAACCGCATAGGCGAAAACCAATGCACCCAGCAAAAAGCAGACTAAAGGGATCGCCATAGAACCCGGAGCAGAAATACATCGATCGGAAAAACTCTAAAGTTGGTCAAGGACGTTTGAAAAATATGGATAGTGGCTCGAACTGCCTCCCTAGTTCTTGAACGCTGAGACCCTCGGTTTGAAAAAAGTCTCTTCAAACATCCTTTGTGAAGTATTAACGTTCGAGCCACCTTTCAGACACTCCCTAGCAGGCAGCCAATCGTTGATATATGTCCTAAATAAAAGGAACGTAGCAAATACGGTAAGTCGGTGGGTTTACCGTAAATTTGATACTAAAATCTCATATTTCTCCCAAAAAAACAAGAGCTTTTCTAGAAAGCGCTTCTCTTGCGGAGATGAGAATTTACGATTTTGCAGGATGGAATTGGGTTCACTCGTTGCCTATTCCTAGAAGGCTCCTAGAAAGCATTACAACAAGAAGACTTCTATAAGTCCTGTTAAGCTAAACACGTCCCCCGATGCAGAGACAGCTATGGTTTCGTTAGGATTTGCTTTACTGCTCTCAATTTTTCTGACGTTTTGTGGGTCAAGCCCAGCGATCGCTGCTCCTTCTCTGTCTGCTGCACCTACTGCTGAAATTGCTATGGCAAAGAAACCGCTCTTTTCGTTTTCAGGGAAACGTCCGACCACGCTTGGTGTCACAGCTGGCAAACTGCTTGCCTGCCCTGATACGCCCAACTGCGTCTGTAGCCAAGCGCTCGACACTGACAAAGAACACAAAGTTGATGCGATCGCCTACAGCTCTACCCCCGCTGAGGCAATGGCAAAGCTCAAGTCAGTTGTGGAGAGCTTTGAGCTGGCTGAAGTGATTACGGCTGATGAAGACTATCTTTATGCTGAGTTTACAACTCCCTTGATGGGCTTTGTTGACGACGTAGAGTTTTATCTCGATCGCAGTGCTAACGTGGTGCAGGTGCGGTCGGCCTCTCGATTGGGCAAGTCAGATTTGGGGGTGAATCGGCAGCGGGTCGAAGCAATTCGCTCAAAGTTCAGCGAGATAGGCAATTAGAGTGTTCACTTCGCATTTCGGACAGTTCTTCTGTGAGCAAGATCACATCTTTAGTTGATTAAGATCGCGCCCACTCTGATGCTAAATCGGCATACTAGAGGAGACTCAACTCTAGCCGAGTCATCAACAGGGAACACACGACTTGCCGACAGGTATCCGTTTGGAGACTGTCGGTTTTTTATTGGAGGCAAATAGGGCAGCCCAAATTCTCCTTAGGGCAGTTGAACGAAAAATGGCAGGATGTTCTAATATACATGCCTTATAGAGCTGCTTATCCTGGCTGTGGCTCTCAGACTTCTCTCAAACCTCTCGCAAACAATGGCTAGCAACGACCAGATGGATCTGTTCAGCGTCGCTGAGGCTGGGTCCTCCCCGCCCAAAGATTTCGATCCAGCCCTGATTCCCACGGATGCAAAAGTCCCAATTCCACCAGGGACATACAGCTCCATGGAACAAATAAAAGTCCATTGCAACGAATGTCAGCGTTGCGAACTTGGCGCGACCCGTACCTATGCCGTGGTTAGCCGAGGCAATGTACAAGCGCCGATCTTGATTATTGGGGAAGGACCCGGACAAAACGAGGACGAGACAGGTATCCCCTTTGTGGGCAGGGCTGGTCAATTGCTTGACAGGATTTTGGAATCGGTGAAGCTGAGCGAAGCAGATGTCTTTATCTCTAATATCGTCAAGTGTCGCCCACCCGGAAATCGCGCACCTACCCAACAGGAAATGGATGCCTGCCGTCCTTACTTGATGGAGCAGATCCGCATGGTTGACCCCAAAATTATTCTGCTGACAGGCGCATCTGCCGTGAAGGGGTTGACTGGCGACAAGCGCGGCATTACTAAAATTCGCGGCGAGTGGATTGAGTGGGAAGGCAAACTCTGTATGCCGGTGCTGCATCCTGCCTATTTGCTGCGAAACCCCTCCAAAGAAAAAGGCAGTCCCAAATGGTTGATGTGGCAGGACATCCAGGCTGTGAAAGCAAAGCTAGATGAGCTCCGCGCAAACCAGGAGTGAGCAATAATCAGCAGGACTGGTGGCAGTCCTGCTTAGAATGGATTGGTGTTATTTGAGGGGTTGAGTTGAATCTTCCTTCTTTTCTTTGGCTTTGGCGAATTGCAGCATGGTCGATGGGACTGTCGATCGCCGCTTATTTAGCATTGGCGGCAACTGGGCTGTGGATGCGGCGTAACCGTGAGCAGGGGCAGCCTCGCCCGAAGTGGCTCCGTCCGGCGCACTATGCAGTGGGCAGCACGATGGTGGCGCTGGTGTTGCTGCTGCTGGCGATCGGCATTGTGGGGACGCTGGGTCAGTATGGCAGTCTGGGGCATTCAGGTCATTTAAGCGCGGGGGTGCTGGTGGTAGATCTAACGCTGCTTTCTGCCTGGAGCGCCACTCAGATTAGCCCCCGAAGAACCTGGGCGCGATCGCTCCACATTGGCACAAATATCCTCCTCTTCATTGGGTTTACTGCCGTTTCGCTGACGGGCTGGGGGGTTGTCCAGAAGTATTTACCCTAGCAGAGGGCTTTGGCGCTGCGATTGCCGCCAATTTGCCCTAGATTAAGGAAGGAAACTCTACAGACTTTGCCGTGATTTCTCCATCGTCCACCGAGCCACTTGCTGAGAGCGCACAGGTTTTTCGCCTCTCGTCATTGATTCGGATTACGCTAATAATGCTCTATATTGCCCTGACGTTGCCCCTGCCCTTTTTGGCAGAGATGACGCAGGCGCCGGTTCCGGCTTGGCTATTGGCAGTAGGGCTGGGGATTGGGGCGATCGCCCTCTATGCGGCTCTTTGTGAGCGGGTGATCACAGACGATCGCGGCATCCAAGTCACCTATCCCAGATGGGTTCCTCGCTTTTTCCGAAAAGGGTGGTCGTTAGATTGGGCAGAAATTCAAGCCCTTAAGCCCCGCTCCACCGGGCAGGGTGGCATCGTCTACTACTTCCTCAGCCAAAGCGGACAAGCCTACCTGCTGCCCATGCGGATCGCTGGGTTCGCTCAGCTAGTACGGCAAGTTCAAGCGAAAACCAAGATCGACACCACTGATGTTAAACCGCTTGCTCAGCCCTGGATGTACCTCATTTTGCTGGGGTGTACCCTGTTGCTGCTGGCGATCGACGCTTGGACGATCACCGCTGCCTTGAGCCAGCCCGCTCTTTAACCTAAACCCAGCAAGCTTACTCTTTTCTTATTTCTCCCCCCAATGGCTCCTTTGCTTCGTCTCGATCAGGTGGGTCTTCAGGCGGCGGCTTATTGGCTGCTACAAGAGATTTCGTTTGCCGGGGAAGCAGGCGATCGACTAGCACTTGTGGGTGCGTCTGGCGCTGGGAAAACTTCGCTGCTGCGGCTGCTGAACCGGCTGAATGAAACAACTCAGGGGCAGATTTTGCTGGAGGGGCAGGAGATCCATCAGGTTCCAGTTCTGCAGCTAAGACAGCAGGTTGTGCTGGTTGGGCAAGAGTCAAAACTGCTGGGCATGACGGTGCAAGAGGCGTTGGTATATCCTTTGAAGCTGCGAAACTTACCAGAATTCACCATCCAAACGCGGCAACAGTTCTGGATGGAACGGCTGCACCTGCCGCAAGATTGGCTCAATCGGACGGAGGTACAGCTTTCGGTGGGCCAGCGGCAGTGGGTGGCGATCGCCCGTGCCCTGATGACGCAGCCCAAAATTTTGCTGATGGACGAGCCGACTTCTGCGCTGGATGCCGGACGCAGCCATCATTTAGTTAGCATCTTGGCTGAGCTGACTGAATCTCAGCAAACGATGATCTTGATGGCAAATCACCAGTTAGATATCGCGCAGGAGTTTTGCACTCGCTTGCTTCATCTCCATCAGGGCAGACTGGTGCAAGATGTGGCGGGCGAGCACGTTGATTGGGCAAAGCTAAAACAGACTCTGATTGAGGCAGAAGTGCGGGAAGCGGCGGAGTGGGATGAATAGTAAAGTTTTGAGGAGCTTGCTGAGACGAGAGTTTGCTCCTACCGCACTAGGAGTCTGTGATTTCGCTCCTGAGGCTGTCTGTACTGAGCGTTTCATTACTCATCACCGCTTGTCTTACCAGCTCAGCCCGCCGCTTGGCTTCCTCTACTTTTTGCATTAGGAGTTCTGCCGCTTCAGTTTCTTCAATTTCGTGCAGATGCTTCGCCAGATGGTTCATTAACAGTTCACTCTCTTCAATGGTGCGGAGAGCATTCCATAAGCTGTCTTCGACTGCTCCTGTCACTTCCGTTAGCAGCGTATTAAGCGAATAGGCATGCCCTGTATGACAGCGGAACCGAATCAGATTGCCCTCTTTCAGCTTCATCAATACACCGTGGCATTCTGGACAGGTATAGGGAGAAGGCTCTCCTAACTCCAAAATGCCCGCCTCCAACGCGTTGTCTTGGCGGGCAACGCCGACTTCAATATCCATTCGTTTAGACACAGGATTTTCTCCTTTCGTTTCCACGACTTCATTGCTCAGATCGATCAATAGCTGCCCTAGCTTCTGCACGGGGACACAGTGATCAACGGTGACTGCCTTACGGGCAGCCAGCGGCATTGAAGGATATAAGGCATCCGCTGGGTCTTGAACCACCGCTTTTCCGCCTCGCTCCTTGATAGCATACAGCCCTGCTGCTCCATCATCGAGTCCACCGCTCAGCACCACTCCGACGACTCGCGCTCCGTAGGCGCGAGCAGCAGAGCGAAACAAAACATCAATAGAGGGACGAAACCGATTCTCTTTAGGACCGCGAGAAACTCGGATATGCCCTGTTTCCACTAACAGGTGGTGATCGGGAGGGGCTATATAGAGGCAGCCCGGCTCAATTGGTTTTTGGTCAACGGCAGATACAACCTTTAGGTCGATCAACCGGCTGAGAATTTTTGGCAGCAGGCTAGGGTATTCGGGTGAAAGATGCATCACGAGGAAGAGCACACTGGAGAAGTCTTTAGGCAATTGGGGCAGGAATATCTTGAGCGCATCCAGCCCGCCCGCTGAGGCTCCAAGAACGATAATGTCCCGCTTTAATTCTCGATCTTCCATTCACTGACCTAATCAACTTGAGGAAACCTAGCTTAAACACCTTGCACAGCTCACCGTAGCTCGGTGAATTCTCCAGTTATTTCTATCTTTAACTCAAATAGGTGCATTCTGCAGCAATTAAATCTCACTTTACTTTGAATCTTTTTTACTTCGGTGAAGTAGATTTTTAGCGTAGCTTCCAAATCAGAACCAATGTTGCAACAATGAACAACGTCATCTGCTTTTTGCAACGCACTGGCTGGTTAGCGAATGTAAAGACTACGACGTTGATTTTTGCCAGATCCCAACATTAATGTATCGATCGAATTTGTGTCCCACATTTTTTAGCACACCGATTTCTTCAAACCCTAGCTTTCGGTGCAATATGGTGCTTCCCTGATTCGGCAATGCAATAATGCCAATGAGTTCTCGAAACCCATGCTCCTTTGCCGATCTAACCAATTCACCATACAAGGACTTTCCAAATCCTTTTCCAGTACTTTCTTGTGCCAGGTAGATGCTTGATTCTACCGTATGGCTGTATGCAGCTCGGGAACGATATGCGCCATAGTAGGCATATCCAATAATTTGCTGATTGACTTCCCCTACTAGCCAATCGTGTTTCTCAATCTTTGCCTGAACCCGCTTTCTCATTTCTAGAGGGCTAATGGCTTCCACCTCAAAAGTTATAGTTGTATTCAGGATGTACCAATTGTAGATCTCAGTAATTCTTGCTATGTCGTCGTCTTCGATTCGTCTTATCTTCATTGCTTCATCTGCTATTGTGAAGAGCTAGATACTAACGCGATACTAACGCGGTAATAAAATAGGCTTCGTGCTCGAATGGAGGTTTTCTGTTGCGTGCCCCACAAAGCGCAACCCATAAAGCTTGGGTCATCTCCAATCGATCGGGCATCTTTTCAATCGAAGACTGTGCAAAAAATTGCAAAAAAATCAGGTAGTTTATCTGTCGATCGATAATTTGATGTTTAATGCGACTGTGCTGGCTTCACGATATCCCAACAAGGATGGCTTTGAGCTACAGTATTGCTGCGATCTTGCTGCAACCTAAAGGGAAAATATCAGCAGAGAGGGATGGCTGTTTTTCATCGTCCATTAGAAGAAAATTGGCAGTAGTCTGCGAAAACCTCAAATATATATTCCATAAATATTGAATGCAACAATGGCTTCCACAGACTATCTTTCAGCGCAGGGTATTTAATTTTCTCAGCGTTAGCTCAACCAGCGCAGCGATCGCCCTTTTCTGAATCAAATCCTAATTGCCTTACCTGTTACCACAATTCCCCCATGGGCGGGTATACCTATCACAAGTTGGCTAGGGCGGCCCATCGCTTCTCCCTGACGAATCAGGATAGTTGTTGGCACGGGAATAAGGTTAGCCGCTCGAAGATATCCACCGAGAGCAGCAGCAGCAGCACCAGTCGCTGGATCTTCCACAATCCCCCCAATGGGAAAAGGATTGCGGGAATGGAAGACGGCAGCACTCTCCCGCCACACTAGCTGCAGCGTTGTCAGACCATCACGGAGCATGAGTGCCTTGAGCGTCTCGAAATCATAGTTCAGTTCTGCTAGACGCTGTGCCTTAGCGACAGCTAGCACCAAGTGCCATGCCCCAGCGTAGGCTCTGGCAGGAGGAATTGAACCGTCAAGGTCATCTTGTCTCCATCTCAGTGCAGAAAGAGCCTCATTGACGAGCACGTCAGGTGCGGGTGTATAGCTGGGCTCAACAGAGAGTAGAGAGGCTTCATATTGACCGTCCTGCTGGCTGACGGTCACTGGAATTGTTCCCACGGATGTTGCTAACTGGTAGGTGCCGTCTCCGTCGTTCTCGCCGAGCAGCACCCCAGTGGCGATCGTGGCATGTCCACAAAATGAGACTTCTGCTTCAGGGCTATAGTAACGAACGGTTCGCTCAAGTCCGTCAGCCGGAGCCACAAAGGCGGTTTCGGAGAAGCCGACCTCAGCTGCGATGCGCTGCATTGTATCAGGATCTGGAAGCTTGTCTCCCACCCAAACGCCAGCAGGGTTGCCGCCATCGGGAGTAGTAGTAAATGCTGACAAACGATAAAGGCTTCCTGAAGTCATGGTTTTTGTATTCTCCTTATTCTGGGTCTCCGCCACCTTGATGTTCTTCAAACGATCATTAAATTACTCAACTTTAAGCGCTTGCAGTTACCTGCTTTCGTTAGATCAAATAGCGCATGTGCAATAGGGGAAACGGCTTGCCTAAGCTATCCAAATCTGAACGTCCTTCTACTTCAAATCCCATTCTCAGATAAAATCCTACAGCTTGTTCATTCTGCTCGTTTACGTCAACCTTCGTCGCACCGAGCATTTTGACAGCATATTTCAACAGTTGCTGCCCAGCTCCTTGTCCTCGCCACCTGGGATGGATGAAAAGCATCTCAACTTTGTCTGCCACTACACCGACAAAGCCAGCAACCTGATTCTGCTCGTCGCGCACACAGGCTAGTTTGATTACGTGGGGCAGTGCAGCCTGCACTAGCGGCTTGAAGAACTGGATATCAGCTTCCGCTAAAAACCAGTGAGTTGCCCGGACGGAGGCTTCCCACACTTCAACTATTTGTGGGAAATCTTCCAGGCTTACCGGGTAAACGCCCTCTTGCAATTTCATATTAGCCTTAGCACTCTTTACTGCTTAAGATCGCCTGCCTGCTAGCAATATGACGATCTATTGAACGAGACAGATCAATTCAAAATGAAACGCGAAGACCTGGTTTGCCGCTCCAGATGGCTTATGTTAGCCTGCGGTATATGCCCAGATCTCAAACTTTGCTTCAGATGATAACTCTGTTGTGAATGAACCGTAATGTTCATTACAAAACTCTTCAAACTCTGCCACTGCAAGGTAGAACGTCTCGTTTGGCACTCGCCAACACAAGCCATATGCCCGTGATTTATAGAAATTGAGTAGTTCTTCAACCGTGTTGCTTACCGTCCATTTCTTAGCTATCAGGTAGTTTGATCGATAGCCTTTGTTGTGCAAATATTTCTCCACGTTGATTTCATCAATTGCTCCATGTCCCTGTTTGGATTGCGGCTTTTCATACTTAGACAAAATAGCTTTGAAATAACGCTCAAATTCCATTCGGGCAGGTGGAGTGATCCACTGAGCATTTAGATAAAACCCTTGCGGTTTCAAGACACGATCGATTTCATCTAAAAATGTCCTCAAATTGGCAACGGTGTGAAGCATGTGAACGGTTAATACAACGTCAAAACTGCTTTCTGCAAAAGGGAGCTGTGAGGCATCTGCATGAATCAACTTCAGATTTGCAGGAATCCCATGTAGCTTCTGAGTAAGCTGGTTGAGCATTTCTTGAGAAACATCAATGCCAGTCACAGAATAGCCACGTCTAACTAACGGAAGAACGTTTAAGCCAGTGCCAACACCTGGTTCCAAAAAAGTAGTCTCAGGTGTTGCCTTAACTAAGGCAAGAATGAAATCTGCAATTTCCTCAGCGATCGATTCTGTTAACCAGCGAGTCCGGTCATAAATCTCGGCAATGTTGTCATAATAATTGGACTGTTTCATTTCTATCTAATCCTCTGTAAAAACAGATTGGGCAACAGCTTGTTCATGCAATATCTCTATCTGTTTGGTAGCCAAAATATTCTCTATTTCTTCCTGCTAGTCAGGTGGGCAGTGCCCACCCTGGCACTATTCTATGATGAGAGACAGAACAGCAGTAATAGTCAATACGAACAGCTATGGACGAGGTAAATTGGCTGATTGAGAGACAAGTTTTTGATGCTGATGAACAATTTTTAGAAGAACTAAGAAGGCATAACTATTTTTACAAAGAAGTTAGATATCTTGACTTTCGACCTGAAGAGGCAAGCAAATACTTTCCAGATCATGAATGCGTATTATTTAGAGGAACTCTAAATCTTGGTCGAGATATCCTACGAACTTCTTGGATTCCTGGAGCCTATATGGATGAAAAGAATCTTCGTTGTACAACCTACTATGCTTATTTTGGTCAGTACTTGCTTAACAATAGTTACTTCGTTCTGCCATTGGCTGAGCTAATTAGGAGGAGAGAAGAGATTCTTGAGTATTTTCAGTCTGACGGTGAGCTTTTCATAAGACCTGACAGCAATATGAAGTCGTTCCGTGCTGGAGTATTCGATCTTCAGGTTCTAAATACCCTGCAAAGTCTGAAAAGTGAATTGAGAAGAGATGAAACAACTTTAGTGCTCGTTAGTAAAAAGCGATCAATTACTAAGGAGTGGCGATTTTTTGTCTACAAGGATGAGATCGTCACTGGCTCACTCTATCTGATGGGAGAAGAACAAATTAATGAGAGAATCGAAGGTGGCTATTTAACAAACTACCTTGCTGAAGTGTTGAAGCAGGTTAACTGGTATCCAGAATTGCTGTTCACAGTAGATATTTGTGAGTCGGATGGGGAGTTATACATCCTGGAACTTGGCTCTTTTAGCTGTGCTGGAGAGTATGGGTGTGATCTGAGCTTGATTGTAGAGGCTGGTGCAAAGGCAGCTTGGGAAGACTATGAAGCGGTAAACAGCTAACTTCCAGCTCAATCTCTGTGCTGATCTACCTGCTGTATCCAGCAGAGGTAATTAGGCAGATAATCCCAAGCTCAAAATCAAAGATTGCAGACAAGTCCTGCAATACGCTTGAATTTACTCTGCGTTTTCTCTGTGGTATCGATACTGTTTTTCTTTATGGAGAACCAGTATTTTCAAGCTTAACGAGAATCTGCTGTACCTGCGATCGCCATCCGCCCTTACCGCAGCTCACGCTCACAAATAATTACCCGGATCAACAGGTTCACCGTTAATCCGCACTTCAAAATGCAAGTGCGGCCCTGTAGAGAGCCCGCTAGAGCCAACCGCCGCGATCGTTTGTCCGCGCTGCACCGGTTGCCCTTCGCGGACATATAGCTCGCTGGCGTGACCATAGAGCGTGGTTTCATTTTTGCCGTGATCGATGATCAGCGCCTGTCCATAACCGCCATACCAGCCAGAAAAAATTACTACGCCCGCATCTGCAGCCCGAATTGGGCTACCGTAATCCGCTCCAAAGTCGAGTCCAGAGTGGAAGCGGTCATAGCCCAAGATGGGGTGCATTCGGTAGCCAAAGCTGCTGGTAATTGCTCCGTCGCTGGGAAAGGCAAGGATGCCGGTGCCGCGCAAGATAATTTTGTTGGATGACTCAGCCGCAATTCGCTGCCGAATCAATGTTGTTAAATTCAGAGAATCTTTGGCAAGCTGTGTTTCTGCTGCTTCCAAAGCTTTACGGTTTTGCCGCAGGCGGGTAATTAAGCCTTGTTGATACTGCGCTTGCGCTTGATATTGGTTCTTCAGGGCTAGGAGAGATTGGGTGAGGATGGCGATCTCGTTTTTTTGAGTTTCGACTTGGTCGCGCTGCCGCTCCAGTTGATCGGCTTCTGTCTTTAAATCTGCCAAAATTGTGCGATCGCGCTGATAGACTAAGCCCAGCCGATAGCGTCGATCGAGAAACTCATTCAGATTTTTACTTTCCAGCAGCACTGCCCAGCCATAGCCGCTTTGCTGCTGCTGCAAGAACCGCAGACGGGACACCGTTGCATTCTGCTTGCCCGCATAGGTTTTCTCAGCTTGCGCTAACTGTGCCTCTAACGTTTTGAGCTGCTTGTTTGCTGCCTGAATCTGCTTTTCATTTTGGGCGATCTGCGCTGCGGCAACTTTAATATCGCCCTGCAGCCCGGTTAATTTTTGCTGCGCTGACTGTTCTTGACTTTGCAGCCGGTTGCGCTGGTGGGTAATGTGCGATCGGTCTTGCTCAATTTGCTGCTGCTGCTGCTGCAGATCGCCCACAGGTGCAGCAGGTTGGGCAAAGGTCGGAGAGACGAGCGCTGCACACAGCCCCATTACAACACTTAAAACAAGCAGTAAAAGCGGCTTTTTCCTGAGTTTTAACACTATCCGATTAGTCCTAAGCACAATGAACGCAGTCCCTGTTTACTGTGGATCGATCGAGCTTTTTAGCAAGCAGAGCCAAGCCAACGGCCCGACCTGTGCATTTATGAACCCAGCGCAATTATGCCAAAGGTCAGCAGAATTGCACCGGAAATTCTGTTTAACCAGCGCAGCCGATTGGGATTAAAACGCGATCGCAGCAGGCTGGCCCCGCTGCTCAACAGCAGCCACCAAAAAGCCGAGCCGATAAACACACCCGCCACTAAAACTGCTGCGGTCACATAATTGCTGCCTGCGCTCGCCAGTCCCAGACCCACAAACACCGCCACAAACGAGAGAATCGTCGCGGGGTTTGTCAGCGTCAGAAACACGGTTGAGGCGTACATCGAGAAGTGAGCTAAGCGGGTCGTCAGTCCTTTTTCAAGCGTGATTGTCTTTGCTTCTGCGGGCGGAGTCAAGATCGTTTTAATGCCCAGATAGCAAAGAAACAACCCGCCAATCCACTGCAGCCAGACCGTATAGCTAATCAACCATCCCGAAACCGAAGTCAGCCCAAACCCAGCCACACAGCCATAGATCGCGTCGGCTGTGGCTGCCCCCATCCCCGTCACAAAGCCTGCCCCCCAGCTGCTCGTCAGGGTTCGCCGAATCGCCAAAATGCCGATTGGCCCCACGGGAGCCGCAATCGAAAAGCCAATCACCAATCCGCGTAGAAAGAAAGAAATGTCCATAGGAAAATAGGGGCGAACTCTCGCCCAATACAGGATTATGAAGCAGGCTGCTTAGTTTGCTTCGCTCGGAAGCGGCAAAATAGGTGTTTCCTTAACAGTTGAGAGAGCGATCGTGGTGCGGGTCTTCAAAACGCCTGGAATGCCCTTAAGTTCTTCACTAATCAAAATCTCTAAGGCTTGAGTCGTTTGGCAGCGCACCTTTAGCCAGTAGTCATCTTCGCCTGTAATGTGATGACACTCCTGGATCTCTGGCAAATCCTGGACGAGCTGTAGAAAAGCAGCCCGATGGCGGGGATGTTCTAGCGTCACGGCAATAAAAGCAGTCAGATGACAACCGATCGCTGCCGGATCAACCAGTGCGGCAAAGCCTTTGATCACCTGTCGGTCTTGGAGACGACGAACGCGATCGCTGGCGGCAGGCGTTGAGAGATCGAGCCGACTGGCTAATTCTGACCAGGTGATTCGTCCTTCGCTCATCAAATGCTGAAGAACTTTAGAATCTATCTCATCAAGGCTCATAATCTTAATTAAATAAGTTAAAAACTAGATTATCCTTAAAATTTTAGATTTTCAAGTGGTTTGCTTTAGAATAGTTAGAAGAAGCAATTGTCTCAATTGCTTAATCACCCCTGCCTATTTCACAGCCCCATGGTTCGCATCAAAGCACCGGAACTCCCCTCCACCTATCCCTGGCTAAACAGCGAACCGCTCTCGCTGCAAGCCCTTAGAGGGCGTATTGTCCTGCTTGATTTCTGGACATACTGCTGCATCAACTGCCTGCATATTTTGCCCGATCTACACTATCTGGAGCAGAAGTACATAGACAGCCTCACGGTGATCGGTGTTCATTCTGGTAAATTTGACCATGAGCAAAATGTCGAGGCAATTCGGCAGGCGATTCTGCGCTATGACATTGAGCATCCGATCGTGGTCGATCGCAACTTCCAAATCTGGCAGCAGTATGTGGTTCGGGCATATCCCACGCTGGTCGTCATTGATCCACAAGGCTACATTGTGGGGCAGGTGTCCGGCGAAGGGCATCGAGACCGCTTAGATGAACTAATCGGCAAACTGATTCAAGACCATCAGGCAAAAGGCACGATCGATTTTCAGGCGCTTAGCCACATTCTGGAGAAGCAACGCCAACCGATCGAGAGTCCGCTTGCTTTTCCGGGCAAAGTGCTGGCAGATAGCGATTGTCTTTACGTTGCCGATTCTGGGCATCATCGCATTGTTATTGCTGACCACAGCGGCAACGTAAAGCAGATCATCGGTACTGGAACGGCTGGCTATCAAGACGGCAGCTTTGCAGAAGCGCAATTTTCTGCCCCGCAAGGGCTAGCACTCGATCCCCAAACCCAATCGCTCTATATCGCAGATACCGATAATCACACAATTCGCTGCGCCGATCTACAGCAGCAAACCGTGAAGACGATCGCCGGAACCGGGCAGCAAAACCGCCAGCTGCGTCCTCAGCATGGGGCATTGCAAACTCCGCTCAATTCACCCTGGGATCTGGTGCTAGTCGATCGGGTTTTGTTTGTGGCAATGGCGGGTTCTCACCAAATTTGGGCGATCGATCTGCAAGCAGGCGAACTGAAAACCTATGCGGGCACAGGGGCTGAAGCCTGCGTGGATGGTGACATCGACCAAGCCGCCTTTGCCCAACCCAGCAGTATTGCCACCAATGGACAGGAGCTGTTTGTGGCAGACAGCGAAGGCAGCACCATAAGGGCAGTTAGCCTAGCGGCCTCGCCTACAGTGCGGTCGGTTTGCGGCAGTGGCGATCTATATGGGTTTGGCGATCGAGACGGACAAGGTGAAGCGGTACGGCTGCAGCACTGCTTGGGCGTGGCGATGGCAACAGCTGAGTCAATATCCGACGCAATACCTAGAGCAACATCTGAGGCAATACCTAGAGCAACATCTGGGAACTACCTCTGGATTGCCGACACCTACAACCACAAAATCAAACGAGTGCAGGTGGAGTCGGGCAGGTGTGAGACTGTATTAGGCGGGCTGCCCGGTCTGCAAGACGGACGACAGGCACAATTTAATGAACCCGCAGGGCTGAGCGCAATCGGCTCGCAGCTTTATGTTGCTGACACAAATAATCATGCAATTCGGCGGGTTGATCTGAAAACGCTGGAGGTGGAGACGATCGCCTTTCCAAAACTTTGTGCGCCAGATTTGTGCTTTCCCCTATAGCGTTCGCTATATACGGCGCTATGCGCCTAGATCGAGAAGCTTGTTGAGCTTTGTCCTGACAGGCGAGTGTGGTGCTATATGCTGCGGCTTTGCTTCCATCCGCGAGTCTCACATCTCCCAAAAAAGCGGCAAGGCTCTGCCCTGCCGCTCTGCTGCAACTTTAGAATTCGAATTCTAGAAGGGCAGTCCTCGGTTTGCTGTGCTTGGTCGCGCCTTGGAATCCGAGAAGATACCGAATAACGGCCCCAAAATTGCCCCAAACGCAAAGCCGCCTGCATGGGCCCAGTAAGCGATTCCGCCGTTTTCCATACCGATATTGGTTGTCATCCCCAGGCTGGCTACGCCGTAAAACGCCTGCTGCACAAACCAAATGCCCAGAAACAAGAGCGCCGGAATCCGGATTGGAAAGAAGGAAATCAGTGTCAGGATGCTGGCTCTAGGGAATCGGATGATATATGCTCCCATCACACCCGCGATCGCTCCACTTGCACCCAGCGAAGGAACCGACGAACCCTGAGCAAAAAACCACTGTGCTAGCCCTGCCAAAATCCCGCATAGCAGGTAAAAGATCAAAAATTTGACGTGCCCCAGCTTATCTTCTACGTTGTTACCAAAAATCCATAGATACAGCATGTTGCCTAGCAGGTGCAGCCAGCCCCCGTGCAGGAACTGTGAGGTAATCAGCGTAGACCATTCCGGTAGTCCTTGCGGGATCGCCTGCCCTTGAAAGCTAGCGGTCAGCTCTGCAGGCACAACGGCAGCTATATGAAAAAACTGATCTAACTGGGCAGGCGGCAAACTCAGCTCATAGATAAAGCAGAGAATGTTGATAATAATTAGACCGACCGTAACGTAAGGTCTTGTATAGGTAGGGTTTTCGTCGCTGATGGGAAACACAGGTTCGCTTAGGGCTAAAAGTACACAAAAGGATCGTAAAGGCAAGGTATCTGATTTGAAACAGGCGATGCGTCTAACCAGGGAAAGGTTTTGTTCGAAAAAAGCAAATAGCAATCTCAAACGGATTGTGAGAGGTGAAGCAGCCTGTACCACTCATAGCCTATCTCACCCTTTATTTACAGGGCTTTGCGCGGAAACAGAACCGAACTATGGCGCTACATGCTTAGATTGAAATCAGTTTTGTGTAAAAGTCGCGCATAGGGGCGCTTTTATACAAAAATTTGCCTTGACGTATGCGCGTAGCGCTATTGTTTTGCAAACCGCATCGTGTGGTTTTCAAAAAATAATTTGGAGTCTATTCAAGTGAAAACTGCTCTAAGACTGCTATAGCTGGGTGAGATCATGCGGGTTGTGATTCAAAGGGTCAGAGCTTCTTCGGTAACGATCGACGGCACCCTCGTTGGCAGCATTGGACGAGGGCTAAATTTGCTGGTTGGGATCGCTGAAACAGACACCGAAGCAGAGCTAGAGTGGATGGCAAAAAAATGCTTGGAGCTGCGCTTATTTTCAGGCGAAACGGGGGATAGATTCGATCGATCGGTTCAAGACATTCAAGGTGAGCTGCTGGTGATTAGCCAATTCACCCTTTATGGCGACTGTCGCAAAGGTCGTCGTCCCTCGTTCGATCGGGCAGCGGCTCCGGCAAGCGCAGAAGCCCGCTATGACCAGTTTGTTGTAAAGCTGCGCCAGAGCGGACTGAAAGTGGAAACAGGGCGATTTGGGGCAATGATGCAGGTGGCGATTGAAAATGACGGTCCCGTTACTCTCCTGCTGGAACGCGATGCTATCGAAAGAGAGTAAGCCACAAGCACAAATTAAGGAGAGCGAGTTAATTTACATCTATTACAAAACGTTAAGCTTTTACAAACTATTCAGAATTGGCTGAAGCCTTTTAGCGTCAATATCTATAGATAGATTTATCTATCCTCTCCCCTGGATCATTGCCATAAATATTTCTGATAGTCTAAACTTCCAGAACGATTGACGACTTATACAAACTGTTGCTAACGTAAATTAACGTTTCGTATCGCTCCGCAAAAAGTAAAGATTTATGGCAAAATGTGCCGCTTCAGAGTTCGCTACCGCCAGCCCGCTCTCGCCGCAAGCTTTAAAACATCTCACTCTGTTTTGTGATTTTGACGGACCGATCGTAGATGTGTCCGATCGCTACTATCACACCTACCGGCTGGGGCTAACAGAAACTCAAGCAGCACATCCAGACCTCCGGCTTAGTCCCTTAACAAAGCAGCAGTTCTGGCAAATGAAGCAGGAGCGGATGCCCGATGCAGAAATTGCCTTGCGTTCTGGACTGCAGGGAGAGCAGATCGATCGCTTCTTGCAGCGGGTAGTGCAAATCGTCAATCAGCCCGCGCTGCTCCAGCAAGATCAGCTCCAGCCCGGTGTGAAGTGGGCGCTGGCGCTGCTCCATGCTCAAGGGGTGCGCTTGGTGTTAGTGACCTTGCGCTGTCAGGCTCAAGCCACTCAGATTTTGCAAGATCATGGACTGGTGCATTTGTTTAGCCAAATCTGGGGCAGCGTCAGCGAAAGCATCGCCTATAGCAATCTGGCAGAACACAAGACTGAGCTACTGCGGCAGGCGATCGCCATGCAGCAGAACAGCTCCGCCTCTTATGCCACGTTCCCTGATTCTGCCTGGATGATTGGAGACACTGAAGCAGACGTGCTGGCCGGACAAGCAATGGATGTGCCGACGATCGCTCTTACCTGCGGTATCCGTAGCCAAACCTATCTGCAAAAGTTTGAACCCACCCGCATTCACAGCGATCTACTGTCTGCAGCACACTATTTAGTTAGACACACTATTTAGTCAAACCCATTCCGACGCTGCGCTGAGGCTCTCTATGCCTGCGGCTGTTCCAAATCCTGCATCCACTCCCACCAGCGGTTGAGCGGAAAATAAACAACGGGTGCCCAGAGGCTGCTGAGAATTGCTGAACTCAGTGCTACCTGCTGATGATAGAGCCAGATTTCAGATAGCGATCGCCCGCCTGCTTCTACTAAACGTTGCAGGGTAAACTGCAGGGCAATAATCGTCTCTGTCACAACTGCCATGCCAAATACAATCAGCGCAATGGAGATGAAATCCTCCTTGATGTAGCGCTGCTTTTGGATACGGGCAGTCAGCACTCCCACGACCGCCAAGCTGAGCGCATGAGTTGGGTTAGGGGAAGTCATGCCATCTTGAATAAAGCCGAGGGCAAGTCCGGCGATTGCGCCCTGCAGCATCGTCCGCTTGACGCTCCACGCCACAACCCAAATGACAAACCAGTTGGGAGCAACGGACAGCAGCTCCATTCCGGGCAGGCGAGCCGGCAAAATCAGCGCACAAAGCAAAACAGAGCCAGCCGTAACTCCCCAGCTGACCAAACGACGAACATTAGGATTTAAATCAGCCAGATCAATCAATTTTCTCCACTCCCGGCTGGACTGGCAGAAGGCTGAGCCGCTGGCGATTGGGGATCGGTATCCGGGCTGAGGGTGTCAGGTTCTTCAACCGCTCTAGGGTTGTTATAAACGATGACCCACTCTAGATGGCTAATTGGGGCAGAAAGTTCGATTACCGCTTCGGGGGCAGGGCTTTTATTGAGATTGACCGACTCCACCACACCCACTGGCAACCCCGGTGGAAATAGCTTGCTATAAGTTGAAGTTGCTACCACATCACCAGGGCGCACATCTGGGACTTTGTCGAAGAATTCCATGATGACCCGATTTGCTGCCTGCCCGCGAATATAGCCCATGTAGCGCGATCGGCTAATTGTCACCCCAACCTGACTCGTTGGGTCGCTGATCAACAGCACTCGGCTGCTGTGAGCAGTGGTCTGGGTGACGCGTCCTACAATCCCACCATTACCAGCCGCGATCGCCCCTACCTGAATCCCATCTCGCTGCCCTCGTCCTAAAATCACCTGCTGCCACCAGTGATCTGCGCTCCGCCCAACTACAGGTGCCGCAATGCCCTCTCCAGGACGCTTTTCGGTGTAGCCCAACAGCTCCTGGAGCTGCTGATTTTGGCTTTCTAGCTCGGTGAGTCGCTGCTCTAGCTGACGAACGCGGGGCGTGTCTGCTTGTTCTGCGGGAGCGGGTGTACCTGCAAAGGGGCGTGTTAGCAGTTGGTAAACTTCAAAGACGGCAGCTCCCTGAGTCTGTCGAATTGTCCAGGCTGCACCGAGAGCTAAGCCAATCAGCCCAATCCGAATCCCGTTGCGATCCCACCATCGTCGTAATGTGTACATTCAAACCCAAAAAATCTGCCTCACTAAACAGCGTAAACCAGCCATTGCGACATCCACTATCGAGTCAGCAGCAGGCAGACTCAACTTTCAGGCTTAACGATCGCCGTGTAGCCGCAACTTCACCTACAGCAACTGCTTGCAGTACCTATCGAGACCGACCGCTAAACACCCGCTCTAGCTGCTTAAAGTTCTCCAGCACGCGCCCGGTCCCCAGCACTACGCAGCTAAGCGGATCGGCGGCTACATGCACCACTATTCCGGTTTCATGGCTGATTAGCGTATCTAGACCGCGCAGCAGTGCGCCGCCACCCGCTAGCATAATGCCGCGATCGATGATATCAGCAGCCAGCTCAGGTGGAGTACGTTCCAGCGTCCGCTTCACCGCCTCAATGATCACCGCCAGCGGCTCAGACATTGCCTCCCGAATTTCAGGTCCTTTGACGGTGACTGTACGCGGTAGCCCTGACAGCAGGTGCAAACCCCGCACATCCATTATGCAGTCTGGATCGTCGTTCATCGGGTAGGCAGAGCCGATCATGATTTTGATTTCTTCAGCGGTGCGTTCCCCAATCACCAGGTTGTGCACCTTTTTCATGTAGTTGAGAATTGCTTCACTGAGTTCGTCTCCGGCAACGCGCACTGATTCGCTCAGTACGGTGCCCTGTAGGCTCAGCACCGCAACTTCAGTTGTGCCACCACCGATGTCAATAATCATGTTGCCAGTAGGTTCTGCAACCGGTAAGCCCGCACCGATCGCCGCTGCCACAGGTTCATCAATCAGATAGACATCGCGTGCACCTGCTTGGGAAGCTGCTTCCATTACCGCCCGACGCTCTACGCCCGTCACCCCGCTAGGAATACCAATCACAATTCGGGGGGAAACGAGCGTCCGCCCTTCATTGACGCGGCGGATGAAGTGTTTCAGCATCAGCTCAGCCGTATCAAAATCAGCAATTACACCATCTCGTAAAGGACGCAACGCAATGACGTTGCCGGGAGTTCGTCCTAGCATTTTTTTAGCATCTTCGCCAACCGCAAGGGGTAGCTTGTCCTCCTGATCGATTGCAACTACAGAAGGCTCCTGCAGCACAATACCTTTGCCAGACACATAAACCAGCGTGTTAGCAGTACCGAGGTCGATACCCATGTCACGCGAGAGTGATAAGCGATTAAAGAAACCCACTAGCTTCCTAAGCTCCCAAAAATCTGATGGCTTGAACCGGAGATCACCCGATGGCGAACGAGATGAAACACATGGTGGATTCTATTATGTTTTCAACATAGAGTCCAGACTGTTGTCAAAACTATGATTTTGCAGCTTTGAAGCTACAAGTTTATAGTTCGATCACCATGCCTTGAGTACTTCATCCTAACAGTGAAGTGACGAATTTATAAAATTTAATTAAGAACTAAATTATTTGCCCTGCAGCTAGGTTCGTCTTTTAGCAAGATTAGATCTTTAGGTTCCATGTCAATAGCAAGTTTATCGATTGCACTGCGCTGCTTCAGTTAAGTTATTGTGAAGCGGGCAAGATTCAAAATGCCGTATTCCTGGTTAGCTAACCTTGATTGAACAAACATTCTGGAGATTTGCGCTACAGTTTTGATCGACCAGCCCGATCGCAGGTCTATTTTTCTTTGGGCTGCCCTCTAACCCCAATCGGCATGATTGTAGAAAGATAGAATTTCAGCTTATAGAGGCGACGTTCCTGCGTCCAGATTTGTTCCTACATTTATAGCTGTAGCCAGGTAGCTCAGGGCAGTTTTGTAGGTGCGAGAAGCGCATCTATAAAATATCTGTCTTAATTGTCCTAGTGACGACTATGACTACAGAATTTGTCTGGAAGATTTGCAGCAGATTCGCTAAAATAGCTAGAATCATAGTGCGTACGTTTGTACTAAATGCAGTTCTTGCAGCGCAGCTGAGCAAACAGTCTAAAGCTGAGCAAAACTAAAGCTGAGCAAAAAAGCAACCCTCTAGGAGTTTTATGAGCTTAAATGTTGTGACGCTAGTTGGTCGGGCGGGTCGTGATCCAGAGGTTAAATATTTCGAATCTGGCAGCGTTGTCTGTAATTTTACGCTCGCAGTGAATCGCCTCCGGAAAACAGATGAACCCGATTGGTTCAACTTAGAAATTTGGGGAAAGACCGCTGAAGTTGCCGCAAACTACGTTAAGAAAGGCAGTTTGGTTGGGATTACAGGTGCTCTTAAACTTGAGCATTGGCAAGACCGCTCTACAGGCGCCAATCGATCGAAACCTGTGATTCGAGTTGAGCGTCTAGAGCTGCTTGGCTCTAAGCGGGACAGCGAAGCGACGATGGGCGATGGCGGCTTTGGCGGCGACGAGTTCTAAGGTGGTTTTTGCTGTGTGCTGTGCTGCACGGAGCACAGCACACAGCGCATGGCAGACCAGTACCTGACGGGATTGAAACTTGCTATAAGATGAGTCGCTGTAAGCGAATAAAGGCGTTTGAGATTTTCTCAAACGCCTTTATTTGGTAGATGCAAACTTTATAAAAGCCTTTGAGATACAAGCCTTTGAGTAGCTGCAGCTAATTATTCGACCGGCTGATTGGGTAGAATACCAGGCTTCACGTTTAGCGTCAGCGTCTCACCGTTGCGGCGGAGTTGAAGCGGTAAGTCTTGCCCAATTTTACTTGCCTCTACAACGCGCTGTACTTCGTCGGCATCTGCAACATCCTGATTGCTGATCTTTTGAATTACATCACCTGCTTGCAGACCTGCTTGAGCAGCTGGCGAATTAGGCAGCACCTTTAAGATGAGGATGCCACTGTCTTCTTGAACTCTGATTGGGCTATTGGGGTCTTCGTTGAGCGCCGTCTTGAGTTCGGGGGTCAGCTTTTTCATCTGAACGCCCAGATAAGGATGTTCTACCTTGCCTGTGCTGATAAGCTGATCGGCAATGCGCTTGGCAGTATCGATTGGTACGGCAAAGCCCAAACCTTGAGCGCCATCAATAATAGCGGTGTTCATGCCTACCACTTCACCCCGTTCGTTGAGCAGGGGTCCGCCGGAGTTACCGGGGTTAATTGCCGCATCCGTTTGAATGAAGCCGACTCGCCGATCGGGAACGCCAATATCAGAACTCGATCGCCCGGTGGCACTCACGATTCCGGCTGTGACGGTGTTGTCGAGTCCAAGCGGGTTGCCAATGGCGATCGCCCATTCACCGGGTTTGAGCTGTGTGGAATCGCCCAAAGTTGCCGTGGGCAGGTCAGTCGCTTCAATTTTGACCACTGCCACATCAGTCGCAGGGTCTTCACCCATTACTTTGCCGCTAAACGATCGCCCATCGGTGAGCGTTACTGAGACTTCATCCGCTCCATCGATCACATGCGCGTTCGTCAGGATGATGCCTTTTGAATCAACAATGAAGCCAGAGCCTGTTCCTTCTTCAACTCGTTCGGGCGACCTGCCTTCCCCCTGCCCGCCGAAAAAGCGACCAAAGGCCGGATCTTCGGAAAAGAAGTCTGGTCCTCGGCTAGCAACAGTCCGTGTAGAGTTAATTCGGACAACTGCTGGACCCACTTTTTGAACTGCATCTGCAATGAAGTTAGGATTGGTGGCGGCCAGTACCCGACCACCAGAGCTAGTTGGTGCAGGGCTGCTGGTAGTAGGCGCAGGGTCTGCAGTGGCTGGAGCAGATTGGGCTACAGGTTGGGCATTTGCTAGGTAACGATTGCCCGCCAGAACACCACCCGCTCCTAAAAGGACGAGCGATAGATAAATGACCGATTTTTGTAGCGGAGATTTAGGATTCGAGTAGGGATTGGATTGCGCCATGACGGTACGAATATCCTCCTGGATAGAGCGTAAAAATAAAGCAAGTAATTTGTTTGCTAAAAACTCAGGGCTCACGCAAGACTTCTATTTGGAGCGATTGCTCTTGGGACTCGCAAAGTACATCTCCCAAAAACTAAGCTGCATAAGCTCTGATTCCCGCTAACTCATTATTAGAATAAAACCCGCTTGTGTCGATGGGGTGACAAGTTTCCATCACAGATATGAATTCTAACTAATGAGTGACCAGCCGTCGTGCCTGCACCTCCAGATAAAGCAGCAGTGCGTTGACATCGGCTGGGTTCACCCCACCAATTCGAGCTGCCTGCCCGATCGTCAGCGGTTTTACCTTCGCTAATTTCTCGCGGGACTCCATCGACAAAGTGGTGATGGCATAGTAGTCCAGCTCTGGGGATAGTGGGCGATGTGCCTGTCGGGCGATCTGGTCGATCTGGTTCTGCTGCCGCTGGATGTAGCCGGAATATTTAATGTCAATTTCTGCGCCTTCTCGTTCGGCTTTGCTGAGGTCCGAATTTGCCAAACCGTAGCGATCGAGATCGGCATAGTGCAGCCCCGGTCGCCGCAGCAAATCCGCCAGGGTGATCGAGCCTTTGATCGCCTGCTGCGTCTCTGCGGCAATTTGCTGTCCAATCGGTTCGTGTTCCTTGACGCGAGTTTCGTGCAGGCGCTCTTTTTCAGCGCTGATGTGGTCTTGTTTGGCTTGGTAGAGTGCCCAACGCCGATCGTCAATCAGCCCAATTTCTCGACCCAGCGGTGTTAAACGCTGATCGGCGTTGTCTGAGCGCAGCAGCAGCCGATACTCTGAGCGGGAGGTCAGCATGCGATAGGGTTCGCGCAGGTCTTTGGTACAGAGATCGTCAATCAAAGTACCGAGGTAGCTTTGTTCGCGAGGAAAGACGATCGGCGGTTGTCCTTTGCAAAGGCGAGCCGCATTGATACCCGCCACTAAGCCCTGAGCAGCAGCTTCTTCATAGCCTGTCGTGCCGTTGATCTGTCCGGCACAAAACAGCCCCTCGATCGCTTTGGTCATTAGCGTGGGGTAGCACTGAGTCGCAGGCAGGTAATCATATTCGACTGCATAAGCAGGGCGGAGCATGACGCACTGTTCTAAACCGGGGAGCGATCGCAGCAGGTGGATCTGTAGGCTTTCGGGTAGCCCGGTGGAGAAGCCCTGGATGTATAGCTCTGGGCTGTCGCGTCCTTCTGGCTCGATGAAAATCTGGTGTGAGTCTTTGTCAGCAAATCGGACAATTTTATCTTCAATGCTGGGGCAATAGCGCGGGCCTTTGGCATCTACCCAGCCGCCATATACCGGAGACAGATGCAGATTTTCCTGAATCAAGCGATGCGTTTCGGGGGTGGTACGGGTGAGGTGGCAGGGCAACTGCGGCCGCTCGACCCAGACCTCCGGATCAAAGCTAAACCAGCGTACTTCTGGATCACCGGGCTGTGGCTCTAGCTGACCGTAGTTCACCGAACGGCGATCGACTCTTGCCGGAGTGCCCGTCTTCAGCCGTCCCGTTTCAAAGCCCAAGCGATTGAGCGTTTCGGTGAGCCCGATCGCGGCAAACTCGCCTGCCCGCCCTGCCTCCATGGATTTATTGCCAACCCAAATCCGGCCGCCCAAAAAAGTGCCGGTGGTGAGAATCACAGCTTTACACTGAAACGCTACGCCGAAATACGTTTCTACCCCAATCACTTCCTGATTGGCTCCCAGAAGTAGATCTGTGACCATGCCTTCCCGCACAGACAGATTTGCCTGATTCTCGACGATGTTTTTCATTATCGCTGCGTATTCCCGCTTGTCGGTTTGGGCCCGCAGTGCCCAAACGGCAGGTCCTCTGGAGAGATTGAGCACCCGCTTTTGTAGATATGTCCGGTCTGCCATTTTGCCAATCTCGCCGCCCAAAGCATCAACTTCATGAGCTAGCTGTGATTTGGCAGGTCCACCCACGGCAGGGTTGCAGGGTTGCCAGGCAATTTTATCCAGGTTCAGCGTCAGCAGCAGCGTTCGGCAGCCAAGCCGTGCTGTTACCAATGCAGCCTCACAGCCTGCATGTCCTGCGCCCACAACAATTACATCGAAGCAGTCTTGGAAGTTGGCGATCGCGGTCATGGATAGGGGAACGGGTTACGCAAGTTCATTTCTGATTGTAGCGATCGGCGGGCGGCACAATCCAATTCTGCGCTGAAACGGTGGGCAAGGGCAGCGTGGGTTGATTGTTGAGGAACGCCAGAATGGTAGGAGCAACTTGTTCAGTATTGGGTGCGTTCCAAAGTTTGTGGGAAACATTCTGCAGCTGTACCAGCCGTAGATTGGGAAACAGCGTAGCATATTCACGAATGGTGGATTGAGGAATTGGGAAGTCGCACAAGCCACGTATATATAAGACAGGAACTGGGTTACCCTGCAGTCTGGATTTAGGTGAAACTCCCTGAGATACGCTGGCAGTAATCTGACGATTGACCAGAATGCTGACCCGAGCCGCACGATCGAGGATATTCATCGGAGAACGAGGCGGCAGCGAAGCAGGACAGTAGTTAATTGACCGCAAAAAATCCATGCCGTCTGTAGCAACAGTCCAGGCGTAGCCGCCTTCAGCCTGGGTGAAGAGCTGGGCAGCGGCGATCGGGTCGTGGGGCGCAAGGGCATATCCCAGCCGTTCGCGTAGAGAGAGGCGGTGATCAAATAAAGCAGCCCACTGAATTGGATCAGGTTGCCAGCTCCACCAAGGCGCACCACTGCTGGTCAGGATCAATTTACTAACCCGATTGGGGTAACGTGCCAAATAATTTTGCGCCAGAGAGCCGCCCCAAGACTGCCCCCACAGAATCAATCGATCTGCACCGATCTGCTGGCGAATTAGCTCCAAGTCTTCGACTTGGCGATCGATCGTATACCGCCGCACCTCTGCCAAGCGGCCGGAGAAGCCACTGCCGATTTGATCATATTTATAGAGGCTGTAGCCTGCTGCAGCAAAGCTGGCGAAAAAGTTAAGATCGCTTTCCAAATTTAGCCCAATACCCGGTCCACCGTGTAAGAACACAATTGGTGGCTGAGGCAGACTAGCCCTATCGGTAACGGATAGATGAACGTAGGCAATGCGAGAACCATTAGGCAACTGCCATTCCTGAGCAATTGCTGGAGGAACTGCAGCAGGAATCGATCGAGGAATCAGCAGCAGCCCCGCGAACAGCAAGGTTGTGACTGCCGAAAAATCGATCGCTACCCGATGGGAATAGCTGGGTAAATGAGCTGTTGACTTACCTGTTACCCAATGGCTGATCTTGATGCTGAGTGCTGCGTAAACAATTAACGAAAAGGCAATTGTGACCCAGCCTGAATGAGTCCACAACGCTAACGCCATAGCTACACCGCTTGAAACGGTTGCAGTCACCGTTAGCACTAACGACAGCGCTGCCCACAGCCAACACTGACGACAGAACTGACGCATGGCAATTCATCTATTGAAGGCCGATCGGCAAGTGCAAAACTGGACGTAGGGGATTTACTCCTACGTCCAATTTCATACTGACAATTGCACAGAGAACCAACACCTTTGTAATGCACCGCAAGAGCGGAACATTTCTTACAAAGACATACCTCAAAAACACAACTTTACTTCAACACAAAAAACTGTCAGCTTTACCCAAAAGGATGGGAGTACTGCCTGTGCTATTTGCGTCTTCTGCTAGTAGTGCGAGTTGTTCCTGCTGACTTTGCTGCCGAGCTTGCCCGTCTGCCGCGGGTAGCTTTGGGGGGAGCTTCTGGAGCGGCTTCAGCAGTGGGTTCTGCCTTCGCCTTACCCCGTCCGCGCCGTCCTTCTGGTTTAGGGGCTTCCGGTTCTGCGGTTTCAGCTGGAGCAGCCTCTGAGCTGACTGCTTCAGACTCCTCTGCAGGAGTGGCTTTTTTACGCCGTCCATTGGTGGATGGTTTGCGTCCTTTGCCCGACTTTCCTCTGCCGATCGACACGTACCGCTTCAAGGTATTAGCGCTAATCGCAATGCCGCGTTCGCCCAGCAGCGGAGCTAGTTCCGCATAGCTGTAGCCCTTCGACAATGCGAGGCGAATTTCCTCTTGAAGCTGATTCACCGCTTCTTGAAGCGAAACCGCTTCTTTTGGTTTCTCCGGTAGTTGCTGAAGCAGAACTCCAACTTGATCCACTGCTTCTCTGGATACATTTACTGCTCTCGATCGTCTACTACTTGCTACAGCCATGGCTGAATCACCAAAGGTATATCACAACTGTTCATTGTACTCTTCCCTAGAGAAAATGAGTACAAATCATTAAAAAATATCAGATTTCTTCCGGCAAAGCGACTCACAGATACCCTAATCCGAAAAGGAGGTAGATGAGAGACATGGGCAATCGATTCGATCGCCCATCATGGATTGTCCAACTTTGATGCATGCTGGTCATTCATGGCAATGTATACAACGAAAGTTGGTGGCTTATCTCGGTCTACCCGCTTCTGAAGCAGTTTTTAGAACAGCACTGAGCGTCATACTCACCCGGTTCTGAGTTTTTGTTCATTCAGGGGTAACGTAGGCAGCTGTAATACCACCATCTACCAGGAAGGTTGCACCATTGACAAAGGATGATTCATCGCTAGCAAGAAATAGAGCGGCATTTGCCATCTCCTGTGCTTTGCCAAAGCGACCCGGTGGAATATGCACCAGCCGTCGCTGCCGTCGTGCTGGATCGGCGAGCAGTTCCTCTAGAAGCGGCGTTTCAACAGGCCCAGGGCACAGCGCATTCACTCGGATATTCTGCCGTGCAAATTCCACAGCAATCTCTCGGCTCAGCGACAAGACACCGCCCTTACTTGCCGTATACGCAACCTGGGAAGTGGCAGCGCCCACAATCGCGACGAAGGAAGCCGTGTTAATCACAGAACCACCCCCTGCTCGCAGCAGTGCCGGAATGCCATACTTGCAGCCGAGATAAACGCCTTTCAGGTTGATATTGATTGTTAGATCCCAAACGTCTTCTTCGGTTTCTACCACAGAGCCATCTGCCGCGTGAAAGATGCCAGCATTGTTGAACAAGACGTTTAGCTTGCCGTAGGTAGTTTCTGCCACCTCAACCATTGCTTTCACATCAGCCGCGCTAGACACGTCTGCCTGTGCAAATACCGCTTCACCACCAGCCGATCGAATCTGATTAACGGTTTCTTGACCCCCTGCCTCGTTTAGATCGCAAACCACAACCTGAGCACCTTCTTTGGCAAACAGCAGGGCTGACTCTCGCCCAATACCGCTTCCTGCTCCGGTGATTAAAGCAACTTTCTCGGATAAACGCATAGATTTTTACGCTCAATAGTATTTTTAGAGAGGTGATTTTTCTTCCCTCGCTTCCCTAAAAATACTATTCCTGCTGAACTTGTAGCGCTACGCGCATAGATGAAAAGTAGTTTTTGGGATGAGCTACCTGGAACGCGGCACAGTTTCCAAAACCATGCCTGAGCGATTGAGAACCGCTGTAGCGGTCCCCACCGGAATAGAATTAGTGCGAATTGAATGGATAAGCTTTTTGCAGGGCCAAGTACCTGCTTGGGCGCTGGAACTGATATAGATTAGAAGTGGATTGCTCTTTGACCGCATTCTGCAAAGGTTCCAAACACAGTCTGTATCTCATGCAGCTAAAAACTTTTACACTGTGTTTCGCGCCCTAATTCATTGGGATGATAATGGATGATGTTTAAACAAAAGCTTTCCAGAGTGCCCTATGTCTCTCAGAAAGTGTAGAATTCGTGAAAATTTATGCAATTTGCCGGATGCCAAATTTGAGAACTTAAATAAATCCGCAAATGCATTCTTTAACCGTTCAGTCTGGAGCGACATAATACTAAGCGGCTAAATTGCAAAAACCCCGCATCGCGGGGTTTTTGCATAAAGGTTTGTTTTAATGAATGCGCTTAGTATTGTATGGTCAATGCGTCTCCACTGCAGCAGAGGGTACCAGTTTCACTTTCGTTGCCAAACCCAGTATTTGCAATAGTCGGATTACCATCCAGGTCATGTCTATTTCCCACCAGCGCCACCCATGACGCGCCGAAGACTGAAACGCGTGATGGTTGTTGTGCCAGCCTTCACCGTAGGTCAAAAGGGCTACCCACCAGCAGTTTGTAGAGCGATCGTTTGTCTCATGGCTGCGATAGCCCAACAGATGACAAACGCTGTTGACAAAGCACGTGCTGTGAAAGCCGGCAAACAACCGCGCAAACACGCCCCAAACTACAAATGGCATTCCCCCTAAGCAGTACAGCACAACCCCCAGGACAATTTGCAGTTCGATGTAGTATCGGTGGCAAAACTGATAGAACGGATCATCGTAAACATCTTTCGTCAACCGCTTTAGCTCTGTTTTAGCGGGAACATCGTGCATTAGCCAAGCAATGTGGCTCCACCAAAATCCTTGCGTTGAGTCGTGCGGATCGGCAGCCTGATCGGAGTGTAAGTGGTGCATGCGGTGATAGCCGACCCAGCCCAGCACAGCACCTTGACCTGCTAATGTGCCACAAAGAATAAAGAAGTACTCTAGCGCTCTGGGAACTTTGAAGCTGCGGTGAGTGGCTAAACGATGAAAGCCAAGAGAAATGCCCAAACCAATGGTGAGCCAATGCAGAAACACTGCAACGCCAACTGCCGCCCAGCTAAAATATGCCGGAAGCAAGGCTAGCAGGGCTACAAGATGAAGGGCGATCGTAAAGCCGATCACATTCCAGCGTGGGCGTGGCGGATTCAAACTTTCAAGCATCATTATGTTTAGATTTAGGCGACAAAGTGCTAAAGAATAGCGCTGTGATTGACAGCCCTATCGAGCGTAATCTTCTTATTCACGGTATCTGGAGGAGATGCCAATCAAAGGACATCTAAACACCTCTCAGACGAAATCAGAAGAGATTAATAGAGATCAATAGGAGTGCATTGTCTCTTTTTGGTTTTTGTCAGATGGTGAAGCCATTCCACAAAAACTGACACACTCCCTATCAATACCTATGGAGAGGTGAATCTATTCGAATGCCAGAAGTTCCTAAAACCCTCCGACATCTAATTCGTTTAAGGTAGTGGCTAACAGCCAACATTAAGCGGATTCCACCTTCATTCATCGTTTAAGAGAATAACATGACCCGGATGGAATCCCCTAGGTTGTCAAGCTGCCCCGAAGTAAGGAACATTTGCGTCCGATTAAGCTCTACTTTTTAAGCTTCACTTTAGACAACAACCAGAGGTGAAATCGGTTCTACGCTGAAGCGATATAGAATCACAGCAGATAATCACGACATTATTGCTATCTGCACCGAACCCATAGCGCTTTACGCTTGGATGAATAGTGATTTTTGCTGTGTGCCGCGCTCCATTCAGCACACAGCAGAAAATCAGTACCTCACGCGATTGAAAATTACTACAGACAGCATTCTCCTGGAGAACTCAAACAAAACCCATGACTACTTCACTACAGTCCACTGGGTTACAGGAGACATTGCCTTCCAGCCCAAGAATTTGCCGATCGGTTCTGCTCGTTGGATCGCGATACGGGTTAGCTCTCCGCCTAGCTGATTGTGCCATTGAAATATCTGCTGTTCGCTTTCAACGGTCACTGCATTTGCAACTAACCGTCCCCCCACTGGCAGTGCATTCCAACAGGTTTGCAGCAGGTGATCTGTAGTCAGTCCGCCGCCAATGAAAATGGCATCTGGCTGCGGTAAGTCAGAAAGCACGGCGGGCGCTTTACCAGATACCAGATTTAGCGTGGGTGTGCCAAGCGCAGTTGCGTTATCAGTGATAAAGCGGAGGCGATCGGGATGCTGTTCGATGGCAATTGCCCGACATCGAGGATGGCTCCGCATCCATTCAATGCCAATAGAACCACAGCCTGCCCCGACATCCCAAAGTAGCTGTCCGGGCAGGGGGGCAAGAGCAGCCAGCGTTACAGCACGAATTTCTCGCTTTGTCAGCTGTCCATCGTGGTAATATGCGCTATCTGGTAGACCTGCCAACCGGCAGTAGGCTGATGTTTGGGCAGTCGCAATACAATCGATCGCTATGGTATTCAAATCTGCCAGCTGAGTTTCTGTCCAGGTAGAAGCGATACCCTGAACGTTTCGCTCGTGAATTCCACCCATTCGTTCTAATACTGTGATTGAACTGTTGCCAAAGCCGCGATCGCTCAGCAGTTTGGCAACCGTGATAGGTGTATTGCTGCCCTCACTCAAAACTAATATTTTTGCGCCTGGGTAAAGGACTGCCTGAATCAAAGCTGGATCACGACCGCACAAGCTCAGCGTTTCTACTTCGGTTAACGACCAGCCCAACCGAGCACAAGCCAGGCTAAAGGCAGAAGGTGCAGGCAAGATGATCATTTCGGCGATCGAAACGTGCCGAAGCAGCGTTGTAGCAATGCCATAGCATAGGGGATCACCACTGGCTAGAACGCAAACCCTCTGCCCGCGACGGCGAATAATTTCTACTACTGTTTCAGCAATTGGTGAAGCCCAAGTGAGAGTTTCGCGGGAATCGTTTGGGAGTAGGGCAAGATGGCGCTTACCTCCCACTAGCAAATCTGCTTGCTCAACCAGCAAACGAGCAGCCGAACTTAATCCTGCCAGTCCGTCTTCACCAATGCCGACGACCGAAAGCCATTTAGTCATTTATGCTGATCTTTCTGGGTGCATAAGTTTGCGAGATCGTAGACTTTCCAAAAATCTTGAGCAAGACCCCAAGCTAGCTGGGCGCAATTAAACATTAAATGGAAAGGGGTATGGATCACTGGTTATCTGCGAATGACCCATGACAGATGACAAGCCTATCCAACGCTTATTTTCACCTAGCTATTTACTGCTCTTATGTTCCTACCTTTATGTTCTTACCTTAATTGGTCTGCTTTATCCGATCAATTGGCAGTCATTGAAGGCGAATTTTAAGATTTTTTGTGTGAGTGGTGCTTGCGTGTCTCGCCTAAAAACCTGAACCGTTGGGTTAATAAGAAAGATTAGGCGATCGAAGCAGGTGAATTGTGGTCGTGGTAGGCTCTATAAGCCGAAGCTGGGAAACTCTGGTGCAATTCCAGGACTGTGCCGCAACTGTGGTGAGGTTTGGTTAAGCCTCAAGTCAGAATGCCAGCTTGGGGTGTCTGGCGAAGGCTGAGACACTGTTCTTCTCAGATCCCTGCGTTGCACGGGGAAGGAGCCATCTTGTCTGTTCGATCGCCTGTAGGAGTCCACGATTCCTCGCTTCTCGCAAATTCGCCTACCTGCCCCGGCTTGTTCTACACTATCGCCGCGCAGGACGGGCAGCTAGTTCGCATTCGTATACCGGGCGGCTTGCTCAACGGTTCGCAGTGTCGAGTGTTGGCAGAGGTTGCTGAGCAGCTGGGAAACGGAACAATTGACATTACAAACCGCGCCAATATACAAATCCGGGGGCTGCGATCGGCAGTTCCAGCCACGATTTTGTCGCAGCTGCAGACGGCTAAACTGGCAGCGCCTTTAGGCGAAGTGGATCATCTCCGCAATATTATGGCAAGCCCAACAGCGGGGATCGATCCAGCTCAGCTCCTGGATACCCGTCCCGCTGTGTGGGCGTTAGATGCGTATCTTGGCAGTGATGCTGCCTTGGCTGGGCTATCTCCCAAATTCAGCATTGGCTTAGATGGAGGCGAACAGGTTTCGATCGCCCAACAGCCCAATGACATTCGCTTGACGGCGATTGAGTATCCGGGTGATCTGGAGCTGGCGGCTGGGGTTTACTTCCGGCTAAGTTTAGCAAAAGCGGATGCAAGTCCGAACCCACAAATTTTGCTGAAACCAGAAGCCTGCGTTGCTGTGATAGCGGCGCTGGCAAACCTTTATCTCGCTCGGGTTCGCCAGATGCCAGAGGTACAGCTATCTGTTCGCAAACCGCGATTGAAACAAATTTTGACGAGCGTCGATCTGACAAGCTATTTGGTTGGCAGCGTTGAGGGTGTTGCTGTTGTTCATCGCCCTGTAGATTCCCCTTGTGGTGCCGTCTGCGTGCCTTTAGGGATTCATCCCCAGCGAGATGGACGATCGTTCTTGGGGCTTGCCTTGCCCTTGGGACGGTTGCAAACTAGCCAGCTGCGGCAGCTTGCAGACTTAGCAGAACGCTACGGCAACGGCTGGCTCCGGCTGACGCCTTGGCGAAATTTGCTGCTTGCCGATTTACCGAACCACCACCTTGCCGCGGTGCAGCAAGCTATCGATCGGCTCGACCTATCTGCAGCCGCAACTAGTGCTTGGGAGGGGATGGTTGCCTGTTCTGGCAGCACGGGCTGTGCCGCTTCTGCAACTGATACTCAGTCCGATGCCCTCACCCTCGCTGCATCCCTAGAGCAACTGCCGTTAGATCAGCCCATTACGATCCATTTCAGCGGCTGTTCTAAGTCTTGTGCCCACCATGGCAGCAGCGACCTAACGCTTGTCGGGGTACAGAGCGAGACTGCGATCGCCAGCTATCAACTTTATGTGGGCGAGTTGGATGCAGCAGGCAAGGCGACCCAGCCTTTTGGGCGGCAGCTAGCAGCAGATTTGCTGCCGTCTGAGTTATCCCAGCGAGTGACTCAGCTATTGTCGCTGTATCAACAGCGGCGATCGCATTCCCGCCAAACTTTTCGGGAGTTTGCTAATCAGCACTTCACTCAACTGCAACACTGGTTCGATAGCGAGAAATAGAAATGCTGGACTACATCCGAGATGGAGATCAAATCTACCGCCATTCCTTTGCCATCATACGGGCAGAGGCAAATTTAGAACTGTTGCCTGCCGATCTGGTTTCGGTGGCGGTGCGGCTCATCCACACCTGTGGCATGACTGACATTCCTACAGATTTGGTCGCTTCCCCCAACGCTGCCAGCCTCGGACGAGCTGCGCTAGCGGCGGGTTGCCCGATCCTCTGCGACTCGCAAATGGTTGCAGAGGGCATTACCCGCCGCCGCTTACCTGCCAACAATCGGGTGATTTGTACGCTGAATGCGCCAGATGTCCCTGCTTTGGCGCAGCAGTTAGAAAATACTCGATCGGCTGCGGCATTAGAGCTGTGGAAACCGCATCTGGCAGGAGCTGTAGTGGCGATCGGCAATGCTCCTACGGCTTTGTTTCGGCTGCTGGAACTGCTCGATGCAGGTGCTGCCAAACCAGCGCTCATTTTAGGATTTCCGGTTGGGTTTGTGGGGGCAGCAGAATCAAAGGCTGCTCTTGCAGCCGATAGTCGGGGAGTCCCCTTTATTACGCTGCAGGGACGGCGGGGCGGCAGCGCAATGGCGGCAGCGGCAGTTAATGCGTTGGCAAAAGAAGATGAGCTTTAAATCATTCAGAATGGAGAATGAGTCAGTGATTGATCAAGAGAACACACAGAAACAGACGATCGGACGGCTATATGGAATTGGTGTAGGACCAGGTGATCCAGAGCTGCTAACTTTGAAAGCGCTACGGCGGCTGCAGGCTGCACCTGTCGTGGCTTATCCCGTCTCCAATGGCGGCAAAAGTTTGGCGCGATCAATCGTTGCAGGCTATTTACAAAGCCATCAAATTGAAGTGCCGCTGTGGTATCCCTTCAAGCTAGAGCAGTCCTCACAGCCCTACTACGACGAAGCTGCCCTGACGCTGGCAGGACATCTGCAAGCAGGGCGCGATGTGGTGGTTCTTTGCGAAGGCGATCCATTTTTCTATGGTACGTTCATGTATTTGTTCACTCGGCTCAGCGATCGCTTTCCCACCGAAGTGATTCCGGGTGTATCGAGCGTTATGGCAAATGCCGCCATGCTGGGAACGCCGCTGACCTATCGCAACGATATTTTTATGGTGATTCCAGCTATTCTTCCGGCTGAGATTTTGGCAGAGCGGCTGGCGATCGCTGATGCGGCAGTAATTCTTAAGCTGGGTAGGCACTTTGCCAAGGTGTATGCTGTGCTTCAGCAATTAGGGCTGGCAGAACGGGCGCGCTATATTGAGCGGGCAACAATGCCAAACCAACGTATTGTGCCGCTGTCTGAAGTGGATCCAGAAGCAGTTCCCTATTTCTCGTTGATTTCAGTGCCAAGCCAGTGGCAGCCACAAGCTGAGACGGTTGGTTAAGTACAGGTTTTGGAAGCCCCAAAACCTGTACAGTTCTTTTACCATGCTGCCTACCGCCCAGCAGACTGCGGCCCTGCCCAGACGCTGTTGACCACACGACCAAAAGTGAGGGGGCGATCGTCTGCCGCCCTCACTGTCTTGGAGCTTTTGTCTACGGTATAGAGCGACCAATTTTCTTCGCCCATGATGCCTGCTCGGAAGAGAGCGCGATCGGGGTGGGCTTGGCTCCAGCCTAAGAGAATCGCATTTGTATAGTTGAGCTGGGTGGGGGCAACGGTGTGGGTGGTATTGCTGCTTCGCTCCCAAATTACAGCGAAGTCTGTAGCGAGGCTGCTGCCAAACAAAGATTCAAATTCTCGAATCAGCAGGCGATCGCCTGTTTCTGACCAGGCAACCGGAACCAGCATAGCGATCGTGCCAGACCAATCGGATAGGCTTGCTTCAGAGAAGGGATTGTCGGCAAACGGAGAACAGGCCAGGATGGTTTGTAGATCGCCTGTTTGCAGGTTTTCTAGCAGCAGAATACTGGTGATTCGGCTTCGCGTGAAATCTGTGGAAAGCTGCATTTGCATCCGGCTATAGGCAGCATATAAGCCATCGGGTGACACCAACGACGGACTGCGGTAATAGCGGACTCTGGGCGTGGCAGACGATTGCCCTTCCGAGAGCATCGACGCCACCCAACCCCATGGAACTGGATGAGGGCTACCAAGGGGATCAAGCTGGACAGGTTGGGAGATCATGGGATGTGTGAGGAGGGGGTAGACAG
Source organism: Phormidium tenue FACHB-886 (assembly GCF_014764505.1). GTDB lineage: Bacteria > Cyanobacteriota > Cyanobacteriia > Elainellales > Elainellaceae > FACHB-886. Next base: position 130,630 of record NZ_JACXWX010000002.1, read on the forward strand.
CAATGGGAAGCGGTGCGGCAAATAGTCAGAGAGTTGCCTAAGCAACTCCCCCCCACAAGGTTCAACTCTAGTGAACTTAGCGAGCCGACGGCTGAACTACGCTGAATGAATTAGTGTCTGGTGTAGCCTGATGGTGCTGAGTCGATGCAGTTGATCCGTACTGTATGGAAACTATGCACTGAACCAATACAGACAGAATACATAAACAGCTTCTGGGCGTAACGCAGTGACACTCAGAAGCTGTTTCAATCTTTCCTGCCTACAGGTATAACAATAGAGTTCGGCATCTGACAGCCGCCTCAGGAATGATTCTGCCAAAAATTGGCAAAAAGCTGGTTTGCTATAGATGTAATAGATGTAAGCTGACCAACGGTATACCACAGAACCAAACAAGCAGTGCAGCCAGCGCTGATCACGTTGTGAATCTTAAGAAACAGGGCTCGTCCCCCAACACAGTTGCTCTTAACCCTACCCCGGATGTGGGAGGATAAATGCTGTATGTTGCTGAGGAAGTTGGTAATGACGGCAGGACAAGATCCCATAAAGGTAATGAAGCAAGAGGTCGGCAGGGCGGCAGCGGCGCGGGTGCAGTCGGGGTCGATCGTGGGATTGGGAACGGGATCGACTACCGCCTTTGCGATTCAGTTTTTGGGTGATCGGCTGAAGTCTGGGGAACTCAAAGATATTAAAGGAGTGCCGACTTCATTTCAGGCATCTGTACTAGCGAAACAATATGGCATTCCGCTAACGACCTTAGATGAAGCAGATACGGTTGACATCGCGATCGACGGAGCCGACGAAGTAGATCCTCAGAAAAACTTGATCAAAGGCGGTGGCGCAGCTCACACGCGCGAAAAAATTGTGGATTCGCTGGCGACGCAGTTCATCGTAGTGGTAGACAGCAGCAAGATGGTCGATCGGCTTGGCTCCACGTTTGCGCTGCCGGTTGAGGTGCTGCCGATAGCATTGGCTCCGGTGACCCGGGCGATCGAGCGGCTAGGCGGTAAGCCAGAACTGCGGCTCGCCGTTAAGAAAGACGGCCCGGTGATCACTGACCAAGGCAACATGGTACTGGATGTAACGTTCGACTCGATCGACAATCCGGCTGAGCTAGAGAAGACGCTGAACAACATTCCGGGTGTTTTGGAAAACGGTCTGTTTATTGGCGTGGCTGACTTGATCCTGATCGGTGAAATCAAAGACGGGCAGCCTAGCATCCGCGAGTTCTAGATGCTTATACTTCGAAAGCCGCGTATCGCGCGGCTTTCAAAATGTAATTTAGGTTTGTTTGGGCACAAAACGCCAGCTCGACGCTAAGCAGGCTTCGAGTAATGGTTCTTGAGCCGTTGTGCCAGCACCTGTGTTTTTAAGCCATATTCGATCGCCTCTAAAACCCGGACGACCCCAGTAGTGTTGATCATCTCTACGCTTTTTCCGGTGCGTTGAGCGGCTTGCATGGCTTTATCAGTTAGCTTATGGCTGGTGTAGCCCGTTATAACCAGGATTAGATCTGCTGTCGCAATGTGGCTTTCGGCTTGTCCGGCTATTTGCGGACCTGCCTGAGCTGTACACCAGATTAAATTGACGTTAGCATCGCGCAGACGGTTACGAATGGCAGTTTCTAGACGATCGTGCCCGCCAAAGATCACGACTTTGCCTTCTAGAGCGTTGTAGGGAGTGGGGCGTTTGTCTGAAGAGCGATGACGAACGCGGGGCTGTACATCGGGGGCACGCTCAACGCGAGAACGGTTCTCTAGCGCTTTGTTGTAGATAAAGGTGAGGGTCTGCTCATGGCTGCCGCGCAGGCGAGCCACCGGGCCTTCCTCACTATGGTCGTTAATTTGGGTGATCAGCGCATCCACGACTTCTTCAAGTGCGCCGATCGCCTTCAGGTCATGAACATGGACCCGGATGGCAATCGCAGCATCGGTGGCGCTAAAGAAATCTTCTTGCTCAGCGATCATCTCTAACAGATCGGCTTTTAAGCCTTGCCGCCAGCGGTTGGTCTGCTCATTGAGGCGTTCGTCTAGCAGCCGTTCTTCGTTGAGGATGAGCTGGCGATCGACCGTTTGGGCTGCCAGCAGAGGGGCATCTGCTAGCTTTTGACGTAGATCTGTTGCTTTGTCTTCTAATTTTTGGCGAGTGACGCTATCTACAAAATCTTCAGCCGTAAGTTGGGCTAGCATCTGCTCTACTTGCCCTAATAAGGGTTCTAGCCGTTGTTTAATTCTGTCTATTTCCTGCTGAATTTGTTCATCGCGCTGTTGCTGTAGACGTTTTTCCTCTAGTTCTATCTTTGCCAGGGAAAGAAGATCCTGGACTGAATTCTCTAAGTCATCTAACTCTGAAAGATCCATAACAAGCGTTTTTATGAAACGACAGGAACACGTTGATCAATATATGGCAATCCTAATCTTAGAAGGTCACAGCCGGTTTAGGGATCTCACCCGTACCCAGCCATCTGCTTTTTCAGGACAAATATTCAGGGTTAGGCGTTTGATGCGCCGGACGCCCATTCTACTGACCCAGTGATTATAAAGAGTGGAATGCATCCTGTAACTGATAAGGATTGAGATAAATCAATCTGTGTAGAAAGGTAGCTAAGCTATAAAACCAATGTTTCCCTCAGCGATCTGGCACTTGTCAAAGAATATTTGATGAAGAGTTTTGTGTTCACAACTTGTGATCACATCCGTTCACCAAAATCGACAAAGCGCTGGCTGAGGGAGAATGGCCCAATTTCGAGACGGAAATCAGGCAATTGCGGATAAAGAAGGGCAATTGGATAGTGAGGTTTAAAAGAGTCAGACTGTGAATGACTAAGGGTCGGGGAAGATAAGTAACGTTTACGGCGTAAAGGCAAGCTTCAAGAAAATACAAGTCGCTTTTAGGATAGGCTTTTGTAAGCGAACATTGTCTGCTGCCAAAAACCCGATTTGCCCCCACACGCCTTTAAAAGTTGAATGGAAATCTGGGACGAAAGTTGCTGACTCTATCAAGTTTAGCTAACTTTATTATTGCTATTTTTATAGAGTCTTGGATCAATTGTGACAAGAGAGTTTTGGATCAATTGTGACAGGGCAAACTTTTTGAGTAAATATTTCTCTTCCACGATAAGCTTTCCACAAGATTATGCAATATAGGCGATTTGGGCGGACAGAACTTTCCATGCCAGTGTTCTCCTGTGGTGGAATGCGCTATCAATACAAATGGCAGGACGTGCCCCTGCGAGAAATCCCAGCAGATAACCAGGCAAATCTAGAGGCTACTATCCGGCGATCGCTAGAGGTCGGCATCCATCATATCGAAACGGCTAGAGGCTATGGAACCTCTGAGCTGCAGTTGGGCAAGATCTTGCCGACCCTGCCGCGCGATCAAATTATTGTCCAGACTAAAGTTTCCCCCGAGCCTGACCCTAAGCAGTTTCAGCGCAATCTGGAGCAGTCGCTCAAGAATTTGCAGTTAGATTTCGTAGATTTGCTAGGGCTGCATGGTGTAAATACACCAGAGCTACTGGAGCAATGTACTCGCCCGGGTGGTTGTCTAGACATAGCCCGTAAATTTCAACAGCAGGGGCGAATTCGCTACATTGGCTTTTCAACGCATGGAGCCACCGAGACGATTGTTAAAGCGATCGAAACAAATCAGTTTGACTATGTCAATCTGCACTGGTACTACATCAACCAGTTCAACTGGCCGGCGATCGAGGCTGCAACCGAGCGGGATATGGGCGTGTTTATCATTAGCCCTGCCGATAAGGGCGGCAGGCTCTATAATCCGCCGCAGAAGCTAGTGGATCTGTGCTATCCGCTCAGTCCGATCGTCTTCAATAATCTGTTTTGCCTGAGCTATCCACAGGTACACACGCTCAGCGTTGGAGCGGCTCGTCCAGGAGATTTTGATGAACATCTGAAAACGCTGGCGTTGCTAGAGCAAGCATCAGAAATTCTGCCGCCTATCCTAGAACGACTGGAGCAGGCAGCAATCGCCCAATTCGGCGAAGATTGGGTGCAGACTTGGCATGTGGGCTTGCCTTCGCCCGAAGAAACGCCCGGAGGCATCAACATTCCGGTGATTCTCTGGCTAAGAAACTTAGCACTGGCATACGATATGGTTGATTATGGCAAAATGCGTTACAACCTGCTGACGAATGCGGGCCACTGGTTTCCCGGTGCAAAAGCCGATCGCGCCACGCAGCTAGATTTGCGGCGGTGTCTGGCAAACAGCCCTCATGCAGCCAAAATTCCTGCTCTGCTGGCAGAAGCACATCAGCTTTTGGCCGGCGCAGAGGTTAAACGACTGTCGCAGCAGTAGCTGAAACCAACAAAACACAGCCAACAGATTAAATAGACCACTCCCCTACTTCCCTACGAGTGAAGGATCAGACAATGCGCTGGGCACTGCGAGAGAGACAGGGGCAAAGCTTCGAGACCACCGCTGTCTAAAACGCTTTGCCCCTGAGCCAATTGACGATGGCGAAATCAGCCATATCGCCAATGGAATTGTCTGTGCTATGTGATAATGGGCTGTCCGGTAAAGAGGCTGCTTGCTCCTGCGATCTACTTAACGCTAGTTCTGTTGTGCTTTTAATGTTGGGTTAATACAGACGCGCTTGAGTCTTGTTTGTTGAGCAAATAGGTTGAGTTGGGATGCAGACTCGATTCAACTTTAGTAGAGCCGGCATTGTAACACTTCCATTCGCTGATAGAGGCACAGCTCATTCAAGCTAGTGTAGGCAGTGATTGTGTGCCAGATAGCTAGGCTTAATCTAAACACTCATCTTTTTGTTAATCCTAATTGCCGATCAAATTATGTATTCTTTAACGCGAAAATTGCTTCTACCTGCCGTTCTCTCTGTTTTGCTGCCTCTAGCTGCCTGTGCGCCCGGTGATAAGCCTGGTGCTACTTCTCCGTCTGGTTCCCCGGTGGCAAGCGGTTCCACAGAAGTTAAACCGTTCGTGACTGGAGCAATTCCAGATCAAGATCCAGAAAAGCTACAGCGGCTTTATGGCAAGCTGGCAACATACTTGTCAGAAGAGTTGGGAGTTCCCGTTGAATACAAACCCGTCACAGACTACACGGCAGCTGTAACTGCCTTTCGGGTGGGCGATCTGGACATGGTCTGGTTTGGCGGGCTGACTGGGGTGCAGGCGCGGCTGCAGGTGCCGGGCGCAGAGGCGATCGCCCAACGCGATATTGATGCCCAGTTCCACAGCGTATTTATTGCCAACAAGCAGGCAGGTATTGCACCCATTAGCAATACGAAGGGACTGGAGACACTCAAGGGACATACGATGACCTTTGGCAGTGAGTCTTCCACATCCGGTCGGTTAATGCCGCAATACTTTTTGCAGCAGGCAGGCATAACGCTAGAGGATTTTAAGGGAGAGGTTGGTTTCTCCAAGTCGCACGATGCCACGATTCAGCTAGTAGAAGCGGGCACCTATGAGATAGGGGTTCTCAACCAGCAGGTCTGGCAAAAGCGGGTGGAGGCAAACGAAGTTGACCTGAGCAAGGTCGAGGTGCTGTGGGAAACGCCTGCCTATTTTGACTATCACTGGGTGATTCAGCCTAGTGTGAAAGAGCGCTATGGCGCAGATTTTGCCGAAAAGGTGCAGGCAGCACTGCTAAAGCTCGACCCCGGTGTGCCAGAACAAAAAGAGATTTTGGATTTGTTCGGGGCGGGCAAGTTCATTTCGACCGAGAACAACAACTACAAGCAGATTGAGGAAGTCGGGCGGCAGCTTGGCAAGATTCAATAGCGATGAATAATCCTGTGTTGGAGCTACGGCAGGTGAGCCAGCGGTTTGGTCGAATGTCTGCGCTCAACGCGATCGATCTGCAGATTCAGGCGGGTGAGCGAGTGGCGCTGGTTGGTGTCAGCGGGGCGGGAAAAAGTACGCTGATTCGACTGCTGAATGGAACGCTGTTGCCTTCTGAAGGGGAGGTGTGCGTGCTGGGGCGATCGCTGAGTCGGCTGTCTGGACGACAGCTACAGCGGCTGCAGCGGCAGATCGGCACGATCTATCAGCAGTTTCAGCTCGTGGATAATCTGGCGGTGGTTCACAACGTCAATGCGGGGCAGTTGGGGCGGTGGTCTTTCTGCAAGGCGGTGGTGTCGTTGGTTTACCCAATGGAAGTGGAAACGGCAACACTGGCGCTGCAGCGGGTGGGCATTGCCGAAAAGCTATACGAACGAACCGATCGCCTATCTGGGGGGCAGCAGCAGCGGGTGGCGCTGGCGCGGGTGCTGGTGCAAGACCCGCAGATTATTTTGGCAGATGAACCAGTGGCTAGCCTTGACCCAGAGCGCAGTCGTGAAATTATGGCGCTGCTGCGATCGCTGGTGCAAGAGGACAAAAAAACGCTGATCGTGAGTTTGCACTCGATCGAGCTGGCGCGGCAGTTTTGCGATCGGATTGTGGGCTTGCGAGACGGGCAAATCTGGTTTGATGCGCCTCCCTCGGCAGTGTCGAACGAGCTGATTGACGAACTATATCGGCTGAGGTGAGGCATGGAGCCAAAGGTGCGGCTGGCTCGTCCTGCTTTTTTCAACGCTGGCATCGGCTGGGGTTTGCTGGCGCTGACGGTGATCGGGTTATCTTTGGCGGCGGCAGGGTTATTTCAAAGAGAGCTGTTCAACCCGAATGGGCTGCCGCTGCTGGGGCGATTCTGGGCGGCTAGCCTCCAGCCAGATTTGAGCCCAGAGTTTCTGCGGTTGGTGCTGAGTGCAGCATTGACGACGCTAGCCTATGCCGTTTGTGGGACGGCGCTCAGCGTTGCGCTGGGACTGGTGGGTGGTTTGCTAGCTTCGGAGGCGTGGTGGTCTGCGGTGTGGCGGCGATCGCGTCCTGGCTGGGTTGGCGGGACGGTGGCAGGAGTTCGGCTAGCGCTGGCAGTGCCACGATCGATCCATGAAATGATCTGGGGGTTGTTTTTTGTCAATATCTTTGGATTAGACCCGCTAGTGGCGGTGCTGGCGATCACCCTTCCCTATGGGGCGATCGTTGCCAAAATCTTTTCAGAAATCTTGGATGAAACGCCCCGTCAGCCGCTGGAGTCCCTGCTGAATAGCGGGGTGGCTCCGCTAACGGCATTTTGCTATAGCCTGATTCCGCAGGCATTTTTGGATTTGCTTTCCTACACGTTTTATCGGTTTGAGTGTGCCATTCGATCGGCGGCAGTTTTAGGGATTATTGGCGCGGGTGGGCTGGGCTATGAAATTTTGCTGAGTTTGCAATCGTTGCGCTATGCCCAGCTCTGGACGCTATTTTATTCGCTGTTCCTGCTAAACGGACTGGTAGACTGGGGCAGCGCCTGGCTGCGACAGCGGTTGGGTTCTCCCAGCCGGATTGAGCTAAATTTTCGGCATCGTTCTGCTAAAGCCATGCCCCGTCCCTCTATCCGCCGCGACCCGTTGCTGGCGCTGGTGGGCGTTGGCATTGTGGCGTTGATTCCCGCTAGCTTCTGGTATATCCAAGCAGACTTTAGCAAACTGTGGGCGGCACGAACCCTGACGCTGCTGACAGACGTGGGACGATCGACTTTTCCCATCGCGCTGAATGCCGCTCAACTGCGGCAGCTTGTCGATCTATCGCTGCAAACCCTGGCGATGTCGGTGCTGGCAATTGCGATCGCCGCAGTCGGCGGGATGCTGCTGTCGTTTCCGGCAGCGCACAATTTCTTTTTGCCAGGTGGCTTACTGATGGCGCAGCGGCAGCGGGCGATCGGTAAGGTTGGCGCTTGGGCGTTGCTGTTGGTCAGTCGGGCACTGCTGCTGATGGGACGGGCAATCCCTGCGCCGATTTGGGCATTGGTGGCGCTGTTTGTTTTGTTTCCAGGGATCTTGCCAGGTGCGATTGCCCTGGGGGTGCATAACCTGGGCATTGTCGGGCGGCTGATGGCAGAAGTGACCGAAAACCTGGATCAGCGTCCGCTGGCGGCCCTAAAAGCACAGGGGGTGCCTGCTCCACTCATCTTCCTCTATGGCGTGCTGCCGCTGACCCTAACGCGATTTTTGGCTTATGTGCTATATCGCTGGGAGGTGTGTATGCGCGAAACGGTGATCGTTGGCTTGGTGGGGGCAGGCGGCTTGGGGCGAGTCCTCACCGAACAGCTCAGCAGCTTCGACTATGGCGGCATCCTGGTGACGCTGGGCTGCTTTGGGGTGCTGACGTTTGGCGTGGACTGGCTGAGTGGATCAGCAAGGCGAGCCTTCCGCGCGGGTGCTACGTCGCGCTGAGTGGAGGCGCAACCCCTAGCCGCTGCTCTGCGCTCAAAAAGTCAATAAACTGGCGGGCTGTTCGTCCCGATCGCCCATTGTGCCGCGTTGCCCACTGCAGCGCTCGCTGCTCTAGCTCTTCGGCAGTAAGGCTGAGGTGGGCTTGCTGGGCTAAGTGACGCACGATGTCGAGATAAGCGGCTTGATCGACTGGCTCGAAGGTGAGCGTCAAGCCGAACCGATCGCTAAACGACAGCTTCTCCTGCACCGTATCCCAGGCATGAATCTCATCGCCATCGCGGGGAACAGGACGATCGCCAAAAAATTCGCGGATCAGGTGGCGGCGATTAGAAGTGGCATAAACCACTACATTTTGCGGACGAGCAGTGAGGTTGCCTTCCAGCACCACTTTCAGCGCTTTGTAGGCATCGTCATCTTCTTCAAACGACAGATCATCTACAAACAAAATAAACTTTTGGGGCAGTGAGCGGAGGCGATCGGTAATCGCAGGCAGATCGCCCAGGTCGGCTTTGGCAACTTCGATCAGCCGCAGTCCGCGATCGCCATACTCATGCAGCAAACTTTTGACCAGCGAAGACTTACCAGAACCCCGACTGCCATACAGCAAAACATGCAGCGCCGCATAACCTGACAGCAGCGCTTCTGTATTTTTAACCAACGCTGCTTTTTGCCACTCATAGCGGGTGAGGTGGTGCAGCCGAATTGGGTCTGGATGCGAAATGCCTGCCAGCGTCCCAGCTTGCCAACGGAAGGCACGATAAGCGGCAAATAGCCCCGTTCCCATCTGGCGATAGTGCGCCGCCAGATCTGGCAAAGCCTCTGCCCAGTCCGGCAAGGATTGCAGCGCTGTATGAATGGAAGGGGCGGCAGCGAGGGGATGATTTTCCCAGGCGACAGGGGCAGCAGGCAGAGAAGCGGCTTCCTGCACCCACTGGCTCAGCTGGTTGCTGTCACAGCTATAGAGCATTTGCAGCGATCGCAGATCCTGACGAGCGGCTGCCACCAGCGGAGCGGGCAGATCGTTTAAATGAGAGCGTTGGACTTGCTGCGTAAACGGATTTTCCGCCTGAAGCATCTCGGTTAGCAAAAACGATTGCCAGCTCACCCCTGTCGTAGCTAACGCCTGAAACCACTGCCCATAAGCATGCAGGCTAGCAGTTCCAGTATCATCAGGCTGCTGAAGTGCCACCAGCAGCGCCAAAAACGCCCTACCAATGGTGTTCTCCAGAACAGCTTGATAAAGCAGTAGTGAGGCTGCTTGCCGCTGTAAACCGAGGATTGCTTCAAATTTCATACGATCCAGCCTTAATAGTCCTTTACCGAGCTTTGACAGCAGTTATTGGTCTGTATCCTGGTCATCATGTTGTCGCTAGCCGCTGCAATTGACTTCGCCAGCAAAGTTTTGCCTTGAGTAATCTTAAATATTAAACCTGGATAAAATATTTGGTTAGGCTGCAGCGAGTTTTGGTGGAGCGCAAGTTATGTAGATGCAAGATTCCACAGAAATTGAAATACTTTCAGATGACATCTTTTTAGTTTCATATCCCAGGTCGGGCAGCACTTGGCTAAGGTTCTTGATCGCTAGCTATCTAGCCGATCAACAAACTGACTTCTTCAAGTTCATGAGGATTGTTCCAGAATTCACTACAGCCCACAGCAGGTCAATCAACTCCAAAATACCAGAATCATTAAAAGTCATTTTCCTTATAACAAGAACTATAGGCGAGTTGTCTATCTGGTCAGAGATGGACGGAAGGAGCGGTGGATGAGTTCACGCGCTGGAGTAACCATGTCATTTCCTGGTGTAACGCTCCCGTCAAAAGCTTTTTGCTCCTGAAATACGAGGACATGCAGACTAACTGTGTTCAAGAACTGACCAGGTTTCTGAATTTTTCTAATATTCCCATAGACACTGCCCGGATACAACGCGTAGTTGCCGCCTGTGAATTCGACAGAATGCAAAAAATTGAAAAAGAACAAACTGCTCTAGCAGGGCTGTTTAGAGATAGTGATACAACCGCTTCCTTTATTCGAGAGGGGCGAGCAGGTATATGGATGGAATTCTTCTCCAACGACTTACTAGTCCGGTTCATTGAAGTACACGGAGAAGCCTTGGAGCATTTAGGTTATTTGTCTCCCCGAATTACCCAAGCAATCCAGCAGCTCCAGCAAAATTTGCAGCAAGCACAAGCAACACAGCAGCAAGCCGAGGCGGAATTAAAGAAATTGACGATCGACTGCCAACAGCTAGGGACCGAGCTACAGCACTCCCAATCGCAAATTCAGCAGCTCCAGCTTACAATCCAGCAAATTGATCGGCAAGCACGGAAGCGCCGCGGGCACCTGAGAAAGAAAGTTAACAATCTAGAAGCAGAAATTGCGGCAATGAAATCTAGTAAATTTTGGAAACTCAGAAAGCTGTGGTTCCAGCTCAAAGGAATCTTCGATCCCAACTAGGAGCGAGTTACGTTCTGAGTTGGATGATATTACGCGATGAATCGAGATTCTCGCTGTGCAAAACTTCTACACAAAAAAGCTTGTCCTCACCAATTTACCCATTCCAAAATTCCCCTTTGTACCCAACTGGGATAAACTCAAATCGCACCTCTCCACGGTGGCACGATCGATCCCAGCAGGTGATTCGGGGAATCAATATGAATTTAGGAGTATTTGCGGCGGTTGCCTATGGCATCCTGGCGATCGCTGGCGGCATCTTTGGTTATGTCAAAGCTAGAAGCAAGCCCTCTTTGATTTCGGGAATTGTCAGCGGGTTGCTGTTGCTGTTGGGCGGGTTGGGACAGCAGCAGGGAATGAGTTGGGGACTGCTGCTGTCCGTCGGGGTAACGATCGTCCTGATCGTGGTTTTCGCAATCCGCTTTGCCAAAACGCGCAAGTTTATGCCTGCCGGATTGATGATTCTGGCGGGCATCTTGGCGCTTGTGGGACTGCTATCCGCCTCAGCGGGGTGAGGGGTTCAAACGTTAGAGACTGGCGTTGATTCGGGTTGGGTCGATCGCCCTCTGCCCCCCTGCTGTAGTTCAGCCAGCGGCTTGCCCATGCCATAAGTCAGCGCATAGCTTTGAGCCAGTAGCCATAGCCACACCGCTGGATAGCGCGGTTCTAGCCAAGGTTGGATCGATCGCGCAAACGCAGGAACCCAGGCAAATAGCCAGCTCAGCAAAGCGCTCATCGTGAAATTCAGGTAGCTTCCTACCCAGCGGATCAGGTCTTTAGCGCCTGCTAGCTCCCAGATCCATAGCAGCAGTGCTGGATTTTGCAATGCCGCTTTGATCGCCATTCGGTTAAAGGGTATCCAGCCTGCCCGGTCTTTGATGAAGCGATCGGCGACCGCAGGGGTCTCGTTTGCCAGAATTCCAAAGAATGTATTCAGCATCGAGTTAACCCGTTGGGCGGCAATCGTTTTGCCCGTGGGAACCATCATCCCTTTGGAGAATAACCAGGTGACGGCAATGTTGCTTTGAAACGCCCGGATTTGGTTAAGGTGCTTGGCATCTAGCAAATCATGCCGCAGGGCAGTATCAAGCAGATCGGTGAGGCGCGGCAGATTGCGCACCAGAGAGCCAAACCCTGTGAACACCAGCGGCGACTGCAGCGATGCCGCATCGCCGATCGCCACTAGCCGATCAAATGCCACTTGGCGATCGCCGCTGCGGATGCTGAAATAGCCAGGAATATAGCCAAACGTTGCTTTGCGCCACTTCAGCTTGTCCAAGTCGCAGCGGCGATACTCCGGCAAAATGGTGAAAAAGTCTTCATACATTTCTAACAGCGAACCGGGATTCGCCGGATGCACCTGATGGTAGTGAAATAGATAAAAAGTTAACTCTTCGTCTCTGCCCGGAAACAGCTCCCAAATTAGCTGTCTCCCCCGCGAGAGATCGCCGTGCGTATTCAGCACATCTCCATAGTTGGAATCCCACACTCCGGGTTCAAAGCCGCTTTCAATCACAGCGCCCACGGTAGGACAAACGCTGTCGAACGCGCGACCGTGGTTGAGCTGCCAAGCGATCGGCGATGCAGTTCCCATGGCATCGACCAGCAAGCGTGCAGTTGTGTGTCGTGCCGCTTGGGTAGGCAAATGCTTTGTCTGCACGGTGACCGTTTGCGTTCCCACCTCTGCCCGCAAAAACTCTGTCTCATCCCAGATTTCGCCACCATGCGCTCGCAGCTTTTCGCCGCACAGCTTTAAGAATTTCTCGGCATCGATCGCTATGTTCAGCACGGTTGGGGTATGTAGCACAGGCGCTTTCGCCTGAGGCGGGTTGTTCGCATCAAAAAATTTATTAAACCCGTCCACATACTCGCGGGCAATGACGCTTTCAAACTCGGCAGAGGTAAATAGCCCCAAATCGATCAGCGTCTGGAATTCTGCCCGTGAAATATTCCACTCGCGGTTCATCCGTCCAAACGACAGTCGCTCTAGCAGCAACACTCGATAGCCCAGCCGCGCCATTACTGCCGCATGGATGACGCCCAACGCCCCACCTACGTAAATCAAATCATAGGAGGTGGGTACAGCGCTGACGGCATCCGTTTGCCGAAACACCACTTGCTTTGGAGTCTGCGGGTTTCTGACGCCTTCCCGCCAGCGCTGCTCCCACCAGTAGACCCGGTTGAGGTCATATTCGCCGTTGGGAATAGCGCGAAAATAGTGGACAGTCTTGGGGTAGTAAGGAGCGAGCGCCTCGAAGATCGACTGCTGCGGGTCGAGCGCCGGAGGTTCTGGGTAGCGCTGCGGAAACTGGAGCTGTAAGGCGGCTTTTAGCTGCTGCAAAATTTGCCGCTCTCGAGGTAGGGGCTGGTCTGCCCAGCGGAACGCCTTCAAGTAGGTGGTGCGCTGTAGCGACCAGACGAAGATCGAGAGTTCATTTGGCAAGGCTGCAGGGACACCTGTGCCGTCTGCAAAGCTGACCTGCACCCCGTTGGGAGTCGATCGCTGCTCAACGCCTGCCAGCCCAAGCTGAAATTGCTGTAGCCACTGGCGTACAGCCGCTGTATCTGGCGTTGGAACCTCAAGGTATAGAACTTCTCGCATTACAAATTCTAAAACTCCAATTAAATGCTGACAGAGATTAATAAATTTCTAGTGAATAAGTGTTGACAGCTCCAAAAAGTGCGCTACACTTCCCGATACATTCTCCTATTTAACTAAGAAACTTTACACGTTTCTCATAATTCTTGAGAATGCACCTCCGGTCTATCTTCGGCTTGCACTTTGGTTTTGTGGAAGGCAGATCGCCCTTTTCAACCAGGACATGAAGCAGCACTGAGGTACACCCCTTTCACGGCATCAGCAATGAATTATCCCATCCCGGCAAACCCTCAAGAAATACTTAATCTTGGTCAAAAGCAGATCAATGAAGAATTGATTGCGACTGCGATCGCCGGTGTCGTGCAAATTGCCCGCTCCAAAGGGCAATCGCTAGAGGATCTAACGGCTGAAGTATTAGCCGACGACAGCCTACTCGATCGCGAATCTCGTCGCCGTCTCAGTGATATTGTGGCGCAAGCTTGGCAAACACTGCCTTAATGCGCCCTATTCGCTCAATTTCGCTGCATTGTTAGCATATCCTTACAAAATCTCAACCCTTTGCGCCATTCTCTGAGTTTTCAACTATGGTGGGGCTAATAGTCTCTTGTGGTTGTAAATTAAATTTCTCAGAGGGGGGCTTATGGGTAGCAATGGTCGGACGCAACATCTGCATCCTACACGAATTGATTTGCCGCAAAACATGCGGGAAGAGGTAATCGCCATCCTCAACCAGTCTCTAGCCTCCACGCTTGACCTAAAAACTCAGGTCAAGCAAGCCCATTGGAATGTTAAAGGGATGGATTTTTATCAGCTCCATGAGCTGTTTGATGAGCTGGCATCGGAGCTAGAAGAGTTCATTGACTTAATTGCCGAGCGCGTCACCGCCTTAGGTGGCACAGCGATGGGCACGGCTCGGGTTGCCGCCAGCAGTTCTATCCTGCCAGAATACCCGTTTAACATTTTAGACGGCAAAGACCACGTCACAGCGCTTGCCGATCGCTATGCGCTCTATGCCAAAGAACTCCGCACGGCGATCGACACTACAGATGACCTGGGAGATGCCGATACTGCCGATCTCTACACCGAGATTTCGCGGGTAATCGACAAACGCCTCTGGTTCCTAGAAGCTCATCTGCAGGCTTCAGTCCAAACCATTTCGCTTAACGGGGTTGAGACGAACGGCAAAAGTGGCGAAGCCAAAGACAAGAAGGGCAGGACCAAAAGTAAGTAGAAGTAGAAAGGTAAGTAGTTAGCTGCCCTGACCCATCTGTTTGCGGCTGGTTTAACAGGGCAGGCTGATAAACCTTTAGCTTGATAGACTAGAGTAGCTTGATAGACTAGAAAGAATCACTTTAGCGAGTTCCGTTCATGAAGCAAGTTTCTGTGCTGAAGCGCTCCGCGCTAGACACCGCTCAACTAATGCGGCGAGCCGAAGATTTGATCGGCGCTGCCTCCAACCGCTACCGCATCACTGTACAAGTAGCAAATCGGGCACAGCGCCGTCGCTTTGAGGAATTTGACAGCCTGGACGACCCCAAAATGAAACCCGTCATTCGGGCGATCATCGAAATGTCTGATGAGCTAACGCAGCCAGAGATTATTGGCGAATAGGCCACTGAATTTAATCTGTCTTGGTCTGGCAATAGCCGATTAGGACCATTTCTTATTGGGAGCCATACCGCATGGCTCCCAATAAAATTTTGGAGCGATGGTATCGCCACGGCGGTTAAAGTAAGAACATCATTGTGTTGTGGTCGCAAGCGTAATGGCGACAGCTATACTTGATCGGCTAGCGCTGTAGCGGATAGGGCAATGGGCAAAACAAAATTTGGATTCTGGACAAGGATACAGAGGCGATCGAGCCACCGCCAACTCCTCCGAGCTGCCTGCCTCTTTCTGGTTGTGGGGCTGCTGGTGCTGATGACTCGATCGCCCGTAACCGCCCAGCCTGCCATTAGAACTGACGACCTGTGGCGGCAGGTTTATCAGCTTGTGCCAGAGCTGCCGTTAGAGAACCAGTACGTCAATCAAGAGACGGGCAATGTGTCGGAAAATAACACGTTGATTAGCCGTTTAATCCGCTATCACCTCAACACCAAAGGGCGTCCTCCACTCTACCGACTAGATTGGAAGCTGACCTTGGCAGACTACCTCGGCGCAAACGAGCGAATTTCTACGTCGGTTTATCCGGGTGCTGACGTCCTCCGCCCCAATCCGGTGCAGGGAGACATTGCTGCTATTCAAAAGCTGAACCGCACTCAGCGAGATGCCCTTGTGCAAGCGCTGGTGACAGTTTTCAACCAAACTGTGTCTCAAGTTAATCCTGTGGCTGCTCCATCGCCACAGCCACAGCCTACTCTAGCTCCTAGCCCTGCCCCTAACAACACAGCTCCCCGCCGAGAGCCCCGCCCCGGCGATGCTCAACTGCTGATTACGCCTTAGCCTTAGTTCACCTCAAGCCATCGTCCTTCTAAACACTGCTCCATGCCACTCCAACTGAAACAAGGCACAGACTGGCGCTTGGGTTGGAATCCAGAAGCAGAAGTTTTCACTGGGCTGGTGGGAACTGACGCATGGGCAATTGAACTGACCGAAGCAGAGCTAGAAGATTTCTGTCGCCTGATTGTGCAAATTTCAGAAACAATGCAGCAGCTTAGCTCAGAGCTGATGGACGAAGAGCGCATTAGCTGTGAAGTGGAAAGCGAGCGACTGTGGCTGAAAGCCGAAGGATTTCCTCATGCTTTTAACCTGCGTCTGATTGTGCTGACGGGTCGCCGCGCCGAAGCAGCTTGGACAGAAGCGGCTGTTCCAGACTTAATTCAAGCGGCACAAACTCTGAAGGTGTTCTAAGCTTAAGCTTGCCTTATCGATCTCCTGACGATCTGCAAAAAATTTAGAATCCACGCCTAACCTTTCTAATTTTTGCGTTCCAAATGCTATGCTTGAAAAGCACTAAACGAGTGCATCGGGGCGTAGCGCAGCTTGGTAGCGCACTACTTTGGGGTAGTAGGGGTCGTGGGTTCAAATCCCGCCGCTCCGATTGATTGAAAGCCGCTTTTTAAGCGGCTTTCGGTGTTTTAAAGTCTGTTTTGCTGATGGCAACAAAACCTCTCCATTAACGCGCATGAAACGCGGAAGCCCCGGATTACGGAGCTTCTACATGAAAAGTCTTCACTTTAGCTAGTTAGAGTTAGGACAAACCTTTTGGTGTAAAAGTCCTGCGTAGCGGAACTTTTACACAAAAGAATTTTAATCCAGGTGCGTAGCACCCTATATGGGGGCAGAGGGACTTGAACCCTCACGACTTCATCAGTCAACGGATTTTAAGTCCGCAGCGTCTACCATTCCGCCATGCCCCCAAGGTCTGCAGTCCTAAATTAGCCAGGAATGCGATCGGAGTTCAAACATTATTGCATTACTCTGTCGCGAGTTTAAGCAATAAATGGGTTTTGCTTAATTTATCTTGTCACGTTTGCCGACGGCATCGGTTAAATATTATCGGTTAAATGTCATGCCCACAGACTAATCGCCTGCAATGGCTTTAGCTGAACGGCGTTGTGAAGCATCCAAAGCTTTGAGTATCACGCTCACAACCGCAGTCTAACCGCCACCAGTCTTGCTAGAAGCGAACGCCCAAACCGCCCTGCACCGAAGCTGCTGTGCCGCCCTCATCGCGATAAGCATCGAAGGCGATCACTGCATTACCAAACAGAACTAGGTCGCTGTAGGGAAAGGTATAGTCGATACCGGGTTGAATGACGAAGCTGGTTTGGTCGCCTAGCACAGATGCTTCGTCGCCATTGCCCGTCTGGAAGGCAACACCTGCTCCAATGTAGGCATCTGTTTGCCAGTTGAGCGGGATGTCATAGGAAACCGTTGGGACGATCGCCGTGCTGTCGCTGATTAAAGCTTGGGCACGCAAGGAGATCGGCACTTCTAGCAGCCGATAGCGCACCGCCACCACACCCCCTGCCTGATTGCCGTCACCGCTATCGTTATCGCTAACCCCAAGCGAACCCCCGACACCGATATAGCTGCCATATGCTGCTTGGGCAGAAGCGGGGGCAGGATGGGTCATTAACAGCCCTGCTCCTAGCGCTAGGCTAGTCAGCGCTGCTAAACCCGCAGGTTTGCCACGCCGATCGAATGGATTGTGCATGAGAAGTCTCCTCGACAGAGATAAAGTTGCTACTAGATCTGAGTATTTTTGGAAGCGTGAATAGTAGCACAGCAAAGCTGTGCTGTAATTCGCACAAAAGATCTAATAGACAACAAACAATAGCTCAATCCTAAGGGAAATTCCACTATATATCCAGTTAAAGCCTGATTTCGAGCCTTCGGAACTAGATATATAGCGTTTTTTGGCAGTTAAAGAAGTTTCAAGGAAGTTGATTTTATCTCAATCTTTGCGGTGTAATTGTGGCGCTATGCGCCTGCATTAAAATTCTTTTTGTGTAAAAATTTTGTCCTACTGTATGCACGTAGCGCTATATCTTTGCAGGGTGATTGTGGCTGATTGTGGCTGGCTCACTTCTTCTTCTTACTGCCTTTCTTCTTGCCCCCAAGCTTATCAGCGCTGCCAGCATCAGCAGTATTAGCGACTGCATCCAGTGCGCCATTAATTAGCCCATTTAGCCCATACACCTGCCGACTACCCACAAACGGCACAAGAGTCACCTGCCGTTCATCTCCCGGCTCAAATCGCACTGCTGTTCCGGCTGGAATATCTAGCCGCATTCCTTTTGCTTGGTCTCGATCGAACGACAGCGCCCGATTCACCTCAAAAAAGTGAAAATGTGAGCCAACTTGAATGGGACGATCGCCCGTGTTAGCTACGGTCAGCGTTACCGTCTGGCGTCCAGCATTAAGCTCAATCTCGCCAGGTTCGACAAACAGCTCTCCAGGAATCATAGGGCTTCAGGTGCAAGACTGTAGGAATTGTAATAGATTTTGCTCTGGAGAGCGATTGTTGGTATCCCGATCGCAACCTTGAGATTTCAAGGTTTTAGATCCAGGATGGCAACCAGCGACGGAGCTGAATTTCCAGCGGCGACAGCGGCAAGCCTAGATAAATTGGCATCCAGAACACAAAACCAGCAAGCACCAGCACGAGCACCGCCATGCCCAGCTGCCGTCGCGGCTGCAAAGAGCTTCGCAGCCAGCGATCGACCAGTAGCGCTAGCGCCAGCAGCGAAAACACAAACGACTCCATGTAGTGATACAAGAACGCGCAGCGCGAAATGCTGAACCACGGCAGCAAATTTGCTACCCAGTTCAGCCCGATATAGAGCGCGATCCAGCTAGTGCCGTTGAAAGACGGCAGTACGGCAGATTCGCCATCAATTCTTTCATCAACTACCATCCGCCAAAGCTGATGCAGGAGCAACCCGACTACCAGGATGAGCGCCGCTGTGGAACACCACCAGAGAATTGGGTTGCCCATCGCATGGACATCGTAGATTACATTGGCTGCCTGCGGCTGTGGACCTACAACCACCGGCAGCTCATTCGTGCTGTTGGAAGTTTTGTAGAAATAGGCGATCGGACGCAGCATCAGCGGCCAAGAAAACCACAGCGAACAGTAGGGATGGGCACTCAGTCCACCGACCCGCTTGTGGTAGTCAAACGTTTTGACTTGCAGCGTCCAGAAATTATCAGCCGTTGCATCCAGATGGAGATAGGGAAGCCAGCTCGCATAGTAGACGAGCACTGGAATCGCAGCAAAACAGAGAAGAATGTGTCCTAGATGAATCTGCGTCAGATTCTGCAGAGGGAGTTGCAGCAGAGAACGCTTCCCTATGTTTGGTGTAGAGCTTGTGGCACCAGCCTCTTGAGGTGCTGCCGCTGCATCAACGCGCAGCCAGCGCAACACCCAAGCGGCAGCCCAAATCATCAGCGCTCCCAGCAAAAAACCCAGGCCATTCCACTTAATTGCAGCAGAGCAGCCAAAGCCAACGCCTGCCAAAACCAACCAGCTCCAGCGGCGAATTCCCTGAGTTTTGAGAGCTAACAGAAAAAACAGATGCCCCAGCAAGCCAAACAGCAGCAGGTAGACATTGTTCAGCGCATAGCGCGACTCCACTAGAAACAAACCATCCATTGCCAGCAGTAGTCCGGCAATCAGAGCATAGGTACGGCGCTGGCTGAGCTGATAGGCGATCGCTGCCACCAGCAGCGGCAAAAAAGACCCTGTAACTGCATTCAACCAACGGTAGCTAAACGGCGAAATCAACAGCCCGGTTAAGCCATTCTTGAGGCTGTGATCGCCAAACGGCAGCTTTTCGCCTAGCCAAATCCCAAAGGCGATGATGTAGGTGCTCAGCGGCGGATGCCCTGTAAAGACAATTTCATTTCTCAAAAAGGCGCTAGCAAATTTGGCGTAGTAGACCTCATCAAACACCAGCGTGTTGAAGCGGCTCAATCCCCAAAATCTGAGTGCCAAAGAAGCAAAAAAAATCCCAGTCAGCCCCAGCCAGAACCACAGCGAGAAGCGGCTGGACTTGCCAGAAGATAGAGCTTTGGGAGCGATCGCAGGCATGGTGATATAGAGTGCTTATTCTCTAACCTACTTTACTCCCTAACCCAAAATTTTTGGCGGGGAGGGCACTGCCCCCCCCGCCAACTGCAAAGGTTCATTGAATTCACAAGCCTACAGCACCTGCGCCAGAATTGTTAGCCGCTCGCTCAGGTGGTTGACGAGCTGGTGAGTAATCGGCAAACTGTCGATCGCCATGCCTGCCGACAGCAGCATCATATACAAAATCGAGTATTTAAACAGCGAGCGGGCGACCTGCAAATCAGTAGGAGCTTGCAGCAGCAGCCAGGCCTTCTGCACAAAAATGCCACCCAGGAAGAGGGCGATCGCGGCATACACTGCGCCCATCACATGCAGCGGGTAGACTAGCAGCAGCGTTACCGGAATCAGCAGCAGCGTATAGATCCAAATTTGCCGTGCCGTTTCTTCCTCTCCCACCACGACAGGCAGCATCGGCACGCCCACCTTTGCGTAATCTTGGCGGATCATCATTGCCAGCGCCCAGAAGTGAGGCGGTGTCCACAGAAAGATAATCGCAAAATAGATCCAGGCTGCCCAGCTCAAATTACCTGTGACAGCAGCCCAGCCCACCAGCGGCGGAATTGCCCCCGCAGCACCGCCAATCACAATATTTTGGGTGCTATGCCGCTTCAACCAGTGCGTATAGACCAGCACATAGGTGACAATGCCAGACATCGCCAAACAGGCGCTCAGCAAATTGGCAAATACCGTTAGCAGCGTAAAAGACAAGCTTGCCAGCCCGATCGCAAACAACAGTGCATCTCGTGGCTGAATCCGTCCAGAAGGCAACGGACGATGGCGTGTCCGCTCCATTTCGTAATCAATGTCTCGATCGTATAGACAGTTGATTGTATTCGCAGATGCCGATGCCAAAGCACCGCTCAGCAAGGTAATTAACAGCAAAAAGGGATCAACTTCACCTTCAGCCGCAATCCACATACTGCCTGCCGTAGTCACCAGCAGCAGCACAATAATCCGCGGCTTCGTCAACTGCCAGTAGCTCCGGATGACCTGCCAGAGGTTCTGGTGATGGCGAGTTGATTGAGTCCAAGTCGTTTCGTGCATGAGGAAAGGATAGGGAATGAAGAACTAGAGAGGCGGGATGGGGTGAGAGATGAGGAGTGAGAGCCGGAGAGACCGAAATGAACAGAACAAAAACCCTGCTTTTCTTTCATCCCTCATCCTTATGCCCTTATCCCTCCACAAGGCTGCGTCGATCGCGCCATGCCAGCACAGTGAAGCAAACTAGTGTACCGAGCAGAGTCGCGCCAATCGCCTGATGGCTAACTGTCAGGAGTTCCACCTGCAGATGAAGGCGGAAGGTTGCAACGCCTAACGCAATTTGCAGCAACAGCAGCAGCCCGGCTAGTCTAGCGAGGAAACGAAGAGCAGTGGGTAAGGCAGGGGTGCGCCAAGCAACGATCACCACCAGCAAAGTTGCCAGACTGGCAGGCACAACGCCCAGCAGGTGAGTGTTCATAACACTGCAGAGCTGCGAAACCAGCAGGCATTGATGCACTGCCCAGCGGGAGCCCACTAAGCCACCCGACAGGCTCTGCAGGTAAACCAAGAGTGCTGCCGCTAGACTGAACCAGGGCAGCTTACCGGCTGTACCAGTTGCTTGAAAGGGGAGCAGCAGAACGCCCATTACCAGCAGAGTCATGAAGAACAGCAGCGCTGTCCCCAAATGCGCCGTGACAATATCGAAGCGCAGGAGCTGTGTCACCGTTAGCCCACCCAGCACCCCTTGAAAGAGGATTAAGCCCAGAGCCAGCAGCGATGCCCAAGGCGTCCAAGCGGGTAGGACGCGGCGATACCAAATGCTAAGCCCTACTAGAGCGATCGTTGAAATCCCAATTAGCGCAGCATCTAGGCGGTGAAACCACTCTAGAAACACCTGCAAATTCATTTGCTGGCTGGGGATCAGAGTGCCGTAGCAGAGGGGCCAATCGGGACAAGCAAGTCCAGCGTTCATGACGCGGGTAGCACTGCCGATCGCCATCAGAATTACTGTGGCGATTGCAATCTTCCAGATGAGCCGTCTGACCCAATCCTGCGGTGTGGCTGACTGAGTTGAAGGGAGGGTAGAGCGATCGTTACTAGGAGGAACAAGGGGATGAAGACTTGAATCAGTCATCAGAGAGCACCTCCTTCATAAATTGTAACCATTACACACAACTAAATACACAGTTTAATAAAACAGCAGATTGGGTGAAAGCTGTGACTCCAACAATTGCCAAATATTTTTACAACAGGTCCTGTCACTACTCTAGTGAACGCCTCCAGAGAATGAAGAAGCCTTAGGGATTTCTTCGGATTGTCAGCAACAGACTGTATTCTAGATTTCACTCTCTGGGGAGAGGTGAACTGGGTTAAATTGCAGAGCTTGTTAATTAAAGATATTCGGTGGTCGTTCTGCAATCAGTTCGTTAGGCTGAAGAAGCAGCTTAATTTTTAACGGTATAACGTTGACCTGTGGCTATTAACCAGCCATCAAAAGATAAAACTTGGGAAAGTCTCGGTAGCTAAACTTACACAAACCTGGATCGATCCCAAAGATAAGGTTAAGGATCATCACAACGATCGATTCGAGTTTTGCAATCCCTTTCAATATCTTGGTCGAAACCTGCGGATTGGTTTAACGTGTTAGGTGAATTGTCCCTACCAAGGTCATCTTTCACTAAAGCCAAAGACTCTCTTAACTCTTTCTGGAATTTCTTCCTTGGTAGCCTTTCACACTCTTAAATGGGGAGTGTGGCTGTTTGAATGGAGGAGCAATGATGCAAAGTAATGCCCTAGCAGGTCAAAACTTGGCGCGATCAACAGCGCATACCCTTTAGATATTCCACTGCCTCACCTACGTTCTTAATCTGATAGCCGTGAAGATTCCAAGTAGTATCCTGACAATGCTGGCTGGCATTACCCTCACTTTAGTCAGCCTGTGGTACGGGCAAAACCATGGACTGTTGCCTATCGAAGCATCTGAAGATGCCGAGGTGGTTGATGGTTTATTCAATACCATGATGACGATCGGCACAGCCATCTTTTTGCTGGTTTGGGGGACGCTAATTATTGCTGTTTTTAAATATCGCCGGCGAGCGGGCGACGAAACAGATGGTCCGCCGATCGAAGGCAATATCCCACTAGAAATTGTCTGGACGGCAATTCCGACAGTCATCGTGCTGGTGCTGGGAGTCTATAGCTTCGATGTCTACAACAACATGGGTGGCTTTGACCCAGATGCCGCAGATGACCCTGGTCGCGCGGTTCAAGTGGCAATGGCTCCTAACGAAGACGGCTCGATGCCCCTCGTGAACAACATTACGCCCAGCCCTGCGCCCAGACCGCACCACCATCTAGCGCTGGGGATTGGCGCTGCTCCCAGTCGGGTTGATCAAATGCCTGATGTCACCGTAGAGGTGCTGGGGCTGCAGTACGCCTGGATTTTTACTTATCCACAGTACGGCATTACGTCGGGTGAACTGCACCTACCCGCTGGCAAAAATTCGCAGCTCAACATGAAAGCGCAAGATGTGATTCACGCTTTCTGGCTGCCAGAGTTTCGCCTAAAGCAGGACGTGATCCCCAATGTGCCGACCGAGCTTCGGTTTACGCCCAAACGAATAGGTGACTATCCCATCATCTGCGCTGAGCTATGTGGACCTTACCACGGCGGCATGGCATCTCGGCTGTACGTACAGGCTCCCGAAGAGTTTGACCAGTGGGTGAAAGACCAGATGCCCGCTGTCACAGGCGAAACTGCGCTCGCTCCGGTGGAGCAGCTGAAGCTTGGAGAAGCCCGCACCGATGCAGAATATCTTGAACCGATCGATCAGATCATGGGCGATCGGCTGGGTATCGATGCCAAAACACTAGAACAGCTCCATTCCCATCCGGCTGCCGATGTTGAACAAGCAGCTGCCGCTACACCACCCGCCGCCTAAGCTGGCTGAATTTGCCAGGCATTATGTGAAGTTGCTAAGCCGTGTCTGCCCTCCTAGCTCAAGCCCCTTAAGACTGTTACTCTAACGAAGCTTTATGACCCAAGCAGAAATGCAGGTGACTCCCCCCATCGCCCATCCCCACGGTGAGCGCAAGTGGTGGCACTATTTCACCTTTAGTGAAGACCACAAGGTGATTGGCATTCAATACCTTGTAACTTCCTTCATCTTTTACATGATTGGCGGAGCGCTGGCGACTGCAATTCGCACCGAGCTAGCCACGCCTGCCTCTGATTTTGTTAGCCCAGAAACTTATAACAATTTGCTGACGCTGCACGGCACGATCATGATCTTCTTGTGGATCATTCCTGCCGGAGCAGGGCTGGCAAACTACTTGATTCCGCTGATGATTGGGGCGCGAGATATGGCGTTCCCCAAGATGAATGCGGTTGCATTTTGGATGGTGCCGCCTGCGGGCTTGGCGCTGGTTGCCAGCTTCTTTATTGAGGCTCCGCAAGCAGGCTGGACTTCTTACCCGCCGCTGAGCCTGATGACGGGCAAAATTGGCGAAGGCATCTGGATCTTTAGCCTGCTGGTGCTGGGAACCTCTTCAATTCTAGGCGGCATCAACTTTGTGGTGACGATCATTAAGATGCGCGTTCCATCGATGCCGTTTAATAAAATGCCGCTGTTCTGCTGGTCAATGCTGGCAACGGGCGCACTGATTTTAATTGGAACACCCGTTCTGGCAGGGGCGTTGATTTTGCTCGCCTTTGACCTGCTGGCGGGAACTGCCTTCTTCAACCCTACGGGCGGCGGCGATCCGATCGTCTATCAGCACATGTTCTGGTTCTATTCCCACCCGGCGGTTTACATCATGATTCTGCCGCTGTTTGGGGCGATCTCAGATATTCTACCGGTGCATGCCCGCAAGCCTGTGTTTGGCTATCAGGCGATCGCCTATTCCAGTTTGGCGATTTCGTTCTTGGGTTTGATCGTGTGGGCACACCACATGTTTACCAGCGGTACGCCGGCGTGGCTGCGGATGTTCTTCATGATCACCACCATGATCATTGCCGTTCCCACAGGCATTAAGGTGTTTGGCTGGCTGGCAACGATCTGGGGCGGCAAGATTTCCTTCAACAGCGCCATGCTGTTTGCGATGGGCTTCATTGCCGTGTTTGTGATTGGCGGCATTAGCGGTGTGATGCTGGCGGCAGTGCCGTTTGATATTCACGTCCACGATACCTATTTTGTGGTGGCGCACCTGCACTATGTGCTATTTGGTGGCTCTGTGTTTGGGCTGTATGCGGCGATCTACCACTGGTATCCCAAGATGACAGGTCGGATGATCAACGAAACTTGGGGACGAGTGCATTTTGTGCTGACGTTTATTGGGATGAACCTGACGTTTATGCCGATGCATCAGCTAGGCTTGCTGGGCATGAACCGCCGTATTGCCCTTTATGATCCACGCTTCACTCAGCTAAACCAGCTCGCCACGATCGGGGCATACATTTTGGCAGTTTCGACCGTGCCGTTTCTGGTGAATGCCGTCTGGTGCTGGTTTAAGGGAGCTAAAGCCCCTGACAACCCCTGGAGAGCGCTGACCTTTGAATGGCAAACGACTTCACCTCCCGCGATCGAAAACTTTGAAGTGTTGCCCGTCCTCACGTCTGGACCCTACGACTATGGCGTTGAGCATACGGCTGAACCTGCAGGAATCGCCCCAGACGGGAATGTCCAGGTTCTCACAAGCACTCCAAGTTCTTAAGCAACTTAAACAGGCGCTGAGTAAATTGGTCTACTCAGCGCCAACACTCAATGCCCTGACGTTCATTCCACTAATGGTCTATGCAAGGTTCCACCGTTGATCCCTCCAAAGCTGCTCTAAATTATCACGGCGAAGCTGCTGCCGCTGATCCGCATGAGGCGCATCCCGATCACCGCATCTTCGGGCTGTTTGTCTTCCTGGGTGCAGAAAGTATGATCTTTCTGGGTTTGTTTGCGGCGTATCTCACGTTCCGAGCAGTGTATCCTAGCTGGCCCCCTACAGGTACTCCTGAACGAGAACTGCTGCTTCCTAGCATCAACACGGTTATTCTGATCGCCAGCAGCTTTGTGATTCACAATGCCGAGGCAGCCATTAAAAAGAACGATGTCAAAGGCTTGCGGCTTTGGTTTGCGATCACAGCGCTGATGGGCATCGTGTTTTTAGCAGGACAGGTTTTTGAATATAACAATCTGGAGTTTGGCTTAAAAACTAATCTCTATGCCAGCACCTTTTATGTGCTCACGGGTTTTCACGGGCTGCACGTGCTGCTGGGCGTTTGTTTAATCTTGGCAGTGCTGTGGCGCTCGCGCAAAGCCGATCACTATTCCGAAGAGCATCGCTTTGGCGTGGAAGCCGCCGAGCTGTATTGGCACTTTGTGGATGTGATCTGGATTGTGCTATTTATCTTGCTGTATTTGCTGTAGTTTACAAGGCGCAAAAGAATACCGCCGCTGCCTAGGCAGCGGCGGTATTTTTCATGGAGCTGACGGGAGTCGAACCCGTGTCCGCCATGGTTATTAGGACTCCATTCATTCACAGGTTTAGCTTCGGTTACCCTCGAAGCGGGGATCGCCTCTTATCCCAAGCGATGGGATTCTCTGGTAAAGTCTTAGTCAGTAGCCAACCAGAGGTGGCTAGCTGAAGCATCCGTTGGGGGTAGTTCCACAGTCCTTAACGGAGTCAAACTGCAGAAGCTCGAACCTATGAGAGGTTTTTAGGCAGCAACTAGTGCTTGCTTACGAGCAAAGGGTACGATGTTGTTCGCATGTACACTGTTTGAGCCTTGGATTTGCGAGAGGAGACTCACTCTCGACCTGCATCACAAAGTCTCGTTCGCCAAAACGTCGAAACCGTTACAGCCCCGCACTTTGCTATCAAACGATTATAGCAAATTTAATAAATTCGTGTGGAATCATAGCGCGACAGGACTATTTATTTTTGCAGCAAAACTCTATTGAGCCGTCATGCCGCCATCGGCAGCGATGATCGCCCCTGTAATAAAAGAAGCTTCGTCTGATGCCAGAAATAGCGCCAAGTGGGCGATCTCACGCGGCTCCCCCGGACGACCAATCGGCTGGAAAGAGTCAATTGAGGCATAAACCTTGTCCAAACCGCCCAGCATCTCAGCGTGAGCATAGTTAATGGGCGTATCAACCCAACCCGGACAGATAGCATTGCAGCGAATTTTTTGTTTAGCGTAATCCAGCGCCACCCCTTTCGTTAGCATGACGATCGCCCCTTTGGAGGCAGAGTACACCGCCAAAAATGGTTCAGAAACCAATCCATTTACGCTAGAGATATTGACAATGGAACCGCCGCCCTGCCGTAGCATATGCGGAAGTGCTGCCCGACAGCCATAGATCGCTCCTTTCACATTCACGTTCAGCGTCTTGTCGATCACCTCATTGGGCACTTCATGCAAAACGCCAGGAATATTCACGCCAGCATTGTTGACGAGTACATCAATTTTTCCATAGAGCTCTAGGCAGCGCTGCACAAAGGCATCAACCTGCGTTGAATCACTCACATCGGCTGCCATTGCGGCAGCAGTTCCGCCGCTTTGCTGAATCTGCTGGGCGACTGCAGCAGCCGTTTCAGAATTAATATCGACACAAAGCACGCTGCCACCTTCTTCCGCTAGCCGTTCAGCGATCGCCTTGCCAATTCCCGAACCCGCTCCTGTTACGATGCAAGCTTTACCCGCTACTCTTGCCATTGCTACGCCTCTCAAAGCCAATGTTGCCCGTGGAACTAGAAGGGGATATACCCCCTAAAATCGTACCTCGGGGCTGTAGCAAAAGCCCCAGCTTTGTTGATTCTGCTGCATTTCACTGTAAACGCAAACTTGAAGGCTCAGCGACTATTTTGGTCTCCATCTTTTGAATCCGCTGAGTCCTTCTTTCTATAGGTGAACGGCTTTAGCAACCTTTGTAGGCTAGTTCAAGCAAAGACGAAAGAGATAGAGAGCCGCAAAATGCAACAGCTTGATCGTAGCCATTCTTACCCCGTTGCGGCGTTTCCCGAACAGCCGAGTGCAGAACACGCAAAGGACGTGCTGCTTCAGTCTGGATTTGCAGACCGGCAGCTTTCGATCGTGTCCCAATCGCTGCCGCCTGCCGTCAAAGAAACCAAGCTTGCTGAAAGCGCCAGAGGTGGAGCGCTTGTCGGGACTGTATTTGGCACCTTAGTGGGCTTTGTGCTGGGCTATTTCAGCTTAGCCAGCGGCGTTTTTGGTGATTTAAACCCGCTCCAGCATTTGCTGGGAGTAAGTCTGGCTGGAAGTGCAGTTGGTACCGCGGGCGGTGCGTTAATTGCGGCGGTTGCAGGTGCTCAGGTCGTTAAAGGGGACGCAGGAGCAGATTACATCAGCCGTACCCAAAGATACGTAATTTTCCTCGAAGGCAATGCTGAAGAAGTTTTGCAGGCAAAAAATGTGCTTCAAGAGAAGGGTATTGAGGCTCAACTCGAAGAAATTTGAAGTACTGCAGTTAAAAGCAACAGCGCACTCTAGTGTCCTAGCTGGGGTTACCACCTTAGCTAGGACTCTGATCCTAACTAATGGGTAAGCAAACGATGAATAAGCTGCCTTTGCCCAACTGGGACTTGACCTCGATCGAGCCATTATGCGCTTCCACAATTCGTCGGGAGAGATACATCCCCAAGCCACTTCCCGATCGTTTGTGGTTTCCCTGCCGGAATCGTTCAAACAGTGTTGCTTGATCTTCCGCCGAAATTCCGGCTCCGGTATCTTCTACCTCAACGACTGCACAGCGCACCAGCTGTGCAACTTGTTCACCCTCTTTTCGGAAGGGGCGATGATCTTCGGTTAAACGAATGGTTACAGATCCTTTGTCAGTAAACTTAATAGCGTTTCCAACTAGGTTTATCAATAAACGCCGCAGTTCCATACAGTCGCCCTGAACGATGCCTTTCGTTTGATCGTCGGCATCTAGCTTCATGTCCAAGCTGCGCTCTTGCGCTAGTGGCGAGAGTTCTTGCAAAACTTGAGTAATCACATCGCGCAGTCCGCAAGCCTCGAAGTTGAGAGTTTTTCGACCTGCATCATGGCGATACACTTCTAAGATGGTGTTTACCATTTGCAGCAGGTTTTGATTGCTGCGAACCATGGTGACTAGCACCTCTTGCATCTCGGGCGAAATATCTCCAAATGCACCTTCCTGAAACAGGCTGAGCATGCGATCGGCTGCTACCAATGGCGTTCGTAGATCGTGCGTGAGGCGAGAGACAAAATCCTCACGCTGCCGCGCTAGCTGCTCTTTTTGCTGCTCTGCTAACTCTGCCTGCTGCTGCGCTTGATAAAGCCGCACAGCGCTACGCAAAACCTGCGCCAAAGCTTCTGGAGAAAGCCGCCCCTTGGCAATATAGTCCGAAGCGCCCGCTTTCATTAGCTCAACGGCGATCTGTTCGTCGCCTTGTCCGGTAAGGATGATCAACGGCATCTTGACGTTGCTGCCTCGGAGCTGCTGCACCAGCCCTAGCCCGTCCATGTCGGGCAGCCGGTAATCAATAAAAGCGCAGTCAAATTTTTTATCTTTTACTTCTGAAATGGCCATGGCACAGTCGTAAGCTTCGACTGTTTCGGCTTTAATTCCTGCAGATTTAAGCAGCCGCCGGAGCGCCATGCGATCGACTTCATCGTCGTCTACAATCAAAATTTTCAAAGCTTCTTCCATAAACCTGCAGCTCACACAGAGTTTGCACAACCGCCGCCTCAATTCTCCTACATGTACCTGCTCCTGAATTTAGCCATCTAGAACGGTTAAGCTGCTAAATTCCGGCAAATTAAGGCAATTGCAGGTGGAGACACAGGTGGAACCCACCTCTTAGGAGATATAAAAATAAATGCTTAATTCACTATCCGGTTTTCATGATCTGACTTTAGAGGGATGAATAATATTTCATGCGAAGGAGGCAGCCAGGGCAACCTTCTGCTACGGCATTAGTACTATAATGGAGAGATTTTTTAGAATCTTGATCTGCTCAAAGGAGGATATCTCTACCCCACTTTCATGCTGACACTTCTAGCCCTCATGAGGCATTTCGCAGAGGGCCCAGTATCTATTTAGCGTTGCCATTACTTCTGCAAAGTTAGAGAAGGTAACAGGTTTAAGAATATATCCCGCTACATTGAGGTTATACGCCTCCACACGATCTTTGTCCTGGTTAGAGGTGGTCAGGACGATCACAGGAGTCATCCTCAGCTGAGAATCAGCCCGCAGCTCATGCAAAAACTCTATACCGCCCATTCTGGGCATATTTAGATCAAGCAAGACTAGACGACGGCTAAAAGGAACAGAGGCAGCTTTCTCTGCACTGCCTCTCAGCATTGCCAGCGCTTCCAGTCCATTAGAGGCTACATAAAGCGGGTTCGTGATATTGTTCTTCTTGAATGCCCGCCTCACATTCATCACATCGACTTC
Organism: Phormidium tenue FACHB-886; assembly: GCF_014764505.1. GTDB lineage: Bacteria > Cyanobacteriota > Cyanobacteriia > Elainellales > Elainellaceae > FACHB-886. Next base: position 160,917 of record NZ_JACXWX010000002.1, read on the forward strand.
GTCGTCCTCCACTAATAGGACGTTGATGATCCGGTCTTGCATTTTCTCTAAACCGAAGTTAACAACTCGGACAGTTATATAATTAAGTTTTATTACCTATGCAAGATTCTACACAAGCTTTCATCGGATCTTCCTCACCCAAGAGTAAGAGGTTTACATCCAGGAGCTATCTATAAACAGTTCACCTTAACCATAACTACCCAAGAGTAAGAGGTTTACATCCAGGAGCTATCTATAAAGCAGTCCACCCTAACCATAACTCCAAATCTAGCAGACCCCGTATTGTTTGCCGCAAGCTATAGTTGCAAGCTTAGTTATAGCGCTCTGCGCTTAGATTGAAATCGTTTTCGTGTAAAAACTTGTCCTTCTTGAGAAATTTCCTAGAAGCAAACTTTCTCAAGAAGGACACCAGAGCTAACTCAACCCAAGCTGGTTTGGCAAAAGTAGAGGGCAGAAGGATTCATCTACCTTCTGCCCTCTACCTTCTGTCTTTTGTCTTCTCCCACCGGAGAGTTTTAATACCTGGGTTGCCCAGTGTACCCTTTGCCATCCGGCATGATTGCAAAATCTAACCGTGCATTGTTTAGATTGGCGTTTTCCAAGTTTGCCCGTGATAGATTGGCATAGCGCAAATCGGCTCCACTCAGATCGGCTCCACTCAGGTCGGCGTTTTGAAGGAGCGCCCCATAAAGACTCGCATCCTGTAGGTTGGCGTTATGCAGCTTGGCAAAGGTGAGGTCTGCATCTCGCAGTTCTGCTTGCTGCAGACTAGCATTGCGGAGGTCGGCTCTGGAGAGGCTGCTGCTAAGTAGTTCTGCTTGACTGAGGACAGCGCGGCGCAGATCGGCTTCTTTCAAATCGGCTCCATAAAGATGTGCCTGCGTTAGGTTGGCTTGCTGCAGGTTGGCGTTGGGGAGGAGCGCGTTAATCAGTTTTGTATTCGTGAGGTTGGCTTGGCTTAGATCGGTCTGCGTCAAATCTGCACGGCTCAAATCTTGGTCGTGCAGATCGACTTTGGTTAAGTCGCACTGTACACAGCGATTATTTTCTGTCAGCCGTTGCTGTGCTGCATCGCCTCTTAATCCATCGGGAGGCAGCAATCGTGGCTGTTCTGTATCGGCGCCTGCTGCTTGAGCAGACGATGGCTGGACGGGCTGCGGCGCAAACCTTTCAGACAGATGGATCGCTAAAGGCAGGATAGCAGCAAGAATTGCAACAGTAGTAAGTAGTGTCTGGATGTTCATCAAAATCTGGGGGGAAGCGATCGCGACAGAGTTTGTAGCAGCAGATCAGGATTGAGCAGAAACATTGGGGGCTGATCCGCCACAACAACCAAAGCACTGACACACTGGATAGCTCCTTCTGCTAGATAAGCAGAAGGCAATGGCTTAAACGCAGATAGCGGTACCTGCTGAAGTGAAGGCGGTGTATACAAAGGAATACCTACTCGTTCCTGCGTAACGTTCTGTGTGCCGTTCTGCAGAATCAGCAGAAAAGAGGGGCGGGGCAAAGGCTGAGCTGCCGTATGCGAGGATGCCTGCAGGCGCGGTAGCGTATCTCCAGAGGAGAATTGCTCCGCTTCGGCATTTTGGTTACCAAAAATGCGCTGAGCCGCATCGATTACCAAAATTTCTCGATCTCGATAATGTGTGAACTGTAGCCCATTGCCTGTAGGCGCACCATAAACTTGTTCCACTTCCAATACTCTTTCAGCCGCCTGAATTGGCAAAGCAAACCACTCTTGCTGAATGTAAAACACAATCAGCTTCTGGGTGGCTTCAACCCGGCGATTCGCAAGGCGGTAAGAAAGGGCGGAGGACATAGGAAGGGCTGAAGAAGAACTGCGGCTTGCTTATGCGGAGCAATGCTACGGTGTCTACACAAATTTTTGGTTTTAGGCTTGAGGCTTTCCCCTCTAAATTTTCCATTGGTGGGGAGGTTTTGAACTGCTCAAAGTTTGCCGGCATGGAGATTTAGTCGTCCAATGCAGGATGAAGTTGGCATAAGAAATCTACGGTAGGCGAGACTATGGAAGGAGGCTGGAGCAATTGCTTCAAATTTGCTCTAAATTGCTCAGAGGAATTACTCCACCAAAGTTCCTAGCGTTTGCAGTAACACTTGTTCGTTGTAAGGTTTGGAGAAGTAAGCACTGGCTCCCAAATTCATGGCAAGCTGTCGGTGTTTCTCGCCGCTGCGAGAGGTGAGCATGGCAACAGGGATACTCTCTAGCGGTGGGCTGGATTTAACTTTGGCAAGGAAGCCGTAGCCGTCGAGCCGGGGCATTTCAATATCGCAGATGACTGCATTAACCTGCAACCCGGCACTAAGCTTGTCGAGGGCATCTTGTCCGTCTTTGGCTTGGGCAACCTGGTATCCAGCTTTTTCAAGGGTGAGCGCCAGCAGGCGACGAACATTGATTGAGTCGTCGATGATTAGAATAGTGGGCGGGCGTTCGGGCGTGTAACTCGAAAATTCGGGGGGGAATGAGCTAGAGAGGGGGGTGTCGGGGCGGGCGGTGGGCAGCAGTGGGGCAGTGGGATAGGAGACGGCATCGGCTTGTGACCGTTCGCAGCTAGCGATCCAACGCAGTAGCTCAGGTAAGTTGACCAGCGGAACGACGCGCCCATCACCGAGGATGGTGCAGTTAGAGAAGCCCGGAGGCATCGGTAAACCGCCTTCAACTCTGCGAATGGCGACCTCTTGCTCGCCCCAGCTTCGATCGACCTGTAGCCCGACAATTTGATTGCCCTGCGACAGCAGCAGCACAGTGGGTACAGAGATCGACGCCTGAGTATCTAGTCCTTCGGGTGGGTAGGTACGGCGAAACTCTAGCCAGCGCGAGAGGCGAATGAGCTGCACCATAATTCCTTCCCAGGTGAAGGCTTCGCTGCCTGCAGTGGTAATCACCTGCTCTGGGGGCAGCAGCAGCATTTCTTCGATCGCGTCGATGGGAAATGCCATTAGCATGCCGTTGCTTTCGGCGATCAGAACGCGGGCAACTGAGAGCGTAAAGGGAACCGACAGCGTGAAGGTTGTACCCACGTTAGGCTGTGTGTCTACCTTTATTTCGCCATGGATTTGCCGGAGATGATCGCGCACCACATCCATCCCCACCCCCCGACCTGAGAGAGGAGTCACTTCGTCGTTCGTGCTAAAGCCCGGCTCAAAGATTAGCGACAGCAGTTCCTCGTCGCTGGCAGCCGCGAGTAGCATCTCATCGAGTCCCATTTGCCGCGCTTTAGCCCGGATCTTCTCTAGCGGGATACCGCCACCATCGTCCCGCAGGGTGATAACCGTGCGGTTATTGCGGTGAAAGGCGCGGATTTCGATCAGCCCTTCTGCAGCTTTGCCCCGCTCACGGCGGATTTGGGGAGCCTCGATGCCATGATCGAAGGCATTTCTCAGCAGGTGCAGCAGCGGATCGCTCAAGGCTTCCAACACATTGCGATCGATCGGTGTATTGGCTCCATGAATCTGAAGCTGCACGGGCTTGTGGTATTGCAGAGACAGCTCACGGATTGCTCTAGGAAAGCGATCGGTAATATCAGAGAGGGGACGCATCCGCACTTGGTTCAGCTTCGTGCGGAGCTGGCGAGAGGTTTTGTTGAGTTCTCTAGAGGTTTGTTCGGTGTCGTCTAGGCTCAGCTCAATATCGCTATTGATCTCCTGAATCTGGACAATGGTTTCCATTACTTCTTGAGACAGCAGATGGAGATCGTCATAGCGATCCATTTCTAAGCTGTCGAAGCGGTGCAGCACTGCGCTAGAAGGGTTAGCAGTGGGCGGAGTGCCGTTGCCAACCTGCGAGGCATGGGGCGATCGCCAGTCGGGTAACGAGAAACGGGAATCGGGCTGATGAGTAATGCGATCGTAGGCGTCCCGCAGTTCGGAATTAGATTGTTCTAAAATTTGTACCCGCTGAGTCAGGGAAACGGCTAGGTTGCGTAACCGCTTCAGGTGCAGATCTAAGCCATTCCGTTCAATGGTCAGTTCACCAAATAGATCATTGAGCTGGTCTAATTGCTTGGTGGAGACACGCACCGAATTTTCAGGCGCTTCTCTTACAGTGGCTGAGTCTAAACTGACTTCAGGCACCCGAAATTCAGTCACTTTGCCGGCCGTCATGATCGGCTGCTGCGACCGTACTGGTGGAGCCTGTAGCTGGGAGCGCTGGCTGCCCGGCTGGGAAAGGTCTGAGGGAACGACTTCAGAAATAACTTCTGCTTCAGTAAGGTTTGCTTCAGTTTCAGAGTACGCAGAGTACAATGGCACAACTTCTGAATCTGCGATCGTCACTTCTGCAAAATCATCTGCGATCGCTGCTGCCCCAAAGTCTTGAGTCCCAAGGTCTTGTGTCTCAAAGTCTTGTACCTCAAAACCTTGCGCTTCAAAAACTTGGGCAACTTCAGAGACCAAAGCAGCGTCAGAGACTGAAGCAGGGTCAGAAACCGGATCAAAGCCAGAAACCGAACCAAAGTCAGAAACCGGATCAAATGTAGAAGCTTGAGCCACCTCAGAGTCCAGCTCGAACTCAGATTGAGGCACCTCAGCCTCAGCAGCTTGGTCGAACTCAGAAACCGGATCAAATCCAGCCTCAGAGTCTTGAGCCACCTCAGAGACCGGACCGAACAATGATTCTGTGATCTCAGCCGCTTCCCAATCCATCCAGGCTGGCTCTACTAGCTCTATTGGCTCTACTTCAAAGCTGAGTCCATCTAGCGCACTGGGTAGTGCCTCAAAATTTCCTGTGAGCACAAGCGCTTGCGATCGCCGCCACGTTTGCAGCGCTAGCTGCGCTACCTCTGCCACTTGCTCAGCTGGGGCAGCCATAATCGCCTGTGCTACAGAAACGCAAAGATGGCTAAAAGCAGTGAGCTGCAGCATTTCGCCCAGTCCGCCTAGCTCTTGCGCCAAAATCTCTACTTCCTCGCGCAGGCAGGGCGACTGCTCCTCAATCACCGATTCCAGCCGGATCAAGCAGCCCTCTACTTCCGTTTGGAACAGCATTGGGATGATTTCTTGCCCTTCTTCCGGAGAAAGAATCGAGTTGGCATCTTCGGCTTCTGGATCGCCTAAGCGGTCATGTAGCCGCTCAAAGATGGGAGTGGCATGTTGCTCTAGCCAGTGGAAGTCGGTGGATGCGCTGCTATCACCGGACTGTGAAGTAGCTGCCCGGTCGTAGACGATCACCTGCCGCAAGCAATCAACAGCGTTGAGCAACAAGCCTTCTAGCTCTGCATCTGCATCAACAGTATGGCGCTGAACTTTCAAAACCTTGAATGAGTCTTCTAGGCGGTGTGCCATTTCGCTCAAGGTTTGGAAACCCATCATGCCTGCTCCTCCTTTGATGGAGTGAGCCGATCGCAGGGCTGCATTCACCTTGTCAATATCAACGCCGCTTGATGCCAAGCCCAATAGCGCCGCATCCAGCACCCCCAGGTACTCCTGCGCTTCATCGAGAAACTGAAGCCGAATTTCAAGTTCCTTATCCTGTGACATAAAGTGATGCTTCCTAGAGAATTTTGGCACTCAGACAGCGGGTTACACCATCTGAACGCTACAAGTTGCCCACCTCGAACTCATCCACCGATGCCTGCAGCTCCTGAGCCACTTCTACCGTTTGCCGCAAAGCGCGGGAGACTTGGCGAGAGGAGTTGGAGGTTTCTTCGGAGATAGCGGCAATTTGTTTCATTAGCTGAGCAACAACGCCAGAGGTTTCTACTTGAGAGACAGTGGCACTGGAGATAGACTGCACCAGATCGTCGATTTGACGGGAAACTTCCAGAATTTGACCGAGGCTGTCTTTGGCATCTTCTACGAGCTGCGTTCCCTCAACCACTTGGGCGGTGCTTTGCTCCATAGCTTCCACCACCTGAGTGGTTTCGCGCTGGATCGTATCAACAATCTTTTCGATCTCCTGAGTTGCGGCAGCACTGCGGGCAGCCAGTTCGCCCACTTCTTCTGCCACCACCGCAAAGCCCTGCCCTTCTTCTCCGGCACGGGCCGCTTCAATGCCTGCGTTGATCGCCAGCAGGTTGGTTTGCATAGCGATTTGGTTAATCAACGAAACCACTTTGGAGATCTGCTGCGACGATTCACCGAGGCGCTTCACTTTCTTTGCCGTTTCGCCAACGGTTTCGCGCAGCGCCAGGATATTTCGCACGGTCAGATCCATCGCTGTGCCGCCTGCTTCTGCTGTTTGGGAAGCGTTACGAGCAACCTGTGCCGCTTGATGAGCGCTATCTGCCACTACCTGCATCGATCGGGTCATTTGCTCCACTGAGTTGAGGGTGCGCGTAGTTTCCTCAGCTTGGCGTAGTGCTTCATCGGCTAAGTGATGAATCGCTCCTTCGTTCTCGCCCAGTGAAACGTTGACACGCTCAGCAGATTCTTTGACTTTGGCAACGATTTGCCGCAGGCTCTCTACAATCGAGTTGAAGAAGTCGGCAACTGTACCAATTTCGCCAGCCGTGACATCTGCCCGCACCGTGAGATCGCCCCGCGTTGCGCCTTCAACATCCGTCAGCAGGTTAATCAGCTGGATCTGCAAAGATTCGCGCTGCTGGCGCTGTTCTTCTGACAGTGCTTCTGCAGCAAGACGGGCTTCCTCCCGCTCCGCAAACAGATCTGCTTGATCCAGCGAAAAGCCGAGCTGAGATGCCACCTCGCGAATCAAGTTAATTTCGCCTTCTTGCCAAACTCGAGGGGCATCGCACTGATGGGCAATCAACAAACCAGCTAGCTCTTTTTGAGCCAGGATGGGAGCGATGAGATTGGCTTTGACTTTGAGTGGCTCTAGCTGCCCGATGTGGCAAGGTGTCAACTCGGCTTCGTAGATGTCATTGATGGCTTTGACACGTCCCAAGCGATACGGCTCGATAAACTTCTCAGCAAAGCAAGGATCGGCAATTGTGGAGTAGAGCGCAGTTGGATAGCGAGAATCGACTGATTCTGCAACAAAGGTGCCTTCCCATTTCTCGTTAAACAGATAGAGCGCCACACGATCTGTTTTCAGCGATTCGCGCAAATTGTTGACCACGGTGGAATAAATGTCCTCCCGCTTCAGCGACCGCCGCATCTGCGAGATGATGCGGTTTGCTTCCTGCTCTTGGTAGGCGATGGCTTGTTGCTGCTGCAACAGCTTGGCTTGCGTTAGCGCATAGCCAACCTGCGTGGTGAGCTGCTGCATCAGGTCGATATCTTCTTGCTCCCAGACGCGTGGACCAGAACACTGGTGGGCGCAGAGCAAGCCAATTAGCGTATCACCCGTGATGATCGGCGACACCAGATTGGCTTGCACTTCCAGCCGCTCCAAAATCTCACAGTGGCAGCGGCTTAGATTTGCTGTTGCCAAATCTTCGATTTTAGAGATCTTGCCGCTGCGGAAGCGCTCAACTGAACCTGGAAGCAGCGGGTCGTGAATTGTCTGACCGAGTGCTTTCACCCATCCCTCGCCCACAGACTCTGCCGTAATTTCGCCGCTCTTGTAGTCAGGTGCAAACCTGTAGATCAGCACCCGATCAACCTGAAGAAGTGCTCGCACCCCTTCCACAGAGGTTGACAAAATCTTTTTGGCGTCTAGCGATTGCCGGATCTGCAGCGTCACATCGGTAAGCATTTTGGCACGGCTGGTTACCAACTCTTGGCGACGGCTTTGCTCCTGTAGCATTGACTCACTTGCCACCATCGTGTCTGCTAGATCGTTAAAGGCAATTGCCAGTTCGCCGACTTCATCCCGCGCAAAAACTTCGGCTCTGGCTTGTCGATCGCCCTCCGTAAACTTCTGGGTTGCCCGTCTGAGCGTTTGGATCGGACTCACAATTGAGCGTCCTAAAATTACTGCCAGCCACACATCAAGGATGATTGCAATTGCTGCAATCACAAGTTGCAGCAGCAGGCTATCTCGTAGAGTTTGGTTTAGCGCCGCTTCGGACGTGCCGCGTGCCAAAATGGCCACAGGCTGCCCTTTGAAGTCATTCAATGCCTGCATCGACAGCGTGTAGGTTTCGCCGTTGATCTCAACGCGATCGCTGACAACTTCACCCTCAGCGCTAACGGCAGCTTGCAGCAGGTCTGTATTAGGGAGCCGTACGCCCGATTCTGCTTGCTCTAGGTCTGCTTCGTCTTGCAGATATAGCGAGCTAGAGAGCGAAAAATTTCCGGTTGCTTCACGCTGATAAACAGCGCTGTAGCCATTCTTAAATGTCTGCAGCGCTCCCTCAACAATCGGCGTTTTGCTATTGACGACATCACCTGCTACCAGCGCACCGATCGTCGCCCCGCTATCTGGATCTTTAACAGGCGTGACCACATAGCGAATTAGCGAATCTTGTTCGTTGAATCCTTCGGGGAGCGATGGTGCTTCCTTTTCTAGCTCCGACCAGGTAACAATTGCACTCGTTTTAACTTGGCGTGGATTGGCGAGCACAGTGCCCACCAATCCTTCCGGATCAAATCGATCACCTGCCCGATTTTTGTTGGCATTGGCAATGATTCTTAAATCAGTGCCCACCAGCGTCGCATATTCAATGTCGCGAGCTGCTACTTCGTTGGCAAGCAGGTCTTGCAGGCGAGAGCGGGTATCTGCAGAGAGCGATCGTCCGGCAGCGCTGTCTCGGGCTGCTTGCACTACGGCAGAATTGCCAACCTGCTCCCGGAAGCTGGAACCTATCTGATTGAGTTTAGTGTTGTATGCCAGATCGGTGACGGCAAGTTCAGTCTGTGACTGGTTTACTAGCTGCGCATGACCGCTGCGGATAATTAACCAAGTCCCTACCCCCACCAGACCAACGATCGAAATTACCTCAGAGGCAATCAGCGCGATCAGCTGCTTGCGGCGGATGGGTTGTTCATAAAACCAGCGCAACCGTGAACCTTCAGCCTTTGTGCTGGCAGAAACGCCAGGATAAAAGACAGCTTTGTTGCTAACCAGCGGAGCGGGCTGGTTTGTGCCGTTTGTACTTGCAATTACATCCTGGGTAACGCTTTCATTAGAATTTGTGCCATTCACTGAGCCGTTAACAGAGCCGTTGGCAGCCGACAGCGAATCTTCTGCGGAAGTCCGATTGGAAGGAGCTTGACGAGGGTGGAGGGTCATATCACGAGTTTCGAGTTTGGAGGACGGGAGATTGGGCGATCGCTTCAGCATCCAGTACCAGCAGCACTTCTTTTGTTTGCTGCTGCAAAACACAACCGCGTAGATAAGGCAGTAGCGTTGTTGAAACCTGACCGACGGGCGATTGGATTGTGTCTGCTTCTAGCCGCATGATGCCCTCCACCTGGTAGACTGCCAATCCCAGCGGCACAGATCCTACCTGGATCAATATCAATGTGTACTGCTGGCTGCTAGCGGCATCGAACACGGCAAGCCCCAGAAGCTGTGCTAGATCAACCACCCAAATGACGCGGCTACGGCGGTTCATCAATCCCATCATGGGTGCAGGCACGTTGGGCATTGGCGTTAGGCGGCGCGATGGCAAGATCATTGCCTCTTGGATATACCGCATCGACAGCACAGCCGGAATTTGCCGCGATAGATGAAATTTGAGATAAGTTTCCCCAGCTTTATGCAGGCTACTGGCAGGGGCGATCGCAGAAGAAGTCATAGAGGGGGAAGGAGACAGAATGGGGGAACAGAGGAGAGGAGAATGACTTGGATGGGGCGTAAGCAACAGACGCAAAGGCTGGCTTCCCCCACTTTTTTGCTAATTGGCGACAGACTTAATCACGCGCACAAGCTGTTCTCTAGTGAACGGCTTGGTAATATACGCATCTGCGCCTTGCTTCATTCCCCACAGCCGATCAATTTCCTGATTCTTGGAGGTACAAATAACGATCGGTGTCGTTTCTGTTGCCGGGTTTTTTTTGAGGCTGCGACAAAGCTCAAAACCACTCATTCCAGGCATTACCACATCTGTGATAATGACATCTGGCTTTTGATCGATCGCTTTATTCAAGGCTTCCTTAGCGCTAACTGCATTGATCACAAAGTAGCCACTTTCCCGAAGATAATAGCTCATCAGCTCCATTTCTGATGGAGTGTCTTCAACGACTAGAATCGTGTCCATTAACGTGGTACTCATTCTCAATATCCTGTAACGACCTAAAAGGATCAAAAGATCAAGTGGTTTGATGCTGTTAAAAGACTGCTCAGGGCAACTCAATTTCTGATTGCAGCTACATATTTCAGGGATAAAAGCTTGAATCCGGAGATTGAGCAAACGAAGGAGACAAATTTTGTGCTCTCACTCCTGGCTTGCCTAGTTCAAGTGTTTGAACACCATCTTAATTAAGTCAGGCTGTGTGAAAGGCTTAGTCAAATACCCCGATGCGCCCACCAGTTTGGCTTTTGCGCGATCGATGAAGCCGGTGTTGCCTGTCACCATGATGATTGGGGTTTGTCTGAAGCTGGGGTGCTTTCGTAGCAGTGAGCAAAGCTCGTAGCCGTCTAGATTAGGCATGGTGACATCAAGCAAGATGAGATCTGGCTTGGTGCGGATCACCTGCATCAGCGCTTTGATTGGGTCGTTGATGAGCACAACTGAGAAGCTTTTGTCATCCAGGAAGGAGTTGATGGCTTGCAGCACAGTTGGGCTGTCGTCGATGCAGGCGATCGTGAAGGTTGTTTTGCCAGAACCATCAGCCGGACGCGGAGCAGGCGGACGATAGGCAGACTGTCCCTGCGGCTGAGAACCTTGAGCAACATCTTGGCTTGGGTTGGCAGCAGGATTCTGGATGCGGCTCTGCAGATTGGAGCTAAGCGTTCGCGCAGCGATGCTGGATTGCCCCGTCGAGCGGCGGCGAAGATTCGTTTGGCAGTGTTCTACTAAAGGACGCGGATCAAGTTGGCAAAATTTGGGAAAACCGCTGAGGAGGTCTTGCTCGATCAGTTCGTAGCTGCCCGTTTGCACAACTAGGAATGATTCCAGCACCTCTTTTGCCAGTTCTTCAATAAGTCCAACGGCTTGCTCTGGAGTAAGGTGCTGCTGTTCTACGAGCCAGCAGATCGCCTCATAATCTCGACCGTGGGGCAAGTGATTGTCTGAGTTGTTCTCAAACAGCAGGCGCACCTGAACTCGCACTGCACTCACCAAACTGGGAACCTGGCTACTGAGACGGCGGAGTTGGCGATCAAGCCGTCCAAATGGATCAACAGTGTTGGAAGTGTAGAGAATCTTACCGTGTTCCAGATAGATTGCCCAGGTTGTTGTATTGCTCATCACCTGCAAACAGCCATTGGTTTGGCGGCTGTTGAGTTGAGCAATTAGGCTAAGGGGGTGCAGTTTTTGAGAAGGCTTATATGTGCCCACGGGGAGAGTGTTCATGACGATGCTCCGGCTCAATTCTAAGGAGGTGGGGAGAAGGCAAAATTGACAGTGCGCCTTACAAAAATCGAAGTTTGTTTGAGATGGGTAAAAGCCGATCTCAACTCGCTAGAATGCACCCCGCAACTCTAAAAAATGATTGCACAGGGGCAAATAGCCTCCGGCATTCGAGCAACAGAAATTGCGTTTAATCTTGCTTTAACTCAAAAGAAAAGTAGAATGGCAGATCTAATAAATCAGGCTACGTCTTGTTGGCAGATGACTACCCTTTTTAATCGGAGCAGAAATTCACTGCGCTTGAGCTTTAAACTCCGAGCCTAGTGAATTCATTAGGTAGTAATGCATTCTTTAAATCGATTTATTGGTCGATCTGTCAAATTTGCTGAAAGCAACACAGCCTTAGCTGTAAGTTAAGCTATTAGCCGCAAATTAAGCTACTTAGATAACAACGCTCCTCACTTTCACCTTAAGACTACCAATTTTTACAGATGCCGCTGTAGGAGATTGATAAAGATCCCAGCCTCAACCGTAAAGATAAGATAATTCCAACCGCTCTACCGCAAATTAGCTAAATAGCTAAGAGCCTGGCGAAGTCAAGGCTGGTGCAAACTGATTCCTTATACTGAGACGATCGCCCATATCCGGAGAATGGAGAAGTAATTGCCAACAAAGCCTTTGGAGACAACCCTTCTGAGAATCATTGCCGCTTGAGCAGATGCCCTAAAAACTAGAGGCAAGAACAATTAGCTTAATCCTACAGCAGCAGGGTTTTAGCTGCTTCCTGCCAGAAAACGTCGAGTTTCGTCTCGGTATTTCTTCCTCGATATTTATTACAGTCGCCTGGCTGCAGTGAAGACTTTTGTATTTTAGGATACAATATATCGTCGTTCCAGTAAAGTTTGTGTTGCCTTCACATAAAACCTTAAAATTGCTTACACATTCCTTAATTGGACTGCGTTAAGACTGAATAGAATTCAGCCAGATGAAAGGATAGTTCACGCCAAAAAGCGGTGAAGAAGCTGTCACAAAATCTGATACGATCTAAAGCCGATTCTTTAACCCTTGGTTGATTTTTAGCAACTGCTGCTCGAAGTTTTTTCTACTCAATCGGCAATTTTTTCAGCTTGCATTCTTTTTTGTTGCCATTTCTATCCTGAGCGCGTCTACCCTGATTCGTAAAACAAGTTAGGGGTATTGCATCAAAAATTTTATCTACGGTCGCAGCTTTAACTAGAACCAGCATTGGAATCTAGCATTTCTGATTAATTTGCATCAGAAATATCGTTGCAACGTCTCACGCAAGGAAGCCTGTCTCGTTTGTATTGAGCTATTTACTTAAAATTGCAAACTGACAAGCATTCCGCCAAAGCTTTTTGGGGTAGGCATCAACGTTGTTAACAGGATGAATCCTGATTAATGCAGCAAACGCCTCTACCCGCTGGGCGCATCCATACCTATGTTTGCAAGGGTGATCAGGGTTATTCAACCGGGTAGCCATCTGCATGATCTAGCAATTTGCAAGGGGGTTTGGTGCGCTCCAATTGGAACTGTTTCAGAATTCTGTGGTAGAAACAATGTGTCCCCAAGCGACTCACCCTGAACGTCTTGAACCCTCTAACATAATCCGGCTTAGTCATCTACTGCTAGTCGGCGCAATTTCCACTCTGATCGGCATCGGACTCGATAGCAACCCTGCCCAAGCTACCCAAACTAGCCCATCTGCAACCGATGAGAATACAGCAGCAATTCCCGAATTTTCTCTAACAGTTCAACCAGATTTGACTGCGGCAGGCGATACAGCAGCAGACGCTAGCGCGACTGAAATAACTGAAACAGATGTAACCCCAGTTGATGCCAGCGTGACGAATGCGACGGATACAGCCCTAGTCGAAATTGGGGCTGCAGATAGCACATTCTTGCCCAGCTTGCAGCCTGCTGAAGTCAGCTCTGATCCGGAGAACTTATACACACCCACAGCGATCGCTGATCAAACGTTGCCTACTTCGGAAGTGACGCTGGAATCCACAGCACAACCTGCAGCAGAACCCGCAGCCCAACCCCCAGCACAATCCGCAGCCCAACCCCCAGCACAATCCGCAGCAGAATTCACCTCCAACCCCCCCGCTGAAACGCTCAATGCCCAAACCAGTAGCCAAGCGCCCCCATCCAGCAGCGACAGCCGCATAGAAGCAGACAGCCAAGTGTTAGGCACACCGATCGTCCGAGCACAGGCAGCCTACATTCTGCAAGACGGCGATTCTTCCGCGCGGCTGCGCCTTACAGGAGCATATCCGGTAACGCCCAATTTGCTGTTTGGTGCAACGCTTGATCTGGTGACAGGCGATGACTTCACTGACTCAGAAGATGTCGGGTTTGATGTCAATGAACTGTATGTCACCCTAAGCCCAGAAGGGCTGTCCAATGTGCGCCTGACAGTTGGCATGGTGGACTTGACCTCTTATTTCGATCGCAACAGCTTCGCCAAAGACTCTGTCACACACTTTTTCAATCCTGTGTTTCAAACCAATCCGGCACTTGCTGCCACGGGGATTGGTTCTCGCCCGACGCTGCTACTGAACTGGGACATCACCGATGATCTGAACGTGAGAGCCGCTGGCTTTTCTTCGAGCCGCGATTTAGGCAACTTAGACCTCGATGGCTTTGCAGGGGAAGTGGCGCTCCGCTTGGGCACTTTGATTGTGCGCGGCACTTATGCGACCGATCGTGATGCCGGACAAGACGATGGCTTCCGGGAAATCTTCCAGTTCAACCGGGGCGACAATCGCTTTGGGCTCCGGTCGGGCGATCGAGAAGAAGCGTTTGGCATTAATGCGGAGTTGTTCATTCCCGAACTCAATCTGGGTTTGTTTGGGCGATATGGACACTACCAAAATTTGGAACTCGATCGCGGCGGCGACACCTACAGCTTTGGTTTGAATTTATTGGATGTCTTCATGGCAGACGATCGGCTGGGGCTTGCTTATGGTCGGCAGTTGTCCAACAGCAATCTGCGCGGCGACGACAAAATTCCTGATGTTTTAGAAGCTTTCTATGATGTCCGCCTGACCCCCAACCTGCGGGCAGGCGTTTCTTTTCAAGAGCGAAATGGCTTCTCAGACACTGTGCTGGGCTTACGCATTCGCGCCGATTTTAACGTCAGGTAGGGGGAATGGTGCCATGATTTCAAAAAAAGTTCGACGGCTGTTAGCGGGTGCAATGCTAGGATTCCTATTCACTGCCCTGCCCGTCTCTGCCCAAACGTCCAATGCCCCTGCGATCGTCCGCCAAGGCTATGCCCTCCTGAATCGCGGCTGGGTCGATGATGCGATCGACACCTTCCGGCAAGCGCTGCAAGCTTATCCGCAGTCGCTGGATGCCAAGTTGGGGCTGGCAATTGCCTATCAAAAAGCCGGACGCGATACAGATGCTTGGCAAGCCTATCAGCAAGTGCTGACTCAAGCCCCCAGCAATCGCTCCGCCTTGGCTGCCATAGGACAATTGGGCAGCTACCGCCCGGAGTGGCAACAGGGCGGCATTGCCGCGTTAACCACGCTGCTTGAGCTAACGCCAAACGATGCTGCAGCTAGAGCCCAGAGAGCGCAGCTCTACGCCTATCAAGGCGAGTTTGCAGAGGCGATCGCCGACTACGAAGTTTTGCTGTCTGCCACGCCTACGCCAGAGACACTGCTGGGCGCAGCACAGGCATATACCTACAGCGGCGACTATCAGCAAGGCGTCGCGTTATTCGATCGCTACCAAGCCTCTGGCAAACCGATTCCGGACAGCGCCGCCACTGCCTATGCCTTTGCGCTGCAGCAGGTAGGTAACCCAAAAGCGGCAATTCAGTTTCTAGAACCCCGTCTCAAGCCATCGCTCGATGAAACTTCCATCCAAGTCCGGGCAGCTTTGGCATCTGCCTATGCTGCCGATCGGCAAATTCAGCAGGCAATTTCAACGCTAGAGCCGCTGCAAGATCGCCCAGAAGCGGTACTGCCGCTTGCCCGCAGCCTTAGCTCGATCGGGCGGCAGGCGCAGGATGAAACTCTTTATGAAGGGGCGGTGCTGCTGTATCAGCGCGTTTTGCAGCAGACTAGTAATCCGTCTGCCACATTGCTAATCGAAGCAGCAGATGTGCTGAGTGATGCCCCAGAACATCAGGACCAGGCGTTGCAGCTCTATGAGCAGGCGCTGGCGCTGCAGGCAGATAACTCCAGCGTGCAGGTGAAGCAGCTGGTGTTGCAGCAGCAGTTGGGGCAAATTTCTAGAGCGGACTTGCAGCAGCAGCTCAAAACCCTCTTAGGTGGGCTGCCCACCGAAGCCGGAGAACAGCGATCGCTTGCTTTGGCGCTGCTACGAATCGACCCGCCCAATCCAGAATTTCTGCCGCTGTTCCAATCTGCCCTGCAAAACGGCGCAGATGTACCCTTTTTCAATTTTCGTATCGCCCAGATTTATCTGCAGCAAAACGATCTAGCCGCTGCCCGCACAGCAGCTTCTGCTTATGGAGCCACGCCGGTTGGCACACAAGACCCTGCCACCGAATTTTTGCTGGCAGAGATCGACCGCCTGGAAGGCAACCTGGATGGCAGCGCCCAGCGCTATCAGACGGTGATCGATCGCAGCTTGGGCGATGAAGTGACCAGAGATGCTACGCGTGGATTAGCAGGAATTCGGCTGGCGCAAGCACAGCCCGGAGCCGCTCTCCAGCTCTACAAGCAGCTGCTTGCCGCCAATCCCAAAGACGCAGTTAGCCAGCTCGGAGAAGCTGCAATCTCCTATCAGCTGCAGCAGATTTCTGAAGCAGATGCCACTGCTGTTCTCGATCGCTGGCAGCAAACGCAGCCGCGATCGGCGACCCCACCGGAGCTGTTCACGCTCGTCGGCGTTTTGCCTGCCGACACACAGCGTGAAGCAATTTACGATCGCCTTTTAGAAGCTGATCCTCAGAATATTCCTGTGAATCTTCGCTGGGTACAGCTCTGGGCAATCCGCGACCCGGACAAAGCAAAAGCAAGAGTAGAACAGCTTTTGGCAAGCGATCGCATTGGCGCTTATTTCGTACAGGGTGAGCTAGGGCAAACCTTGGGCGATCTAACATTGGCAGCTCAGTCGTATGAAGCGATTCTGGCGGCACAGCCCAACAATCCCAACGCCCTGTCTGCTCTCGGTGGTGTTCGCTTCCAGCAAAGACGCTTCAACGATGCCGTTGCCCTTTACAGCCGTGTCTTGGAGCTACGTCCTAACGACCTGGATACCCGCCGTATCCTGGCAGAGCTGCGTTTGGCTCAAGACCGCCCCTTCACTGCCCTGCAAGAGCTACAGAACTTGCAGCACTCCGACCAATCTTCTGACCAACCTGCCGACTCAGCTACCAGCGAGCGTGTCCAGCGCTTGCAGGTAGACATCCTTAGACGGCGCGGCTTCCAGCCCTCCTGGGAACGATACTAGCTCTTTCTGCCTACCCGTGTTTCTACAGCCATGAAATCCCCCTTTCAGTCCCTCTTGCCGGCAAAATCTCGATCGCGTTCTGTCAAACGGTTCTATGCCATTACCTTTCTGGTGGTGCTGGCCTGCAGCCTGACGATCGTTTGGAAGATGCCACTGGTGCAGGCACAAACACAGACACAACCTGAAACCATCGAGACGCCCCTGCCCGAAACCTCTAACGACAATCCGCCTGCTGAACCTAGCCAGCAACCGCAGAGCGTAGAAGGCACTCAGTCGTTTGCGCTGCCCAATCCTCTACCGGAAACTCCCATGCTAGCAACCCCAGAGCGGGGGCAATATGTTTTGGAGTTCAACCGCAGTCCTTTGGTGGGCAATCGGCTGCGGCTAGAGAGTATTTATGACGAAGCTCGGCTGCGGTTTACCCGTCCACGCAACTGGCAACCAGAGTCGGTGAAGGTGCTGCTGCGCTATCGTCATTCTCCAGCGCTGTATGCCAGCCGATCGAATCTGACGCTGCTGCTCAATGGCACCAGTATCGGCAGTGTGCCAATGAATCAGCCAGAGGCAAAGGTTGCCAATGTGGTGTTTAACGTGCCGGTTGGCTTGATCGAAGACTACAACGAATTGACGATTGCCGCGCTGCAAAACAATTCGCCCACCTGTACTCAAGACCCCTACGATCCGTCGCTGTGGACGGAAGTTCTGCCCGATTCCAAGCTGGTGTTTGACTTCCAGCCGCAGCCGATCGCGATGGACTTCAGCCGCTACCCTTACCCAATTTTTGACACCCTGAGCTTAGAGGCAAACCAGATCGCCTATCTACAGCCAGAGGAGATCGATGAAACTTGGATGACTGCTGCCGCTCGCATGCAGGCAGCCTTGGGACGGGTGGCAGTGTATCGGGAAATGGAAACTCGATTGGTGGGCGCGATCGATCAGGTAGACCCCAACGAGCGCCTGATCCTGATTGGCACGCCCGAAACACAGCCAGCGCTTGCCTCGCTCAATCTGCCACTGTCGGTGAAAGGCAATCGGGTGCTGGACGGCGATGGCAACGCTTTTCCGGATGAAGTCGGCGTTTTGATGCTAACTACTGCCGTCGATAGCCGCACCCCTGTACTGGTGGCAACGGGCAACAGCGCTGCTGGCGTTGCCAAAGCAGTACAGTTTTTGGTGCAGTCACCCGATCGCCAAATTGGGACAGGCAACGTGATCGTGGTCAACGAAGTAGCAGCTCTGCCAGCCCCTCCACCGCGAGAATGGCTGGGCTACCTGCCAACCCAGAACCAATTCAGGCTCAGCGATCTCCGCACCTACGACGACAAACCCTACACCGATGTGTCGGTGCGAGGCTCACATTCACCTGCTCTAGAGTTCGATTTTCGGGCACTGCCGGACGATGAGTTTCTGCAGGGCAGCAGCATGACGCTCAACTACAGCTATGGGGCACAGGTCAATCCACTGACCTCGCTGGTGGAAGTGCAGCTCGATGGAGTGCCTTTGGCGGGTAGCCGTTTAGCTTCTGTAGATGGAGCCACTCGCCAATCGCTGCGGATTGACCTGCCGCCCGATCAAATCAAGCCGACCTCCAAGATGCAGATCAACTTCCGCCTCGACCCACGCGAACGACGCTCGTGCAGCCGAGTCACCGATCAGCAGCTCTGGGGCACCATTCACAGCACTACCAACTTTGACCTCAAACGTGAGCAGGTTGCCCGTCTGCCTGATCTACGGCTGCTGCAAGCGGCTTATCCCTTTGCCGAACCGCAGGATCTGTCGAATACGGCAATCGTTCTGCCCAACAAACCAACCAGCAAGGATCTACTGCTGATGCTGGAAACTAGCGAACGGCTGGGGCGGCTCAGTCGATCGGATGCGGTGCAGCTCACTGCGGCACCTGCCAACCAGTTTCCGCCTGACCAGCGTAAAACGCACCACTTGGTTGGGATTGGTACTCAGGTAAACTTCCCATTTCCAGAAGCCTTTAGCGCAGATGGATTGGCGCTGCAAGAACTGCTGTCTCGGCAGCGGGGGCAGAGCCAAGTCCAAACGCTTCCCGATTCCGAAGGCGTGATGAAAGAAATGACTTCACCCTGGAATAGCGATCGCGTTTTGCTTGCCCTGACAGCGCAAACAGAAACAGGACTAGATCAGCTCAAGGCGCTGCTTGAACATGATTCGCTGTTTTACCAAATTGAGAACGACACAGTGCTAATAAGCGCGAATAAAGAAGACCCTTCACCTTACAATATCCAGGACTACAATTTGGAATTTCTGCAGCAATCCCCGCAACGAGAAGTTTCCAACACAAACCGCTTCGATCGCTTCGTGACGATGCTTCGTAGCAACTGGTTCGTGCTAGCTCCTGGCTTAGTGGCTGCTGCGCTCATGCTATATGGCGTCCTGCAGCTCTATCTCAAGAAGTTTACAGGGCAGGAGCAGGAGCATGGTTAATAGAAACAGCGTGAACCCACGCCGCCGCTGGTATTCTCGCAGTCGCACTGCCACCCGCCTCAGTAACTTTTTGACGGTAACACTGGTAGACAATCTGCCGTTCACGTTTGATCAGATGCTCAAATGGTTGAGCAAATGGCAGCTAATTCTGCTGCTGGTCTCGCTGATCATGTTCTTCCTGCCGCTGGTCACAATCCGTCCGAATCTGTGGCAGCAGAGTATCATCGGGGCGATCGTGATTGCGATGGGACGTTGGATTCTCTATCTCGAGGAACGCAAACCCAACGAAGCACGCGTTAGCCAAAATCTGCATCTGTTGATTATGGCGCTCAGCGCCATGACGACTCTGCGCTATCTTTACTATCGCGCCAGCTACACGCTCAACTTCGACGAATGGATTGATACTTTCTTTTCACTGCTGCTATTTTTGGCAGAACTCTATGGCGTTCTAACACTGGTGCTGGCCTATTTCCAAACGCTGAAGCTGACCAATCGCACTCCTATTGATCTGGACACTCTACCGCCTGAGCAGTGGCTCTCGGTCGATGTCTATATTCCCACTTACAACGAAGAAGTTGAGATCGTCCGCAAAACAGCATTAGGTGCGCTGGCGATCGACTATGCCCCCGGTAAGAAAACAGTTTACGTTCTAGATGATGGACGCAAGCTTCCCGAACGGCGGCAGCAGATTCAGCAAATGTGCGAAGAATTAGGATGTGTTCTGCTGACTCGTGATAATAACGATCATGCGAAAGCCGGAAATATCAACACAGCCCTTCAAAAAACGAATGGCGATCTGGTGTTGATCCTGGACTGTGACCATATTCCAGTCCGGAAATTTCTCAAAGAAACCGTTGGTTTCTTCCTCAACCAAAACGTATCGTTGGTGCAAACGCCTCACTGGTTCTATAACCCTGACCCATTCGAACGCAACTTATTCACTGAAGGGCGCGTTCCTGTGGGCAATGAGCTATTTTACAAAGTGCTGCAGCGCGGCAACGATGCCTGGAACGCAGCTTTCTTCTGTGGTTCTGCGGCAGTCGTGCGGCGATCGCATCTCCTAGAGGTCGGCGGCATCGCTATAGAAACCGTCACCGAAGATTGCCATACCTCGCTGCGGCTGCATTCCAGAGGCTACCGCACCATCTACTACGACAAAATTATGGTGGCAGGGCTTGCCCCGGAACGCTTTTCGTCCTATGTGGGGCAGCAAGTTCGCTGGGCACGCGGAATGGCGCAAATTCTGCGGCTAGAAAATCCGCTGTTCAACCCCAAGCTAAAGCTGCGGCTGTCACAGCGAGTTTGCTATTTCAGCGCCACGCTGCATTTCTTTTTTGGCTTTCCTCGGCTTATGTATGCGGTCGCCCCAACGATGTTTTTGCTGTTTGGCATTAACCCCGTCAAGGGTTTAGGCGTAGAAACGCTTGCCTATGCGCTGCCTCACATTGTGCTGTCGATGCAGACAAACCACATTCCCTATAAGCATGTCCGCTTCTCGTTCTGGAATGAGATCTATGAGTTCGCTATGTCGTTTCAGGCGGGCATTGTCACACTGCTGGCATTGGCGAATCCAAAACTGGGTAAATTTAATGTCACCGATAAAGGATTAGTAGTTACCGAGCGCAGTTTTGATCTGGAATCGATGCGGTATCTGGTGATGCTAGGCGCAATCACTGGTGCTGCGCTGATTGCCGTTCCTTTTTGGCTAATCATCAGCCCTCTAGAGACACAGGCTGTCCTGATTAACGCTCTCTGGAGTTTGTTTAACTTACTATTAGTTTCTGCTGCCTGCCTCGCTGCTTTTGAACAACCCCAGCTCCGCCGCGCCCATCGTCTGCCGCGCAAGCTCACGGCGATCGTCCACGGTGATCGAGAAAGCTGGGGAGGTAAGACGATCGACATCAGCGAATCTGGTGCCCAGATCATCATCGAGCAATGGCCCAACATTCCCGATGAAGTGCGGCTGGAGGTTGTGGGTGATTACGGCGCTCGAGTGCTGCTCGATGCACGAGTAGTGCGGGCAACTGCCACCAATCAGCTGCAAGCGATCTTGTTTGTTGATTTCATTGAGCCCAGCCGGACGCAGCTAGATGATCTGGCGATTGTCCTCTACTGCGATGTGCGAGAGTGGTACTCGCAGCGCCGCACCGATATTGACAAGCCATTTCAGTCGCTGCGCTTCATTGCTACCAGCCTGAAACGGGCCTTCCGTGAGCTGAAGCCTGCCGATGCAGTAAGAATCCGCAAGCAAGTTAGCGCCACCGCAGAACTGTTTTGGGAGGATTGGGAGGGCGAACACCCTGCCAAAGTAACTGAAATCGGGACACACGATCTCAGCTTGGAGGTTGCAAATCTCTCAATGCTTCAACTCGGTAAGCTCCAGTATGAGCAACCGATTCTGGCACTGCTGATGAACGTGGGTGATGGTAGAACTGAACAGCACAGCCTGCTCGCTAAAGTCCAAAGTGTGAGAGTGCTGGGAACTTTGCCAAATGCCAGTGTGGATGCCAGCTTAGAAGGCATGAGTGGCAACTCGCTCGCTACGCTGAACGAAACTATGCCCATCCTCCGAGTTGCCCTAGAGCTTAGCTTTCCGCCAGACCTCGATCGCCAACAGCGGACAAAGATCCGTCGAGTGCTAAAGGCCGTGGGCTAAGTCAGGCAATGACCTGCCGCTCCCAAAATCCCCTCAATAGCAAGGACTGCTGGCGCATCAGCAGTCCTTTTTTACATAGCACTACGTGTATACGTTAAGACAAACCTTTCTGCGCAAAAACCTGCCTAGCACGGTTTCTACATAAAAGAGTTTCAACCTAGACTCGTAGCGCCATAGCAACTTCGGCAGGGCTTGTAAGGGCTAGCTATCACCGAATGCATAGATAAAACCTAATTCTGCTTTGGTAATCAATTGAAGAAACTCTGGGTTGCTTTCTGATGGGTTTACTGTACACTGGCTATTAGTTCAAGCGTACTAAAGTTCAAGCGTACTTCTTCACCGCTATGACCCAACTTCACTTGTTCCCTACCGATTCTAATCACACACTTCTGCAAGAGACCCGTGAACTCTTCCAGCATCAAGGCTCTACCGAGGAGCTTATTCAGCGGGTTCTCGCCGCTGCCAAAGTGTTAGAGTCGCTCAACGAGAAGCAGCCCCATTAGGTTGCACAGTTGAATCGTCAGTCTACAGCCTCGCTCTTTCAATCACAATCACAACTTAGCCAAACTTCACAATCACGCTCGATTGGATGCTAGCTGCGATCGCTCTATTAAGATGCGATCGCAGTTTTCTTTTCAAGCCTCCTTCCCCTAGGCAGCGCTACCAGGTGCTTATAGCTGAGTTTTTAGACTGCGTTGAAATCGCTCCGCTGCTCCCGTACAAACATCAGCGGCAACAGTGCCACCAACCGCAGTGCAGACGATAGGGCAAACAGCCCCAGCAAACCACCGACCAGCGAAGATTCTGCTAGAAAGCCGCCGACGATCGTTCCTAAGGCACTGCTTGCACCCACCACAGCCGCCACCAGCCCAAAATAAGCTGCCTGCTTCTCTGGCGGAGCCACTCCAATCTGGAGATTGTTATTGCATAGGTCGAGCGCTGCCCAAGTGCCGCCTGTTAGCAGGTGCAGCAGCGGAATCCAGAGCCAGATCGATAGCGAGTTTGCATCCGTCACCAACCACAGGACGGGGGTAAGGGCTGCAAAAATTCCAACGCCAATTAGAATGGGGCGATTGCCAATTCGATCGGCTAGCTTGCCCCAAAACAGCAGCGTTAGCAAGTTGGCTGCCGCCGTCAGGCAGTTATACAGTGACACCTGGCTCAGGTTGATTTTCAAATCGTTCAGCAAATACAGGTTGAAGAACGGTCCACTGAGGCTGACTGAGAACATCCAGAATGCTGCAAATCCCAGGAAAATCCAGGCTGAGGAATGCAGGGCAGGCTCCGGCTGGTTTTCTGCCACCCCTAAATCCACTGCCGTGTCTTCCAATGCCGCCTCGTTCAACATCACTGTCGATCGCTGCTCCTGCGGGTTGATATCTGTCATGAAATTCTGAAACCAGAGGCTAAACAGCCCAAAGACCACCCCCAGCACCAGCATCAGCCCAAAGCCCTGCTGCGAGCCACCTACCCAATGCGCCACCAGCCAGCCCGTCAGCGGAATCGAGATCAGATTCACCAGGTTTGCCGCACTATTGCGAGTGCCAAAGTAACGTCCCCGGAGGCGGCGGGGCACTAGGGCTGCCATCCAACTCAACCAGGGAGCACTGCCCAACGCGCCTAGAAAATAGCTGAGCAGGGCGATCGCCAGCGTCCAGGTAACCAGCGTGTGAGGATTACTCCACTGAATTGCCAGAACCCCGAAGGCTAGGATTAGCCAGAGCGAGCGGGAAACAGTATAGATCCACAGACAGTAGAAGTGGCGGCTGGTCATTTTGTCTGCCCAGTGTGCGCCGAGCGGCTGCAGCAAATTTGCCCACATGGGAATTGACGCCAGCATGCCGATCTCAGAAGGACTCGCGCCCAGCTCCATCAGAAAGTTGGTCAGCAGTACGCCACCCGTGATGTTGGAAAACAGCGTGGCAAACACACCATCCCAGGTGGAGGCTTGCAAGCTCTGGCGAATTGCTGGCTTGGAGAGCTTAGTCGGCGGCTTAGCGGGTGGCGGCGCGAGGGGCGCAGGAGCGATCGCCTCTAGTTGAAGCGGGGACTCTGCAACCGCTTCTGGCAACACTGGCTCCACAGCCGATGAAACGGGAATTGAAGCAGACACCAGAGGGGCTTGTGCCTCAAGCCGATTTCCAAAAGGCAACCAATTTACAGCCATACCTAACCGCATCACGCTTTAATTTCGGTTCTGATTTGTAAAGCAAAACTCAGGTTCAGCTTCACAAGTCAATACATTTAGAATAGTGCCCTGAGACCAATCCTCTAACACAACTTCTAAAGGCAGAGTTTTTAGAGGGCACAAATCACCAAACGGGTCACTAAACTGGCTCAAGCTATTGGTTCTATTCATGTTCCGCCACTGGTTCCGATCGCTCATTTTAGTCGCCTTTTCCGCGCTGTTGGTAATTAGCTGTCACGGTGACGATCGCCTGCTGAATCGTCCTGTTACGCTCAAGTTGGGCGGCTGGGGGTCTAGCCCAGCTGAACAGCGGCTGTTCCAGCAGGTGTTGACAAAGTTTCAAGACACTCATCCTCACATCCGCATCAAATTTGAAACGGTTGCTGATCAGTATATGGACGTGCTAAAAACCCGTCTGATTGGCGATGCTGCTCCTGATGTGTTTTTTCTAGACAGCTTCGAGGCACCCTTTTTGATGGAGAACGATGTCCTGGAGCCGCTTGATGCTTATCTAACACCTGCCTTCGACTTTGCCGACTTTGATCAAACCCTTGTGGCACCCTTTCGCCATAATGGAACGCTCTACGGCTTGCCCAAAGACTGCTCCACGCTGGCGCTATTTTATAGCCCTAAAGCCTTTGCTGAAGCAGGGCTTACCCAGCCGCCAACCACTTGGGACGAACTGCTGGCAGCCTCTAAAGCGCTGACGATCGATCGTAATCAAGACAGCAGGGTTGACCAATATGGCCTGGGCGTGTTGCCCGATCTTGCACGACAGGTCTACATCATGCAGGCGTTTGGCGGCGAAGCGGTAGACGATCGGGGCCATGCTGCCTTTGCCTCTAAGGAGTCCCTGCAAGGGCTTGAATTAGTGACAGGGCAAATCCGAGACGATCGCACGGCGGCCCGTCCGCCGGATGTAGGAGCAAATTCTGGAACTGAAATGTTTGGGCAGGGCAAAGCGGCAATGGTGATCGAGGGTAATTGGGCGATTTCATTTCTCAAAGACACCTTTCCAGAGCTAGACTTTGCCACCGCAGAAGTACCACGCATTAATGATCAAGCCGGAACCATGGTATACACCGTTGGCTATGTGATGAACCGCCAGTCGGCGCACAAGCGAGAAGCGTGGGAATTCATTGAGTACGTTACGGGCAAAGAAGGCATGACGACCTGGACAAGTGCAGGACTGGCGTTGCCGACTCGTCGATCGGTCGCTGCCCAGCTCCAGTATGACCGCGACCCTTTGCGGGCTCCGCTCGTTGCTGGCATTTCCTACGCCACCCCTTGGCAGCTTGGCAGCTATCCCGCTCCGGTTATGAACAGCTTCAACAACCAATTCATCAGCGCCCTCCTGGGTGAGCAATCGCTTGCCCAAGCTATGCAAACTGCCCAAGCTAGCGCCAATAGCCAGATTCAAGCCGCTGAACTATAGTTTTATGATCGCCCGTCAAATCCGCACTGCTTCAGCTGCTCGCCGCTCGCCCCACACCAACGGGATCGCCTACCTCTTTATGGCTCCCGCCCTCTTTGTCTTGGGTACTTTTGTGATTTTGCCCATTCTCTTTGCTATCTTCCTCTCTTTGCAAAAGGTAAGGCTGCTAGGCGGCATCGAGTTTGAATTCATTGGCACTCGCAACTTTAGCCGCTTGCTCTTAGACGATCGTCTCTGGATTGCGCTAAAAAATACGGCTGAATATGTGGCGATCGTGGTGCCAGCACAGACGGTGCTAGCCCTGCTGCTAGCGGTAACGCTAAATGCTGGCATCCGGGGACAGAATATTTGGCGTGTTTTGCTCTTTTTGCCAACTATCACCTCATCCGCAGTCCTGACGCTGATTTTTATGTGGATTTACAACAGCAACGGGTTGTTAAATCAACTTTTGGGACTGGTGGGCTTGCCGACCTACAACTGGCTGGGTGATCCAAGCGTGGCGCTTAAAGGCATCATGCTGATGAATATTTGGTCAACCGCCCCATTTTTCATGGTGATTTACTTAGCAGCACTGCAGGATATTCCGCGATCGCTCTATGAAGCGGCAGCGATCGATGGCGCCAATGCCTGGCAGCAGTTTTGGCACGTTACCCTGCCGCAGCTTAAGCCTGTGACGTTCTTTGTGATTGCAATGGGCATCATTGGTACATTTCAATTATTTGATCAGTCTTATATCTTCTCGGGTGGCTCTGGTGGACCCAATAATGCAACTCTAACGGTCGTTCTGCTCATCTACCAAGCTGTATTTCGAGATCTACAGCTAGGGTATGGAGCGGCGATCGCCTTTGTGCTTGCCCTCGTTATTATTACCTTCACTACAGTCCAGCAGCGTTTATTCAATCGGGACTCTGCTTAATGCTATGAAACCTGCATTTCGCCCAAACCTGCAATGGTTGCTTTATCTGCTGTTGACGCTATATGCGATCGTAACGCTGCTCCCTTTCATTTGGGCGCTTTCTGCTTCCTTTAAGCCACTCTCTGAGATTATTGCGGGCGGACTTAATCTGATTCCACGTCAGTTTACGCTAGAAAATTATCGTCAGATTTTTCTAGAGCAACCTTTATTTCTGCGCTGGTTATTCAACAGTGTATTTGTTGCTCTAATGGTGACGCTGCTGAATCTTTTGTTTAACTCAATGGCAGGATATGCGCTGGCTCGTTTGCGATTTCGTGGGCGACGCTTCTGGTTTCTGCTGATTTTGGCGATGCTGGCAGTTCCGGCGCAGGTCACGTTGATTCCAACGTTTTTGATCCTCAAAAGTTTGGGCTGGCTCAATTCTTATCAGGGCATGATTGTGCCTGCGATGATTAATGCAACTTTCATCTTTATGATGCGGCAGTTTTTCTTGAACTTTCCGCGATCGCTGGAAGAAGCGGCTGCCCTAGATGGACTTAACCCTTTCCAGATTTTCTGGCACATCGTCTTGCCCCTTGCCAAGCCAGCTCTAGCTGCCCAGGCGATCTTTGTATTTATGGGCAGTTGGAATAACTTTCTGTTGCCCGTAGTGATATTGTTTGAGCCAGAAATGTTTACCCTACCGCTCGGTTTAAATACTTTTAAGGGACAATATATCAGCTACTGGAATTACATCATGGCAGCTTCAATGGTGTTTACGCTACCGGTACTCTGTCTCTATGCCTTTTTTAACCGCTACTTCATTGAAGGGGCAACCTTTACAGGCGGAAAGGGCTAATGTAGCGCTACGCTCTTAGGTTAGGAAAAATCTTCCACAAAAAGAATCTCAATCTAGGCGCGTAGCGTCATATTGCAGGTTTGTCGATCAACTACTGCATTCCAATAAAGCGTTTGCTAGTTCTATGCTGTGCAAGTTAAATGCAGAGTATTACGTTTGGAATCAACTTATTCCATTTCTATTAGGACAATTTTTTACTCCACGATCGCTAAATCAAATCAGCATCATTCTCTAAGACAGTATAAAAGCGTGAGATTTAATACAACTTGTACGCACCTAGAATTTTTGCTCTGCACGTCACTGCGGCTGAATGCCACTACCACTGCCTGCATTCTGGGCATGTTGTTTGTCTCTAGCACTACCATGTTTATTCAGGCAAAGACGTTTGCTCGATCGGATCAGGACTGTTGAGCATTCAAGGAACGAGCTTTGCTTATGTAGAACTGGCGGAGCGATTCCGAAATTATTTATTGAAAAATCTGTAGAAGCTGTTTTGCAGTTCGGCTACAGACTTGGCTACAGAGCACCTAGAAGCTGCTCTAATTCATCAGCACCCAAAGTTGTTGGAGCGTAGTGGTGGGTGGGCTGTTTGCTAAGTCGGCTTCGTCTAGCGCCCAGCAGCGATCGAGGTATTCCACCTGCTGTTCATCCACTAGCTCATTGACCAATAGATACAGCAGTCCCTTCCAGAACCAGTCCACACCAAACGCAAACCGCTGAGGGGACTTGGGTATTGAGTCTGGAATCAACTCTAGCCGCCTGTAGGTTTCCCATCTGTGGGTTTCCCAGGGGGTAGAGTCGCAGCAGTCAAAATTGTGGGATCGCATAATGAACCTCCTCACTGAAATTGCAGGAGGCACATTCAAACCTGTCACCATACGGCTGTGTGTGAAACAAAACTGTATGTACGAATCTTTTTCTGTGCCTTACGTTACGGTTTTGTATACATTTTATTATAAATCACGAATAACCTGTTGCAGATCGTAAGGTACTAGATCTCTCTTTCGTAGGGACTCTTAACCCCCTAAATTGAGGGAGGTGAGCATCAAAGCGGCGATCGCCATTAGCCCCAGTGCAGTGAGAAAAATGCAAAATCAATGGTATTCGATCGTCCATTTTGATTCACCCAATCACCGGCGGATGTCTTGAAAACCTCCCTGCCGCGATCGTCCAAAGGGTATTTGACCGAGAATACTAGTCACTCTGTAGACAGAGATTTGAATGCTAGGTTAGCAAAGTGTGTACAAAATTACATTCGATTGATTTTGTTCTTGATTTAGTAGATTTACAGCGCGTTGCATTGAAATAAAACTAAATTATTGTTTGCAAGTTATTTGGGCAATCGGATACGAGGGAGGCGGAGTGTCCTTGAGGTTGATTCTACAGGTCTTGGCAGTCTTTTGATTGCAGCATGTTGTCGTTGAGAATCATCTCCGGTACAGACTGTAGACAGTATCTTTCTGCTACTCCTGGCTATATCTTTCTTAATCTTGGTGAATCAGGCTGATTTGCTAGGAGAATTTAGAAATAGAACGATCGCCAACCGATGTGTACCTTTGTTGTTTTATTTGCTGTACTGCTTAGAGAATTTCAGTCTTCAAAGGCGTTGGAAGTGATTGCAGCATAGCTCCACAGCACACTACGTAAAGCGTGGGGCAACACCTTGAAGCTTCCAAATGAGGGCGATTCAGTTCGTTTAAGTAAAGAGAAGTTAAGACGATCGGGGGTATAAAAATTTCATGAGTGCAACTACAGAAGCAAAATCACTAAAGCGAGTGTTTGGGTTACCCACACTGATCATTTATGGGGTAGGTGATATTCTTGGTGCTGGGATTTATGCAGTAATTGGCAAAATTGCAGGGCTCTCTGGCACTTTGGTTTGGGCTGCGTTTCTGACTGCTATGGTTGTGGCGGCGCTGACGGCTCTAAGCTATGCCGAACTGGGTAGCCGCTTTCCACAAAGTGGTGGGGTCGCTTGCTTTGTCCACAGGGCATTTCGCGCCGATTGGCTCTCGATCTTGGTTGGCTGGCTGATGTTCTGTACCTGCCTCGTTTCGATGGCAACTCTCTCAAAAGCGTTTGCAGGATATTTCAACGCTTTTATTCCAGCGGTTCCGCCTTGGTTGCTGATCCTGGCTCTTTTTTCAGGTCTTGCCTTTGTCAATTTCCGGGGAATGCGGGAGTCTTCAGCTCTCAATATCTTTTGCACAGCGCTGGAAATCTCGGGTCTGCTGATTGTTATTGTCGTTGCGGCATTGTTTTTGGGTGGCAACGGGGCAGGGGCAGGAAACCCTTCTGCAATTCCTGCACCCGATCAGGCAGCGATCGGCTGGACAGCCGTGATTCAGGGGGCAGCACTTGCCTTTTATGCCTTCATTGGGTTTGAGGATATCGTGAATGTTGCAGAGGAAGTTAAAAATCCTGAGCGCAATGTGCCAAGAGCTATTTTGCTTGCCCTTGGGATTGCGGGCGCAATCTATATTCTCATCGCTTGGTTGGCAACTCAGGTGCTGAGTCCATCAGCGCTAGCTGACTCAAACGCACCGCTTCTCGATGTAGTTCGGCAGGCGCAGCCCAACTTTCCACAGGTCATTTTCACTGTGATTGCCCTGTTTGCAGTGCTTAATACTGCGCTGTTGAACTTTGTCACAGCATCACGATTGTTGTATG
This sequence comes from Phormidium tenue FACHB-886, assembly GCF_014764505.1. Taxonomy (GTDB): domain Bacteria; phylum Cyanobacteriota; class Cyanobacteriia; order Elainellales; family Elainellaceae; genus FACHB-886. The sequence goes on from NZ_JACXWX010000002.1 coordinate 190,846, forward strand.
GTATGGCGCGGGATGGATTACTGCCTCAGTGGATCGGCAAGCTCCATCCCCGAAGAGCAACTCCCTACCGAACGCTGCTTGTCATTCTACCGATCGCTATCTTTCTGGCGCTTTCGGGGACATTGCAATTCCTGGCTGGAACAACTGCCACCTTAATTCTTGTAATGTTTTGTCTGGTCAATCTCTCCCTGCTGCTGATTAAGCGGCGACATCCCCAGACTAACGGGTTCAAGGTTCCTTATCTAATTCCGGCTGTGGCGTTGCTCTTCAACCTGATCCTCGTTGCCTTCGCTTCCCCAGAAAGCCATGTCTTGGCAGCAGTATTTACAGGTATAGGAGTTCTTCTGATTCTGCTCCGCAATGCGCTGAGTGGAAAGCGGTTGCATAGCTCCTGAGACTTGAAATTTGCAGCCTGAGGGAGTTGTGCAAAAAGCCGCGCAAAAGCGCGGCTTTTTGATGGTGTTATGTCTCAGCCTATTCCCCTTTTTTCAAGGTCGCCATCCGCTCGGTGATTTTTGCGCCGATCTCTTCTAAATTTGACATGAAGGACCCTTTGTCCTGCATGCCTGCCTTGATCTTGTCGGTAATTCCTTCCGGTATAAAGCCTTCTCCCTTCTTCATACCCACCCGAATTTTCTCGGTGATCTCCTCGGAGGTTGGCGTAAACATTTCTTTGCGTTTCATAAATATTTCTTTTTTCTGAGCTGGTGTCATGGAAGCAAAAATATCTTTCTTGGGAAGCGTCTTGAACAGCGCTGCTAGTTCGGTCTTTTGCTCTGGGGTGAGCGTCAGCGATTTAAAAGCTTTGCGAAAGCTCATGCCATCTGCCACGTTGGAGGTGAACTGCTGGCGCTGCTGAGGAGTAAGAATGTTTTCTATCTGAGGCAAAACATCTGCTTCTAGCTGCTTCAGCAAATCCTGCTGTTTCTCGGTGAGCTGAATGTTTGTGCCTGGAAAAGAAAGCTGTATCAGTGGCTGTGCTTGCGCTGCTCCAGAAAAACTCAACAGAGCAACCAAGACTACTGCCAGAAGAGATACTAATTTGCGTTTCATCAGGAATTTCTCCAAAGTTGTAAAAGCTGGGCTGTGAGACAGCATCTGCAGGACAAACCCTACAGCCAGGGATTTCTAGCGATTAGAGATGATCGGGTCTGCCGTGGCAGGGACGGGAGCAGGCGCTTGAATAACAGGTCGATCGCCCTGCACATAGGCTGCCGCCGCCAGCATACACACAGCCAGCAAGGGAAGAGCAATGCTCCAAAACTCGGCGAACGTCACGAAATATGCGGCAGCCGTGCCACCCAGCACAAATCCCAGCAGGATGGGAACAGTTCGGCTCATGCGCTCCAGCGCTTCTGCGGCTTCCCGCTCCGATGCCTCACCCGAAGAAGAGAATTTTGCTAGCACCAGCTGCACGATGTCGATCGTGAACTGAGTGGTGTTGCCAGTCATCACCGTGGTAGGAATGTAGCTCTTGAATGCGCCTTTGGCTTCTTTCATCAAAGCGTTTTGAATTGCCATCGCAATGACCCCCGTGATCCCGATCGGCAGAATCAAATCTTCCTGCACGTCTAGGAGTAGGGCAGGCGAAAGACGAGTGCCAACCAGCAGAAAGAGGGTAAGGGCGATCGCTTCAGCGGTAAGCAGCACTGCCAAGACAGGCCATTGCTTGCGACGAGCATAGCGCGCCAGCAGCGAGGTTAGCGCAACTGCCACCATGAAAGTAGGCAACATCAATAAGCGAGTGACTGTACTGCCCTCATCAGAACTGGCAAAGGACGATCCGGCAAGCGCCAAATTTCCTGTTACATGGGCAGTAAATAGACCAAACAAAACGATGAAAGCGGCAGTATCCGTAAACCCTGCCACCCAACTGAGAATGAATCCGGCAGGGCCATCGCTCACAAGAAATGCGCTGAGGCTAAAAGACGAATCAGTCTGCGAACTTGCAACCATTTCTCAACTCTCCAATCCTTTATTGTCTTCACTTTTAAGTCGGCTGTTTGCAGCGCACCCGAAGCAACCTAAGACGCTTCCCCGCACAAACTTTTCAACTGGAAGTATGGTGACGAGAGCGCATCTAAACGCTTTCAACTGCGTAAGTTTGATGTAAGCTGCTGATTAGAAGAGGTGCATGGATGCGTCCCTCTTCTAACCAGAAATAGAAGCAGCAGAGTGTGTTTTTTGGAGAAAAAACGCCTGAAAAACAGTTCTTCTCAAACATGTTCTTAGCTTCCTACAAAATCACCAACCGCAAAGATAATTATGTTACGAATATGTTCCCGCCTTTTGCATCCTCAGAAGACACATCCATACATGAAGCGCTGCAAGAGCCTATGTTGTTAATCTTCTTCCTTTTCTTCCTTTACTTTTGCTTCTTTGACCTTAGCAGGCATTATTCTCACCACATCGTAAGTGTGTAGATCGTTATCTGCCAAAGCGATCACATCTTCAGTTGGAGCGTCAAATGCAGTGGGGGTCACGCCTTCTGCAAAATCTACTGTGCAGTTCCAGTTTGCCAACAGCGCTACGTCAGTACCATCAGTGCTCTGGAGCAGAACAGCAGACTGGGGCGACGGCTTCTTGAGCAATGCTTCAGGCATCATCTTCTCAATGCTGGAAATTAGCTTGGGTTGATCGGCTGGGTCTTTTAATGTGAACTCACTAAACTGAACGATCGCCTCTTTGCCCTTCAGGGCGGGCGTGATGCCTGCATCAGCTTGTACCTTGCCAACCTCAAACACAATCGTTCGCGCTGGCGCAACGGCAGCTTCTCCCTTTTTAAACTTGCTCCCGGTAGCTGCTTCAGCCAGCTGAGTGCTGAAGGTTTCGTAGCTGGCTAAGTCTTGCCATTGAGACAACACAATTACTCTGTTGCCGTCTTCACTTTTAAGTACAGACAGTCCTTCAAAACCAGGAGCACTTTTGAGCAAAGATTTGCTGGCTTTTGTGCTGCTGAGAGCTGATTTTTGGGTTTCCGGCGTTGTCTCATAAATTGTTGCCACATTTACCACTGGGTTTGCCGGATCAAACGCAAAAGATTTAATTGCTTTGCCCGCCATTGCAGCGCTAGGATTGCCCCAGAGAATGCTTAGGCACAAAAGAAGCGAAAGGATGAACGTACCAAACTTGAAGCCCGGGAACTTGACCATAATCTATACCTCTGAATTGAACGATTACTGATTCATCCGTAGCATGAGTGAACTTCTATGGTTAAAACTATTTATTGGCAAGCAATCTTAACTAAAAATATTTTTAAAAATATGTGCAGTTTGATACAGCAACCCAATGATATTGCAATCAAATTCGATCTTTTAAAGAGCTCATCTAAACAAGAGTAAGCAACGCTAGGATCAATCTAAACAGACAGTATTCAGCTTAAAAATGCTGCAAGATCCTGCCATATTCCTACAGGATCTTAGCTTCTGTTGTCCGTCTAGGCTGCTTCTATTAGCCAACAATTGATGGCAGTTTGAACACAGAAAGTTAAGGGATTTGAGTTAAAGATTCTAATTGATTCTCATAAAACCTTAAGGTTCAAGTACTTTAGATTCGGCGTTAGATCTACTTGAAGCGCTAACAATCTAACAAACTATAAACCCATTTCAATCTGCTAATTTTTGCACAATAGGATGACTATTGATATGTTGCTCTACATTATTGTGGTAGTTGGAACAGTTGGGGACTTGACTGCAACTTCAGCAAGCAGCCGATCGAAGGCATCGTTTATCTGAGACGAAGTAATCTAAATGACAGGTGTAGGGAGCCGCTATATTGGCTTTCATGTGGCAGCCATTCTGGTGCTATTAGGCTTGCTACCTGGGGCAGGCAGCATTTTGCAGACATTGCCGAAGCCTGTGTTGGGCGGCGCTACGATCGTTATGTTTGGGTCGATCGCAGTTGCAGGGATTAATATCGTGGCATCTGTTACTTTGGATCGACGAGCGCTAATCGTTGTTGCGGTGTCGCTAGCGTTGGGCTTAAGCGTTGTATATGTGCCCGAGATTTTGGACGATAAGTCCGCACTCATTCGCAACATCTTCTCGTCTGGAGTTGCAACAGGTGGACTAACGGCGATCGCACTAAACTGTCTGCTGCCATAGGAGATTAGACAGCGACAGTTCTAAGTAAAGCAGCTTTAAACAAAGCAGATCTTAAGTGAAGCAAAGGAAATCTGGATTTAGTGTGGCGATCCTATTTGAGTTGTGGAATGGTGTGTGAAAGGCACACCATCTTCTACAAACTATCTAGGCTCGCTATATAAGCCCAGGGTGTAGCAATACTGCACCCCTTTTGTTGTGCGTGTACTGTGCTTTCCGCCTAATTATTTTTGAAAGCCACAGTCGGCGTAGTTTTCAAGAAGCAATCTGCGAAATGTATTGAGCTTAACGACTGTAGCTGTGAGAAGCTCCCTCCTTTGAGGGGGGATAGCCCTAATCCTGAAGTGGAGGATGAATACAACTCTAGCGCCTAGGTTGATAGGTGAACCGATCGAGGCAAACTGACAAGCTAGCCCTTCCCAGATCGCTTCCACCTCACTTCACAGGAAAAGTTTATGTTTCAGCTTGCTCAAATGTCCCTTTCGCCTCATGAATTCGCTCTGGAATTTCTTTCAGGATCGCAATTTTTCATTGCCTTGATTGCTGGGGTTGTCATGGCATTCGCATTTCAATTCATCCTCAGCACCTTCTCGGTTGCTGCTGGCATTTCTGCGGGAGTCAATCCAGCAGAAACTCATACCGATGGGTGGGGTAAGAAAATTCGCAAAATTGAAGCAAAGGTGGGCAGTGCCACCCTTTTCATTGTTAACGTTGCTGTGTTTATTGCTTGTTTCCTGGCGGTGAAGCTGACGCTGATTCGAGATGCAGAATGGGGAGCGATCGTCTCAGTGGTGATTTGGTCAGTCTATTTCTTGCTGCTGCTGTGGTTGAGTTCTCAGGCGATCGGTTCGCTAGTGGGCACCGTCGGAAATACAGCCACTTCTGGGCTACAAGGCGTCATGGCAACCGTAGGCACCGCATTGAGTGGGCAGGCAGCCAGTCGGCAGATTGCTAACACCGTGGAAACTTCGGTGGATGCCGTTTCCAAGGAGCTACAGTCGGTATTGTCCTCCGATCGACTCCGGGACAACCTGCAGAATTATGTCTCGAAGCTGCCGATCCCTCAGCCCAATTCAAATTCCGGTCAGGCAATAAATCTACCAAACAACGTCGATTTGCCACCCTTCAAAAGTTCTGACTTGCTTGACCTGCTCAGATCAGCAACATCAGACGACTTGGCATCCGGTAAGCTCCGGGAACGCCTGACCCAGCTGCTAGGCGTTGGAACTCAGAACGCAGGCGGGCAGGATCGCAGCAACGGACACCAAGAGCAAACCCGGCAGGGCGGAGGACTACGAGAACGCACCTTGCAGATGGGAACTGAAGCCCTGATCGCCACGCTCGTTGGGCGGAGTGGGCTTTCAGGAGGCAACCTGGAAAATTTCAGCAAGGCGCTCAGCTCTTTGGGTCTGCCGTCTAATCTCAATCTCGAGACTCTCGCAAAATCTGTGGGTTCTGTAGGGCAACAGCTAGGCGATCGGGTGCAGGCGGCTGCTCAAGCGGGCAATCGTCCATCTGCTGTAGTCCGCTCGGATGTTGAAAACTATCTGCTCAATTCCCCTGCCTGGTATCTCCGTCCAAATAGCCTCGATCGCGGGTTTCGGGAAGTTTTGTTTGATCCAGATGCAGATGCAGGGCTGGTGCGGCAGCAGCTAGAGCAGCTCAATCGCTCTGCTTTTGTGGAGATTTTGCAGCGGCGAGATGGCATCGCAGCCGATCAGGTGAATGATATTGCTGATGAGCTAGAGCTCATTCGACGTGAGGTCTTGGATCAGGTGCGGGTGGCAGAAGAACAGGCGCGATCGCACGAACTGCGCCAGCAAGTTGAAACCTATTTCACTGTTCCTAAAGAAGCGCTGACTCCAGAACGAATCTCGCAAGACTTTACCGCACTGTTGGCAGATCCAGATGCCACCTATGAAACACTCGGCAATCGCCTGCTTCAGTTCGATCGAGATACCCTCATGCAAATGCTGCTAGCAGCACGGCAAGACCTTAGCCCAGAAGAAACTGAGCAAATCCTCAACGAACTGGAAGGCGCACGCGATCGTTTCCTAAATCAATCCCAAGAAAGCTGGAATAAACTGCAAGCCGAAGCGGATGCCTTCCGAGAGCAGATTGAGTCCTATATACGCGACACAAATCCAGCAGAACTCACCCCTGCTGCCTTTCAGCAAACGCTCCAGGTTCTCCTAGAAACTCCGGGTGGCGGCTTGGTCGCAATGCGAACCGGACTGGGACAGCTCGATCGAACGAGCCTGGAAGAAGTATTGTCGCAGCGGCAAGACTTGAATCCAGAGCAGGTGAATCAACTCATCGAGCAGATCGAAGCGATCCGAGACGGCATTCTTCATGCCCCGCAAGAGCTAGCTCAACAAGCCAAAGAACAGACCGATCGCCTGACGACCCGCCTTGGGGACTATCTGCGAAACACAAATCTAGAGGAACTCGACCCAGATGGCATTCAGCGCGATTTACGTCAGTTGCTCGACGACCCACAGGCAGGCGCTTCAGCATTGCGATCGCGGCTAGCCCAAGTCGATCGAGAAACGCTGGTGAAACTACTCAGCCAGCGCCAAGACCTGAGCGAAGCCCAAGTGACCCAGGCGATCGATCGAGTCCAAGAGGCAATTCGAACGATTGTTCGGACGCCGCAGCAGTTTGCAGCTCGCGCGGGTGACCGGCTGCGTGATTTTCAGAGTGACCTGGAGAACTACCTGCGAAATACCGATCGCGGAGAGCTAAATCCAGACGGCATCAAGCGCGATTTGCAGCTCCTGATCAAGCATCCTCAAGCGGGCATCAGCCAATTCGTCGATCGCCTATCTCTGGTCGATCGCGATACGCTAGTAGCGCTGCTGTCCCAGCGTGAAGATATTTCTGAGGAAGAAGCAAACCAAATTGCCGATCAGATTGCATCGGTTCGCGATCAGGTGGTTGAACAGGCGCGACGCATTCAAACCACAGCCCAATCTGCTGTTGACAATGCTTCTGACAAGCTTCGCAATTCCCTCAACTCGCTAGGACAGCCAGAACTCAACTACGAAGGCATCCAACGCGATATTCGTACGCTATTTGATGATCCAGAAGCCGGATTGGAAGCGCTACGCGATCGCCTTGGTCAGTTCGATCGAGAAACACTGGTTGCCTTGCTCAGCTCCCGCTCGGATATTTCGGAGGAGCAAGCAAACCGCATCATCGATCAGATCGAAGCGGCGCGAGACAGCGTCCTTCAGCGGGCAGAACGGGTGCAAGGGCAAGTGGAGAAACGCATCCAAACCCTCAAGCATCAGGCAAAAGAGCAGGCAGAAGAGGTACAAAAAACAGTGGCGGCAGCTGCTTGGTGGCTGTGGGGTACGGCAATTACATCGGTGGCAACAGCGGCAATCGCAGGAGTATTGGCATCGAGCGGATTCAACTTTGTGGATTAATAGTGTGGATTAGCAGTATGTTATCTGCTTCTCACCATAAGTTCTTTCCAACGCCATAGCTTTTGTTAAGCAAAGTACACCTAATGTGAGTGTTTTGTATTCGAGCTATTCCGGAATATGAAGTGAAGAAGTATCTCAAACCGGAATCTTGTCACTGTCAATCTGCATACCAATGAGGAATTAGATTCATGGATCCAGTACAACTGAGTCGAGAACTGCGGGAAGGAACTAGCCCTGATCTAGAGCGTCGCCGGTGGATTATGGGGCTATCGATGGTTGGAACAACGATGGCGCAAATTGTCACGCTCTATCAAACTGGAGTTTTGAAGGAGCTGCCCGATCTACCCATCCCATTTGTTGATTCCGATCGAGTCGATGCCGCTCCCTATGCCTACAGCCGATTAAATACACCAGATGGACCATTGATGCTAATTAACTACGGCATCACGGCATGGCTAGCTTCAACGGGTGGAGAAAATCGCGCTCGCGAAAATCCCCTGATTCCGATCGCAATGGGCGCTAAAATTCTGATTGATTCGGTTGCTGCGACTGAGCTAGCCCGCGAAGAATGGAGTGAAAACAAAGCATTTTGCGAATATTGCCAGGTGGCAACGCTTTGTTCGTTCGCGTCTTTGGCGCTTGCTGCACCTGAAGTAATCACCGCAGTCCAGACGTTGCTGGGTCAATCTGAGCAACAGGCATAAACCTAACTATTACGGCTGCATACCCTAGTAGTTCACGCTCTCAAAGAGCTATTCATAGCGCTACGCGCATACCTCAGGACAACTTTTATTGTAAAAGTCCCGCGTAGCGGGACTTTTACAATAAAAGAATTTAATCCAGGCGTGTAGCGCTATATTATGGCGTTGCGCGCCTAAATTGAAACCTTCGTTCTTGCGGTAATTACAGCAGCCCGTTAGCTTTTTTCTGCCACATTTGCTCATACGCCCTTTCCACTTCGCGGGTAAAGCCGATTGCATTCCACAGCGCCGCAGTCTGACGCGATCGCCGCAGTTGATGAGCAACTTTGGCGCGTAGATTTGCATCCTGTCCTAGGCGAACTCCCCACTCCAGATATTCTTCATCTGTCCAAGCGATGCCTTCAACCAGCCCTGCATTCCGCATCAGCGTGTAGCTATTGCGGGCAGCAAACTGCTCTCCTACCCTTGTCACGATCGGCAGCTCCATCCATAGCGCTTCTAGCGTGGTTGTGGCGCCGTTGTAGGGATAGGTGTCGAGAATAACATCGGCTAGCGCTAAGTTAGCGCGGTGGGTTTCGTTGGCAGGTACATCGGGCAGGAAGCAAAGGCGATCGCGGCTCACTCCGACTTCTGCTGCTAGCTGGAAAAAGAAAGCTGCGAGTCGAGTGCGGTCGGCAGCAAAACTTTTAATCAGAAAATAGCTGTTTGGTACTTCCTTGAGGATATGAAGCTGCAGGCGAATGTTGTCTGGATTGCGCTTCAGTCCGGTTTGCGAGCTGAGATAAACGATCGCCTCTGCCGGAATGCCTAACTCATCCCGGCGCAAACTAGGTGTTCCCACCTCAAAGCCCTCCACTGCGATGTAAGTTTGCGGCAGTCGCCAGATCTTTTCCTGATAATAGGTCTGAGCATTTTCTGGCAAAACGTAAGGATCGGCAAGGTAATAGTCGATCGTGGGTGAACCGATGGCATCGTAGCCCAACCAAGACACCTGCACTGGAGCTGGCTTCAGTGCAGTGACGGCACAGTTGCCAAAGGCAGTAATGCTGTCCAGCTCCACCAAGATATCAATCTCGTCCTGGTCGATCTGGTCAGCTATTTTGCCCGCGTTGTTGGGCAACAGATGAAAGCGATCGCCATAGTGCCGAATAAAAGCCTGCTGCAGAGGATCGTTGGATTGGCGGGTGGAATAGAGGTGGATGTCGAAGCGATGGCGATCGTGGTGCACCAGTAGCCAACGAACGAGCCAACCAATGGAATGCAGCCGAAGACAGTCCGAGAGGTAGCCAATCTTTAAAGGTTTAGTAGCGTTTGTCTTACGGCTAGCTTGGTGCTGTCGGTAGCGATCGACTCGGTCAGACATCCTCGCCTGCAGATCTTGCTGTCCTACTTTCGCTAGCTGGTTGCGGATACGGCGATTGATTTGTGGATTGTCCTCAAAGTAATTCATGAACATGCCCATCGCCATTACCTGATGAATCATCTCCTGGCTCTCTGCGGCTGGCAAGCCAATCACTTGCGACAGTAATGCCTTGTGCTGTTGGTAATACTCGATCGTCTCCTCGGATGAGCCACCCGTCAGCATTAAGCTTGTCAGGATGTAGTGCGTTATGGTTATTTTTTGCACCAGGCTAGAGGACTCTGCCAGCAGTCGCTTTGCCAACGGTAGGCTTTCGGTCAAGCTGGTGGTATTGCCGCTCTGCATCAGAAAAACTGTCTTAGCTAGCACTTGCCGATCGTTTGGCGCTAGCTGAACGCATTGTTTAGCCAAGTGAATAGCTGCTTCGTGCTGAGAAATTTGATGGAGCCGATCGGCTTGAGCAAACAGCACTGCAATCAGTTCAGGCAATCGTCTAACTGCGATGGCGATCGGAGTACAGAGATCGAGAACTGCAACAGTATTGGGATGCTCAGGGTTTGCTTCTAGAAGCAGCGACAAAATAACAAACAGCCGATCGAGCTCGGTCGGTTCGATCTCCATTTGGCTGACTTCAAACCATTGCTCATCGTCTAAAGAGACAGTCTTTGCCCTCAGCCCCAGTTCCAATGTCTTGAGAAAACTGGCTGCGTCTTCCCCTGCAACTTCTCGCCTATGCTGATACAACAGCCATGCAGTTTCGTAGGCAGCTTGAGCCGCTTGGCGATCGGCTTCTGCTTCCAAAATCTGCACCAGTTCGGCTGTCCATGCGGCAGTTTGGGCTGCGTCTGCTTCTAGAAAGGGAGTCATCCAGGCGAACTGGGCATCGGCTTCTGCACCCTGCAGCAGCAAAGCTAAGCCAAGATACCAATAGCTGGTTACGTCGGCGGGGCAATCGGCGATTGCGGCTTCGCAGACGGCAGCAGCTTCGGCATAGTGTCCTTGAGCAAGCAGGGCGGCGGCAGAAGTCATAGAAACGGTGGCAAAGGGGTGATGTCGATCCTAATTCTTCCCGGTTTGGCAGCACAAGGGATGGACTGGAAGGAAGTTTTGATAAATTTGACAAAGATGGCAGTTTGTTTGCTATGATTAAAAACCGTGCGGGGTTATTCCAGTTCGGGCGGTTAGCTCAGTTGGTAGAGCGCCTGCTTTGCAAGCAGGATGTCGCGGGTTCGAGTCCCTCACTGCCCATCTCAAAAAATCAGTCACACAGCCGGTTACAGGCAGCATTGCGTCTACCTGTAATCGGTTTTTCCGTTTTTATCTGATAAAAGCAGGGAGGATTTTAGGGAAGATCTAAGGAATGAAGATCACAGATCTGGAGGTAGGTGCGAGAAGCAGTTGCCCAAACGAACGATTGCCTCAAAGCAGCTGCGGTTTTGGAAAGATCAGATTGCTGGACGAGTAGCTCTGACATGCCGCGATCGCTCTAGCCTATTTGCTAGTCGTTGAGATGCCTTACGATCGCATCTTCTAATAAAGCAGACAGATCCAGCCCCTTTGTCTTGGCAAGAGCTTTTAGCTGTGGATCGATCCGTAGCGTAATTTCTTCTTTAGACCCATTCTCCCTGTAGGATCGGACTGTAGGAGCCGGTCGATTCTTCCAAACACAGTCAGGATAAAGAGAAGCTATCCTCCACCACTGCCGCCTGTGCAGTTCAAGCAGGGGTAGCACATCCTCTCCTGTTTTCAATTGAATTGTTGTTGCTAGCCCTCTAATCCAAATTTTTGAAGCGGATTCGATATCTATTGCTACTGTTTCAGGGTTACTTACTTGTCTTGCGCTAGAAAATTCATCTAATGCCTGACACACAATTGTTCTCCAATCACAGCGCTGACTCTGTAAAAGAGTTTCAGCAACTTGCATAGTGCTTTGCACGATCAATTTCCTTGTCTAGCCGAGCTTTGGTAAAGGTTGAAAGGGGCGAACCCTACCCTATGGTTGCCTTCGACTTTTGTCTGTACGGTTGCGCACGCAGCCGGCAAAACTTATGAAAATAGTAGCTTGTAAGAATGATCGTTCTTTAGCAAGTTCAGATCGCCTACACCACGCTGACAGGAAGCATCGGGTTCAGCAGTGCTCTCACAAATGCAGGGATAACAGCAGGCGATCAGCTGAGTGTGGAGGCAATTGGTGGAGCAAGTTATGGGCGCTAAATGCTACGCTTTCATGAAGGACAGCGGAGATTGAGATATTGCTGCCTCTTTTGGGATTTATAGGGTTGGATTTTAAAACTGGAGAGCGAGTGATGATCTTATCTGCTGACGATCAAACCCTCCTGAATTCCCTAAAGCCTGAGTTTGTAATTGCCGCGTTCAAGCACAAAGGCTGGCGTCCAGCGCTCAAACACCATCTACCACCAAGACTCAGAGACGCAGAAGCCACAGCACTGATCAGGGGTGATAACCAAGCGGTTGTTTATACGGACAACGATTGGCAGACACGCAAACTAGACGCGATGACGGCGTTTGCTGTGGCAGAAGGGATCTCTACTTCTAAGGCGATCGACTATCTTACTGGGTTTCAAGAGATGATGGAGAGCGAGGGAAACCTGACAGCGCCCCGAGCGTGACTAGCCATGCTTACCCCATTCAGCGCCCCAGATCGAAGTTAGCAAAATATCGAATTAAGCAATTCTGCGACATCGACATACAGCTAAAGAGTACGGCGGTGAATCTGGACGAAACAAGTACGCTGCACATTCACTGCTTCAATCCAGCTTTTGTAGACAGCCTCATTGAAAAGCAGCACATGCTAGCAGTTGGCGCTATAAAAGCTCACACACAATCTACCTTCCGATACTGCCCATTCCCCAAAATCAACCCTGATCATCGTGTCCCTACTGTATTACTCGCAGAGTCTGCTAGTACCTTGCGCTCGGCATGACAAGCAGATCAATTATTTCGCCGAGTGCTAAGCAAGCACCAGTGACAATCACTAGCCATTTAAGAACCTCAAACTCGTTGAAGCGAGCAGATTGCATCTCAAAAATCGCGTACATCAAAGTCAGCATTGGTGCTATAACCAGTTCGCCCAAAATCGGCTCAATAAATATCAATGCCAAAAATAGACTGAAGAGCAGACTAAGCCCCAATACAACAAAGGATTGTTGGCTAAGCACCCGAATTAGCGACTCCAGGATGGGATTTCCCTTCCAAACAACGATTAGGGTTGTTACTACTGTGCTAATGGCAATAAGCCAAAAAATATGATGAACAGCTAAATACCAGCCAAGCAGTACATACTCTATCCCAAGTAGGCTCAAAGCTAGCCCTACTCTTCTGGGAAGACTTTGGGTGTTCATATCGTTAACCTCCACGCATCCCTCCTCTACTCTAGACTTTTCACTTCCATACAGGGTTAACAATTATGTAGTGATGACACCCAAAGATGAGATTGTGCTGGCTGGACTGGGCACGTTAATTTGGGCGATCGCCAGACATGGTAGTCCTTGATAGTAGAGTTAATCGCCCCTTTTTCTCTTTAACCTTTTCCTAGAGCTGCTCTACAGCTTGCTATCTTTTAGGCTTAGCATTTGCTACTTTGCAGGTGATAGTCCGCTCTATTTACTGGGCATACTAAGTGCAAACTCAATAGATGCACTTGCTCTCAGTTCCACCAGCAACCCCAACAAAACGATGCTGCCAGGGCTGAGAGTTTTGTTCGTATGGCTTCGGTATAGCCAAGGAAACTATCAGTACTATCTCTAGTATCTCTCGTTGTTTGGTATTAATCCGTACTTACCCGCATAGCAACTCCTGCTCATTTCACTTAGAACTGAAGAATGTTTTAGAGGAAATATTCAGTGAAAAAGCTCCTTGTGCTTTGCGGTATTGTTCTATGTGCTTTGGGTTCAAGCTTGCCTGTAATGGCTCAAGAGGTAGATGTATACGAGCATGAAGACGGCAGCGTGACTGCTGTTGATAGCGAGGGCAACGCTGCTCACGTTGATGCAGAGGGTAGTACCACCGTTGTTGACGACGAGGGGAATGTTACTCATGAGGACGTAGACGGCAGCGTGACTGCTGTTGACAGCGAGGGCAACGCTGCTCACGTTGATGCAGAAGGTAATACAACAGTGATTATCCAAGAATAGGTCTCTACTAGTTCTCCATACTGTCGCTGTAAGAAAGGATGGACGAATCAGATCGTCCATCCTTTTTGGCGTTTTGTTTAAGAAGATGTTTGAGAAACCTTTGTTCAACCACCAAATTGCTCGATTCCCCTAAATGCCCCTATCCTTCAGCAGGCAAAACCTAGAAAAAGGAACCTTAAGACTGGAACAAACTACTCACCAAACGCTATAGATTAGACAGGACTGACGTATTTTGCATTGGTGTAGTAGTGGAAACTTACTGAACCAGTACGGAATGCACCAGAAATAGAGGATTGCGTAAGTCCTGTTAGCTTGAGGGGTAGAGAATGCAGAATGAATCGAATTTTTGTGCCTGGTGTTGCGCTGTTAAACAGTCCAGTAGAACCGATAGGGTTAACCTGGTGGTTTGCCTTCGTGGGAAACAAGCTGCTGGTTGAAGCTAAAACACACCAGATTCCTGTTTTAGCAAGCCTGACCCAGATTGGCTTGCAGCCAGTGCGATCGCAGTATCTTGGTATGTTAGACGGTCAACCCTGTTATGCGGTAGAGCTGCCCGACGACACCGTACCGCCTACAGGTATGGCATTGCTAGGCTTACGAGAACTTTATCCAACCTTAGGGGAAGATCTATTTGCGCTTGCAGGTCGAGCTGTGCAGATCAAGGAGTGGGATCGAACCCATCAATACTGTGGATACTGCGCTACACCGACCACACAAATGCCTGACGAACGCTCGAAGCGTTGTCCGAATTGTGGTTTAGTCAGTTATCCCAGGCTTTCGCCTGCTGTAATTATGTTGATCTCACGTGGCGAAGAAGTGCTGCTAGCACGCTCCCCGCGCTTCCCGCCAGGTATGTATAGTATTTTGGCTGGCTTTGTCGAAGCAGGCGAATCTCTGGAAGAAACCGTAATTCGAGAAGTGCGTGAAGAAGTGGGAATTGAGATCGCCAACATCCGCTACTTTGGTTCGCAGCCTTGGCCCTTCCCCAACTCGTTGATGATCGGCTTTACTGCCACTTATGCGGGTGGAGAATTGGCGATCGATTTGCAAGAGATAGTAGATGCTGCCTGGTTTTATAAACACAGCCTGCCCCAAATTCCACCTAAACCGAGTATTGCCCGTAAACTGTTGGACTGGTTTGTGAGCAGCTAGTAGCAAGTTGTATTTTGAATCGTTAGGACAAGTATTGTAGTGTGAAAGCTCTGCTGTGTGGAGCTTTCACACTACAACTATCAATTTAGGCACCTCGCGCCATAACGTTGAGCTTTTGAGTCATGAATGAGAACAATCACAACTCATTACCTACTCAAACAGCAATTAAGCTACAGCTAAATCATTTGAAGTAGATTCTGCCATCTCTGTCGGTACTCCATCTCGCGCCATCGACGGCAGCTTACCCCCCTGCTTCACCAGGTTTGTCACCATGGCTACCAAGGCATTAACCTTGCGGGTACGCCAGTTATCGACCAGGGCAGTTACTTCTGCATAGGGCATACGGCGCTGCATCGCTTCCAGCAGATAAGCAGCATGACCTTCTTCGTCTTTAGCAACACTGAGCAAGCCTTTCTTCAGATTGACGCTAGCGGCATCTGTGTCCGGCAAGGCGTTTGCCATGCGAACGAAATCTTTACAGGCGTCTAGCTCTAGGATATAGGTGCTGGCCAAAAACACCACCCAGTCGATCGCATCGGGCGATAAGTCTTTCTGCGCATAACCCTCAAAGTAGGCAGCAAAGAAGGGGCTACGGCGGCGGTTGTCAGGTTGGTTTTCAGGAGTCTTCTCAGGAATCGATTTGAGATCGATTACTTGTTTATCGAGCTGCTTGAGAGCGTGGGCAAAAATCTGCCCGTGGCGGTGTTCGTCTTGGGCATGTTTTGCGAGTTTTTCAGCAAGCCATTCATCGCCTTCGTCGAGCGCTCGCTGCTGCAGCGCTTGCAGAAAGGGCACAGAGCCGGATTCTGCTAGCTGAAACCCTGCCAGCATATCAGGACGAGTGCGTAGGTCACGCAGGTTACGAGCAGTGACATAGGCGATGGCGCCAGAGCCTGCTAAGTGAAGAAATTGCGTCAACAGGTTCATGATCTAGTTTGTGGAGAAAGAACCAGTGTGATCGTAACGCGGAAAGCTGGCGAGGGGCAGCGATCGCAGCTTGTTGCTTGAATTATTCTTCAATCTTCTGCCATATGTTTGCATTATTGCTGTCAAATGCTAGAGCTAAATTAAAAACCATCGGTCTCTGTGAATAGAGATCTAGAAATAGACAGCTAGTCTTAATTGACTGGTTCGACAGGTCCTGTTCTTGAGCTCATACAGGAGGTTAAAATCATGGTTCGGCACTCAAAGTTTTTTGTCTTGTCTACTTTAGTTGCAACGAGTTTCGCTAGCTTGACACTGCTGACGGCAAAACCAGCAGCGGCAGAAGGAAATCTTTTACGGGATATTGGCATTGGCGCTGGTACAGGCGCATCGGCTGGCACACTTACAAACAATGACTCAACGCTCTCCAATACAATTAATGGGGCGGCAGCAGGGGCGGCTGTAAATACGGTTCGCCACGGTTCTGGCTCTGGTAGAGGGCAGCAAGACTTAGTGCGCGACACGGCAGTAGGAGCAGCAGCCAGCACCGTAACGGGCATTCTAACAAACCGTGACAATCCGCTTAGCAACGCTGCCAATGGGGCAGCGGCAGGAGCGTTGATTAATTTGATTGGGCGCTAAACCCGACTTGAGCGGCAGCGGATAAGGCGATCTGTGATGCTCATTATGATGCTATACACCTGATGATGATATGCGCCTGGATTAAAATTCTTTTTGTGTAGAAGGTTTGTCCTACACGTATAGGCATAGCGCTACATCTAACCGTTGCCGTGCGGGTATAAGAACTGTTTAAGCGTTGCGCAGAGCGCAACGCTTAAACAGTTCTTAGGATCTTTTTGGGAAACTGCTGTAATCTAACCCCACTCCTGCAGTGCGATCGCCACTCCCCGCTGCAGTTCTAGATTCTCTTGATCTGCAGCCGCTAAAGCCTGTAGCTTTTCATAAGCGATCTGGGGTTCTAGCTGCTTGAGGGCGGCGATCGCATGGAATCTGATGCTAGCGTTCTCATCGGCCAGCAGCTCAATTAGCGGATCGATGGCTTCTATCTGACCCAGTTGTCCTAAACTCAGGGCAATTGCCTGCTTGCTCTGTGGAGATTGAGCGATTGGCTGTTGGGTTTGCAGGAGCTGGAGCAGGATCGCAGCGGCTTGGGGTTTCGCAAATTCGACTCGTCCAAGGGCAGATAGCGCCTCAGAGTAGGCAGCGGGTGGATTGGCAAACAGCAGATTAGCCAAGCCTTCTAAGGCTGTGGGAGTACCGACCCAAACGATGGCTCGAATCGTCTCGGTTTGCAGTGGAGCAGGCGTATGGGGCGATTGCAGCACCTCTAGAAGCGCAGCAACGGCTGCAGGAGTACCGATGCGTCCGAGGGCGATCGCCGTTTGCTGGCACACATCTAAGTTGAGATCCCAAAGCAAGGGACGGAGCTGCTGGACTAGGGCTGGAGCAGCGTTTAGGTTGGACTGCAGCCCCAATGCAATAACCGCAGCATGACGGACTTGGGCAACAGGATCGCTGAGGGCATTGAGCAGGGCAGCGGAAATGTCGGGGTGCTGAAAGTCGCTAAGGGCATTGAGGGCAGCCGCCCGCAACGTGGGAGAAGCATGCCCCACGGCAGCAAGCAGCGGTGGAATAATGTCAGGATGACGAATCTGGGTGAGGGCTTGCAGGGCGATCGAGTGAGTCAATTCTTCCTGGAGCAGGGTGCAGAGGGGCGCAATTGCAGGCGCACCCATGCCTGCCAGAGCAGTTGCTGCCATTCCCGCCACATCTTCATGCTCAGTTGACTGAATCAGGTTTACCAAAGCGTTCAGGGCGGCAGGATGCTCTAGGTTGCCTAAAGTTCGGGCAATGAACCACGTCAGCTCCCAGTCATCGCTTTCGCCATCCGAGTCTTCCTGAAGCAGAGCCAATAGGGGCGCGATCGCTGCTTCGCCAAACGACGCAATTACTTTGGCAGCGCTCCAGCGGCTTTGGAAGTCTCCCCATTGCAGCTCAGCTAGTGCCGAAGCTAAGCCACGATCCACGCTGAGATCAGCAGGGCTAGAGGAATCGGGGGACGGGACTGGCAGCCGAGCAGCAGATGCAGAATGATCAGACATGAGGGCGTTGTTGTGGAAGTGAGTAATTGCAGCGAAACAAGGCGGAGTGTTGGAACAAGTTAGGCAACTATAGGACTGCTAGAAATGCAAACAGTTCTGTCGCCGAGTCTACTTTAATTTCAATACCCTGAAAACACTCACAAGGTGAGATTTGAGAAGCATTAACTCATTTTATGCGGAATAAGCATCTGAGGATACGTAAAATTCATGAGCGCGAATATTTGGTAACAGACAATACGATTTTCCTCCGATTTCTTCAATAACTTGTATTCAGTTGATGCAATTGCACAGCCGCACTTTATAACTTTGGATGTGGAAAGTCGTCACCAAAGTGTATTTAACCTGATTGCCCTAAATATTGATTCAATGGTTGAAAACCTGCTGCTAAAATCTTTATTTCGATCTTTTACAGGAATGGCTGAAGAATAAAAAGTATTATTTGCTTCATTCTCTGAATTTCGTGACTTCAGAGGCTTGGTTCAGATGAAAACTGCTATAGCCTTTCAAGGTTTTGTGATTTATTTTGTAGACGAGCAGGTTATCTCAAAGTCTAAATTCAACTTCTAGGAAGATTGACTTAAAGACAGTAATTCAACTCTTAGAAGAAGTTAAACAAAGTTAATCCTGAGTTCTAGAAATCGATAGCTTGGTTACAGAATCAGATTTGTGCAAGGGGATAGGTTTAGGTTAAATCGTGTTTTTAAGAAGAGTGATTG
Source organism: Phormidium tenue FACHB-886 (assembly GCF_014764505.1). GTDB lineage: Bacteria > Cyanobacteriota > Cyanobacteriia > Elainellales > Elainellaceae > FACHB-886. The sequence continues at coordinate 209,507 of NZ_JACXWX010000002.1, forward strand.
AAAGACTTGAAAGACGGACAAGAAGTATTAACTGCTCATCTCCTACAGTTTTCGATATAGAGGCTCGCGAACCAATCTTTGTTCAAAGTTTCCTCATCTGGGGAATTTTAAGGAACAGTTTTGAGCCAGCACTGTAATAGCTGTCTTCTTCTATCAACTTCTCTCACATCCACAAGAATTAAGAGGTAGATTTGTGAATGCAATTTTTGAGTGGTTCGTATCGAGGTGGAGCACGGGATCTCAAGCTTCTGTAGCCAACTTACAGCCGATCGCCATCCACATTGCAGTCGATCGTCCGCCCTCTAGCCGTTCTAACCGTTGCTAGCCTTCTCAAACTCTCCCTTAGGATAGATGCAGTCTTTGCATACGAAAGATGCAAGAAGAGCATAATCTCTTAAGTTTTGTAACTAGCGCTACGAATTTTGCCTTTAAACATCCTTAACCTAATCAATCAAACGGCTGTAGTGCAGCCTAGTCCTAAACCAGGAGGACGACGTGACTAGCCTAGTAAGCAATCCAGCGACCAGTCTCAATAAGTTTGAAAAGTTTAAAGCAGAGAAAGACGGCTTGGCAGTCAAGCAAGAGCTTGACCATTTCGCCCAAATCGGCTGGGAAGCGATGGATGAAACCGACCGTGAACACCGATTGAAGTGGCTAGGCATCTTTTTCCGTCCCGTCACGCCCGGCAAGTTTATGATGCGGCTGCGGCTGCCGGCGGGCATCCTCACCAGCCAGAATTTACGAGTGCTGGCAGAGATCGTGCAGCGCTATGGAGAAGACGGCAACGCTGATATTACAACGCGCCAAAATTTGCAGCTGCGCGGCATCCGAATTGAAGATGTGCCCGATATCTTCAATCGTTTAAAAGCGGCAGGGATGACTAGCGTTCAGTCCGGTATGGATAATGTTCGTAATATCACTACTTCGCCGATCGCCGGATTAGACCGCGACGAGCTGATCGACGTGCGGGAGCTGGCGCAGCAGGTGCAGGACATGATCACCAATTCTGGTGAAGGCAATCCTGAATTCACGAATCTGCCGCGCAAGTTTAATATTGCGATCGAAGGCGGACGCGATAACTCGATCCATGCTGAGATCAACGATATTGCATTTTTACCCGCCTTCAAAAATGGAATGCTGGGCTTCAATGTAATTGTGGGTGGCTTCTTTTCGGCTAAGCGCTGTGCAGCCGCAGTGCCGCTAGATGCTTGGGTTCCACCCGAAGATGTTGTGCCATTGTGCCGCGCTATTTTGGAAATTTACCGCGACTATGGGCTGCGGGCAAATCGCCAGAAAGCCAGATTGATGTGGCTGATCGATGAGTGGGGCATTGGCAAATTCCGGGCAACGCTAGAGCAGCAGCTGGGGCATCCCCTTGCGACTATTGACGCCCAGGATGAAACCGATCGAGAGAAGCGCGATCACCTCGGCGTTTATTCACAAAAGCAGCCTGGTTTGAACTATGTGGGGCTGCATGTGCCGATCGGTCGGCTATTTGCGCCGGATATGTTTGAGCTGGCACGGCTGGCAGAAGTGTATGGCAGCGGCGAACTGCGCTTAACGGTTGAGCAAAATCTGATCATTCCCAACATTCCTGATTCGCGGCTGGATGTCTTCTTGCAAGAACCCATTTTGTCAAAGTTTTCGATCGCCCCAACTCCCTTGGTGCGATCGCTCGTCTCCTGTACGGGGTCGCAGTTCTGCAACTTTGCCCTGATCGAAACCAAAAATCGGGCTTTGGCAATGATCCAGGAGCTAGAGCAAGAAGTAGAGCTAACACAGCCCGTGCGGATTCACTGGACGGGTTGCCCTAACTCCTGCGGACAGCCCCAAGTTGCCGACATCGGCTTAATGGGAACCAAAGTTCGCAAAGATGGCAAAGCTGCCGAAGGGGTAGACCTCTACATGGGTGGAAAGGTTGGCAAGGACGCGCATCTGGGCACTTGTGTCCAGAAAGGTATTCCTTGCGATGACCTCAAACCCGTTCTCAAGAATTTGCTGATCGAGCAGTTTGGCGCTCGCAGCAAAGGCTAATACAGTCTGGGTATCGTACAACTTATACAAGCTTCGTATAAGTTGTGCGGTCTAGATAGCAAGTTCTGTTTGTTAATTTGTCTCTCGGTTAGTCTCCCCTAATTGTTTTATCGCGATCGCAGACTTGACGATCGCGCATACCCCCCTGAATTTACAAAAACACGGAAACTTCAATGTCAAAACTGACTCGACGCAATTTCTTGGTTACGGCTAGCGCAGCAACAGCAGCAACAGCGCTACTGCACGGCTGCACCTCTAGCAGCACCACCACAGCCAGCAGTGCGGCGGCTCCCAGTCCGGTTGCCAACGGCGACGCGCCTGAAACTGCAACCGCAACGCTGGGTTTTATTGCGCTGACTGACTGTGCGGCTTTAGTGGTCGCCAAAGAGAAGGGCTTGTTTGATAAGTACGGCATGACCGATGTTAAAGTTGCCAAGCAAACCTCTTGGGCAGTCACCCGCGACAACATTGAGCTGGGCAGTGCAGGCGGCGGCATTGATGGGGCTCATATCCTAACGCCGATGCCGTATCACATTTCGGCAGGCAAAACCAAGAGCAACAAACCCGTGCCGATGTATCTTCTAGCTCGGCTCAACACCAACGGTCAAGGCATTTCGCTGGCAAGCGAGCACAAAGCACTGAAGGTTGGAACAGATAGTTCGGCGCTGAAGCCGGTAATCGACCAGCGCAAAGCAGCGGGGCAGAAGTTTAAGGTTGCGGTGACGTTTCCCGGTGGAACGCATGACCTATGGATGCGCTATTGGCTAGCAGCAGGCGGCATTGATCCTGAAAATGATGTGGATATCGTGGTGATTCCGCCGCCACAGATGGTAGCCAACATGGAATCGAAGACGATGGATGCCTTCTGTGTGGGCGAACCCTGGAACGGTCGCTTGGTTACCAAAAAGTCGGGCTACAATGCGCTGACCACAGGCGAAATGTGGAAAGACCATCCCGAAAAGGCCTTCAGTATGCGAGCAGATTGGGTAGACAAAAACCCAAAAGCTGCCAAAGCACTGCTGATGGCAATTCAAGAAGCACAAGTTTGGTGCGACGATGCCGCCAACAAGCAAGAGATGTGTGAAATTCTCTCGAAAGACAAGTATGTCAAAGCGCCTGTAAAAGACATCCTGGAGCGTAGCAAAGGCAATTTTGATTTTGGCGACGGTCGTACCCTGTCTAACAGCCCACTGCTGATGAAATTCTGGAGTGATGCTGCATCCTATCCCTTCAAAAGTCACGATACCTGGTTCGTGACTGAAAATATCCGCTGGGGACAGCTACCAGAGGATACAGATGTGGCAAAGCTAGTGGATTCAGTGAATCGGGAAGACCTGTGGAAAGAAGCTGCTAAAGCGATCGGTCAAGACTCCGCTATCCCGGCTAAAGATACACGCGGCGTAGAAACTTTCTTCGATAACGTCAAGTTTGACTCGACAAAGCCAGATGCTTACCTGAAAGAACTCAAATTCAAGAAGGTCTAATGATCGGTTCTGGGTGAGCCGCACTGGGCGCGGCTCACTGCAGATTATTCAATGCAAATTGCTTCAGCCCGTTCAGTTCATTCTACAAATCTACAAAGTACCAGGATTCCATGACTACTGCTCTCCCCCGCCCTAAGGCTTCTTCACCAAAAATTGGTAAGCTGTTCAATTTGCTGTTGCCGCCTGCTCTCTTCATTGGTGTTGCGTTAGTGATTTGGCAGATTCTTTGCATCAGCGAAGATTCACCTCTACCGGGGCCGATTAAAGTCATTGCCCAAACGCTCGATCCCTATATCATCAATCCCTTTTTCGATAATGGCGGCACCGACAAAGGCTTGGGCTGGCAGATTTTGATTAGTTTACAAAGGGTGCTGTATGGCTATGCGATCGCCGCAGTTGTAGGGATTCTGATTGGCGCACTGGTTGGCGGGATTGCTTTTGTCCGCAGCGGACTTGACCCAATTATTCAAGTGTTGCGAACTGTGCCACCGCTAGCATGGATGCCGCTGGCTCTGCTGCTGTTTCAAAACAATGATGCCGCTGCGATCTACGTTATTTTCATTACGGCAGTATGGCCCATCATCATCAACACGGCGATGGGCGTTCAGCAAATTCCGACTGACTACAAAAACGTGGCGCGAGTCCTGCAGTTGTCTCTCCCCGAATATGTCACCAGTATCTTGATTCCGGCGACAGTTCCCTACGTGTTCTCGGGCTTGAGAATTGGCATTGGCTTGTCCTGGTTGGCGATCGTCGCCGCAGAGATGCTTAAGGCAGACGGCGGTATTGGTTTCTTTATTTGGGATGCGTATAACGCAGGCAACGACAACAGCACAAGCCAAATTATTTTGGCGATCCTGTGTGTGGGTTTGGTGGGTTTGCTACTCGACAAGATCGTGGCATGGGTCGGTCGGCTAGTGGCTCCCGGTGAGCAGAGGTAGATTGCGGTGAGGGATGAGAGATGAGGGATGGGGTGCTCTACCTCTACTTCACCTCATTCATCCTGGTACATCATCTCTTATCCCTCATCCTTCATTTGCTCGCTTTAGGCTTCTCTACTTCAGCTCAGCTCAACTGTCTTTAAACAGACGTTGCTTTCATCCCTCAACCCTTATCTTTTCTATGTCTACTGCATTTGTCGAAGTCGATCGCGTTAGTCGGATATTTCCACTTCCGGGCGGCGATCAATACGTGGCAATTCGGAATATTGATCTAAATATCAAGAAAGGCGAATTCATTTCATTAATCGGTCACTCTGGCTGTGGCAAATCAACTCTACTCAATATCATTGCCGGACTCGATCGCGCCACTGAAGGGGGTGTTGTGCTGGAAGGCAAACAGGTTACCCAGCCAGGGCCCGATCGCATGGTCGTGTTTCAAAACTATTCGCTGCTGCCGTGGCGGACGGTGAGACAAAATATTGCGCTGGCGGTGAATGCAGCGCTGAAGCACCTCTTGGCAGAGGAGCGCAAAGACACCATCGATCGGCATATTGATATGGTGGGCTTAACGCATGCTGCCGACAAGTTTCCCCATGAGCTTTCGGGCGGCATGAAGCAGCGTGTGGCGATCGCCCGTGCTCTGGCGCTGCGTCCCAAGCTGCTGCTGCTGGATGAGCCGTTTGGTGCACTCGATGCCTTAACGCGTGGCAACCTGCAGGAAAAGCTGATGCAGATTTGCCAGGAGAACAATGTGACGGCAGTGATGGTGACGCACGATGTAGATGAAGCACTGTTGCTTTCCGATCGCGTCGTCATGCTGACGACAGGACCAGAAGCACACATCGGGCAAATTCTGGAAGTTGATATTCCCCGCCCCCGCAAGCGGCTGGAAGTGGTAAACCACCCCTCCTACTACGCCATGCGAAACGAGATTGTCTACTTCCTCAACCAGCAGAAGCGATCGGCAAAACGCCAGAAAGCCGCTGCCAAGGTGGCAATTGCTTCCAATGGGCTAGAGAAGGTGAATCTAGAGATTGGCTTCATTCCCTTGACCGACTGTGCGCCGCTGGTCGTGGCACAGGAAAAAGGCTTCTTCAAAAAGCATGGCTTGGAGCAAGTCACCCTCAGCCGTGAGCCCAACTGGAAAGCCGTTTTGGAGGGTGTGTCTAGCGGTCGCCTAGATGCCGCCCAAATGGTTGCCGGCATGCCGCTGGCGCTGACGATCGGTGCGGTGGGCAAAACCCCCCTGCCCACCCTCTCTGCCATGGTGATGAGCCGCAACGGCAACGCCATTACGCTCAGCAAAACGCTGTATGACCAGGGCGTGCGATCGCTAGCAGATCTGCAGCAGGTCATTGCTCAAGACCCCAACAAACAGCGGATCTTTGGCATGGTGCATCCCACCTCTATGCACAATCTGCTGCTGCGGCACTGGCTCGCTTCGGGCGGCATTGACCCCGATCGCGATGTCACCCTCAAAATGATTCCGCCACCCCAGATGGCAGCTAACTTGAAGGCAGGCAACATCGATGGCTATTGTGTGGGCGAACCCTGGAATGCTTACTCTATCCACGAAGGCACAGGCTTTGTGGCGCGGACGGATCTAGACCTGTGGGCAGGGCACCCCGAAAAGGTGTTGGGGGTCCGAGAAGATTGGTCGAACCAGTACCCCAAAACTCACATCGCACTGGTAAAAGCACTGATCGAGGCGTGCGAATACTGCGACGATCGCCGTAACCGGGAAGAAGTGCTGGAGCTAATCTGCCGTCCACAGTACATTGGCACTGACCCGCAGTTCACCCGCCTCGGCTTCATCGATCCCTACGAATTCGGCACGAATCAGCCGCCGCAGCAAATCCTCCGATTCAACCAGTTTTATGTCGATCAGGCAAATTGTCCTGGTCGCGGTGAAGCTCTGTGGATTTTGACGCAGTTTGCTCGCTGGGGTATTGCTCCCTTCCCCAAAAACTGGGTTGAAGTGATCGAACGAGTCCGCCGTCTCGATCTTTACTGGGAAGCCACTCGCCAGCTTGGGCTGCCCGACCTTGAACCCTCGCGTGCCCCCTTCGCATTATTTGACGGCATTCCGCTCGATCCCGACCACCCGATCGATTACATCAATAGTTTCGACATCCGCCGTGACTATCGAATTGCTGAGATTGCCCTGGATGCGCCAACTCCTTCAATTCTCAAGGTTGCCTAGCGCCCCGCCCATTCATCCCCTTTCTCTTTCTCCATCATGCAAACCCTCGACAGCAAAAGCTTAGATAACGTTCAATCGGCTCCTGCCACGAGCGCGTTTTTGACGATCAGCAACGTCTCCAAGGTGTACCCAACGCCGAAAGGAGATTACACCGTCCTAGACGGCATTGACCTAACTGTGCAGGAAGGCGAGTTTATCTGCTTAATTGGTCACTCTGGCTGCGGTAAAACTACCCTGCTGAACATGGTATCTGGCTTCGCGACGCCGACCACCGGCGAAGTGAAGGTTGCCGATCGCCTGATCACCAAACCTGGTCCCGATCGGATGGTTGTCTTCCAAAACTACTGCTTACTGCCCTGGAAAACCGCTTACGAAAACGTCGATTTGGCGCTGAAAGCTGCCTACCCCGACAAGCCCAAAGCCGAACGCGCTGCCCAAGTTTGGGAACATTTGGAAATGGTTGGTTTGACGGAAGCTGCCCACAAGCGGCCCGCCCAGCTCTCTGGCGGCATGAAACAGCGGGTGGCAATTGCCCGTGCCCTGGCTATCCGTCCCCAAGTGCTGATCATGGACGAACCCTTTGGCGCACTCGATGCGATCACCAAAGAAGAACTCCAGGAGGAACTGCTGGCAATTTGGCGAGACCACCGCTGTACCGTGCTGATGATCACCCACGATATTGATGAAGCACTGTTTCTTGCCGATCGCATCGTCATGATGACCAACGGACCCGCCGCCAAAATCGGTGAAATCATCAACGTTCCCTTCCTCCGTCCCCGCAACCGCACCCTGGTTATGGAAGACCCCCACTACTATGAGCTGCGGAACTACGCGCTAGATTACCTCTACCGCCGCTACGCCCACGATGACGACGAATAGATAACAATCGCAGGGGCTTGTGCCCCTGCCAGTTCAACCTGTTTACCCTTTATCTGCCCATGACTGCCCCTGTTAAAACACTTTGCCCCTACTGCGGTGTTGGCTGTGGTTTAGAGGTGTTGCCAGTTGAAACGGCACCAGCAAAATCACCAGATTCAACCTGTCCAAGCTGGAAGGTGCGGGGCGATCGCGCTCATCCTTCTAGTCAGGGCATGGTTTGCGTCAAAGGTGCGACCGTCGTTGAGCCGCTAGAACGCGATCGCTTGCTCTACCCCATGATGCGAGAGTCGTTGGATCAGCCGTTTCGGCGAGCGAGCTGGGAAGAAGCACTCGATCGGCTGGTAACGCACATCCAAACCGTCCGCACAGCGAGAGGGGCAGATGCCCTGTGCATGTATGGTTCGGGTCAGTTTCAAACGGAAGATTACTACGTTGCTCAAAAGCTGATGAAAGGCTGCTTGGGCACCAACAATTTTGATGCCAACTCACGGCTGTGCATGTCTTCTGCAGTAGCGGGCTACATTCAGAGCCTTGGCGCTGACGGTCCACCCTGCTGCTACGATGATCTAGAACAAACAGACTGTGCATTTTTGATAGGAACGAATACTGCCGAGTGCCATCCGATCGTCTTCAATCGGCTGCGGAAACACCACAAACAACACCGCCATGTCAAGATGATTGTGGTTGACCCGCGCCGCACTCCTACGGCTGAAGCTGCCGATCTGCATTTGGCAATTCGTCCGGGCACAGATATCGATCTCATGAACGGCATTGGCTATCTGCTGCTGAAGTGGGGAGCGATCGATGCACCATTTATCGATGAATGTACGAAAGGCTTTCCAGAATACGTCAAAGTGATCCAGCAGTATCCGCCAGAGCGTGTAGCGCAGCTCTGTGGCATCCGGGCTGAGGAGGTTGAAACGGCTGCTCGTTTCTGGCACGATTCAAAGCGCCCGCTGTCGCTCTGGTCAATGGGCATTAACCAATCGAGTGAGGGCACTGCCAAAACGCGAGCGATTATTAATCTGCACTTGATGACTGGTACGATCGGCAAGCCGGGCTGCGGTCCTTTTTCGCTGACGGGCCAGCCCAATGCAATGGGCGGACGTGAGGCAGGTGGCTTGTCGCATCTGCTGCCGGGGTATCGATCGGTGACGAATCCGCAGCACCGAGCTGAGGTTGAGCAGGCTTGGGGTTTGCCTGCTGGGCAGATCTCGGAGCGTCCGGGTCGCTCAGCTTGGGATATCATCACCGGATTGGAGAGCGGCGAGGTCGAGTTTGTCTGGATTGCTGCCACCAATCCTGCTGTCAGTATGCCGGACTTGGAACGCACCAAGCAGGCATTGCTGCGATCGCCCCTCACGGTTTACCAAGACACCTACTACCCAACTGAAACGGCTGCTTATGCCCACATTCTGCTGCCCACGACGCAGTGGAGCGAGAAAGCAGGCACAATGACTAACTCCGAGCGGCGCGTTACCTACTGCCCAGCCTTCCGCAAGCCCATGGGCGAAGCCAGAACCGACTGGGGAATTTTTGCCGAAGTGGGACGGCGCTTGGGCTTTACTCGACAGTTTTGGTTCCGGTCTGCTTCAGATGTGCGGCGAGAATTTGTGGAGTTAACGCGCGGTCGCCCCTGCGAGCAAAGCGCCCTGACGCATGAATTTCTTCAGGAACACGGACCTACCCAGTGGCCTCAATCGCCACACGACCCTATCCCGACCGATCGCACCCCTGCCAAACGTCTTTACACCGATCGCCGCTTTCCCACCGCTGACGGACGCGCCCGCTTTAGCGCCACTCATTCCAAAGGGCTAGCCGAACCGCCTGACTCAGCCTTTCCGTTTGTGTTGACGATCGGGAGACTATATGGGCACTGGCATACCCAGACCCGAACCGGCAGAATCGACAAAATTAATCAAATGCACCCCAATCCGTTTCTGGAGATTCACCCACGGGATGCCGAACAGCTTGGTATTAGCGAGGGGGAATTGGTGGAAGTGCGATCGCGTCGGGGAATGGTGTGCTGCCCGGCGGTAGTGACGCGCGGCATTGTGCCAGGTACAGTGTTCCTGCCGATGCACTGGGGGGCGCTGTGGGCAGAACTGGCGGAAGCAAATACGCTCACTCACTCAGAAGCCTGCCCCGATTCTCTAGAGCCAGAGCTGAAAGCTTGCGCCGTCCAGCTTAAACCCGTTAAAGCTGCCTTGGCCGAGCCACAACAAACGAATCGACTGATCACGGCAATCCAAGAAGCAGCCCGGGACTGATTGCTGTTTCTTTAGAATGAAAGCGATTAGGCGGCAGGGCTAGAGCATCGCTTTAGTTTCAAGCCGAATGGAGTAGATGAGCCAGCCTACAAGCGTGAGTCCGGCGATCGCATCTAACCAGATTAACCCGTGCATTTTGAGCGTCATTTGCTCCGCTAACGGATATAGATAGTGGACTGGGCTGGAGAGGCTGGTGATGGAATAGAAGCCCAAACACGAGTAAGCTATCCAATGCTTGCCCTGGGTATACAGCCAGTAGCCCAACAGCGCAAAGGGAGTCATTACAAACCAGGCTGCAAATACGCCAGCAGTCGTAAACCAGGTAGGCTCAGGATATTGGCTGACAAAGATCGCGTTATCGGTATAGTGAAACGCAGTGGATACAAGGTTGAAAATGATGAAGCTGAGGAGCCACTGATGAGTCGTGGATTGAATTATGGAAGGACGCATGGTTTCTCGTTGGATAGCGTGATTGGCTTTGCGTTATCTAGCTATTAGCCCGATTGTCTTTAGCATCTCTAGATGTTTTTGAACAGGAGCAAGCGTATTGGCGGTGATCATGCCGCTTGCTGCCACGGCGGGTAGACCGATGCCGGGGAAGGTGGAGTCGCCACAGCAGAGCAAGCCAGACAGCGGCGTTTTGGCGGTAGGGAATAAGCCTTGATCGGCGCGGATGGCTGCTCCGTAAGAGCCACGATGCCGTCGCAGATAGCGCTCGTGAGTCAGTGGTGTTCCCACCAATGTAACCTCGCAGCGTGAATGAATATCTGGAATAATTCGTTCCAATGCATTCCACATGACTTTAGCCCGTTCCTGTTTTTGAACGGTATAGATATCGCTACGGCGATCGATACCATTCCAGAGATCATATGGCTCGTTTCCTGGTGTGTAAACGTGAATCGTCTGTTTACCAGGGGGCGCAAGTGCAGGATCGAGGATCGAAGGAATTGAGACTAAAACGACATTCTGTGGAGCGTTGATTCCTTTGTTCCAATCATTGACGACAATGTAGTGGCAGGCTAGATCGCTTGGCAGGTTGGCGGCATCAATGCCAAGGTGAAGATGCATAAAGCTGTCGCACTCGGGTGTGGCTTGCCGCTGCATCCGATACTTTTGCGGAAGGCTGTCGCTTGGCAGCAGCTTTAGCGTATCCCAAACCGACGCATTGGAAATTACTTGCCGCGATCGGATCACTCTGCCGTTGCGGAGCCGGACTCCTGCAGCTCGGCTGTCTTCAACCACAATTTCTTCCACATGGGCACCCGTCAGCAGCGTGCCGCCGTGCTTCTGCAAGCCCCGTACTAGCGCATCAACTAGCGCTCCACTGCCGCCGATCGGGTAATCTAGCTTGACGTTGGGACGATACCAATCGGCAAACATAAAGGCGACTTCAGCGGCATTTGTGCCATTGGCAGGCAAGCCTGACAGCAGAAAGCAGAGTAGATCCAACCAGTTGCGAATGAACGGATCGCGCACTACGCCGTCCATAATGCGGCTAAAAGCTCCGGTGAGCTGGGGCATTCGGGACGCATGAGGCAGCAAAGATGGCAAAAATCGTCCGATTGTCCAAACTGCTGCTGCATCATAGCGCAGGGCAGCAGGCGGCAAGGCGATTGCCGCTTGGGCATAGGGCTGCATGACGCGCTGGAGCGATCGCCACTCAGCAACGGCTGTGTCGCCACGCAGGTGCTGCAAGACTTCACAAAATTGGTCGGCTCCTACAGAAGTATCAAAATCGCCTTCGGGCAAGCAACAGCCCCAAGTGTCGTAGGTTGCCCATGGCAGGTCTTCTTCGACCGCATCTAACACGTGCTGCAGCGGATTCGGCGACGGGTGATAGGACAATCCAGAATACAATGACGGACCCGAATCAAATGTGAAGCCATCTCGCTCAAAGGCGTGAGCCGCACCTCCTGCGATCGTATGGCTTTCGCAAACAACAACCTCAAAGCCGTAGCGTGCCAACAGGGCCGCGCAGCTCAAGCCGCCAATGCCACTGCCGATTACGACAATTTCTGTTTCTTGCTGCACTTTACTTGCCGCGTTATAGAGTAGTTATGCTGAACAGTTTGATTTTAGATTCTGTTGAGGCAGAATGCGTCTAGTGCAGCAGTAGAATTAGCCTGCCGATGGATAACTTGCTGATGGATGGCTTAGATTCAAGTACTTGGGTTCAAGTACTTGGATTTAAGTACTTCGCCTATGCGGAGAATTTGGCAGCTTCTGTTCGGAATAGGTTGCTGAATCTGGGACGATCGCTACCAATCCATACATTTGCTATCAACCCATGCATTCAATCACGATGGCTGGCGCATATTCAATAAAATCCTGCCAAAACTCTTGACCGTATCTCTCAACTGTCTCAGCAGGAAGTATCGGTTGATGCCATTTAACTGTCTTGAAACCGGCAGCTTGCAATGCTAATTCATACGTTGTTTTGCTGAAATGATAGTTTGTAAAGCTGACTGACTGACCGTCGATCAAGATCGATATCAAGATGGGTGTTCCTTCTTGAAGCGGTTGAGAAATGCTTTTTGTGAACCCATAGCGTTCACAAATTAAGTAGGTTTCAGGAGGCTGTTGCACGTTGTCGTTAAGCGTGACAAAGCGTCCGTCTGGCTTTAAGTTAGCACAAATAGTCCGGCATATTTTCTGCAGTTGTTCCTGCGTTTGAGCACAATTGAGCAAGTAGGACGCTACGACCAAGTCAAAATCGCCAATCTTACCTAGCTCTGCTGCATCCCCAACGATGTATTCAATGTCAGAAGATTGCTGTGTTTCCTGTAGCTTAGCCGATTCGATCATCTTCGCTGCAATATCCACCCCTACTACATGCTTAGCTCCTTTCTGTTTGAACTGTCTGGTATAAAATCCATCACCACAAGCTAGATCGAGAATTGATTTACCGGTAACATCACCGACCCAAGTAAAATACATGTACTTCTCAACTAAGCGAAAAGGTAATTCTTTTGACCTTCTGTACTGTTCAACAATGGAATTATAGTAGTCAGACATTTTGCCTGTATTGCCCCTGATGATGTGTATTGCTATAGCGGTTGCAAAGTAAAGGAATTTTAGGTAATAGCAGTCGAGGGCTTAAAGGGTAATTGCAAGATGAAAGTGAGTTCACCTGCAGCGCTCTCTGCTTCAATTGTTCCTCCTAGCTGTTCTGCAAGCTTTTTTACCAAGGCTAATCCTAATCCCGTTCCACCATGCTTCCAGGGATCGTTGCTGGGGATACGGTAAAATCTGTCGAAGATGCGGTCAAGCTCATTGGGAGGGAGTTCAACGCCAGAATTACTCACGCTTAATTTCAATAGTGTTGGGGTTGCTTGGGCTGTGATGCTTATTGTCTCACCAGGCAGGGTGTATTTGCAGGCATTATTCAAGAGTTCGCTGAGAATCCGTTCTAAGTAGGAGAGATCGGTTGTTAGTAACGGCAATTCACCAGCTAGATCAATCTGTAATTGCTGTTGCTGGTTTTGGGCACGTTCGATGTAAGGTTCTGCAAGATTGGAAATTCAGTCATGAGGATCAATTGTTGTCAGCACTAAGGGTTCTACTTCAATATCAAGACGCGCCAGATCCAGGAGGTTGTTGATAAGGTTAACTTCGCGTTGGCACTCCTCCTGCAAAATCTGAAAGTATCGACTGGCTCGGTTTGGTTCTGTACTAAATATTCCACTCTGCTGCAGAACAACTCCCAGCATCTGAGTCGCCATTTTGATGTTTGCCATCGGCGTATGGAGTTCGTGAGACACTGTGTTAAGGAAGTCATCTTTGAGGCGATTGAGTCTTTCCAGCTCCACGACTTGTCCTGTATCCCCTGATAAAGCCGTGCTTGCCGTAGAGCGATCGCACACTGATTCGCGACCTGTTGCGCCAACCGGACTTCTAATTCGTTAAAGCCTCCTTGCCTCCGATTTGTGGGCGTTTGCGCGCCCACAAAAATGTCCCTGTTCCAACCACCATGGCAGTTTTTGTAGTGTTAATTGTCAGTTTGCTGCTGCAATGCGGTACAAGCCGCCATAACACAAGCTGCTTAGCTGATAGAGTTTCAGTGAAAGACGTTCAACTCAATGACAAAACATTTGCTTGAAGTCACACTACATCATTAGATGAGTCCTTAAAACATTTCACTACGATCGCCGTTTGCTCTCACTTACCGACAATGAAGAGGAATGAATAACATCCTATTGTCGCTGGCTTATCATCAGCTTAGGAACTTGCTGTAGCCATCTAAGCGTTATGTTTGCCCTCGTCTTCGCTGAAAAAACGCATCTTCCGCCTGACTCAGTGGTGCGTTTACCTGCCACCTGGGACGAGTACCAGGCTGTCAACCAGCAACGCGGCGACAGTTCTATTTCACGCCTCAAATATCGACACGGAGAACTGCTTTTAATGTCTCCCTTGCTGCAGCATGGGAAAGATGCTCATATTCTCGCCAGTGTCATTACAGCTCTATTAGATCAACTGGAGCGTGAATACGATGCTTTTACGCCCGTCACAGTGGAGCTATCAGAGGAAAATTGCATTGAACCAGATTACTGCTTCTACATTGACATTAGGAAGCAGTATCGGGTAGAAGGCGTATCAATTGGTGTACAGATCCACCGCCTGATCTGGCATTGGAAATTGATATCATGATATTTCTGACCTAAGGAAGCGTTTACGCAACAATATTGGTACATGCTAAACAGTGGTGGATCGCTTCCGGAATCTCAGCAACCTTCTGGAGTTTGCTCACAGGCGCCAATGCTCACCCAGCTAGTGGAGCCATTTGCCCAGTGTTCTTTCTTCCAAATGGGAGCATTGTGCTTCAGCGTGTCGATCGCATACTTGCAGGCTGCAAACGCTTCCGTCCGATGCGGACAGCCGATTGCTACCAGCACACTCACTTCACCTACTTGCAGCTTGCCAACCCGATGAAAAATCACCACATGGGTTACATCTGTCCAGGTCTGACGAATGTCAGCGGCAATCTGCTTGAACACCTCGATCGCCATTGGCTCATACGCTTGATACTCCAGCGCCACCACGGGCTGTCCGTCCGTTTGGTTTCTCACCATGCCGCTCATCAGCACGATTGCCCCATTGGCTGAGTCATCGGCTAATTGGTAGACCTCGTCAACTGAGAGTGGTGCAAAAGTGATGGCAAAGTGATCGTTGGGGTGGGGAATGCGGGAGCGGGAAGGAGCGATCGCAACCATATCTAACTTTTACCCTGAGCTTTGACAGACAACTGTTCTTATTTTGGCATGGTCATTGGTAGCCCTAGCCCTGAATGTTTTTATGGGCGGCAGTGCTGCTATCCTCAATCGCTCGTCACATTTTCTGGTTGTGCAGAGCCTTTTGCCTGTGTTCCTTTGAAATACGTCTCCAACACTTGCCGCACCATCGGAGCCGCAAGACTACCACCGCCGCCGCCAGAGTTCTCGCCAAATGCCACCACGATGATCTCAGGTTTGTCGTTGGGTCCAAACGCACCAAACCAAGTATGCGACTGACGCGGCGGATCTTCTGCCGTGCCGCTTTTGCCATCGATCGGCGGTAAACCAGGCACATTAAGGGCTTGACCTGTGCCGCCTGCCACAACGCCACGCAACCCCTCTTTTAAAGCTCTGATGGTTTCAGGCTTCAGGTTTAACGATTCGCGCCAATGCCGCGCGTCCTGATTATCTAGCAGCAGGTGGGGCTTGACGCGATCCCCCCCGTTAGCTGCTACTGCAAACATGACGGCTACCTGCAGTGGCGAAGTTTGCAAATAGCCCTGCCCGATCGACATATTCACCGTATCGCCCGCATACCAGGGCTCTTTGAGTTCTGCCTGTTTCCAAGCCTCATCGGGTACTAATCCAGCTGCTTCTTCTTTGGCAAGCTCGATGCCCGTCTTCTGCCCAAAGCCAAATTTTCTTGTCCACTGAATCAAGGGCTGGTCACCCATTCCCAAGGCAATTTGGTAGAAGAACGTATCGCTACTCCAGGCGAGTGCGCCCGGAAAGCCCAATGGACCAAATCCCGCCCGGTTCCAGTCCCAAAACTGGATGCCGCCTACTTCGATATAAGGGTAAGTGCTCAGCACTGTATCTGCTGAGAATTTGCCGGACTCAATCGCTGCCGTTGTTGTGACGATCTTGAAGGTGCTGGCAGGCGGGTAGCCCTGCAGTGCTCGGTTGACAAACGGAAACTCTTGGCTCTGGAGCTGTTGCCACTGGGCATCTGTAATATGAGTCGAGAACAGGTTAGGGTCAAAAGCAGGACGACTAACCATCGCTAGCACGGCTCCATTACGGGGGTCGATCGCCACAATTGCCCCTTTGCGGTTGCCCAGCGCCCGCTCTGCCGATCGCTGCAAGTCCAAATCCAGTGTGAGCTGTACATCGTTTCCGGCTTTGGCAGGCTTCTCGCCCAGCACCCGCAGCACCCGCCCTGCCCCATCCACTTCCACTTGTTGACCGCCCCACTCACCCCGCAATTGCCGCTCAAACGCTGCCTCTACGCCCATTTGCCCTACCACATCGCCCAAGCGGTAGCCGTCCTGCTGTCGGGCTTTCAGCTCCTCATCGTTCATCTCGCCCGTATATCCCAAAACATGCGCTCCCAGATCGCCATAAGGGTAGTTGCGGACGGCTTCTGCCTCAACCTGTACTCCTTTTAGCTCCTGGCTAAATTCTGCCAGCGCTGTTACCTGTGCCGGACTCAAGCCCCGCGCCAGTCGCACCAGTTCTGGAGAACCATAGCCTGCTTGCTCTAGTCGCTCTTCCAGGTTCTTCAGCGGTACATTCAGCACGTTAGCCAGACGCGGCAGAATTTTTGCCCATTGCTCTTTGGAGTTGGCAATGGGCCATAGAAAGACTGCATAAGATAGGCGGCTGCCTGCCAAAATTCGGCCCCGCCGGTCGAGAATTTTACCGCGCTCTGGCTGGCGCGGAATCAGGCGAATCCGGTTGTTGTCTGCTAGCTGTCGGTTTCGGTCGCCCTGTACTAGCTGGAGATATGCTAAGCGACTGCCAATGCCACCCACAAGGGCGATCGAAACAACTAGCATCACAATCAGCGATTGATACTGCCGCCCAACGGTGCGGTTAGACTGCTGAGAACCCGAATATTGACTGAGTGCCATCGCAACTTGGGAGTGGGGAGCTATAAAAATCTTTATTAGTCTAGCTTGTGAAGAGAAATAATTTGTCGGATCGCCTGCTGTTGGGCAAACGAATTGCCTATCTGGTATCAGAGATGACGATCGCCTCTAACGAACTAGCCTGAAGATGAAGGGCAAGCTGCGGCAAGCCCCCAAGCGAGGGTTGGTGGTTCATCACCAAAAGATTTATCCAGAGGTAGTTTGTCAAAGGGGATGGGTTTAATAGAAAACAGCTAATCTGGTAGTCCAAATCTAAGCGCGATTCAAGCTTGAATGAGATTCAGGCTTACAACCTTGAAAAGTGCTGCAAGAAAGTAGAAATTAGGTTGAAACTAGAAATCAGGTTTAGTTCTGCTGATCCACTTCTAGGCTGATCCACTTTTAGTGGTAGGCACAATCCTTTAGGCTTGCTCTTAGAAACAAGGAGTTTTTTAACTCAGTTCCACCTACAGAATTTTGCGAACGGAATCGCCCTATGTCTCAAGCTGTACAAGATCGCAGTGTTGCCGAAACGAATACAAAGTTAGATGTCGAACTCCGCAAGGTGTTTAAAGTCTATAACGGGGAAACGGCAGTCCGAGGGATTGATTTAAACATTCGGCAGGGCGAGTTCTTTAGTATTTTGGGTCCATCGGGCTGTGGCAAAACAACAACACTGCGGATAATCGCGGGCTTTGAGGATCCAACGGGTGGCGAGGTGCTCATTCGGGGTAAGTCAATGTTGGGTGTACCGCCCTATCAGCGACCCGTAAACACCGTGTTCCAAAGCTATGCTCTGTTTAGCCACCTCACGGTCTGGGACAATGTGGCGTTCGGACTGCGGCTGAAGCACTGCGATAAGTCAGAGCTGAGAGACCGCGTGGGCGATGCACTGCGGCTGGTAAAAATGGAATCGTTTGCCCGGCGCTATCCAGCACAGCTATCGGGCGGGCAGCAGCAGCGGGTGGCATTGGCGCGGGCGTTGGTGAACCGTCCAACTGTGCTACTGCTGGATGAGCCGCTGGGGGCGTTAGATCTAAAGCTGCGAAAAGAAATGCAGATGGAGCTGTCTAGTTTGCATCGGGATCTTGGCGTGACGTTTGTGATGGTGACACACGACCAGGAAGAAGCCTTGAGCCTATCCGATCGTATCGCCGTTATGAGCAAAGGCAGAATCGAGCAGATTGGCAGCCCTAGCGAAATTTATGAATATCCCAGCACTCCCTTTGTCGCAGATTTCATTGGCGATACTAACCTGTTCCAAGGACGCTTAGATACTTCCAGTGCCTCTGCTCTCCAAGTCACAACCGAGAAAGGGCTAAAAATCAGCGTTAAGCCACCTGCGGCTTGGAATAATCCCCCGTCTGCTGAAGCGTTCGTTAGCGTCCGTCCAGAGAAAGTTCAGATGGAGCGCAGTGAACCCCTGGAGCGAGTAAACTGCTATGAGGGCACGCTGCAAAATGTGATGTATCTGGGAACTCACGTTCAGTATCAGGTGGAGTTGGCAACAGGCGATCGGGTGACGGTGCTGCAACCTAATCGATCGGAACTGCTAGAGTTGGGCACTCCCGTTTACGTCCACTGGGCTGCCGCTGATTGTCTGGCGCTAATTGCACAGGAGTAGGTGAATGCCGCTATATCGCAAACCATTTCTGAATCGATCGCCGCTCAACCGACGACGCTTTTTACAAACCTCAGCCGCCGCTCTTTCAGGACTAGCGCTTTCCAACTGCGCCCGTAACCTCTCTAATTCCAATACAGAGCAGGAGGCTAGTCCTTCTGCCAGCAGTAGCCCTGTTGCCGATAACAAGCTCTATATCTACACCTGGGCAAACTACACAGATGATGAGCTGCTAAAGGGATTTAAAGACAAAACCGGCATTGATGTCGTGGTTGATCTGTTCGACTCGAACGAAGCGATGCTGGCAAAAATGCAGGCGGGTGGCGGCAGCGCCTACAGCGTCATTTACCCCTCGGATTACATGGTGATTGAAATGATCGGCGCGGGGATGCTGGCACCTTTGGACAAAGCACGTATTCCGGCACTGGCAAGCCTCAAGCCCAAATGGAAAAATCCGGTCTACGATCCGAGCAATGCTCACAGCGTTCCCACGGTCTGGGGTACCACTGGGCTGATCTACGACCCTGAAAAAGTTAACAAAGACATTACAGGTTGGGACTACATCTGGGACAATCGCCAATCGCTGGCGCGCAAGGTCACGCTGATTAACGATGTGCGCGAAGTAATGGGCGCAACCCTACGGTCATTAGGCTACTCCTACAACACCACTAAGCCTGAGGAAATCAAGAAGGCTTACGATCGCCTCGTTCAAATCAAGCCGACGATTGCCAACTTTCTAACTACGGGCTGGGAAGACCAGCTCTCTGGTGGCGATGTGCTGGTGTCGATGGTGTACTCGCAGGATGCGATCGCCCTGATTCAGGAGAAGCCGAACCTGAAATACATCATTCCCAGCACGGGTACGTCTGTCTGGACAGACACTATGGTCATCCCCAAAGCCGCCCCAAATCCAGAAGCGGCTTACCAGTGGATCGACTACCTCACTCAGCCTGAGATCGCCGCTGGATTGGTCGAACGGCTAGGAACCGCTACCCCAAACCAAGCCGCCTTCGATCTGCTCTCAGCAGAGCTTAAGCAAGACGAACGCCTCTTCCCGACTGATTCTGCCCTTAGCAAATCAGAAGGCATCGCGCCCATCCCCGAAAAAGTCACCGAGCTGTATGACCAGTATTGGACGAGGCTGACCAGCAGCTAGAGATAAGGTGGCAGATGAGGGAAAACCCAATTATTTTCATCAATTCTATCCATCTATCCTCCCTCGTTCTCTGCCCCTTATCCCTCATCTTCCCATCGTCCTCATTCATCTCTGCCCATGTCTTCTCCTGCTTTCGGTGAGTCTGGATCGTCTTCTCCGTCCCTGTTTCGCTGGCTGGCTAAGCTGATTGAGCCACTGGTTTTGTTGGCTCCTGCCGGGCTGTGGCTGCTGCTGCTGCTGGTCGCGCCGACGTTGCTGATTCTGGAGCTGAGTTTGATCCCGGGTTTTCGGGTGGGTCAGCCTGCTGCGCCTTATGGAATTGGCAATTACCTGGAGGCATTTCAGCCGATTTATTTGCAGGTGATCCTGCGATCGATTTTCTTTGCAGTAGGCAGTACGATCGCTTGTCTGGCATTGGGGTTTCCGGTGGCGTACTGGATTGCAGTCATGGCTCCCAAGCGGTGGCAAAACTTAATTTTGGTAGCGTTTGTGTTGCCGCTGTGGACTTCTTCCCTGCTGCGTGCCTATGCCTGGATTACAATCTTGCGACCCAGTGGTATTCTCAATTCCGTGCTGACGGCAATCGGACTACCAGGGCAAGATTGGCTGAATCGCAGTCCAGCAGTAT
This sequence comes from Phormidium tenue FACHB-886, assembly GCF_014764505.1. Taxonomy (GTDB): domain Bacteria; phylum Cyanobacteriota; class Cyanobacteriia; order Elainellales; family Elainellaceae; genus FACHB-886. Next base: position 229,843 of record NZ_JACXWX010000002.1, read on the forward strand.
TCATTGGCATGGCATACAGCTTTTTGCCCTATATGGTGCTGATTCTCTATGCCTCATTAGAAAAACTGGATAAGCGACTGCTGGAGGCAGCATCTGACTTGGGCGCAACGCCGCCACAAACCTTTTGGAAAGTAACTGTGCCACAGACGTTGCCGGGAATCGCGGCAGGCGGTTTACTGGTGTTTATTGCTAGCTTGGGCGATTTTGTGGTGCCAGAACTGCTGGGCGGTGCATCCAGCATGACAATTTCACGCTTAATCTACAACCAATTTCTAGGAGCAACACGCAACTGGGGATTGGGTTCAGGCTTCAGTATCTTGATGATTACTGCCGTTAGCGTGGCAATTGCGCTGTTGCTCAAGTATGGCGATCGAGACAGCAGCCTCTCCTAAAATTTATGATGAGTCCTCCCAAAACAAAGCCGAAAATCTCGTGGCAGCTTCTCTTTACGCTGCTAATGTTCGGCTTTATGTATCTACCTATTCTGATTCTGGCGGCATATAGCTTCAATGCCTCCCGGTTTAGCTCAACCTGGGAAGGGTTTAGCCTCAGGTGGTATCAGACCCTATTTAACGATGCCCGAATTTTTGATGCGCTGCAAGACAGTCTCACGGTCGCGTTGGTTGCCGTAGGTATCTCTGCTGTGCTGGGAACGATGATGGCGGTTGGGCTAGCTAAATTTCGGTTTCCAGGGAAAGGGCTATATCGTGGAGTGTCTTACTTGCCGTTAATCATTCCCGATATTGCGATCGCCGTTGCGACCTTGGTGTTCTTGGCATCGGTAGGCTTTCCGCTCAGTCTCTGGACTGTAATCGCTGCGCATATTGTCTTTTGCCTTGCCTATATTGCGGTTGTGGTTTCCACCCGCCTCACAAACTTAAACCCTCATCTCGAAGAAGCTGCACTTGATTTAGGTGCAACGCCAGTCCAAGCCTTTATCAAAGTGCTGCTGCCAGAGCTGATGCCCGCAATTCTTTCTGGCAGTTTATTGGCGTTCATCCTCAGCATGGATGATCTGCTCATCTCTAGCTTCACGGCAGGCGGTGGTGTTAATACCTTACCGATGCTGATCTTCAGCCGCGTCCGCACAGGTGTTAAGCCAGATATCAATGCCCTGAGCGTGATGCTGATTCTGGCATCTGGCGTTTTGGCATTTGCCTCAGAATATATCCGCTACAAAAGCAATCAGCGTCGCTTAAAGCCGTAGCACCTTTACTTGCAGGTGCAATTGGCTCAAGAAAGAGTAAAGCTAAAAAGCAACAGAGTGATGCCAATCAAATTCGTATTACTCTGTTGCCTTTAAGAGATTGCAAACAATGGCAAAGCTAACATGACAGTGATTGAGGATTGCTATAGCATAAGATCCTCTTGTTGATTTTGTCTTAAAGACATGTAACGTACAGCTGCAAGTCAGTTTACTGCCTCACGAAAGCAGTAGATGAGCCAAAAGGTTGCCTATCAGTTGCCTACCGCAAAAGTGCAAGAAGTTTTCATCCTCCGTGGATGTCAGCTGAATCTCATAATTGTCTGCAAACCGTGTGAATCACGTTGTAGCCAATTGTGATCTACCCCGTTACTGCGATCGCAGATAAACCGTTATGAGAACTCTAAATCAGGTGGGAGTTGCAGAGCTACAGCGTCCGACGCTGTGGCTACCGCTCTGTGCGCTAGCAGCAGTTTACGGCATGTTTACTGTGAGCTGGATGATCTACCGTGTCCATTTGCCCGGATTGTTAACCCAAGCTGGTTTTGCCGAATCGCTTGCTCCTGCACTGCTCTTAATTGAGGCAGTCATCGCGATCGCACTTGAACCGCTGGCGGGTGCGTTTTCCGATCGCACTAATCGTCAGCAAGGCAGCCGCTTTCCGCTGATTACGTTGGGTGTAATTCTGTCATCGCTGCTATTTGTAGCAATCCCCGCCTTGATGGTCTTTGCTCCACCAACAGGGAGTGCAGTCTGGACGTTGCCAACTTTGTTGATTAGCTGGGCGATCGGCATGAGTTTGTTTCGCAGCCCAGCTTTAGCACTGCTGCGGCGCTATGCCCCTAACCTGCAGCTGCCCCAGGCAGCGAGTGTCCTCACCTTTGCAGCAGGAATTGCCGGAGCTGCAGCCCCTTTAGCCAGTAAATCTGTCTTGGACATGGGCACAACAGCTGCTTTTACGTTAGGCGCTGTGCTGATTTTACTGAGCGTTATGTGGCTGCGCTGGATGAATCCAATTGGGTTGGTTGCCTCTGAACCTGCTGAATACTTTAATTCCGCTAAACCAATCTCACTCATCAGCTTGGGCGCGATCTTTGGATTGGGGCTTTCCGCAACACTGGCGTTGAGGCTGGTAACCGAAACGCTGCCCAAAATTCTCAAAGCGCAAGTTCCAGACATTACCCCGCCTACCTTTATTGGGGTGTTGTTTATTGCTCTGGCGGTTGCTGCCTTCCCAGTGGGGAAGTTTGCTACCCGTAACGGCAACTCTAAAACTATGTTGATTGGCGTGGGTCTTGCGGCCCTGTTCATCAGCATAATGTCATTCACACAAACCGCTGGCATCGCCCTAATCATGGCATTGGGGCTAGGCGTTGCCTTTAGCTTTTTGACCAACGGCACATTGCCCTTTGCGCTATCGCTTGTGCCGCCGGACCGGGCAGGATTAGGCGTTGGCATGTTTTTTGCCGGAGCTGCCGCTGCCACTAGCCTTTTCACAGGGATTTTGGCAAAACCGGGAGTGCTAGCGCCTACAGCAGGAGTAGCGATCGGCATTATGGCACTAGTTGCAGCCGCCCTATGTGTTTTGGCAGGGGAAGAGCAAAGTAAGGCTTAAAAACACAGAGTATTTTTTGGGAGCGGCATTCTATGCCGCTCCCAAAAAATACTCTGTACATTATGGAATCGAAGTGGTTTTCTAGCTTTGGACTAAGGATCTGTTTGGAGAGTTTGCGGCTGTAGAAAGGCGACCATTTGGTCTAGACCGCGCTGGATGCGACGGGTAACAGTCATGGGGCTAACGCCGATTTGTTCTGCTACTTCCTTGCGAGAGAAATCGTTGAAGTAGACGAACTCGATTGCAGCTCTGGTTTTATCTTCTAGTTGACCTAGCGCTCGCTGGAGCTGCTGCCGGTCTTCCTCTAAACGCTGCATCGCTTGATAGCTGGAATCAGTAAGGGTTTCACCGAGTGTAATTGGAGAATCGACTTGCTGGCAAATCGTGGCATCTAAGCTAAGGGGTAGGCGGTTCTTGACTGCCATACGGATCTCACGCCACTCGTAGAGGGAAATGCCTAGCTCTTCGGCGATTTCAATATCATTAGGCTGTCGTCCTAAGGTTCTAGCTAGCTCAACCCGAACTTTTTGACCTTCTTTTTGTAGATCTTGCCAGCGACGGGGTACTTTAATAGAACTACCGCGATCGCGCAAGAAGTGTAGCATCTCGCCTCGAATGTAAGGCACTGCAAAAGAGCTGAAGGCGCAACCTTGACTAGGATTAAAGCGCTCGATCGCTCGAATCAAACCAAGGTAACCGATTTGCTCTAAATCTTCGTAGGGTTCAGCGCATTGATGGCTAACTCGGTGAGCAATCTTACGGACGAGTCCTGCATTCATGCGGACTAGCTTATTTCGGAGCGCAACAGAGGGATTTTGCTGGTATGCAATCAGCAGTTCGAGGCTATTCGTACGGATAGAGGATTGAGTCGCCGTCATGTTCGGTGAACCACTTTCATCAGGTTTAGGCACATTCTCTAAGGACGGCAGAGTTTAAACCATCGTTATTTCACGGGAATGAAAGAAGTTCCCTTGAGGAACGTCAGCAGAAACACGCAAAGGCTAACTTAAGCTAAATGGCGGAGTTTATTGGAAGCAGCTTGCTGTCTAGGTTTCCGAGTTTTGGTTTTCTATCAGTAGGGCATCAGTAGCGCTGACTATGGCTGCATTAACTCAGCCATTCGTTGTAAAGAAGCGTGTCCTTTTTTAGTTCGATCGCCTAAAATCAGAGCAGGGGCTGACTTCTGAGACCTATGATGCTCAAGACTTAGGTAGTTTTAGCGGGAATGAGGTTTGGTATGTGGCGAAGCGATCTACCCTGCTACACTTACGTAACCCTAGTTCTGCAACACTTGTTAATTCTCCATTAACAGAAGGAAATTTTTCATGAGCAATACCAGTAATTTTCGAGAGGCGATTCGCCAAGCCAAAACGCAGGCGCTCGTTGGACCCAACGTCATTTCCAAGGCGTTGCCGTTCTTAGGCATTGGGTTGATTTTGACGGCGTTAGGAACATACGGTGGCATTGGCGTAATCAACACCAATCCAAGTCTGTTTATGCCCACTTTCATCGGCGCGATGATTGTGGAGCTGATTTTGTTTTTTGTGGCACGGGGAGTGGCGGAAAAAGGCAATAATGCTGTAGCGCTGCCGCTGCTGGCAACCTACAGTTTGCTCTCTGGATACACGCTCAGTGGGTTGGTATATGTGGCGCTGGGCACTAGCGGTGTTGGGGTTGCTGGAGTTGGTATTGCGGCGTTGGGCTGTGGTGTGACGTTCATTGTGGCACGGCAAATTGGCTCCAATTTGAGCGATCGAGATGGCCTTGCACTGGCTCAGACGGTGCAGATCGGCGTGATTGCGCTGCTGGTTGTGCTGTTGGGGCAATTAGGCTTTGCGCTATTTGGAGTTTATACACCGACTTGGTTAGAGATTGGCATCTCTGGGATTGGGACGCTGCTCTTTGCCGGCTGTGCTGTTGTTGATTTTTATGTGCTGCCTCGCAGCTACCGTGACGACCAATATCTTCCAGCCGCGCTATCGATGTATTTGACCTACATCAACCTGTTTGTGTTCATCTTGCGATTGCTGATTGCTTTTAATCGTGATTAGGAACGATTAGGATTTGCAATTGCAAATCGGCTAATGACTTGCTTAGTGAGGGCGCAGCTTAGGTGCCCTTTTTTTATTGCTTCAACTGCCACGTAATTTAGTCCAGCTTGTTTTCCGGCTTAGAGTGCAGCCCAGTTGACTTGCACTCCGGTACCGTCAAGTCTACGATTGGCGTACCCCCTTTTGCCTGTCTCCCGATTTCCCTACTCAGGACGCAACCATGACTATTGCCACTCAGACAAAGACTAGCGAGCGCTTTCCCATTGACTTGAGCGCCTACCAACCTCTAGCGCTTGACCCCAACAAGCCCACCCTGACTGAAGAAGAGCGGCAAGCGCTCAGAGCCAACATCCAGCTTTGCCGAGATGCGATCGTCTTCTTTACAGCAACAGGCGCAGCAAGGGGCGTAGGTGGGCACACAGGTGGGCCTTACGATACGGTTCCTGAAGTTGTGATCCTGGATTCCTTTTTTAGGGGAGCCCCAGACAAGTTTGTACCGATCTTCTTCGATGAAGCCGGACACCGAGTAGGGACGCAATACCTGATGGCAGTTTTGCACGGCGAACTGCCTGCGGAGCAACTATTGCACTACCGCGAGGCGCACTCCACATTGCCTGGGCATCCAGAATTGCGGCTCACGCCAGGTGTGAAGTTTAGCTCTGGTCGCTTGGGGCACATCTGGGGTTATGTCAACGGCGTGGCGATGGCAAATCCCGATAAAGTTGTGATTTGCCTCGGTTCTGATGGAGCACAGCAAGAAGGAAACGATGCCGAAGCCGCGCGGCTGGCAGTCTCGCAGCAGCTTAATGTCAAGCTGTTCATTGATGATAACGATGTGACGATCGCTGGGCATCCCTCTGAGTACATGTTGGGTTTCAACGTCGCCAAAACCCTAACGGGGCATGGGTTAACTGTCAATGAAGGGGATGGTGAAGACCTTGACGATCTATATCGCCGCATGTGTGAGGCAGTTACTTCACCTGGACCGATCGCCCTGATCAATAAACGCCCGATGTGTGTGGGGATTGAAGGGCTAGAAGGCTCGACGCACGGACATGATGTGATTAGTGTGGATAAGGCGATCGCCTACCTGGAAAAGCGAGGTTACTCGGAAGCGGTCAAGGTTCTCAAGGAAATTCCTAAGAACAAGCACGACTACACGTACCTTGGCTCTGGTGACAAGCGCGGCTCCAACCGTAACGTGTTTGGTGATGCAGTTGTATCGGTGCTGAGCCGCATGACTCCCGAACAGCGCAAAGCCAGTGTGGTTTGCATTGACAGCGATTTAGAAGGCTCTTGCGGTCTAAACCGGATTCACAAGGCGTATCCCGAAATTTTTGTGTCGGCAGGCATTATGGAGCGGGGCAACCTGTCAGCGGCAGCAGGTTTTGGTATGAACGAAGGCAAGCAAGGCATTTTTGCCACCTTTAGCGCCTTCCTAGAAATGTGCATTTCTGAGATCACGATGGCACGGCTCAATTATTCCAATCTGCTTTGCCACTTCTCGCATTCCGGCATTGATGATATGGCAGATAATACCTGCCACTTTGGTGTCAATAATATGTTTGCCGACAACGGGCTAGATGACATCTACGACACCCGCCTCTATTTCCCTGCCGATGCGGCACAGATGACTGCCTGCGTTGAGAGAATTTTTCACGATCCGGGGCTGCGGTTCGTTTTCTCCACCCGTTCCACCACGCCTAACATTTTGGATACCAATGGCAATGATTTCTTTGGCGGCAGCTACCAATTTGCTCCGGGCAAAGATGAGGTGATCAGAGAAGGCACAGCGGGCTACATCGTCAGCTTTGGCGAGTCGCTGTATCGGGCCTTGGATGCTGTGGAGCGGCTGAAACAGGAAGGTATTGATGTTGGGCTGATTAATAAGCCAACCTTAAATGTGGTAGATGAAGAGATGTTGGCAAAGGTTGGCAAGGCTCCGTTTGTAATGGTGGTGGAAGCCTTCAATCGGAAAACAGGTTTGGGCAGCCGCTTTGGAACTTGGCTGTTGGAGCGGGGGTATACACCCAAATATGCTCACCTTGGTACGCACAAGGAAGGCAGCGGTGGTTTGTGGGAACAGTTCCCGCATCAGGGGCTTGATCCAGCGGGGATTATGAGTAAGGTGAAGGAACTAGTGGGCTAGTTGCCGTTAGAGTTTCTGTAAGCCGATCCTCCTGGATGTGGTTTACAGAAACTCTGCTAGCTATTTGTTGCCTTACTGGAGGTTGTGAAGTGCACCTTGATAAATTTCTAATGCCTGTAACGCTAGGTTCACAACAGAGACAAGGACGATAATTTTCTGGGCAGCCACCTGAAGTTCCAGCCTGCTTTACGTCATCAGATCGGGTCCGAAAAACAAAATTTGATGGGGCTGGGATTCCTCCGGACGAAGTCATATAGCTCATCCAGCTTCAGATATGGATACTAAATTCTTACAGTTAAGAAATAAGTACCTAATTATTTCAACTAATCAGAATTTGACTATATACAACGTAGGACCCTTTCCAAGGAACCCGCTTGCTTCTCTGTGTCCAGCTGGTAGGATCACATCGGGACCTCACATTCCTAAAGGTTCAGTCTTGCGTCTTCCTCAGAATTGGAATGTGGCGGCACTTCTCGCCGCCACATTCCTAATTACCACAGAGCTGGAACAGGTGTTTCAGGTGTTTCTACAGGGTCTGCTTCTACACGAGCAGGTGCTGGGTTGGACTGCCTGAAGATAGACGCTGGAGCAGGCGGCACGGGTTCTTCTGTGTAAAGAGTGCCTGTCAGCAGAGAGCTGTCATAAGGATTTGGTAAATCAGCCGTGCGAATCGTGGGATCGCTCTGCGTCTGTTGTCTCAACACTTCGTTATACAGCCGATTGGTTACCCGTCCATCGCCTGCAATTTCGTTCTCGGGATAGGGTCCAAAGATCCAGGTGAGATTGCGCGGAAAGCGACGATTTTGAAAGAAGTTTTCGTCAAAAGTAAAGAATGTGTCTTCAAATTCTTCAGCGATCGAAGGCAAAGTGCTTTCTTGGGTTGCAGTGGCGGGTGCCGTTGTTTCTTGAGCAACCGCACCGCTACTGAACGAAATAACTGCCGCCATTACTGCTGATGCTCCCACCAGACAGGACAGTCTAAACCGGGTTATACCCAGTTTTTTACTTACAAGCTGCATACTCATGATCTATTAGCCCTCACAAGCCAAACGGTAATGGATGTCCTGCCCGATCGACCCATCTGCCGCAAGTAGCAAGTCATAGCTGTTGCTGTGAACTTGCCATGTCAAACCCGCTTTGTCCAATCAAGTTCTAATTCATCATAAGGTCTATCATGAAGATTGGCACAATTTGGCTGTCCTGCAGCTTTGTTTGAGCCTCTACATGTTTGATTCTTCAATCTTGTGATGTCAGCCTCTATTACTCAGCCTGCTTTTGTGGTTCAAGCCGATTTAGTCACCTTACGCCAAGCCTTACTGGATTTGTTTTGTCAGGTGGCGTACAAAGAAGGTGATTTTGTTTTATCTTCCGGGCAGCGCAGCACCTACTACATCAATGGCAAGCAAGTGACGCTGCATCCTCAAGGGGGAGTGGCGATCGGTCGTCTTTTACTGTCGCTGCTGTTAGAAGATGTTCAAGCCGTAGCGGGGTTAACGCTAGGGGCAGATCCAATGGTGACGGCAACCAGTGTGGTAGCAGCTTATGAGGGACGCTCGATCGTTCCCTTGATTGTTCGTAAAGAAGCGAAAGGACACGGAACTCAAGCATATATCGAAGGGTTAACCCTACCGCCTAATAGCGCGGTGGTGGTACTAGAAGATGTCGTCACTACAGGGCAATCTGCTCTGAAAGCTGTAGAGCGATTGCGACAGGCAGGCTATGCAGTCAATCAAATTATTGCATTGGTCGATCGACAGCAGGGTGGTGCTGAACTCTACGAACAGCAAGGTTTAGCGTTTCAATCTATTTTTTCCATCCAGGATCTGCAAAAGCGCTGGGCAGAATTACAGCCTGCATAAATTTCAGGTAATGCAATACCCAAATTTCCGTTCCAATGGTCGAAAAGACCGACCGCTGAAACCGCAACACAGCAGCGATCGCAGTCCTCAAAATAGATCTAATGGCATTGCTATTCAATAGGCAATGCTGATTTGTAATAGGAGCGCGATCCATGCCGCAATTTACTTTGGTATCGGATACCCAGTTAGGACAGCAATTAGAGCAGCGATTGGAAACTGTGGCATCCTCCGTTCCAGCTACAGATGACCAATTACTTGATGCTTATTCTCGTGCTGTTACTCAGGCAGCCGAAAAAGTTGGTCCTTCTGTTGTCAACATTGAAGTATACCAGCCACAGCCCCAAAGACAGTCGTCCAGACAATTGCAAAGACAGCCCCAAGAAGCCAAAGGCAACGGTTCGGGTTTCATCATTACTCCAGACGGCTATATTCTCACCAATAGCCACGTCGTTCACGGTGCCACTCGGATTGAAGTTACGCTGTCCGACGGGCGTAAAACCCAAGCCCAACTGATCGGCGATGACCCTGACACCGACTTAGCAGTTATCCGGATTCAAGCACCCAACTTAATTCCGGTAAAGCTAGGCGATTCGCAATCAATTCGGGTTGGGCAGTTGGCGATCGCGATTGGCAACCCTTACGGCTTTCAGGCAACGGTTACGGCAGGCGTAGTGAGCGCTTTGGGACGATCGCTGCGATCGCGGTCAGGTCGCTTGATCAATGATGTGATTCAAACTGATGCTGCCCTCAATCCGGGTAACTCAGGTGGTCCACTCGTTACCTCTACTGGTGAGGTGATCGGCGTCAACACGGCAATTATTCTGCCTGCTCAGGGCATCTGCTTTGCCACTGCCATTAATACTGCCAAGTTCGTTGCGGCTGCGCTGATTAAAGACGGCAAAATTCGCCGGGGCTACATTGGGGTCGGCGGACAAAATACACCGCTGCATCGTCGGCTGGTCCGTTACCACAATTTGCCTGTCGAAACGGGTGTTTTGGTGATCTCAACCGAAGCCGATAGTCCTGCTCGTCGTGCTGGATTGTCGCAAGGTGATGTCATCGTTGAGCTTGATGGGCAGGCGATCGCTAGTATTGACGATCTTCACCGCCGCCTGACCGATGAAAAAGTTGGCACTCGCAGTTGGCTAACGGTGATTCGCGGCACCGAAAAACTGCAGGTTGCAATTGTGCCGGAAGTGCGAGAAAACGGTTGAGATAGAGCGATGTAAGGTCAATCTGAAGAAAGGGGAATTGAGGCTTATCAAACAGCCTCAATTCCCTTTTTTGCTGAGCGCTTAGCAGCGTTGATGCAATCGCCAATTCCGGGAACCCTAACCCTAGTTCACCGGATAAGGACGATCGCGCATGGGTAAAACCGTGATTGGCATGATCACTTCATACCAAGGTCTCAATCAGAGCGATTGGCTATGGCAACAAACGCCCCAGCCCTTCGGCATTTGGAAGAATATTCAAATGCTAAAAAACGCACCCCAGCTCGATTTTTTGCTGATGTATCAATACGATTTTTTTGAGCAGCCTGCTGAGCCAAAGTCTTGGCTAAAACGCTGGCAGAAGCAGCCACTTGGACTCAAAGCCGCAGAACTCAAAGGTGTTTCCAAGCAGAAAACGATCTATCTCATGCGTGAGCCGCCCTTAGAAGAAATTTTGCACAAGAACCAGATTAACTACGAGGCAGCAAAGGCACATTGCGGCTATATTTCAGGACCTGATGAATTCGCCCCAACGCCTGCCTATATGCCTGCAATTTGGTATCATGCCAATTCATTTCGCGAACTCAACGAAATGCCAGCACCAGAGAAAACTAATTCCTGTAGCTGGATTACATCTGGCATTAATCGTACTGCCAATCATCGTCAGCGGCTTAACTTTTTGCATCAGCTCCAGTCAGCCGCTAATGGCAAGGTTGATATTTATGGGCGCAACTTGCCCAACAGCATCCAGAGCCAAGGAGAGCTGAAAAACAAGTGGCACAGCATGGCTCCCTACTACTACAACTTGGCGATCGAAAACTACACTGAGAATGAGTGGTATGTTAGCGAGAAACTTTGGGATTCGCTTTTAGCGTGGTGTTTGCCGATCTACTATGGCGGCTCTGCAGCAGATCGACTGCTGCCGCCCGGTAGCTTTCTCAGGCTACCGAGCTTAGACGAGAAAGGCGTCGCGTATATTCATGAAGTCATTCGATCGCCAGAGACTTGGATGCAAGCCAAAGATGCAATCGCAGAAGCTCGCCAAATCATTCTGCATAAGCTGAATCTCTTAAACTGGCTATCGGACTTTGTGGAACAATTTCAGTAGAACAAGAATGGGTTTGGAAACGTTTTGATTACCATCGAAAGCGCCCAAGATGAATAATAGATGAACAGCGCTATGAATGGAATTTGTACTCTGGCGAACGATCAGGTTTATGACCAGCTAGTTGCATTACTCAATAGTATTGAGGCACAGATGGGAGCAGATTTACCGGTCTGCATTTATCCCTATGACGATAAAACCGAGCGAATTGCTGCAGAAATCGCCAAGCGCCCCAATGTTCAGCTCTATGAGGATCGTGCCTCGATTCAACACTGGGATCAGTTTGTGCGAGCCATTTGGGATGTGCATCCTACTGCCCGCCAACGCTGGGGAAATGTCGATTCTAGCTTCTACTATCGGGTGGGAACGCATCGACGGCTGTGTGCATTCGATGCCCCGTTCGATCGCTTTCTGTACATGGATGCAGATACGCTCCTGCTGAACTCAGTTGATTCTATTTTTAATCAGCTAGACACTCAGGACTGGATTACCTACGATTTTCAGTTTAAAGATCTAAGCCATGTTTACGAAGATTCTCCTCGGCTCCGGCAAATTTTTTCAGATGCCGAACTACAATCGCAAATCTTTTGCTCTGGCTTCTATGCAGCCAAAAGAAATCTCTTTGATCTAGCACAACAAAACTGGCTGCTATCTGAGCTCAAAGCCGGAGATGCAGCAACGCTGTACCCGATGGCTCCTGATCAAACAGTGCTGAACTACATGGTCATGAAGTCGGGAATCTTTAACTTCAACCTAGCGCTGGAGCTACCGCCTGACCAGCGAACTGGCTGCTGTGTCACTTCGCCAAATTTCACAGTGCAAGATAATCTGCTGTTCGATCGCAATACTCGCCTGACCTATCTCCATTTCATCGGTTTATCGTCAAGCTTATTCACGCGGCTGTGTGCAGGCGAGAACCTTGACTTTTCCTATCGAGACCTCTTCCTGCACTACCGCTATCTACATGAACCGCAGAACCGCCCCCGCTTCTCAGGCACACCCCGCCCCTCCACTGCTCCACCTAGCCTGCCAACCCGGCTCCTCCGCAAACTGAAACTTTACCGATAGAACTTATAAGCCTGTACATCAGCAAGTTTCTTCCGCCCCTAGAGGCACATTCCTACAAAACTTGCGGAAGTCCTGACTCATTACTTCAAAACACAACTCTAGAAATAACGCCATGAAGCGAGGAATTTACATTACTGCTAACGATCGCGCCACTGATCAGGCGATCGCCCTCCTCAATAGCATTCGCTTATGGGATATGGAAACGCCTGTTGTGCTCATCCCCTACGATGACAACTATCAAGCCGTGGCTGAAGCGCTAGAGCAATTTGGTGTGACAGTCTACAAAGATTTGGCATTTATCGATCGCCTCTCGCAGCAGCTACATGAGGCGTTTGGCGATCGCTTCTTTGCTAGACCGAACCAATTTCGTAAGCAAGCCTGCTGGTTTGGGGACTTCGACCAATTCTTGTACATTGACACTGACATCGTTGTATTCAACAAAATTATTGATAGCCTTAACTATCTGGCAGAGTATGACTTTCTCTGTAATGACTACCAGCATGCAGGCGGTATTGCCAATGTGTTCACCACCAAAGTTTTGGAAGAAAATGTCTTTACCGAAGCCGAATGCCGCACAATCTTTAACGGCGGATTTTGGGCATCCAAAAAAGGGCTAATTAGCGAAGCCGAACTATACGCAACTTTCGCAGAATGTGCTGCCCATCCAGAGTATTTCGACTTCTCCCAAAAAACCTCCGACCAGCCCATCGTCAATTATATGGCGCTGAAGCGCATTCCCCGCCGGTTCAACATCACCCAGCGATTGGAGAAAGCACCGGGCAACTGGGCAGGCAGCTCACATTTTGTGCGTGAAGGCAGTAGCACCAGCGGTGTGCCAGTTCGTCTCATTGATCCTAAGGTCAATCAGCCTTTGCACTACCTCCATTGGGCAGGCATCAAAATCCAACCGGGTTGCCCCTACTGGGATATTTGGGAGCACTATCGCTACTTAAACGAACCCAAACCCGAACCAATAGACCTACCTAAAAGAAGCGTTTGGCAAAGGACGCTCGATCGGTTGGTAGATCGCCTGCCGCTAGCGCGATAAAGCTTAACCTTACCTATCCTTACTATTAAGGAACACGGTTCATCATGGTCAACAGCCCTTGCTGTCCCAGCAGCAGCTCTCGCGCCAAGCTGAAAACTCCAATCCAGATGATAGGTGTAATATCTACACCGCCTAATGGCGGGACGAATTTTCGCAGAGGAACTAGAAATGGTTCAGTGGGAGCTGCCACCAGCTTGTAGGGCATCTGATTTAAGTCGACCTGCGGATACCAGCTTAGGACGATGCGGAAGATAAATAACAGCACCATTAGCCCTAGCAGAATAGACAGAGTTAAAGAAAAGACGGCAGTTGGATCCATATGCAGTGATGGAAGCTTTTTAAAGTTCTAGAAGGCAAAATAGCAGTAAAACTATCCAATCTAGAGGTTTAATTTTTGTAACTAAGCTGCTCATATTCTAACGTAATCTGCATTCCTTTTTAGGGTTGCCGTAAATCACAACAGCTCAGACCTTTAACCGAGATTTATTATGCAAATTCAAGATTTCTACAGTGCTGTGTCTTCTCAAAGGATTAATAGCTCGATAAGATTATTAATACAAAAGTTGCCAAATTCTCAAGGGTAGACTGCTATGACACCGTCTTTAGTCAACTTCTTTTATAGCTTGCTGGCAGGCGTCGTGATTGTTGTGATTCCTGCTACTATAGGTCTGCTGTTCATCAGCCAAAAGGATAAAATCCGCCGCGGTAGCTAATCTTTAAGCAGTCAAGGGGTGGGTAAAGCTTGTCCTTTGACTGTATTGATTTCAATGATTGTATTAATTTCAACCAATTGAACTAAAAGCTTTGCACATTGAACCTGAGATGCGCCCCTTGACTTTTGCGCGAATCTCAGGTTTTTCTTGATAGGCTGGAAGAGGTTCTGTTTTAAAGTCTGGCTCAGCGGTACAAAATTGCAGCGATCGCTCTCAGCCTTTAACTTTTGTGGAAGCTACAGTGGAGTTTCCAGTCGTACAGTCGCTAACATAAGGACAGATCAACGGAGAACGGTAATGGTAAATGTTGGATTTGGCTGGAGCAGCCTTGTAGGTATCGTCCTTGCCCTGTCCGGAGTTGCGCTGTATTTTCTGCGCACTGTCCGCCCTAACTTAGCCAGAGATTATGACATTGCTCTTGCAGTGGTGGCACTGGTTTGTGGCGGGATTCTCTTTTTCAACGGCTGGCGGCAAGACCCGATTTTGCAATTCGGGCAACTGATGCTAACCGCTACAACTATCTGGTTTGCAGTTGAAGCGCTGCGTCTGCGGGGTATTGCGACTGAGCAGGCCAAGCGCAGTACGCCGATTGTGGATGATGATCGTCCGGTTAGCAAAGTTTATCGCGCTGAGCTGGATGACTTTGCTCCAATTGACAGCAACCGCTCTACAGTTACCCGCCGGATTCGGGGTTCGCGGGACGAGCGCCCAGATGATCTTGATCGTTATGAAGAGGGCCGTCGCCGTCCTTCTAGCCGCAGCGGTGGCGCTGATTTAGACGATCGTCCCCGCCGTTCCCGTTCGTCTCGTCCGCTGCCGCCCGAACGTTCTGAAAACCGCAGTGCATGGGAAGACGATTTTGACACAAACCGCGACGAGTGGGGCAGTAATTCAAGTGCCTCTCGCCCTGGGGTCAAAGAAGATCGCGTGTCTAGCCGTCCGCGTCGTCGCCCGTCTGATTCTTCCCGACGTCGAGATAATGGTACCGACTACGTGGATTATCAGCCGATTGACTATCCAGGGGATGAGCCGACTCGTCCCAGAGATTACTAAGGCACTACCTAGTTGATCTCCCTTTTTCACGGTGTAACCAGCAGATTTTCCTGCTGGTTTTTTTGTAGCTGTAAACCCGCAGCTACTGTAGAAATACTTAGTTTAATGGCTGGCATAAAGTGCATTAAAAGGGACTGCGTGGGCATGTCAGCACCTCTACATCTGCGTGAGCTTACCAGATCTTTAAGGAAAGTTTTTCTTTTTCTATAAAAAATAAAACATCCCGGCTTCTATCGCCATTCCTTTCCTAGAATCTCTAGAATAGGGGCATCTCTAATTAAGCCCAGCTGTCAAACTTCAGTTTCGCGGACTAACCCGGTGGTGTTGGGGAACACGGTCACTTCTATTTGTCCCGGATCACAATCTAGAAACGGCGAAAACTATAGAGCCATGACTGAGAACAGCGATCGTCCTATTTGCCTGTAGCTTTATCGCCGTCTTCAGGGTGCGTTTCAAATTTTGGAAGCGCTCTTTATTGTCGCAATACTAGGGCTGTTGCCCTTACGTCCTTCAAGTACGTCCTCAAGTCATACGCATGAATATCAAACCACTCCGCCTGGCTACCTCAGGATTCGCTGTTGTTGGAACCGCATTTGGATTCAGCTTGCTGAATGCCCTTTCACCCGTTGAGCTACTCAGTTTGTCCCAGTGGGGACAAAGTGCGCCACAGGCTCTAGCACAGGCTGCACCAGACCCCGAAGAAGCTGTAAATGTTCGTGTTTATGAGGCAGCAAGCCCTGCGGTCGTGTCGATCGATGTAGGAAATGCCACAGGCAGCGGCAGCATTATCACTCCGGACGGCATGGTGTTGACAAATGCTCATGTGGTGGATGAAGCCGAAACCGTGAAGGTGACGCTGGCAGATGGCAGAACCTTTGATGCAGACGTGATTGGTTTTGGTGAATCTGGGTTGGACTTAGCAGTCGTTAAGATTCGTGGGCAAAACAACCTCCCAACCGTGCGTCTGGCGGATCCTGAGTCAGTTAGCGTAGGACAGAGAGCTTTCGCCATTGGTAACCCCTTTGGACGTTTCCAAGGCACATTTACCACAGGTATTGTGAGCCGCATCGACCGGGATCGCGGCTTGATCCAAACGGATGCTGCCATTAACCCTGGTAATTCTGGCGGTCCGCTACTCAACGGTCAAGGGGAGATGATTGGCGTCAACAGTGCCATTTTTGCTCCTGCCAGAGGTGCGTCGGGTAATATTGGCATCGGCTTTGCCATTTCAGTGCATGAAGTTCAGCCTTTTTTAACGGCAGTAGAAGAAGGACGTGCCCCTCAGACAGCGCAAGCCGCTTCGCCCTTTTTCGGCGAAAAGTCGCAGCCGATTACCCTGAATAGCTCTGTTCAAGGAAAGCTTGACCGCAGCAGCAGCACTCTTCCTTCAGATAACAGCTACTTCAATGCCTACACATTTGAAGGGAGAGCCGGACAGCGGATTGTGATTGAGATGAACAGCCGCGAGATTGATCCCTACCTAATTGTGCTGGCTTCTGATGGTCAGGATATTGCTCAGGACGATGATGGTGGTGGGGGTTCTAGCTCTCGTGTCGAAATTGCTCTGCCTGAGGATGGCACCTATACCATCCTGGCAAACTCCTCTGCCTCTGGAGAAACGGGTAGCTACAGCTTGCGTGTTGCAGCCGCAAGCTCAACTTCACAGCAGACTCCTCAACAGCGTTCGCCTGAAGAAACCCGTCCCCAACAGCGTTCGCCTCAAGAAACCAGCCCCCAGCAGCGCTTGCCTCAACAGCAAACTCCTCAGCGCGGCGGCAGAGTTTTACTCCAGGAACAGGGCAGGCTAGGACCCGGATCTCCAGTCTTACAGTCTGATGGCAGCCTATATCGGGAATATGCCTTTCAGGGCAACGCAGGGCAAACCGTTACGATTTCGCTGGAAAGCCCTGATTTTGATACCTATTTGATCGTGCTAGATGCCAATGAACAGGTAATTGGTGAAAATGATGATGTTTCACCTAGCAGCACAAATTCTGGGCTAACGGTAACGCTGCCGGAGAATGGCACGTACCGGGTTATTGCTAATGCCTACGATCGATCGGGTCAGGGCAACTACACGTTAGTAGTTCGTTAGTCCTTAGCTGCCTCTACTGGAGCTGCAGCTGCTGGTCGATATAGCATGTTGGGAACGTAAGGCTTGTACTGCTGTGTTGTGACTATGCAAGCGGCGGCTCCAGTAATGAATTGTTTTAGCATACTTGCACAGTGATTTGCATGTTGAAGCAAAAAGAGGCGTAAAATTTACGCCTCTTTTTGCTTCTATTTTTAGATTAAATCTCTGCCGCACAGAACATCATAGCGCTTGGGGAGTTGGCTATGGATCTAGTCAGATTGGCAGCAAATTGGGGCAATTAGAGCTGAGCGAGCTCATTAGAGCAGTATTTTAGGAGGTTTTTACTCTAACGCAGGACAATTCTAAGGTTAAAGCTTTCCTTCAGCTAGCCTGGCTCAACTAAGTTCTGCCGATAACTTCGCTAATGCAGATTGATTAGCCGATGTACTGTGCTTCAGCTTCAAGCTGACGAACTAACATTTCGTCGCCTTTAGCTCTAGCAACTTCTAGACGTCGTTGGATATTTTTGCGGAGTGTATCCCGGTGGGCTTGGGCTGCTTGAGTGAGGATTTGTTGACGGTTTTTGTTCACAGTGGACATCCTAAAGAGATTAAATGTGGTGGTTATCACTCCAACTAGGATAACACAAAAGACCAAACCGTAGCTTGTGCTACTAAAACTTAAAGAAATTTGTATTTTAAAATACAAATTTACTGAGAATGATCTTCAAGATGGCTATCACTACCATCTGTTTTCTAGAAGACAGCAGTAATAATAAGCAATTTATGTAAATTTTTTGAATTATCAAACCAGGAAAGGTAGTCTGGCTTTCCCTCTGTTTTTAATGGCGACGATTTTGCCCTGTTGCCTCCTCCTACACAGTTGACTACAGAAGCAAAAATGCCAGTTTTGCTAGCATGATGCACTGCTAGGACGGGTGCGCTAGGAAGTTCTAAGTCCGCGATCGCTGACTAGGACTGGCTCAACCCGATACAATCGGTATCTGTGGCTTTTGCGGATGCGCTCATGCAATTAGAAAATTTAACTTTAATGCCCCAGCTAATTGCTCAGTTGGCCTCACCGGGTCCAATTTTGCTGAAGTGGGGCCCGATCACATTGCGATGGTATGGGCTGTTAATTGCTTCTGCTGTGTTGATCGGTGTCAGCTTGTCTGGTTATTTGGCAAAGCGGCGGGGGATAAACTCTGATCTGATTGGCGATCTAGCAATTTGGCTCGTGGTGGCAGCGATCCCCTGCGCTCGGCTTTATTATGTGGCGTTTGAGTGGAAAAACTATGTAGCTAACCCCAGCGAAATTTTTGCGATTTGGCATGGTGGAATTGCGATTCACGGAGCTATTTTAGGCGGGTTAGTGGCAGCGCTAATTTTTGCACGGCTCAATAAAGTTTCTTTTTGGCAGCTTGCCGATTTGGTTGCACCCTCGCTGATTTTAGGGCAGGCGATCGGACGTTGGGGCAACTTCTTTAACTCAGAGGCCTTTGGTCGTCCGACCGATTTACCCTGGAAGCTCTATATTCCGCCTACGCAGCGTCCGATTGGCTATACCCAGTTTGAGTACTTTCATCCCACGTTCCTTTATGAATCGCTCTGGAACTTAGGGGTCTTTGCCCTACTGATGGTGCTGTTTTTTCGAGGCTTACGATCGCAGCGCCTCAAAACGGGGACGCTGT
Organism: Phormidium tenue FACHB-886; assembly: GCF_014764505.1. Lineage (GTDB taxonomy): Bacteria > Cyanobacteriota > Cyanobacteriia > Elainellales > Elainellaceae > FACHB-886. The sequence continues at coordinate 248,683 of NZ_JACXWX010000002.1, forward strand.
TTCTGGTTTATCTGGTTGGCTATAGTTTAGGACGGGTGTGGATCGAAGGCTTACGGACAGATAGCCTGATGTTAGGACCGCTGCGGATCGCTCAAATCGTCAGTTTGGTAGGAGTCGTGATAGGAGTCGCAGGCTTAGTTTGGCTTTATGGGCTGCGGCGAGCTCTTCCTGGAGACTTTCGCCCACCGGAGAAGCAGTCTGCTGCGTCAGATGACCTGACTCCACCCTAGAAGCACGGCTCAATGAGGCATGAAATTTTAGACACCACGTTCAAGCAAGCTCAACCTGAGTTCTTCATCATCAGTTGTCAGTCATAGGCTGAGAACTGGTGGAAAAGAAAAACCCTGGAGTTTCCTCCAGGGCTTGAATCAGGGTGCATCTACCATTCACTTTTACTCAAGATGAGGCAGATGTCCGGGTTTATGCCGGGAGTTCATAAACGTTTTACACTTCGGACGGGGTTTTAGAAGTTTTTGCTGAATCCGGACTATTACAGGGCATTGGGGTGGACATTCTCTCGTTAACTACGTATTTAGCCGAATTATCAATGGTCAATTTTGTAGCAAAGGTATACATAGTAGGAGCTGGACCAGGCGATCCAGAGCTGCTGACTATCCGGGCACAAAAGCTACTCTCGGCAGCGGATGTTATTTTGTTCGCAGACTCCTTAGTACCAGCCCAACTCTTACAGATAGTGCGCCCTGATGCCGAAGTGATCCGCACTGCCGAAAAAACGCTGGAAGAAATTTTGCCGCTCATGATTGAGCGGGCGGAATCGAACAAGCTTGTAGTGCGGCTGCATTCGGGTGATCCAAGCCTTTATGGAGCAGTGCATGAGCAGATGAGCGCTTTGGCAGCGGCTGGTATCTCCTTTGAAGTGGTTCCGGGCATCAGTGCCTTCCAGGCAGCAGCAGCCAAGCTCAAGCTAGAACTTACGGTTCCAGGTCTGGTGCAGACAATCATTCTGACGCGGATTAGCGGGCGTACAGAGGTGCCAGCCGCTGAAGAGCTTGCCTCTCTGGCTGCTCATCACGCTAGCCTTTGCCTTTATCTGAGCGCTCGCCACGTCCGGTCTGCCCAAGCCAAATTACTGCAGCACTATCCATCTGATCTGCCGATCGCTATTTGCTTCCGCTTAGGCTGGGAAGACGAAAAAATTTTAGTTGTGCCCTTAAGTCAAATGGCAGACACGACTGAGCAAGAAAATTTGATTCGGACAACCCTCTATGTGGTTAGCCCTGCTTTGGCAGCAATGCAGGCAGGGATAGCGGCAGGAGAAGAAAAACGATCGCGCCTCTACAGTGCAGATCACAGCCGCCTTTTTCGTCCTCACTCCAATCTCCCTGAGCAGGCTTAACAGCAGAAGCGGGAGATTATTAAGGCTTTTGCGTGGCGATTGCGATTCGTACCCCTTCGATTGCCCGCAGGCGATCCATTACCTGAATCACTACTCCATGAGTCACGCCTGCATCAGCATTGAGAATGACGACAGGCTGCTGTCCTGTTAAGGCAAGGGCGCGAATTTGAGCTTCTAGAGTATCTAACGTCATGGGCTGGCGATTGAGGGCGAGGTTGCCTTGAGCATCGATCGTCACCACCGTTTGAGTTTGGGGTTGCCCTTGGGAAGTGGCAGCCGTCGGCAAATTGACAGGCAAGCCTTCAGAGCGCGTCAGAAACAAGCTTGAAAAGATAAAGAAGGTGAGAATGGCAAAGACCACATCGATCATGGGCACGATGTTGATCTGATAGGGGGGTTCTGGATCTTCAGGCAGACGCATGGGGAATTCCTCCGCGATCGTATCGCCGACGGTGAATCAGCTCTAGCTGCCCGCCGTACTCTTGAATTAGCGCTAGCTGCCGCTGGTAAAGCCCACGAAACGTGTTAGCAAACAGCAACGTAAAGATGGCAACGACCAGCCCGCTTGCCGTGGAAATTAGCGCTTCGCTGATGCCGCCCGTTACCCCTGCACTATTGGTGCCACCTACATCGCCGATTCTAAGGGAGGCGAAAGAGTTGATCAAACCCAGCACGGTTCCCAACAGCCCTAGCAGTGGCGAAACGCTAATTACCGTATCAAACACGGTGTTAAACCGCTTCAGCAATGGAATTTCTGCTTGGGCTGCGCTCTCCAGCGCCAACCGAAATTCATCTGCACTAGCTTGCTCTAGCTCTAAGGCAGCTAGAAAAATGCGGGCGATCGGCAAGTTGGTATGCTGCTCCAGCTTTTGCATTGCTGCTTTTGTGCTGCGACGATATAGCCCCAGCGCCTCGCGCACCACTTTATCTTGCCGCCGCACCACCCGCCACCAAAACAGGCTCCGCTCTAGAATCAGCGCTACCGCCAGGATTGATAGTCCCAGCAGAGGAACCATGACGATTCCACCGAGGACAAAGAAGTTGACGATGGACATGGTGAGCCTCTCCGCCGCTTACATCCAGCTAACAGCATACTGCGATTGGGTAAAGCGATCGCGGTTCGCCTGCTCAAACTAACTGCTTCTCAGAGCATCTCAAAATAAACGCTTCAAGCGCTTCCTTGTGTCTGAACCCCATCCGCTAGCGAGTACCAGGAAAATACTCGATCTGGGCATAGCCACTAAACACGAGCTGCTTGCCGTTCGTGTCCAAACGGTTTAACCGCAGTGTGACTCCATCCAGGTCAAAGCGATCAAGATCGACCATGCTATCTAGCACTTGGGCAAAGGCGATCGACAGCGTTTCTGCTAATCCGCGCACGTCTTCGGGAACGGCTTCCGCATCGAACTGGGGGTCTTTAAAGCTAACGCGGCGGCGCTTTTCAATGGTTAGCGTTGCCGTCAACCGGATTGGCACATCTTTTTTGTTGGGCAAATCTGTTTCAGCCTCAATTTTGACCAGGTTATCGGGGAGAAGCTGAACCTTCACTGCCCTGAACGAGATAGGCTCGCCCCCTGACAAATTGGTTAGCTCAGGGCGATCGACCTTTTGCAGGCGCTGTTGTACCAAATCTGCCTCAAAGGCGCGGTTGATCGCTTCCTCGGAAAGAACTACCTGTGCTACGGCTTGAGTAGGCTGTTTCAAGCGCAGCTTGCCCCCCAAAACAGAGGCATAATCAATTGCCACTGCATCTGTTTCAAAGGACATTTCTTCAACTTCAAACTGTCGGCGGATCACCAGTCCCCGACCGCTCATTTTGAAATTGTCGATATTGCCCTGCAGCAGTTTGCTGGAGGGATAGCAGCGAATTGCCACATCCACAAATTCACTCTTGCTGAACAAGTGACGAATGGACTGAGCCGCAGCTGCGTTCAGCATGCGTTCGCCAAAGTCTGTTCCGGCTTGGTTTTGGGAGCCTAAAAAACTACCAAACATGCAGTTACTCGCGTACAGTCCCGTGTCTAGTTGTAACAAAGTGTGAAGGATTCTGGCAATAAAGATTACTTTGGTAAAGGTTCAATAAATTTTATGAATCTACGACCGTTGCTTCTAGATCATAGGTCATCGCTCGATTAAGCACACTCCGCGTTAATCTATATAAAAAGCGTGACCAGTATTGGACTAGAAGCTGTTTCAGCCAGATTTGCAGCGCTTTACTTGACTTAAAAAGTGCTTTGAGAAGCAGAAGTGTTGCCCAAAGGCATAAGTTTAACTTCTCAAAACGTTAGGCAACTTTAATATTGAGATTGGATAGCCAAGTGCCCAAAGCGGGGATTATCTACAACGACGTAAAGCCGATCGCCTGTCGCGTTGCTCAAGAGCTGCAAGACAAGCTAACGGCAAGAGGCTGGGAAGTTCGTCTTGCCAGCGGCATTGGTGGCATTTTAGGCTTTTCGCAGGTGGGTCGCCCCATTTGCCATACGCCAATTACGCAGCTTGTGCCGCCCGGATTTGATGAGGAGATGGAGTTTGGCATTGTGCTGGGGGGTGATGGCACGGTGCTTTCGGCATTTCGTCAGGTGGCAACCTGCGGGATTCCCCTTTTGACCGTTAACACCGGGCATATGGGTTTTCTGACCGAAGCTTATCTCAACCAATTGCCCCAGGCGATCGACGCTCTAATCGAAAATAACTACACAGTTGAAGAGCGCGCGATGCTCTCAGTTCAGATTTGGCGCGAAGAGGCTCTAGTTTGGGAAGCGCTCTGCTTGAACGAGATGGTGCTGCACCGAGAACCCCTGACTAGCATGTGCCACTTTGAGATCGAACTGGGTAGCCATGCGCCAGTTGACATTGCCGCTGACGGCATTATTGTCTCCACGCCCACAGGGTCTACGGCTTACTCTCTTTCTGCTGGCGGTCCAGTGGTTGCTCCTGGCGTTTCTACGCTCCAGCTTGTGCCGATCTGCCCTCACTCCCTTGCCTCGCGCGCTTTAGTCTTTGCGGATTGCGAACCTGTAACGATTTACCCTGCTAACTCTAATCCGCTGGTCTTAGTTGTAGACGGCAATGCAGGCTGTGCTGTTCTGTCTGACGATCGCGTTCGAGTCGAGCGATCGCGCTATTCTGCCCGCTTCATCCGCCTCCGTCCTAACGAATTTTTTCATGTCCTGCGTGAAAAGCTAGGCTGGGGGCTGCCGCATGTAGCAAAGCCAACGTCGGTGGAGCTGCCGTGAAGCGTGAGGGATGAAGAGCAAGCTGAGGAGTGCTAATCAGACAATTTGGAAAGGCGAGCGTTAGAATTTAACTTAAATTTCTATTTCTGCTTTTTATTCCTGGTCCCTTATGCTCTCTTCCTCTGATTCTCCCCGCGTTTTGGTCGTTGAGACTGACGAACTGCTGGCGCAGCATGTCAGCTCTGATTTGCGTGAGTCAGGCTATGAGACATCGATCGCTTACGATGCGGCAAGCGGGATGCGGCAGGTGAAGGAATTTCAGCCAGCGCTGGTGGTGATCGATCGTCTGCTGGCAGGCGAGTCTGGGCTGTCGCTGTGCAATCACCTGCGGGCAGCAGGGGCGCAGATGCCGGTGCTGCTGATGATGGCAAAGGATGGGCTAGACGATCGGGTGGCTTGCCTGCAGGCAGGGGCAGACGATTATTTTCTAAAGCCTTACCGCAGCGATGAATTTTTGAAGCTGGTGCGGCTCTATTTGCAGTCGGATGTGACTAGTAGCGAGCAGCTACGCTTTGGCGATTTGATGTTGGATCTGGCAACGCGGCGGGCAATGCGGAACGATCGCGTGATTGACCTGACGATGAAAGAGTTCGAGCTGCTGAAATATTTGATGGAGCATCCCCGCGAAGTGCTAACCCGTGAGCAGATTTTAGAGAATGTTTGGGGCTACGATTTTGTGGGTGAATCGAACGTGATCGAAGTGTATATTCGCTATCTTCGGCTCAAGATCGAACAGGAAGACGAGAAGCGGCTGATCCAGACTGTGCGCGGTGTTGGTTATGTTCTTCGGGAGACTTAAACTCCGAGGTGAGGCAATCGAGCGTTGCCGGCGCAACTCCGCTAGAGTTTCCTGCGTCAAGAGGGCGGGGAGCTGTCCCCCCTTGTTTATTCATCATTTTTGTTTTTTATCCATGGTTTTCTCTATTGCCCCTGTTCTACTAGGGCTGAATCTACTCCTGCTAGGTTGCTCTCCTGCCGTGCCGCCTAGCTCCATTGCCCAAGCTTCTTCTGCTCCAACTCAAATTCCTACCACCGGAGGACAAGTGCTGCCCATTAAGGCTGAGGCTGAAGTTGCTGGTCAAACGATTCAACTGGAAGTTGCAGAAACACCAGAAGAGCAAGCAATGGGGCTGATGTTCCGCCCACCCCTGCCTGACGATCGCGGCATGTTGTTTCCATTTGACCCGCCGCGTCAAGTTCGCTTTTGGATGGAAAATACGCCTTCGCCGCTGGATATGGTATTTCTGCGTCAGGGCGAAGTTAAACATATTGCGGCGAATGCGCCGCCCTGCACCCGCCAGCCCTGCCCCAGTTATGGTCCTTGGACAGAGATCGATCAGGTGATTGAGCTACGGAGCGGTCGGGCGGCAGAGCTAGGGCTAAAGGTAGGGGATCAGGTGAATGTGCGCTTCTTGAACTAATTTATGCAACTGTAGGGGGTGCGATGTACATTGTGATTGGCGGTGCAGGGCTGATCGGGCTGAACCTTGCTCAAAAGCTGATAGATCTGGGACATACGATCGCCTTGATCGATATTGACCCTACAGCTTGCCGTTATGCTCGGGAGCAGCTGGGCGCTATGGCATTTGAGGGCAGCGCCGTCAGCACTGATACGCTACTGGAGGCGGGTATTCGCAAAGCTGAGGTGGCAGTAGCAGTGCTGCATGAAGATGCCCTCAACCTGGCAATGGTTGGTTTGGCAAAATACTATGGCGTGCCGCGTATCCTGGTGCGGATGAGCCACCGCGACTTTGAGCAGCCCTACCGCATCGCTGGCGCAACTTCCATTGTCAGCACCACCGACCTAACTGTTTCAACCTTGGCAAATGCGATCGAATATCCCCAAGTTGAATCGATGATGCACTTTGAGCAAGACCAGATTGAAGTGCTAAAGCTGCCTATTCCTACAGATTCTCATATTGCTGGGCGCAGCCTCGCTGCGATCGCCCAAGATCCCTGCTTTCCGCAAGGCTCTCTCATCATTGGCTATCAAGCACACCCCCACGAAGACCTGATCATCCCGAATGGCAATACGGTTGTCGAAGCAAATTCCACTATGCTAATGGTGACTAAACCAGGGTCGATGCATGCCGTAATTGATTTTCTCCAGGATTGCAAAGAGTAAGAATAGATTTTTTGTAGTCGTAAGATATTGCTCTAGCTAGATGTTAGGCTGCTGCCCAGCAGCCTATCTTGAGCTGAATATGCTAATTGCTATAAAAAATTTTAGGGAGACAGCCATGCGGCTATCCGCCGGGTGCAAGATTTCGTTTGAGGCAAGTACACCTACGCCTGTTATTTTGATGCTGCGCCCTCGCAGCGGCTATGGACAATGGATTGTTAGTGAAGCCTATCTGCTCACGCCCAGCATTCCCGTTATTGAATACACCGATGGCTATGGCAACTTGTGCCAGCGTATGGTTATCCCACCGGGGCAATTTCAGGTGAAGTCAACTGCCTGCGTTGAAACGGCAGATGCGATCGACGTTCAGCCCGGAGCGCCCTACGTGCTGGTCGAAAACTTGCCCGAAAGCGTCCTCCAGTTTCTTTTGCCTAGCCGCTATTGTCAATCTGACCACCCGCAGCTGAGCCAGTTGGCGATCGACATCACCCGCAACGCTGCCCCTGGCTACAACCAAGCTGAAGCGATTCGCAGTTGGATTCATCAATCGATTGAATATCAGTACGGCAGCAGCGATGCTTCGACCGCTGCGCTAGATACTGCCAATAGCCGCAAGGGAGTGTGCCGCGACTTTACCCACCTTGGGATTGCCCTGTGCCGCAGCCTTAACATTCCCGCGCGGATGGTGGTCGGCTATCTCTACCAGCTTGACCCCATGGATCTGCACGCTTGGTTTGAGGCGTATGTAGGTGATCGGTGGTATACCTTTGATGCCACTCAAGACCAGCCGCGCGGCAACCGCATTACGATCGCTTACGGGCGCGATGCTGCAGATGTGGCGCTTTCAACTCAATTTGGCGTTATGAAGCTGTTGGACATGCAGGTTTGGGTGGAAGAAGAGCAGAAAGAAGAAAAGAACAAGGAATAGAACTGGCTCAAGCGCTTGGCGGTTAGGCTAGACTCGTCAACAGATACCAATAATCCTGCGTCATCCTTCGTTTCTAGCGATCCCATGTCTTCACCTTCTGTCCCCCCCACCATTCCTCAGTACCGCGTCAGCATTTGGGAGGGGATTGCGATCGCCGCTGGCGCAGTGTTGCTTGTGGTGGTTGGGGTAGCGGGATTGGGCATCAAGGCGCTGAACAATGCGTTTGATCCGCAGCGAGCTGAGGCGATCGCCCACAGCATGGCAGACTACGCGATTCCAGGTGGCTCCAAAGGGCTGTTTGGAACCAACGTGGGAGGTGGCAGGATGGCAGTAGTGGGGAGTGACTCGACATTGAAGCTGGTGTCTCCTACCGCGTCAACGATGCCGGAGGTGGAGCTGTTGATCGCCCGCATTCCCATTCAGGCAGATACCGAGGCAGACGAGGATAATGACGACTGGGGGACAGAACTCTTCTTCTCTGGGTTTTCTTTCTCTAATCAAACGGTGGATGCCTTTCAGATCGCCACAACGCACACCGAGCAGATCGCCTTTTGTGGAGCGATCTCGCCTGTCAAGATTGAAGAAGGGAGGCTAGCTACCGCTGATCAAACTTCAGTTCCGGCGGTGCGCTATGAAACAAAGGTTTCGATTGAAAATGAGGATCATATTGCGATCGTTTCAGCGGTCGGTCAACGTGCTTCAGAAAAAGCAGAACTGGTCTTTCAGTCGATTAAGTGCAGATGAGGCAGCTTCACGTATTTTCCTTCACCCAGCTTCTCAGTAGCCGGATGGCAGCAGCCAGGTTAATCGAATCGCTCTCCTGCAAAAATTGCTGGACTCGGTTAGCCGAGAGAAATGGAAAAACGCTGCTGAAATTCGCCTCAGTGTAGCGATCGCCCTGGAGCGTGTAAATTAGCAGCTTTCCTTTGAGGATGTCTTCATCGGCAGTGGTGATGTAGCGCCACACTTCTGGGATTTGCAGGGCAGTATAGAGCTGCAGTTTGTCCAGGTTACTCTTGGTCAGCGCCACTTCAATCAGCAGATCGGGCAGCGGGTCGTGGGGCAAAATGAGTTCAGCTCTGCCCTGCATCTGCTCTGCCTGAAGGTAATAGCAGGCATCTGGCTCGATGGCACAGCCCAGCTGGGGAGCTTTGAGCAGAACAGAATTTAGATTGGTAACAGAACTGTGTAGCTCTTCGGCTATGACGAAGATTAGCGACTCCAACAGCTTGTTGCAGCGCTCGTGAGCGGCGATTGGGGTCATTAGTTCTAGCTTGCCCCGATAATAGGTCAAGCGCGTCTGTCGTTCTGCCCCCAATTCTGCTAACAGCGCTTCAAACTTTTGCCAGGTCACGTCCGACAAAACCGTGCGCTTCTCGGTGGGCGGTGATTTTTTTGAGCTGCCAAAGAAGGAGGGGAAGACCATGGGCGGCGGAGAAATGGTTTTTAAGGCGTGAGTTTAGTTTATAGCGCTTCGCATTTCCAAAAACAGGGTGCTGTGCTGGAGTTTAAGGCTGGAGTCTGAGCAATGGTAGCTTGATTAAATGGCGATCGCTTCAAGAAACATTGCTAAATTGATAGAACCAGACCGTCCATCTGTGGATTTTGGAGATATCATCTCACTCAGCAAGCGGGTTTACTAAAGAGCCTTAAAAGACTCTTTGGTGATCCTGCTAGTGGCTAACGCGCCGAATATCGGATGCGCTAGATTACTGGAGCGCTGAATTACTAAAGCGCTAGATTGCTGAAGCTAAGAGCGAAAGGTGGCATAGGCATGGGGCGACTGGACGATCGACCTGAAAACGTTGAATTAGCGCTAGGCTCAACCCCTGGCTTAGAAACTGGCACTCCCGAGTCAGATGCGATCGACGCAACGCTGCGATCGATGACGCAGGATTTGCGGAACTTGCAGCAAGACTTGGTGAGTCAGCTCCATCAGGATATCCGGCGGCTCCAGGCTGAAAAGTCGCGCTTGCTCAACGACGTTGAGAAATTACAGAACCAGCATCAGGCGATCCAGTCGCAGTATGAGGTAGCGCTCTCGCGGCAGCAGTTGGCACAGCAGCAGGCATGGGCAAAGCAGCTGGCGCTGGTGCTGGCAAACCATCTACAGGCAGCACTTAGCCAGCGCCTCAGTCAGGCAGAGTATCCCATGGCGGGATCGCCAAACCTCCCCCAAATTCGCGGGGCGGGTGACATTCAAGAAATTCAGGGATCAATTGCGTCACTGGATGACACAGTTAATCGCACCTTTGCCGCCCTTAGAAACGACCTAACTAGCTATCAAAGCAACCTCTCGCAGCAGATCGACCGGATGCAGGCTTTAGGGCAGCAGGGCGAGGCAATTCTGGAAGTGCTGGTGAGCCGGATTAGTCAGCAGCTTCAGGCAGAACTCACGAAGCCAGCACCCGCACTAGGAGAAGCAGCGATCGGAGAAGCAGCGATCGCTCCTACGGCTCCGCTGGTACCCCCGCCTGACCTGTCTGCGTCTGCCCAAGCGTCCTCACCTGCCCAAGCGTCCTCACCCGCACCTCCGCCCAACCTATCTGCTCAAGTGGGGACGGCTGCACCGACAGCTGCTTCATTCGCCGCCGCCCCCGTGCAAATGCCTGCTATTTCCAAATCGCCTGCTGTTAGCCCACCTGAAGCTGCTGCAGGCAGTTCTTCTACAGCTTCGGAAAGTCCTGCTAACCCTGCCGCAACAGGCAACATGGGTGTAACTGCCCAGACCGCTGCGCCTGCATCTGTGCGATCGATGCTGCAGCCCCGGAGGCTTTCACAGTTTCAGGCGGGGCTGGTGCTGGTGCTGCTATCTACGCTGGCGCTCTCGCTGCACAACGTGGGGGTGTCGATTGTGGGCAATCCCAACAGGCTGTTTGGCATTGTGCCGATCGGTGGCTTCATGCCAATTCTTGGTTTTGGCAGCTCGCTGTTTATTTTGTGGATGCGGATGCTGATCGTTGTGCCGCTGATGGCATGGCTGGCTGGCATTCTTTATCCGGCTGCTTGGCGAGATGTGCGCTATTTCTTTGAGTCAAGAGATCGGCGGCTAATGGGCAGCGTCATTGGCAGTGGCTTCTTTCTGTTTCTGTCGCAGGTGTTGCTGTACCTTTCCATTAGCCAGATTGGCCCCGGGGTTGCTACGACAATTTTGTTTATGTATCCGCTTGTGACCTTGCCGTTGGCTTGGGTGCTGTTTGGCGATCGTCCTAATCGCTTTCGGGTGATTGTCATGGTGACTATTTTGTCTGGCGTGGTGCTGACGGCGCTGCCCAAAATTCGAGAAACGACCAACTTCACGGGCGGCGGCATCGTAGCTGCCATCCTATCGAGTGTGTTTCTTGCTTGCTACCTGATCTCAATGCAGATTAGCTTCCGCAAGCTGCATCCGGTTCCGGTGAGCTTAATTCAGTTTGTTGTAATGTTTATCCTCACCAGCATTAGCCTGATTGTGCTGGGGATCGAGGTGACCCCGAACGATCGCGGCGGGTTGATTATAGGTGGCTTGGTGCTGGGTGCGCTGACGCTAATTGGCTATCTGCTCAATAACTTCGGGGTGCGGCTGATGGGAGCAGCGCGGGCATCGATCATTGCTGCCAGTGGACCTGTCCTTACGGCGCTGTTGGGATTTTTCTTGATTCCGGGCAAGCTCACGGTGCTTTATCCAATTCAGCTCCTGGGCATTTTGGTTGTAACGCTAGGGGTGACAGCGCTTAGCTTCGAGCGGATTTTGATTCAAAATCGGCGAGAGGCGAGGCAGACACGTGAAAAATAAGCGCTAGTCGATCTGCAATCGTCCTCCCCAATTTGTAGATTTAAAGCTACATTAAGCAAAATAAGCGAATTCCCTAGTATTGCTAGGGGCATTCAAAATCCGAATCGAGATCCAACTTCGTCTCTGTCCTGCTCAGTTTTTGGCTTCAAAAACCGGGCGAATGCTTCATTAAAAGGATTGCTGCGGGTGGAGTTGGGTATGAAAAATCCTAGTTTTAAGGGCGCTTGCAACCCTGAGGCTGTTTTGTCAAAGCCTGCTGATACAGGCTTTAAGCTCTGGAGTCTGTTGAGAACTAGATTCTCTTCTGCAGGCTGTTTTTGCATAGCTGTTCCGCTTTTATCCAATTCCCAACAAAGCAGCCTGATGCTGCATTTTGCCGTTTCCCCCGGCGGTTTTTTAGCAAACCCTTTTGAGTTGCGCTCGTCACTTATCTTCTGCGCTGACTTGTACTGTAGGTAATATTTCGGATAGTACTAAAGCAGTATCTTGGTCAGCGTCGGTCGTTGAAAAACAGTTTTCCTCGATCGTCAATTACCATACTTTATTTTCTATTTAAGAGGTTGTCGTGGCTTTATACGCAGAATTACACCGCCATTTGGGAGGTTCCGTTGTTCCCCGTGTGCTGTGGCGCTACTTTCAGCGCAGCCAAGAAGATTTGGCGCAGCAGTTTGAAACTTATGAAGCGTTTGAAGACTTCTACACTCGCCCTCGCAAAACGCTCGATGAGTATTTGGAACTGCATACGCTGGTAGAAAAAGTTCAAACCAACGAAACGCTGCCTTACTTTATCTATCGCCTGATCCGGGGTGCTTATGTCTTTGAGAACTTGGCATATTTGGAGCTGCGCTATACTCCTTATCTACGCACACCAGAACATTTGAGCCAAACCGCCCGAATTGACCAAATGGCAGCGATCGTAGAAACAGTCGGGCGAGCTAGCCGAGCGGTTGAATATCCGATCGTCACCAGCCAAATTTTGTGTATGCACTCCAAGCTGCCCTATGAAGTGAATCGGGCGATCGTGGAGCTGGCAGCCCAAACAAGGCAGCATGTCTGCGGCATTGATGTGGCAGGGGGTGACGGCTACTACGGCAAGCGCCTAGAAGAATTTGTGGAGCTGTATGCTTACGCTCGATCGCTAGGGCTCAATACAACCGGACACCTATACGAAACCACCGAGGGCTGCTATTCAGAGCTGCTGCCCTACCTGATGCGGATTGGGCATGGCATCCAAATTCCGTTGCGTTATCCAGAACTGCTGCCGCAGCTCGCGCGGGAAGGGCAATGTCTGGAAGTTTGTCCGACAACCTACACTAAAACAGGGACGCTAGAGAGCATTCAGCAGCTCAAGCTGGTGTTCGATCGCTGTTTTGATGCGGGTGTAGATATTGCGATCTGCACTGACAATGCCGGGTTGCACAACGTTCGGCTGCCGTTTGAGTACGAAAATCTGCTGACCCACGACATTATTGGCTTCGAGGAGCTACAAGCTTGCCAAGATGCCGCATTCCGCCACGCGTTTGCCTGGAAGCACGAACAGCGTCCGGCTTCCATTCTGGAGGAAATCTTGCATCCGGAGCTGCATTTGGTGGGCTAGCAGGCAAGACGCAAATACAAGCAATCTAAGATGAAAATCTGATTCTGTAGCTGATTCTGTAGCTGTTGCCATTGTGCTGTCCTACCTGCTGTGGTGTTTCTGCTATGGCGTTGCTATGCCGCTAAGCACCTAAGTTGAAATTTTTTGTGCGAAAGTCCTGTGTGGCACGACTCTATCAAAAAAGCTCTTAATTTAGATGCGTAGCGGCACATCTGTACCGTAGTGAAATTAGTTCAACGTCTCGTCGTTGAATAGCTGATAGAAATCTAGCGCCACATGCGGTAGCGATCCGCTCGTTAAGCTGGCACTACCGTGATTGCCGTTGCTTCCCCCGCCGTTACTGCCATTACTTCCTCCAGAGCTGCGGTTCGTTGGGGTAAACCGAGTGGCGATCGCCCCAAAATCTGGGGGAGTCCTTTCGGGACTCAGCTTTTTGGGTTGTTCGTCCTGAGTCACAGCTTCACGATTGAGCTGTGCCAGCAAGTTACGTAGTTTTGTCAGGCTTTTCTGGGCTTTTTGGGCGTTGGTGCTGCTGCCCTGTTCCGCAAACAGGCTTGTAGCCGCTTCTAGGTCAGCGATCGCGCCCTGGTAGTTTCTCAGCTTTTGTCCTGCCAGTCCGCGATAATAATGTGCCACTGCAGAGTCGGGGGCAAGATAGATCGCCTCCCCATAGTCACCAATTGCTTCTTGATAGTTCTCTAACTTCTGCCAGGCCATGCCGCGATAGAAATAGAGGATTGCCCAGTCGGGTTGGTTCTGTAGCGCTTGGGTGTAGTCTGCGATCGCCGCCGCTGGATCGCCCTGCTCAAAGCGAATAAATCCCCGATTACAGTAGGCAACGGCTTGCTGCGGGTTGAGATGGATGGATTGGCTAAGGTCGGCAATGGCAGCGGCAATATTTCCTGCTTCGTAGTAGGCGCTGCCCCGGTAGTTGTAGGTAATGAAATCATTGGGATCAAAACTGAGAATTTGGCTGTAGTCGGCAATTGCACCTAGTTTGTCGCCCAAGTCGTGCCGCGTCACGCCACGATTCCAGTAAGCAGGAAGATCGTCATGATCCAAAGTTGGATGATCGAAGCAGTTAGTTAAGCGCTGAATCACTTCCGGTTCTCTAGTCTTCAGCTTGAGCTGGAGTTCAGAAAAGGCAGTATTGGTTCTGAGGGTGTCGGCAATGCCCAAAACAGCGAAGGCTTGATCGGAAACTAGAAAATTCTCGCTAGTTCCCAAGATTTTGAACTGGAAGGTTTGTGGATAGGTACGCTTTAGCTGCAGTAATTGGTGCAGTGTGTTCTGTATCGGGTCAGGCTGTGAAGAACTCCAGCCCCGCCTCATTTTCTTCAGCAGTCTTTCTTCATTGCGATCGGCAAGCTGGCACCAGCCAATGTGTAGCTGTTTTCCTTGATTGAGAAATGCCTCTAGCCTTTGCAGCAGAGCAGCATCCAGGGTGCAACAATCTGACCAAGGCAAAATCAGGATCAGGCGATTTTGGGTAGAGTCTAGCGTTTCTTCTAAGATGGCGCGGCTTCCTGCCAACGTACTTGCCGTGAGGCTGGGGCTAGTTTCTGGTGGCGAGTTTAGATCAAATACGAATTCGTAGCTGGGCGTAGCCGTGGTTGCCTGCAGTTGCTCGGTAATAAACAACAATTCCTGTTGGATCACATCCTGAATCCGGTTGCGGAAGGTGTCTAGGGTTGTTTCGGCGGCTGGGATGCGTTGGGCTAGCGCTTGAAGTTGTTCTTGCAGCCTTGCTACATCTGGGTGTGTGGGCAACTGATCGAGCTGAGCTTGGAGTTCTTGGTGCTGGGCAGCGAGGCTTTCAGTAAAAGTTTGAACGGTTGCTAGCTGCGATCGCAAGTGCGTCAGATAGTTTACCGCTTCCGATTGAATAGACTTCAGCTCAGCAGCGCTATCCGTGGCAGGGTCTGTTGGGCTGTCTGAGGGCTGGGCTAAAACTGGATCAGGCTGCTGGGCTAGCTGTGCTGCTAACAAGGCTGCCTCCTCGGCGTTAGGAGCTTGGGAATTAGACGGCGGGCGGATGGAGCGAATGGCTGCCGTTTCGATCGCCTCTACTGAGCGCTTCAGCCGCTCTTGTTGGCGGTGAAGCTCGCGAACCTCATTCACTAGCGCTAATAGATCGCGACGAGGCACTAATTCTGAAATGATCCGGATCAGCTCACCCACTTCCTGCTTGAGCGAGGTGAGATCGACTGGCGGGGGCAGTTTGCCGAGCTGCCGATCTAGCCGGGAAATTTGCTCCTGCAGCGAGGCGAGATTTGGCTTGGTTTGGTTAGAGAGCGTGTCGAGGTTGTGTTGCAGATTAGCAACACCCGACTGAAGCTGGGCGATCGCCTCCTGGGAATTGGTGGATTGAGCTAACGTTTCTAGCAGCCGTAGATCCACACCGAGATGAGCAATTGCTTCTGAAAGCTGGTTGTATTGTGCCCCTAGCTGATTTAACTCCTGCCGAGTAGAGGTTAACCCCTGCTGCTCCAGGGGATGCAACCGTTGGTTCAGCTCTTGCTGAAGGGCAGTAATTTCAGAATAGAGCCGCCTTGCGACTTCGCGGTCTTTTAAAATAAGACCTTGCCGCGTCTGCTGTATCATGTCAACCGTAGGCAGGTTGGCAACATGCTGGATGACGGCTTCTAAGCGGTTGGATAGCTTTTGATCCGTCTCCGCAAGAGAAATACTGCGGCGGTGGCTTTCCTCTTCAAAGCGGCGGCGATCGAACAGCCCCAGCACCATCAGCAGCGATAGCGGCGTAGTGGTGTAAAGAATCTCCTTTAAGACAATTGTCGCGATCGAGCCAACCCCTAGTCCTAGCAGTGATACATTCTCTAGGACACCCAACCAAGACTGCTTTTTCATTACAACCCACGCACATGCTCTGATGGACTGCCATCTTCTACGGCTTCGCTGATCCGGCGATCCCCGTTCTGCCAATGCACAACCTGTAAGTAGGCTAACCTGGTTCATCGTCTAGCTAGCGGTCGTGTTTCAAAAGTGATTCAGTTCTGGAAGCAGACGAGTGCGCTTTTTCCAAAATTGAATATCAACTCCAGTACATTACCTACCTAGATGAGGGAAGGCAGAGGGCAGAAGGGCTGGTCATCCTTCTTCTGCCCTCTGCCTCTTCAAAACCGATTTGGTTAGCTTGTCCTACTTGAATTTTGCTCTAAAGAGAATAGTCTCAATGAAGCTAAGAAGGGCTTATTCTATTGTTCCAGCCCAGCCTCCTTGAATCAGGAAATTCTGCGGTGAGAGATTTTTCCAATCTCCAGGGGTATACAGGCGCTTTAAAGGGACATCTGATAAGACTATTTTCAGCCGTTAAGTTGTTCGATCCGCCTAAATTCTCCTACTTTCTGGGAAGGCAGAGCTAGAAAAGGAAATTTTGAACGGTTTCCCGTTTTCAGGCTGGTAGGGCACTCTGCAATTTCAGGTGTAAAAGCAGCTTTTTAGACATTCCTTAAACTGCGTTTGAGTATGGTTTCTTATCAGTAAGGAGATCTTCGCGCCTCTTTTTAATCAGAAATCATGCTCCAGTTAAGCAATGCCAGAATTGCTATAGTTCGAGTGGTGAACTAAACCGCTGACAGCAGGTTCATAGTATTACCGACAGTATTGAGGACAAGCTTACGGTCTGATTATGGTGCAAGTATTTTTGGCGATCGCTGCGCTTTGCGGCGGACTTTCGGTGGCAGGCGGGGCATTCGGTGCCCATGCATTACAGGGCAAGCTGACTGAACGCGCTCTTGAAACCTTTGAAATTGGCGTTCGGTACCAGATGTATCACGCACTGGCGCTGCTGCTGGTTGCCTTGTTGCTGAGCCGTGCCGAGGTAAATCAGCCGTTCCTAACCACAGCAGGCTTTGCGTTTATCGCAGGAATTTTGATCTTTTCTGGCAGCCTCTACGCCCTCAGCTTTTCTGGAATTAAATGGCTAGGGGCAATCGCGCCGCTGGGCGGTTTGGCCTTCTTAGTCGGCTGGGGCTGTTTGGCGATCGCAGGCTGGGGCTACAAGTGATGCAGTTGGAATATGCGGTAGGGAGATAAAATATCGCTCCACCGCTTGACTTCCTCCCTTTTGCCTTACAGCCTCTGCTACCCCAACACAATCCCGGTTCGCGCTGGGATGCCCAGAAACAAATTATCTGCCGTCCAAACCACCTGACTGGTATCGTACTCGCCAGTGCTATACAGCACTCGGCTGGGCTGAGCATGTAGACGAGTACCGATCGCATCCAAATCGATCTTGCCCAAGGTTTCCCCAGCGTTGATTGCCACGATCAGTACATCTCCCTCCCAAATCCGAGCGAAGACATAGAGATGATCTTCTGCGCCCAGCAGCCGATATTCGCCAATCCGCAGGGATAAGCGGCTGTGACGGAGGGCAATTAGACGGCGGTGGCAAGCCATAATCTCTGGATGCCAATGCTCTCGCGCTGGGAAGCTGCGCCGTGAGTCTGGATCGAGTGCCCCTTCCAGCCCCACCTCATCGCCATAATAGATGCTGGGCGCACCGGGGAAGGTCATCATCATCAGCGTTGCCAATTTCACCGTTTCTACATCGCCGTTAGCAATCGTCAGCAGTCGAGCTGTATCGTGGCTTGCTAACAGGTTCATTTGCGCGAGCTGAATGTCCCAGGGGTAGGCATGGAGCAAGAGCTGAATTCTGTCCGCATAGGTTGCTGCATCGATCGCTGGGTAAGCATCATAATCGCGATCGGCAATATGCTCCGGGTTAAGGTGGGCACCACCTGTGAAGGCGATCGTTGCTCCGGTGAATGGATAGTTCATTACTGCATCAAACTGAGTGCCATCCAGCCATTTGCGGGCATCACGCCAGATTTCGCCCACGATATAGGCATTGGGGTTAATCCCTTTGACGCGATCGCGGAACTCTTGCCAAAAGCCCGGCTCGTTAATGCAGAAGGGTACATCTAGCCGCCAACCGTCAATCCCCACTCGCAGCCAGTGTTCTGCCACCCGCATAATGTACTCTCGCACCGCAGGATTCGCATGGTTGAACTCTGGCAGCGCTCGGTTGCCGTACCAGCCTGTGTAGTTGGCGGGGCGATCGCCATCATAAGCCGACAGGGGCCACCCTTCTATCTTGAACCAGTCGATCCAGGGGGAGTGAGGTCCATTCTCCAAAATGTCATTGAAGAAGAAGAAGCCACGCCCGACATGGTTAAATACACCATCTAGCACTACTTTAATGCCACGCCAGTGTGCTGCCTCCAGCAAACGATAGAGCGCTTCATTGCCGCCCAGCAGCGGATCGATCTGGTAGTAATCCTGCGTGTGATAGCGATGATTGCAGGTCGATTGAAAAACGGGCGTAAAGTAAATTGCGTTAAAGCCTAAATCTTGGATGTAATCGAGTTGTTCTATAACGCCCCACAGGTTACCGCCCTTATAACCTTGCAGGGTCGGCGCAGCCTCCCATGCTTCTAGCTGTGTCGAGGCATCCATTATCTGAGAAGGATGTCCTCCCTTAGCGAAGCGATCGGGAAAAATTTGGTAAAAAACGGCGTGTTTAACCCAGTCCGGTGTGTAGATCGGCATGGCTCCCTGTTCACAGTTACGCAAAAGATTGTAACGCTGAACCTCAAAAAGACAAGTTGCCAATTTTACGGCTGCCTCTGGAGTAACAGCAACTGAGCCAAAAGCTTCCTACTCCGGCAGTAAATAATTCACAGCTTTCGGAGAATATTGAGCTGCTATGCAAGAACTGTTGGAAGTATGGATGAACCTTTCGTTCTCAACAGTTATTGCAAATCTGAGGCTACTATTTACTTCGCCTATTTACTTTACAAAGCCGGGAACAATAGAGCGCTGCAATTCGTCTACAAAAACCTTATTTCCTAATAGCAGCTTAGCTACTTTAGGAGCTACAGCGATCGCCTCTCAATCTCATCTCAATCTCATTAGCCTCAATTAAGAGGGCGCTTTAGCGGCGTGCTGATCGATCAACCGCAATGCTATTTCTTCTTTAATCCCAGCTGCAGACTTCGGTAATAAGCGGGATAGAGCAGTTTTAAGCGTGCAACAAAACCAACTGCTGTTTAGCACAATCTATCCTCATCAATAAACTTTAAGAGTTTTCTGCTGGAGGAAATTGCTGGGTAAAGCTAACTCATTATTTCAACTAAAGCTGCTTCCCTAATTAGGGTAATCTTTTGAGTTAATGCCATCAGCCGATTAGATAACCCTCAACTCTCTTCACGTTTTTCCTATTAAAAAGTTCCTAAATTTGTGACAGTTAAAGAACAGACCATCACTGGGTTAACTGCTTTTTCGCCACGCTATAAATGAGATATCAGAGTTCAGTGAACCGCAATTCAAAGATGATGGTTAAAACTAAAGAGCTGTAAACCTGGTTAGGCAAATTCTCAAGCTGTTGCTAACAACTTTTCCGGCAAAGAGATCTAGCAAACTCTTAGCGTTGATTAGCAATTCACCTGCAAACGAATCGTCAAATCCTTAATGAAGAGCGATCCCTCGTTACGAAAAGCCTGACAGCGCAACTGCTAAAGCACAGTTCTAAAATGCAAACCGCTCTAAATTGCAAATCAATGATTGCTTCAATTGCTCCAATTTCTATTAGAAATTGTGACACACAAAAGCGATCGTTCATCGAATTTCTGAGACTGTTTCACACATGCATTGCACTCTTCGCAACGAAAGAAAGGTTAGGAACTATGAAATTCTCTCTGAAATCTACAGCTATTTTGTCTGCTCTGGCTATGTTGATTGCTTCACCCTTTGCAATGGCAGGTTCTGCCTCGGCTCAGCCCGTTCCCGCTAGAGGAATGAATGGCAGCTACTTGGGCGGTGGCGTGGCAGGCGGTGTCAGCACGGCTGACGGCAACGACACCTCTGTCGGTGGCAATATTCAAGCCCGCTTCAATGACAATCGTACGCCTGTGTCTCTGCGAGCTGCAGCACTGGTGAATGGAGATGGCGCTGCTGTGATGCCAATGGTGACCTATGATGCACCGATCGCTCGCAACACCAACCTGTATGCAGGAGCAGGCTACTCGCTCGTGACTGACGAAGGCAGCGCTTCTCCGCTAGGCGACAAAAACTCTGTGGTGCTAACTGCAGGCGTAGAGACCGCCGTTCAGCAGAATGTTGCGCTGTATGGCGACGTGAAGCTAGGTCTGGATGCGTTTGAAAATAGCAACGATCCAGCAGTTGGTGTTCAGCTTGGTGCAGCCTACCGCTTCTAAGCAACCGCTTCTGAAGCGCTGCTTCTAGCTCAACCGGGGAGTAGATAGCTGCTCCCCTTCCCAGCCATAGGTATCCCGTGAAACCCGTCCTGTCAATGCTCATCAGCATTGGGGACGGGTTTTTCTGTTGAAGGGTTGGGTCAACCTATCGAAAAGCCTTTGTACTTCAAACGTTTGGCGGTGGAGCTTTAAGCTCTACCGAGCGGTTGTTATAGAGGCTCATGGCTTTGGGGATGCCTTGCTTAAAGCTGAGTTCGATTGCATCTGTCACTAGTTTCAGCACCTCTTCCATGACTTTGGCTTCTGCTTGTGAGAAGCGACCTAGCACATGCGAGATGACTTCGCCATTGCCTGCTGCCTTATCTCGGGGGACACCAATCCCAATTCGCAATCGGGGGAAGTTTTGGCTGTTGAGATGGGCGATCGCAGATTTCATGCCGTTGTGCCCACCTGCCGAGCCAGACTGCCGCAGCCGAAGCTTGCCTACGGGCAAATCCATCTCATCGTAGATTACCAGCACTTCTTCGGGCGTTAGCTTGTACCAATCTACGACAGCCCGGATCGCCTGCCCAGACAGATTCATGAAGGTGGTCGGCTTCAACAAATAGACTTTTGTGCCTTTGACGGCAATTCCTTCCCCTGCCACTCCCTGGAATTTCCGATTCTCGGAAAGGTTAATTTGCCAGGTACGGGCGAGGGCATCGATCGCCGCAAAGCCGATGTTGTGTCTCGTTTGCTCGTACTTAGCCCCAGGATTACCAAGCCCTACAATCAGTCGCGGTATTACCAGGGCGTTGGAGTCGGAATTGCTCATGGTGCTAAGAGAAATTTGTCTTCAGGATACGCCTGCGAAGGCTGGCTGCCTGCTGGGCTAGCTCTGCTGAGAAGGCGCGACGGTTTCTGATTCAATCACTTCTTCAACGACTTCAGCCGTCTTTGCCTCATCTGGGCTGGGTTCTGTCTCGGCTGCAGCGAGCGCTTTGGGTTCTGGTGGCTCTAGCGTGGCTTTCATGGGAGGCTCGCTTTTCGCAGGCTCATTCACCACTTTTTCCAGGCGCTCGGCTTCTTTTTTAAACTCATTCTCAAATTCTTTTGAGGCTTCCTGGAAGCCGCGAATCGCCTTGCCTAGGCTGCGACCAATCTCAGGAAGTTTCTTGGGACCAAACACCAGCAGTGCCAGCACCATGATCAACGCCATCTCTGGCAAACCGATTCCAAAAATATTCACAGTTCATATCCTCCTGAAAACGATCGCACCAAGCGGGCGGTTCTTTTTTACTTTAATACGTCTGGCAGAAGGCGACCTGCTCCCCCGCCTAACCTAGCCCACCTGAGAACAGCTCAGCGTGCTCAAAGCAGAAAGACGCACTTCTATACAGTTTAGGACTGACACAAGTCCTCTATTCGTAGCGCATTTTTTCGTAGCGTATTTTACTTTACAGCAGGGTGGGTGAAGGCTACTGCCTCTGTGCGGAATAGCATGAACCGACTATTCTGAGATTTTGTAATATGACTTAATAAAAATCCCCGGAACGTCCGAGGATTCGCTCTATAGGCTTGTTTCTAGGCTTTCGGCTTGAGCAGGCAAAGTCAATTTGCCTTGCTGACCTCTTTAGCTGCCGAGGCTCGACCAGTCTACGTTCACCCCTTCCAAAATTAGAGAAGAGTTGTAGATTTGCAGAATAATTAGCAAGAACACAAAAAATAAGCCCATAAAGACCGCCATTAGCGGCGTTGTTCCCCAACCAGGCGCAACCTTGCCATACTCTGAGTTCAAAGGCTTGAGGACGTCTCCCAACCGAGTTCGTTGTGCCATAAGTGACCCTTTATCGCTCTCTAAAGATTTTAATGGTTCGTAATATTATAAGAATAATACTATTCGTGATTTCTCTGACATGGCACTTGCAACAGTTCTTAGCATTATCAACGTCTCTGAGCCAGGAGCGGTGATTGGTATTACGATCGCGGCATTTTTAATCATTCTGACCGGCATCACGGTTTACCTATCGTTCGGTCCACCCTCCAAAGAACTGGCAGATCCATTTGAAGACCACGAAGACTAATTCTATGGTGCTCTGCGCCTGAATAACATATTTGTGTGAAAACTGCACATCGCGTGGCTTTCACACAGATGTGTTTGTTCCAACGTACGCACCTAATGCGGAAAAGGTAGGCGTGTTATTCAGGTTCTAAATGCAGACGAAGCGCTTCAGCTAGCGGCTAAAGCGGTGGCTCTTGAACGGAGCTTACCAGCGTTCCGTCTGGCATAATTGTTTGGCAAAAAATGGCGTTGCGGAGATCGGCATGGGTGAGGTCAGCCCCGCGCAGATTGGCTTCGCTCAAATTTGCGCCAACGAGTTTGGCTTCGCTCAGATTTACGCGTGTTAGTTGGGCTTTGCTCAAGTTGGCATAGCTCAAGTCGGCTTTGCACAAATCAGCACCGTTTAGGTTGGCATGAGACAAATTGGCTTCTCTGAGATCAGCAAGCCGGAGCTGTGCGCGACTGAGATTACAGGCTTTGAGGTTTGATTTAGTTAGCCCAATTTGAAACAGACAAGCCTGACTCAAATCGGCTTTTTCGAGATTAGGCGCAACAATTTGCAGTTCCCCTGCCTGCATTACAATCCGGGTGAAGGTTCGCTTGCCTTTAGCGTACTCTTGTAGCAGCTGTGTTGAGGGCGAATCGTAGAAGCTTTGCATTGCAGCCTGAGGGATGAACTACACCTGATTATTCAGATTGCAGCCAGGCGATCCGGTTATTGCCGTTAAGTCAAAATACGGAAGTTTTACACTGCCTCTGGGGGGCGAGTGCAAAACTTCCGTATTTCTACTGCAGACAAATTTTTTGCCTCGCGGCGTTCTTAGCTAAGAACGCCGCGAGGCAGTCCTTCAAGGGCTTCTGCTTCAGTCTCAAAAATCTCAAAGACCGAATCCATCATTGTCACCTCAAACACGAGCTTGGCTTCTGGGTGGACGTTGCAAATTCGGAAGCTGCCATTGACTTTATCGGCATCGCGCATTCCCGCAACTAGAGAAGTTAACCCAGAACTATCAATGAAGTTCACTTGACTGAGATTAACCACAATGTGCGGGCTGAGCTTAGAGATACACTCTTGCAGCTTCAAGCGAAACTGCCAGGCGGTTGTGATGTCGAGCCGTCCGGTGGGGGTCAGAACAATAACGGTTTTGCCATCCTGAGTAGTGTGAATTTTTTGCTCCATTGTGGATGTCTATCCTTGTTATAGGACTTATGCAGTGGTTAAACCAGTCGAGCAGTACGCCAAAAGTATCGATTGACAAGTAGAAACCATAGCGCTAGCCGCTCAGATAAATCTAATTTGTTAGAAACTGCAACCTGCACGGTTTGTAACAAGATTTCGTCCTACCTTAGATGGCGATTGCTATGCTAATGCGGCAGATCTCCATTGCTTAATATCTGCGCGATCGCTGTTTATACTCGAACAACTTCAGCACAACCTACTCAATACTACTTAGAGTGCCCCTGCACCATCAAGTTCTCTCAGGGCTGCAGGTTTTTTGATAGTACACTCTGCCGATCCAATAGTTTAGTGCGCTACGTCAAAAAGTCTATTGAGCCAGTGGGCGATGGAGCAATGTTGTGACATAGCCCTGTGCGGCTAGATTGAGATTTGTTTTGCGTGAAACTCCGGGCTGCAGGACTTACACAGGCATATTTGCCTTCATGTAGGCGGTATAGCGCTACAGGATTTGCGTTGATTGGAGCGCATTGATTAGAACGGCTGGTCACCCTACAAAAAAAGGCAGGAGATACCTGCCCTACGTCAACTCAAGTGAAGTTCAAGTTTTAGCAAGCTATTGTTTTTTACACTGGCGCACTTCCTGCTTAAAACTTGGGGAAGAAAGAAAGCGCACCCAACAGCGGATTAAGTTGAGGAAGCGATCGCATCGCAGTTGCAGTGCCGTTAGTGCGCTGTACCAAGATTACATCGTTATTTTGCAGCGCTGGATTTGTTTCGTCGTCGCTTCCTTGGGTGGGATTGAGCGTGATCGATCGGCGAGCAACTGTGCCATTTGTGTTAAGGCGAATGAGTTCTGCCTGCTGTGCCTGCTGCTTGAAGCCACCCGAAGCTAGAATTGCCTGGCTCGCAAAAGCATCAGGCGGCAGCTCTAGCCGACCGGGATTGTTTACTTCACCCACAACGCTGACCTCAATTCGGTCTGTGATAGGAGTAGCTTGGCTATCTGCTGCAGCTGTCGGTGTTTCAGCTGCTTTGGGGATGGCGATCGTATCACCGGGTTGCAGCACAGTATCTTTGCTCAAATCACCTGTTTGTAAAGTTTGCCAGAGGTTGATGGTCAGCGGTTGATCTGCTCCTCCGGCTCGCCGCACTTGGATCTGTCGGATATCTGCCGCAGGCGTAATGCCCCCCGCCCGCTGAATTGCCTGCATGAGCGTTGGTTGCCCATTGGCAGCATCTGTATTGCTAAGGCTATAAGCACCAGGGCGAACTACTTCACCCGTTATGGATACTATGACGGTTGAGCTAGGCTGTGCTTCTGCCTGGACGCTGGAAATAGGAGAGGCAGGAGCAGTAGCCATTGGGTCAGCTTGAGCAGGTGCGGTTTGGGCAGGCTCAGGTTGGGCAGGTGCTATCGGTTCGGGTTCGGCCTGAGCAGGGGCTGTCGGCGTAGGAATGGCTGGCGTGGGTGTAGCCTCCATCCGGATAACCTCTGGTCGCATCACCTCCGGCGTTGCAAGTTCTAACGGAGCAGGTCGGGGGATGGGAGCTGTTTGAAGTTCCGGCGCAGCGGCTGGAGTTTGAGCCGCTTGAGGGGTAGGTTCTGGGGTTGGGACAGTCGCTGTAGCTGAATTACTTGCTTCAGGCTGGAACTGAGGAGCGATCGCAGCTTGATTAGCCTCGCGATTGGGAAGCGTAGGGCTAGCGGGAATTGTTGCCTGTGCTGCTGGAGTAGCTGCCGGGGTGGAAGGCTGTGCTCCATCTGGAAGGGGCATCGATTGGCTAGCAACCAGCGTACTAAGTGGAGCTATTCTGCCCTGATCTGCCAGCGCTTGATAGATTACCTTAG
The DNA here is from genome assembly GCF_014764505.1 of Phormidium tenue FACHB-886. Classification (GTDB taxonomy): domain Bacteria; phylum Cyanobacteriota; class Cyanobacteriia; order Elainellales; family Elainellaceae; genus FACHB-886. Next base: position 274,006 of record NZ_JACXWX010000002.1, read on the forward strand.
CGGCTTCAGCTCTAGTCATGCCAGGGGTAAGGCGAATCAGCTCCGGCTGAATTTCCTCATCTGGAAACGCCTTTTGCACCATTGCCGTGAATTGCGGCTGGGTGATCACTTCGTCTGGATAAAATAAGCCATCTGGGAAGCCTTGAATGATGCCAGTATCGGCTAGAGTACTGACCATTTGCTGAGACCAATGCCCCTGCAAATCAGTAAAGGCAGACGGCTGAGCCGATTGGCTGCTCGATTGCCCGATCGTTTGTCCGCTGTAGGTGATCGGTTCCACCCCACCAGGCAAAGTGGAGGACTGCGATGAATAAGTTTGCGGAGAAGTGGCTGTTGCAACCGCTGCCGGAGTTGGGCTAGGTGTTGGACTAGGGGCTGTAGAGGCAGCAGCTGCACCGGATGGAGTTTGTGAATTCGCAAGCGCTGCTGCTCTGGATGCTGCTATCCAATTGGTGAGGTTGGTCTGTTGCTGAGCTGGGTTAGCTATAGAACTTCCAGGCACATCCACATTGGGCATCTGGGTTGGTGTGCTGCTGGCAGCAGGACTGGTGGGTGCAGCAGGAGCCGTCCGGGGAGGTTGCCAAGTTGATCGGGTGGGGAGGGGTAGCCTGGAGGTAAGGCGGGACAGGCTGCTCTGGGAGGGCAGGGGGGGCAAGCCACGATCGCGCAAAGTTGGCAAGTCGCCCATTGAGGTGCTGAGACCTGAGGACTCAGGGCGGCTAACTTCAGGGCTGACTTCGGGGCGGCTTGCCTCAGCGGTTCCCCGATCACCTGTTCGAGAGCGATTTGAGGCAGTTTCAGGCTGATTATCGGGAGCATCAGAGTCTAGCTGATTCGTAGAGCTAAATTGCTCACAGGCAGTTAGAGTTGCCAATGCACAGAGTGCAATCGCGGAAGCACGAGCAGAGCTTTGCATAGCCGATCGAGTAAAGGAAGTTCTGAACACAGTCAGGCAGAGTCCGACTACTCCCTAACTCCTACAATTCTCTTGATCGTCCGGAACAAATTTTTTGAAGTTTGCTTCACAAAAATGCTAACCGACCGCTTCAATGGTTCACAGATTTTGTCCTGACCGTTTCAAGACATTTCTGTAACCGTTACAGAGAGCCTGTTAAACGCTAATTACAGCAAACTTCAATTTGCGAATGTCTTTCGTTGGATCAAGAAGCTGTGTCTTGAGAGCAACAATGCTTGGCATTCCTCAGCGTCTCATTCACCTTCGGCTATTAAACATCAATCAACTCTGCATGTTTCAACTGCTGCGGTCTGTACGCTTGCTGCTTTCGCTACTGGCGACTTGCTGCATCAGGCGATTGCCCAACCCGCTGCTGCATCCACAATCGATCAAACTGCCCTGATGAAAGAGAGACGTGAACCGATGCAACATCCCAGCTCTAAAAAATTGCCGCGCCAGCCGCTGCCCCATCGGATCTGGCAAATTTCAGGTGGCGATCGCTTTATCCTGACGCTGGTTGGCAGCGCTATCATGCTGGTGCTGGCGGCAAATGCTGCTGCTGCTCAATCAATCTGACAACACAGACGCGTATTCACTATTGATCAATCTAAACCAATAATGGGATTCAAAACATGGTGAATGCTAGCGTTACCTACAGCGCTTTGTACTGAAACAAAACCAAATCATTTTCTGGAAACCGCTTTAAACTGAGATGATGCGGGTTCGCTGATGATTATGCAGCTAGAGGAAGATCAAGACTTTGATCATTTCTTTGATGATTTCATTTTGCGAGCACGTGGGCATATCGCTTGCATCACCGAACCGATTACCGATGAGAAACGCTATTGAGAAACGCCATCTCATAAAAAACACAGTTGCTTCTGGCAGGTTACTGCACTGTTCCAGAAACAACTGTGGGACGGTTCGTCAAACGGAAACTAACTTATAGCGATTCATAATCGCCTGAGTTAATCACATGAGGTACAAATCTTTGTTATGTGCTGCGGGAAGTGCAGCACATAACAAAGGCTCTTCACTTAGCCCAGCCCATAAGCCGCAGAATCACCCAACGCGATCGCGCTAGCCCCTTTAGAAAGTGGATCTGCAGAGGTGCGTTCCAGCCCTGCTAAGCCAACTCGCTCATCGAGGTGCAGCGGTTTTTCTAGCTTCAGCGTCACGATCTCAGTATTGTCGATTGCTGGCGGACGACCAATCGAGAACGGATAGTTGTTGTCGTTAGCAACCAGAATCGTCTCTTTGTCGAGTACCAACACATCTTCGATCGTCTGGAACGGCATTCTATACGTGGTGTTGCCGTCTTTGTTGAGGTCATCGGGATCTTGGATATTCAGCAGATCGGCAATTTCCTCTTTGGCAACAAAACCATTGGCATCTTTGTGGGATAGATCGACTTTGTAGATCTTTTTGAATTTAGCAGCATCGGCTTGGTTGTTATCTCGCTCAATCACTAGATACTCATTGGTATTGATAACTGCCATATCACCGATCGCATTCGCGGCATTCTCAAGTTTGTAGTAGCCTTTTAGCCCGGTGAATTCTCGGCTTGCCACATCAAACTCATTGATCCGCAAAGCATTGGTGGGATCGCCTGTCACTGCTCCTTCCAGCAGCGCATAGATTGTTTGGCGATCGGGACTGATCGCCACTCCCTCAAAACCTCTAGATCCACCCAAATTAGCGACTACGGGTGGTTCGATAAAGGTGCTGCGAGCATCTGCTCCAGTGCCAGGAAAATCGGTAAAGAAGCCATCTACCCCCAGCTCGATCAGCTGCTTAAACTCTGCGATTGGATCGCCGTTGTAGCTGGCAGGCAAAAAGAAGCTTTCATTCCGCAAGGTGTAAGGATGGACAAGCAGCCCGGCTGTGTGGGCATCTTGTACCAATGTGGTGGGTGTGCCTGTAACGCGATCGCCATCGCTAATCTGTCCGTCGCCATTCAGGTCATCCGGACGACCATCGTTGTTCTGATCCACCGGTGAGAGGGGCACAATCCGCTGCTTGTTAGGTCCAATTCCTGCCGCATAGGTGGCGATTTCGGTTAGCCCTGCTGGAGTGGATAGGTCCGTGTAGGTGCGGGTGTCGCCGCTCACCACAAAATCGTAAGGACGACCGGAAGCCCCAAATAGCTGCACCAAAGGAATGTCGATGCCTGCATTAGGCATTAGCGTTGTATTCAGCTCCTTCAGGTTCCCTACTTCAAAGGACTGGATGAAGACGCGCGTCGGATCGGTAAATTGCTTCTCAGTCAGCGTATTCACCAGGAGCTGGCTGGTGTTGTAGCCTTGAGCAGCAAAGAAGGTGGGGTGTTTGGTCTCAGGATAGATGCCGATCTTGCGTCCGGTTTCTTGTTCAACCTGCTGCACCAGATCGATCACTTCTGCCAGAGTCGGCACTTTTAGCCCGTCATTGTTGAACTGCGTGCCGCGCAGCGCAGGCAACCGTTCGATCGCATTGACGCTCTTGATCTCTTCCAGGGTAAAATCTTCGGCAAACCAGCCCGTCACCGAAACTCCATCCAAAACCTTGGTGGTTTTGCGATCGGCAAATTCAGAACGGAGATAAATATCGGTGCTGGTGTCGGTCATGTTGACTGTGCCATCCGCATTCAGCACTGCCAGCATTGGCTCGTGACGAGCGATCAGCACCCCATCTTTGCTGACGACCAAATCCGGTTCGATGAAGTCTGCTCCATCCGCGATCGCCTTTTTGTAGGCAGCCAGCGTGTGCTCCGGTCGTTCGCCGCTTGCGCCCCGATGCCCAATCACGATCGGTGCTTTGCCCTCCAGGGTGTTGAACGTTGTGGTGTTCAGAACATCGGGATTTTGGGGCGATCGGACAAATTGTCCGGTGATCTGGTCGCGCACCAGATCGCCTGTGCCAGGAAAGTCGGTGAAGTAGCCATCTACACCCAGATTAATGAACTGCTTAAACTCGGCAGCCGGATCGCCTTTGTAGTCGGAAGCGAGGTAGCGGTCCTCGTTGCGGAAGGTGTAAGGATGCACCAGAAGATTCGCGGCATGGGCATCTTGGACGAGCGTAGTGGGTGAGGTGGTCACCTTGTCGGCATCGTTGATTGTCCCGTCACCATTTAGATCATCCGCTTTGCCGTCGCCGTCCGCATCTACTTCTTTAACAGAAACGATCATCCGCTTCCAGGGACCAATACCGTCTGCATAGGTGGCAATCTCTTGCAATCCTGCTGGAGATCGTAGATCGGCATAAGTGCGCGAGTCGCCGCTGACCACAAAATCATAGGGGCTGATTTCGATCAGGGAGCCGTCCGGATTGACATCAAACGCATCCAGGAGCTGTACCAGCGGAATGTCTGTTTTCTGGTTTAGCTCCTTGAGATTGCTGACCTCGAAGGACTGGATGAAAATGCGGCTGAGATCGTTAAATTCAGTCTGTTCCAGCGTCGCCAGCAGGGGCTCTTCAAGCGATAATCCCAAATTGTCGTGGAAGGTAGGATGTTTGGTTTCCGGGTAGATTCCGACTTTCTTACCCGTGTCTTTCTCAACCTGTTTCACCAGGTTAATCACTTCTTCAAACGTCGGAATTTCAAATACGCCATTAAATGCCTGAGTCCGGAAGCCCTGTGGCATGATCGCCCGTAGCGTCTTAATCTCTGCCAGGGTGAAGTCAGAAGCAAAATAATCTTCAACTTCTACACCATCGAGGATTTTCTTGGTTTTGCGATCGGCAAATTCGGGACGGCTCGCCACATCTGTTGTACCTCCCAGCATTGGCTCATGACGGGCGATCAAGACGCCATCTTTAGTAGAAACCAGGTCGGGTTCGATGAAGTCAGCGCCTCGCTCGATCGCCAGCTTGTATGCCTCCAGCGTGTGTTCGGGCAGTTCGCCGCTTGCGCCCCGGTGTCCAATTACAATCGGCGGTTTGCCGTCGATCGTGTTGGCGTTGTAGTAGTTAGGCGTGGCAATAGGCGCGTCTAGCAGTTTGCCTGTGCTGTCGAAGTGCAGCAGATAGGGTCCAAATTCGTCGCCAATCCACAGCGTGCCGTCTTCAGCAATTACCAGCGATTCAATGTCAAAGTCTGCTCCTGTTAAAAGGCGATCGCTCGTATTGTCGTTTGTGATCTTGAACGGTGCTTTTTTGTCTGGATCAGCAAGCTGAATAAATTCGTCGAAAATCTTAATGCTGCCGTCGCCGCCTTCAGCGGATTGGAAGTTGGGATCGACACGATACACCCTTAGTAGAAAGTCAGAGCTATTGTTCTTTGCGCCATAGCCGTTGTCAGGCATGAACCAAAACGTGTTGCCATCAAAAAATTGGACGGCGCTGAACCCTTGAACGGGCTGATCCTGGAAAGGACCTGTACGTCCGTTGGCAGACACGTCTTTGCCAGAGGACGGACCTGCCGCGAAGGTATCGGCAGGCAGTGACGCAAAACCGGTTAGTCTTGGACTTGTCATAAGGGTTCATGAGAATGATAGAGACCAGGGGCTTGCAATTTCCCCTTCACGAAATTCCCATGACAACATTAAGAACTAGCGATCGATTGCTAAAGAATAGATTTAGAAGTTTGAAAGACCTCTACAGGCTTGCTCTAAAGGAAACTCAAGCCCTACTAGGGTTACAGAATTTCATACTTTCAAGTTTTGATGAAGCATTGCGGCTAGGGTTTGCACTCTTAGATGCAATCTGCTAAACGGAGAGATTGCCTTTCACCCCGTTGAAATTCTGGTTCATAAACCTGATAGGATCGCCCTTTAATCCTGTGAGCTGCGGGTGGGATGGCGATCGCAAACTAAAGCTCTAATCTCAAGAATTGAGATATTCTCAATCCATTAAAGCTGAGGGCTGGGTTTAGAAAAGTCAATCGTGATACCCAATCTGCTGCATCCCTCAACGAGCAACCGCGGACGCCCTAACCGCAGCAGGCTACAGCGGACGAGTCCTGAGTTGTTGCAATCAACTCTCAAAAGCGCGATGCTATTCTAGCAACAGAAGATCAGAACTCTTCGCAATAGCCGATCGTGCTCATTGATCATGCCTGATTATTCAACTCTGAAAATGACTCCTTGGAGTCGGCGACGATTTCTATACTGGGGGCTAGCTGCAGCCGGAATTACCGGGGCATCTGTAGCGGTGCAGCACTCCCAGCGCTCTACGTCACAGGCGCAAATTCCTCCGTTTGAGAAAGATTTGCCTACCTATGGCAATGGCATCAGCCCGATGCAGGTCTGCCGCGATTTTGATTACGGCACGATTAAACAGGAAAACGGACGCACAATTCGCGAATTTCAAATTACCGCGAGTTCTACAACGCTGCAACTCAATCAAGTCGTTTCCTACCCCACTTGGAACTACAACGGACGGGTTCCCGGCCCAACCCTGCGGGCAACCGAAGGCGATCGCGTCCGAGTTGTTTTTCTCAACGAAGGTGGACATGCCCACACCATGCATTTTCACGGCATCCACCCCTCTGACGTAGACGGGGTTAAACCTGTCCGCAACGGCACCGCCACCATCTACGAATTTGACGCCATTCCCTACGGGCTTCACCTCTATCACTGTCACATTGCGCCCGTTGCTCGCCACATCGGCAAAGGGCTGCATGGAATGTTCATCATTGATCCAAAACAGGGGCGCGCCCCTGCCGATGAACTCGTGCTGGTGATGAACGGCTACGACCTCGACGAAAACAACCAGAATGAACTCTACGCCTTCAACGGCATCCCCAACTACTATAGGCAAAATCCAATTTCGATCTACCAGAACCAGTTGGTGCGAGTATATCTACTCAATGTGATCGAATTTGACCCAGCCGTCACGTTTCATCTGCATGCCAACTTTTTTCGGCTGTATCCCACGGGCATGACAACCGCGCCCACTATGGAAACTGACGTAATAACAATGGGCACTGCCGAACGCCACATCCTGGAGTTTGCTTATCCTTATGCGGGCAAGTATATGTTTCATCCGCACCAAGACGCAATCGCTGAGTCAGGCTGTATGGGGGTGTTTAACGTGCTGCCGTCTAAACCTGCTTGAACTGCTCTATTTGCAAAAAATTGCAGGCAGCTTGCTCAAAAAGCATACTATTTAATTGACAGAAATTCTCAAAAGCGGGATGATGAGTGTCTTGTGATCCAAACGAAGCAACCCCCTCCTCAAAGTCGGGTTGTCTTAGTAACAAATTCAAATTTTGTAAGCGCTTATGTCTATTCCTCGCTCCATCTTTCGATACCTGCTGGTTGCAGTCACCATCGCCTGTTTAGCCATCGGTCTGAACAACTGTGCGCCTTCCTCGCCGACTGCCTCTTCGCCTGCTGCCGATACTGCTGCCAGTAGCCCTGCTGCTGATGCTGCCTCCACCACTACAGCCAGCGGCGATCGCAAGATCAACATCAATACTGCCATTCTGTCTGAGCTGGATAAGCTAGAGGCGCAGTTGGGCGTTCCGGCCCTCTCCAACAAAATCCAAGCCGCTCGTCCTTATGGCAGCCCTGAAGATCTGGTCAGCAAAAAGGTGGTGACTCAGGCGCAGTTCGATCAAATTAAAGACCAAGTGACGATTGAAGATATCGTCTTGACGGGCGAAGCGAAGGACGTGGACTATCTGACCAAGCTCGGTCTGATGAAAGGTCACATGATTGTGGCTGGGGAACTGTTGAGGCTGAATTTGCCGGAGCAAGCCGAGCCACACTTGGGACATCCGGTTGAAGAGATCTATGTAGATGTGCAAGAGCAGCTTCCAGAGCGCAATGTGGCAGAGTTCAGCGACACGCTCACCAAAGTCCAAGACTTGGTGAAGTCAAAGCCGACCGATCCAGAGGTGCAATCTGCATACAATGACGCCATGACTGCCATTGATAAAGCGATTGCCGCGCTGCCTGCCGATCAGCTCAAGAATCCTTCCTTCGTGCTGCAATCTGTCAATGAAATGCTGGATACTGCTGCTGCTGAATATACGGCTGCCATCAGCGACGGGAAAATTAGCGCAGAGATTGAATATCAAGACTCGCGCGGTTTTGTTGCCTATGTCAAAGACAAGCTCCTGAAAGATATTCAGCCCCAGCTTGCCCAAGAAAACGCTGGACTGGACAAAGATCTGGTCAGCAAGGTTGACACCCTCTACACGGCTTGGCCCGAACCTGTGCCACCCCAAGCCCCAGTTAAATCTGCAGATGAAGTGGCAAATCAAGTCAAGGCGATCGAACAAGCCTCTGCCCCAGCAATTAAACCTACCGCATCATAAAATCACTTGGGGATGGGAAAGACCTGTCCCCAAGAATCTTTGTAGGCTCTAGATCTGCTGTTGATAGTTTGAAAGGCGCTTCCGTAGACTGCAACAATCAACAGCAGCTGTGAAACACCACGCTCTTCTCTTGCACCGATGGACTTTTCTTCTATTTTGCCCACGTTTGTAATCACCCTACGCGAAGGGGTGGAAGCAGCACTGGTGACGGGTATTGTGCTGGCTTGCCTTGCCAAAGCCAATCGATCGCAGCTAAATCGCTGGGTTTATCTGGGAGTGGTGGCGGGGATTTTGGTCAGCGTTTTGATTGGCTTTTTGTTTGCCTGGATTATTCAGCTTTTAGGAGCTGTCAGCCCTGCGGCAGAACCCCTGCTAGAAGGAGTTTTCAGCTTACTGGCAGTAGTGCTGCTGAGCTGGATGTTAATTTGGATGACCCAGCAGGCGCGGTCTATGAAAAGCCAGGTAGAAGGCAGCGTGGCGGCAGCCCTCAAGAGCGGTGGCGGCTGGGGCATCTTTATGCTGATCTTCATTGCGGTGCTGCGAGAGGGTTTTGAAACGGTGGTGTTTATTGCTGCCAAGTTTAATGAAGGCTTGCTGCCTGCGATCGGTGCACTGGCGGGTTTGGGGATAGCGGTAGCGATCGGCGTGCTGCTGTTTAAGTGGGGCGTAAAGCTAAACTTAAAGCAATTCTTCCAGGTAATGGGCGTGCTGCTGCTGCTGGTAATTGCAGGACTAGTGGTCACAGCGCTAGGGCATTTCGATACGGTGATGCAAACGCTAGCAAGCCAAGATCGGGCATCCGAGTCGCTGTGTTTCTACTACGAGCGCTTCACACGCAATCCCTCTTGCATCTTGGGTCCAGCCGTTTGGGATCTTTCAAAAGTGCTGCCCGACGATCGCTTTCCGGGGTTGCTGCTTAGCGCCTTGTTTGGCTATACGCAAAAACTCTATCAGGTGCAGGCGATCGCCTATGTGCTGTTTTTGCTGACGATCGGTGCGATCTATTTTCAGAGCTTGGCAGGCAAAGTTTTTTTTGCAAAACCCCCATCCGATCAAAAGTATCCAGCGACAACTAAGCGCGATCGTTAGCTCAATCAACCTGTTTGCGGTCTGCATAGCCCCTTTAGGTTTGGTCTTCCTAACTCATAGCGGAACTATTTTTGAGGGTTGCGTTCTGCAGAATCATAGGACTTATGCAATGTGGAGGTGGGCTAAGCCCACCTCCACATTGCATTACAGGGGTAAGGACTTTTGTAAGCCTTATCTCAAAAAATTCTGCATTCTTTTTAGTTGAATTCGGCAAATAAAAACTTTAGATGAGAACTTCAGAGGAATAGAACTATCTGAGCAGCAGAAGGGCTAAGCTGTCTTACAGCGCAAAGCGCTGAAACAAAATGCGGCTGCTGCGGGCTGCATTGCGATATTGTCCAAGCAGTATAGCAAGACAAAAATTCAGCAGAGACTCAGCGATATTTCAACGTGCCTCGCCCAATGACTCAGCCACCGTTCCCCGACTCCTCCCACCGCCGCTCACAGCATAGCTGGCGTATGTTCGCCGGGTTGCGCGTTCGTCTTAGCATTTGGCGAGGTGACAAAAATTTTAGCGGCATCAATCTGCATCGGGTCGATCTGAGTCGGGCAGATCTAATCGGGACGCTCCTGCTGTGGGCAAACTTTGTTTGGGCAATTTTGCTCTGGACAACCCTCAGCGAAGCCGGAGCGCTAGGCATTGTCTTGATTTGGGCAAATCTGATCTGGACAATCATGGTGTGGATCAATCTGCGAGAGTCTAGCCTGCGCTACTCCGATTTACGCAGCAACCTGCTGCGAAATATTGTTTTGATCGGCATCGGTTTAATTTGGGCAATTCTAATCTGGGCGATCGTGGTGGGCACAAGTTCCAACCATAACGTCGTTTTACTCTGGGCAAATCCCAACATCCTTTTCATTCTTTGGGCAGTCCTCAGTCGTGTTGATCTGAGCGATGCCAACTTCAGCCAAACAAACCTCAGCCGCGCTAACCTCAGCCGCGTTGACTTGCGCGATGCCAACCTGACCAATGCCGATCTGCGCGGGGCTAACCTGCGCGAAGCCATTCTGCGCGGTGCCAATCTCAGCAACGCCGATTTGCGTGGGGCTAATCTGCGCGACACCGACCTACGCGAAGCCATTCTGCGCGGGGCGGATCTCAGCCAGGTTGATCTCAGTAATGTGGCACTGAGTGGGGCTGACCTGCGCGATGCTCAGCTGATTGCAGCCAACCTCAGCGCCGCTGATCTCAGTTGGGCAAAACTCAGCCGCGCTAACCTGACTGAAGCAAATCTAAGCTGGGCCAACCTGAGCAGCGCCAAACTCAGCGGTGCCAATCTCAGCAACGCTGACCTCGATGGAGCCGATTTCCGTGAAGCGCTGCTCAATGGCGTTAACGTTACCCAGGTCGACTTCAGCGTTGTTTTAGTCAAAGGCGCAAAGTTTGGTGGTAACACAGGCTTGAGCCCAGGCGATCGCGTTAACCTCAAAGCCAGAGGTGCTATTTTGGATGACTTTCCGGGGTCAATGATTCGATCGCGGTAGAAGTCTTTTATCAAACCCCGCCTGATGTCATTATCTCCTAGCAGGCGGGAACATTAAACCACAGCACTCAGCCAAAGTGCTTAGATCCAAGTGGAGAATTACCATGCCATACGCAGTTAGAACAGTTTTAGATACTTGGCTGAAGGGTAGCACAGGGCAAGGATCTGCCCTCCCAGAAGACCAAAAGCAATTTCTCAATTCAGGCATGACACTGCCGATCTCAGGCTTTGAGACGATCGAAGATCACCTCAAAGTAACACTAGGGCGGGACTCCCAAGGCAGGCAAATCTTTTTTAAGGGCAAAAATACCTGGTATGTTTACCGTCCGGCAGTGCAAATTCTTAGGGATGGACAGGTTGCCGTCATTCCGCAGCCTCCAGCGAAGCCAGTTTATGCCGTGAAAACGGTACTAGATACCTGGTTTAAAACCGGCACGGGGCAAGGCTCGAGCCTGCCCAGCAACCAAAAACAATTTGTTAGTGCCAACACTGTACTGCCGCTAGAGAGCTACAGCCAAGCCGATAATGACCACCTTAAACTAACGCTGGGAAAAGATGCCCAGGGCAAGCAAGTCTTCTTTAATGGTCGCAACACCTGGTATGTATACCGTCCTGCCGTGCAGCTCTTTAGAGACGGCAAAGTTATTGTTCTGGCGTCGCCTACGGTCAATCCATTTGGGGAACCAGGCAATGCGACGAGGGGCATCAACGCTAAAGGATTGCGGCTGCTCAAATCTTTCGAAGGATTGCGGCTGACAGCTTATCTTGATCCAGTTGGCATTTGGACGATCGGCTATGGCACTACTTCTGGCGTTGGGCCGGGGATGCAGATTACCGAAGCTCAAGCTGAAGCCTTTCTAAAGCGGGATCTAGCTAGGTTTGAGAATGCCGTTGCCAACCTGGTTGAAGTGCCGCTCAGTAGCGATCAGTTCTCAGCACTGGTTTCGTTTGCCTATAACGTGGGTGAAGGGGCGCTAGCCAACTCAACGCTGCTGCGGCTGCTAAACCAGGGTGACTTTCGCGGTGCTGCCGATCAGCTCTTGCGCTGGAATAGAGGAGACAGCGGCGAGCTACCCGGTTTAACCCGCCGCCGCAGGGCTGAGCGAGCGTTGTTCTTGGGTGAAGACTTTACTGCATTTCTATAGCTGCATTTCTATAGCTGCCCGTTATGCAGTGCTCATCACACGTTGATGTATTGCCCCAGCTCCCAGGAGGTCACTTCTGCGCTATAGGCATCCCACTCCTGATATTTAAAGTCTAAGTAGGTTTTGGCAGCTTGCTCTCCTAAAGTCGCCAGCAAGAGTTCGTCTGCTTCAAGATAGCGGAGCGCCTCCAGCAGGCTCGTTGGCAGTGTCTTTAGATCAGAGAACTCCGAGCCACGCACGAACATATTTTCGTCAATGCGATCGCCAGCCTGCACCTGCTTGGCAATGCCATCTAGCCCCGCCGCCAGCAGCCCTGCCTGCGCCAGATAGAGCGTTGTGGAGCCATCAATTAAGCGGCACTCAAACCGTCCTTTGTCGGGAATGCGAATCATGTGGGTGCGGTTGTTGCCGCCATAGGAGAGGTAGCGTGGACTCCAAGTGCTGCCAGAGCTAGTCGTCGTTGCCCCAATGCGACGATAGGAATTAATGGTGGGAGTGCAAAGCGCCGCCAGCCCTTGCGCGTGTCCGAGAACGCCGCCCAAAAACTCATAGCCCAAGCTAGACAGCCCCATTTCATTGCTTTCGTCCAGGAAGGCATTGCTGCCGTTGTTCCAGAGGCTGAGGTGGACATGAGCACCATTGCCCGTGAGGTGGCTGAAGGGTTTGGGCATGAAGGTGGCAGTTAGTCCACGCTGTTCTGCCAGGGTTTTTACCATGTATTTGAAAAAGACATGGCGATCGGCAGTGGTCAGGGCATCGCTATACGTCCAGTTCAGCTCAAATTGCCCATTGGCATCTTCGTGGTCGCACTGGTAGGGCTCCCAGCCGAGCTGCTCCATATAGCGGACGATCGTTGAGATGAAGTCAAATTGCCGCATCAAGTTGAGCTGGTCATAGCAGGGGCGAGCTGCCGTATCGAGCGTATCTGCGATCTGAAAGCCCTGATCGGTTTTCTTGAGCAGAAAAAACTCTGCCTCCACGCCTGTCTTCAAGCTATAGCCCAACTGAGCGCATTGCTCTAACACCCGCTTAAAGATGACGCGCGGAGCGGCCGCAAACGGCTCGCCGTTCATATAAACATCGCTTGCCACCCAGCCTACATTCGTCTGCCAAGGTAGCACAATCAGGGAGCTGGGATCGGGAACGGCAGCGATGTCGGGCGCATCAGGTCCTAAGCCCAAATTTGAAGCAAACGGTGCAAAGAATGCCCCTTCTGTCTCAACGGAGGCGATCTTACTGGCAGGGACAAGCTTCGCACGGGTGCCGCCCAGCAGATCGGTGTAAGAAACTAGGAAAAATTCTAAACTCAGCTCTTTGGCTTGCTCAACCAGGGTTTTTGCCTGAGACAGCATCCCAACCATAATCGAATCTCCATTTTGCTTCCCAGTAAAACAAGCCTGTCGGGGTAGTTTTGTATGTCTTGATACAAAGAATCAGAGCAATTGGGTTGGGCACTGGTTGGGTACTACTGGGGCAGCAGGTTCCTCGTCTCTAGACAGCAGGCTCAAATGTAATAAAAAGAAGGCAAGCCTTAAATCTTTCTCAACAGGCGAACTGCCGCTGCAACTGGAAGGTAGACTCAAACGTATAACAAGAAAGCAAGGTTGGTTGCGATAAACTGAGAAAACCTTAAACTGAAAAAACCTTAGATCGCAACAGGCTTCGGAAAGTCATTCTTTTTGCCAGCAAATGCCTCAGCCTCCGTTTTTCGATTGCGACTGCCCCACCTGTTTCCCCGATACCGTGAGCCAGCCCCCGAACAAGATGGAATTGCCGTACGAGTGGACAAGTGGCGTGGCTGCTGACTGGACTGCCCCTCAGCCCTTAAGCAGCGGGCGATCGTGGTGTTCGGAGCAGCAGATTTTGGAGGTGCTGTCTTCGCTGAGCTACCGAGCCGGTGAATTGGAAAGCTATCTCAGCCAAATTGCCTGTGGGGTAAGTCGACTGCTGGGGGCAGATTGGGCAGTCTTGACGCTGCACAGCAATGGCGAAGAGCAGGTGATGGCAAGCAGCCATACTTCGCAGACGTCCAGCCAGCTTTATTCGTTGGCTGGCTCGCTAACCCGTATCGTTATGGAGACAGGGCAATTCTCAGTGGGAGAAACTGCTCCAACGCTGGCGCTCGAAACGGCGATCGAAACGACACTGGCGCATCCAGACTACGAAATTGCTGCTCTAGGCTGTATTTCTTACTTGGGCGTGCCGCTGCGAACGGCACACCTGGAAGTAATTGGCGCAATTTGCTGTTTTTGTAAATATCCGCATCCGTTTGGGCAAGAGGAAATCCGGACGGCAGAGCTATTTGCAGAACGGGCTGCCACCGTGATTGATAATTACTTGCTCTACCAGCAGCAGCGCCGGTTTAATGAGCTTTTGGAAGCAGAAGTTGCCAAGCGCAGCGAAGAACTACAGCTTGTTACGCGGCGGCTTATCGAGCGGGAACGGCTAGCTGCAATCGGTGAATTTGCGGCAATGATCGTCCATGAGATTCGCAACCCAGTGACAACGATTCGCTTGGGGCTAAACCACTTTCACCGCAGCAGCGGTCCCCGCGATCGGGAACGGGCAGAGCTGGCGCTAGAAGAAGCTGAACGGCTAGAGCGGATGCTAGAAGAAGTGTTGCTTTATGCAAAACCGCAGATCCTCCAGGCTACAGCACTAGAGGTGAATGAGCTAATCCAAGACTTGCTGCCGTCGCTGCGCCAGATGCCGGAAGCTGCCGATCGCCGCCTCCAATATCAGCCGCTTGCTGCTGGGGTGCATGTAATGGGCGATCGGGACAAGCTGAAGCAGGTGTTGATCAATTTGATCCGCAATGCCTGTGAAGCAATTGCGCCCCAGGAAACGGTGACGCTACGGATTGGCGGCGCGACGCGTCCGGCACATGTTCAAATCCAAGTTCACAATGGGGGCGACCCCATTCCTGCTGCCGTGCTGGCGCGCTTAGGCGAACCTTTTTACTCAACGAAACCGAGTGGCACTGGGTTGGGGCTGGCGATCGTCCGGCGGATTGTGGAAGCCCATGGCGGCATGTTCTCAATTCAGTCATCAGCGGAAGCTGGGACAATGGCAAGCGTGGAACTGCCGTTTGCCAGGGTCGAATAATCAAGCAGACAACAGGCTGCGCACATCGATCGACCGCATCCCCGCTCGCCGAGCCGCTTCCAGTCCGCCATCGCTATCTTCGTAGACCAAACAGGCAGCAGGTTCCACGCCCAGCCGCTCTGCTGCCAGCAGAAACAGGTCAGGGGCAGGCTTGCCTCTACTGACATCGTTGATCGTGACGATCGTTTCAAACAAGTCTCTCAGCCCCACCGCTTTGAGCGTTGTCTCAACATTGATGCGGCTGCCGCCAGAGGCAACGGCGATCGGCATTTTGCCGACATGAGACCGCGCTACATCTGCAACGACCTGAATTTCTTCGACGGTATGAATTAGCGCATCAAACAGCTGCCGCTGTTCTGCACGAATCGCAGGCAGATCGATCTGGTAGCCAAACTGCTCCTGAAGCCGCTGCAGCATTTCTGCGCCAGATAAACCACAGTGCTGCTGATACCACACCTCAGAAAAGCCCGTGCCCCGCTCCTGCAGAATGGTAGACCAAACACGGAAATGGACGGGCAGCGTATTGGCTAGAGTGCCATCGCAGTCAAAGATGATGGCGCTGTAGGGCAAATTCATCGGAATGCACTCCTTCGACGGTAGGCTGAGGCGAGCAGCCAAATCCAACCTTACTATAGAACTCCTTACGATAGAACTACAGAAGAATGGCACCTGTGGAGGTTATTCTGAGGAGGCCCCGTCCTACAGCGTTTTCTATCGCGCTTCTCAACCAAGTTGAGATTTTTTGTAAGCGCCCTACCTAGCGCTATGGCAAGCACCGCCGAAATTTTGACGAGGAGCGGTACGATCGAAGCTGAGATGTATCGTTTAAGGAGCGACGATCGTGGCGAGAACTGCCTCTACGATGCTGGCGTTAGGGACTCCAGCTCCCGATTTTCGACTGCCGGATGTGGTGTCAGGAGAGACGATCTCTCTGGCAACCTTTGCGGGCAAGAAAGCGCTGCTGGTGATTTTTCTCTGCGAACACTGTCCATTTGTGAAGCATGTCCAGGTGGAGCTAGCCAAATTGGGTCAGGATTATGTCAATCGCGGCGTAGGGATTGTGGCAATCAGCGCCAACGATGTGGCAAACTATCCTGCTGATGCGCCGGAGTACCTCCAAGGCATGGCAAAAGCCTTGGGCTTTCCGTTCCCGGTGTGCTACGACGAAAGCCAGGAAGTTGCCAAGGCATACACTGCCGCCTGTACGCCAGATTTCTTTTTGTTTGACAGCAGCTTTAAGCTTGCCTACCGCGGGCAGCTCGATGACAGCCGACCGGGGAACGACAAGCCCGTCACCGGGCAAGATTTGCGATCGGCGATCGATGCTCTCCTGACCGAGCAGCCCATTAGCTCAGACCAGAAGCCAAGCATTGGCTGCAACATTAAATGGAAACCCGGAAACGCGCCTGCTTATTTTGGGTAGTTCGAGTAGTGGAGGCGACAAACCTGATTAAGGCAAAACCTGTCTGCCTCAAAAATTAATATCAAAACTCCAAATTACCGTTTAGACTAAATCGCTATCTCTACTATAGGTAGCGATTTTTTTGCATTTAGTAAGGGAAATCCGCTAGGTGTAGCATAAGAACCGCCATAGCGGTTAGAACAGGGACATTTTTGGGGTGCGCTCGATCCACCGCATAGATGCCCAAGCGTAATGGCAACAACTATGTAGCTGAAAGGAGTTTATGGCACATTCTGCTTCAACTCGTGCTTCTCGAGCTTCGTCAGGCTTTTTCAATTCATCGTTTCAACTGGATCGCGCCTTGCGTCTATCGATAGGCGAAGCGACAGGGGCAGGGGCGATCGCCGACTTTAACAACGACAACAATCTCGATCTGGTCTTTACCCTGTCAAACGCAACGCTCAGCGATAACGTTATTGTGCGGTTGGGCAATGGTAAGGGCAGCTTTGGCACGGCGCAGACCACGGCTGCCAACGGCAACAGCCCGATTGCTCTTGCCACAGGCGACTTCAACAACGACGGCAATCAAGACATTGCCACGGCAAACATTAACTCAAACACAGTTTCTGTGCTGCTGGGCACCGGCACCGGCACCTTTCGCACTGCAGAAACGTTTCGAGTGGGGAATCAGCCCAATTCGATCATCACGGCTGACTTGAACCGCGACGGCAGGCTCGACATTGTCACGGCAAACGCTAATTCGCAGGCGGGCAGTCTCTCGGTGCTGCTGGGCACGGGCAACGGCGGCTTTCAGGTCAATACCATTAGCGATCGATCGCCTAGAGCAGAGCCTTTTGCGGTTGCCACAGGCGATTTTGACAAAGATGGCAGGCTGGATCTGGCAACGGTAGAAGCGGAACGCGGAACGCTAACGCTGCTGTTTGGCGATGGTAGAGGCGACTTTGGGGATGCCAAAACCTTTAATCTTGGTAATATTCAGCCCGTGGCTTTAGCGGTCGGCGACTTTGATACAGATGGCGAGCTAGATATTGCACTCACCAACCTTGTCAACTCTACTCAGAATGTAGGGGTGCTGTTCGGCGATGGCGATGGCGGTTTTGAGCGAAGCACTTTCATAACAACCAACCTGCGCGGAAACGCGATCGCTGCTCAAGACCTAGACGGAGACGGCAACCTAGACATTGTGACCAGCAGCCGAGATGCGGGTCAAGTTGCTGTAGTGCGGGGCGATGGCAAAGGCAGCTTTAGACGATCTGTGAGTGTTGCGGTGGGCAGGCTTCCCAATAGCCTTGCGATCGGCGATCTAAACCGCGATGATAAGCCGGATCTGGTGACTGCTCATCTGGGTGAAACGGATGCAGCGATCGTGCTAAATCGATCGGCTTTTGTCTTATTTCGGGAGCCATCGGACGGTAACTCCGGGATAGTGGATGCCTCTAAAGAAACTAAAGTCTCGATTACTGCCGATTTAGCCAAACAAACGCTGATAGTGAATCGATCGTCTTCACTGCGATATCGTCTGGTTAATTATCGGGAAGTTTCTGGAACGCAGATGAGAGATACGCTCACGGGCAGCGGCGAAACCGACACGCTGACGGGCAACAACGGGGCAGATACGCTCACAGGCGGTGGCGGCAATGACAAACTGTCTGGGGGTGAGGGCAGCGATCGGCTGAGCGGCAGCACGGGCAACGATGACCTCAACGGTGGACGCGGCAACGATATGCTGACGGGCGATCAGGGCAGCGATCGCTTCTTGTTCAGCACGGGTGCTGCTTTTAGGCAATCAGACGGCAGCGATCGGATAACGGACTTCAAACGAGGCGAAGATAAGATCGTGCTGGCACGGAAGACCTTTTCAGCGTTAGGCAGGCGCGGCAGCTTTTTGACGGTAGCAGATCGCGCCGAAGCGCAGACCAGCCGAGCGCTGATTACCTATGTCCGGTCGAGCGGGCAGCTATTTTACAATGCCAACAGCGCAGCCGCAGGCTTTGGAAACGGTGGAGAATTTGCCACGATTGCCCAATCAAACTCTCCAAATGGAGCGCTGGGCAGCTCAGATTTTTCAGTATCGCTGTCCTGACTCCACCGCTTCACCCGCCGATCGCCCACTGCACGATTGCCTCTGTTAAACCTGGCAGCGTATAGGCTTGCGCTTCAATGTCGACCCGTCCAAAGCACTCCAGACAGTCTTTGGAGGTTTGCGGCCCGATCGAGGCGATGCGAATCTGTGGCGGCAGCGGTGTGCCGGCGGGGTGGATGGTTTGCCACAGCTGAGCAAAACATCTCACGGTTTTGGAGCTGGCAAAGGTGATGACATCAATTTTGCCTTGGCGCAGTGCATCGATCGCTTCTGGGGTCATGGCTTTGGCGCAGCCAGACTCGTAGGCCGCCACTTCAACCACCGTTGCCCCTTGCGCCATAAATTCTTTGACCAGCACTTCCCGCCCGCCTGTTTCCACTCGGGGGAACAGCAGCTTCAGCTGCGACAGGTGACTGCGGTCTGGGAAGGTTTCGATCAGCGAATCTGCGACAAAGTTAGGCGGCACAAAATCAGGTTGAATACCCCGCTGCTCAAGTCTGACAGCGGTTTTTTGTCCCACGACAGCAATCTGGATGCCTGCAAGGGCGCGAGCATCTTTGCCCTGTGCCGTCAGGCGATCGAAAAAATAGTTTACGGCATTTGTGGAGGTGAGGATCAGCCAGTCGAACGTTTGCAGTGCCGCGATCGCCTCATCTAATTTTTCCCAGCTAGAGGGCGGATAAATTTCTAGCGCAGGCATCTCAATTACCGTTGCACCCTGCTGCCGCAAGAGCTGAGAAAACTGGCTAGCTTGCCCGGCAGCACGGGTTGTCAGGAGAGTTTTGCCTGTAAGGGGGAGCGGTGGATGGGTCATAGGGGGCGCAGGCGATTGCAGATAGGGACGGAGGTTGACCACTTCGCCGATCACAATGATGCAGGGCGAGAGGAATTGACGGCTGGTGTGTTGAACGATCGCTTCTAAGCTGTTGATCCAGAGTTGCTGCTGCGGATGCCCTGCCCAGCGAATGATGGCGATCGGCGTTTGGGGCGATCGTCCGTGGGTTAGCAAGCGATCGACAATTTCAGCTAGAGTTCTGCCGCCCATCAGAATTACAAGCGTCTCTAGGTGGGCGAGGTTTTCCCAGTCCAGCGCTTCTGGCTCATGGGCACTCAGGACGGTAAAAGAACGGCTTAGTACCGGATCGGTGAGAGGAATGCTTGCCAGCAGGGGAGCCGCCAGCGCTGAAGACAGACCGGGAACCACCTCAAACGGACAGTCAGCGGCGATCAGCGCTTGAATTTCGGCAGTGCTGCGCCCAAACACAAACGGATCGCCGCTTTTTAGCCGCACCACCTGCTGTCCCTGCTGACAGTGGGTCACTAGCAGTTCGTTAATCTCGGCTTGAGAAGCGCTAGGCTGACCGCCACGCTTGCCCACATTTAGCTTGAGGCAAGCCTCCGGGGCAAGCTGCAGCAGCTCTGCATCTACCAAGGCATCGTAAATTAACACCTCGGCAGTGCCGAGAAGCTGCTGTGCCCGCAGCGTCAGATGGGCAAGACTGCCCACGCCTGAGCCAACCAAGTAAGCTGTACCAATGCGATGGGTCATGAAGCTCCCTCTAGGTTTATCTTTGATCAAACCAGATCAGGAGGGCAGCTGGATGAGATGCGGCTTTGTTCTGCAGGTATGCAAAAGGTTTTGTCGGGGTTGGCACCTGCCTTGCCGCACTAGCTGTGCCAGCTGCAGGCGATCGGGAAGATCAGGTACTCTAAGTAGAACAGCTTCCAAATGAACTGGTAGAAGCGGGCGATCGCAGCTCGGTCTTGCAGATCAACACCCAGGCTCATTGCCCAAAAGACGGCTAGGGGTAGGGCATGGGTGGCAATTAGAAAGAAATTCATTCCCGGTATAACCAGCCCCACGACGATTATGCCGAGATAGCAGAGCGTCAGCACCCAGCGCGCCAAGTTAAATACGGCTTTTTGCCCCAGCTGCAATGTAAACGTTGTGATGTGGTAAAGCCGATCGCCTTCTGAGTCGGGAATGTCTTTAAAGATGGCGATCGCAAAGGTAAATCCCAAAATAAATAAAGTTAGCGCCCAAACGATGACCGGAATTTGCGGCGGCTGCCCCAGCTGCTGGTTGAAATGTAAAAACAGACCTAAGTTAACGATCGCCCCCCGTACGGAAAAGATACAGAGCGATGCCCACACAGGAAACCGCTTTAGGCGAATCGGCGGCAGTGAGTAAGCCGTTCCGATCAACAAGCTCGACCACACGGTCGCCAGCAAAAACAGCCCTCCCCACGCCGACAACAGCAACGCCAAAGTGCCCGTTGTCAGAACGATCGCCCAGCCCTGCTGCTTAGAGAATTCTCCAGAAGCGAGCGGCAAGTGGGGTTTATTGATGCGATCAATCTCTATGTCTTCGAGCTGGTTCAACCCGACGATGTAGACATTGCCGCATAGACAGGCTAAGAGGGGCAGAATTAAAGATACAAAGTGAAATTGCTCTCCTGCCCCATGTCCCCACCCACCTACTCCCCAAGACACGCCTGCCAACCCCAACACGCTTAAACTTGTACCAATCACAGTATGGGGGCGGCAAAACTTCCAGAAGGCATAGAGCCAGTGGGAGCGTGGCGCTGCGGAATGAATAGAAGATTTGGGGGAAACGGAACGGTTTTCAGAAATTTGGCTCATAGATGCCTCAACGAACAATCCGGCTCAATCTTTAGCAATTATCAGATCATTGGTAGAACTATCTGAGGAAAGAAATATAAAACCCTCAGTAAAACATTTACAGCGCCGAGTGCTTAAGCAATTGAAAATTGTAGATTTCATGCAAAGCGAATCATTAAAGACAAAAGCCTTTATCTTTAGAAGCTGTTGAAATTTGTTCTTTTAAATCACTGACAGACGACCAACCAAAAGTTTGTAAATTCCTGGGGAACGTCTGGAAACTTTCCGCCGTCATGGCGAAAGTAACCCACCCCAAGCAACACTCTCCTCCGGCGTAGTCTGTTGAATCAAGCATTCTACCCCCTCGAAGCACAGAAGGAATTGAGGCACAGAACTATGGAAAGCTCACAAAATACACGATTTTTTGATTTGGATCTAGGCGGTCTTCTAAGCAGTCTTGACGTCGGCAACATTGTAAGCAACCTGCTTGGCGGCGGCGTTTTGGACTTATTTAACCTTAGTGATATTTTTGACTCGCTGCTTGGCAGTAACAATATCTTTGATAGCGTCAATTTGGGTGACGTCTTTGGCGATCTAGGTGTTGATAGCTTATTTGGCTCAATTGATCTGACTGATATTTTTGATACGTTAGGCGATATTGGTCTTGATGCAGGAGTTTCGATCGATGATTTGGTCAGCGATTTAGGAGATCTATTCGGCAATGTGGATCTAGGAGATATCTTTGGTGGTCTAGATGATGACTACTACTATATCTTTGACAAGCTATCTGCCGATGATTTTGTCAGCGGTTTGGGTCAAATTAGCGGCTTGACTGGTGCCGACAAGAAGCTCAACGTTAAAGACGTCGATCTGCTAGATGGCTTTGGCTCGGTACTGAACCTGCTGGGTGAAACCGACTTGCTTAAGGGACTCTCGATCCAAGATATTTTCTCAGGTGACCTCAAAGGCAATCAGCTTAAGGGAAATAGCAGAGACGATCTGCTGCTGGGGCGCAAAGGAAACGATCGGCTGCTTGCCCTCAAAGGCGATGACCTGGCAAACGGCGGCGAAGGAAACGACTATCTCGACGGCTGGACGGGTAAAGATGTCCTGGTTGGCAATTTGGGTAACGACGACCTGAACGGCGGCACAGGCGATGACATTCTTGCGGGCGGTGTGGGCAACAACAAGAGCAGTGGCGGCAAAGGCGATGACTTCTTCCTGCTGCAGTCCAAAGGCAACACGCTAATCCGCGACTTTAACACCCGCGATGACAAGCTGATTGTGCTGGGCAACGTTAGCTTTGATGATCTGCAGATCAGCCAGCGGGGTGACAGTGCGATCGTCAGCCTTGGCGGTAAGCAGCTTGCTACGCTGCAGGGGGTTAATGCCGATCGGCTCACCGAAAGGGCTTTTTCAACGCTCGGTTAAGTTACTCCATCCAAAAGATCCTGTGTGCTGTTGCTGCATGGCAGCAACAGCATTTTTTTAAGCGCAATCAAGCGGAAAGTGCTGTAACGGCTTGCCATTCGTCTTCTGTCAAAGGCTGACTCACCAACGGGGCACCCAGCCGATCGCCCAAGGCTTGAGTCAGCGTCTCAATCACCGTTTGTATAGCGGCAGCCTCACCTAAACCCGACGGCAGCTCGATCGGCTCTAGCTCAATGCCAAACACCTGCTGAAAGAGCTTGGCATCAGGATTGAGCCGGATGGAACCATGCTGCAGAATGGCGTTACCTTGCCGCAGTTGGGCGCTGCCGATCAGCTTGGCTCCATTGGGCAGCACCAAATCGGCAGCGGTGGCAGTGCCAAAGCAGTTGGCGTTGTGGATGTAGCCCCGTCCCGCTTCACCATAGCGCAGCTCAACGCCGAGCGCGCGCCAACCCGCAATCAAAAACTCGCAAATGGTTTGATATGCCTGCATTCGGCTTCCAGGTAGACCTGATGTCACCACAGCGTAGGTCAGATCTCCCTGGTGCAGCACTGCCCGTCCGCCGCTGGGACGCTGCACTAAGTCGATCGGCTGCCCCTTCCAGGTCAACTGCTGCCAGAACTCCGGATATCGCCGCTGGTGATAGCCCAATGAAATCGCCGCAGGTTGCCAAGTGTAGAACCGCAGCGTTGGTGGATGAAGTCCCTGGCAGTGACGGTGGATTAGCCAGCGATCGATCGCCATCTGCGCCGAGCCGCTAGCCTCCAACAGTGGAATCAGCCGCCAGTACTCAAATTCTTTCAAAGAGCAGACCTCAAACAAAAAGCCAATTCAGATAGGGAGCTAATATAGAGCGCCAGAACCCTACGGGCACTGGCGCTCTACTAGTATTCACAGGGATTTATGGCTAGGGTCTTTATATTGGCTGACCCCATTTGAACTGTATTAAGTGTGACAGAAAAATTTGAGAGAGGCTCAGTTTTTAATCTTTCCTTAACTTCTCTAATTCGGTACTTTTGATGCTAGCGCGCCGCTCGATCCGAAACAGCCACACCATCAGCGCTAAAACGCCCACCTGAAGCGCAAAGTTGGGTAGCGCGGTTGCCACCTCTCGCCCCGCCAGCAGCTGTGCCAAAAAAATAACGGCTCCAATCAAGCCAGAAGCACCAAAGCCAAGGTAGACAAATTGCCGGAGCCCTCGATAGGGGGCTTTGGCTTCGGCTCTGAGCTGAGCATAGAGTTCGGGGTCAAGTTTGCGTTTGGAATCAGGCATGGGGATGGGGGATAGCTGAACTCAGGCGCTCTGCCTAGCCAAATCGCCCTGCTACATAGTCGCGGGTCCGTTGATCGACTGCGCTATTGAAAATTTGGGCGGTCTCTCCAAACTCTACCATGCGGCCGATCTGGCTTTCATCCGTGCTGAAGAAGGCAGTGTAGTCAGAGATGCGGGCAGCTTGCTGCATGTTGTGCGTCACGATCGCAATCGTCAAATCATTTCGCAGCGAGTGGATTAGCTGTTCAATCTTCATAGTGGCGATCGGGTCGAGCGCTGAGCAAGGTTCATCCATCAGCAGCACCTTGGGCTTAACGGCTAGTGCCCGCGCAATACAGAGCCGCTGTTGCTGTCCGCCCGAAAGCCCAAAGGCAGACTTGAAGAGATGGTCTTTGACTTCATCCCAGAGGGCCGCATCAACTAGCGCAGCTTGCACGATCTCGTCTAGCTGCGATCTGGAGGGGCGATCGGCAATACGAATGCCATAGGCAACGTTTTCGTAGATGCTCATAGCAAACGGGTTGGGCTTCTGGAACACCATACCAATCTGCCGTCGTAGCCGATTGAGATTGACGCGGGGGTGATAGATATCTTGCCCAAAGAAGTCTACGCGCCCTTTGATGCGAACTTCTGTTTCTAACTCGCCAATGCGGTTTAAGGCTTTGACAAAGGTAGATTTGCCACAGCCCGACGGACCAATAATCGCGGTGACGCGCCGCTGTGGGATGGCTAAAGTTACGCCTTCCAGCACTTTGCGAGCGCCATAAAAGAAACCCATATTGATCGCCTGCATGGCTGGAACGCTTCCAATATCTAATGCAGCTTTAGAGTTGAAATAGGTTTTGGGATTGGGGTTGAAGGAGGTCATTAGCTCAGGGCAAGTCAGCTTGATTTACGAGTGACAAGGCGCGAGAAGATGTTGATGGTGAGAATGACTGCTAGAAGTACCAAGGCTGCCGTCCAGCCCATAGCGTTCTGTTCAGGAAAGGGCGAGTTTGCGTAGTTATAGATTAGAACGGAAAGAGAAGCTGTGGGGCTATTGAGGCTACTGAGCCAGTTGTCGCTGGAGAGGGCGGTAAAAATCAGCGGAGCCGTTTCGCCTGCTGCCCGGGCGATCGCCAGTAAAATCCCAGTGACAATTCCCGGCAGAGCCGTCTTCAATACAATTCGCCAAGTGGTTTGAAACGGATTTCCACCCAGCGCTGCAGAAGCCAACCGCTGTGAAGACGGAACCAGCAGCAAGGCAGACTCAGTGGATAAAGTGACGATCGGCAGCATGATAATTGCCAGCGCAAAGCTACCTGCCCAAGCCGAAAACTCTTTGGTGGAAAGCACAATCACACCATAGGCAAACACACCCACCACAATCGAAGGAACGCCGCTGAGAATGACAATAATAAATCGGACAAAATATGCTAACCCAGAGGACTGCCCAAACTCTGCCAGATAGATTGCTGTCATCACTCCAAACGGAATGCTAATCAGCGAGGCCATGCCCACTATGACCACGGTGCCCACGATCGCGTTAGCAATTCCGTTGGTAACATCAGTCATGCCCATGGGTGCGGGCAATGAGGTGAGGGTTTGCCAACTCAGCTGCGGCAACCCTTGCTGCAGAATGGACAGCAGCACAGCAAACAGCGGCACTAGCGCCAATGCCGTCAGGCTGGTGACGATCGCTGTCATTAGATAGCCAAAAATTTGTCGTCTCAGGGGTAGAGTGCCTTGTAAATCAATAAGAGAAGCTTCAGGAATAGAGCCTTGCATAATCAATAGAGATATTTTTCAGTTACGGATTATCCATACCGCGTGACTGGCTCAAAGACTCAATAATGTAACTCGCCAGAATGTTGACGCCCAGAGTTAGAACAAACAGAATCAATGCTAAATACATCAAGGCGCTAATGTGCAAATCATCAAGCGCTTCAGCAAATTGATTTGCCAGGACTGCCGGAATCGTGCTGCCCAAATCCAGCAGAGAAAGGCTGAGTTGAGTGGAGTTGCCAATTACCATAGTGACTGCCATCGTTTCACCCAGTGCTCTACCCAAACCCAACGTTACCGCACCCAAAATACCCGGAGTTGCCATTGGCAAGATAATCCGAAATAGCGTCTCCCACAGAGTCGCCCCCAGCGCTCTAGAGGCGGCTTGCAGCTCTCGCGGTAAGGCTAGCAGCACTTCCCGACTGATCGCCGCGATCGTCGGCAGGATCATGATCGCCAAGATCACGCCTGCTACTAGCGTTCCAGCGCCAATCGGCTCAGTGCCAAATAGCGGCAGCCAGCCAAAGGATCTAAATAACCATTGCTGCACCGGCACCAGGAACGGGATTAGCACAAAAATGCCCCATAGCCCAATGATGACGCTGGGAATAGCCGCAATCAGCTCTATGAGAATGGCTAGGGGCGATCGTAGCCAGCGCGGCAGAAAGGTTTCGCTCGTCACCAGTGCGACCGCGATCCCCACGGGAACGGCTAGAAGGACGGCGATCGTGGAAGTTACCAGGGTGCCGTAGATGTAGGGCAAACCGCCAAAGACAAGCTCTCCAATATTCCAGTCTTGGCTCCAGAGAAATCCCAGCCCAAACTGCCGCATGGCAGGCAGCGCAGCCATCAAAATTACGCCGATCATCCAAAACAGCACGATCATTGAACCAATGGCAAACGCTTGGGTAGCCCAGCGAAATCCTTGGTTGAGCGACTCTGCTCTGTTGTTGGCAGTGGACAAGTCTAGGTCAGTGCGATCGAACATTGAATTGAAACAAAAAATTAAATAAAGAGAGATTTAAAGATACTTGGTGAAGAACTAGATAGAGAAAGTGGGGTGTGCGTAAGTACACCCCAAAGCAGCGCGTGATAGGTGACAGTGGTCTGAGAAGACGATCTACTGCCCCACGGTGATTTCGCTGTTTACTACTTCTAGTGCCCGTTCGGCCACAGGGGCTGGAATTTGGGTGTAATCAAGTGAGTTGTTGATCTGCTGCCCATCCGTCAAGATCCATTGCAATAGCTGCTTCACGCCATCTGCCTCTGCTTGAGTGGGATAGCTCTTATAGACCATAATCCAGGTCAAGCCTGCGATCGGGTAGCCTTGATCGGGATCGTTGACAAAAACACGGAAGTTATCGGGAAAGGTGAGGCTGGACAACGCTGCCTCAGCGCCTTCTACAGAGGGCGTAACATACTCACCGGCTTTGTTTTGCACCGCCGCTGAACTGAGACTGTTGGACTTAGCATAAGCATATTCCACATAGCCGATCGCCCCCTGAGTCCGCTTCACTTCAGCCGCAACCCCTGCATTACCCCGACCTCTGACGGGGTTAATTGTCCAGTTGGGTGCTGTGCCCACACCGATTCTGCCTTTGAAGTAAGCGTCGATTGCACTCAGGTGGTTGGTGAAAATGAAGGTTGTGCCGCTGCTGTCTGCCCGCACTACAGAGCGGATGGGCAGATCGGGCAAAGTTACTCCAGGGTTATCTGCGGCAATTTTGGGATCGTTCCAGCGCGTAATTTGTCCAGAGAAGATGGCAGGCAATGTAGTCCGAGATAGCTTGAGATCGTTGACTCCAGGCAGGTTATACACCACAGAGACGGCACCACCCGCCGTGGGCACTAGCAGCACACCGCGCGAGACCTGCTGGATCTGCTCATCGGTCATGGCTGCATCGCTGCCGCCAAAATCGACGGTGCCTGCAATCATCTGGCGGATACCTGCACCGCTGCCGACCGCTTGATAGTTGACGTTAATACCGCTCGATTGCCGAAACTCGTTAAAGTACCGCTGATACAGGGGAGCCGGAAAGGTTGCGCCTGCGCCATTGAGTTCTAGCGTTTGGGCAATTGCAGACAAAATTGGCGCAACGGCAATAGCTGCACCAATGGCTGAAGCAGCGATCGTTCGCCTGATAGCACGGGTTGAAAGAAGCATGGCAGATATCCTTACACAAGACTCAATAGGTGAACACTAAAGCAAGACAACAGGAAATTAGTGGAAATTAACAAAAATAGCTGACAGGACAGCAAATGACGATAGATTTTGCTAGAGATCGAAGCTATATGAAAAATTAAGAAAACTACGATCGAGATATTTTCTATTGCCATTCTTTGGACTATTTTTGCTCGGAAATGACACCACAAATTTGATTCGCAGCTATAGCCAAATTTGGATCAACTCGGCATTCATTCTAGAGATAGAGGTGAGAACTAAATCGCAGCCTTTAAATTTACAAAGAAATATTCCACTGCCAAACATGCCAGCCTGCGTTGTAACTCGCTCTATCGCAGATTGAAAAAGTTGTTAATCGCAAGCTTTAGCGGCTGGTTAATCTCTTCAAATCAACCAATGATAAACGTACTACTATTTCAGTTAAAACAAATTAATATGCAGATTAACTAAGCGTTAAAACCATAAAAGAATCATACAAATTCCTAATCTTTTCTGTTTGGGCAATCGAAAGATTATCAGTGAAATAAGCAGCAATTAAATCTTGTTTAAGCACTTACTTTATAGATTGAACAAGCGGTTCTAAGCTGGAATTTTTTTGGGAAATATTCAGCCTATTTTTGTGCTTTCTGAACTTCTAAAGTTTGGTTTTTAGATACCATTAGTGAAGAGAAGCAATCAGATCTGAAAGATATCTCGATTTCTAATGACGCTTCTTGGCGAGCTTTTTAGTGGAATAGGCTTCGGCTACTCCCAGAGATAAAACACAAACAATGGCACTCTCGTATCCTGCAAACCGCAAAAAATTTCAAATTCCCTGGAAGTCGATCGTTCGTCCGATGCTGCTTGCTTCTTTAGGGCTGCACGCCTTATTTTTGCTTTTCCCTTTATCTGCCGATCAGCCCATAAAACCACCCGAACAAAAACCCGAAGAGAAGATCTCGCTGACTCAACTTCCTCCCCAAGAAAGCATTCTAAAGACACCTGCTTCCCCAAATCCTCAAGTCCAGCCCTCACGCGTTACTCCTCGCGTGACCCCACGTGTCACGACCGTCCAACGGACCCCTGCTGTTCCTCGCCCCTCGGTAGCAGTTGCGCCGGCAGCGGCGCCTAGCCCGCCTGCTGCTCAACCCAGCCCTGCCGCATCTCCCGTTGTTGAGAATACCGCTAGCGCCGCCGATCCCTTTGCTGCAGATTTTCCACAGTATCCCAATGACCAACCCGGTTCTTTTGGGCTACCCGCTGCCTTCGATCCCTTTAGCCGCAAAACAGCCGACTCGATGGAGCAGGTAAGCGGCTGGTTTCAGAGCCAGATGCAGGCGACAGGGTTCTTGGCTCAGCCTGTGACTCAGGCTGGACGCACGGTGTATCAGGTGTCTAAAGATGGTAAAAGCAAATTCTTGAGTTTGATTCCGAATGCCCAAGGCGCGGGAACCAGTATTATTCTCAGCGATCAACTGTTGCCTGATGATTTGGGCAGCAGCAACGTGGTCAGCCCTGAAGAGCAAGCGTTCTACCAGAACCTAGCTGAAATTATTCAAGATGCAAATCCGGACAGTGCATGGCAGGATCTAGACAACCCGCGAATTTTGCCGGAGCCCTCTGCATTTTATGCCCGGGTGGTCAGCGAGCAGGAGTACTTGTCTGGCTCAATATCAGAACTGCAGCCCGGCATTGAGCGGAAGGTCGTTCATGTGGGGCAGACCCCAGAGGCTCTGTTTGCAGATATTGCTACGATGATGCAGACTGCTGAAATTGAGGTTGCACCTCAAGGAACCTACGGCGATGGAGCGCTCTATCAGCTAAGCCGCGATGGGGTTACGCGCTTTCTCAGCCTCGTACCGACGCAGGATGGCAATACAGCTATCTTTATCTGGACAAACTCTCCAAACGAAGGTTAAAGGCAGCCAGCGGTACATCAACCTTGCTGTGAGATCGACAGCGAAACCCGATCGCCGCCTATATCTCGCATAGTTTTGAGCAAGTCTTGCACAGCCCTAAAGTCTAAGCCGCGATCGGCTTTAAGGATTACCTGTCCGTCAGGGTTTTGGTTGAGGAAGGTGACAAGGCGATCGGCAAGCTCGTCTGAGCTGAGTTGACGCTCGTCCATCATGATCTCGCCCTGCGGATTGAGTCCTACTACCAGCTGATTGGCAGTATTCCTTTGCTGACTCTGCACCCCTTCCCCTTCAGTTCTGGGCAGGTTAATGCCCGCCATTATCTGCGCGTTAAACGTCATTGAAACGATGATGAAAAACGTTAGCACCGTCATCAACACATCCATCATTGGCACCAGGTTCACTTCTGGCATCTGATTTGGGTCAGGTCGATTCCTGCGGCTGCTAAATCTACGGGTCATAATTTCGGTTGTGGATGAATCGCTAAAAGTTATTTAGCTTGTTATTCAATGGCTAGTGAGATGCGATCGCCGCCGATCGCTTTCATCCCTCCCAGAAGAGTAATAACTTGTTCGTAAGGCACATCTGGCGCAGCTTGCAGCACAACCACACCTTTGGGATTTCCAGCCAGATAAGTTCTAATCTGCTGCATTAGCTGTGTTTCTGCAACTGGTCGATCGGCAACAGTTAAGCCTTGAAGCGCTAGCTTGGCGATCAGTGGGTCAGGGTTTGCTTCAGCGGGCGTGTTTTGCTGAGAGCTGGGCAGTTGAACTTCTATCCCCTGCTCTATGCCTAGCGTCATGGAAACGATGATGAAAAACGTCAGCACCGTCATCAACACATCCAGCATGGGAATCAGGTTGACTTCAGGGGGGCGCTGGTGGGCGTTACGTCTATCTCTAAAGCGCGTCATAACCGCTCTCGATCGCCTGTTGGCAGCAACGTTTTTTCGTACCAATACTGGCGATAGATTAGCTCTAGCTCTGCGCCCACTTCTGCGAAATAATCCATTTGGCGGGCTTGCAGCGTCACTAGCGATCGAAAGATAGCCAGGGCAATGATGGCGACGATCATGCCGCCTGCGGTTGTAATCAGCGCTTCTCCAATTCCGGCAGCCGCTCTGGTGGTGCTTTCAGCAGAACCCCCGCCGCCAATATTCAGGTTGCTGAAGGTGGCAATCAAACCCGTCACCGTTCCCAGTAGCCCCAGCAGCGGTGCAACTGCCACAACGGTTTCTAGAAGTTTGTCCCCCTTTCGCATCTGGGCAAATTCTTTATCGCCCACTGCCTCCATCGCTAGCCGAAACGTTTCTGGTGTAGGACGGTGCAGCCGCAGCGGCGCCAGCAGATACCGACCGATGGGCAAGCCGATCGCCCGTTCTGCAACAACACGGGCTTCCTCTAAGTCATAATGGGCTGCTTCTAGTACATCATGCACAATCCGGTCTTCCTGGCTTGTCAGCTGATACCAAAACCAAGCCCTCTCCAGTCCGCAGGCGATCGTGGCAACCGATAGCCCCATCATTGGGATCATCGTCGGACCACCTTTTATCACCAAGTCAAGTAAATTGGACATGACCACCGAGCTTGAATCTGTAAAAGTGAGAGATCAAACGCTTATTCAAGCGCTTATTCAAATTCTAGAATGCTCTGGACACACCGATCAAAGCGATTTAGCGGAGCTACCCTCTCGACAGGATAGTGCAGCCGTAGAAGGGTTCTGATCGATTGAAAGTAGTCAAAATACTAACATCAGGATACTAACATCAGGTTAAGCCAGCAGAACTGACGCATTTTGTAGGAGTGTATTTCTCCAAGGGGCAACTGTGTCGGGCAGGGGTTTTTGTTGTGTGCGAAGCGCTACAGAGGGCTTGCGTCAGTCCTGAATTTGGGCGGAAGATCGGCTTAGAATAGCTAAATGTCCTGATGGTGTACCTGATTTATGCAGACTCGTGATTTCCGAGACGATCGTGCCGCGTTGTCCCCGTTCAATGTCAATCTGGAGGTTCCGGCGCGGGTAGCTTCGGTGCAGCGTACGACCGGCGAAACGGATGTGTCGGTGACGGTGAATCTAGATGGGCAAGGTCAGTGCAACGTCAAGACGGGAGTGCCATTTCTAGATCATATGTTGCACCAGATCTCCTCACATGGCTTGATAGATCTGGATATTCAGGCGACGGGTGATATTGAAATTGACGATCACCACACGAATGAGGATGTAGGGATCACGTTGGGGCAAGCCTTGGCTAAGGCACTGGGCGATCGCAAAGGCATTGTTCGCTTTGGGCATTTTCACGCGCCGCTTGATGAAGCGCTGGTGCAGGTGACGCTCGATTTCTCTGGTCGTCCTCATCTTAGCTATGGCTTGCAGATCCCCACAGAACGGGTAGGAACTTACGACACGCAGCTCGTCCGCGAGTTTTTTGTAGCGGTGGTCAACCATGCTCAGCTAACGCTGCACATTCGCCAGCTCGATGGCATTAACTCGCACCACATTATTGAAGCAACCTTTAAGGCGTTTGCGCGGGCGTTGCGGATGGCGACCGAGATCGACCCGCGTCGGGCACATCTGATCCCTAGCTCCAAAGGGGTTTTGTAGCGCTACGCGCCTAGATTAAAATTCTTTTTTGTGTAAAAGCTCCGCGTAGCAGGGCTTTTACACAAAAAGTCTGTCCTAACGGGAATGGCTACGGCTCAAACTTTAACCTCGTTTGCCTGCAGGGTTTTTTCCATCAATATTTTTTGGGCGCTGCGCTCTGGCTCTTTATCTTGAGGACGGCGTTGTACATAGGAGCCATCCGACTGCAAATCCCAAGCTTGGCGATTGTCATTCATCATAATCGCCATAATTTCTTTGAGCTGAGCTATTAACGCCGGGTCTTCTACCGGAGCCACGGCTTCGACCCGCCGATCGAGGTTGCGAGTCATCCAATCGGCGCTGCCAATGTAAACCTCCTCTTGCCCACCGTTCTCTACATCGTTCCCAAAGTAGAAGATGCGGGAGTGTTCCAAGAAGCGACCGACAAGGCTGACGATGCGAATATTCTCGCTGACCCCCTTAACACCAGGACGCAAACAGCAAATTCCCCGCACGATCACATCGATCTGTACCCCCGCCTGAGAGGCTTCATAGAGGGTTTGGATGATGATTGGATCGACCAAGGCATTCATTTTGGCAATGATACGACCTGATTTACCATTTTTGCAGTGCTCGGCTTCGCGGCGGATCAGGGCAATCATTCGTTCGCGTAGGTTCACCGGAGCAACCAGGATTTTGCGATACGATCGCTGGCGCGAAAAGCCTGTCAGGTAGTTAAACAAATCAGTTAAATCTGCCCCTAGATCATCGCGGCAGCTCAGCAAGCCCAGATCAGTGTAAAGATTGGCGGTTTTGGGGTTGTAGTTGCCCGTGCCAATGTGGACATAGCGGTGGATGCGATCGCTCTCTTGCCGCACCACCAGCACTACCTTGGTATGCGTCTTCAGCTCAACAACGCCATAGACCACATGCACCCCAGCCTGCTCTAGCTTGCGTGCCCAGTTGATGTTATTTTCTTCGTCAAATCGGGCCTTCAGCTCGATCAGTGCCGCCACCTGCTTGCCGTTTTCAGCAGCGGCGATCAGCGCTTTGACGATCGGCGAATCCCCAGAAGTCCGGTACAGCGTCATTTTCAGCGCTTGCACCTTGGGGTCATGGGCAGCTTCGGTGATAAACCGCTCTACCGAAGCGCTGAACGATTCGTAGGGATGATGCACCAATATATCGCCCTGTCGAATAATCGAGAAGATTTCTCCTTCTTCTACTTCCGCATCATGCAGCAGACGCAGACGGGGAGGCGTCATCGGCGTCCAGAGTTCGTCTTTCTGGTCTGGCAGCGGCAGCGACATCAGCGACATCAAATCTTTGAGATTCAGCAAGCCGTCTACTTGATAGACATCCGTTTCGCTCAGCTCCATCTTCTCCAGCAGCATTTTCCGCACGGGGGCAGAGGTGGAGGTTTGCAGCTCTAGCCGCACCACCGATCCACCAAATCGCCGCCGTCGGAGCTCTTGCTGAATCACCATCAGCAGATCGTCTGCCTCATCTTCTTCAACTTCTAGGTCGGCATCGCGGGTAATGCGGAATGGGTAATATTCCTGGATCAGCATTCCAGGAAAGAGCGCCTCCAGGTTATGGGCGATTACCTGCTCTAGCGGCACCCCGATCCAGAGGCAAGGTTTGCCGTTGTGCTGCCGCAGCTCCGGCGGGAAGGTGATAAAGCGCGGTAAAATATCGGGCACTTTGACTCTGGCAAACCGCTCAATGCTCGTTTCTGGATGCTTGACCGTCACCACCAGATTCAGACTGAGGTTAGACATCAGCGGAAACGGGTGGCTAGGATCATAGGCAAGCGGGGTAAGTACCGGAAAAATTCGATCTTCAAAGTAGCGTTGCAGGAAGACGCGCTGTTCTTTGCTGAGTTCACTGTAGTTTGTGATGTGAACCCCAAGCGAGGCTAGCGCTGGACGTAGGGTGGCTTCAAAATTCTGATGCACTTCCTCTACCATCGGACGCAGGAGCTGGCTGATCGCGTCGAGCTGCTCTTGGGGCGATCGTCCATCTGGCGGCAGTGCAGTCACCTGTGCCTCTACCTGCTCTTTCAGCACTGCCACCCGCACCATAAAAAATTCATCCAGGTTGGAGCTGAAGATGCCCGTAAATTTGAGCCGCTCCAACAGAGGTGTCCGCGGATCCAGCGCCTCATGCAGCACCCGCCGATTGAACTCTAGCCAGCTCAGTTCGCGGCTGAAGTAATATTGTGGATCAATCAGATTAATCTTTAGTGGATCGACCTCAGGAGAAGAAGTCTGCTTGGCTTTTGGCATGGCGATCGCGGTGGGAGTACAGAAAATTCTCTCAGAAAGATAAAGTTTTGAGTAGTATTGTGGGCAACATGCAGCAGGCAGAGAGAGAGGAGCAGATGAGGGAGAGCCGTGGTGTTATTCTGCTCTAGTTAGTATTTAGCATTTGTTGGCGATTCATGAGTGCGCTGGGCAAGCCAGAAAAAATAAGATCATTCTTTGGAGAGGTTTTGCTGCTTCTCTGAAACGGATTGATTGTAATCGTCGTCCTTCATGCAACTGCTTCGTATTGCTGTTTTCGTACCCTTTTTAGTAACAGTGCTTTTTTAGTAACAATGCTTTAACAATGTTTTACTGAAGCAAATTACATCCCTCACCCCCTTCCTTACCCCACGTCCCTCAACCCTCTATCCCTCCTTCATGTCCATTTCTTCTCTTCGCCGCTTTCTTACTGCACCGATCGCCAAAGTCCCTCGATCAACGGTGATTTTTTGGTTTGTGCTGAGTTTGGCGTTTGCCGTGATATTTGGCTGTCTGGGTCTGCAGCAGGCATTTCGGGCGGAGTATGTGGTGCAGGATGATGCCCGGCAGCATGTGTTTTGGATGCAGCGCTACCTTGATCCAGAACTGTTTCCCAATGATTGGATTGCCGATTACTTCCAGTCGATTGCTCCGGCTGGGTTTGCTGCGCTCTATCGGATTCCGGCGGCAGTGGGCATCAATCCATTGCTGTTTAATAAGTTTTTGCCGATGGTACTGGGGCTGGTTACAACTGTCTATGCTTTTGGCATTTCCGTTCAGCTGCTGCCAATCCCATTGGTCGGTTTTGCGGGCAGCTTAATTTTGAACCAAAATCTTTGGGTGCAGGATGATCTGGTTTCGGGGACGGCGCGATCGTTTCTTTATCCTTGCTTTCTAGCCTTTCTCTATTATCTGCTGCGGAGCGGGGGAGCGCGTCCACTTTGGCAAACGTTGGTTCCGTGTTTAGTGGCGATCGGACTACAGGGGCTGTTTTATCCGCAGTTCGTCTTGATTATGGCGGGCATACTGGTGCTGCGGCTGGTGGAGTGGCAGCAGGGTCGGCTGCGGCTGGTTAGCGATCGGCGAAGGCTAGCTGTGTCGATCGGGGGGCTGGCGGTGGCAGTGGCAATGCTGCTGCCCTATGCGCTGGAGGAGTCGGTTTACGGCGGCGCAATTTCGGGGGCAGTGGCGCAGACGATGCCAGAATTTGCCATGAAAGCGCGATCGGCTTTTTTCACGGATAATTTTTGGACGTATTGGGTGTTTGGCAGGCGCAGCGGCTTGTTTTTCTGGATGATGCCGCTTTCAGTGCTGGCGCTGGGGCTGTTTCCCCTGATGGTGGCGCTACGGTTTTCAGCGATAGACGCAGCCCGTCTATCGCTGATGCAGCAGGTTCGTCATCTCAGCCTGTTTGCTCAAGCTGGAATCACTTCTTTGTTCTTGTTTTTTGCGGCTCATGCGTTATTGTTTCGGCTGTATTTGCCTGGTCGCTATACGCAATTTACAATTCAAATTTTCACCTCATTTGCAGCGGCGATCGTGATTGTGGTGTTGATTGATGCTGTTTTGGGTTGGGCAGAGCAGCCGCGTGCTGCTGAAGCATTACGCCGACGGCTGGCGATCGCGTTTGTGGTTTTTTGCGGTATCGTGCTGCTGCTGTCGCCAAAGCTCTATATGTTTCCTAAGCTGTCCTATGTTCGGGGTACTGCTCCTGACCTGTATGAGTTCTTTGCACAGCAGCCCAAGGATATCTTAGTAGCGTCGTTGGCTAAGGAAGTTGATAATATTCCTTCTTTTTCGCAGCGGTCAATTTTAGTGGGTAGAGAGTATGCGCTGCCCTATCAACTTGGATACTATCAGCCGCTTCGCCAGCGGATTACCGATTTGATTCGTGCCCAGTATAGTCTTAAGTCCTCTGAGGTGCGTGAGTTTGTTCGTCAATATGGAATTGATTATTGGATGATCGATCGCCGCTATCTCTCAACGCTAGAGGTCGATGAGTATCATCAAATCCCAGTTAACGACTGGCTGCGGCAGTTTAAACCAGAAATCACGGAAGCAGCCGATCGCATTCGGCAGGGGGAGAACTTTGCTATCGCAAAGTTCTTTCGCAGATGCAAGGCAGCAGAAGAAGATGAGCTAATTGTGCTGGATGGCAAATGCATTTTGGATGAGCAGTAGCAAAGGCAAAAGGGGAACTACAGCCGATCACTCACCATTTTTTCTGAATTTCTTCGCGGATCGACGCCAGATCGGTATAGCGATCGGCAACGTTAATTAGTAGATCGCTAGTCATGGAGTGGAGGCTAACAACCTCTACCTGAACTCCATGATAGGTAATGGCATTGACCGCATAGGCCAAATCGCCATCACCGCTAAGCAAGACCATTGTGCTGCAATAGCTGGAGAGCATCATCATATCGACAGCGATCTCCACATCCAGATTGGCTTTTTTAGAGCCGTCGGTGTGCTGAATCAGGTCTTTGGCAACTACACGGTAGCCGTTGCGCCGCATCCACAGCAGGAAGCCCTGCTGCTTTTCGTTGGTGCGATCGACTCCTGTATAAAAATAAGCTCTTAGCAGCCGTCGCCCTTGCGTTAGCTTGCAGAGTAGCTTGGCATAATCAATTTCAATATTGAGATGGAGCGCTGCATAAAATAAGTTGGAACCGTCGATGAAGATGGCGACCCGCTGCTGCTTGTCTTCAATTGGGTCACGCTGCGCCATCCCCTCTCGGTTCCGGTTAACTGCGGGCGGTTGAATCAGGAGAAGAGAGTTAGGATCGACCGACGGCTCAACCGCTTTACCATTAGTTTCTTTGCCGTTGTCATCACTATCCTTACTGGTGTCTTTTCCTTTGACATGCTTTTTGGGTGGTAACAACTGCATCGTCTAGCTTCTCCTTCAATAGCAACAGTTCTCGCCGACAACTTAAACCCAAGCAACTTTAAGCCACAATCATTCTGAGGTCAGAGCCATCATGCCAGAGGGAAGGAGGGTTTGTAGGGGCTTGTTAGGCCTTGCCCAAAACACAGCCAACCCTGGCAACATTGTTAGAGTGTGCGAGGGAACTAGGTTTCTCTCAAGGAGAAGCCGCTTGCTGCAGCATCAAAGTGACTAAGCCACTCGTGCTTCCGCCAAATCGCGGATTAGCGAGAGCTTAGGTTGGAGATAACCTGTTACCTTACCAGCTTCCTCGCTGCTGAGAACTTTCCGGCGGTGAAGCTGATTAAGCAGTTGCTCAATCAGTTCTCGATCGCCAATAGTCAACAGATCGGCAGCTTGCGTCGCTTCAACAATGCTCCACAGCAGCCTTAAGGTCGCAGGGTCAATCAATGCTTCCACTCCAAAATCTATCCAAACTTCAAAATGTAAGATTTGCTTTAGATTTGGTTCAGATCCTAAAACTTAGCTAATAGGTAAGTAAAGAGGTCATAACATAAATCAAGAATTTAGTAAAGTTTTGAAAACTTTTATACGGCTTCTTTAGTAAAGCCATTCTATCTTTGTAAAGCAATTCTAAACAACCTTATTTTAATCGCTCAGCTTACAGAGAGTTTCTATCTTAAGTTGTGTCACTTCATACAAAAGCCAGAGCGGTCTGGTAATTTCGATCGTCTAGGGTGCCAATCGGTCATTCCTTAAGATTTCGTTTACAAAAGAGCCATTGTTGAGGCTGAGTGATGAGCCATTGTTGTTCTCAGCTGATGTCCAGTTTGCAATCTATAGCAACTGCCAAAAGAGGTATTCCTGTGTAGATGTAAACGCCTACACAAAAACGTCTGAAGCGTAATGCTGATAGCTACAGAACTGGGATGCAGCTTGAGAACATATTAGAAACTGCGTTGCGATCGCCTTTGCAAAAGCTCTGTTCTTTTCCGATCTTTTAGTCTGACTTTTCCTAACTTTCTCCGGCTGCTGTTTAAATTGTCCTCTCTTATTCTGAAACTGTGCTGAACTCTGAAACTGCGCTGAAGTGAGACAAGCGGGTTGATAAACAGTCAACGAAATTTATCTTCCGCTTACCAAAATCATTTCCTACCTCGCTCGTGCAGTTTTAGTCAGGCGAGTTTTATATTCATCTTCCAGGAGGCAATAATGGCTTACATCAAACTCGGAGATTTAACCTTGCCAGGCAACAACGATCGACCGCCGGTTGTGCAACGACAAACCATTTTTCCGGGAACCGCTTTAGATACGTTTGAGTTTTTGACGCCGGGCGGCAATATCAACCTGTCGGTTACAGGCATTAGTGGTGGTGGCAATGTCAATTTAAACTTGTTCCATGATGCGAACGGCAACGATGTACTTGATCCAGGAGATAAGTTTTTGGGTAGCTCTCAGCGAGCGAATCAGCTAGATGAATCGGTGAACATTAACGGTGCAGTACTCCGAGGCAAATTTTTTGCTCAGGTTGAGAAGCAAGTGGTGTTTGGTGTCGGCGATATTCCCGTCTCTTATACCTTTGCAGCATCGAGAGCCTTACTTAGCAATCTCTTGCCCAAAGAATCTGAGCTGGGAACGCTTGCCCAAGACGTTACCCGAAAGGGCGATGTTGGTAATTTAAACACGACTGATGTCTACAGCTTTTCTCTAAAGCGTGGTGATCTCGTGCGCATCCGGTTATCAGAACAAGGCGGCGATGCTCGGATGCGGCTGATTCAAGACCGCAATGGCAATAAGCTGATTGATGCTGGCGATCGCGTCAATGGCAGCGCCACATCGAATCAGCTAACTCTTAAAGCTGGCTTTAACTCACCGACAACAGATTATCTGCTTCAGGTCAACCAAGTTAGTGGTGCAACCCAATATGAGGTTTCGTTTGACCGACTCCCCTTTGCGCCAGTCTAGTCACCTGTCAGTTAAAAACTGGCAAGTTTTTAACTGACTCCGTTCACAAATTATTAGCGATCTTGGACTTCGAGAGGTGAAGGATGACAGCTCTATTTCAATTAGGTAATGACGTTTTGCCCAGCCAAACGCTAGTTCCACTATTAGCTCATTACCAGCTTGTTCCCCAACTGCTGTGCGATCTGATTCTCGATCGCGCCATTGCCTCGGTCGATTGTACGCCTGAAGAAATAGCCTTAGCCTCTCAACAGCTCTACCAGCAGTGGGGATTAACCAGCGCAGCACAGCAGCAAAACTGGCGATCGCATGCTCCAGGAGCAATTTGAAGCCTGGATGCATGAACAGATGCAGAACCTGCCAGTCGCAGATCAAACCTGGCTAGGGCTTATGCCGCAGCCCCCAACCGAGACTATTGCCTTAGCTGCCTAAGCAATGGAGCTGCCTAAGCAATAGGAAAGGTGATTGTAAAGGTAATCTCCTGATCGTTACTTGTCACTGCGATCGTGGCTTTTAGCCGCTCTACCAGCTTTTTCACAACGGCTAACCCCAGCCCTGCCCCGCCATACTCCCAAACATCACTTCCAGATCCGCGATAAAATTTCTCGAATAGATGCGTTAGATCTTCAGGGTCGATCGTTGCGCCAGAGTTGGTCACAGCAAGCTGAAGCGCATGAGGTAGGCGAACTGCCGAAACCTGAATCAACCCATGCGCAGGTGTATATTTGCAGGCATTGTTCAGCAGCTCGTTAACAATTCGCTCCAGATACGCCAAATCGAGTTCCAGCAGGGGTAGATTTTCGGCGATCGTGAGCTGTAGCTGCTGCTGCCGGTGGACCGTCAGCGCTTGAAACGGCTCGATGATCTGCGGTAGCCAGCTTGCCAAGTCGATCAAAACAGGTGCTAGCAGCTCTTCACCCTCGGCATAGGAAATGGTTAACAAATTCTGAATGACTCGCGTTTCGCGCTGACATTCCTGTTTGAGGATGGCGAGAGTCCGAGCGATCGTGGAGTTCTCTTTTGTCAGTTCTCCCGATTCATGCAGCAGTTTTTCTAGCGTTTGGGCTGCCAGGTGAATGCTGCTCATGGGTGTACAAAGTTCATGAGAGACGCTAGTTAAAAACTCGTCTTTGAGCGAGATAAATTTCTCCAGCGCTTCGATCTGCGTTTGCGCTGTTTCATAAAGCCGCGCCTGTCGAATGGCGATCGCACACTGATCGGCAACCTGCTCGACCAGCTGAATCTCAAAGTCATCAAAATGCTCCTTGCGCGATCGCAGCAGCCAAAGATTGCCTAAAGTGCCTTGATCATCGCGGATTGGGCAAGCCAAGCGAGTGACATTGGCTAAGGCTGAACTCCAGAGGGAGGCAGCTTCCACAAACTGCACGATTTGCCCTGCCAGCAGCGGCGTATAGATCTCCGGAAAATCGGCGATCGGATGGCTTTGCCCCTGTGCTGCAGCAGAGGATGCAGTTACAGAGGCTGTAATAGATTCACAAACGATCGTCGCTGTTGTATGCAACGGGTTATAAAGCTCAACCTGGCAGCGATGAACCTGGAGGACTTGCGCTAGTTCTGCCGTCACCCCCTGCAAAATTTGGCTTTCGTCGAGGCTGTCGCGTACTTTCTCGGTAATCCGACGCATTACAGCTTCAAAGTCGAGCGCCTGCTGGAGCTGCAGCGTTCGTTCCTTCACCTGAAACTCCAGGTGCGTGTTGAGGCTTTGCACTTGGTTG
Source organism: Phormidium tenue FACHB-886 (assembly GCF_014764505.1). Lineage (GTDB taxonomy): Bacteria > Cyanobacteriota > Cyanobacteriia > Elainellales > Elainellaceae > FACHB-886. The sequence goes on from NZ_JACXWX010000002.1 coordinate 315,148, forward strand.
TGCAGTTCGGCTTGGTAAACTGCAATGCCTACTTGGGTAGCAAGTTGCTTCAGCAGTTCGATCGTTGGCGTTTCCCAGAGGCGTGGCTCGCAGCAGTGCTGAGCGATCAGCAGTCCCCACAGGTCTTGGTCAGCAATGATCGGCACAACGAGATTGGCGCGGACTTGCAGCGAAGCCAGTAGATCAATGTGGCATTGGTTCAGCCCAGCGGCGTAAATGTCTGTTACCACTTGAATCCGACCCTGGCGATAGCGATCGATGTGGCTTGCTGTAAAACAAGGGTCTTGAAAGCTCGTTCCCAAGACTGCTGTCCAGGGAGCCGCTACCGATTCTACGGTAATCGTGCCGCTCCAGTCTGGTTCAAAGCGGTAGATTAACACCCGATCAGTCTGCAAAAACTGCCGCACTTCTTCAACAGTGCGCTGCAAAATTGTATTGAGATCAAGCGAGGCGCGGATGCGTTGGGCGATCGTCGCAATCAACTGCTGCTGCTCAATCTGCTGCTGCAACGCTTCTTCGATCTGCTTGCGGTGGGTGATATTGGTGCTAGTGCCAATCAGCCGATGAACTCGCGAGTCGGTGCTACGGAGAGGCGTGAGCGTGGTTAGCCACCATTTGGCATCGCTAGAAAAGGGCAGGTATTCTTCGTAGGAAATAGTCATGCCAAGCCGAACGCAGTCTGAATAGTGCTGCTGGACTGCCACCGCATCGGGAGGAGATAGCACCTGCTCTGGGGTTCTGCCGACCAAATCTGTCGCTCGGATACCCATTTGCCGCTCGTGAGCTGGGTTTAATGCCACATAGCGAAAATTACCTCCTTCCAGCACATCAACCACAAAGATCGGCGCTTCGATCGCGCTGAAAATGCTAGAAAACAAGGGCATCTCTTCTTCGCTGAGCAAGGCAGCATCCCTGATTAAGCTAGCAGCATGAGGATTTAGCTGTACCGCAGCTACAGGTTCTAGCTGCGGTGCCAAGCTTGCGCCGGGCGGGTGCGAATGTCTCTCTGCGGGCGCCTGCAGAGACGACCGTGGGCGGGGGCGATCGCTGCTGCGCGGTCGAGAAACAGCATAGTGCTGCCGATGTCGATTTTTACCAAATGAACTGCCAGATGAACCAGGTAATGAAGGAACTGCGGCACTTTCTGGCGGTAGCGATTCGGTGGGGCTGTTGGCTTGCTGGCTAGAGGACTGAGCCATCAGGGGTTGCTCATCGAGCGGCTGGCATTCTAGCAGCATTATGGTGCCCGTCCCCTGCAGGATTCGGCCGATGGACTGCACTTCTAAGCAGCGTCCGTCTCTGGACACCAAGCAAAACTGACTGCGGAAGGAATGAATAGTCTGGTTATGCTGGCTGTAAGTTTGGCTTAGCGCTTCGGTTAGCTCCGCATAAAGCCGCGCCTGATCTCGCAAATGAATCAGGATAGCGATCGGCTGCCCAATCAGCAGATCCAAGTCATAGCCCAAAAAATCGGCGCTTGGGCGATCGCTACTCAAAATGTAGCCTGCTGGATTCAACGTCAGGCAAATAGAGCCGATCGCCTCTGTCGTACCTTTCCACGCTGGTTCTGATTCGGCAGTGTATTGAGGTGATGCGGAACCTTGATCCTGACTGTGATCCTCATTCATGATTCACTGAGGGCTGACGTTGGTGGGATGTCTGAACTAGCCGCTAGTCTTTATGAAGCGAAGCAGGGGATGAACGGAGGTGCAGCCAATACAGCCAATCCCACCTGATTCAACGCCTGAGTCCTGATTGAGGCTGAGCAAATATCGGATCGATGTATGGATTATTGTAAAGAAGATTTTCCATTTTTACGATCGTTCAAGCAAACTAGCTTTAATCTTTATTAAGATTTTCTCGCTTCACCTCTTAATTTTGCAGATTGCGATCTGCTGCAGCCTCATCTTTGGGTTTGATATTGGGTTTGATATTTGGCAGAGGCGCTATGCTGTGACATCTGTTGTAACAATTATTGCTGTAACGATTGCTATTGCAACTTGGTGCTGCTTCTAGCTGCAATAGCAATCATTACAGATGTTACAGATAAAGCTCTACTGCGACAGCGCGATCGAAATCTGCTATACTCGTCAGAGTGCGTTAGGGCATGTAGCTCAGTGGATAGAGCATCAGATTCCGGTTCTGAGGGTCGGGGGTTCGAATCCCTCCATGCTCGTAGTAGATAAAATTTGTCGCTATTCTTATTAACCTTGCGTGCAACCTCTCTGCGCTGAACTTCGACGCAAAAAATTTGATATAAAAGAGTTTCGATACAAAAAGAGTGCCAATTCAGATGCGTAGCAGCACGACTCTGGTTGCCGTACCCCTCGTTAGCTGAGATCGAAAGGTAGCCAAAGAGGGCGTTGAAGGATGGTTTTTCCAACGCTTTCAAACCAATGGTCGCATCTGTCATCCTGTGCGATCTGTCACCCTATGCGCCGCAGCAGCCGACGGACCGGAGCGCTAAGCAGATAAACCAACAAGATCAGATTCAAACTTATCTCAAAGCGCTGGAACTCGTTGCCGTAGTAGCGATCGTCCCAGTAGCTAACGGGGCTGTGGAATCGCATTGTCCAGTTTAATGGAAATAGCAGCAGTGGACCGTCATCGACATGCGTAAAGATATCTACCAGCGAATGAAACCCACAGGCAACGAAAAACCAAAATAGCCACTGCTGCACCGAACCAATATTGCGACGCGATCGCCAAACGAGTGCCAATCCGCTTAGCAGCATCACGGGTGAATGCAAAAAATTGTGCGAGACAATCCAAAGCGGATGGTGGAAATAAAGCTGATCAAACATCATACGCGCTGTTTCTGCCCGGCTCCAGCCCAATAGAAGGTGATAGTAAATTGCCCCGCCTATTGACAGCAGCCACAGCGGTAAATCTGGCGCAACTGACCCTAGCAAAAAAGCGCTCTTCACGATGGGCACACGCGGAAAAGCTTTATCAATTGCTGCAGTCATCAAGAAGTGTGAAGGAGTATTCATGACGGGAGATGCAATGAGGGAGGTGTTCGCTTGAGACAAATTGCCCCACTATTCATCAAAAACATAACGATCGAATTTGCCAATGGTACGCTTGTTTCAGCAGAAGTCTGCACCGTCCAGAAAAAACTTATCTCTCCTCCATGCTCGACCTGATCAAGCTTGCCCGCCAGATGCAGGGTATTGGGCAACACCTTAACCAAGAAGCGCTTGCCGCTCGCCATCGCCTCGATTTGACCCAGCAGCTATTGGCTCAGGCACAGCAGCGCCAAGCCGAACTGATGGAGCAGCAGCAGGTCTGGCGCGATCGCCTTGGCTTTACGGTTGCCCAGCCTTTGGAGCCAATCAACACCCGTGTTGATCTGGCTGCTGCTCCGCCGATTCATACTGTTCTTGCCACCGACGGATCGCAGATTGCCCCCAGCCATCACGAGATCGCCTACTGCTACCTGATCAACACCGGACGGGTGGTGCTTCATTATGGGCAAAATCGCCACCCGCTGCTGGATAGTCTCCCTGAAGTGTTCTATCGTCCTGAAGACTTGTTCATTTCGCGGCAGTGGGGCATCCGCACCGAGGAATGGATGGGCTATCGCCGCACCGTGTCTGAAGCAGCAGTTTTGGCAGAGCTGGCAGCCTCTCTCTCCGCCATCCCAATCACCAACACGCCTCATTTAGCGATGGTCGATGGGTCTCTAATCCACTGGTTTTTGGAGCCGCTGCCTAATGAAGCCCGCGATCGAATTTTGCCGCTCATCCTGCAGGCTTGGGATAGGCTGCAATCGCTGAAAATTCCTTTGGTAGGCTATATTAGCGCCGCCCGCAGCAGCGAAACGCTCAACTTTTTGCGCCTGCAGAGCTGTCCCTTCCCTACGCCAGATTGCCAAACGCACTGTGCCGGTCAAACTGACAATGCACCTTGCCAGGTTTTCGCGCCGCTGCGAGATACAGCGCTGTGGGGATTGCTGCTGGAACCCGGACAGCGGGGAGCGATTTGGCGCAGCTCTGCCAAAATCCTGGAGGGGTATGGCGATCACGCCGTGCATTTCTGCTACGTCCACATGGGGTCGGAGATCGCCCGCGTTGAGTTTCCGGCGTGGGTGGCAGCCGAGGCAGAGTTGTTAAACATGACGCTGAGCCTCACCCTGACGCAGGTTCAAAAAGGCTATGGCTACCCAGTGGCGCTAGCAGAGGCACACAATCAGGCGGTGGTGCGGGGGGGCGACCGCGCCCGCTTCTTTGCCCTGCTGGAGCAGCAGATGATCCGCGCTGGACTGAAGAACATCGGCACGTCTTACAAAGAAGCGCGGAAGCGGGGCAGCATTGCTTAAAACCTGCAAGTCGCGCTTAAAGCCTGCAAGGCGCCAGCTGCGCGCTACTGGAAAAGGTTCAACTCTACTGAATACTTTGATTCCTGCTTGCGAACCGGGCTGAGCTTAATATAGATGAAGATCGGCTCATTAAAACTGTTCTGCAGCGGCGGATTGATGGGGGTAAAAGCATTTCTCTCCCTGCCCACCTTGGCTTGAAAATTGCTGACGATGTTGAAACGAGTTCCCTGGACTTCGGCAATGGCTGACAGGTTGACGGGCGCCTTCCTGACCACAAAATTGCCTGATAGCCTGGAAATGCTGGCTCCTGGCTGCACAGTGACTTTAAAGAAATCTGCCGTGTCGCCAGCGCCAACAGAATCACTGGCTCGTACCCGTTTTGAGCCATAGCCTGCTCCTAGAACAGTTAAATCTCTCGCTTGAGCGATCGTATTGTCAGCAATGCCGCTGGCACGCCGCGTCGCTTTGTCTAGATTGAGTACAGCGCTTCCGGCAGAACGGTGATACATCATGACTCCTGATCAGGTTAAGTAAATATTGAACGATTTACCAAGAACACAGGTATTATACAGACCTTGTAAGCTGCATTAGAGCGCTTAACAGAGCTTTAATACCAGCGGTCAGCATAAATTTAACCACGTGCCCTCAGCCAAAGATTTAAGATAGGAGGAAGGGGGAATCATCCCCGCTATACTGCTCTAAAACCGACTTCAATATTGAATAGCTAGGGTTTTCGTCCATGACCTCTTACACCACTGCGCGATCAGACTTAAGTGAACTACGACGGCTAAAATCGCTGCTGCCGCCAGAACTAAAGAGCTGGGTGACTGTGGAGGCAGCGACTGCAGTAAATCCACCGCTGATTACCAGCGAAGAAATTGGCAAAGATCAGGTAGAGGTGCAGGTTGACCTTGCCAAGTGGGATCAGCTCGCGCTTGACCAGCGGAATTTGCTGTTTTGGCACGAAGTCGCGCGGATTCAAAACGACACTATTCCCAGAGATGGCTGGGAGATGGCGGCATTGGCGATCGGCTTAGGCGGTGCAGTGGGCGAACTCTGGGTGCAGGATGGCTTGCTGCTGTTCTTGGCGCTGGCGTTGTGTGGCGTTTCGGGCTGGCGGCTGTTTCAGCGCAACAACGGACAAAAAACCCTGAAAGAAGCGATCGAAGCAGATGAACGGGCGATCGGGCTGGCAACACGGTTTGGCTACACCCTGCCCAATGCCTACAAGAGCTTGGGCAGTGCGCTGAAGGTGCTGATCGAGCAAACGCCCAAGAAAAAGCAGCGCAAAAAGTATGAAACTCGTCTGGATGCGCTGAAGAAAAGTGCTGCCAAAGCCAAAGAACAGGCTAAGGCAACCCGGATGGAGCCGTCTTACGACGATGCCTATTGATGTCGCGTCTGCCTGCTAGTTTAGAGTTTCGCTCGTACCGTCGCCCGTTCAAAAGTCCTCTACGGACGGCGCACGGGCTTTGGTGTTTGCGCGAGGGTATTTTGCTGCGGCTAACGGATGCCGCAGGACGAGTGGGCTGGGGTGAGATTGCGCCGATTGTGGAATTCGGTACGGAGAGTATGGGGCAAGCGATTCAGTTTTGTCGATCGCTGCCCGCAGAAATCATGCCTGACCTCCTTTCACAGATTCCTGCTAGCCTACCTGCCTGCCAGTTTGGGCTGGAGTCAGCCTGGGAGACTTTAGCCCACTCCCCTCCACCTTCCCCCGCCTACTCCCACAGCTACCTGCTGCCCACTGGAGCCGCTGCCCTGCTGGTGTGGCAGTCGGCTTGGCAATCTGGGGTGCGTACCTTTAAGTGGAAAATTGGCGTTGCGCCACTGCATGAGGAACTCAGCCTGTTTGAGCAGCTTGTGACAACGCTGCCAGCCGCCGCTCAGTTAAGACTGGATGCCAACGGTGGGCTGAATTGGGAGCAAGCGATTCAGTGGCTGAGGCAAGCCGATCGCCATCGCAAAGTTGAGTTTTTGGAGCAGCCACTGCCACCTGACCAGTTTGATGAACTGCTGAAGCTGAGCGATCGCTTTTCTACGCCGATTGCGCTGGATGAATCTGTCACAACGGTTGAGCAGCTAGAGGCGCATCATCAGCAGGGCTGGCGTGGCATTGTTGTGGTGAAGGCAGCGCTCGCGGGCTCTCCTAACCAATTGCGGCAGGTGATTCAGGCGAATCAGCTGGATGTTGTCTGGTCGACGGCGTTTGAAACGGCGATCGGGCGGCAGTATATTCAGTCTTATTTGATTCCATCTGTGCCCGATCGGGGTAGAGCGATTGGCTTTGGCGTTAAACACTGGTTTGAGAATTCTGCGTTGGATCAATCTGCGTTTGAGCAGGCGTGGAAGAGTTTGGCAGGGTGAGGATTGGGTCGGGGGTGCAACATTGGTTGGAGCAGGGCGTCTGCGGCGTTGATCGACAGTTGCTCATCGATGCGTGGACGAGGCGATCGCAGGAGCTGGCTGCTGTAGAATTGAAGCCGATCGTTTTGCTGGCAGAAGCCGATGCTGCAAAATTTTTGGCGGGGTTTTTGGCGGCAACTGCAGCGGACTGTCCGCTAGTGCTGGGCAATCCGGGATGGGCGATCGAAGAATGGCGGCAGGTGTTTGAACTTGTGCGGCCGGGGCTGGTGTGGGCGGAGGGATTGGCGGTATCGGATCTAGTATCTCACCTATCCGCTGGAAATGGGGCTGAAGACAATTGGTTTAACTCATCTGGAAGGGTGCCGATCTTGATTCCGACGGGCGGCTCTTCTGGAAAGATTCGCTTTGCTGTGCATACCTGGGAGACATTAGCAGCTTCTGTTGATGGATTTCAGCAGTATTTTGAGTGTGAGCAAATTCATTCTTGCTGTGTTCTGCCGCTGTATCATGTGAGCGGCTTGATGCAGGTGATGCGATCCGTTCTGACACGGGGTACGCTAGCAGTCTTTTCGTCTAAAGCTTTTGAATCTAGCGCTGCTGCATTTGATCCGTCTAGCTTTTTTCTCTCGCTTGTACCCACACAGCTACAGCGGCTGTTGCAAAACTCAGATACTGCGCAATGGCTGAGTCGTTTTCAAACGGTGATGCTGGGCGGTGCGCCTGCTTGGGAGGAGCTATTGCAACAAGCCAAACAGCACCAGATCCGGCTTGCGCCTACCTATGGCATGACCGAAACTGCCTCGCAGGTGGTGACGCTGAAGCCAGCCGATTTTTTGAGTGGCAAAGCAGGCTGTGGGCGGGTGTTGCCTCATGCAGCTATCAGGATTCTGGACGAGACGGGATCGGAATTGCCGACTGGTGCAACGGGGACGATCGCCATTCAGGCGGCTTCGCTGATGCTGGGCTATTGCCCTGGGCAGACGGATTCGTCGGTGCGATCGCAGTTCCTCACCGATGATTTGGGCTATTTTGACGCGCAGGGCTATTTGCATCTGGTGGGACGCAACAGCCAAAAGATTATTACGGGCGGTGAGAATGTGTTTCCGGTGGAGGTGGAAGCCGCGATTCGATCGACTGGTTTGGTGAAAGATGTATGTGTGGTGGGGGTGGGCGATCGGCACTGGGGCGAGGTGGTGACGGCGGTGTGTGTGGCGATCGAGCCGCAGGTTTCGACGGCGAAACTGGAGGCGGCATTGGAAAACCGTTTGGCGAAATACAAGCGTCCGAAGCGTTGGGTGCTGGTGCCGGAGTTGCCCCGCAATGCTCAGGGGAAAATTAGCTATCCGACGATTGCGCGTCTGTGTTCAGATCAGTGTACGGATCGAACATGAGTTCAAAGCGATCGGCGGGCTGGAGGCGGCGCAGAGTTTGCAGATAGCCTTCTGCATCGGAGAATTTGTGAAATCTTGCCATATCAATGTGCTGCAAATTGGGCGATAGGCGCACGACTACCCATCGCTTGAGGCGATCTTCATAGGTCATAATGATTGAGTCTCCAAGACAAACTAAAGCCAGCTCTGAAGCGCTACGGGCTGTAACGCTGGCTATCAAATCACATAATGATCAACCGTTCCTCATGGGGAACGCTTTCATTTTAGCAGACTAGTTTCTCATACGGAACTAGCGTTTCGGTGCAATTCTGGATCGTGGCGTTAAGCATGGGAAAAGCAGGTAAAGCCCTGAAACAAGTTCTTGAAACGTACAGCATCACGCAGTACAAACTTGCGGTAACCATGCAAATTTCCCGCTCTAATGTTCACCGCTGGATTTATGAAGTCGTTGATCCAACGGGAGACTCAATTCTTGGCATCCGAGATGCGCTGGAGGAAATTAACTTAGAGGCATCAGAAGAGTTTATTCGGCTGTATTTGGCACGATCGGAGTGAAAGTAAACTAAAGAAAACGCGCGTTGCTCAATCACCTTCTTTCAGATGCAACAGACCTATGTAGGACTGATCGCCCACCGATGAAAACTATCCTAATTCTGGAATCGAATCCCAGACGCGATCTCTCCCTTAATCAAGAAATTCGGGAGTTAGAGGGCGTGATCGAGCGCTCTAGAGATCGAGAGCAGTTTGCCATTAAGATTGGGGCTGCCGTTCGTCCGAAAGATTTGCAGGAGCTGATGTTGAAGCACGAGCCACAGATTGTTCATTTCTGCGGGCATGGAACGGGGCAGCAAGGCTTAGTGTTTCAGGATAATGCAGGACGAGAGCGGGTTGTACCTACAGAAGCGCTATCTGTCCTGTTTAGCCTCTGTGCATCGGTGGAGTGCGTGCTGCTGAATGCTTGCTACTCGGAAGTGCAGGCAGATGCGATCGTCCAGCACATTGATTATGTGATTGGCATGAGTCAGGAAATTCGGGATGATGCTGCGCGGCATTTTGCTCAAGGGTTCTATCGTGCCTTGGGCTATGGCAAGCCGATCGAGGTGTCATACAAGTGGGGCTGCAATGCGATTCAGCTCATGCTGTCAAGCGGTACGGCAACGCGATCGGGTACCGCAGCAGAGGAACGCAAGCTAATTGTTGCCGAAACAGAAGCAGTGCAGCGAGTGATCATTCCTGAGGATCGCAAACCAATCTTAAGAATACGGCTGAATCAAGCAATTGCAGAGCAGTCGATCGTTGTGCAACGCGAGACAGAAGCAAAGCCGACAGTGCAAGAGCTTCAGGATTTGAGTCGGGCATTAGAGCAGGAGGATGCATTAACTCAGTATCGCAATTATATTCGAGGTTTTTTGGACGATCGAAAGCTGTCTGCGTTTGAGAAAATTCGGCTAGACCGACTCAGAAGAGATCTGCGATTAACGGAAGCCGAGGCGAATCAGATCTTGGCAGAAGAACAGGCGCTGATCCAGCAGCAGATCGAGCGAGCGCAAGACCAATACGAGGAGATGCTAATCCGGCTGATTGATGAAGGTCAGTATCCTTTTGATGCAGCAACGAAAGAGGAACTAGAGGGTTTCCGTCAGGAGTTGGAATTAACCGATGAGCAGGTAGAGGCGATCTCACAGCGAATTTTTGCGGCAGCGGAAGAAGAGTATCAAGAGCAGCGTAAGCCCAAGCTGAAGACATTTGAGTTTCAGACCTCGCTTATCAACGTGTCTTCAAGTTCCACAGGCAGCAAGATCAATATCAGCTATCGTCAGAAACGAGCAGAATATTTTGTAGAGAATCTAGGTAATGGCGTCACTTTAGAGCTGGTGACAATTCCCGGTGGCACATTCACAATGGGTTCATCTGTCGCTGAATTAAAGCGAGCGGAGTCCGAAGGTCCACAATATAAGGTGACAATTAAACCCTTTTACATGGGCAAATCTGCCGTTACCCAAGCTCAATGGCGATCGGTCGCTTCACTCCCGAAAATAAATCACGATCTAGACTCTGATCCTTCTTATTTCAAAGGCGAAAATCGACCTGTGGAGCATATTTCCTGGCATGAAGCCGTTGAGTTCTGCGCTCGTCTCTCCCACAAAACCGACAAACAGTATCGACTGCCAAGCGAAGCCGAGTGGGAATATGCCTGCCGGGCTGGAACAATAACGCCGTTTCATTTTGGTGGAACGATTTCAACTGTCCTAGCAAACTACAACGGGAAGTACACCTATGGTTCTGACATGAAAGGAAATTATCAAGAACAGACCACGGAGGTCGGTAATTTTCTACCCAACCCGTTTGGTCTCTACGATATGCACGGTAACGTCTGGGAATGGTGCGCGGATCACTGGCATGAGAATTATCAGGGTGCGCCGATCGATGGTAATGCTTGGATCACGGATGGGGATAGCGATAAAAGACTAATACGCGGAGGTTCGTGGTTCAACCCTCCTAGGAACTGTCGGTCTGCTTATCGCAAGTCCTATGATCCCAGCAGTCAGAACTACAATATTGGTTTTCGGGTGGTTTGTGATTTGGTGTGAGTACTGCCCATCCGTCAGAACGGGTCGAAGGGAGTTCGCTCGGGCGTACATGAGGGAGTCCAGTCTGCTCCGGCGAGGAAGGCAACGACCTCCAAAAATCAAACAGAGCCGGATAGCTTGGTAGCGGTTAGCGAACAGTTGTCCGGCTCATCCACTTCAACTCTCCGGCTCCACCCCCATCGAGCGCAACTGCTCTGCCAATCGCTCTGCCCGCCGCTGAGCCTCTGCTGCTCGCCGCAGTGCAGGGCACTGTCCATCTCCGGCTCATTGCTTTCGAGCTGAGTGGCATCTGGCATCAGATCTGCCAACTGCTGTTCAGTGAGAGACATAGCGTCACCTTGGCGATCGAGATATCCTTCAGAATAGCGAATTGCCTGCTGTTACACCCGTCCCGATGCCGATCGCCGCTGAAACTGCCCTCTGCCTGCCCCGCCCAGCCAGCGATCGCCATCCACCACCAGTTCCCCGCGCAAAAACACCTTCTCCACTTTGCCCGTCACCTGCCGCCCCTCATAAAGCGAGTAATCCACAGCCGAGTGGTGCGTACTGGCGCTCAATATGTGGGATTTTTGCGGGTCAAACAGCACCAAATCCGCATCGCTGCCCACCGCGATCGTCCCTTTGCGCGGAAACAGCCCAAACATCTTGGCAGGGGCAGTAGCGGTAAGCTGCACAAACCGATTGATCGACAGTCTACCCGTCCCCACGCCCCCGTCAAACAGCAGCGGCAGACGAAATTCTACGCCCGGTGCGCCGTTGGGAATTTTCTCAAAATTATCGCGTCCGAGCTGCTTCGAGCGATGAATGCCGTAAGGGTTTTCGTTGAAGCAAAACGGACAGTGATCGGTGGAAACAATCTGTAGATCGTCAAACCGCAGTCCGCGCCAGAGGGCATCCTGACAGTCTTTTTCGCGCAGCGGCGGTGTCATCACAAATTTGGCGGGTTCAAAGTCGGGGCGATCGTATTCCTCGATGCTCAGAAACAAGTAGTGGGGGCAGGTTTCGGCAAAGGCAGGCAGTCCGCGATCGCGAGCTTCCACCACAGTTTCCAGCGCTTCTTTCGCCGAGAGGTGAACCAAATATACGGGTACTTCCGCTAGCTCTGCCAGCCGAATTGCCCGATGCGAAGCTTCTGCTTCCATAATTCGGGGTCGCGTCAGAGCATGATATTTGGGCGAGGTGTTTCCTTGCGCTAGTGCTTCTTCAATCAATACCTGAATCACGCTACCGTTCTCCGCGTGGACATTAATCATTCCGCCATGCGTTCCGACTTGGCGCATCGCCCGGAAAATTCCGGCGTCATCCACCATTAGCACACCCGGATACGCCATGAACATTTTGAAGCTAGAAATGCCATCCCGATCGATGATATCCGGCAGCTCTGCCAGCGTCTCCGGGGTCACGTCCGTTAAAATAATATGAAAGCTGTAATCCACACAGGCTTTTGGTTCTGCTGTGGCAAGCCGTCGATCGAGCGCTTGTTTCGGCGTTTCGCCGCGCTGCTGTAGGGCAAAATCGACGATCGTGGTGGTACCGCCAAAAGCTGCCGATCGCGTCCCCGTTTCAAACGTATCGCAGGTTTCGGCATCGCCCAGCGGAAACTCCATATGCGTATGGACATCAACCCCGCCCGGCATCACTAGCAGATTGCTGGCATCATGAACGGTAGCAGAGTCAGGGGATAGATTGCGGGCGATCGCTTCAATTTGTCCGTCTCTGATTAGGATATCAGCGCTGTAATCGTCTACTGCTGTCACGATGCGTCCACCCTTGATGAGTGTATCTACCATAGTTGCAACCCCATAAAACACTGACCCTACTACATTGGGTGCATCAGCAGTAGAATCGTTGCTCACTTTTTCAAAACTCATTATTTGTTTTAATATCGATCGCTGATTGCTTCAAACTTATGATCATCCGGGACGCCCAATCTTCTGATTTATCTGCGATTGTTGAGATCTATAACGCTGCTATTCCCTCGCGCATTGCCACTGCCGATCTAGAACCAATCACCGTCGAGAGCCGCCTGCAGTGGTTTCAGCAATATACGCCGGATAAACGACCACTCTGGGTGCTGGAAGTAGAGGGGAAGATCGCCGCTTGGATCAGTCTCACCTCGTTTTATAGTGGGCGTCCTGCTTATCTGGCTACAGCAGAAATCAGTATCTATATTGCCCCGCAGCATCAGCGCCAAGGCTATGGCAAACTGCTGGTGCAGAAGATGATCGACGCCTGTCCTCAAGTCGGTGTCACAACCCTGCTAGCCATGTATTTCGATCACAACGTAGGCAGCCGCAAGCTCTTTGATCATTTCGGGTTTCGACCCATGGGTCATCTCACCGACATTGCCGTGCTGGACGGGGTCAAGCGGGGGTTAATTATTGCCGTACGGCGAGTCGAGCAGCCTTAACTATAAACCTGTCGATGGAGGCTTTTTCGCGATCGCTAAACTCTTCTAAACTATTCGTATAATCTCTACTTAGAGTGACGCCTTAAATCATCACCGTCGCGCTAAGTTGATTGAGAAAGCACTTTTAATAGATTCGAATTAGGGGGAGTATGGAATCTGAGCAAAACTTTTGGGAAAAGCTAAAAGGCTTTGCGGTAGTTGCAGGCAGAGAGGTCATTGAGAAAGCGCTGGTTCTATACTTTGCCGCTCAGCGCCCTGAAACGCCGATCTGGGCAAAGACCGTGATCTATTCTGCTTTGGCGTATTTAATCCTGCCAACGGATGCCATCCCAGACTTCATCCCCATTTCTGGCTACGCTGACGATCTTGGCACCTTAGTGGCAGCGCTGGGTGCAGTGGCCATGTGCATTACGCCTGAAGTGCAGGACTCCGCCAAACAACAGGTAAACGAATGGTTTGGTCAGAAGCAGCCGAACGCAGAAGCGTCAGGGAATGCAAAAGACGGCATTCGAGAAATCACAATTGACTAATCTCTACCGGCATCGATACTGCTCTTAGCCAAAATGCTGAAACCCTCGGTTTAGCGACAGGATTTCATCGGGATATTCTCCTTGGCTGTCCTGCAAAATCACACCTGGTTCTGCTGTAATCTGTCCCACGATCGCCGCTCCTCTCAGCAGCGCTAGCAGCGCTGCTGCCTGTCCTTGTGGCAAACACAGCACCAGTTCAAAATCCTCCCCGCCATACAGCGCCCATTCGATCGCCTGTTTCTCTCCTACCCAGTCGCTCAACCCTTTGGGCAAAGGAATAGCACGACGATCGAGCTTTGCCCCCACGCCGCTCGCCCGGCAAATCTGCAGCACCGCATCGGCAAGCCCGTCGCTAGAGTCCATCCCCGCTGCCCAATAGTGGATTGAGGCGGGGGACGACTCGCTCAGCGGATTTGTCAGAACCGAACGCAACCGCTCCACTACATCCAGCCGAGGTACAGGATGCTGATGCGCTTGTATCAGCCCATGGCGCTGCTCGTCGGTCAAGCCTTTCCCTTCCTCTGGATGCAGCAACAGCTCCAAGCCCGCTCTAGAAGCTCCATGCGCGCCTGTCACTAAGATCGCATCTCCAGGCTGAGCCGCCGCGCGATAAATTCCCTGCTGCTGTAAAACCTGACCCAGCGCAGTAATGTTCACACTGAGAACAGGCGATCGACAGACATCCCCACCCACGATCGCTGTCCCAGACGGCTGTAAACAGGCAGTCATGCCTTCATATAATTGCTCAACCCATGCCACAGGCAAATCGCCCGGTAGCGCCAGCCCGATCGTGATGCCGATCGGCGCTGCCCCCATGGCTGCCAGATCAGAAAGATTGGCAGCCACTGCCCGCCAGCCTGCATCGTAAGGGGAGGTCGTCTGAATGTGGGGGGCAGCCATGCCCACGCTGAAGTGAACGCCGTCCACTAGCGTATCGGTCGTCACCACCAGCCGATAGCCCACCTCCACAGACAGCACTGCTGCATCGTCGCCGATTACTTCTGCGGGGCAAAATGCCTGCAGCCGCTGCAGCAAGCCTTGCTCCCCAAATTCTTTGACCCGTAAATCCCGTAAGTTCTCCATGCGCTATCGAGGACGACCCAGCGTCGTAATATACAGCACGGCTTCGTCGGTGGGAATGCCCAGCACTTCATTGACTTCATCATCAAAAAATCCAGCAATGCCGCTGACCCCCAAGCCCAACCGAATTGCAGCCAGGTTCAAACGCTGTCCTAAATGCCCAGCGTCCATGTGCAAGTAGCGATAGGCGCGATCGCCATACTGTGCCACCGCCTTCTGCAGATCGGCAGTGTGAATCAGCACGGCTGCTGCATCCCGCCCCAGATTTTGCCCCAAGCACAACCGATGCAGCTCTCGCCGGAAGTTCTTAAAGCGAATTTGCCGGAGCTCTTGCGCTTTGGGCGCATAGTAGTAGCAGCCTTCCTCCAGCCCTGCTACACCTGACACAGCAATAAAGGTTTCGATTAAACCCAAATCAAAATAATCAGGATTGGGATCTAGCCCTTGATCCAGTGAGTTTTGCGGCTGATAGGTGAAATCCAGCAGGGCTTGCAGTTCTGCTAGGCTCAGCTCTGCCCCACTGAAGGCACGGGTCGATCGCCGTTTGATAATCGTGTTCCGCAGCTCGCTCAGCCGAACTGCTGAGTCACGGCTGGTGCTGTCGCCCCAACTGATAGGAGAATCCGTTCGCATTGACATCTTCAGGCAAAACGGAAAGTTGTATTTATCTGCTTGAGAAGGCGGTTCTGGCTGCTGCGCTTCAACCAAAGTTTTTAAAGAAGGTGAATTTACCGCATCGGGAATTTGCGTTGCCTGATGCAGATGGGGCAGCAGATCGCCATCGGCAATTTGTGGATACTCAAACTGGGTGGCTGAAGCAAGCGCCGTGGGGGACAAGGGCAAGTTTTCGCGCAGCGTCAAGCGATCGGCAAGTGCTAACACGGCTGTGACGGCTTCCTGCTGTGGATCGAGATACAGCAATCGGTTCATGGCATTATCCATAAAACCGCCAATCAAATGCGGACGAAAGTCATTCAAAGCACTGGCTAGCTCTAAATTGCCAAGCAGATGCCCTGTATCTAAGAAGATGCGGCGATAGGCGCGGTCTTGATAGCGCCAGCTCGATCGATAAAAAACTGCCGTCACCACGATCGCCATCTGGGTGTGATCCAGGCTGGGATGCCAGAAGCAGGCATTCTGCAGGCTTTCCCAGACCTTGCTATCCCAAAAGCGCAACAGCGAGTGCGTCTGTGCCTGGTAGTTATACAATCCAGCGGGCAGCAGTGGCGTTCCCCTGGAGAGCAGATACACCTCTGCTGGGTACAAACCCCCTGCTGAAGGGGCGGCTCTCAGGTACACCATCTCGCCGCTCATGCGGGTCATCATTCGCACCGTTAGCCCGTAGCTGCAAAACAGCAGACGAGAGAGCCGCTGAGCCAATTCAGCTTCTTTGCTCACTTCATCGTTCGTTTCATCGCTTAGATAAGGCTTGAGGTCAAAAGTGGCGCCAATCTTATACTCCTTAAAAGGGATCGGCTGCTTCGACCAATCAAGCTGATTGTCCTTAAGCGTGTCGGGATGGTATTTAGTGCGTTCATGGTAGTGCTGAGCAATTGAGATACGGTCTGGCATGGCGGTGTGAGGAACGAAGCTGTAGCTATTTTGATCTTGACATTCCCATTCTGAGAATCAACAATCCTACTGAATTAACCTCTAATTAACCCCTACTCGAAAGGTAACGCGTAGGACAGCGCACTGTCTTGGTCAAAAATTCCACAACCCAAAACGATTCCGCTGTCGCTTGGGTACACTGAGTCTCGTAGCTTATACGTCCTTCAGCTCAAAAGGGGAGAGATGATGCAGGCAACTCAGCGCAGGTGGCAGCAGGGAGTCGGATTGGCTCTGGTTATCCTGCTTTGTGTAGGGGCGCTCGCTGCGCTTCAAGTCCCTCAGCTCCAACGTCTTCTCAACAAAAGTCAAATAGCAACCGTAGAACAGATCCAACGAGACACGCAAATTGAACAGACTCGCCTGTCGCTGCTAAAGGTGCTCCCCCCGTTTGGCTTCAATAACCTGATTGCAGATTGGGCATATCTCAATTTCTTGCAATACTTTGGCGATGATGTGGCTCGCCAAAAAACAGACTATCAGCTCAGCGCGGACTATTTTGATGTTATTTTGAGCCGCGATCCCTATTTTCTGGAGGCTTATACCTATGCTTCCACGAGCACGGCACTCTATGCAGGGCAGCCAGAGCGATCGGTTGCTGCAATGCAACGAGGGCTACAGTTCCTCAAGCCAAACGTTCCTCCCGGCTCATACTACGCTTGGCGACAGTTGGGCATTGACCAGCTTTTGTTTTTGGGAGATGCCGAAGCGGCTCGTCAATCTTTTACAACAGCGGCGGAGTGGGCGCGTGCCTCCACGGTTCCTGGCAGTGATACCGTCGCCCAAACTTCTCAGCAAACCGTGGATTTCCTCACCCGCAACCCCACCAGCAAAACTGCCCAAGTAGGCGCTTGGACGATGGTACTCAGCTCAGCTCCAGACGAGCGCACCCAAAAAACGGCAGTCAGCCGGATCGAGGCGCTGGGCGGTAAAGTGGTTAAAAACCCAGACGGGACATACAGCATTCAAGCTCCGCTTAACGACTAGAATACAGACCAACAAAGCTAGCTTCTTAACAGAACTTTCAGATTTGCAGGTAGAATCAAGGCTATTACCCTCAGCTTGTCTACTTTTATCAACTAAAATCTATGGCAGTTAAAAGAGGAGATGTAGTTCGCGCCGTTCGCGAAAAGCTAGAAAATAGCCTAGAGGCAAAAGCCAGCGATGTTCGCTTCCCGTCCTACCTTTTTCAGACGAAAGGCGAAGTGGTAGAGCTGCGGGGCGACTATGCATTGGTGAAGTTTGGTTACGTACCAACCCCCAATATCTGGCTAAGAGCTGACCAATTAGAAAAGGTTAATTAATTTTTCAGCGATTCTGCCTGCAGCAGAGCCACAATCGAGGCATCCCTCTAGGGAAGCGACCTGCTAAAGCCCTGTTGGGAAGCCTCATATGATTAATTTTTCTCCGCCTGCTTGCCGTTCTCCTCGGGTGTCGATCGTCGGTTCTGGAAATGTTGGCAGCACGTTAGCCCAGCAGATCGCCGAAAAAAACCTGGCAGATGTAGTGCTGCTGGATGTGCTACCCGGTCGTCCTCAAGGGGTTGCGCTTGACCTGACCCAGTCCAGCGGCATTGAAGGACACAGCCGCAAGATCATTGGTGCGGTTGACTATGCCGATACTCACGGCTCAGACATTATTGTGATTACGGCGGGGCTGCCCCGCAAACCCGGCATGAGTCGAGACGATTTGCTTCGGACTAATGCCGAGATCGTTACCCATGCCGCAAAACAGGCGATCGCCCACTCGCCCGACGCGCTGCTGATTGTGGTCACCAATCCTCTGGATACAATGACCTACCTGGTATGGCAGGCAAGCGGTTTGCCGCCCCATCGGGTAATGGGTATGGCAGGCGTTCTAGATTCAGCCCGTTTCCAAACTTTCATTGCCATGGAGCTAGGCATTTCAGCGGCAGATGTACGGGCGATGGTGCTGGGTAGCCATGGCGATCTCATGGTGCCGCTGCCCCGCTATTCCACAGTGAATGGCATCCCGATTGCCGATCTCCTGCCCTCAGCAACAATCGAGCGGCTAATCGATCGGACTCGCAACGGCGGCGCAGAGGTCGTAGAGCTGCTTAAAACGGGTGGAGCCTACTATGCACCAGCTGCCGCAGTTTATCTGATGGTAGAAGCTATTCTGCTGAACCAACCTCGCATTTTGCCGGTTGCGGCTCATCTGCAGGGCGAATACGGACTCAATGATCTCTATATCGGCGTTCCGGTTAAGCTGGGCTGCGGCGGCGTTGAGCGAATTTTTGAGCTAGAGCTTACGCAGGCAGAGCGCCAAGGGTTGGAAAAATCAGCTAGTGCGGTGCGGCAGAGCCTCAATCAAGTGCTGGCTGCCAGTGGATAATAGTAAACAGAAAAACCGCTGGGGTTCAACTTTAGGAGGAATATTGCCTGCTTAACTTCCACCTTAGGGATGAATTGAATTCAAACACCCTTGATCATTTCGCCCGATTGGTTATGATGAGAAGGTAAGGTCAAACACCATACGTCTAGATTCGATATCCTCGATTCTCGATCAAAGATTTCTAGTTTGGCGGTTCTAGGCTTACAGTTTGGAAGGAGCTATCCGAGAGATGGATTACATCGAAAAAGTGCTGGAGAAGCTAAAGGAATGGACTCGCAGGCTGATTGAAACTCTACTGGGTCCAGAAGCTGAGCCAGAACCAGAGCCGATTCCAATCCCCGTTAGAGATTCAGACCGACGGAGTCGCTAATTCGTTTGAATTTTAGCGATCCAAACCTTATTAAAATTTTGATAGCCAGCTAGCTTGTTTATAGCTAGCTGGCTATTATGTCTTAATTTCCAGCACTCTACTCATCACTCCACTGGCTTGTCACCCCCTTGCTAAGTATTCTTGTCCTTCACGGTCCTAACCTCAATCTGCTAGGAAAGCGAGAACCTGGCATCTACGGTCAAACCACTCTAGAAGGGATTGATCGGCTTCTAGAGCAGGAAGCTGCTGCCCTGCAGGTTAAGGTTTCTGCTTTTCAGACTAATCATGAAGGGGCGCTGGTTGATGCAATTCAAGCGGCGATCGGGCAGCACCAAGGGATTTTGATTAACCCTGCTGCCTACACCCACACCAGCGTAGCAATTCGAGATGCGATTGCAGCGGTGGCGCTACCGACGGTTGAAGTTCACCTCAGCAATATTCACCGCCGCGAACCCTTCCGCCATCATTCTTATATTGCGCCTGTAGCAGTCGGACAAATCAGCGGCTTTGGAGCAGATAGCTATCGGCTGGGCTTGCAGGCGCTGGTTCAGCATCTACGACAGTCAGCATCAAGTTAAACAATGGCTGAGCTGGGGCTGCCTCAGCTCGAGGCGCTGTAGAATTCGTTAGGCTAGAGGAGTGCAACAATTGCGGAGCCTCAGCTTTTTTAGGTTAGTGCCATGTTAGATGAAAAACTTGAAGCCCTAAGAGCGCTGTTTGCTGAAATGGATCGAGCGCTGATTGCCTATTCGGGCGGCATTGATAGCACCTTGGTTGCTAAAATTGCTCATGATGTATTGGGCGATCGGGCAGTTGCGATCACGGCTGAGTCACCGTCGCTTTTACCAGAAGATCTGGAGGATGCCCGGATTCAAGCTGCTGAGATTGGAATTGCTCACGAAATTGTCCAAACTCATGAAATGGATAACCCAAACTACACGGCAAATCCGGTCAATCGCTGTTATTTCTGCAAAAGTGAGCTGCATGATACGCTAAAGCCGCTAGCGCTAGAGCGGGGCTACCTTTATGTGGTAGACGGTGTGAATGCCGATGATTTACTAGACTACCGACCCGGCATTCAGGCGGCAAAAGAACGAGGGGCACGATCGCCTCTCGCCGAAGTGGGCGTTAGCAAATTAGAAGTTCGTCAACTCTCAAAGCAGCTCGGTTTGCCCTGGTGGGACAAACCCGCCCAGCCCTGTCTCAGCTCTCGTTTTCCCTATGGCGAAGAGATTACGATCGCTAAGCTTCAGCGTGTTGGCAGAGCTGAACGATACTTACGAAAGCTGGGGTTGAAGAATCTGCGAGTTCGATCGGATGGAGAAACAGCCCGGATTGAGCTGTTGCCTGAGCAAATTAAAGAATTTGTGTTGACGACAGAGCTACCAGCTTTAGTAGAAGCGTTTCAATCCTATGGATTTGTCTATGTCACCTTGGATCTGGAAGGCTATCGTAGCGGCAAGCTGAATCAAGGACTTCAATTGACTACAGTTTGAGCGATTGTTGGATTGATAGCGATTGTCGGATTGATGTAGTGCTATGCCTGTTAGGACAAATCTTCCTGCTCAAAGCCTTGCGTAATGGGGCTCTTGTGTAGGAAAGATCGCCATGATGGCGCTTGGTCTTCCCAAAGACGACAAAGCCAAGACAAAACAAAATCAAGACAAAACAAAAAAGGGACCCATGGGTCCCCTTTTTCCTTTAAAGGCTCTGATTATAGCGCTTTGCGCTCAACTGGAGGGTAGTTCTCTGTTGTATATTGCGTGAAGCATATCATACAACAGAAAAGCAGTACCGCATGCGGTCGGGAATCACAATAGATGAGATTAAATGCTACTCATCGAGCTCGATGTCTTCCTCTTCAAACTCGTCTTCATCATCTAGAATTGCAGCCGAGTAGGTATCCTCCTCCTCTTCGTCGCTGGTAGCCTTGGCGCTAAAGTTATCTCCAAAGTCACCTAGCTCTTGAGGCGGTCGCACTCCCGGTGATGGGAACACTTCAAAACCACCATCACGATCGTAGCTGCGGGCCGTACGGTCATCTAGCACCACATCAGTTAGGTCGATGTCATCCTCGAAGACACTGCCTTCGTAGATGGGGTCGATCTCAACGGTAGCAGCTTCTTCGTAGGCGTTGAAGCCTGTACCTGCTGGGATCAAACGTCCAATGATTACGTTTTCCTTCAAGCCGCGCAGCCAGTCCGACTTGCCTTCGATCGCCGCTTCAGTCAGAACGCGAGTGGTCTCCTGGAAGCTGGCAGCCGAGATAAAGCTGTCCGTGTTGAGCGAGGCTTTAGTGATACCCAGCAGCACAGGCGTATACTGAGCCGGAGCACCGCCGGTAATCGACATCGCTTCGTTGACCTGGTCGATCTGGCGCAGTTCCACTAGCTCACCGGGCAGCATCGTTGTATCACCCCCATCGTCGATTCGACCCTTTGAGGTCATCTGACGCACGATCACCTCGATGTGTTTATCGGAGATGTCGATACCCTGCGACTGATACACAGACTGCACCTCGTTCACCAAGAACGTCTGCACTGCCTGCAAGCTCTTGAGCGAAGCTTCGTGAATCCCTTCTGACTCCCGGTGATACTCGAAGAAGGTTTCCAGAATTTCGTGGGGGTTGGCAGGTCCGTCGGTCAACGGTTCACCCGCACCCACATGCTGACCATCCATCACCATCACGTTTTGCCCGGGTGTTAGCTGGTATTCGGAAGTCACGCCATCGTCTTCGATGACCTTAATCTCTACCGTTTCATCATCGCTATAGACAACTTGAGCAGTTCCCGGACGCTTGGCCAGAATGCAGGCTTCTTTAGGTTTGCGCGCCTCTAGCAGTTCTTCAATTCTAGGTAGACCCTGAATGATGTCTCCAGTTTTAGCGCGCTCAAATACCAGCAGCACCAGGTTATCGCCCCGCTGCACCAAGTCACCATCGTCGATGTGTAGCACAGCTCCACCTGACACTCGATAAGGACGGGCAGTCCGCATGGTCACCTCAGCACCATTGATCGACAAGACCTGACCCGACTCAGTGAGCGCAACGCCGGATGCAATTTCCGTGCCTGCAACCAGTAGATCGCCTTCTTTCACCTTGAGGGTTTTACCTTGAGTGTCGATCACTTCACAGTCTGCCGTTCGCATCACCAACACGCGCCGAATTGCTTCGCCGCCTTCTCGAATCCCGCGCACTTCGCCCGCCTCCTTACAGAGGATTTCAGTGCGGGCAACGACCGATCCTGGTGCAATTTGGTCGCCGTCCTTCACCAGCAGGCGAGTTTGGGTGCTGCCTTGGGTTTGGTCGGCTGCCATATCACGACGGATCACCAGTGATTCCAGGATCACCAGCTGCAGGCGCATGGTGTTGGCATCAGTTTCATCAGGAACCAGCTCAATGTCAGCAGCAAGCTGTGGGGTGTCTTCGTCGATCTCCAGCACGAGCTGGGTTCGTACCAGCTCAAGTCCTTCCACCGATTTAACCCGCTCGCTGTCCTTGTAAGGAATCCGCTGAATCGCACGAAGTTGAATGGCACGCCCAGCATCTTCACGAGTAGAAGCCTGGCTGGGAACAGAGGGCACATCGGGCACATGAAACTCCGTGACTGGACGTAGCAGCAAGGCAGGTCCTTCTGGAGAATCGACATACTCAACGTAGCGCAGTTCGTCCACCGTCAATCCTGGCATGACTTCCTGCCCCGGATTGGCGATCGTCTCGTGCTTTGACATCACTGCTTCTGGATTGTCTGCCAAATGCAGCTCGCCCGGCTTAATCACAATTTCCCGCAGAATATCGTTCTTCTGCGTCACTTCTATCACGCCACTGCTCTGACAGAAGATGTCTTTTACGACTTCGGTGCCCGCCTCAACGAACTGACCGTCCTCAACCATCAGCAGCGAAATGTCTTTGTTAACTTCGTGAGCCTCTTCGGGAATCCAGAGCAGTGTGCCGCCCTTGACCACCTCATAGCCCTGTTTGGGTTTGCCCTTCTTCGCTACTTCAACGCCAGAGAACTTGATGATACCGCCGGTTTGAGTCCGGTAGCGATCGTCGATCAATTCTGCCACAACTTGTCCATTGGTGACTTTGGTGCCAGGGGTAGCAATCAACGAGAAGCGCTGGTTATGCAGCGTCTCGATCATGTACTGCTCACGACCCTGCTGGCTTTCCATCGTTACTTTTGCTTCATCCAGCAGCACCGATGCGGTAATAATCTCGATCTCCCGTCCACCTTTGCCTTCGGTTTCTTGCGGGATGCGAACAACGCCGCCATTCTCGGTGATGAGCTTCGTTTCCGCCAAGATGCTGGTGGAATCGACCCGATCGCCGTTCTTCACTATAGGCTCTGCACCAGGCGGCAGGTTGTAAACTTCTCCAGACAAAATCCAGATCAAGCCGCCGCGCTGAGCAATGCGGGTGGTGTTGCCCTGCCGGTCTTTCTTTTCTTCTGGCACAACATCGGCGAATTTGATTTCGCCAGCCAAGTCAGAAGCAACTTCTTTCGTTGCTTTTTCAGTCACTTTGCGACCGCGTCCCGCTGTCACCATCTCCACGAGAATTTGACCCGCTTTGACTACGCTGCCATCCCGGACGAAGACAATTGAACCCGGCGGCACAGTAGAGGTTTCTTTGCGATCGCCTGCTTCCACCGTCACATCAACGCTGACCTCAGCGATCACGGCATCTTGACCATGGCTGGTGCGGTACTGACGCGAGCGGAACTGCTTGGGCTTCGTCCGTACGGTTCCATCAAAAGAGGCTCTCACCTGCTGTGCCACTTCGCCCGTGAACGTACCACCGGTGTGGAACGTCCGCATCGTTAGCTGTGTACCCGGTTCACCAATGGACTGGGCAGCAATAATACCAACCGCTTCGCCCAAATCCACCTCCGAGGCGTGGGCAAGGCTCCAGCCATAGCAGGTCTGGCAGACCGATCGCGAGGCAGCACAAGTGAGGGGCGAACGCACCAACACTTCTTCAACCTTTGCTTTGCCAATTTTGCGGGCAAGTTCATCAGAAATTGCCTGATTCCGGGCAACAATCACCTCACCTGTTTCAGGATGAAGGATATCTCTGGCAGCTACCCGACCCAGCAGTCGGTCTTCTAGTTTGATGAGGACTCGCTCGCCGTCAGTCATGCTACGAGCTGGGATACCACGCTCCGTATTACAGTCGTTTTCGCGGATGATGACATCCTGCGACACGTCCACAAGGCGGCGAGTCAGGTATCCTGAGTCGGCTGTACGGAGGGCAGTGTCTACTAAGCCTTTGCGCGCTCCGTAAGACGAAATAATATATTCTGTAACCGTTAAGCCTTCACGGAAGTTAGTTTTAATCGGCAGGTCAATAATTTCCCCCTGCGGATTTGCCATCAGTCCACGCATTCCCACTAGCTGCCGCACCTGTGAGATATTACCTCGGGCGCCAGAGAACGCCATCATGTAGACGGAGTTCAGCGGATCGTTCGACTTAAAGTGGCGCACCACTTCGTCTTTCAGCTCTTCGCTGGTACCGTTCCAGGTATCAATTACTTTTTGGAACCGCTCAACTTCGGTGATTTCGCCACGCGTATAGCGAGATTCCGTATCCCGAATTTCTTCTTCAGCCGCTTCTAAGAGCTGACGCTTGCTGGGAGGCACCTGCAGGTCGTCCACGCTAATGGAAACTCCAGCTTTGGTGGCAAACCGGAAGCCCAAATCTTTGAGATCGTCTGCCATCTGAGCAGTACGTGCCGTTCCGTAATGAGTGAATGCCCAGGCAACCAACTTTTTGAGCTGCCCTTTGTCTACAACTCGATTGCGAAAAATCGTTTTCTGCTCAGCTTTCGTTGCTTTCTGCTCTTCCGTCATTGATCTCTGCCCTTCAATGCATGGTGAGTATGTGAATCAAAGCGGTTGATCGGGTAGGACTTCCCTACCCGATCAACCAGTTCAACTGTCTAGGTTGAATTCCTAGACGAGGAGTGCATCTTGGATAGTTTTGTTGTAGATGATGCGTCCAGGCGTGGTCTTGATGTATTGCGAAATGATGTTGCCGTCGGCATCTTCACGGATACGGCGATAGGGGTAATGCTTGGTAACGATGCCGCCCTCACCTTGGTCGATTTGAGTAGGCTCTGTGTTTTCTTCGCCTTCCACCTCGCCGTCGAAGCGCACCCAAACATAAGAGTGAATATCGACCTGCTTTTGGTCGTAGGCGATGATCACATCATCCAGGCTGGAGAAGTAGCGCCCAGCGCCCAGTGTGGCGGCTGGGTTCTCTGCGGT
This sequence comes from Phormidium tenue FACHB-886, assembly GCF_014764505.1. Lineage (GTDB taxonomy): Bacteria > Cyanobacteriota > Cyanobacteriia > Elainellales > Elainellaceae > FACHB-886. The sequence goes on from NZ_JACXWX010000002.1 coordinate 340,438, forward strand.
GAGATAGTAGCAGCCCAACACCATGTCTTGGCTGGGCATGACGATCGGTCTGCCCGTGGCTGGCGACAAGATATTATTGGATGCCAGCATCAGCAGCCGCGCTTCTGCCTGGGATTCCAGTGACAGCGGCACGTGAACCGCCATTTGGTCACCGTCAAAGTCAGCGTTGAAGGCAGGACAAACCAGCGGGTGAATCTGAATGGCACGTCCTTCCACCAAGATTGGCTCGAAGGCCTGAATCCCCAATCGGTGTAGCGTGGGTGCTCGGTTCAGCAACACAGGGTGCCCGTCGATCACTTCTTCCAGCACGTCCCAAATCTGGGGATCGTTGCGCTGGATCAGCTTTTTCGCTGCCTTGATGTTGTTGACTAAGCCTTGCTTAATCAAGCGGTGAATCACGAACGGCTGGAATAGCTCGATCGCCATTTCACGCGGCAAACCGCACTGGTGAATCTTCAGCTTCGGACCGACTACAATTACCGATCGTCCGGAGTAGTCTACCCGCTTGCCCAGCAGGTTTTGCCGGAATCGACCCTGTTTGCCTTCGATGATGTCTGATAGAGACTTCAGCGGGCGGTTGTTTGCCCCCACCACAGTCCGACCCCGACGTCCGTTATCAATCAGCGCGTCTACGGCTTCCTGAAGCATCCGCTTTTCGTTACGGACGATGATCTCCGGAGCCAGAATCTCTTGAAGGCGGGCGAGGCGGTTGTTCCGGTTGATGACGCGACGGTAGAGATCGTTCAAGTCAGAGGTGGCAAAACGTCCACCGTCTAGCTGCACCATCGGGCGTAGATCGGGCGGAATCACCGGAATTACTGAGAGAATCATCCAGTCGGGCTGCGATCGCGTTGCCACAAAGTTGTCGATCACGCGCAGCCGCTTGATCAGCTTGGCACGCTTTTGTCCCTTAGCAGAAGCAATGTCTTCCCGCAGGGTTTCAGCTTCTTGCTCCAGGTTTAGATCTTGCAGGAGGCGCTGGAGCGCTTCTGCCCCAATGCCAACCTCAATTCCAGTTAGCTGCGAATCTTCGCTGTAAAGCTGGTCTTCGATCTCCAACCACTGATCCTCAGTCAGCAGCTGCTTGTAGCTGAGGTTCTCGGCGTTACCGGGATTCAAGACTACATAAGAGTTGAAATAGACGATCTGCTCAACATCTCGCAGCGGCATATCTAGCAGAATTGCCATGTAGCTGGGAATCCCTTTGAGATACCAGACATGGGCAACTGGAGCTGCCAGCTTAATGTAGCCCATGCGGTGCCGCCGAACGCGAGATTCGGTGACTTCTACACCGCACCGTTCGCAAACAATTCCCCGGTGCCGGACCCGCTTATATTTACCGCAGTGACACTCCCAATCTTTAGCAGGGCCAAAAATCCGCTCACAGAACAAGCCATCCATCTCCGGCTTCAGCGTCCGGTAGTTGATGGTTTCCGGCTTGGTAACTTCACCCACCACCATTCCATTGGGGAGGGTGCGTTCGCCCCACTGCCGAATTCGCTCTGGAGAGGCAAGACCAATTTTGACGTAATCGAATCGCTGCTCTAGCTTAGGCATCGTTAGTTACTTCCTCATTTTTCGGCATGTCAGGAATTGAGCCAGGTTTAGGCAATAGGAATGGGAAATTGCATCGAACATTCCCCAATTCCTATTGCCTCCTGATGCATCCCTTGAACTAGTCTTCGATCTCTTCCATTTCGTCACGGGAAATGGATTCATAAGTGGGACGGGAGGGTGTGCGACGGTTGCCCACATCGGCCATCAGATCGACCTCTGTATCGCGGCTGGTGCCGTCCTCCTGGGTTTGCAGTTTGTGAGCCGCAATATCCAGACAGAGCGACTGCAGCTCTCGCATCAGCACCTTGAAGGACTCTGGCGTGCCAGGACGAGGGATAGCTTTGCCCTTGACGATCGCATTAAGAGCTTCGTTACGACCCTGCATGTCATCTGACTTCACCGTCAGCAACTCCTGCAGGATATAGGCAGAACCAAAGGCCTCCAGCGCCCATACTTCCATTTCTCCAAAGCGCTGACCGCCCTGCTGAGCTTTACCGCCCAACGGCTGCTGCGTCACTAGCGAGTACGGACCCGTCGAACGAGCGTGGATCTTATCGTCTACTAAGTGAACCAGCTTCAGCATGTAGGCTTTGCCAATTGTCACGGCGCGATCGAACGGCTCCCCGGTACGACCGTCATAGACCGGGATTTTGCCAGGGTTATCTGGGTTAAATACCCAATCTTGCCCCGTCTTCTCCCGCGCTTCCATGATTTTGCCGTGGGTGGTTAAACGCGATGCCTCTTCGCCGTGCATTTCATCGAAGGGAATCATCTTAAAGCGCACACCCAGGTTATGCCCAGCCCAGCCCAGCAGACACTCAAACACCTGACCCACATTCATCCGGGAAGGCACACCTAGCGGGTTCAACACAATATCGATCGGCGTACCGTCTGGCAAGTAGGGCATGTCTTCCTTCGACAGGATCCGGGAGATAATCCCCTTGTTACCGTGCCGACCTGCCATCTTGTCGCCCACCTGGATTTTGCGTTTTTGTGCGACATAGACCCGCACCACCATGTTGGCACCAGGCGGCAGTTCGTCGCCCTGCTCACGGGTAAACACCCGCACATCTACCACACGACCCTTCTCACCGTTAGGAACGCGCAGCGAGTTGTCTCGCACATCTCGCGCCTTTTCGCCGAAGATGGCTCGCAGCAGTTTCTCTTCGGGCGGCTGGTCAGACTCACCTTTAGGCGTGACTTTGCCCACCAGAATATCGCCGCTCTCAACCCATGCCCCAATGCGGATAATGCCGGTTTCATCGAGCTGCCGCAGAGAGTCTTCACCCACGTTAGGGATTTCACGGGTGATCTCTTCAGGACCTAGCTTGGTTTGCCGCGCTTCGATTTCGTACTTCTCGATGTGGATCGAAGTGTAAACATCGTCGTAGACTAAGCGCTCGCTAATCAGGATGGCGTCTTCGTAGTTGTAGCCTTCCCAGGGCATATAGGCCACGAGCACGTTTTGACCCAGCGCGATCTCGCCGCCCTCAGTAGCTGAACCGTCTGCCATGATCTGCCCTTTAACAACGCGATCGCCCACAAACACGATCGGACGCTGGTTTAAGCAGGTGTCCTGGTTTGAGCGGTTGTACTTTTGCAGAAGATGCTCGATCTCTTTGCCTTCAGCATTACGGACTCGAATGCGGTTGGCGTCTACGTAGGTGACTTCCCCATCAACGCGACTAACGATCACCATGCCGGAGTCGCGGGCAGCTTGCGCTTCCAGCCCTGTGCCCACTAGCGGACGCTCTGGGCGGAGGAGTGGCACTGCCTGACGCTGCATGTTTGATCCCATCAAGGCTCGGTTCGCATCATCGTGCTCCAGGAACGGAATCAAGGATGTTGCCACCGAGATGATCTGGACAGGCGAGATCGCCACGTAGTCCACTTCCAATGGGGTGGAAGTTGTGAATTCCTGACGATAACGGACAGGTACTTGCTCACCCAGTAGGTAGCCGTTCTCATCCATGGCTACGTCGCCGGCTGCCACCCGGAGATCGTCTTCTTCGTCGGCAGTCATGTAGAGCGGTGCTTGGTCTTTCAGAACGCGACCATTCTCTACTTTGTAGTATGGCGTCTCCACGAAGCCATAAGCATTCACGCGGGCGTGAGTTGCCAACGAGCCGATCAAACCTGCGTTAGGACCTTCTGGCGTTTCGATCGGGCAAATGCGTCCATAGTGCGAGGGGTGAATGTCTCGAACCGCAAAACCTGCCCGTTCCCGTGTTAGACCGCCCGGACCCAGAGCACTGAGACGACGTTTGTGCGTCAACTCTGCTAGTGGATTGGTCTGATCCATGAACTGCGAGAGCTGAGAAGAGCCAAAGAACTCTTTAATCGCAGCGACCAATGGTTTTGGGTTGACTAGGGAAGCGGGCGTGAGTGAATCGGCATCCGATACCGTCATCCGTTCCCGGATGATTCGCTCTAGCCGGTTTAAACCGACCCGCACCTGGTTTTGCAGCAGCTCGCCCACCGATCGGACTCGGCGGTTGCCTAGGTGATCGATGTCATCGATGTTGCCAATATCAAACTCTAGATTGATTAAGTAGTCGATCGCCGCCAAGATATCTTGGGGAGTCAGGATTCGAGTTGTTTCGGGTACGTTCAGCCGCAGCTTACGGTTGAGCTTGTAGCGACCAACGCGTCCCAAATCATAGCGCTTGGGATCAAAGAAGCGAGAGTCGAGCAGCTGTTGCCCACCTGACACCGTTGGCGGTTCGCCCGGACGCAGCTTACGGTACAGTTCCATCAGCGCTTCTTCTTCGCTGAACTGTCCTTCTTTTTCGATCGTCTTCTGGAAATATTCGGGGTGACGTAACGCATCAAAGATTTCGCCATCGCTCAGCCCCAGCGCCTTCAACAACACCTGTGCTGAGAGCTTGCGGGTCTTGTCAATGCGAACCCAAACCAAGTCATTCTTGTCAGTTTCAAACTTCAGCCATGCGCCCCGGTTGGGGATCAGGCTGGCGTTGAAGGCGCTACGTCCGTTTTTATCGATCTCTTTCTTGTAGTAGACGCCAGGACTACGAACAATCTGGTTGACGATGACTCGCTCAGCGCCGTTGATAATGAAGGTACCCCGATCGGTCATCAGCGGCAGATCGCCAATGAAAACCTCCTGCTCTTTGATCTCGCCTGTTTCTTTGTTGATCAAGCGGGTGGGTACATACATCTGCACCGCGTAGGTGCTATCCCGCCGCTTGGCTTCATCTACGTCATATTTGGGACGGCGCAGCTTATAGTTCTGACCCAAGAAGTGGAGTTCCAGTTTGCCCGTATAGTCAGTAATAGGAGAAAAGCTATCGAGTTCTTCGATCAGCCCTTCTTCCAAAAACCAGCGGAAGCTAGCTCGCTGAATTTCAACAAGGTCAGGTAGGGTAAAGACTGGAGCAGTTTGGGCAGCAGGTTGGGTGGTGGAGGTGGATTGGATAGCGGGTTGGGTTAAGTTACTCATGCGGCTCCTCAAATCAATCGCGGGGCGCAATCCCGGCAGTACAGCTTGTATATTGACGAAAAAACTTCAGCCTTCGCGTTAGGGAAGACTGAATCTAGTTCGGTTGTCTTTTGCTCAGTTGCGTGTTGAAGCTATCTTTTACGGCTTGACCATCTTTTACAGCAAGAAAATCTGCATCAAAAAGGTAGCCACTTAGTTTGCTTAGAAGGAATTCCAATAGTTGCAATTTTTGCAGGGAAATATGGCAGAGGTGATTTTAGCGCGAACAGCAAGCAGTGTCAACTAAACGCAGAAAATGAGTGATCCAGACCTGCAAGGCTTCAGCGACACTGACTCAGGTATGGACTCCACCCAATTGGTAGCCCTCATAATTTTTATTTCAATTCTCATTATGACGCAGAGTATTGAATTTGTGTTAAAGGAACTGGATTTGTGTTATTGGCACGATCGAGCTGAGGGTTGAACCGCCTCAGGGGGCTAGGCAAGCTGAGGCAAATTAAATAGCTGACAGGCATTTGCCGTAGTTTCGGTGGCAAGTTGCTCGAGGGGAACTTGGCGGAGATGAGCAACCTGCTCAGCTACATAGCGGACATAGGCGGGCTGATTTCGCCCTTCCTTGCGTTTTGGCACAGGGGCAAGGAACGGACAATCTGTTTCAACCAAGAGTCGATCGCTTGGCACAAGCTTTGCTGACTCCTGCACCTGCACTGCGTTTTTAAACGTGACAATGCCGCTGAAGCTGACATAAAATCCTAGCTCTAAAAACCAGAGGGTTTCCTCAGGGGTACCGCTCCAGCAGTGCATCACGCCTTTGATCCTGCCGCCGCTCGCCCGAAACGAACGCATTAGTGCTGCCATCTCTGCCGCTGCATCCCGGCAATGAACTATGATCGGCAAATCAAGCTGCTCAGCAATCTTTAGCTGTGCCAAAAACACCTGCTTCTGGTGCTCCCGGTTCTCAGCCTTGAAGAAATCCAAGCCTAGCTCGCCGATTGCTACCACTCGACTATCTGACTGTGCCAGTGTCAAAATTTGGGCAGCAGACTCTGTAGTCCATTTGTCGGCATCCAGTGGATGTAGCCCGACTGCAAAGGAAAGTTCCGGAAACCGATCGGCAATTGACTGGATGTGGCTGAACTCTGCAGGTTCAACGCAGGAATGAACCAAACGGATAACTCCCGCTTCGCGCCAGGCCTGAGCAACCCTATCCAAGTCCCCCTGAAAGCTCTCAAAGTTAAGATGGACGTGGGTATCAACGAGTTGCATAAGTTTAAAAGCCTAAATTTCATCAGGAGAAGCAGTGCGATCTCCCAATGAAAGCTTAGGAAATTTATTGAGGTTATGCCGTAGGAGCCTGCTTTGCCTTCAACACTTTCGCCAGCCGCGATTTCTTGCGAGCGCCGTTGTTAGGATGTAGCACTCCCCGCTTTACTGCCTTGTCAATTTTGCTGACAGCAGCAGATAGGCGCTGCTGAACCTCCTGCTCTGTTTCAGTAGAAGGATTGGCGGCATGGGCATCAACTGCTGCCAAATAGCGCTTCATCAACGTCTTCACAGCGGACTTATAAGATTTGTTGTGCAGGCGGTTGCGCTCTGCAATCTGAACTCGTTTGATTGCTGACTTAATATTTGCCACGGCTACAGTTGTGTTGTGTTGTCTGGATTGCGTTTTCTGTGCTTGCTAGTCTTGGAAGCTTACGCTTGAAAAATGCTTCAGCGATCTAAGATTTTAGCGTAAAGATTGCGAGAAAGTGTCGCCCAGGAAAATTCAAGCGGCAGCAAAATTGAAACGAACGAAGCCAAAGGAGCTTGCTAAGCTAAGCAAACGTCGTGCAACCCTCCCCATCTGCCGCTATGAATCTATTTCAGCACCATCAGGAACGCCTTGCCGAGACGGATGCACCGCTAGCAGCTCGGATGCGTCCGCGATCGCTCGATGAGTTTGTGGGGCAAGACCACATCGTGGGGCAGGGGCGGCTATTGCGGCGGGCGATTCAAGCCGATCAGCTTTCGTCACTGATCCTTTATGGCGCCCCCGGAACTGGCAAGACCACGCTGGCGCGGATTATTGCCAACACGACTCGCGCCCATTTCATTTCGATCAACGCAGTGCTGGCAGGCGTAAAGGAAATCCGGGAGGCGATCGCAACGGCCCAAGAGCAGCGCGGCATGTATGGGCAGAAAACGATTTTGTTTGTGGATGAGGTGCATCGGTTTAACAAAGCCCAGCAGGATGCCTTGCTGCCATGGGTGGAGAATGGCACGGTGGTCTTGATTGGCGCAACCACCGAAAATCCTTACTTCGAGGTGAACAAAGCGCTGGTCAGCCGATCGCGCATTTTCCAGCTTAAACCGCTTGAGGCAGCAGATTTGGAGAAGGTGCTGGATCAAACGCTGCAAGATAGCGAGCGCGGCTATGGCAAGCTAACCGTGCAGATTGACCCGAAGGCTCGATCACACTTGGTCAATGTTGCCAATGGTGATGCCCGAGCATTGCTAAATGCGCTGGAGCTGGCAGTCGAAACCACGCCTGCTGATGCGGAAGGGGTCATCCATCTAACGCTAGCAGTGGCAGAAGAATCAATTCAGCAGCGAGCCGTTCTTTACGACAAAGAAGGTGATGTTCATTTTGATACAATCAGTGCCTTCATTAAAAGCCTGCGCGGATCAGACCCTGATGCAGCGCTCTACTGGTTAGCGCGGATGGTGTACGCCGGAGAAGATCCCCGCTTTATTTTTCGGCGCATGGTGATTTTGGCGGGCGAAGATGTGGGATTAGCCGATCCACAGGCGATCGTGGTGGTGAATGCCTGCGCCCAAGCTTTTGATCGGGTGGGAATGCCAGAAGGACGCTATCCGCTTGCTCAAGCTGCCTTGTATTTGGCAACTGCTGCCAAATCGAACAGCGTCATGGGCTTTTTTGATGCACTGGCCGCCGTGGAGCAAGAGCGAGAAAGCGACGTTCCCAATCATCTCAAAGATGCAAATCGGGACAAACACAGCTTTGGGCATGGGGCAAATTATCTGTATCCCCACTCTTATCGAGAACATTGGGTGGCGCAGCAATATTTGCCGGGCAGCCTGCAGGGGCAGGTGTTTTATCAGCCGAGCAACCAGGGCTACGAGGACCAGATTCAGCAGCAGGTGGCACGACAGCGTGAGGCACAGCTTGCGGCGCTGACAGACTCACCTCCCGAAATTCTTACCTTTAGCCCTGCTAACGTGGGTGCCGATCGCTGGCTACAGCGCACCCTCAGCCAGACCGGAGTGCGGCTCGGCTCTGTACGCGATCGACTCTTCGCCCTGATTCAGCCCCAGCGGCATCAGGTGATTTTAGATTTGAATGCAGGCAGTGGCCTACTGACTTGGGAAGCAGTGCGGCGCGTTCCTGAAGGCGGTGTGTTTGCCTGTGTTCGCTCGCCCAACGACGCACAAGCTCTTCAAGAACAAGCGATCGTGCTACCTGCGCTCAGCCGTCCGGTCGTCCTTCAGTCTTCGCTCGGGGATTTGCCCCAGCAGCTAGCAGAACAGGCGGTGAAGTTTAACTGGATGGTGGGGCGGAACGTGCTGCTGGTAGAAGCCGATAAAGCTGCGGTAGTGCGATCGCTGCGAGAGTGGCTAGATCCGGCAGGGGCAATCGTGCTTGCTGAAACTGTGCCCCGCCAGACGCAGCGGCTGTATCGTCTTGTGCAGGCAGAGGCGATCGCTCCAACCCTCTATCAGCGTTGGGTAGAAGCCGAGGAGGCGCTTTATCAAAATCAGGCAGATCCGATGCTGTGGGATGCGATCGATTTGCTGCCTGCCTTTGAAGCAGCAGGATTCACCGCCAGCGTCGAGGTGGAACGCAGCCAAACGGAGACTCGCATCACGACTGCGGCGATCGACCGCTGGTTCAGCGCGGGGCAGGAGCGGCTGAGCTATGCCGAGCAACTTGCCAGCAGCTTGTCGAATGCAGAAATTGAAAAGGTGCAGGCTTTGCTCTCCAAAACGCTATCCGATCAAGTTGTGGCGTGGGAAAGTGCGATCGCTTTCTACCGCCTCATCCCTGCGTGAAAGAAGCCCACGAGCAATAAGGACTGAACCCAATCAAGCGCAAAGTGCTATAAGCCACCGTTAATTCTTCAAAGCAGTTTCAGAAACTTGCGAATTAAGCCGATCGTTACTGCGGGTAGCTCTAGCTGCGGCGTTAAGCCAACGTCTTCCAAAATCTCAAGCACTCGAATGGCTTGAGGATTGAGTTCAGCCAAGCGCTGCCCGATTTCAGGACTGGTAAATTGCGATTGTTTGCCCCAAATGATCGCAGTAGGAATGGTCAGCCGAGGCATAAAGTCGGCTAGATCAAAGCATAGGTCACCTCGCACAAAGGAAAGGGCGCTGTACTCAGCGTTAGGCTGCTGGGCTGAAGCGAGATAGGCATCCACCATCTCCTGGGAAATACGATTTGATCGAGCAAACTGACGCTGCTGCAAAAAATTACGAACGCCGCTGCTGGTGGCGATTGCTGTGCTATACAACAGTCGATCCAAAATCGGGGTGCTAACAAGCTGGGCAATCGGGGTGCGGCTGTAGTCTTTCCCAAAATCAGCCAAGCCAGAAGGCGATGTTAGGATCAGCGACTTAAACAGGCGCGGATAGGCGATCGCGACCCGTACTGTTAAAGCAGCAGTTAAAGAAGAGGCAATCACAGTAGCAGGAGTCTGACAGACTTGCTCAATGAATTCTTTGATCGTAGAGAGGTAATCCTCAATTTGGTAGCTGCGGGCTAAGTGAGCCGATCGTCCCCAACCCAGTAAATCTGGTGCAAGCACGCGGTAGTCCACGGCAAAGGCAGGATAAACCTTCGACCACTCGTAGGCTGAAGAGCCGCCACCAAACCCATGTAAAAAGATGAGAGTAGGGCGCTGAGGGAAACTATCTTCTAGAGACTCGCTTGCGGTAGCCTCAGAATTACTTTCGGCTTGCCAGAAAGCGGGCTTGGCGCTGTAGTAAACCAAGTTACCCAGGCTGGTTGTTAAAGACTGTTGGCTAAAACCAGGAGGCTGAATCATACGGCAACAAAGGGTGAGTGAGGAAGAAATGGGCAGCAGGCGATTGCAAATCTGTATCTTTAACGGTTAGGAGCCGTAAAGCATTTCACGAAGTATTGCCTGCTCCAGTGAAGGTCAAACGCCTGGCAAAATTGCTGCTGCAGCGCTTGATAATGCTTGAGAATGGAGGAATCACCCTGATGCTGGTTTCTTTAAGTGCTGTTTCTATGAGTTTTGGGGCTATCGCTAAGGGACGTGCAAGTTGGCTGAGGGCTGCTGTGTCATTAAAGAATAGGGCAGGAGTAACAGGGCAAAGGTTGTCATAGTCCTATCGTTCTCATTCTCATTATCTCAAGGCAGGCTGTACGGGTAACAAATTTTCTCTGCTTTCCACTACTGACAGGTTGAGCAGGTAATCTATAAGAATCTGATTAGGCACAGGTTTCAAAAATAGTCGAGCGCAATTTGACTAAAAACTGACAGAAATCTCTCATCTGCTGGATGGCTTTTACATAGCCCGAGAATACATAATCTAAAAAAATGACGAAGTTTTGTTTAAAGTTCCGGGTTCTGCCAATTCTGGGTTGAATTTTTGTCTAAGGGTGGTCTTAAGCATCCTTAGACAAAAATTCAAGTCTCGATCAAGCAATACCAAGGTTTGCTGCATTCAGCAAAAAAACTGTTGTTGGGTTACTCCCACTGGCAACAAACCCTTGTAGAAACCTGTCAAAATAATTGCTGCATCGTTCTCCTTACATTGCAGGGTCGTAAACACCATCAGGAAACTCTATGGCTGAATTTTTGGAGTTATCGGTTGAACCCGTTTCACCTATGAGCCAGACGCAGACATGGGCTGATTTCTGTGAAGAAGCACCTACTAATTTGTCCTTGCCCAACTTAGAGCTAGACAAACCAGGAGTGGCAACACGCTTAGAAATCTGCGTTCGGCTTGACTTTGAAGATCTACTATCCTTTACCGCTGTCGATCGGCAGTTTGAAGCACAGGGCGTTCGCTTTGCGAATGCAATCGCTCTCCGCCCGTCTAACACTGCTTACCGCTCGTATTCAGGGGACATTGTGCTGATGGGTGCTCCTAAAGAAGGCTATCTCGAAGCGTTGTTTCTCCGTCCGGCGCAGTTTGTCGGTGGGTTCATTACGAGTTCTCGACGGACTGTTTTAACAGCATTTGACGGCAACGACCAAGCGATCGCTCGCATAGAAACACCGGGAGCAAACTTGGCGACTGCAAATTCTGCTTATCCTCCCAATTTCCCAATCCATCTCAGTGCGGCTAACATTCATCGCGTCACCTTCCATGCCTTTGATGGGCAGCTGACGCTCGATGATTTTTGTTTTAGTCTGCGCTAAGGATAAACTGCTCGATCGCGGCTGCCACCCCATCTGATTCCACATCCGGTGCGACCCAAGTTGCAGCTGCTTTCACAGCATCTGGGGCCGTGCCCATTGCCACTCCTACTCCGGCATACTCAATCATCTCCAGATCGTTATAATTATCGCCGATCGCCATCACGTTCTCTGAACTCAGTCCCAGTGCCTCTGCCAGATAGTGAACGGCTGTCCCTTTGTTTGCTAGCGGATGAGTTGCTTCTAGAAACGTTGGCACTGATTTAGTGAAATAAAGCTGCTCTGGTTCATACCGCTGACTTAACGATCGCCAAAGCTGGTCAATCAGCTCAATATTTTGGCTTAGCGCTAGCAACTTGGTTGGTTCTCCCTGCTGCACTAGCAATCGTAAATCGCCTACGGGTGTTGGTTCTACTTCGCTGCGCTCAGCGTACTCTACCGATTCTTCAGTCAGCTTGCGGACATAAAGGCGATCGTCTTTATAGCAATGGATCGAAAGCTGCTGCTGTAGATCAGACTGTTCCAGGTAATCTAAAAGCTCAATTGCCAGAGCTTGTGGAACGGTAAGGTGGCGCTGGATTATGCCTGTGGCTGGCTCTTTGATCAGCGCCCCCTGGTAAGTCATCAGCGGCAGCGTCGAGCCAAGGTCTTGGTGAAAACGGAGAGCAGAGCGAAACATGCGACCCGTGGCGATTGCTACTTGAACGCCCTTTGCCTGCGCTGCTTGTACCGCCCGCTTCACCGTCGGCTTCACCTCGTTAGAGACTCCCACTGTCGTTCCATCCAAATCCAGCACTAGCAGACGGATCAGTTCAGGAGAATCAATTGGTTGCCGCAAAAGAACTGTCTCTGAAGATTGCATAGGCACCTTCCAAGTTTTCCCCTATCATCCTGCCATACTCTTTCACCCCGGAGAGGAATAGCAATCGCCGCAGATCTGCCGTAGCGATCGGGTATTTCTCCTTGAGCCAACACATATCTCCACGTTCTGCCCAGTAAGCTAGATAACAGTAAGACTTTACGATTCGGTTATTTAAACATGGTTCGGCTCTTTAAGCCTCGATTTCGGAAACAAATTGCTCGTATTGAAGTCTCGGGAGCGATCGCAGGCTCGACGCGCAAGCAAGTTCTAGATGCTCTCAAGACAGTTGAAGAAAAAAAATTCCCGGTGCTGCTGCTCCGCATTGATAGCCCGGGCGGCACAGTGGGCGATTCGCAGGAAATCTACAGTGCACTGAAGCGGCTGCGCGAAAAAATTAAAATTGTTGCGAGCTTTGGTAATATTTCTGCCTCTGGAGGTGTTTACATCGGCATGGGTGCCAGCCATATCGTGGCAAACCCTGGCACGATTACGGGTAGCATTGGTGTAATTCTGCGAGGCAACAACCTGGAGCGGCTGCTAGACAAAGTGGGCGTTTCTTTTAAGGTGATTAAGTCTGGCCCTTACAAAGACATTTTGGCGTTCGATCGTCAGCTCACTGAGCCAGAACAGCACATCCTGCAAGAACTAATCGACACGAGCTACGGTCAGTTTGTTCATACAGTTGCCGAAGCTCGCAACCTCTCCGAAGAAACCGTCCGCAGTTTTGCCGATGGCCGCATCTTCACCGGGCAACAAGCGGTAAAATTGGGCATTGTCGATCGTCTCGGTACTGAGGAGGATGCGCGCCGCTGGGCCGCTGAACTAGCAGGACTCGATCCTGAAAAAACACAGTGCTACACGATCGGCGAGAAAAAAAGCCTTTGGAGCCGCATCCTGCCTGGGCGCAGCCAGATTAGCTCCAGAGTAACGGCTGGAGTAAGTTGGTTAGAATTTGAACTGTCTACGAATGGGCTACCGTTGTGGATGTATCGACCCTAGTTTGACTGCTAAGGATAAAGGAGGACTGGAACGTGGGCTGGAAAGTACGGGCAATTCGTGGGGCAACGACTGCCTCAGCTAATACAGTAGAGGCGATTCGGGAAGCCGTGTCTGAACTCCTTGATGACCTAGAACGCCACAACTTAATTGACCCGGAAGAGATCATCAGCGTCACGTTTTCTGCCACCCGCGATTTAGATGCCACCTTTCCAGCAGCGATCGCTCGCGAGCGTCCGCACTGGCAAAACGTCGCACTGCTCGATGTGCAGCAGATGTACGTCGAGGGTAGCCTGGAGCGTTGCATCCGCTGTCTTATTCACATCAACACGCCCGATCCGCTGCTACAGATTCACCATTCCTATCTGCGTCAAGCGAAACACCTGCGGCCTGATTGGAGCATGGCTGGCGTGAGAGAGTAATGTTTCAGGGGGAGAAGCGCTGAGCTTCTCCCCCTGAAATCTTTCTTAGCCGTTATTTCTATTTCTGGTAGTCCTCACGTTTTCCCTTTGCTTCGATCGCCTCTCCCATGCGTTTCAGGGCATGCACATAGGCAGCCGTGCGAAGATCGCAGTGCAGCTCATGGGCGATTACCCAAATTAGCTCCGTTTCATGCGTGATCTTATCTTTGAGGCGCTGATTGACTTCTTCAAGCGTCCAGTAAAAGCCGCTGCGGTTTTGCACCCACTCGAAATAGCTGACGGTAACGCCGCCTGCGTTTACCAAGATGTCGGGAAAAACCTGGGTGCCTTTCGCCTCCAAAATCGCATCTGCAGCTGAGGTAATGGGCCCATTGGCAACCTCGAAAATATAGCGGGCACGAATGCGATCGGCATTGGCTTCGGTGATTTGATTTTCCAGCGCTGCCGGAATCAGCAGATCGACCTCTAGCTCCAGCAATTCATCATTGGTCAGTGGCAAATGCTCCCCATTACTGCAGACGGAGCCGACACAGTAAACCGCTTTGATGCCGCGGTTCGCCTCCTTAACCCGTCGGATTGCTGGGATATCCAGCCCTTGAGGGGCATAGACGCCACCCTGTGAATCGCTAACTGCCACAACTTTGTAGCCTGCATGAAAGAGCAGTTCGGCGATGACTGCCCCAGCATTGCCAAAACCTTGAACGGCTACAGTTGTGCTTTGGGGTTGGCGTTTCAGCTTGGGTAACACGGTTTGAATGACGTAAAACGCACCCATAGCAGTTGCTGTTTCTCGACCTAAACTGCCGCCCATGGCGATCGGCTTACCCGTCACTACACCTGGCGTAATTTGGCGGCGAATGTTGCTGTACTGATCCATCATCCAGCCCATGATCATCGCGTTCGTATAGACGTCTGGGGCAGGAATATCAATATCAGGACCAATGAAGTCAGCGATCGCATCGACATAACCCCGGCTCAATTGCTCTAGCTCAAACTTAGACAGCTCCTTGGGATTCACCGTGATGCCGCCTTTTGCTCCACCAAACGGCAGGCTCAGCACGGCGCACTTAAAGGTCATCCAAAACGCAAGCGATTGCACTTCGTCTAGGGTTACTCCAGGATGGAAGCGAACTCCTCCTTTAGTGGGTCCACGGCTGTCGTCATAGCGGACGCGATAGCCCTGAAAAACACGCAGGGAGCCGTTATCCATCCGTACAGGAATGGAAACTGTCAGGCTGGCTTTGGGATATTTCAGCCGCTCTACAGCATCATCGTGGATCGCAACATATCGTAGTGCTTTCTCTAGTCGCTGGTTTGCATCAGAGAGCAACGTATCAGACATAAAAATCTCCTCGACAAATCAATCCTTTCTGAGCGGAGTGAGAAGTTTTAGATGGAAAAATTGGCTAAAACTGCGCTCGTTACTCAAAAATCAGCGCAATTAGGTAGCGAGAGGGTTGAGGTGAAGCCGCTGCTACCTAATTTCTCAAGGACTTGTTCCTCTATTAAACTGTAGCAAAAGCTACAGTTTGCCAAATATTACTAAACGTTACACCTTCAAAATCATCTCAAAAAATGTTGGGATGAGGATGAACCGCTGCTCACCTTTACCCTAACCAAGTCCTTGTAAGCCCCCTGTAATCCGCCGATTGTTAGAACGATCGCCTTTAATAAGGTAAAGTTTCGTTTTTCTGAACATCATCCCTGTAAGCGAGTTCCAGCCAATTAGCGCTTGATAACCTCGAAGGGTGATAAAAACATAGGAGCAGTTATGACACAGCAACTAACAGGTAAAAAAGTTGCCATTCTGGTTACCGATGGTTTTGAGCAAGCTGAACTCACACAGCCAAAGCAAGCGCTGGAGCAAGCAGGGGCACAAACGCATATTGTTTCCCCAAACAGCGATCGCGTTCAAGGCTGGAACCATTTCGATAAGGCAGACTTCTTTCAGGTCGATGTACCGCTAGAGCAAGCCAGCCCCGCAAACTACGATGCGCTGCTGCTGCCCGGTGGCGTTGCCAACCCCGATCAACTGCGGATGCAGCCAAAAGCGGTGCAATTTATTCGGGCGTTTGCTGAAGCTAGCAAACCGATCGCCGCAATCTGTCATGGTCCTTGGACGCTGATCGAAGCAGGCGTGGTAAAGGGACGCACTGTAACATCTTGGGAGTCCCTAAAAACTGACCTACAGAATGCAGGCGCTCACTGGGTCGATCAAGAGGTTGTGGTGGATAACGGTATCATTACCAGCCGCAAACCCAAAGATATTCCAGCTTTCAACCAAAAGATGATCGAAGAGTTTGCTGAAGGGCAGCGTTCTCAGGAATCACAGCAGCACAGACAGCGTAGCTTAGCCTAAACCCAACGCTTTGCCCCACAGTCCCTAAACCTGATAGTCCCTAAACCTGACAGTTCCTAAGACAGTGCATAAACTAAGCCTCCTCCCAACTAGAGGAGGCTTGATGCGTTACAGATGATTTTGAACGACAATCTTAAAATATCCGCATCAATCCGGAGCCATCCGATCGCCTGTCTCCCTCATGTACCTAAATTCCCTGCACCTCAAACACTTTCGCAACTACAGGGAGCAGCAGGTGGAGTTTTCAGCTCCCAAAACTATTCTGGTGGGGGAAAACGCACAAGGAAAGTCAAATTTGCTAGAGGCAGTTGAGCTACTGGCAACGTTGCGATCGCATCGAGCATTGCGCGATCGGGAACTTGTTCTCGACGGAGAACAAGCCGGACAAATCACAGCTGTTTTAGAGCGAGAGACTGGGTCAATCGATCTGGGCATTATCTTACGAAGCAACAGCCGCCGCACAGTTAGCCTACATGGGGAAGCGCTGAAGCGACAGCTCGATTTTTTGGGTGTGATGAATGCGGTGCAGTTTTCGAGTCTGGATCTAGACTTGGTGCGCGGTAGCCCCAGCGAGCGTCGCAATTGGCTAGACACGCTGCTGACACAGCTAGAACCTGTTTATGCTTACATTCTGCAGCAATACAATACGGTGCTGCGGCAGCGCAATGCGTTTTTGAAGCAGCGCCCAGCCAATGAGCCGTCTTGGCGAGTGGCAGAATCCGGCACAGAATCGATGCCTGATCCAACCCAGCTTGCCATCTGGGACGCTCAGCTAGCAGCGATCGGCTGTCGGGTAATTCGGCGGCGGGCAAGAGTGTTAGAGCGTTTAGCTCCGTTGGCGCAGCACTGGCACGAGGCAATTAGCGGGCGGCAAGAGATTTTGGAAGTCCGCTATGCGCCCAATGTGCAGCTAGAGCAAGATGATCCAGCGATCGTCCAGCAGGCATTTGTGGACAAGCTTCAGGCACGGGCGATCGCCGAACAGCATCAGGGCACAACGCTGGTGGGTCCACATCGCGACGAAGTAGAGTTCACCATCAACAACACACCCGCTCGGCAATATGGGTCGCAGGGGCAGCAACGCACGCTAGTGCTGGCGCTAAAGCTGGCAGAGCTAAAGCTAATTGAGTCGATCGTCGGAGAACCGCCGTTGCTGCTGCTGGATGACGTACTGGCAGAACTCGATCTGAATCGACAAAATAAACTGCTAGACACGATCCAGGATCGTTTCCAGACGCTGATCACAACCACCCATCTCGGTTCCTTCGATGCCCAATGGCTCAAGTCTTCGCAAATTCTGACGGTTCAGGCAGGGCAAATTCAGTCCAACGCATAGCCTGCACTGCTTAACCAGCATTCTGGAGTTCCTCTTGCAGCATTTCCTCGTAGATCTGCGGCAGAGCGCTGCTCATATCATTCGTTTCTATCCCGTAGCCCAAGCTTGTCCAGGTGGGCGAAAGAACTCTCAACACTTCGTTGACTTGTCCTTCTTGCAAGAGCTGCGATAGATTAACGCCCCAAGCGCTCGGATCGTCCAACCAGCGATAAACCACCTCATCCTGGTATTCTGGCTGAAAGCTGTAAGGTTGCCAGAACATCAAAGAGTTATTCTGCGGGTGATAAGCTTCTGCCTTAGCTGCCCAAGTTGTTGTTAACATCTGATAGCGCCCGGCAGCAGTGGTACAATCGCCCAAGTTTGGACCTGCCACAATCGGCACACACAGATCGGGGTGCTGGCTCAAGTCTTGGATATGATCGCCGCCATACAGCAGCGAATAAGGGCGGCTGCTATTGGATTCGCTGGCAGAAATTGTCCGCATCAGCGCTCGGATATAGGGATCGCCGCCCTGCATCACTAGTGGAGTAGGTGTATAGTTCCACTGCGGCTCAAAGGGCGACTTCCACAGCTCCCGCAAGTCTTTGAGCTGCCAAACTAGCGTCAAAACCGCTACTCCACAAATCAGTGACCACCAAGCTCCAGACGATTGTCTAGACGATGAGCTAGCAGGCGGAGCGGGCGAAGACGAATCTTGAGTTTCAAAAGCCACAGCGTAACCTTAATCTGATGATTGGACGTTGAAAGCTAACCCCCAATTTAACGAATTCATCAGGATTTGGCTCATCTAATAAAAAAACAATCACGCTAACCGCAAACAACTAGACGATCGAGAGCAATTAGGCAACAGCAGCAAACAGCTTCTCAAACCCCTCGGCTGGCGCATCAGGTTTTGCCACGATTTCAACGATCTTATTTTTGGCTTCTGGCTGAAACAGCGCTTCCACACAGACCTGGGCAACTTTCGTCCGGGGAATGCTGCCTTCTTTTAGCGTGTCAGCGCTCGACATCACAATCGCATCCGTATTGTCTTCGTTCTTCAGCCCGCCCGGACGCACAATCGTGTAGCTTAGCCCGCTTTGCTGCAAATATTGCTCGGCTTGCTTCTTCCAAACTAAAATTAGCCAGAACAAATTCAGCGGATGAAAGAACTGCGAGGTGCAGAGGGAGGAAACCATGACAAACTGCTGCACATTCTTTTCTTTGGCAGCGGTTACAAGATTTTTTGTTCCCTCAAAATCAACTTTGTAGGGTCCTGTAGGATCAAAGCTGGGAGCTGCTCCAGTTGCGGAAAGAATGACGGTGCTGTCGCCGATCGCCTCTGATAGAGTTGCAGGTTTAAGTACATCACCAACCACTAGCTCTGCTTGGCTAGGCAAAATCTGTCTTGCCTTCTCCAGATCTCTCACCAGCGCTCGTACTGGAATCTCGCGATCGACTAATGCTTGTACAATTCGTCGTCCGGTTTGCCCAGCGGCTCCTGCCACAAATGCCTTCATGAGTTTATGCTCCTCGAAACCTATTCAAATTCTAGTGAGTCAGGGGAAGGGATAAGACCAAACTACGGCTGCTCCGCGCTAAGTCAACGGACGTAGCGTCCTGCAGACAGGTATGCTATCTAGCAGATTGAAATCAGAAGCTACAAATCAGACTCCGTAACTTTCTAAGATTGAAAATTTTAATGAATAACAGTGTATCTATTAAAAAATCCGTTTCAGCTTGTTCATCCGTCTGTGCCAAAGAGCGCATCTCCGTAGATCTAGTAGGCAGATGCTCTCATATTTACAAACAGAGATGCGTCTCTCCGTGGATCGATCATGGCTAGCAAATTGGCTAAAGGATATGCTGAGCAAAGCTAGATGATCGGAAATGAGTATATTCAGCAGGCTACAAACTAAGTTAATAAAATTTCAAAACTATGCTGCCTGGCAGCAAAACGCTAATTGCGTCAAAATCAAAAATGACTTGAAAAGCGTTTTACTCTCCGCCCGCCCGCTCGGCTTTACTCATCCAACTTCCTAGTCGTGTGATCCAGCTACCTTTTCTACGAAACGTAAACGGTTAAACTTAAACCGCCAAACTTCAACCGACAGCAGGAAATCTTTTTTTATGCAGGCAAACTCGGCTGAACATTACAGCGAAACAGCTCATATCATCTTGGAAACCACCGCAGAATTGGTGGAAGATTATGAGCTCACTGACACTGAAGTTCAAGAGGCTGAGCCTACTTGCTTTCAGGGGTCTTTCTCTAGCTGCATGGAGATGTATGCGGAACCAGAGCGTGTTGCTCACTATTTAGATGCTCACCGCGATTGGTTCCCACGCTGTGCTCACCCCATGAAGGCAGAGCCGATTGGCGAAAATGGCTATGCGCTGACGATCGGCAAATTTGGCGCTTTTGGCTATGAAGTCGAACCCAAAGTGGGTTTAGATTTGCTACCGCAAGACGCTGGTGTGTACCGCATCCAAACCATTGCAGTACCGGGCTATGAAGCACCAGGCTATGACGTAGATTTTCGGGCAGCGCTCCAGCTAGTGCCAGGATCGCCTGATCCTCGCCAATTCTCGTCTGGACAAGCCCCTACTCAGCTGACCAAAGTTGAATGGGAACTCGATCTCAAGGTGATGGTGCAGTTTCCCCGCTTTATTCACCGCTTGCCCAACTCGCTGGTTCAAACTACAGGCGATCGCTTGCTCAATCAGATCGTGCGGCAAGTCTCTCGCTGCCTGACGCCCAAAGTGCAAGAAGATTTCCACAGCGTTGCCGGCATTGCTGTCCCTAAGAAGCGCTGGAGAGCATCCCGGTAGCACAACAGCCAAGGCTTATGGCGTCCGCTTAATGAAGAATAGATATTTTTTGAGAGCCGCGCACTGCGCGGCTCTCAAAAAATATTTGGGGTCTATTTAGTTGAATGCGCTGAAGTTGGGCAAGTTTATATTGCTGCTAGCATCCTTCCTTTAGGCAAAGTAGCTGTTAACGGTTAAGACACCTGCAGTGGAATCACCCGATCGCAAGCCAATTCCTCGTACATCCGCAACTAAATCTTCAGCAGCCGAGAAGCTCCTACTGCTGTTGTTAACTGAGAGATAGGTTTGTCCACGCCAGTTAAAGAACACTGCTTCGTTGCCCTGTAAAGCTTGAGAACCAGAGCGGCGCTGATCTTTGTCCGCATAGGCACTTCTAGCGGCACCAGCAAGATTACCGCCATTAACGTCTCCCGCATTAAACAAGCCACGCGGACGATCGACCAGTTGGAACTTATCGCCTTGGCTAAATCGGAACCCTTGGACGCGGTCGGGCGCAGCGGTCAGCGATTGAGCCAGCGCTTCTGCCTGAGTGCTGCCGGCATATATAAAGCGATCGGCTCCTTGTCCACCGTTGAGGGTGTCTGTTCCTGTTCCACCAATCAACGCGTCATTACCGCCGCTGCCTCTGAGGAAATCATTGCCGCTGCCCCCATCGAGGCGATCATTACCCCCATCGCCGACCAGTCGATCTTGGCAATCTAGCCCAATCAAAGTATCGTTGCCTTCCAAGCCTTGCAGCGTGTCATTATCATCTGTGCCTTGAAGCGTATCGGCTTGACGAGTGCCTCGGCGAGTGATGCCGGGTAGGCAAGCATTAACGGTGACAAGATTTGTCCAGCGATCGACTGCATTGGCAGCCAGAGCATTCCCGGCGGCATCACGGATACCGCTCTCGCCTGCCACTAGCGTTAGGGTATAGTCACCTCTTTGGTTGGTGAGCTTACGGAGGTTTCCTAACCTCCAGTTAATGCCATCTGTGCTGCTGAGGGAGGCAGTGCTAAGCGAAATCGGGGTGTCACCCCGGGTCAGCCGCAAGTCAGAGAGGTTGAAACCACTCACCGCCTCATTAAAACGGAGGGTAACGCTGTCTACGCGATCGCGGCGTGGATCGGGTGCAACATCCACGATATCCACGGCTGGAGCAGATTTGTCAATATTGTAGACCTCTCCAGCAAAGCCACTGCTGAGTGGCACTCCCAGGGTATTTAAGATCGAAGCATTATTTGCTAAATTGAGTCCGATCGCGCCATCGCCATTACCTGTGCTGACAGCAACAGTATAGAAGCTGCTGTTGACCCGCGTCACAGAAGAAATTTGCGCCCCAGAAACACCCTGCACCGCTAGCGCAAAATCTGCCGTATCTACCTGAATGACGTTTTCGTTGAAGGTAACGGCGAAGTTCACCGTTGCCGCATTCGTTGGGTTTGTCTCTAAGCGGCTAATGGAAGCGATCCGGGGCGGCTGTTTGTTGATAGTGTAGGCTTGTCCGGTAAAGCTGCCGTTGTTATTCCCTGCTCCGCCCAAGGGAGTCGCGACACTGTTAACGATCGAGTCATTGTCAACCAGGTTGAGTCCTAACGCTCCGCTGCCAGTTCCTGTACTCGCAGTGACGGTGTAGCTTCTGCCGCTGCCACTAACGGCGGTTATGCCAGCTCCGGCAATGCCTGATGGCGCTAGTGAAAAATCAGTTACATCTACACCCGCCACATCTTGACTGAAAGTGACGGCATAGTTGATGCTGGGGCTTGCCGTTGGGTTGGGGTTGATTGGCGCAATTGCTGTAACGATCGGGTTGCTTTTGAGTAGCGTATAGGTCTGCCCCGTAAAGTTGCCGTTAGTGGCTCCCCTGCCTCCCAGTGAAACACCCAAGCCATTTTGGATCGTATCGTTATCAACCAGATTTAGTCCTAAACTGCCATCGCCTGTCCCGGTATTGACTAGTACCGTGTAGCGGCTGTTATCTCCTGCAACAGGGGTAACTGAGAGGATGTTGGCTCCTGTGACATTGACAGGCGCAAGGGCAAAATCTGTGGCATCTACGCCTGTCACTGACACTGGCTGATTTGTGGTTGCGTTGCCAAACGACACCGTGTAGGCTACTGTGTCTGCTTTGGTTGGATTGGCATCTGCGGGCGCGATCGTCACCACAGCAGGCGGGGTTTTGTCGATTGTGTAGGACTGTCCAACGGAGTTGCCATTGCCCACACCGACGCCACCCAACTGCACGCCCAGCGCATTCCGAATGGAGTCGTCGTCAATTAAATTTAACCCTAGTCCGCCATTGCCTGTTCCAGAGTTAACCGTGACATCATAAGTGAAGGGATTGAAGGCGTTGACCGAGGTAACGCTAGCGCCGCTAATTGTCGAACCGGTTGAAGCCGCAAGCGCAAAATCTGTAGCATCTACGCCGCTCACGTTTTGGTTAAAAAAGACTCGGTAAGTGAGGGCATCTGCTGCCGTTGGGTTGGGGTTAAGGAGTGAAATGGCGAAAACAGACGGTGGAGTTTTATCGACTGTGTAAGCTGCACCCACTCGATCGCCATTGCCAATTCCTGTCGAACCAAGTGGAATGCCACCCGAGTTGATCGAATCATTGTCTGCTAAGTCGAGCCGCAGGCTGCCATTGCCTGTGCCTGTGTTGACTGCAACCGTATAGGTTTGGCTGGCAGCGGTAGCTGCGGGAGTCACCGAGACGATCGCCGCACCGACAATATTGCCGGTGGATGCTAGCCTGAAATCTGTTACATCAACCCCTGTAACAGCCTGATCAAACGTCACAACATAGTTAACGGTTGGATCGGCAGTGGGGTTGGGTTGGGCAGTGCCGATTGAAGATACGGTGGGTGGAATAACTACCGTGACTGCCCCAAACAAATTAATGTTGTCTGTATCAGTTCCTGCCGGATTCGTCGCCGTATTCAAATTGAACACAGGAGTGCGCTCTGATACAACAGTTGCCCCTGTGTTGACGGAGATGGCTCCACCTTTGCCATTGCCGCGAGTCCCGTTGGAAAGCCCTCTGCCGCCCTGCCCGGCGATCGCGGCATTGCCGTTAAAAGTCGTTGTGCTAATGCGGAGCGAGCCAGCGTTGACATAGACTGCGCCGCCTAGCCCATCGCCGCCATTCCCACCCAGACTGGTTACGCTATTGCCGCCATCGCCGCCGACTGCTTGGTTGTTTGAGAAGTTGCTGTTGACGATCGTGACCGCGCCGCCATTGACCAGTAAGCCACCCCCTTGACCTACCCCACCTACTCCACCAGCTTGGTTGCCGCCATCAGTGCCTGGAGTGCCTGCTGCTCTACCATTGGCGATCGTCAGGTTTAAAAAGTTGACAATGCCACCGTCTACTCTAAAAACCCGGAAGGCGTTCACCCCATTGACGGTAGCACTGTTTCCTACAAAGGTAATGTTACTGCTGATAATTGGCAGTTCGCCTGTCAGGTCAATGTTGCCAGTTAAATTAATGACATCATCGCCCGGTGTGACTGTTGCAGTGGTGATAGCCCCTCTAAGCTGCTCATAGTTACTAACATTGAAGTTCTCCAACACGCCCGTATAAGCGCTTAGCGTCTGGGGGTGCAGCGCGATCGCCGAGGAAACTTCGCCTGTCACGAATTCTAAAGCCCAGTTGCCGCCTTTCGCCGCACTGCCCGTGAGAGTTTCTGACGCGGCAACCGTCGCTCGTGTGAGCTGGCTGATCCGCCGCACAAATGCTTTGCCTGCTTCCCCCATCGCTACCTTGCAGCCCAGCAGCAGCAGATTAGCTGTGGGGGTGAAGGACTTCTTCCACTGCCGCAGCTGAGGGGCATAGTGGTCGAGATTATCTGCATCTAGATCGCTCGATCCGATCTGCAGCCTGCCTGCCGTACCATGCGAAACGATTTGAACGCTGCCAATTCCCCGCCGACTGGCTAACACCTGAGTAATCTGCTGCACCCCATCCTGGTTTGAGTCAAGCAAAATTGCTTCTGCAGCATTGGCACCTTGAATCAGAAATTGATAATCCTCAACAGAGGAGTCAACAAAAATCAGGGTAGCGGTAGAGGCGAGCATGATTTGAGAGTGGGGTGAAAGTGGGTAAAAGGGAGTTTCTGCCAAACGACTGGGTAACGCTTTCAAGAGCGAAGCCAGCAGTTTAAGCTGAGTGCAATGCGCTGGAGTGATCGGATATTGTCTTGAACTCCACCCTGAATGATATCGCTACTAATAGCGTTTCGATCGCACTAATTTTGTAATAAATCCCATTTGTAGCGTACCCAACGAGACAGGATTTCGCTGTTGCGACTCATAAAGTTGGGTTTCGATCGTGGCTTCAAAAAATAGTGGGGCTAAGAACCCATAGACTCTGGATGGAATATACCCACTGCATCCAGAAAAACTGCAATGGTCTCTTCTTTAAAGCTGTTCTCACAAGCTTTGTCCGCTGCCACAATTGCTCAAACAAACTTTTTGCTGAAAGCTGCGAGAAGCGAGGCTTCTAGCAAAAAGTTGAATTCATTTAAAGGCAAGTGCTAAGTGAGCAAGTGCTATAGAGAGAGCTTAGTAAAGCTTATTTCAGGTGAGGCAAGAATTCTGGTGGGCATTCTGAGGTGTGACCTATGCCAACTCAAGTGGAATCCTTCACCGATGCCTACGTCATCTACTCCGCCTGCTGATTTACCAGAACCAACCTTGTCCGATTCCGAGGCAAAAGGGCGAGGACTGCGCCTTGAATCGACTCTGGCAGAGCTGCCACTTTACAGCTTTCAGGTTGATGCGAGTATTGTAGGCAAGCAAGTGGCGGCGCTATTCGATCGCCATCCGCTGTTGCCGGGCGTGGTGCTGTTGGAGCAAGGGCAGTTTCTTGGGATGATATCGCGGCAGCGCTTGTTGGAGTTTCTGCTGCACCCACAAGGCACAAAGCTATTTCTGTCAAAGCCGCTGAGGGTATTGCATAGCTATGCCCGCAGTGAAAACTTGATCTTGCCTGATACAACGTCAATTTTGGCGGCGGCTCAACTAGCCCTACGTCGATCGCCCTCTGAGCGCACGGCGCCTATCTTAGTACAGGCTGGGGATGGAACTTATCGAATGCTAGACATCCATGAGCTGAATATTGCCTACTGGCAAATTCGCGGCTTAGAGACTCAAGTGCGGTATGAACGGACGCAGGTGCAGATGATTCAGACTGAAAAGATGGCAAGCTTGGGGCGACTAGTGGATGGGGTAGCGCATGAAATCCTTGATCCCGTCGGGTTTATTTGGGGCAATCTGGTGCATGTTTCTACCTATACGAATCAGGTGATGGAACTGCTAGAAGCCTATGAGCAGCATTTTTCCACGGTGCCAGAGGCGATCGTTCTTTTACAAGAGGAGATCGAACTAGATTATTTGCGCCATGACTTACCACAGACCATTAGCAGCATTCGAACTGGAGCCGAACGCCTCAAAAAGCTAGTCGCCAGTCTGCAAAACTTTTGCCATATTGATAACGTTTATCCTAAACCCGCCAACCTTCATGATTGTTTGGATAGTCTCTTGCTGCTGCTCAAGAGTCGGCTGAGCGGCGAGATTGAGGTTGTTCGCCACTATGGACATTTGCCGCCTGTTAACTGCTATGTAGAGCAGTTGAACCAAGTGTTTATGAACATTCTTACTAATGCAATCGATGCACTTCTCAATCAAGCGGTGCGCCAAAATTTGATGGAGGAGCTAGGGCAAAAACCGCCTGCAGTTTTGAATACGCTGCCCAAACCGCAAATTACGCTCACAACTCAAATTCGTCCTGCACCTGCTAAAGCTGGATCAAGCAATTCCCGCTGGGTATCCATTCGCATTGCTGATAATGGTCCGGGGTTGTCGGTGGAGAAACAGCAGCAAATCCTAAAGTCTTTTTCAGCCGAACAACGGGCGGCAAAGGAAACAAGTCTGGGCGTTAGCTATCAAATTGTTACGGCTAAACACGGGGGAATGCTGCTGCTGCGATCGCCGATTGCTACTGACTCGGATAGTGGTACAGAATTTGAGATTTTGCTGCCATTAACCTAGATGATGAACGACTTACAAAGCTTCATAACTCACAAACCATTTAGGACCGCTACTGAGAGTGAGTTCTTGTTCTACGCCGCACGGAGCATAAAATAAAAATTTGTGTCCCACACGATTGGAATTGCTGCATAACACTTGCCGCAGCATTTAGGGCAGAGGCATTTTTGTGAACGCAGAGCTTTGTGAGCGCAAGGGCATTGACAAAGTTTTGGGCGTAATGGCGACAGCTATTTTCTGCAGGTCTTGTTGAACTAATCCGCTTTTGGAATCATACGAATCCTGAAGGACAGCGATAAACTAAAAAGGTTAAGAAATGTAAACTTACTTATGGATAAGATTCAGCTAGGAGCGAATGAAACGGCGATCGCGCCGCTAGGAATTGGCACTTGGGCCTGGGGCGATAATCTCTTCTGGGACTATGGCAAAACTTACGATGCGCCAGATCTTCAGCGGGCATTTAAGACAGCCCTAGAGTGTGGTGTTACTTTCTTCGATACCGCAGAAATCTATGGCTTTGGTGAGTCTGAGCGGCTGCTAGGGCAGTTTAGGCAGCAAGTCAATGAGCCGATCCAGATTGCCACCAAGTATTTTCCGTTGCCTTGGCGGTTTACGGCTGCGGCGGTAGAAGAAGCGCTCACTGCTAGCCTCAAGCGGCTGCAATTGCCTAGTGTGGCGCTGTACCAGGTTCATCAGCCTTTTGCGTTTTTGATGGGTCAAAAATCGCTGATGAATGCGTTAGCCGATGAAGTGCAGCAGGGCCGGATCAAAGCGGTAGGCATCAGCAACTACTCCGCCGAACAAATGCGTGAAGCACATAAGCTGCTGAGCGATCGCGGTATTCCACTAGCGGTGAACCAGGTGCAGTACTCACTGTTTGCTCGACAAATTGAGCGGAATGGAATCTTGGACACCGCTCGTGAATTAGGCATTACCATTCTTGCATATAGCCCCTTAGCGCAAGGTCTGCTAACGGGCAAATATACGCCAGAAACAACGCACCCAACTGGCGCACGGCGGCTCGATCCTCGCTTTAGCCAAAAAGGATTGGAAAAGCTAGCTCCGGCGATCGCCACGCTCAAAGAAATTGGGGAGAACTATGGCAAAACACCTGCTCAAGTTGCCTTGAACTGGCTAATTGCCCAAGGAAATGTGATTCCAATTCCAGGCGCAAAGAACGCTGAGCAGGTGCAAATGAACGCGGGAGCGCTGAATTGGTCGATGACTGAAGCAGAACGCGAGCGGATCGATCGGGTAACTCAGGAATGGCTCTAGCCTTCCCCCAGGTCCGGTCAGCAGGGGCGTTTTCTACGGGCGCTTAGCGAACCGTCAGCAGAAAACGTCCCTGACCCGACGAATCATAGGTATTTGCAATGACTTGGTAAGTTCCGTTTGCGGGTAAGGTAATTCTGATTTCAGAATTAGTATCTGAATCGGAAATGTGATCATTCTCAGCGATCTTCTCATTGTCCTCATCTAGGAAGATCAAATAAGTATCAAACTCGTTGCTAGACATAGTAATTGTTACAAACTGACCCCGCCTTCTCTTAAACGTATAGACCTCATAAAGGCTATTATCGCCTGATAACACGGCTCCTCTGGGCTGCAGAATGCCCTGCTCGCGCAGAATAAATCTGCATGTTGCAACTTGATTAACATCCTGTTCTCGACGCTGAATCGTGTTTTGGGTATTGTTGCCGCCTGCCTGTGGGTTGCTGCCCTGTTGCTGAGGGCTGCCCTGCGCTATGGCAATCCCCTGCCGAACAGCAGCCAGCGCCACTGCATTATCTTGATTTTGATATAGGGTTTCAGCCTGCTGCTACTAGTTGATTGCCTTCTGGCTATTTCCCAAATATTACCAGACTGCCCCAAGCCAACCGTAGGCATAGGCAACGCTATTGAGGTTGAAATCTACCACCTGATCAAAAATTTGACCTGCTATTTCTAAATCGGCTTCCCCTTGACGATCGCCCCCTTGCAGCCGCAAAATGCCTCGATTTATGCAGGCATCCGCATAGCTAGGACTGAGCTGAATTGCTTGATCTAAATCTGCAATAGCTGCCTGTAGATTGCCTTGATCGACTAGGCTTTTGCTGCGTGCAAAACGGTGGGCGGTACCGATGCGGGCTGAGTCGGTGACTGAACAACACAAAGCGCCTGATCGGGGATGTAAGCATCTTCCGCTAGGTAGGTTTGACCGAAACCTCCGCCCCCAGGCTTTTAAGGATTTTATAGCGTATGCTGATCGTTTGCCCTAGCATCATCCTTTTTGCCTACTACCGCAGCACGACGCTCAACTATGTTATTTATATCAGGATGCTTAACTATGTTATTTATATCAGGATGTTCCCTAAGAAGCCTCGTTTTTGTTAAGGAATGTGGGTATTAATCTGAGCAGTTCAGCTCTCAAATTGCTTAGCTAATAGGGGCAGCCACAGCAAATTTAAGTTCATTAAGCCCAGCTATGTCTGATGTTCAACTCCTGCCCAGCTATCGTGCTAAATCAGTTCGGCTAGCAGGACAAAGTTACTTTGTGGATACCGAAGGGGTACGCTTGCCCAGTGTAACCACAATTCTCAACACGACAAAGCCTGCAGCAGCGCGGGAAGCACTGAGACGCTGGCGCGATCGGGTAGGAGCCACTGAAGCCCAGCGGATCAGTAGTACCGCCAGCCGCCGTGGCACCCTCACCCATAAACATCTGCAGCGCTATCTGTTGGGCGAGCGAGCGACCTGCCCAGAAGCCGCACAGCCCTACTGGCAAAGTTTGGAGCCTATCCTGCCGCAGGTGCAAAATGTGCGATTAGTTGAAGGCTTTGTGTTTCACCGCAAGCTAGGCTATGCCGGAAAAGTAGACTGTATTGCCAGCTACAAAGGCGTTCCTTGCGTTTTTGACTGGAAGACTGCTGATAAGCCCAAAGGCTCGATCGATCGCTTGCATGATGCGCCGCTTCAGCTAGCGGCTTACTGTGGGGCAATTAACGCTTGCTACGCTGAGCATGAAATAGATTTGCACAACGCAGCAGTAGTGGTTGCAGTTCCCAGCCAAACTGCAGAGGTTTTTTGGTTTGAGCCAGAGGAGATGGCGCACTATTGGCAGCAGTGGCAAGCGCGGGTGGCACAGTTTTATAACCTTTAGCAATTCGTAGCCTGTTGGAATGCCCAACTTTCGATTGATGTCTAGGCTGAGAAAATGCTTGACGCTGAAGGAGAATTCTGTTTCTGTAATCTTGCAATGACTTCCAGCTCTAATCCACAAAATTCCGAGAAGCGTTTTCCGACGCCTAACTCCGAGGTACACTTTCAAACGCCAGATCCAACTGTTAATCAGAATTTAGATCCCGCTCGTCTAGAAGAGACTTTGCACCAGCATAAAGAAAATACTGAGACTGCAGCTGAGGGGGATGCAGCTGAGCTTGATACGGCGATCGATGATCCGGCGGGTGCAGACTTTGAAAATCCGGTAGATCAGCAGATTAGCAGCTTGGGACGTACACTAGGCTAACGTTAAGTTCTTCAGTTGAGGTAGCTAAGAGATTCAGAGAGGCAGACAGTGATGAAAAGATATATTGCTCCATTAGTCGCGATTGGGTTGACTTTGGCGGTATTGGCATTTGCGGTCTTAAATATTCCTCAATCCAAGAGCGGGATATTTGATAGTTCTGCAGCTTCTTACTTTATTAAGCCTATTGAGTTGAATCATTCCTTCGTAGTAGAGCCGAACCTAGAAGGATACATGAATGATAAGATCGATGCACCTGATTTGGAAGAGGTGCTCTATAGCTCGCTGGATGAACTCCGCAGTCGCTATGTGATTGACAGAACTGAGATCGTTGAAACAGAACGTAAAGGAAGAATCTTTCCTACGCTTTTCGTTTACGTTCATCCTAATCAGGATTTGCAACAGCCTACAGATGCAGCACAGGCAGGTAAAGCTTAATATTTCTATATCCTTGCAGATTCTCGTATCCGCAAGGATATTTTAAAGGATAGTCAGACGCACTTCGTGCATAGGCAGCTCTCACCTAGCGGGGTGCTTCGCCAACCTGTTCTAGAGTTCGTAGTGTATTGAGCGAGAGGAAGCCAAACCCGACTTTGGATGCTATATCCAACAGCGTGTAGCCCATTGCTTCGCTGCCGCGATCGATGATTCCGAAACCTGTATTTGCCAGAATCCATACAACAGGATAGAGCGTCCACAGTCCTAGATGCACCGTAACTAACTTGCGAAAAGCCTGTTTAGCGCGTGGGTAGTTGCGTTCTGCTTCGGTGCGATATGGAGAAATCAGCAGGTAAGCGATTGCTAAGTAAGCCGCACAGCTAGCGATGTACCAGACATAGTTGATCGGTCTCGGTGAAATGGTGGCTGCGAAACCCGTCGCTAGCATAAACGCATTGACTCCAAGCAAACTGCCAATCAGCACTATGCTGTTTTGTCCTAGAAAAGTCAGGTCTAGCAGCAGCAGCGGTGTAGATAAAGACCAAGTCAGGTAGCGTACCCAAAATGTAGTGCGATCGTAGAATTCTGCCGATCCTTGCCCCATGGCCATCGCTAGATATAGCCCAGCAGCGATCAAACAAATAAAGAAGTTCAGTGTATATAAAATTCGCCAACGGTTGCTCTTAGCGCTGTGCGAACCCCATCCAAAAAAGATGGCACCTAGCGACATTCCAATTACGCCAAGCGATAGCCAAATTTGAGTCATCTTAAATTCCGTGAGGTGAATGCCAACTGATTCAAGCGGCAGTCTCTGCTCTGGTTGCAGCACTTACCGCAAAAATCCTATCGGTATTCTCCAACCTTAGATTGAATCAGACATGTGTCTTTATGTATATTTCGCCGTGGCGAATTTCTCATTTGTATCATGTCATTTTCGGACTTGTGTTTTAGAGCGATTCATTGCTAAATCAACCTAAAACTTAGCCTAGATAGCAGTGGCAGTCTGGCTTCTCAATGAGTGAATCAGCTAGTGCATTCAGCGCTGTGGCAGCCAGTAACCCACCGCCGATTGTTCCATCAATTGTGATCGAAGCAACAGGCGAGCGCATCAACCAGCGTTTTGCTGCTGGCGCGTGGCTGAATCCAATTGGCATTCCAATCACCAGTGCAGGCTGAAGCGTTCCCTGTGCGATTGCTTCACACACTGCTAGCAGCACCGAAGGTGCATAGCCGACTACCAAAATGCAGCCAACCGGAAGCTGCTGGAATCGTTGCTGCAGAATGCGATCGCGCCAAAATTCCTGTTCGGCTTCAGCGGCAGTGTGAATATGGGGATTCTGGATTAGTGTCTCTATCGTGCAGCCCAAATGCATGAGACGGGTCTGATCCAGTGCAGCAGCTACAGTTACACTATCTACAACGACTGAACAGCCTGCTTGAAGTGCCGTGCGAGCTGCTGCGATCGCGTTTTGGGAACGGCTAAGCCGCACAAAAGGAACAAGACTAACATCGCCACAGGCTAAAACTAGCTTGGCAAGCAAATCGGCTTCAATTTCAGAACGAGTAGAAAGATCGGGCAAGAGCCGCTGGAGCGATTCGGTAAACGATTCAGGATGGGCATGAACTTGGGCATCTAAGCCGCTCCATAGCTTTTCGAGCTCTGCTTGCGTTTCCACTTCTAACCATTTCAACTGCGAGAGGGCTTCTGCCTGAATAGTTTGGCAAGGTTGATCCCGTCCTAATAGTCCTTCTAGTGCTGCTGCCGTTTGCCGCAATTGGATAATTTGCTGCATCACCGATCGATATTGCAACTGCAGCTGTGCCATCATCATTTCAGTTTGTTCCACTTCCGGCTCAACCTGCAGCAGCTTGTGGATGTGCGAAAGTTGAAACCCTTGCTGCTTCAGCGCCACAATTCGCTTGAGTCGTTGAATGTCTTGCTCAGAATAAAGGCGATAGTTCCCAGACGATCGCTGTGGCTGAGGCATCAATCCCAACTGATGATAATGCCGTACCATGCGAGGCGTGATTCCCTGCCCTACTGCGTCAGTTAGCGCTTTAATTGTGAGGCTGTGCATCGTCTTCACCAAGACCTATCTTGACCTTAACATCAATGTCAAGGTTTAGCGTGAGAAGGTGACTAGCCTGACTTGCTACCTATGATCTACCCATCTCGCCTCAAACAATTCACCACCGAACATCTAGATGCTTTAGCGGCAGCGCTGTGCGCTGTGCTGGTGCTGCTGGGTTGGTTTGCGCTGCACCTCCATTGGATAGGATTGGCGCTGTTAATCTTACCTGCTGCCTATGTGATTGGTGGGTATGACAGTGCCCGCGAAGGATTGACCACGCTGCTTCAAGAAAAAGAGCTAGATGTAGATCTGTTGATGATCGTGGCGGCTTTAGGCGCAGCAGCTCTGGGGCTGTGGCAGCGCGAATATTATTTCATCGTAGATGGGGCAGTTTTGATTCTGATCTTTGCGATTAGCGGAGCGCTAGAGGGTTACGCAATGCGGCAAACCGAGCGCAGCATCCGCAGCCTAATGCACCTGGCCCCCGATACCGCTAGACTTATTCGCGATCGTCAAGAAGAACAAGTGGCGATCGCTCAACTGAGAGTTGGAGATACCATTTTAGTTAAACCGGGGGAACTAATTCCCACGGACGGCGTGATTTTAGAAGGATATAGCACAATTAATCAGGCAGCAATCACAGGTGAATCATTGCCTGTGGAGAAGACGATCGGCGATCAAGTTTTTGCCGGAACGCTTAATGGAAATGGCGCACTACTGCTGAAACTGCACCAGCCGCCTGAGAGCAGCCTAATTCAGCGAGTGATTCGCCTAGTAGAGCAGGCACAAACTGAAGAACCCCCTTCGCAGCAGTTTATCGAGCGATTTGAGCGGGGCTATGCGCGAGTGATCGTCTGGGCAGGAATTCTGTTTGCCGTGTTGCCGCCCTTTCTGCTGGGCTGGAGCTGGGAAACGGCGATCTATCGGGCGTTGATTTTTCTAGTTGTGGCTTCGCCTTGTGCTTTGATGGCAGCGATTATGCCAACGCTGCTGTCGGGAATTGCCAATGGGGCAAGGCAGGGTATTCTGTTCAAAAATGGCGCTCAGCTAGAGCAGATCGGCAAGGTGCAGGCGATCGCTTTCGACAAAACAGGTACGCTCACGACCGGGCAGGCAGAAGTTCATACAATTATTGCTGCCGCTGATCGCTCGCCGCAGGAGGTGCTGCAGGTTGCCGCCGCGCTTGAAGCCTATTCAGAGCATCCAATCGGGCAGGCAATTTATCGGGCTGCTCAGAGCATAGAGCTTCCAACGGCAATAGGGGTGCAGGCACAGCCGGGATTGGGAATTGTCGGTCAAATTGCCGATCAGACGATTCGAGTGGGGCAGTTCAACTTTGTGCAATCTGTCCTAACTGATGGTGTAGATGAATTGCGCGATCAAAGCCTCCAGTTTCAGGAAGCTGGAAAGACGGTAATTTGGGTGGTTCGGGAAACTGCGGCACTGGGGCTAATTGTGATTGCTGATCAGGTGCGATCAGATGCGACTCGGACGGTTGCCCAGCTGAAAAAGCTAGGCATTGCCCCGATCATCATGTTGACGGGTGACAATCAAAAAACTGCCGAAAGCGTTGCCCAAGCTGTGGGCATCGATCGGGTGTATGCTGAGCTGCTGCCAGAAGACAAACTGCATCTGATTCGCCAGCTCCAGCAGCAGCATGGGGCGATCGCTATGGTGGGAGATGGGATTAATGATGCGCCTGCCTTGGCTCAAGCCTCTGTTGGAATTGCCATGGGGATAGCGGGCAGCGATGTTGCGCTAGAAACTGCAGATGTTGTGCTGATGGCAGATCGACTAGAGAAAATTACAGCGGCAGTACGGCTGGGACGGCGATCGCAGGCGATCGTCAAGCAAAATATTGTGTTTGCGCTGGGATTCATTGGTCTACTGCTGGTTGCTAACTTTGTCAGCGGTATTACTTTGCCGATCGGTGTGATTGGGCATGAAGGGTCGACTGTGCTAGTTACCCTCAGCGGGCTGCGGTTGCTAAAAAACTAGCAGGTAGTTCGCTGGGTATATGGCATTATGCGCCTAGATTGAGATTATTTTTGTATGAAAGCTCAGTTGTGCGGTGCCTTCCCACAAAAATACTTCTCCGCAAGAAATGTGCATAACGCTATAAGCCTGGTCAATTATTTTAGCTGGGTCAAGCGGGGTTACAAAAGCGAGGATTGCAGGCGCATTATGCGCCTGCAATCCTCGCTTCTGTCGAACTGCCATTTACTTAAAGCTGGCAGAGGTTTTACCTGTTTTCCTCCTTAATCGAGACACTTCCTTTTAGACAACTGTCCAGCGGCCTACTACTCCATCATCCAAATCAACGTAGTACAATTTGCCATCCGGTCCTTGGATAATTTGCACTACAACGTTTGCTCCAGTGGTAAAGGTTTCCACAGATTCAATATCGCCTGATGTATCAAAACTGATATTGCGAACAATGCCCTGTCCTAAATCATTCACAAATAGATCGCCGCGATATTTCTCTGGATACAGGCTTCCAGTGTATACGTCTCCCATCACGATGGCATTAATGCCGTCGGCAGAATGACTAAGGGCAAAAATTGAGGGTGTAGTGGTTTGTCCACTGGCGTAGAAGGCTTGTGCCTCTGGTAGATTTTGATATTCCTCCGTCCGAAAGTTTGTTCCACTGCCACCCTCAAAATAGGGCCATCCGAAGTTGGCACCCGGACCAGCTGTGTTAACCTCCTCCCATTTCGTCCAACCTACATCTCCTACAAATAGTTGCCCAGTTTGAGGATGCACTGTTGTCCGGAAGGGGTTACGCAAACCGTATTGATAGACTTTCGATCGATTGGCAGCAGAATCACCGTTGTAGAAGGGGTTATCTGGTAGCCCTGCTCCGGTAATGGGGTTGATCCGTAATACCTTGCCAGAGAGGTTATCGATATCCTGTACTCGAACAGTTCGAGGATCAACTCGGTTGTAGGAAGTTCCATCTCCATTTGTCACATAAAGCGCTCCGTCTAGACCAAACTCTACCGAACCAATTGTGTGAGAGTCGCTATCTGCTGCCAAGAAGTCACGCAGATTAGTGCCATTTGGCAAGATACCTGCTGGAGGCTCATCAAAGTCAATCGTGCTGTTTACCAATCCATTGAAATTAGCCCATGTGCTGTTTGTACCGAGTAGAATAACCTCGCTACCAGGAACGGCTGTTGTGTAGTTGGTGCTGGCATCAGCCGTAACACGCGTTAATCGACCCGCTCGATTACCAACCCCATCTGGACCCGCCACAGCATCCCCAATGTAGTTGTTTACTTCTGGTGGATCGTAGGCGTATAGGAGGTAAACGTAGGGGGTATTGGGGAAATCTGGATGAATTGCAATATCTAGTAGACCGCGATCGGCACTCACATTAACTCGAGCAGAGATATCAATAAATGGAGTTGGAAGGAGAGCGCCATTCTCGTAAACCCGAACTACGCCTCCCTTCTCGGCAACAAGCATCTTTGAACCACCGGGAGTCCATTCTATTGCCGTCGGTTGCTCCAATCCAAATATCACAGTTTCTTTGGTTACTGCCTGTTCACTGGGACTACCGGGGTCAATTTCAATGATGCCTCTGTATTGTGCGGTGGCAGAAGTATCGTCCCACTGCTTAGCGGTGCCAAAGTTCATCCAGCCATAATCCTGAGCTCCGCCCCCATTGTTGGGTTCTCCGGGTGCCCAGTTGGTGTAGGTAACGGCTTCGCCGTTTGCCCACTCAAACTGTCCTTCTGCCCGTCGATCGTTAATGCCGATCCAGAAGCCTTCGGTGTCGCCAAAGGTTTGCTTAAGCCAGGTTTCTTCTGCAGCGTTATTGACCGTCACCAAATTGCCGCCTAGGCTTGCTGCCTCTACTTGAGCTGCTTCCCAAGTTTTCGCCGTGCTCGTCAGAGCATAGCGCTTGCCATTGAAAGTAGGGCTAATTTCAATGATGCCTTTGTATTGCGTGGTGGGAGAAGCATCGTCCCACTGCTTAGTGGTGCCAGCGTTCATCCAGCCGTAATCCTGAACTCCGCCCCCATTGTTGGGTTCTCCGGGTGCCCAGTTGGTGTAGGTAACAGCTTCGCCGCTTGTCCACTCAAACTGTCCTTCTGCTCGTCGATCGTTAATACCGATCCAGAAGCCTTCGGTGTCGCCAAAGGTTTGCTTGAGCCAGGTTTCTTCTGCAGCGTTATTGATCGTCACCAAATTGCCGCCCAGGCTTTCTGCTTCTACTTTGGCTGCTTCCCAAGTCTTCGCTGTGTTTGTCAGAATATAGCGATTGCCGTTGTAAATAGAGCCTTCGTCATCTTTGATCGTTACTTGAGCAGTTCGGGGAACCAGCAGCGTTGCGCCACCTGTTGGGTTGTCAATTGCAAAACCAAAAATCTCATCTCCTTCGATCAAGCTGTCTTTCAGAATTGGGATTGAGACAGATTTTCGAGTTTCTCCAGGTGCGAAGGTGAGCGTTCCAGTTTGTCCTGTGTAGTCGCTGCCTGCAGTAGCAGTTCCAGCAACCGTTCGGTAGTCAATGGTCACAGTTCCGGTACTGCCCTGATTTCGCAAAACAGTGACGAGGGCAGTGCCAGCACCCTCATTGGTTGTGATGGTGCTTGTTTCTAACCCAAATACGCCTGGGTTTGTGCTACCTCCTTTAATTTCGATAATGCCTTTGTATTGCGCGGCGGGAGAAGTATCGTCCCACTGCTTAGTGGTGCCAAAGTTCATCCAGCCATAATCCTGAGCTCCGCCCCCATTGTTGGGTTCTCCGGGTGCCCAATTGGTGTAGGTAACAGCTTCGCCGCTTGCCCACTCAAACTGTCCTTCTGCCCGTCGATCGTTAATGCCGATCCAGAAGCCTTCGGTGTCGCCAAAGGTTTGCTTGAGCCAGGTTTCTTCTGCAGCGTTATTGATCGTCACCAAATTGCCGCCTAGGCTTGCTGCCTCTGCTTGAGCTGCCTCCCAAGTCTTTAAGCTGCTTGTCAATTCATATCGGTTGCCATTGTACAGCGGCAAGGTTCCCTCATATTTTTCTAACGCAGCTACATTTGTAACCGAATTAGCTTCAATATCGCCAACCGTAATCTCTAAGTCCCAATCTCCCTCTAGTGCAGTATTGTTGGCGTCTAAGTTCCAATCTTCATTTGGGTCAGTAGTGCCCGTGACATCGTTGGAAGCAGCTACATCAGCTCCAGTGATCTGGCTGATTTGTTCTACAAACGATTGCCCATCTAGCCCGGTAGCTACATTACAGCCATAGAACAATAGATCGCCTTGCTGATCGAGAGAATCACCCCATTGCTTTAGCTGACTGGCATAGTGGTCTAGGTTTGTAGCACTTATAAAGGTATTGCCTAACTGCACAATTCCAGTCTCACCATGAGAAAAGATGTGTACACTGGCTAAGTTATGGTGCTGAGCTAGAACGCTAGTAATCTGGTCGATCCCGTCGCGCGTTGAATCTAATAAAACTATTTCATCTGCTTTGATACCTGATAGTAATTGTTCTGGGTTTTTAACTGCTGCATCAACGAAGACCAGATTCTGAACTTTTTGTACTGCTTCTAGGGACTGTTCTGAAGGTTCCACTAAAGGTGCAGCGGGCTGAAGTGGATTTGAAGGGATATTTGATATGCTCATGGCTTATCTCGTTGCAGGTTTCAGTTGAAAAAAGCACAAGGTAATCAGCGCTTGAATAACACAAGCGCTAAGCTAGTTCTCTAAATGAGAAACTATCTAAGCAAAGTATTGCTCGGGCAGAAAGAAGATAAATGCTGAGTAGAAAACCCTAATTAATCACAAAACTTTGAATGAACACGGCAATGCACAACAGCTTGAGATGCCGCTAGCTTTTTAGCAGATGGTAGATAATAATGAATTAAGGTGTTACTTCAACTGAAAGTAACCTGTTATTGAATCAACGAACAAAGGCTCTCGTGCACAATATACTGGCAGTGCATCGCTAATCGATCGCGTTCTTTTGGTAGAATGCAGCTTTTAAGCCTTTAGTAGCTAGCAAATCGTAGAACTGTTAAGCTGACGAACCAGCACTGCTTCAAGGAATCTTCTGGAGATTTCTTGGAACAAACTACTTTTTCCAATTTCTTCAAGAGAGTTGCCTGACGGCTCTTTTGAAGAAAAACTAGCAAGTTATTGAGGCGCTTTTTTAGCTCAGTATTCAGCTGAATTTTTCATAAATTCAGTATTACTACTGTTGATAGCCGTATGCTAACAG
This sequence comes from Phormidium tenue FACHB-886, assembly GCF_014764505.1. GTDB lineage: Bacteria > Cyanobacteriota > Cyanobacteriia > Elainellales > Elainellaceae > FACHB-886. Next base: position 378,889 of record NZ_JACXWX010000002.1, read on the forward strand.
AAGCACCCGTATCAAATATAATAAGTCTGTGAAGATACACAATCGGATTAGCAAGCTATTGCTAATTTTGGACCAGCGTTAATCTTTTCGATCTGCTGCGGAGCAGCCTTGCGTCAGCGAGTGATTGCTAACTCTCCAAGTTGTGTGTAGGGGCGCAGATAGTTAGCGCTTTGCGTTTGCTCTGGTGTATTTATCTAAAACCTAATACCTTCCTGAGAAGGAACGAAGCTATGAACTGTTCAATTCACCTGCCCTTGCATAGAACTTCACTTTGGGCGATTGGGGCGCTACTGGGCTTAGCGATCGCCATCCCTACCCTGTTAGTTAATGCCCCGGTTGCTAGAGCCGAGGACTGGGTTGCCCAAGAGGTTTCTTCGCTGCGCCGATCGGGCGATCGTTGGATTGAAGTTAATGTCAGCACCCAGCGGTTGATCGCTTGGGAAGGCAATAAACCGGTTTATGCGATCGTCGTTTCTACGGGTACAGCCGAACATCCCACCATAACAGGCTCTTTCAGGGTTCAGCAGAAGCTAGAAGTCACGCGAATGCAGGGCGATGATTATGATGTGCCCGACGTGCCGTATACCTTGTACTACTACAAAGGCTACGCGATTCATGGCGCATACTGGCATCGTCGCTTTGGCACTCCGGTTAGCCATGGCTGTGTGAATGTGGCAGTGAATCACGCTGAATGGCTATTTGACTGGGCCTCAGTCGGGACACCTGTTGTGGTGCATCGCTAAAGGCTAGGTTGCCTCAGGTGGGGACATGAAACATTAGCTCAACTGAACCACGGGACGATCGTCTACCAGCGTCTGGCTGGTCAATATATCCTCAACGGTGATTCTCAGAAAGCGTTCAGCATCCACCCGAAACAAAACGCGGACGCGATCGCTGCCCGGATAGCCCGGCGGGGTAAGTTGGGCGATCGTGCGGGCATTGGCTTGGTCATTAAGGGGCTTCACGGTGGGCTGGTCGCTCTGGATCGTGCGGGTAATGATTCGATCGCCGTCAAAAAAGACCTCGGTGCTGCCTGTGTCTGTACCCAGTTCGCCAATCACCAGCTCAATGCTCGGCTGGTTCTCAGTGGATGCTCCCAGCCGCAGCTCCACGGGCTGGGGCATCGGGTAAGGCTGTCCTTGTTTAACGATCGGATGCCAACCATGCCGATTGTTGCGGCGATCCCAGAAGCGAATGCCGTAGCTGTGATAAAGGTAATCTTTAACCTCTAAGCCCTGACTGACCTGTAGCGCTCCTTGAGCAATCGCTTCAAAAGGTTTCTCCGATCGAATCTTGTCTGAGGGAAAATATTGCTCTACCCAGGTTTGGACTGCCGGAATCTGCGCCGTCCCACCTACCAGCAGCACTGCATCGATCTCACTGGAGGTTAGCCCCTGCCGTTGGGCTTGCTGCAAGACTTGATTCATCGACTCATCTAGCCGATCGAAAAATTGGTGTTCAGTGAGAATTTCGTGGAATCGATCGCGGTTTAGCTGCAGTTCATAGCTTTCAAAGGTTTCATCATTGAAGTAGACTTCGGTAGCTTCGAGCTGCTGTGAAAGCTGTACTTTGAGGCGTTCTGCTAGCCGCAGCGTTAGAGGTGAGGCGCCCAAACCTTGGGTTTGGCTGAAGTAATCTATCAGCCAGTTGTCGATGTCTGCCCCGCCTAGATTTTGTCCAGCTTTTGCCAACACTCGCGCTAATTTAGGACGCTGCGCTGATTCTTCCAGCACCTTTTTGCCCCACTTCAGCAAAAAACCGACAGGCTTAGCTTGCGGCTGTGGGCTGGCTTCTAGCGTCACCAGTGATAGATCTAAAGTTCCACCGCCAAAGTCGATAACCAGCAAGGTTTTTTGCTTTTCTAGCCCGTAGCCCAACGCTGCAGCTGTAGGTTCATCCAGGATGCGGACTTGTTCAACCTGTAGCGATTTGCATACCTGGGTCAACCACAGCCGATAGGACTCAAAACTATCGACTGGAACCGTGAATACCAGTGCATCCAAGTTGGGGTCAATCGTCCGTAGCTGCTCAATTACGCTGGTTAAAAACCACTGCCCCACTTGCTCAAACGTCACCAGCTGCCCATCTAGCTCTGGTAAAAACCCTTGGATGTCTGCACCAATGCCACGCTTAAAGTTGCGGAAGAAGCGGGGGTCGCTGCTGAGGTCAAAGCCGCGATCACGCACTGTTTGCCCTACCAGTACACTACTGTTTTTAGCGTTCTCAGCATAGAGCAAGCTAGGAACCAGAGGCGGATTGCCTGCTAGCTTCAGGGAAAGATCGCCTAAAGCCAACGTTTCTGGCTGCTGCGTCACAGAATTCCACCGGACAATAACGGTGTTGCTAGTACCAAAATCGATCGCATAAACCATTGAATAGAGCAGGGAAGAATGAAGTTTGTTGAGGTGAGCGTTTCACCAGCACAAATCTAGAACTTAGGATGTGATCAGCAAACGCCCTATTTTTGATTGAATCATAGCGGTTGCATCCCGATCATTCACAATTGTCCTTCGTGGGGCAAAATACCACTGTAGGGCAAGCATTTCGCCTGCCCTACAGTGATTTAGAAAACATTTAGCCTTGCCCAGCTTACGGATTAAAGATTGCTAACAATCCGCTGAACGATCTGTACGCCCGTTACTGCCTGCCAGAGGAACAGCCCTGTCAGGAAGATATTAATACTGATGTGGCTGTAGCGCGCCCAATCATTTCCTTTTTGCATGAAGGGCGTTAAAGAAGCAGAAGCGGCAATCAAACCGGTCATGCCCAAACCCGCCAGCAGATGAGGTCCAACAAACAGCTTGCCTGCATTAATATAGGTCACAACTATCGCACCGATCGATCCCAGCACCATCAGCACCAACAGCAGCGAACCGATCTGATGATGACGAATGTTGAATCTGCCTTTGAGCAGTTCTTTTTTGAGATCGCCCTGTGCTGCACGGGTGCGGCGAATCTGTAAACCTAGATACAGGGAATAAAAGGTGAGGGCGAGCAGCACCCACATCAGCAGTGGGTGGGCAAACTGGCTCCAAACTTTAATGGGCTGCGGAAGATTGTTAATAATACTGTCGATCATAGTGTTCTACTGAGCTGAGAGGGTTGTCTGAGGGAGCGTAGAGCCATGCTTTGTGAGGAAGAGCCGCTTTCGGATGCTGACCTCACAAAATGTAGAAAATGACCCGGTTCGGGTTTAATAAAACTTAGCATAGCGGGTTCTCGAACCCGACGATCGCCCCTACAAAACATTTTTGGGGTGCAAGTTTTTTGTAATTTTGCTCAAGCGCTTAGCGATACATTACGTACCAGTAGACGAGACACTGTAGATAGCGATACCTTGAAAGGCAGATGCCATAATTCTGGGTTGTCATCATTAGCCGAGATCGTCTGTGAGATCGCAATGACTCCTTTTGACTCTGAACTAGAAGCCGCTTTGCAGGAAGCCTTTCGCGAGTGTGATGCAATTGGCTCTCCCTTGGAGATTCGCCAAAAGCAAATTTTGCTGCAGGCACTAACTCGGTTTGTAGCGCAGGCTGATAGCTGTGCCATTGTCCCACCGCCCTCCAGCAACCCAAACCCATTAGACGATCTAACTCCCGAGCAACGGCGACTCCTGCTGCACTTCATTCAGGAGCAGAACCAAAAAAAGCGCCCCTGGAAAGCCCAGTTGCTCAATGACTGGCTCCATAGTCGGGATTCTGGTGAAATGCAGTTTATCCGGCAGCGCTACGGCTTACAGTGGCTTGAGCAGGTGCAGCCGCTTCACATTGCTCAATATGCCGACGAGATCGCCATGCTGCTACAGGTGGGCGAGCGCATCGAAGTTTCGAACTGCCTATGGGAGTGGATTCAACCCAACGATCGAGAAAACCAGGAATGGTTTGTCTGCACGATCATTGGCATAGCCGAAGTGAACGAACCTGATGCCAACACCACCCGTGACTCCTACACAAGCTGCACTATCCGCTTTGATAACGGCATGGAATACGAGATCCAAGGCGTTTATGAATGGAATCGGTATAACTGGCGGCGACGGACAAGAGAGGGATGAAGTAAGAAAGCCAGAGAAAGGAACGTAGGAGTTGAAAAAATTGGCAGCGCTAACGTAATCTAGCTTTTCATGCCTGCCTCATAGCTGTTCTAATAGCGATCGCCGCATTATATCAACAGGGACGGGCTGCTGGAGCCAAAGTCTTAGGGCAGCCGCTCCCTGTTGTACCAGCATTTCTAAGCCATCGATTGGCGTTGCCCCTTGAGACTGGGCGTACTGCAAGAATTGGGTGGGGCGGGGGTTGTAGATCAGGTCATAGGCGATCGCTCCAGATTTGAGCGAGGCAAGGTCTGCCAGACTGAGAGGTGAGGCTTCTAGATCCGGAAACATGCCGATTGGAGTCGTGTTCACCAGCAGATCGGCGTCGATCAGCAGTTCAGGTAGGGTTTCCCACGGATGAACGGAGACGATTGTGGTTGCGGTTGATAGCTGGTGAAACTGCTGGAGTTTCTCGGGATTTCGCCCCACTACTCGGATGTGGCTACAGCCAAGGTGCTGGCAGCCTGCCAAGACTGCCCGTGCCGCGCCGCCACCGCCCAGCACTACCGCGATCGACTGTTGCCAGTTTCGTAGCGCTTTTAAAGGGGCAATGAATCCTTCTACATCTGTGTTGGTGCCGCCCCAACCCTGTTCTGTGGGGTAGACCGTGTTTACCGCCCCAACTGCTTGCGCCAAGTCTGTCATCTCCGACAGCAGCGGCATGATCGCCTGCTTATGGGGAATCGTCACATTAAATCCGCGTAGCCCGATCGCCCGAAATCCAGCAATTGCTGCTGGCAAATCAGCAGGAGAAACGGGCAACGGCAAGTAGACAGCGTTAATACCCAACGCCGCGATCGCTGCATTGTGCATGACGGGCGAGAGGGAATGCTCGATCGGATGCCCAATCACGCCGAGCAGTTGAGTGGTTCCGGTGATCATAAGTAAAGCTAAAGACTTCTGAGAAGTATCAAATATAGCGGAAACGTTGGCAGAGAAACGAAATAACCATATAAACGGCGCCGATAAGCTAAGCGATGGCAACAGAAGACATTTATTTAAAGGCTATTTATTAAAGCTATTTGAACTAGAGGCACTAATGAAGCAATTATTTGTGCTGCAACAAGATAACGATCGCAGCCACAGCAGTTCTAATCCGCCTAACAGGGTTGAACTAACGGGATCGATTTTACGCATTGTGGGCAAGCGATCGGTTGGGCAGTCATTAAGTATCACTGGAGATGAGAATAGGTTTGAGTACAATAGACAACTAATTTGTTACTCACAAATATATGACGGCAGGCAAACCAGTGCGATCGGTTTTGCATTTAAGGCTTTTGCTGCTTAGTTGAGCTGATTCGCTTAAAGGATTGATAAGAATTTGACGCTGCTTTGTGAGTGCCGCAGACTAAATGAGCCAGGATTAACGCATTTTGCGGAAGCACTCTATCATTGAAACCATCATTGATCCATTAAATTGACCCCTTAAAGAGTCTTGCCGAGTTGGAGCAGCTTGGTGTTTGCAGGTTAGTTACCGGCTAAGCCAAGCTCGTCTGTTGATCTAAATCTAACCATCTGCTAGCGACCCATTCAGCTTCTACCCGGTTTCGTTCTGTCTGCTGGGTCAGAATTCAAACTTGGTAGGCTCTCCTAGCGAGCAAGTTCAGAAGACTGGCTTAATATACTGACTCACCCTATTGTCGTTGTCGTTATAGCTCTTCCATTCCTTCCATGCTCTCCTTCCGCTTTTTTCGCTTCTTTGCCTATCTCAACTTCAAAACTATTCGCAAAACCATCCAAGCAGCGGGGCGGCAGCGTCTACCGGGTCTAGCCTCAGAAATGGCATATAACGCAATGCTGTCGCTGTTTCCAGCGATCCTGACGGTGCTAACGGCAATCGGCTTGTTTGGTCCCTTGCGATCGACCTTCGAGAAGCTGGCGGCGCAGGTGAGCGAAGTTGCACCGACTGAGGTTTTAGGCTTGTTAAAGGGATTTGCGGGTGAGGTGAGTGCGGGGCAAAATGTGCGATTATTTTCCTTCAGCTTTTTGTTTGCGCTGTGGACTGCTTCGGCAGCGCTAAACGCAGCCATGACAGCACTCGATCAAATTCATGAAATTCCGCCGCGTTTGTCTCGCCCGTTTTGGAAAGCGCGGCTGATTGCGCTGCTGCTGACGATCGCTGCACTTGGGTTGGTGCTTGTGGCGCTGGTGCTAATCTTTATTAGCGATGTTTTGGTGAACCTGGTGGCAGCAAAAAGCGGCACTTGGGCATCTGATTTGCTGGCAGTCTGGGGTCTGCTTTCTTTGCCCCTGGTGCTAGTTGTCATGTCGTTTGCATTTGGGATCATCTACCGCTTTGGTCCAAGCCGCTGGAATCCCGGCCAACCGATTATGCCCGGTGCAATTTTGGCGGCAGTATTTTGGGCGATCGTTTCAAACTTGTTTCGGCTATATGTGCGGGACTTTGGGAGCTACAACCAGGTCTACGGTGCAGTCGGGGCAATTATTGTTCTGCTGCTGTGGCTATATATGAGTTCGCTGGTGCTGCTGATTGGAGATCAGCTAAACGTCACGGTAGGGGCAGCTATGCAGGGGAAGCGAACTAGTACAGGTTAAATGAGGGTTCAATGTACGATTTACGCTTTTAATTCTTTCAAAAAGCCTGGATTAAAAAATTCTAACTCAGAGCTAGACATCAGCCAGCGGCTAGCTCCTCCGCAAATCCCAAAACTTCTGCATTCTACAACACAAAAATCAAGTTCTATCTTTGGTAGTAGTAAATGTTCTCATCCTGCTTAATTTCTAAGCAATTTGTATAGTTTTTGCCTAAATCAAATTTTATTCTTTTAGAGATAAACTTCTCTTAATCAGTTAATTAACGTCTGCTCATCATCAGACGCTACTATGCTTGCGACACTCTGTAAAAATCGCAGCGCTGATCCCATGACTTCCCAATCACGTCTTAGACGACGGACAATTCTAGCGAGCCTGTCTGCCCTTTCTTTGGGCTTGGCTGTTTCCTGTGGCACTTCTACTCCAGAAGTGTCAACCTCTCCTGCAGCAGGCACTTCTCCAGCGGCTTCTCCAGCGGCTGGTGGTGGAGATAGCGCCACCTTAAGCGGTGCGGGTGCATCATTTCCGGCGCCCGTTTACCAACGCTGGTTTGCAGACTACAACAAAGAAAATCCGGGCGTACAAGTCAGCTACCAGTCCGTAGGTAGCGGTGCAGGCGTGGAGCAATTTTTGGCAGGAACCGTAGATTTTGGAGCAACGGACGCTCCGCTGAAAGAAGAAGAACGTGCCCAGTTCAAAGAAAAGTTTGGCGCAGAACCGATCCAAATCCCGATGACGGGCGGCAGCGTAGTGTTTGCCTACAACCTAGAAGAAGTCCCAGACCTGAAGCTGTCTCGTGAAGCTTACTGCGGTATCGCCACAGGCAAGATTACCACCTGGAACGATCCAACAATTGCCGAAGCTAACCCTGGCGCGAAACTGCCCGATCAGCCGATCGAGTTTGTTCACCGTTCTGACGGTAGCGGCACCACCTTCCAGTTCACTACTCACCTGCAAGCTGCTTGCCCGGATTGGAAGGCAGGCGCAAACAAATCAGTAGAGTGGCCCGTGGGCACAGGCGCCAAGGGCAATGAGGGTGTGACGGCCCAAATTCAGCAAACTCCCGCCTCGATCGGCTACACCGAGTATTCCTACGCTAAGGAAAACGGGCTGGAGATGGCAGCGATTGAAAATAAGGCGGGCAAGCTCATTGAGCCTTCGCCCGAAGCAGGGGCAGCCGCTTTTGAAGGCGCAACGGTTCCGGCAGACTTTGCGCTGACGGTTCCTGACCCCGAAGGCGAAGATGCTTACCCCATTTCTGGTCTCACCTGGCTGCTGCTCTACCCAGAATACCAGGATGCGGCAAAAGGCAAAGCGCTCAAGGAGGTTGTATCTTGGGCATTGACCGATGGCAAAGGCACTGCTACAGAGCTGGGCTATGTGCCGCTTGAATCTGACCTGGTGACGAAGGTTGAAGGCGAGCTAGACAAAGTGAAGTAGGCTTGTTAGCTGACTTGTCTCTCGGATTTCGGTGAGGCGGCTGTTCGTCTCACCGAAGCATCATTTAACCGTAAGCCTTATAGCCATGAGCGCTTAAGCTACCCCCTCTAGCCCTATTGCTCTCTACATTTGCGCTCACCTAGCTCATATTCTGTCGATCGCCTCTATTGAAATTGCCTCCTCTAGCTCGGTCGTAATTCCTGTAACGTGCGCGTTTAGGCTGCCTCACCCCCTGATCCATAACTTCCTAAAGTAACTATCATCTTTGAAAACCTTCTATGACGCTGAGTCCAGCCTCTGATGAGACCTTAGTTGAGTCCTCAAGTAAATTTCAGCCCACCCGGCTGATCAATAAAATTTTCTATTGGATTACGCTGGCGCTGGCAGTAGCGATCGGCATTGTGCTGATTTGGATTACCCTGTCGCTGTTTAGGATTGCGCTGCCTGCCATCCAAGCTTTTGGGCTGGGCTTTTTGGTAAGCTCGACCTGGAACCCTGTAGAAGAAATCTATGGGGCGCTGCCGCAAATCTATGGAACGATCGTCAGCTCGCTGCTGGCGCTGCTGTTTGCAGTACCGCTGGGTGTGGGGGTGGCCATTTTCCTCAGCGAGAATTTTTTGCCGTCTAAAATATTGACGCCGATCGCCTTTGTGATTGAGCTGCTAGCAGCAATTCCTAGCGTTGTCTACGGGCTGTGGGGTCTGTTTGTCTTCATTCCCCTCATTCGTCCTTTCCTGAGGCTCGTCAACGACACGTTGGGCTGGATTCCCCTATTTTCAACCCCACCCGGCGGACGGCAGCTCTTTGCAGCATCGCTGGTGCTGGCGATTATGATTCTACCCACTATTATTGCGATCTCGCGTGACACAATGGTGTCGTTGCCGCCGCAGCTACGCCAAGGGGCGTATGGGCTAGGTGCAACCCGCTGGGAAACCATTACACAGGTATTACTGCCTGCAGGGCTGTCGGGCATTATTGGCTCGGTCATGCTGGCGCTGGGCAGGGCGTTGGGCGAAACCATGGCGCTGGCGATGCTTGTTGGTAATGCCAACAAGGTAAATGTGTCTCTGTTTGCGCCCGCTTCTACAATCTCTTCGCTAATTGCCAACCAGTTTGGGGAAGCGAGTGGTTTGCAGCGGTCTTCATTGTTTTACGAGGCGCTGGTGCTGATGATTCTGACGCTGCTGGTGAATGTGCTGGCAGAGGCGATCGTCAGCCGCTTCCAGCAGGTTGAGTAGTGTTCCGGAGTTCAGACTAGTATGGCTTCAATTTCTGATAAACCCGCACTTGAGGCACCTCAGTATGCGGTTTCATCGTCCCGTAAGCTGTTTGGCAATATCATGACGGGGCTGGTTTTTTTGTGTGTGGCAATTGCCATTTTGCCGCTTGGCTCAATCCTGTTTACGGTGCTGAAAAACGGCATTGGGGCAATGAGTCTATCGGTGTTTACTGAGTTACCGCCAGCAGCGGGTTTACCGGGCGGCGGCTTTAGGAATGCGATCATCGGGACATTGCTGACCTGCTTGATTGGGGCATTGATTAGCGTCCCGCTTGGCGTTTTGACTGCCATCTACACGGTTGAATTTGGGCGGGGGAATCGGCTGTCGCAGTTTGTCCGCTTCTGTACGAACGTGCTCAGTGGTGTGCCTTCAATTATTGCCGGTTTGTTTGCCTACGGGATTGTAGTGTTAGCAACTGGCAAATTTTCGGCTGTGGCAGGCGGTGTGGCGCTGTCGGTGCTCATGGCACCTATCATTATCCGTACTGCCGAAGAAGGGCTAAAGTCGGTTCCCAGAGACACTCGCCTCGCTGCAACGGGTATCGGCGCCACCAATTTTCAGAGCGTTTCGCAAATTATTCTGCCGGCAGCGCTGCCGTTTGTGGCAACGGGCATCACACTGTCGCTGGCCAGAGCCGCCGGAGAAACGGCGCCTCTGCTGTTTACTGCTTTGTTTAATCAATATGACAACAAGGGGCTGTGGGAACCTACGGCAACGCTGTCAGTGCTGATTTACAACTTCGCAATCTCACCTTATAAGAACCAGCAAACGCTAGCTTGGGTTGCTTCTCTGATCATTGTGCTGCTGATTTTGGTCGTCAGCATTGTGGCACGGCTGATCGCCCGGCGCAAAGTCTACTAAATTCACCCAAAATCATGACAAACTTCTCAACTCGACCTAACTCTGCTGAAAGCATTGTGCAGCCCGACAATGTTGTGATTAGAACCGAAAATGTCTCGATCTTCTACGGTGCTTTTCAAGCGGTTCGCAACGTTTTCTTAAATATCCCCAAAAATAATGTGGTGGCGTTTATTGGCCCTTCGGGCTGCGGCAAAAGTACGCTGCTGCGCTGCTACAACCGCCTGAATGATTTGATTCCGGGCGCACGGGTAGAGGGCAAAATCACCTACCAGGGATCGGATCTGTACGATCCCAAAGTTGACCCGGTGGAAGTGCGCCGCCGGATCGGTATGGTGTTCCAAAAGCCTAACCCCTTCCCCAAATCAATCTATGAAAATATTGCCTTTGGTGCCCGTATCAACGGCTATAAGGGCAATATGGATGAGCTAGTAGAACGTTCGCTGCGGGGAGCTGCGCTCTGGGATGAAGTGAAGGACAAGCTCAAGGAAAGCGGGTTATCGCTTTCAGGCGGTCAGCAGCAGCGCTTGTGTATTGCCCGGACGATCGCCGTGGAGCCAGAAGTGATCCTGATGGACGAACCCTGCTCGGCGCTCGACCCAATCTCGACCTTGCGGGTTGAAGATTTGATCAACGAGCTAAAGCAGCGGTTTACGATCATTATTGTGACCCACAACATGCAGCAGGCATCCCGCGTGGCAGATATGACTGCTTTCTTCAATGCCGAAGCTACTGATGGCGGCAGCCGTTTTGGTTATCTAGTGGAATACGATCGCACTGCCAGCATTTTCAACGCGCCTAAGCAGCAGGCAACTCAAGATTATGTCAGCGGTCGTTTCGGCTAAAGGGAGCTGTGGCTGTCGATCGATAAAGCTTTTCTCGTTGAAATATAGCGCTACGCGCATACGTTAGAACAAACCTTTTAGTGTAAAAGCCCCGCATAGCGGGGCTTTTACACTAAAAGAATTTTAATCCAGGCGCGTGGCTTTCAAATTTGCTATACCGGTACGCTCAGGGAAATAGACTGCTTCAGCCAGGTAAAGTAAAAGGTTGCTCCTTCGCCTTCTGTAGACTCAACCCAGACTTTGCCTCCCTCAGTCTCCACAATTTTTTTGACGATCGCCAAGCCAATGCCCGTACTCTCTTTGGTGTCACGAGCTTCTAGCGTTTGGAAGATGACAAAGATTTTTTCGTGATAGGCGGGATGAATGCCGCTGCCGTCATCGATGACGGCAAATTCGTAGGAATCTCCTCGATCCTGGCAGCTAATGCGAATTTTGCCTGTGTTGTTGGGGTGGTGCTTGATGGCATTGCCAATGAGGTTGAGAAAGACCTGACGCAGCAGCAGCTTACGGGTTTTGAAGACAGGCAGATTGGGCTGAATATCGATCGTGAAGGTGAGGGGTGGCGCCAGCGAATCTAGTACCTCCGAGAGCAAGATGCCGATATCTACCATTTCGGTGGGCACTTTACTTCGTCCAATTCGGGAGTATTCCAGCAAGCCGTTAATTAAGTCTTCCATACGGTGAACCCGCCCCCGCAGCAGGCGCATTTGGTGCTGGTTTTCGGGCGGCAAGTTGTCGGCGAGGTCTTCTTCAATCCAGGTAGAGAGATTGGCGATCGCCCGCAGCGGTGCCTTCAAATCATGCGATGCCACATAGGCAAACTGCTCTAGCTCCTTGTTGCGCTCTTCTAGGGCAGAGTTGGTTCGGGCAAGCACGGTGGTGAGGCGGACTAGCTCATCGGCTCTGGATTTCAACTTGGTTTGGGCCTCTTCAAACGGAGAAATATCGCGGATAATCGCAATCAGGCGGTTTTCCACCTGAAGATCACTGATGGAGATTTCCACCGGAAACGGCGAACCGACTTTGCGAATTCCCATCGTTTTCCACTGCTGCCCGCCTGCAAACCGGCTGCGCTTATCTTCTTCATACTCCTGCATGACTGGATCAGAAAACAGCATGTCCAACCGTTTGCCCTTCACCTCCAGTGACTCATAGCCAAACAGCCGCGAGGCAGTCGGGTTAAATAGTTCAATCCGACGATCGTCATCCAGGATGATGACACCGTCTACCACATGAGTAGCGATCGCCTGTAGCATCGAGCGGCTCTCGCGAAGCAGGCGCTCCCGGTCTTTCAGCTCCTGGTCTAGCTTGCCAAACAGATACATCGCTGCCCAAGTGCCCACCACACTAACCGCCACCGAAGACCACAGTAGAAGATTCGTAGAAGTCTGAATGCTCTCCTGGCTGAGGCTATCTACGGCTAATTCCTGCTGTGCGGCCGTCTGAAATTCTTGAATGGCAGCACGGGTTTCATCCATGACTTGCTTGCCCTGGAAGACGGCTTCATTCAGCTCTATACTGCGGATAATTTGCTCCGAGGAGGGATTTTGTCGACTCAGCCGGATCATTTGTTCTAATACACCGACTCGCCGCTGTGCCAACTCGGAGATCTTCTGGAGGCGTTGGTCCTGAGCAGTGCTATCATCAACCAGCCGATTCAGGCTATCTAGCTCGGCTGGCACCTGCCTCAGTGCTTCGTTGTAAGGCTCTAGGAAGCGATCGTCGCGAGCAATGATGTAGCCCCGCACTCCAGTTTCAGCGTTTAGCAGCTCAATCAGCAGGTTATTGCTTTGCAAGAGGATTTGATTTGTGTGATCGGCCCGCTGCTGAGCAAGAAACGTGCTGTCTCTTGACCAAATCCAAGCTGCCAGCGTCACGGCAATACAGGCAGCCGGAATCGCAATCACAACTGCACCGCGACGACGAGCGGGAAGCTTTGCCCACAGGTTATTCAGTTTCCGCAAAGGAAACGCCATGACCTTACCTCTACCTGACCGCCAGATTCAAGCGATCGCCTATTGCACCTTTGGTTGCTTCAACCAAGTGAAACGGAAGGTGGTTCCTGCTCCTAGCTGAGAATCCACCTGGATAGTGCCGCCTTCTGTCTCTACAATTTTCTTGACAATCGACAGCCCAATCCCCGTGCTTTCCTTCGTATCACGAGACTCTAACGTATGGAAAATGTCGAAGATTTTCTCGTGATGTTCTGGAGCAATCCCGCGACCGTCATCCGACACAGCGAATTCGTAAAACAGCGCTTGCTCTTTCACGGTCACGCTTACATGTCCATCCGATCGGGGATGATGGTTAATAGCATTGCTGATCAGGTTGGCAAAAACCTGTCTCAAAAGGAGGGATTTTGTTTGCAGAGTAGGCATTCCCTCGCCGATCGTTACAGTAAACTCATCAGGTGGGTCGAGCGAATCCACCACTTCAGTCAGCAGAGTTTGCACAGAAACCGTTTGGGTGTCTACTTCAGTTCGCCCAACGCGGGAGTATTGCAGCAAGCCATTAATCAGTGCTTCCATGCGGTGAACCCGTCCGCGCAAGAGCTGCATCTGGCGCTGATTTTCAGGCGGCAGGCTGTCGGCGAGGTCGTCTTCGATCCATTCTGAAAGGTTGGCGATCGCCCGCAGGGGGGCTTTCAAGTCATGCGATGCCACATAGGCAAATTGATCGAGTTCGCGGTTGCGCTCCTCTAGCAAAGAGGTTGTCCGGGTTAGCAGCAGGTTGACTTGAGACAGCTCGTTGGCGCGGTCTTGCAGATCCATCTCAGACCGCTTGCGCTCCGTGATGTCGGTGATTGTGCCGATGTAGCCAATGATCTTGCCACTGTCGTCAATTTCAGCGGTTGCCTGCCCCATCACCCAGGTAATGTTGCCGCTTGCCGACCGGAAGCGATACTCCACCTGAAATGGCTGGTCGCTATGGATCGCCTGCTCCCAGCCAGCCGCAATCCGATGGCGATCATCTGGGTGAATTGAGCGAATCCAGCCATCGCCCATCGCTTCAGCTTCGCTCAATCCGGCGATATTGCGCCAGCGCTCGTTCGCATAGAGGCAGTTTCCATAGGCATCGGTGTGGAAAATGCCCACCGGAGATAATGCTGCCAAGGTTGCATAACGGCGTTCGCTCTCGCGTAGCTCTATTTCGGCCTGCTTGCGATCGCTGATATCTGTGATGGTGCCGACATAGCCAATCAGCAGATTGTCTGCAAATTCTGGCGTGATCTGCCCCAGCACCCAAACCGCGCTGCCATTCGGGTGCAAAAAGCGGCATTCTGCGGTGTAAGGCTGTCGCAAACGGTTGGCTTCCTCCCACTCGGTGAACATCTTATCCCGATCGTCTGGATGCAGGGCTTCTTGCCAGGCCTTGCCGTGCGCTCGGGAGGCGGGTAACCCAGTGATCTCAAGCCAGCGATCGTTAACATAGATATTATTGCCATCAGCATCCATCCTGAAGATGCCGACCGGAGACAGGTTTGCAATCGTGGCAAACAGCCGCTCACTTTCCTGCAGGGCAAGCTCTGCGCGTTTGCGCTCGGTGATATCTTCGATTGCTGCTCCCACACAGCGCCCCGGCAGTGGAAACGCGTGACAGGTGTAAAATCCCGAAACTTGGTCATCGCTATAGTGCGTTTCTAGATCAACCTTCTGCTGACCGTTGCGGGCAATTTCGGCAATAATTGCAACTTGGTTTCTAGGCATAGAAGGGAAGCACTCCAGAATCCGTTTGCCGAGCATCGACGCTAGAGGTCGGTTGGCGATCTGCTGAGCGATTGGATTGAGTGAGATTAGCTCGAGGGATGTGTCATCGTCTGGATCGGCTAAGTGCCAGACATGAATTGCCATCTGCATATTGTGCACAATGTCTGCATAAAGCTGCGTTTGGGCTTTGGCGGCTTCTAGCTGAGTGTTGCGGCGGCTGACGCGCTGCTCCAGTTCAGCATTGAGCCGTTGGATTTCGGCTTCGGCTTGCCTGCGCTTGGTGATATCTCGCCCTTCTACTAGCAACCACAGGATAGTATCTGTTTGGTCGCGGATTGGCTGGAGGGTCAAGTCGATCGTCAGCGTGCGATCGCTCTCTCCCAAAATCTCAGTTTCGTAATTGATCAATTGCCCTTGAGCCGCCTGAGCAATTGCCTGTTGCAAGGTCGCTTGACTCGCCTCTGCCCACCAGATCGTTTGCCAAAACAAACGACCCACCACCACATCAACTGTCACTCCTGCAAATGACAAAAGCTTTGGATTGATCTCCACTACAGTTCCATCTAAGTTCAGCAGCCCAATAAAATGAGAAGACTGGCTAAAAATAGCGGAAAAACGCTGCTCTCTACGAGCTACAAATTCACTCGACATCGGCTGCGGTCCTAAATTCCCAGTAGGAGATTGACGCAACGGTAGACCTTCTGCATCAAAGTAACTGTCGAGTTTTTGAATTTGGCTCATAAGGCAGCCTCGCGGCTGAATGCGTGACGGTCTACGTTAGATATTAAAGAAATATAAAGCTTCTTGTCAGCCTGGATAGGTACTCCATTAGTTAGATCTTACGATCTGAATAGCCGAAACGTCCTATTACCACTGGCGGATGTACATTGATCGCAACATCCCCCATAATTCAGGTTAATTAGTTATCTAATGTAGGAAAGCGATCGGGATAGGTAACGGTATGGGAGAAATTAGTGTTGCGCTGGTCGAAGACCACGACCTGACTCGTGTAGGGTTAAAGGCTGCTCTGCAACGAAAGGAAGGGATTCGGGTTGTCGGTGAAGCGGCAAACGCTTCTCAGGGGCTCCGTCTCTTAGAATCTTCTAAGCCGGATGTGGCAATCGTAGACATCGGCTTACCTGACATGGATGGCATTGAGCTGACTCGTAAATTCCGGCAATACCAGAGCCAGGCTGAAAACGAGGCTGCTCACACCAAAGTTTTGATTTTGACGATGCATGACAGTGAAGAATCGGTGCTGGCTGCTTTTGCTGCCGGAGCTGACTCTTACTGTATGAAAGATATCAGCACTGATAAGCTGACGGAAGCGCTTCACTCTACCTATGGCGGCAACGCCTGGATTGATCCTGCAATTGCTAGCATTGTTCTCCGCAAGATGCGGCAAACTGCCCCCAGCAATAGCGTTGTTGAAGCTAAGACAGTGGCGATCGGCGCGATCGAACCTGAATACGGACAGCTAATTGAAAATGCGCCGCTGACTGAGCGGGAGCTCGAAGTGCTGGAGCTGATTGTGGCTGGATGCAGCAATGCGGCGATCGCTGAAAAGCTTTACATCACGGTTGGTACAGTCAAAACGCACGTCCGCAACATTCTGAACAAGCTCTGTGCAGATGACCGGACTCAAGCTGCTGTGCTGGCGCTGCGCTCAGGCTTGATTGGCTAAGCTTGGCAAGCCTAGCTGACGAGTCGATCAGTTTATGTATCTCTCCTAGCTTCTTCTACCTATCTCATCTAAAATTAACCTGCAAGTCTGGATAGTAAGCTGCTGTCCGGGCTTGTTCCGTTTTAGGCGATCGCTCTTATGGGAAGATGAAACATGCTAAGCGATCTGGTATTTGATGATGAGGATGCCTGCAACGACAGGAAGGAACTCGCTCCCGCTGGAGCAACCTCCGATCGCCCTGCGATCGGCTACATCTCTAAAAATGGGCAAATGGGGGTTGCCTGTCTCAGCTCTGTGCTCTTGGCAACCTGTGCTAAAGGCAGGAATTTTGGTGCTGCTGGTGCTGGGGCTGTCTTTGGGAAGTGCAATTGGCTGGATGGGTGAAGCGATTGCCCTGCCGCCCGGAAATGCCGTCACCGATGGCAAAGCTCTGCTGCGAAACGCTCTGCCGCTCGATAACAAGCCTGTACGAGATCTGCAGGCTAACTTCGAGACGATGACCGATGCACTGCGAGCCAGAAAGATCGCCTCGCTAAACCGCAATCTAGACAAGGCGACTTGGACACTAGATCGCAAGCAGGCGCAAATTCTGGCGGCTGTACCCACTGACCGCCAACCCCAAGCCGAAGCGCTAATTGCCGAGATTCGAGCAGGCATTGAAGAAATGCGAGCTGATGTGACGGCGAAAGACAAAGCGGCGATTGTAGCTAAGCGAGACCAGCTGCTCGATCAAGTAGGGGAGCTGGAAGCGTTGATGGTTGAGAAGTTTCCTTATGAAGTGCCTGCAGAATATAGCAACCTGCCGCAGCTTAAAGGACGCGCCACCGTAGAAGTAAGTACGAGCAAGGGCGATCTAACGCTGGTCGTAGACGGCTACAATGCTCCTGTTACCGCAGGTAACTTTGTCGATTTGGTGCAGCGTGGCTTCTATGATGGGCTGGAGTTCACCAGAGCTGAAGATTTCTATGTGCTGCAAATTGGCGATCCGCCAGGGAAAGAAGTTGGCTTTGTTGACCCCGATACCGGTAAATACCGTGCGGTTCCGCTGGAGGTGATGGTGAAGGGCGACAAGCAGCCTACCTACGGCATCACCCTAGAAGATGCTGGGCGCTATCTCGATCAGCCCGTGCTGCCCTTTTCTGCCTTTGGAACGCTCAGCATGGCACGCCCCGAAGGCGATCCTAACGGTGGCTCTTCCCAGTTCTTCTTCTTCTTGTTTGAGCCAGAGCTGACACCCGCCGGACTCAACCTGCTGGATGGACGCTATTCCGTGTTCGGCTATGTAACGGAAAACAAAGATGTTCTGCAAGAGATCAAGCAGGGCGACAAGATTATTTCCGCCAAGGTGGTCAAGGGTCTAGAAAACCTTGTGGAGCCGCAGGCTGCTTAAGTTCATTTCCCGCATATTGGGCAAGCCTAGCTTTTTAGCAATTAGGGGCGGCGCAACGCGCCGCCCCTAATTAGTTTTTTCCCTTAAGCGCGAAGCGCAAACAGCACTCAACGCAGGATTGGACTACCGTGATGATGGATTAAATACCAACCTTCACCCATCCGCTCAAAAATGTTTGTGGCGATCGTCTTTGCTTCAGTCCGTTGGTTTCTAAATACTTGCAGCAGATTTTCTATCAGAACTACATAAGCAAGCGAGTCATTGACTTCTATACGAATGATCTCTGTTTCAATCTCAATGTAGTTCGTGTTTTTAAAGATCTGCACCCAAGAGGCGCGAATTGGCTCCCATCCCTTCAGCGTATCGCGTCCGGGATGGATGCAGAGGGAGTCAACTCCCTTCGACCACACTTGTCCCATCGCTTCAATGTCTTTTTTTTCAAAAGCCCGATAGAAGGCTTGATTTGCCGCAAGGACTGCCTGAGTTTCGGTCATGGGCTAGTCCAGTGCTGCTTTAGCGATCGCCTCTAGCTGCAACCCTGGCGGGTAAGCGCCCTCTTCTTTAATGCGCTTAATTAAATCCGTTGGGATTGGAATATTTAGCCGTTCCCCTAAAGCCCGCAGTACATCCCCCCGGTCGATCACTCCTGCCACAGCCCCGGCTGGAGAAAGTACGGTAATTCGCCGCAGCGATTCTGCGTCTAGCTGCTCCACGATCTGCTTGAGTGGGGTAGATTCAGCTACCGAGGGAATCTCATCTAGGGGATGCAACAAGTCATTAAGCGTTTGGGTCTCCCAGAGGCTGCGTTCGAGCGTCCGCAAATCTTCAACCTTGACCAAGCCGCGATAGCGCCCATCTGAAGCGGCATAGTAAACCGTAGACTGAGTTTCACTCAACAGATACTCGTCAGCGAAGTGGCGCAGGCTCATATCGGCATCCACCACCCGAAACTCACGCGTCATGGCATCAGAAGCTTTGAGCTGAATCAACGTTTGCTGAAGATCCGTCACGCGCAGATAGGCAGTTGCATTTCGAACTCCAAACCAGCCTAAAAATGCGATCCACAAAAAGCCGAACTGAAGCGAGGTGAGATATGCCATCACACCCAGCAAGATTGCCGTCCAGCCCAAAGATTGCCCCACTCTGGCTGCCCAACGGACTCCTTTTAAGCGGCTGCCGGTTGCTTTCCAGATGGCAGCTTTCAATACCTGCCCTCCATCCAGCGGCAAGCCCGGAATCATGTTGAATAGCGACAGCACCAGGTTCATACCTGCCAAGTTGTCAAAGATGGCGATTGCCGGATCGGGAAGCGGCATCGTGTAGCGAATCAGTATCAGCACGACAAATAGGCTAAAGCTAACCGCTGGACCCGCAATCGCCACTTGAAAGGCTTGCCCTGGTGTTTTTGATTCTTGATCGATCGAGGCAACGCCACCAAATAAAAACAGCGTAATGGAAGTTACAGGAATGCCCTGCGATCGTGCCACTAAACTGTGTCCTAGCTCATGCAGCAGCACTGAGCCAAACAGCGCCAGCGCCATTAAAAAACCGGCAATCCAACCCCAATTTCCCCCCCAGCCTTCTTGCTGCCAATCAGAACCATAGAGGAAAGTGACTAGCGCCAAGATAAAAAACCATGAAGTATCAAGCAGCAGAGGAATGCCGAATACCGTGCCGACGCGCCAACCTGATTTCATGGCAAGTGCCTATTGTTCCAACTCTTTAATTTTATCGAGTCTGGTGAGGGGAATGTGTACCAGTCTTGTGTTGAATAGCTGACTTATGCATGAGTTGAACCCACAGCCCTACCTGTCAAAAAGCAGTGATTCTACAACACACCCGCATTGCCGAGTCCTAAAATAAGACCAACTCCCAGCAAATGCCCAAAGCTTGCAGTAGCCAGCAGCTCTGGAATGCCAAACCCGGTAAACATGGCAGGCATCTCTAGAGGCAGCTTAGGACCCACGCCTCGGTTTTTGATAGCGTAGTAGCCAACGGCGATCGCAAACAAATTGCAGGCGATCATTACTAGCGCCACGCGAGGCGACCAAGCTGGTGTGTGAATAACGGCAAAAGTGAGATTAACCAAGGTTTTATCTCCTGAAAATTGCATGTTGTGATTCATTCAGGATTATAAAAACTAGTGTTGAGACAACTGTAGTTTTGTTTGAAGAGTTAACAGTTAGTGGTAATTTAGACACAAATCTTTAGAGCCTCTCTTTAGAGAAAGTTCGAAAGGTAGAAAAGTCTCTGTATTGCCCCCTGAATCTTCCATTGGGGGACTTAGAATCTAGGCTCATGCGAATTAAAATTTGTGGGATTACAAAACTAGACCAAGGACAAGCGATCGCTCAGCTTGGGGCTTCGGCGTTGGGGTTTATATGTGTGCCGCAGTCTCCTCGATTTGTGTCCCCCCACCAAATTTGTAAAATTGTTGAACAGCTGCCCCAGACTAAAGCAGGCTACCCAATCCCCGATCGGGTGGGAGTGTTTGTGAATTCGTCCGAGGCAGAAATTGTCGAGATCGCTGCGATCGCCCGGCTCAATGTAGTCCAGCTACACGGCAGCGAATCTCCTCAGTTTTGTCAGACGCTCAAGGCAGCGCTACCGACCACCGAGATCATCAAAGCACTGCGGGTGCGAGACGCCGGGACGCTGGCTCAAGCAGAAATTTATGCCAATGTGATTGATACACTATTGCTAGATGCTTACGTGCCCAACGCTACACCGGGTCAGTATGGGGGCACAGGTCAAGCAATCGACTGGGGGCTACTGCAGCACTTTCGCCCTGCCTGTCCATGGCTGCTGGCAGGTGGGCTTTCACCCAGTAATATCCTGAACGCCTTGAGCCAGGTTCATCCTGATGGCATTGATTTATCTAGCGGGGTAGAAATCGCACCCGGCGATAAAGACTTGGCAAAGGTGAAACAGCTATTCATAGCGCTGGCTGGAGTCGATCGGTTTGAGGAGTCCGGTCTTGGGGGGTCAGCTCAGCAGCCGATCGCCCCATTGCGATAGCCATTCAGCTGCGGCTGAGCCAACGGGGCGGAGTTCGATCTGCCTGCCTTGTTCAGAGGGTGTGATTTGAATTTGTAAATAGCTTGAAGGACGCTGGGTTAGCCTTTCTGCCCACTCGATTGCCACAATTCCCAACGGCACTTCTATGCCTTCCCAATAGTTTTCTAAGTACAGTGCTTTGACCTCTGTGGGCTGCAAGCGATAGAGATCGAGGTGATAAAGCGGAAGCCGTCCTTCAGGGTATTCATTCAGCAAAATAAAGGTTGGACTCACAACCGCTTCAGTAATGCCTAACCCTGCTGCAATCCCTTGTACGAAGGTCGTTTTGCCGCTGCCCAAGTCGCCTTCTAGCAGTAGCACACTGCCTGCTGTTAGCAATTGTCCCAACCGAGTGCCTAGCTGATGGGTAGCTTGCGGATTGGGTAAAGCGCAAAGAAACGAATGCATAAAAATAAAATTAGGGTATCCCAAAGAATACCCTAATCAAGAAGCTAGCTGATAGCTGACAAATCAACGAAACCAGCGCTAAGCCTATCTTTAATTGTCGTAGACGCGGCACTCTAGCGCATCGGGGTTATCATCGCAGTATTCCTGCAGGGAGTTCTTGGGAACCACTTTCTCACGCTGATGAGAGGCTTCTGCTTGCAGCTCTTCCACTGCATCCCAAGCTGCTGCACACTCTGCTGAGCCATCTCCCTTTATTTCACAGACAGCCCGCGCTTCGTCTCTCTCTTTACCAATTTGATCTTGGATGGTGCTCATGAATTTATTGCCTTGTTCAATTCGGTTTGGATTTAGACAGTCTATGACTACGCTTTTAGAGTAGCCTATCTTAACTCGGAGTGAGTTCACCCTAGAGGGTGGTTTTCCCTACTACTCTACCCTTCTAGTAATGCCTGAGAAAGCAGCTTTAACAACAAATTAAGCGGCTTTTCTTAAGCTTTAGAACAGGTTAAAGTGCAGTAGCACTAATGCTCACAGCTAAATCACCGGGCTGACTGCCCGCTTTTCAGCTATTCAAACGACTAGTTCTAAATTTTACTGCTTAAGGCAGAAATTTTTGTTTCCCGGGCGAAAACACAGGCAGCTTTCGGCTAAAAGTTCAGAAAGGTTTAATAATAGAAGGCTAACGGGTAACTTTTGCGAAAACCTGAATCCATCCAAACGCCTCAAGGAACTGTTCATGAAAGACCCAACGCCGCAACCGATGAAGTGGGTGAGTGCCATTTCAACTCGTCCTTCGTTAGAGGCTGCTGTGCAGGAGGCGATCGCCCAAGCTCAACAGTCGCTTTCAGACACTGCCGATCTGGGGTTGGTATTTATTTCGTCTGCGTTCGCTAGTGAATATTCGCGGCTAATGCCGCTGCTGCAAGAAAAGCTTTCTGTGCCAGTGTTAGTTGGCTGTGGTGGCGGCGGGGTGATTGGGGCAGATGCTGCAGGACAAATCCGCGAGGTGGAGGGAGAAGCTGCCTTTAGCCTAACCCTGGCAAAGCTTCCCGGTGCTAAAATTCAGTCCTTTCATCTTGCCTCAGATAACCTGCCAGATATGGATGGTCCACCTGATGCTTGGATCGATCTGATTGGCGTTTCTCCGGCAGAGTCTCCGCATTTCATCTTATTTGCCGACCCCGGATCGGCAGGGGTGAACGAGCTTCTGCAGGGATTAGATTTTGCTTATCCAGGTTCTATTAAAGTGGGCGGGCTAGCCGATATCAATGCGATTTCAGGCAGCAGCGGGCTATTCTGCAACTATCGCCATTACTCACGCGGTATTGTAGGTGTAGCGCTTAGCGGTAATGTAGTGCTTGAGGCGATCGTGGCTCAAGGCTGCCGCCCGATTGGGCAGGCGTATCGCGTGGTGGAAGGCGATCGCAATATCTTGATGAAATTAGAGGCACAGGGAGAAGATGGCATTTCCTGTGGGCTGAGCCAAACGCCGCTAGAAATCCTCCAAACTCTGTTTCAAGATTTGAGTGAGGAGGAACGAGTACAGGCACAGCGATCGCTGTTTGTTGGCATTGCTCAAAGCGCTTTCAAGCAGCAGCTAGAACAGGGAGACTTCTTAATTCGAACTTTGCTGGGCGTAGATCCGCGTACTGGCGCAGTAGCAATTGGCGATCGGGTCCGTCCGGGGCAGCGGGTACAGTTTCACCTGCGCGATGCAGCCGCTTCAGCAGAAGATCTAGAAACGTTGTTGCAGCGCTACCAAAAGACTACTGCTCCTGCTCCTATTGGCGCGTTGCTGTTTGCTTGCCTTGGGCGGGGAGAAGGGCTATATCAGCAGCCCGATTTTGATTCTCGCTTGTTCAGTCAGTACAACACCAATGTCTCTCTCAGCGGGTTCTTCTGCAATGGTGAAATTGGTCCAGTCGGCGATACCACTTTTCTGCATGGCTATACCTCTGTGTTTGGTATCTGTCGCCAGCTAGAGCCCAGTTCATCAAGAAAAGGGGAGTAAAGAGCTAGGCAAGTGTCTAGAACTGAGCCTTTCTAGTTCAATGCCTTATTGCCACTCTTCACTCCCCGTTGCACCCTGACTGCACCCTGAATTACACCCTGAACTGCACCCTGATCTCGTTTCCCTGCAGTCCATTCGCATCTGTTTGCCGCTCAAAGTCGGACAGCTCGAAGTGTTTGCTTGACTAGGTTAGCAATCTGCGAAGGACGTTCTGCTAAGGGAATTCTGGCTTGCCAAAAAACAGTTCTACTGTCTGCTATGGCGTCCTGCCCCATCCCGCTGAGGCATTCAGCTGTTGCGCCTGTCTGCCGGATGGACTGTTTGGAAGCAGCGCGCCCAGCAATATAGGCAACTACAGGTTTATCGATGGCTTCAGCAATGTAGCGAGCAGCGAGCGCTTCGCTGTCTCCTCCTGCTTCGCCAATCAACACAATCACATCTGTTTGGTCATCCTCTTCCAAAATTTGCAGCCATTGCTGCAGAGAAGATCCGATGATTCGATCGCTTCCTACCCCAACCGCGATCGACTGCCCCAACCCTGCCCGTGTCAGCTCCAGCGCCACCTCATAAGTTAGAGTTCCGCTGCGGCTAACGATGCCCACTGGACCAGGTGTATAGAATGCGGGCGGATGCGTCCCCACCAAAATTTGTCCGGGTACAATCACGCCTGGAGAATTTGCCCCAATCACTAAGGTCTCTGTTAGCTCTGCCTGGCGGAGCAGCGCCACCATGTCTAGCGGTGGCACTCCTTCGGGAATCAAGACCAGCTGCCGAATGCCGCTGGCGATCGCTTCCAGCGCTGCATCTCGTACCTCATAAGGCGGCACAAAAATCACTGCGGTTTCCACGCTGCCCCACTGGTCCAGCGCTTGTTCCACCATATTGTATACAGGAATGCCATAGACTGTTTGCCCGCCATACCCCGGACTCACACCTGCCACAATCTGCGTTCCATAGGCTTTCATCAGGGCTGTATAGACAGAACCGAGGGGTTCCGTAATGCCTATCACTAGCACCCGACTATTAAACGAAAAGTTCATAAGCTGTCCTGTAACTAGGGGCTAGGAACCGGAGATTGAGAGCTAGATGAGGAGCTAGATTGATGCAGATAAGCACTTTGGAGCCGAAACTCCCAGGCAGCGGTTGTAGCATTATCGATCGCTTGGGCGACGGCTGCTTCTAGCTGCTCCACCACCACAATGCCAAAGGGAAGCAACAGTTCTTGCGCTTGATAAAAGTCATTACCAATCGTCCTCAGCACGATCGCTGCACTCTGACCACTAGTGGGCAACTGCCTTAGTTTAGTGACAACGATTTCGGCAACTTGGCGGCAAGAGAGGCTACTGCTTAAGATGTTTACCAAAACCACTTTTGTTGCATTGTCTTGAAGCAGCAGATCAAGCCCTTGAGTCAGCCGTTCTAGCAGCGATTGACCTGCACTATTAGCCTCGAACTCATTGCCCAAATCTATAAAGTGAGCCAGCTTGCCCTGCGCTGCAATGAGATCTAGGGTTGCCATCGTCAGCCCTGTCCCATTGCAAAGCACCCCAATGCTACTGTCAGTAGTTGCCGTCCTGGAAATGTAAACCGATGAAGCCGAACTCCCCTGTGGCTGAGCGCCGACCAGCATGGACAGGTTCTCATGGCGATCGAATGCTGCATCATTGAGCTTTACTTTGCCGTCTAGCGCCATCAGCTCTCCTGTATCACTGACTGCTAGCGGATTAATTTCCACTAAGTCCAGATCGTGATGAATAAACAGGTGATACATTTTTTCAATGATGGCGCTGACGGGCTGGATCAGAGAGCCTTCTAAGCCCATTTTGAGCGCGAGTCGGCGAGCATAGAATGAAGAAAATTCTTGATCGACGATCACCTGCTGCACCTGTTCTAACCCAGCTTCCACTTCTATGCCACCATACTGGCTACCCAGCAGCAGCGGACGGCGAGCAGAACTATCTAACACAATGGCCAAGTAGAATTCTTGTGCTGCTTCATATTTTGGCTCTGCCAACAGCACTTCGGGATAAATGCCCCTTATAGGCAGATGAAAAGCTGCTTCAGCGGACGCTATTGCATCAGTTTGGTTCTCCGCGAAACGCACCCCACTCGCTTTACTTTGCCCACTATAATCCACCTGAGATTTCAAGACGATCGGATAGGGAATCGTTAAACCATTGACCTCGCTGGGTCGAGCAATTTTTTGGGACGGCAGGACAGGAATTCCTGCCTGACGGAACAACTCTTTAGCTTGATACTCTAGCAGATCCATCTGTAGATACGTCAATGAGAAGGACAAAGATTCCGATGCGAATATGAATGAACAGCCTGCTGCTGCACAATTCAATGATTCACGCGGCCAGACATGGCTGCCTACCACAGCTTGCTGAAGGCAATCAGCGCTGTGGCAAACTCCAACATTAGAAGCCATGCTCGTCGGCTGTAAGTACTGCGCCCCTCACGGTTGAAATCAGCTGCACCAAACGAGTTTCAAACCAGTAAGACGGCACAAACCGCCTAGCCATAAGTTCTGCCAAAGCCACTGGTCAAATGCCAGAACTCTGGTTCATCATTCTCTCCCCATCGCCCAAACGCTCACAGGTCAAACATTGCACCCCATCCATCCTGAACAGGTAGGACGGAACAGGCATGTCACTTACAAACCTGAGGACACTGAAGGCAATCAAGTTAAAAGTCCTGATTGTTCAGTCTCCTCTCACCACCGACGGAGTTAGCTGACGGGCTAGGACTGAGAGGTGTCCCCCTCTAAAAGCTAAAAGAGTAAGAGCGTAATAGATGTATCCTAAAACACTACTTACCTTTCATCCCCTAAAGATACGCCCCACAAAATGGTTCCTCCGCTCTAGACGCAGCGCTTACTCAAAAAGCGCAAACAGAATCCAGATTAGGCTGACTTGCTATATGCATTGACATAGCTCAAGTTATCACTGGTTTTTGGCTTCGTCAACTGGCACAAGCTTGAATTCCTTCTCTGTGGATACAAGAGCTACGGATTAAGGCGAACGATCTAAGCTAGAGATATCAGGGATTGGATTGATTCCGCCTGCCCGTAGAGGAGATTAATAATGCAGATTGGTGTGCCAAAAGAGACAAAGGATCAGGAGTTTCGCGTTGGGTTAAGCCCAAACAGCGTCAGGGGTCTATGCGATGTTGGTCATGATGTTCATGTAGAAACAATGGCAGGCATAGGCGCTGGATTTACAGATGCAGATTACCGTCAGGCAGGTGCCAAAATTGCTCCAGATGCTGCTTCGGCTTGGGATCAAGAATTAGTTGTAAAAGTTAAAGAACCCTTGCCTGAAGAGTATAAATTCATCCACAAGGAGCAACTTCTCTTTACATATCTTCATCTTGCTGCCAACCGTTCTCTTACAGAACATTTAATCGATAGCGGTGTTACGGCAATCGCCTATGAAACTGTTGAGTTGCCCAACCACAGCCTACCGTTGCTAACGCCGATGAGTATTATTGCAGGTCGCCTCTCGGTCCAGTTTGGCGCTCGCTACCTAGAGCGACAACAAGGTGGGCGTGGTGTTCTGTTGGGCGGTGTTCCTGGTGTTAGTCCGGGGAAAGTAGTGATTTTGGGCGGGGGCGTGGTGGGCACAGAAGCCGCCAAAATGGCGATCGGGCTGGGCGCACAGGTACAAATTTTTGATGTCAACTTGGAGCGACTTGCCTACCTGGAAACTTTGTTTGGTTCCAGAGTTGGGCTGCTTTACAGCAATGCGCCGCAGATAGAGGCGGTTGTGCCAGATGCTGATCTCTTAGTAGGGGCTGTGCTAGTTCCCGGTCGGAGAGCCCCTACGCTGGTTTCGCGGGCACTAGTCGAGAAAATGCGTCCTGGCTCAGTCATTGTGGATGTAGCGGTAGATCAAGGCGGTTGTATTGAAACGTTGCACCCTACTTCACACACTCACCCAACTTACATCGAGGCAGGAGTCGTCCACTATGGCGTTCCCAATATGCCTGGATCGGTTCCCTGGACGGCAACGCAAGCTTTAAACAACAGTACGTTCCCCTATGTGCTGAAGCTGGCGAATCAAGGAGTTGCTGCCCTCGATCGAGATGCTGCTTTGAGGCAGGGACTCAACACTCAGAATCACAAGCTTGTCCACCCTGCGATCCGAGAAGTATTTGCTGATCTTGCTTGAACCGATCGCAGCGCTCACCATACTTAGCTGATCTTGCTTGAACCGATCGCAGCGCTCACCATACTTATCAGTTAAAAACTGTATCTTTTGCTACGAAATTCTTAAAAGCTGGGGACAATAAGACTATCTGCTCAAGTCCAGTCTTGAGTTCTTCAACTTAAATGCTTGATGCCAAAAATGGAGGTAGTCGTGCTAGAAACTCTATGCAACGTCCCAATCCCTCGGACTGCTCAAGAGCTAGAACAGGCAGTCCAACAATATAAGTCCAGTACGGTGAGCGGCAGTGAGCTATTCTGCCAATGGCAGGCAATTCGCACTGCTGCGCTGAGGCTAAGAGACGGAGAACCATTGGGCGATCGCATTCCCGGCGAAGATAGCTACTAGGCTTGCACTTCCTCTATTGCAGGCTAAGCGTTGCTCAATGAGATCGGCGCAGCCGTTAGAACATAAGTTGAATTAATATAAAAGCCCCGCTGTGCGGGGCTTTTATATTAATTCAACTTATGAGAGCGCATTTAGGTGTAGAGTGCCGCAAAACAATTAGGTGAATGCTTCTGCATCTACTCCATACTCTTGTGCTGGAGTTAGCTGCCAAGTTCCGCCCGATTGCAGTTGAAGTACGTAGTCATGGTAACGTAGCAGACTGGGACGATGCCCAACGCTGATAAATGTAATTCCCAGCTCACGTATCCGCTGGTAAAGACGCTGTTCATTCTCGATATCCAGCGCACTAGTCGCTTCATCGAGAATAGCGTATTGGGGACGAGCGAGCAGCAACCGGGCAAAGGCAAGGCGTTGCTGCTCACCCAGCGATAGGACATCAGCAAAATCAAGCTCTACCTCAAACCCGCCCAGCCGATCGGGCAAATCGGATAGGTTCGCCTCAGCTAAGACTCGTCTCAGGGTTGCTTCATTGATCGCGCTATCGGTATTTGGGTAAACCAACTGGCTCCGCAGCGTACCCAGCACCATATAAGGACGCTGCGGCAAGAACAGCATCTCTCCCAATGGCGGACGAGTAATTTGTCCTGATCCTGTATTCCAAAGTCCAGCGATTCCTCGCAGCATAGAGCTTTTACCCACGCCGCTGTGACCCACAATTACCAATCCTTGACCTGGCTCTAGCGTTGTTGTCAGATCTTCTACAAGAGTCCGCTCACCGTTGGGAGTCATTAAAGTAAGGTGATCGAGCGATAGCTGATCGCGTTCGATCGATTTAATCATCGGTAGGTCAACCGGGCGGTCTTGATCATCGAGTGCTTCCACAAAAGTCTCCAGACGGTTGATGCCTGCAGCAAAAGCACTCAAGCCAATAATTTCCTGCACGAAGATCGAAAAAGCTTCATAAATTCGTGCAAAAGCGTAACTAGCCTGGGTGATATCGCCAAATTGCAGCTGCCCATTGAAATAGAGCGGCGCGATAATTACTGCGGGTAAAATATAGGTCGCGTATTCATAAGGAACATTAAAAAAAGTCAGGTTTCGCTGCCAGGTGATTATCCTAAAGAAGTTGCGAATGACTTCTGCAAAGCGTCGCTGCAGCTGACCGACTTCTTGAGGCTCTCCTCGATAAAACGCGATCGATTCTGCATTGTCTCGCACATGCACCAATCCATAGCGAAAGTCTGCTTCTCGACGCAGCTGATTAAACCGAAGCGCAATCAGTCGCCTCCCAAACCAAGCGGCAACGGCCGTGCCGAAAATCGCGTAGCCAACCAAAAATACGGCAAGAAACGGGGAGATTGACCAAAGAATTCCTGTGAAAGAAATCACGCTAATGATCGCTCCCAGCACCAGCAGTAAATATCTCAAGCTTTGCATGGTGAATGAGTTAATATCTTCGGAAATCCGCTGGTCGGGGTTGTCAATGCGGTTGGCTAAATTGATTTGATAATACGAGCGATTTTGAAAATATCTCGCCAAAAAGCGATCGGTCATCCAATTGCGCCACCGCAGCCCCAGCCAGTCCCGAATGTAGCTATAGAACACGGTGAAGGGAGTGGCTACCACAAACACAGCAGCATAAATAAAGAAATATCGCCAGTAGACTGGCGCATTTTTCTCGGCTAGCGCAGTCGAAAAGAAATTGCCGACGTAGCTGATCAAAACATTCATGCCGCTAACCGACAGCGACAGCAGCAGCAGCAACCCTAGAAATGACCACTGCTGCCAGCGGGGCAAGATTCTGCGCCTTACCAAAAAGAAGGCGATCGCTGGAATGACCAGTGCAGCAATTACAATCCCGATGGCTGGAGAGGTAATAATCGCTTGAATTAGCTGAGACAACCCTCCTGCACTTTCCGCCATAAATTGTGGAAACAGCGCCTGGAGCAGCAGCACGGAGAGGCTGACCACGCCAAACAGAAACGCAAACAAAAAGACAATCAAGAGCGCCAGTAGCGCAAAAAAAACTTTGCCACCTTGACGCTCGGTCGGATACCAATAGGGTTGGGCGATTGCAACAAATCGCTTCCAAAGAGACAGATCAAATCGATTGAGGCGGTCTGAGGGCTGTGGGGGCGAGGATACTGTAGTCATGATGGCAATTAATTTTGCGACTATTTGCGACTAATGGATCTAAAAAGCAGAATACAAAGACTCTGCACCGAGGGTGTGCCGAGGGCAGCGCTGCTAAACAGCTGCCGCTGACTCTCTAATCTCTGGAGTTTAGAACAATTGAACAAAAAGCGTCGCGTTAAGTTGCCGTAGTCTCACAATCAATGACAGCCACGCTTGGCTCAGGCGCAGCAAGCGGTAGATGCTGAAGCTCCCACACTTTCAGCAGAATCAAATACTCATAAAATGCCTGAAGCATACACCAAGTAAACCCAGCTTTACCATCCAGGCAGCCTCCCAGCAGGAAATACATGTAGAAAAAGCGGAGCAGCGGGCGAAATGGCAAGCGCAGCGATAGATTTTTGAGCGCTCGGCGGCGATCAACCTCAGTTTTGCCCCAGAAGAGCTTGCCCCAATTTATGTCGCCTTGCTGAAGTTGGTGCAGGGTTTCGATCGCTTCATCGGTTGAATAACGGTTGTGTTTCTCAATCCAGCGGCTCAACCCTTTGCCGCAGGTATAGTGAGGATAGGTTTCCTTCAAAAGCGCTGTTTCGCCATCGCACAATTCCCGCTCAGTATGTCCATAGTCGGTGAACCAAACCTTGCCGTGCCGCAGCAATCGCAGCTGATAGCGGGGATATTGAGTGCTGCGGCGAATCCATTGCCCCATGAACATAACGCGCTCGGCGACGTAGTAGCCCACATAGCGATTGCTTTGCATGGCCTGTAAACATTCCTGAAACAGCGCTGGGGTCATGCGCTCATCGGCTTCCAGAATATAGATCCAGTCGTGCTTCGGCGGAATTGATTCTAGCATCCAGGTACGCTGCCGTCCGTGGCTCTCAAATGCATGTTGCACCACCCGTATCGGATAGCGGCTAGCAATTTCTAGGGTGCGATCGCTACTGCACGAATCTACCACCACCACATCATCTGACAGCAGCGCCGATTCAATGCAGGCTGCAACGTCAAGTTCTTCGTTGTAGGTCAGGATATAAACCGAGAACATTAAACAAACCTTGCATTAAGTATCACAGGCAGGGTTTCTGCCGTGTATAAGGCTATTGATCGAGCTTCGTCCAAACTGATACACAGGCAAACATTACATCTGGCGCAGATTGCGGAGTCCCGTCCAGCCGATGACAATGTAGCCGATCGCCAGTAGTAAACTGCTAATGCCGACCTGCAAACCAGTTTTTAGGGTATCTGTTTGCAGCTTTTGTTCTGCCTGCTGTGTTTGCTTGGCAATTTCGGTAGAGGTTTGCTGGCGTAGATCGTCTTCCTGCCCTTTCAGGAATGGCTCTACGCCATTCCGATCGGCTTTGAACTTGCGGATCAGGTCGGCTTGCTCTTTGCTAAGCTGTCCACCTTGCTCTAGCTGAGTCAGTTGTTCATCGGTTGCCCCAATCAGCTGGGTGATTTGCTCTCGGCGCGATCCAATTTCTTGCTGAATGCGTGTTTCCAGCTGTCCTTTAGCGGTAGTGGACTGCTGACTTACTTGAGCTAGCGCAGCTTGGTGCTGTGCATTGACGTTATTAAGGTGGAAGGGAAACATCAGTAGGTAGAACAGCCCCAAAATGCTTGCCAGAATGAAGGCATACAGACGCAAATCCTGCCAAAGTGGTTTGCGTTCCGGCAATTCATCGGTGATGCCATCAATCCAAAACCCTACTAGCAACAGCACTAAGCCAACAAGCGGTACAAAACCCCGATCGACAGCCTGTGAAGTGAAGTTGATTTGCCACTGGCGCTCTGCAATTTGATACGGCATCGACGCCACAATAACGTAAAGTAGCGATGCCAAAATTACGATAATCCCAACTGTTTTGAGGGTTCGGGATGCGAGGAGAGAGCGGGATGCTGGGAGAGAGGAGCTACTGAGAGCTTTCTTGGAGGTCATGATAAAAATTGGGGATGAACTGCAAATTCAATCAAATGATTTTCTAGCGTCAGGATTTACAGAGTGCTATTGGGGATAAATTTGCTTTTGTGTAATGGGTTTTACAACACAGCGTTTGAAATTGTAGCTTCTGATGGGACAGGCAGACTGGATCTACAAGGTTCATTAACACGATGTAGGGGGATCCAACCAAGGAAGGAAGCGATCGCCTGTCTCCTTAGAAAAAACTTCAACCTGTAGAGTTCCCTGCCTTCTGGGGGATTCAACATTTAGCCGTTTCACTGAGACTGCTGATAGGGGCGATCCCAATTTTTTTGCCGCACAGTTTAGCAGGCAGAGTCTCAGAATCTGGAATTTGCCAGTGGGCTGCTGTAGATGCTTGGTTTGCCGAGCAAGATGTAAAAAGATGTTAGAACTGTCGTAGCAGCTTCTATACTTTTGCGGTAAGCTGCTTGCAGAAATTCGGTTAGATCTGTAACCTTAGTCTCTGACGATTGCTCTTGACGGAAGATCCTCTGGTTTAGCTGTGACCTGCTAGCCAAGGTGAAAGGAAGGTCAAGATCGCCAACCTTAAGATATTTCTCGAATTTGCAATGCTCTAAACCCGTACCACGTTCGATTGATTCATGAATGCACTTCCCCGCTACACTCCTCCTCCACTGCCGCCGGAACCGTCTCGGCATCAGGTTGTACGTCGTCGAAAGCGTCGCAATCCACATCGAGCGATTGCCATTGAAACGAGCTTTAAGCTGGGAGTGAACGGCATTTTAGCTATCGTCGCGGTTTCTGCTCTGGTGAAGCTAATTCCTTACAACCTGGCGCAGCAGTCTAAGCTTAAGGAAATTCAGACAGAGGTAGCAGCGCTGGAAGGGCGGGTGGATCACCTAGAAGCCGATCTCAATCGCCAGTTCGATCCCCAGCAGGCGATGAGCGTGATGCAGGCGGAGAGTAATCGTGTTGACCCAAGGCAGCGTCAAGTTCGTTGGCTACCGCCTAGCGCAGCAACGGCTGAATCGACGACACCATCCGGGGGTTCGATTGCAGAGGTGAAGGAGATCCAGCCACCCTTGAACTCGGCATTCTACCCGTCACAGCCTGGGCAGTAAGTGGATGCTTACAGCGCTTGGCAGAAACAAAATTCTTTGAAAGACGCGCAGAGCGCGTCTTTCTTGCTTTACTTCAGTAGCGGATGCGGGGATCGACATAAGCGTTGAGAATGTCGATGAGAATACTGGCGATCGCGACGATTACCGACAAAAATACCATAACGCCCTGAACGACGGGGTAATCTCGTTTGAGAATTGCGTCATAGAAGCGGCTGCCCAGCCCAGGCCAAGAGAAAGTGACCTCTGTGAGAACAACGCCTGCCAGCAGTGCCGCGAAGGTCAATCCCAAGATTGTGATCACCGGAATTAGAGCGTTCTTTAACGCATGTGCCACCACGATTCGCCGCTCTGGAATGCCTCGTGCCCGGGCTGCTTCTATATAATCGGCCTTGAGCGTTTGCTTCAGGTTAACGCGCACCATTCGCTCAAAAATGCCACTAATCAACACGCCTTGGGTCAGGCTGGGCAGCGCTAGATAGTAGAGGCTGACAAAAAAGGCAGTTAGATCACCAGTCAGCAGGCTATCTATAACGTATAGCCCTGTGTATCCCTGGGGGGGCAGCATCGTCAGCGGAAAGCGCCCGCCCAGTGGAAACCAGCCTAGCTGGACCGCAAAAATAAGCTGCAAAATCATGCCAAACCAATACATTGGTACAGCATAAGTAAAGATGCCAAACAGCCTACCGCCAACATCCATCGGTGTGTTTGGTTTCGATGCTGCTAACGCCCCTACTCCCACGCCAACTAGCACCGACACCACCATGCTAAACACCGTCAGCTCTACGGTAGCGGGAAAATGCGCCTGGATAATTTGCCACACCGTTTCCCCTTGTGTGGCGATCGACGTACCCAAATCCAGCCGCAGCAGCCTCCCTAAATAGCCAAGATACTGTATCCAAAGCGGTTGGTCTAATCCCAGCGTTTCCCGCAGGCTCTGCTTGGCGCTTTCGGGTGCGCGTGGACCCAGCAGTACATCGATTGGATCGCCTGGCGTCGATCGCATCAGCAGAAAAATCAGCGTTGTGATGGTCCAAATCATCAACGGTGCCAGTAGCAGCCGCGAGAACACGTAATAGCGGAGAGCAGAGGAGCGAGACATTGGGAAGAGAGGGATAAAGGGAGTTCAGGTGTGCTGTGGCTCTTGCAAAGCACCTATAAAGCACCTATAAAGCACGTATACTGCACGTTCTTTGAAGAAGCCACAATACGTCCATTGCATGACGGAATGAAGCAATTATCTATTTTTTGATTTGGCTGAACAAGAACTGCTGACTGGGCTGAATCGCAACGCCTTGGACTGTACCTTGAGCAAATATGTAGTCTTTGTTTTGCCACAGCGGAATGTAGGGAACATCTTCGCCTAGAAGCGCTTGGAGCTGATTGAAATCTGCATCGCGGGCTTTGGGGTCTTGCTTTGATCGCTGGGTTTTGATTAGCTCGTTTGCCTGATCACTATAGTAGAATGAGCCACCCGCTTGGCTTTGTCCTGTTTCGCAGCCTGCTGCCGCTGAGCCTTTGTCGCAGCTCATAAACGGCTCGATAAAAGTTTCTGCATCGTAGTAGTCGGGATACCAGTCAAGCAGGACGGCTGGATAAGTGCCTTTGTCTAAGTTGTCGAATAGCGTACCGGTTTCAACGCTGTTGAGCGTGACGGTAACCAGTCCGGGAAGCTGCTGTTCGATCGCCGCTTTCAAGGTGGTTGCCACTAAGCCACGGCTAGTAGAGCTAGAGGAATACCAAAGTTCGAGCGGCAGCGGGTTAGCTTCAGTGATTCCGGCTTCGGTTAATAGCTGTCTGGCTTTGTTGAAGTCGCCGTCGCCGTACTTTTCCTTAAAAATTGGCTGATAGACGGGAAACGTGGTGGGGATGAGGCTGTAGAGCGGTTCGGCTTGCCCCTGAAAGACACGCTGATTGATCAGATTGCGATCGATCATAGCGGCGATCGCCTGCCTGACTTTTACATTGTCCAAAGGCTTGCTTTTGGCGTTCAGAACCAGGTAATTCACAGTGTTGGTTCCCGCTTGAATTACCTGCCACCCGTTTTGCTTTGCGCCTTGTTCTAAAGTGCGAATTTGATCTGGGTCAAGCGTTTGGTAGGCAACGTCCAGTCCGCCCGTACGGAAAGCGTTGAACAGGTTTGCCGAACTGGTCACAAGCTGAATATCAATGCCTTGGTTGGCGGGCTTTTCGCCCCAGTAATTTTCGTTAGGGTCGAGCCGGATCGAGTCGGTGGCAAAGCTTGCCAGCTTGTAAGGACCTGTGCCAATAAACTGGTTGGGCTTAAATTTGCCCGCACCGATTTCGTAGGCTGTTGGTGGTACAGGCGTTACGCCTGAAAAAGCCAGCAGGGACGGGAAAGCGGCGAAGGGCTGCTTTAGGGTAACGGTCAGCTCAGCATCGCTTGTGGCTTCAACTGAGGCAATTCGATCGGACAACAAAAAGGCTGGACGACCGCCGTTCTCCATGAAGCGCTTGATCGAGAAAGCCATTGCCTCGGCATTGAAGGGGCTGCCGTCGTGGAAGGTAACGCCTTGGCGCAAAG
This sequence comes from Phormidium tenue FACHB-886, assembly GCF_014764505.1. GTDB lineage: Bacteria > Cyanobacteriota > Cyanobacteriia > Elainellales > Elainellaceae > FACHB-886. The sequence continues at coordinate 414,488 of NZ_JACXWX010000002.1, forward strand.
GAATTTTGTAGGTCAAGCCATCGCTGCTAATTTCTGGCATTGCCGAGGCAAGCTGGGGCTCTAGGTCGGTGCTATCGGGTTTGTAGGTATAGAGCCGATCGCCCATGTTGTAAAGCAGAGTGCCCGGAAAAATTTCGTAGGCATCAGCAGGGTCAACGGTTCTGGCTGCTAACGTCGTGCCGATTGTGACTCGCCCATTGCTAGCCGCCGCATTTCCTGTTGTGGTCGCCGTTCTGGGTACACAGCTCACACTCAAGACCAAGCAGAGGCTAAACAATCCAACAAATCGCAGGAGCGATCGCGCTGAACGCCCCCAACGCAACGAGCCATGAAACGAAGCTGCCCTATCCATACCTAAACCTATGGGTGTGATGTGAGCGACTCAATGTTGAATCACTCAGACTTTTATACACTGGCGTGTCCCAGAACTCAAATTCCGGCGGTTTACAAAATAGTGCTCTCCAAGATATGCGGGAGGATGGCATTGCCATCCTCCCGCATATCTTGAAACTGGACGGGACCGACGGGGCTCGAACCCGCAACTTCCGCCGTGACAGGGCGGTGCTCTAACCAATTGAACTACGGTCCCTCAAGTGGTTCGCGTTTAGCGCGATCTCTATCTTGCCGCAGAGATCGGTTTTTGTCAAACCTGTTTGATAAAGTTTTTTTTGAAGCAGCTTGGTAGAATGCGATCGCTGCCTTCCGCCGCAACCATTTCTACTTCAATATGGCTTCTACCCCACTCCTGACTCGCCTAGACCAACACCGCCAGCATTTCCCTGCCCTTGCCCACAAGACCTACTTCAACTACGGCGGGCAGGGCACAATGCCGCAAAGCGCGATTGCTGCCATTCAGCAGGCACATGAATACATTCAGCACGCCGGGCCATTTTCTGGCGCGGTTAATGCTTGGGTCGTGCAAGAAGTGCAGCAGATGCGAGCAGCGATGGCAGCTGAACTGGGGGCACCCCCCGAAACGATTACCCTGACTGAAGATGTGACTGTAGGCTGCAACATCCCCCTATGGGGAATGGACTGGCAAGCAGGTGATCATCTGCTAATGTCAGACTGCGAGCATCCGGGAATTATTGCGGCTGCTCTGGAGATTCAACGTCGATTTGGGGTCGAGGTGACTTTCTGCCCGCTAATGGCAACGCTAAACGACGGCGATCCAGTTGTGGCAATTGCGCAACACCTGCGCCCGACAACGCGCTTAGTAGTGGTGAGTCATATCCTTTGGAATACGGGGCAGGTGCTGCCTTTGCAGGCGATCGCCCAAACCTGCCATGCCTTTCCAACCCGAAATGCCCCTGTGCGGCTGCTGGTTGATGCAGCCCAGTCGGTGGGAGTGCTGCCGCTGAATCTGAGCGAACTGGGTGCAGATTTCTATGCTTTTACGGGGCATAAGTGGTGGTGTGGTCCGGCAGGGATTGGTGGACTTTATGTGCATCCGGACGCGTTTGAGAGTATCAGCCCTACTTTTGTAGGCTGGCGCAGCATTCGGAAGAATGCGTCGGGTTATCCGGTTGGCTGGCAGGCGGATGGAAGCCGCTTTGAGGTAGCAACCTCAGACTACACGCTCTATGGCGGCTTGCGGGCGGCAATCGCTACTCAGAACCAGTGGGGCACCGCTGCAGAGCGCTATCGCCGTATTTGCGAACTGAGCAGCTATTTTTGGGAGCAGCTGCAGGCGATCCCGTCAATTACTTGTCTGCGGATGGCTCCTCCCGAAGCAGGGCTGATTTCGTTTACGGTTGATCGATCTGCTGGTATACAAAACTCGCTAGTGCAGCAGCTAGAGCAGCAAGGTTTTTTGCTGCGAACCATTCTCGACCCAAATTGTATTCGCGCTTGCGTGCATTATTTGACGCTGGAATCGGAAATCGATCGCCTAATGCAAGCGTTAGATGAAATCATCCAAAAGACTGAGTAAACTTCCTCTACCCCGTAGCACTAGCTACCCAGCACTAAGTTTGGTTAAGCTAAGCTCTGGAATCGAGGGGCTGAGTATGAAACCAAGGAGACGAGCATGGCGGATTCTACACAGAAACGAGCGCACCGAGTTGTGATCGTAGGGGGCGGTTTTGGGGGGCTATATGCTGCTAAAGAGCTAGGGACGCGACAGGCGGGTCCTGCCCCAGTCGAAGTCACACTAATTGACAAGCGCAATTTTCATTTGTTTCAGCCGCTTCTCTATCAGGTGGCAACTGGAACGCTATCGCCTGCTGATATCTCTTCGCCGCTGCGGGGCATCCTCAGTGGCTACAAGAATGTCAAAGTGCTGATGGATGAAGTTTGTGACATTGACCCAACGCAAAAGAAGGTGTTCTTGCGGGGGGGCGAAGTTGAGTACGACTCGCTAATTGTAGCGACGGGTGTGAGCCACCACTATTTTGGCAATGACCACTGGAAACCTACTGCTCCGGGTTTAAAGACGGTTGAAGATGCTTTGGAAATGCGCCGCCGCATTTTTGTGGCGTTTGAAGCAGCAGAGAAAGAAACCGATCCGGCAAAGCGTCAAGCTTGGCTGACCTTTGTCATTGTGGGCGGCGGACCTACCGGTGTGGAACTGGCAGGGGCGATCGCCGAACTTGCCTTCAAAACGCTCAAGCAGGATTTTCGCAGCATTGACACTGGCGAAGCTAGAATCTTGCTGCTAGAAGGCATGGATCGCATCCTACCTCCCTATCCTGCCGATCTGTCTGAGAAAGCAACAGAATCGCTGACGAAAATGGGAGTAACCGTCCGTACAAAAACGCTTGTGACTAATATTGAGAACAATGTTGTGACAGCTAAGCAGGGCGATCAGGTTGAGGAGATCCCCGCTCAGACAATTCTTTGGGCAGCAGGCGTTAAAGCTTCAGCAATGGGCAAAGTGCTAGAGCAGCGAACGGGTGCGACGCTCGATCGTGTGGGTCGGGTGGTTGTGGAACCCGATCTAAGTATTGCTAACTATCCTGATGTTTTTGTGATTGGAGACTTGGCGTTGTATACCCATCAAGACGGCAAACCGCTGCCGGGTGTAGCGCCTGTAGCCATTCAGGAAGGGCAGTACCTCGCGAGGTTAATTCGAGAGCGGCTCAAAGGCTATGGGTTGCCATCTTTCCACTATATCGATGCGGGCAGCCTAGCCGTGATCGGACAGAACAAAGCCGTTGCTAATCTTGGACATGTGCGTTTCTCAGGAGCGATCGCCTGGTTTGTTTGGATCTTTGCCCACATTTATTACCTGATCGAGTTCGACAACAAGCTAATTGTGATGCTGCAGTGGGGCTGGAACTACTTCACGCGCAACAGAGGTGCACGACTGATTACGGGCGAGGGGTCACTTGTGCAGGTGAATGTAGATGCAAGCGGAAATTACAGCGTTCCACCTGCTAAATCACCTGTGGAAGTTTAGCGAGGAGTGTGGTTTAACACATTAAAAGGATTGTTTCGATCGCAAAGCGATCGAAACAATCCTTGCTAATAATTCTTACCGAATAGATTTTAGGAAACAATCTGAAACTGATTTAGCTCTAGGCTCGCCGGTTGGTTAGCTAGCGTGGCGATCGGGACTCTGCCTGTGCTGCCTGTGCCGTCTACGTCAAACCAGAGAATGCCGTTGGTGTAGAGGAATGTGGGATTGGCGCTGATCGGTGTGTTGCCGTTCACCAAAACGCCTGTTGTAGCTGCTCCGCTGCTGAGACTTACGCCTCCCACTAAGCCACCCCCAAACCCGCTGGCAGAAATTCGCAGTAGGTCATCGCTACTAAAGTCGGTGATTGTATCATTGGCATCGCTAGGTCTTCTATAGAAAAACGTGTCTGTGCCGCCATTGCCCGTGAGGCGATCGATTCCGCCACCGCCTTGAATGACATTAGAAGCGGCGCTCCCGATTAAATCATCGTTGAACGCTGAACCACTCACATTCTCAATGCTGACTAGCTGATCGCTATCTACTTTGAATGTATTTTGGGCGATCCCAACTTTGTTCACCAGTCCGTTAAACCAAAGGTTGCCGATCTTGGTATAACCTTGGCTATTAGGGTGAACACCGCTATCAGCATTGCCACCATGAGGGGAAATATCATTGCGCGTTAACCCGACCGTCTCCCCTAATATTGCACTCCGCATCTCTACAAATTCGACAGCTTTACCAGCAGCTTTTTTACTGTTGACTAGCTGTGGAATTGCTGCATTGTAGTCCTTAATCTTCTGTAGCTGAGCGGCTTGTTGAGCAGGGGTTGCTCTTTCATCTGCATCAGGTTGAACAGGCGGGATAGACGCTACCAGTACTCTGATATTGGCAGAAGAGTTTGTAATTTTATCAATTAGCCCACTCAATTCTTGAATCATTCGGGCAGCAGAATCCCTGGTAAAAGTATCATTCGTGCCTGCCATCACCAGCACAATATCTGGCTGATTGCGAGCCAGGTATCCATTGACTTCATCGAACAGAAAATCGATTGTCTTGCCGCCGTGTCCCTCGTGATCTTTGTCGCCCAAACGCTCTGGACCCCCAGCCTCACCCCCCACAAAATCTATTGCTAATCCACTCTGAACTACGTTTTGCCAAAGCACAGATCGGTAGCCGCCGTCTCTTGCAGGATCGGTTCCATTCAGCCTGTTCAGGTTGCTATTCGTGACACCCAAGGTGATCGAATCTCCAAGCGGCATGATGCGTGCGACTCGGCTAGAAATCCCTGCTGCCAGATCAACAGTCATGCTGCCAACGGCATCGCTATAGCTGACGGTATCAGTGCCGTTACCCCCGTCGATTGTGTCATTACCAATGCCACCCAGCAATATATCGTTGCCGTTGTTGCCCCGCAGTAGATCATTGCCTCCAAAGCCGCGAATTACATTATTTTCTGCACCCCCACCGATCGTTTCGGCTTTGTCACTGCCATTCAGGGACTTTACTGTCAGCGCTACTTTAAAGGTTCCTAGCGCTTCGGTGGGACGAGCATTCCCCAAGCCATCGCTAACTTGGTTGGCAACTTGGCTAACTGTGTAGGTGCTATCATCCGCTCCATCCCAAAACCCGCCGGGTGCCGTAATCCGGTAGGTGGCAGTGCGGGGTGTACCGAGGCTAGGGGTGTCAAGCGCGACGAGAGTAGCCTTCTGCCTATAGCCTTTGGGACTTGTAACTTCGATATCGTTGCCGTCTAGCGTTGCGATGTTGATGCCATTAACGTCGCTGTAGGTGACCGTGAAGTCGTAGCTGCTGCCCCCATCAAAGCTGAGGGTGGGGGCGGCAAGCGTGGCTGTGGGTGGCTTGCTGTTGATGTCGATCGAGAAGCTGCCGATTACCCCAGGAGGAAGGGGGTTGTTTCCAGCATCAGTAACCTGATTCGGCAGTAGGGCGATCGAATAATTGCCGTTATCTTGCGGTGACCAAGTGCCTTTGCGCGGATTAATACGATAGATAGCGATCCGGGATTTGCCATCGCTGGGTGCATCAACCCTGACAAAGGTAGCTTTTTGGCTGAAGCCTTTAGGTCCTGTGACTTGAATATCAGCGCTATCTAGCGTAGCGACTTTAATGGCAGCATTGTCGCTATAGGCGATCCCAAACTCATACGGGGCCGATCGGTTGGTCAGCAGGGGCAAGCTGGCAATCCGGGCGGTTGGCGAAATAGCGTCTGGAATATCGACCTGAAAGAAACTCAGCTTTTTACCCGGGTTGCGGCGAGATCCCTTGCCCTGCTGTAGAAAGACTCGATAGACAGCATTGTCAGGGAAATCCCAGCTGCCGCCGGGCGCGTTGAGCTTGTAGCGCAGCTTCGCGACAGTGCGCTGTTTATTGAGAGATAGCCGCACCAAAGTTGCCTGTTGCTCAAATCCAATTTCTGGAGCACTAACCCGAATCCCCAGCTCTTTCAGGCTATTTTTCTGAAGCTGATTGCCTTGGTATGTGACTTCAAAGAACTGCCCTGAATTTTTGGGAGCTTTGATACTGGTAGCTTTCAGCCTTGCTTTTACATTTAGGCGATCGGGCTGAGAACTAGATTTTGGTTTCATGAATTTCTCCAGTCTTCGGGAAACAAGATGAGAGGTTGGTGGGTGACTGGTAGAAGCAATCCTTTGATCAAGGACGAAACCACTAAAAAGAACTTGTTAGGAGTACGTGCTATGGGTGTCAGGCAACTAAGTTAGGATGAATTGGTTTGGAGTGAGAGAATTTGGCTTAGAGGCAAGCGTGGCAATCAGGGTACGCCCTGCTCTTCCAGTGCCGTCTGCGTCAAACCACAGTTTGCCATCGTTATAAAGAAAGGTTGGGTCGTTGCTCAAAGCCCGATCGTCATTCACCAACACGCCTGTTGAAGCTGCTGTTGTACTTAAACTAGTACCGGCCGTTAAACCGTTGCCAAAGCCAGCTGCAGAAAGTTGAAAGCGATCGCCTGCGCCAAAGTCAGTGATTGTATCACCACCGTGCCCCTGTGTTTGGTAGAAAAAAGTATCATTGCCGCCGTTCCCTGTGAGACGATCGCTGCCATCGCCGCCCTCTAGCCGGTTGTTGTCGTCGTTGCCAATTAAAGTATCAGCATAGGTAGAGCCAATCACAGCTTCGATATTGGCCAGAGTATCCTGATCGACCTTATAAGTTCCTTGTGCCGTTCCAACTTTGGTGGCAAGAGCGTCATACCACAGGTTTCCAATTTTGGAATAGCCACCGTATGTAGGATGAACACCATCATCTACCCTGGCTGTAGAAATATCGCTCATCATCAGGCTTCGCATATCCACAAATTCAACCGCTTTGCCCACTGCTTTTTTGCTGTCGATCAGTGGTGAAATAGCAGCATTGTAGTCAACTGCTTTTTGAACTACTGCTTCGCCACGAAACTCGGTGCGAACAGGTGGAATAGTAGAAACAAGTAGCTTGAGATCCGGTGAAAAATTCGTGATGCGATCGATCAACTGACCCAGTTTGTCGGTCATCACCTGAGCTGTATCTGCGGTTGCCAGGTTATTCGTGCCGATCATCAGCAGCACAACATCTGGATCAGCAGCGTTGAGCAGAGGAATAGCGCGGCTATCAATTTGCTCAATGGTTTCGCCCGGATAGCCGTTGTGATCTTTGTCGCCTAAACTGTCGCCGCTGTCAGGCTGCTTCGGATTCGAGCCCACAAAGTCGATCGTTAAGTTGGCTTGCTGAAATTTCTGCCAGAGGGCAGTGCGATAGCCACCGTTACCATTGTCGCGGACGCCGGCGCGCGTAGAAACGATGCCATAGGTAATCGAATCGCCTAGCGGCATTATGCGGGCTACTCGGTTGGCAATGCCAGCGTTTAAGTTGGCAGTAACGGGGCTGATAGCATCAGCAAAACTGGCAGTGTCGTAGCCTTCGCCGCCGTCAAGCGTATCTGCACCCGTACCGCCTAGCAGCGTATCATTGCCTTCAAAACCGTTGAGGGTGTCGCTGCCGCTACCGCCGCGAATCTGTTCGTCTTTGAAGCTACCGTTGATCGCATCGGTGCTGCTGCTGCCGTTGAGGAGGGTAATGCCTAGATTTACCTGGAACTGCCCTAAAGCGCCGCCGCCGCTGGTCTTGCCTTGCCGATCGTCTACCTGTCGGGGACGCAAGTTGATTTGGTAAGTCCCGTTGTCTTCTGCACCCCAGCTGCTACCAGGGGCAGTGACACGGTAGGTGACACTGCGATTGGTGTTGCTACCGCCCATGCTGACTAGAGAAGCAAGCTGGCTAAAACCTTTCGGACCTGTGACCTGGATGTCCTTATCATCCAAGCTCTTTGAGTCAATGCCCGCTGCATCGCTGTAGGTAACAGTAAAGTCATAGCTGCTGTTGCCGATGCCTGCCAGCAGATCGGCAGCAGATAGGGTAGCAGTGGGCGGCGTTTTATCGGGTGTTGGAGCGGGAGAATTTGGGGGGATAGGCGGTGCCGTGGGAGGGATAGTGAAAGTCCAGTGTCGAACAGTGTGGGCGTTAGGGCGTTGGTTTGTGGTCGCCGTAAAGCCTAGCCGCGACATCGTGCCAACTATTGCAGGCAAATCTACCCCCGCAGACAGCAGCGCCGTTGTGGGCTTGCTCCGCCGATTTGACAGAAATAGATTCAGGCGATCGCTCGGGCCGTCATAATCGACCCAGGCAAACAGCTGCTTGCCGCTGTTTAGATCTAGCGGTGCGTTGCGGGTGATAATCGGCTTGTTCCCTTGTAGCAGGGAGACATGATTATTATTAGGGTCGCTGCCGTCTTTAACGGTATCAAACTCGATCGCCAATTGTTTGCGGCTGTTTGTTTGGTTTTGCAGCACCACGCTCAAGCCGTTGCCGCCCTGAGTCCGGTTGCCCTGGTTCAGCCGAAACTGGAAATTCAGCTGCCAAGAGGTATCGGGAGACAGGGCGATCGACTGCCTAGCAAAGGCACTACCCGTCTGGCGACGCAGCGCAGGCGTGAGCTGCAAGCCTTCCTTCGTTTGGCGAGCGCTCCCCTTCAGTTCAAGACGGGTAGCGCTGGATTTAAGCATCAACGCCTGATTAGTTGGCGTTCTAGAAGTTAGCGTCATGCAATTTAGAAAGGTAGGGGCACAATGCAATGAACTGAGGACCTATAAGTCCTCTACCTGTAGTCTTTTGAACGGTGCTATTCACCGTTCAAAGGACAAGTAGACCTGCGTGAGCAGGCTGCGTACAGCTACGCCACAATAGAGAGCTGGCTCAGTGACAAACTTGCAGGGCGAGTGGCTAGCTTGGCGATCTCCACTCTGCTGCCCGCCCCAGTCCCATCTAGATCGAACCAAAGCGAACCATTGCTGTAGAGGAAGGTGGGATCGCCGCTGATGGCGTTGTCCCCATTCACCAGCACACCTGTGCTTGCCGCTGAACCGCTGAGGTTGACACCCGCCGCCAAGCCACCGCCAAAGCCCGATGCAGAAAGCTGGAAGCGATCGTCCCCATCAAAGTCAGCGATTGTATCTGTGCCATCGCTGGCAGCCTGGTAGAAGAAGGTATCTGCCCCGCCGTTGCCGCGTAGACTATCGCTGCCATAGCCGCCCGCCAGCAGGTTGTTGCTGCTGTTGCCGCTGAAGCTGTCGTTGTAGACAGAGCCGATTAGATTTTCGATGCTGACGAGCGTGTCTTGATCGACTTTGTAGGTTCCTTGGGCTGTGCCGATCGTGCTGTTGAGCGAATCAAACCAGAAATTGCCCATCTTGTCGTAGCCTGAATCGTTGGGATGGACGTTGCTAGTTTGACCAATTACAATGTCGCTGAGCGTCAATCCCTTTGTCGCTCCCCATGTCTCGCTCCGCATATCGACAAACTCTACATCCCGTCCTATCGCTTTTTTACTAGCAACCACGCCCGGAATTAAGTTATTGAAGGCGGCAGCGTTTGCGGCGTTCGCATTGCTATCGCTGCGGGGTGCAATAGACGCAACGCGCACCTTAATATCTGGCGAATAATCGAGAATCTGTTGAACTAAAGTGCCTAGCTTATTCGCCATTATTTGTGGCGTGTCTTGAGAGACATTGTTTGTGCCTGCCATCAGCAGCACAACATCGGGATTGGCATGGTTTAGATAGCCGCTGATATTGCTAGAAAGAAAATCGATCGTCTTGCCGCCATGTCCCTCGTTGTCTTTGTCGCCCACAAGGGTGCCGCCTGTTTGAGTTCCAACAAAATCAATGCTCAATCCATTCTGCTGAAACTTGTTCGACAGCACTGCTCGATAACCACCCTTGCCCGTGTACAAGTAAGGCTGTGAACCCTTTTTGTTGCTAAGGCTTGCGTCGTCGCTGACGCCCAGCGTGATCGAGTCGCCCAACGGCATAATGCGGGCAGTGCGGCCAGCAATTCCTTGGCTCAGGTCTGCTGCAATGGCGTTGGGAGAGTAGGCATAGCTAACGGTATCTATCCCAATGCCGCCGTCTAGCCGATCGTTGCCTGTCCCGCCAATCAGGAGATCATTGCCATCGTTGCCGTTTACGGTATCGTTGCCGCCCTGTCCCCAAATTTCGTCATTGCCGCCTGTGCCATTAAGGGTTTCAGCCGCATTGCCGCCTTGAATGGAGCCTGGGTTTGGGTTTGGAGTTGGAGTTCGAGTGGGGCTATAGGTAGAAAACTGCCAATTCTCGATATCTTGCTGGTTAATTGTGCCGCCTGTGCCCGCTGAGAAACCCACAAAGGCTCTAGAGCCAACGATCCCCGTCAAATCTACGTTGGCAGTCAGCGATGGTGCTGCAGTTGGTTTCACAGCAGTAGTGGACAGGAAGACACTGAGCTGGTTGGTGATGCCGTCGTAGTCAATCCAGGCGTTAAGCGGGGAGCCACTATTCAAGTCCAGGCTGGCTGGCAGATTTGTGGTTGCCAACGCTTTATCAACATTGCCATCGCGCAGCAGCGAAATGTGGTTGTTGCTGCCATCCCAGCTGCCGCTGTTGTAGGTATCAAACTCGAGCGCCAAGCTTCTACGGATAGCAAAGGTAGTATATGGAGATTGCGTTTGCCCGCTGCCGTATCCTTGTTGCCCACCCGATCCGCCGAGGGCATTCAGGGGGTTAAGTCGATCGTCGTTCTGCAGCATGAAGACCATCCCACTGCCGCCGTTGGTGCCGTCCTTGCCAGAAAGACGGAACTGGAAGCGGGTGCTGAAGGAGGTGTTGGCATCGAAGCTAAAGGGCGTATTAACAAAGGCGCTGCCCGCCTGATTCGATAGGTCAGGAGTGAGTCGCAGCACGGGACTTGCAGTTTTGACAGCATTGCCGTTTAGCGTCAGATTACTCTTATCGGTAAAGTCACTGTAGCTAAAGCCGGTATTGCCAGAACTTGGGATTGAGGGCGATGGCGCTGGTACGGGTGTAGGCGCTGGACTAAACGCCACAAACTCCCAGCTCTCAATGTCTTGGTTGTTGATATTTCCGCCTGTGCCTGCCGAGAAACCTGCAAAAGCCTGCGTCCCCACGACGCTTTGTAAGTCTATCTTGCTGGTTAGTACGGCTGTAGCTGGCTGCGTATTGCCAGTAGACATAAAGACGCTGAGCCGATCGCTGACGCTGTCGTAGTCGATCCAGGTATTGATCGACTTGCCGCTGTTTAGATCGAGCGTGCTGGTCGACAGGTTAGCGTTGGCTAGCGGCTTGGTGACATCTCCATCGCGCAATAGCGAGACGTGATTGTTGCTGCTGTCCCAAGTTCCGCTCTTGAAGGTATCAAATTCGATCGCCAAGCTCTTACGAATATCGCCATAGCCTTCTTTGGAGCCTGTTCCGCCCAGAGCTTGATTTGCAGCACCGTCGTTCTGCAACATGAAGACCATGCCGCTTCCACCATTCGTGCCATTGCCACCAGAAAGACGAAACTTGAAACGGGTCTTGAATGAAGTATTGGCATCAACACGATAGGGTGTTTTGACGAAAGCACTACCAGCTTTGTCCTCTTGGGTGGGAGTCAGCCGCAGTACGTCTCCAGATCTGCTGCTGCTGCCGTTCAGCATTAGCTGCGAAACATCTGAAAAATTGTCAAACCGAATGGATGAATCCTCAGCAGCCCGAAATAGCCTAGCTCGTTTGGATTGCTTTCGGCGTTTAGAACGCTTAGATTTAGCGGAATGTTTGTTCTTCGAATTCTTACTTTCAAAGGGTTGGATCGCCTCAGCGTGAGCTTTAGAGCGCTTATTAACTAGAGGAAGATCTAAGCGATAATCTAAAGCGCCGATTGGCTTTGAGGAATTTCCCGCTAAACGTTGAACCGTCAGCTTTTCTGCTGAGGAGTGCTTGTTTGGCATCATAGAACTAGCCTGTCTCCGGGATTCGGTTGCAGCAATGGTGGATAAAATTGAGGACAGCCTGATTAGCTCTCGGAAGCGTTTCTCTCGTCTCTTTAAGTGGGTTGATTAGTACGGTATGCCGTGTTTAGCAATCAACCTAAGACGAGCGCGAAACCGGTAGAAGCGGTGTCCCTGTCTGCATAGAGCTAGGAGATGCAAGTGTTGCTGTCGCAAACGAAGCAGATTCTGTCACACCATAACGAATTGGCCATTGATTCCATGGGGGATCTCAGGGCATTTACTTAGTCTTCACACTGCACTGCAGATTTTAATAGGACTATGTAAAGAGCAAAGAAAAGGGAAAACCGCTAGCTCCATCCTTTCGGAGCAACGCTTCGGAGCAACGCTCAAACGATAATTTGGTTTGTTCAGGCGCGAAGCGCTGCAAGAACTCGATACCCTAAGAAGGTGCAGGGTTTTTAGCGAGGAGTTTTCAGCCGTGAAGCGAATGATTGAAGTCTTACCTACCAAGACTGCCCTGATTGATCGCACACTCGAAATTGTATTGGAAAAGCTGCATTCAGCAATTGCTGAGCGCAACCAATTTACAATCGCGCTGTCGGGTGGCAGTACGCCCAAGCCTTTGTATGAAGCGATCGCTGCTCAAGATTTGCCTTGGGACAAAATTCATGTCTTTTGGGGCGATGAGCGCTATGTGCCGCCAACTCACCCCGATAGCAACGAAGGCATGGCACGGCAGGCTTGGCTCAGCAAAGTGCCAATTCCAGATGCCAACATTCATCCAATGCCCACTGACGAAGCGGATCCAGCGGTGGCAGCCACCAAACACGACCAGCAGCTCCAAGCCTTTTTTAACGTAAAATCCGGAGAATTCCCGAGTCTTGATGTTGTTCTACTAGGTATGGGTGATGATGCCCATACGGCTTCGCTGTTTCCACACACGCCTGCACTGCAGGTACACGATCGCCTCATCACAGTGGGTAACAAAGATGGTCAGCCCCGGATTACATTCACCGTGCCGCTAATTAATGAGGCTCGCTGTGTTCTGTTTATGGTTGCGGGGGCAAGCAAGCAGTCCGCACTAGCGCAGGTTTTTGCTGAAGATGCTGATGCCTCAACTTACCCATCGCGGCTGATTCAGCCTAAAGGCCAACTGTGGTGGTTGCTCGATCAAGCGGCAGGGCAAAGTCTTGCTTGAGCAAACGCAGGATTGGACTATTCTTTGCTCATATGCTGAAGACGAACACGATTACAATGATGCAGGACTTACGCAGTATTAATGGCTAGCAGCACAGATGCCTGAAGCACTTGCGTAAGCCAATTTGCTTTGGGCTTGCCTAGCGCGTACCTGCCTAAAGGCAAGCTTAACTAGGCAAGCTTAGACCAAGCTTAGACAGAGACAATAGAAGTCTTGTTAGGTATGCGATCGAATATTTTGATGGGGGGAGAAGAGCATGATCGTTTGTCCAAATTGCAATCACCAAAATCCGGACGCAGCAACCCAATGCGAAGCTTGTTACACGCCGCTACCTGCGATGACGGCTTGCCCAAACTGCGGTGCATCAGTTCAAACTGACGCAAGTTTTTGTGGTCAGTGCGGTTTTAACTTGCAGGTGGCTCCAGAAAATCTAGAGAATGCACCGTTGCCTGCCACCATTTCTCCGGATTTTGAGATTCCCAATCTGCCGCCCGTGGAGCCGCTAGTCGCCCCAGAGCCGATCGCCCAAACACCCTCGCCATACAGCATTGCCAGCCCGGAGCCAAATTCACCTGCACCTCTACCGACAGAATCGCCGATTGTGGGAGCGCAATCTGCACCGCTGCCCGATGGCATGGAAGCTGGGCTGTCTAGCTCATCCGGTTCCCCGATACCACAAGCCTCCGAACCACTTGCTCCAACCTCTGCCCTGCCGCCGCCCACCGTTGCCCAAGCTCCCCCAGTGCCAAGACCTGCCCAAAACCTGGCTGGTTCAGCATCTATATCTAGTACCCAGCTCCAAACCCAGGTTGCTCGTTTGCTGCATGTCCAAACTAATACGCCGGTAGAACTACCCATTACCCTGACTGTTATTCACATCGGCAAGCCTAACGATCGGATTCCGCCTGATGTCGATGTATCTGGCTTTCCTAACTCGGAAATTGTTTCGCGCATTCATGCTGATATCCGCGTGGAGGGCGACCTTTACTACATCGAAGATGTGGGCAGCTCTAACGGCACCTATATCAACAACGCGCCGTTGCCTACCGGCAACCGCCACAAGCTAAGAGCAGGCGATCGAATTGCGCTAGGAAAAGGCGATAAAGTCACATTCCTGTTTCAAATCACATAATGCTTGCGTTTAATGCTTGCGTTGAGCAAGCGCTACTTCCCTCTCCAGAATGCGTTAACCAGCGGTAACTTTTGGGCACGTTGGCTGCAGTGCTTTGCGAGAATCAGGGATGCATCTACACCCTTCTGCAGATTGGGATTTTGTCCGCGATCGGTTTCGACATATCTGGGGATATGACAATTTTCGAGCGCCACAGGGTGAAATTATCCAGAGTTTGCTAACGCAGCAAGATGCGCTAATTGTCATGCCTACGGGGGGCGGCAAGTCGGTTTGTTTCCAGCTGCCTGCGCTGTTGCGACACGGGTTGACTCTTGTAGTCTCTCCCCTAGTTGCGCTAATGGAGAACCAGGTGCAAGACCTGCGCCAACGGCGACAGCCTGCTGCACTACTGCACGCTGAGCTGTCTGTACAACAGCGCAAACGTACGCTCTGGGAGCTGGAAAACCAAAGGCTGCGGCTGCTCTACCTCTCGCCCGAAACGCTGCTCAGTCCACCAGTGTGGCAGCGCTTGTGCCAGCCCAACCTGCTGATTAATGGGTTAGTGCTGGATGAAGCACACTGTTTAGCATTGTGGGGTGAAGCGTTTCGCCCTGCCTACCGGCGCTTGGGGGCTGCCCGATTGGCATTGCAGCAAACGCAGCCCGCCGGCGAAAAACTGCCGATCGCTGCGTTCACTGCCACCGCCGATCCACAAACTCAGCAAATCATCCAGCAGGGACTCCAGCTCAATCAGCCTCAGGTTTTTCTACAAAACCCCTACCGAGCGAACCTCAGCTTAGGAACACAAATAGTCTGGACAGCCAGAGCGCGGCGGCAGCGCCTGCTGCGATTTATTCAGGAGCGATCGCAGCAGGCAGGGCTGGTTTATGTCCGGACTCGGCGAGAAGGCGAAGAACTGGCAAGCTGGCTCACTCAGCAGGGCTTTCAAACGGCTGCCTACCATGCTGGGCTCAACCCTGCAGATCGCCGTCGCTTAGAAGCAGACTGGTTGACAGGAAGCCTGCAGTTCGTGGTCTGTACGAGCGCCTTTGGGATGGGCATTGATAAACCCGCTTGTCGTTGGGTTGTGCATTTTCACGCCCCGCTGCTATTGAGTGAGTATGTGCAGGAAGTAGGACGTGCCGGACGGGACGGCAAACCCGCCCAAGCGCTGACATTAATCAGTGAACCCACGGGCTGGCTAGATGCCTCAGACAAACAACGGCAGCAGTTCTTTCAGCGGCAGATGCAGCAGCAACGGCAGCAGGCACAGGCGATCGTCCATCAGCTACCGCCACAAGGCAGCATCCAAAGCGCTATCCAGCAATTTCCCACAGGCGCGATCGCCCTCTCGCTCTTGCACAGCAACGGACAGCTGAGCTGGCAAGACCCGTTTCACTACACGATTGAGCGGGCTGCCATTCAGCCCTCCTCGCAGCTCAAGGCTACTGCCCAGATGCGGCAATACCTGTATAGTAAGCGCTGTCGCTGGAGGTTTTTGCTGGACGCATTTGGGTTTGAGCAGGATGCTGAAGCGCTGGGGCAGTGTGGGCACTGCGATCGCTGCCGCAAGCCCTAGCTTGCCGATTTAGCTCACTGCCGATTCATCGACTGCAGCAGCCACAGCGTTGCCACTAAGCCGAAGAAGTGCGCCATGATCGTGTTTGTATTGGCTTGCACCAGGAAAATATCGAGGGGCGTAATGAAATTGAGCGTTCCTCCAGAGAAGACAGCAAAGCCCTGTGCAGCAGATTTGCCGACTAGCGAACCGACGATCGCCTGTGCCCCAAAAATACTAAGCAACATGCCAACCAGGTTGATCAGCAGTCCCACCCGCAGCGCTTGGATTAAGTTGCCAGGTCTTGGACGCCTTTGAGCATCGAGCGTTTTTAGTTTGCGCGAGAGGCGAGTGTAGCGAAACGCCCAAAATGCGCCTGCAAACAGGATCAGCAACCCCACAACCGCCAGCAGCAGCCCGATCCCAGTTTCAGGATTACTGACAGTGCGGATAGGAACGCCATTAGGACCAACTGCCGTTGAAGTAGCTCTGCCCAAGCCGGAGCCAGCAAACGCCAGCACAATGCCCGAAATTACGCCTAAGACAATTTGAATCCAGAAGCTAGCCCAGCCTGCAATCCGAAATGACCCAGCCGCACGTTTGACCGCAGCAGGCAAAGAGTCAGAATACGATCGGTTTACCATACTTCACCCATTCGGAGCGCCATTCAGATATCTATTGGGACTGCACGACTCCCATATCGCAACCCCTATGGCGTAACGATAGCATTGTTTTGCTTTGTACTACAGCTAGCCTTAATGCCCGCCCTGAGCGACATTAACCAAGTACCGCTTGTTTCGATCGCCAACTCATGTACCCCGCTAGCAAACTCAGCAGCAGCAGTCCCAGGACGCCCGCCAAAGGATTGCGATCGATGCCCGTTATCCACTCTGGCACACGCCCTGTGTACTGAGCCAACTGCCCTACATTGACAATGTAGTAGGCCCAAACAAAGCCTGCATGCAGCCCGATTGGCAGCCCCAATCGTCCCAAAGAGGGCTCTCTACGATGCTGTAAGCGGGTCTGTGGTGAATGGGTCGATCGCTTTGCCCAAACCAGCGTCAGCCCCAGCAGCAGCAGACCGGGAAATTGCGGCGCTGTGCGGATAGCTTCTGAAAGCGGCTTGCCGAAGTGGAGGATGGCAAAGATTGCACTATCTGCCCACAGTGAAGTTTTCAGGCTATAGTCGCGCTGGAGTTCATCTAGCATCCAGCCCCGAAACACCAACTCTTCAATAAACCCTGTACCCAACCCCGTCAAGCTGCCTTCGACAACCACTTTGAGCACTCCCCATGAGAGAGGCTGCCACTGCAGCCAGCCCAACCAACCCTGCAGCAGAAACAGGATGAACAGGCTCGATAGCCCGATCGCCAACCCCTGCAGTAGCTCCATCCCATTCTGGCGAGTAGCAACCAATCCATAGGTTTGCCAAATGTGTCGATCGCGATGTAGCCACCTGCCCCAGCGAGGAATCACCACCAGAAATCCCACAAATAGCAGCGGCATCGTCAGAATTGTCACCAGGTTTTGATCTTTAACCAGCAGCGCAATCGGAGCGGCGATCGGCAACCAGCAGATCACCAGGATAAGCAGCAGCGCCAAAATTCTCAGCGGTGCCGAATAGCAGGCTAACTTGGTAAATTTTGATTTCAAGATAAGGACTCCAGCCCAGCAGGAAAGATTCTCTGTTCAACCTATTAAAGCTTGTCCCAGCGGTATTAAAGCTTGTCTTAGCGTTGATTAGAATCTTTAGACTGGACGGCTAAAGCTAGTGCCCTACTCATCTGGCTCGATCGTGCTAGTCAGCCCGTGATTTTTTAATGTTTCGCAATAAAATTCTGCATGTTCTTGAGCACAGGTAATTACTAAAGCGATCCCGTTGGTATGGGCTTCCATCATGATGCTAACTGCCTGCGGCATCGTCAAACCGCTGACGGTTTGCATTAGAGTCTGCACAACGTATTCCATTGGGTTGACGTCATCATTGTGCAGCAGCACCTTATAGCGGGGTGCAGGCTTACGAACGGTGGATGTTGATCGCTGTTCAATCGTCTCGACTGCCACAGGTCTGTTCTCTCCGTAAAGACTTATTCATTAATTGCTTTCTAGCGATGATTCGCTCCATGCCTATTGTTACAAAAACTTATTAAGTTGCAACCCTGAATTTGGCTGTCTGCTTCAAGTAAATCCGTGTCTAAGGACGCAAATTCAGTAAACCTTGTATAAACTTGTCAGATTTAGCGTATTTCTGCTGTAAAGAGGGAGTGTATCTACTATTGCTAGGCGCAAGAATTTTATTCCTGTAAGAATATTTGCTCGCTATAGTGTGACTATTGAAAAAATGGCTAAGCCCAATTACATTTAACGCTACAGAAAGGGTTTTTGCCTTTAAGAAACGTTTTCGAGCTCTATCCCTAGCGTGTTTCTCACTCCAAAAAATCTATGAACGTTCGCCCCCTTGGTTCAGAGCTATCTATTAACCCAGTGACCTCTAACGATCAGACGCATCCTGCGATTGCCATCGATTCGCAGGGTAAGTTTGCCGTCGTTTGGGAAAGCGAAGCGCAAGATGAGGATGGAAACGGCATCTATGGTCGGCTTTATCGATCGGGTGGCGCACCGAGCGGCACGGCGTTTCAGGTCAACACTACTGAAGAAAACGACCAAACTACGCCTGTCATCGCCATGGATGCGGTTGGCAACTTTGTAGTAGCTTGGGTCAGCGATCGGCAGGATGGCAGCGGCAACGGCATCTTTGCTCAGCAGTTTGATGCCACCGGGCAACCCGTCGGCTCTGAGTTCCGGGTCAACACCAGCACGGATGGGGATCAAGAAGCTCCGGCAGTGGCAATGGATGCCAACGGCAACTATGTAATTGCCTGGCAAAGCGATGGGCAGGCCGATCCCAGCACTATGGGAGAGGACTCAAGCGGCAACGGTATTTTTGCGCAGCGCTTCGATCGCACAGGTGCAAAAGTTGGCAGAGAGTTTCGGGTCAACACTACCACAGACAACGACCAGAGTAATCCAGCGATCGACCTCAACAGCACGGGCGAATTTGTCATTGCTTGGGAGAGCGCTCGCCAGGACAGCGACGGCGAAGGAGTGTTTGCCCAGCGTTTTAATCGCGATGGCACATCAGCAGGGCTGGAGTTTCAAGTCAACACCGAGGTTGAGGGCGATCAACGCAATGCTGCTGTGGCGATTGATTCGCTCGGTAGCTTTGTGGTGGCCTGGGAGGATGACGAGCGGGACGGCGATGGCAGCGGCATCTACGCCAAACGCTTCAACGCCAGCGCCAACTCACGCGGTGAAGAATTTCGAGTCAATCAGGAAACTAGTGGCGACCAACGTAGCCCTGTAATTGGCATTGATGCGGAAGGATACTTTACAGTCGCTTGGGCAAGCCAAGAGCAGGACGGCGATGGGGAAGGCATCTTTGCCCGTCGCTATAACGCGAACGGTGTTGCAGAGGGCAACGAGCTCCGGGTCAACAGCGAAACAGATGACGACCAGCGCGATCCGGCGATCGCCATTAACGGGGGCGGCAATTCTGCGATTACCTGGGTCAGCAGCAACCAAGACGGCGATGATGACGGCATCTTTGCCCAGCAGTACAGCACAGGCGAAGAAATTCCCAACAGCGGTATTGAAGGAGACAACCGCAACAATACGCTGCGCGGCACTTCGGGCAAAGACGAGATCAGCGGACTGCAGGGCAACGATCGCCTCTATGGATTTGCCGGAGATGATGTGCTGAACGGGGGCACAGGTAACGATCGGCTTTATGGTGGGCGGGGGCGTGACCAGCTTAGAGGTGGAACGGGCAGCGATCGCCTAGAGGGTGGAATTGGCAATGACATGCTGTATGGAGAAGGCGATCCCGATCAGCTGGTGGGCGGCGGTGGACGCGATACATTTGCAATTGGCACGGCATCCGGTGCAGATACGATCGTCGACTTTCAAAAAGGGAGAGACCGGATCGGGCTGCTGGAGCAGCTTCAGTTTGGCAATTTAACAATCGTCCAAAGTGGCAGAGATACTTTAATTGGGGTAGGGGACGATTTAATTGCTACGCTAACCAATGTCCAGGCAGCAACCATCAATCGATCAGATTTCGTACAAATCGGCTAATCCAACTTTTTTGAAAGCAAGTGTAAAGCCCACAAACCCCGCACTTCCTGACATTCGCTAAGCTGTATCCCTCCTGTCATCCCTCCTCCCCCTCGACAGACTCACCAGGGGCGCTATGATAGACTACTAACGTGACATTTCTTAACGATCGGGCGAATGACGATTTCTCTTCCTAGCGCCGATCGGTTCAAGGCACTCCTGACAGAGAAGCTTTTCTTTGGCAACGAGCCTACGCCTGAGCTGATTGCGATTCTGCTGGTGTACTTCGTTCAAGGCGTGTTGGGGCTGTCGCGGCTAGCCGTGAGCTTCTTCCTCAAGGATGAGTTGGCATTGAGTCCGGCACAGGTTTCCGCTCTGATGGGGGTTGCTGCCCTGCCCTGGATGGTAAAGCCTCTGTTCGGCTTTCTGTCAGATGGGTTGCCGATTTTGGGCTATCGCCGTCGCCCCTACCTGATTTTGTCGGGCTTCTTGGGCTGTGCGGCTTGGGTAGCAATGGCAACGGTAGTCCATACAGCTTGGGCAGCAACTTTGGCGATTGCGCTAGGTTCGCTCTCGGTAGCGCTCAGCGATGTCATTGTGGATTCGCTGGTAGTGGAGCGGGCTAGAGCTGAGGAAGTCAAAGATGCCGGATCACTGCAGGCTTTAACTTGGGGCGCTTCGGCAATGGGGGGGCTAATTACTGCCTACCTGAGCGGCTATCTGCTAGAGCATTTCAGCAATCGCTTGGTCTTTGAGGTGACGGCGATCTTCCCGCTGATTGTGTCGATCGTGGCATGGCTGATCGCTGAGTCTCGCGTGGAGCCGGGCAATCGCTGGTCGGCAATTTGGGATCAGGTGAAGCAGCTCAAAGGTGCTATCACTCAAAAGTCGATCTGGCTGCCGACTGCCTTTATATTTATTTGGCAGGCAACCCCCACAGCAGATTCCGCTTTTTTCTTTTTCACGACCAACGAGCTAGGCTTTCAGCCGGAGTTTTTGGGACGAGTGCGGCTGGTAACGAGTTTGGCGGCGCTGTTTGGCATCTGGCTGTTTCAGCGATTTCTCAAAACTGTGCCAATGCGCGTCATGTTTGGCTGGAGTACGGTGATCTCGGCGGCACTCGGGATGACGACACTGCTGCTGGTTACACATGCTAACCGGGCAATTGGTATTGACGATCACTGGTTTAGCCTGGGCGATAGTCTGGTGCTGACCGTAATGGGACAGATCGCCTTCATGCCCGTGCTGATTTTGGCAGCGCGGCTCTGCCCTCCGGGAGTTGAGGCAACGCTGTTTGCCTTGTTAATGTCAATTTATAACCTGGCAGGATTCCTGTCTTATGAGCTGGGCGCTGGCTTGATGCACTGGTTGGGTGTCAACGAGACCAACTTCAGTAATCTTTGGCTGCTCGTAGTGATCACAAACTTGACAACGCTGTTGCCGTTGCCGCTGTTAGGCTGGCTTCCTGATGCTCAGGCAAGTCGAGCGCCAACGATCGTTGAGTCGAATGCTCTCCCTTCGGCTTCTGCTGCAACCCTGCCTGCAGAACTGGCAGCCGTTGAGCAAGAGCTAGTCACAGAGCTGGGGCAATAGCGGCAACAGCCATGCATAAGCTGCAACCCTGCTCAGCTGCGTAACTCAAATCATTTTTTTGAATTTCAACCCGCTATGCAAAGTTTTCAGCTTGAGCAAGAGGTTCGTTCTGAGGACGGACTGTCGTACAGTCTTGGAGAATGGCAAAAGGGCTATCGATCGGTTCACGACGAACACGATTACTGGATCGACGAGATTGAAGGCAAAATTCCTGCAGCCTTAACCGGAACCCTGTTTCGCAACGGTCCAGGAACCTTAGATGTAGGTGGACAGCGGTTTCATCACCCGTTTGATGGTGACGGCATGATTGCTGCCTTCACTTTTGCCGACGGACGCGCTCATTTCCGCAACCGATTCGTGCGAACGCAAGGATACATTGAGGAGCAAACAGCCCAGAAGATCCTTTATCGGGGCGTGTTTGGTACCCAAAAATCGGGGGGCTGGCTCGCTAACGCCTTTGACCTCCGCCTCAAGAATATTGCCAATACCAACATCATCTATTGGGGCGATAAGCTGCTGGCGCTCTGGGAAGCGGCTGAACCGCATCGGCTTGACCCCTACACGCTAGAAACGATCGGCTTGGATTATTTGGATGGCGTTTTGCAGCCCGGATCAGCGTTTGCCGCCCATCCTCGGATCGACCCAGCTTGTGCGATCGATAATGGCGAGCCTTGTTTGGTCAATTTTGCAATCAAACCAGGGCTGTCTACAAATATCACAATCTACGAATTCAATCCGGCAGGTCAACTGCTGCGCCAGCATACCCACGCAGTTCCGGGCTTCGCCTTCGTTCATGACTTTGCGATCACGCCCAACTACTGCATCTTCTTTCAGGCTCCCATGAGCTTTAACCCATTGCCGTTTGTGCTGGGTATGAAGGGCGCAGGGCAATGTCTGCAGGTGCAGCCCAACCAGCCCACGCAGGTGATCATCATTCCTCGACACGGAAATGAACCCGTGCGACGGATCCCGGTTGAGGCAGGCTTTGTCTTCCACCATGCCAACGCCTTTGAGCAAGAAGGTGCACTGTATGTCGATTCGATCTGCTATGCCCACCTGCCGACGATCGACCCCAACCAGGACTACCGAGAAGTTCGCTTCTCTGTACTGGCTCCGGGTCAGCTCTGGCGTTTTCGGTTTGACTTAGAGACAGAGCAGGTCGAGCGCCAAATCGTGGAGTCACGCTGCTGCGAATTCCCGGTGGTGCATCCCGATCGCGTGGGTCGTCCTTATCGCTATGCCTACATTGGCGCTGCTCACGCTGGTGAAGGGAATGCCCCGCTGCAAGCCCTTCTCAAGCTCGATCTAGAGACTGAAGAGCGGCAGCTTTGGAGCGCTGCCCCGCATGGTTTCGCCGGAGAACCTGTGTTTGTGCCCCATCCGGATGGCGAGCGGGAAGACGACGGCTGGCTGCTGACGCTGATTTTCAATGGCAAGCTCGAACGATCGCAGTTGATTATCCACGATGCCAGAGATATCCGTAAGCCAGTGGCAACGCTAACGCTCAAACACCATGTCCCTTACGGGCTGCACGGCAGCTTTATTCCTCATTGCTTTTTGCGGTAGGCGCAGTCCGGCGGCGGAATCCAAAAAATAGATAGTAGGCGATCGCCATAAACAGCAGCAGCGCCACCAGATCCAAGCGGGGGTCGGAGGGCTGCTGCTGTGTCCATAGGGCAGGCATTCGTAAGGCAGAATCCTCAGTCGTGCTGAATACAAAGCTGAAATTGTTTGCGGCATGCACCCCGATTGCCAGCTCTAGTCGATCGTCTTTGAGGGTAATTAGGGCTAAAAATGCGCCCATAGTGAAGTAAATCAGCGTTATCCAAACAATCCCCCGGCTAACTTCGGGATTGCCCAGGTGCGGCAATGTGAACAAGAGGCTGCTCACCAGCACTAGAATGAACCGCTGTTGGGTTAACAACCCCAGCCCTTGCAGCAAATAGCCCCGAAAAAATAGTTCTTCGGTCCCGGTTTGGATAGGCGTCAGGATTAGGGCGGCGATCAGCAGCGGAATCCATTGGCTAGCATCGAAGCTAAAACGGAAGCTGCCCGGATCGAGCAGAATTGAAACAGCCGTACTAAGGTTGAGCAGTAAAAACCACACGGCGAACCCATACAAGAGTCGTCTCCACTTTAGGGTGCGATCGGCACTAATCAAACTTCGGAACTGCCGCCGATGGATCCCTTTAACTGTAATCAGCAGCCCCAGGAAGAAAAATAGAAAGGGAACGTTTGTAGCAATAAAGGTTTCGACAGAGGGCGTTTCTAGAAAGATTAGGAGCTGCTGTTGGAGCTGATTTTGCAGCTCGGCTGGATCAAGATTTTGCGACAGCAGCGGTACGGCGATGAAGAGGGCAATACAAATTCCTGTGACTAATCCGCCCACAATCAGCCAGAGAAACAGCGTCAGCAAAATTCCTAGCAGGTAGCGCCACCACTGGTTTTGTCCTTGCCGGGCTGCATCCAAGTAACGTTGAGTCATACTGTCTCTCAGTGCGCTATCTCGATAGTACGGCGTACACGCCTAAATTGAAGTTCTTTCTGTGTGAAAACCTCACGAAGCGGGGTTTTCACACAGAAAGTTTGGCTTAACCTGTAGGCACAGCGCTATCCTCTGAGATGGGCGATCGTCCTGCTACCCCCCCAACCATGACTTCTGCCAAAATTGTTTCTCTCATCCCCAGCGCCACCGAAATTGTTGCCTTCTTGGGCCTAGCCGATTGTCTCGTGGGTCGCTCGCATGAATGCGACTACCCCGAAACCGTCCGCTCGCTTCCCATCTGTACTGAACCCAAATTCAATCCCCAAGGAACCAGCCGCGAAATTCACGATCGCGTCACTGATCTGCTGCAATCGGCGTTAAGCGTTTATCGAGTTAAAACCGAAGTACTGGAACAGCTTCAGCCCACGCACATTTTGACTCAAGCACAATGCGAAGTCTGTGCGGTGAGTTTGGCAGAGGTGGAGCAAGCCGTAGACCAGCTCACCCACAGCCAGCCGCACATTCTTTCGCTTCAGCCCAATGTGCTAGCCGATTTGTGGTCAGATCTGGAGCGAGTGGCGGCAGCACTGGAGGTCGATGCGGCTGATGCAATCGCCATGCTGCAGCAGCGAGTTGAGGTTTGCGCCCAAGCGACTCAGCCCCTAGCCACGCGGCCGACGGTTGCCTGTATTGAATGGGTGGAGCCACTAATGGCGGCAGGCAATTGGATTCCAGAGCTTGTGGCGATCGCAGGTGGAACCTCTCTATTTGGTACAGTTGGGCAGCACTCGCCCTGGCTGGACTGGGAGGCGCTCGTTGCAGCTGATCCAGATGTCATTATCTTCATGCCCTGTGGCTTTGACCTGCAGCGCACTCGCCAAGAGGCTGATTTGCTCAAGCAGCGACCAGAATGGGCTCGGCTGGCGGTAGTGCAAACGGGGCGGGTCTATATCACCGATGGCAATCAATATTTCAACCGTCCTGGACACCGACTGGTGGATTCATTAGAAATCCTGGCGGAGATTTTGCACCCGGACCTGTTTCAGTTTGGCTACGAGGGAACGGGTTGGCAGCGAAAAGCTTAACGCCCGCCGCCCAGCCCAGGCACAAATTGCAGCAGCATTCCGGCGATCGATCCCAGGAAGTTGAGGAAGCCTCCGCCCCCATTACCCCCACCCCGGCTGCCTCCACTGCTGCCGCTTGCTGTAGTAGGGCTGCTTCCATCGCCGCCATAGCGAGGAGGTCTTGCTTCTGCTTCCTGGAGCGCTTGGATGCCTGCCACAAACTGAGTCGAAACGTCCTGCCCTCGAGCATTACCCTGCGCTGCGTATAGCGCTTGGGCTTTTTCGGCATCTGCCAGTGCGCCAGGGCGATCGCCTAAGTGAAACCGCGCTACCCCCCGCGCTAGCACCGCATTGGCAAAATCGGGCTTCTGGGTTAGGGCTTGGTCGTAGTTATTAATTGCGCCTCGGAAGTTACCGCGCTGTGCCTCTGTCAAACCAAGAACATAAAGATTTTCGGCTGTAGCAACTTCAGGCGGCAGCCCAACTGCACCCAGCAAATTTGCTCCTTCTACATTCGCTCCTTCCCAGATTGCTCCAGTTAACACTGCCCCCCGTAAATCAGCGCCTTGCAGATTGGCTCCTCGTAGATCGGCATTGGTCAAGTTGGCGCTAAATAATACTGCTCCCGATAGATCTGCCCCTTGTAGCTTGGCATTACTTAGGTTGATACGGCTCATATTTGCGCCGGTTAAATTGGCACTGGTGAGGTCGGCTCCAGCCAAATTAGCGTAGACAAGCCCAGCATTGCTCAAGTCGCAGCGCGGACAGGCTTTAGTGCTGATAAGCTGCTGAGTATGCTGAATATTTTCAGCCGAGACAGACGTAGCCAGGGAAAGCGCTAGGAGGGTAAAAGTGGGGAGAAAACGGAGTTTCATATGGACAGCGAGAAAGATAAGGAAAGACAAGGGCGTACTGAAGATTTTAATCAGATTGGTGAGATTTTCCAGGGGGGAGCATCTCCTGGTAAGGTGCTTTGGTTTATTGCCAGAGGCGACACTTATCCACGCTTAGCGGTATCACGCTAATTGCTAAAAAATGAGATATACATTCCACATATAGTGCCTCAAAAATCAAATTTAGTGGCATAACTCTACCCAAAGGGTCATGGGTGATATGGCAGATTTGTCTGGCTCTTCTCAATCACGGTTTTTCATTGCGCTAATTCCGCCGATCGCTGTCCAGGACTATGCAAATGTCCTGATCCAGGAGCTAAGCGCTCGCTACAGCACACGCACCGCCAACGCTCCTCCCCATGTGACGCTTCAGGCTCCTTTTCTGTGGCAGTTAACGGCAGCAGCAGAGCTAGAAAGCTGCTTGCAGGCGTTTGCCAAGACTGTTGCCCCAGTGCCAGTGAAACTGGTTGGGTTCGGCGCGTTTGCGCCACGGGTTTTATACATCAATGTTTTAAAGACCCCCGAACTGCTAATGCTGCAATCTAAGCTGCTGATGCATCTAGAGCAGCAGCTCCAAATTATTGACCCGGTCGCTAAAAGCCGCCCTTTTACGCCGCATCTTACACTTGCCTCTCGCAAGCTGACTCGCCAAACCTTTCGGCAAGCTTGGGAAGAGCTACAGCTGCGATCGGTTGAGTTTGAGTTTGTGGGCGATCGGCTGACGCTGCTGCTCCACAACGGGCAACAGTGGCAGGTGCAATCAGAGGCAACGCTAAGAGGATGATGCAGCGCTTTGAGCTTAATTACCAGTGAATTACCAGTGTTTGGTTGTCAGGGGAGTAGCTTATGCTCAGCGGTCAGCTACTCAGTAGAGTTAATCTGCCTTAGCACTGGGTTTGTCAGTACTGGGTTTGGCAATACTGTGTCTGTCAATATTGCATTGCTTAAATTAGCTTTGCTGAAATTTGCCTCAGAGAAGTTAGCTCCTGTAAGGTCAGCCCCCTGAAGATTGGCTCGCGTCAGGTTAGCTTTCCAGAGCAATGCTCCCCTGAGATTTGCCCCGCTCAGATCGGCTCTTGAAAGATCAACCCCGCTGAGATCAGCGCCTTGCAGCATTGCTTCCTGCAAATTGGCAGTTTTTAGCACAGCTCCGCTCAAGTTTGCATCCTGAAGACTTGCCTGTTTCAAACAAGCGCTGCGGAGGCTGCTGTGCTCTAGGCAGGCTGCAATCAGGGTTGCCCCAGTCAGCAGTGCGTCGTCTAGCATCGCGCCTGTCAGATTGGCTCCTTCTAGGTTGGCATGAACGAGCTTAGTGCGAAGCAGAACTGCGAGGCAGAGATTGGCAGAGGTGAGATTAGCGTAGTTGAGGTCGGCTCGGCTGAGGTCTGCCTCGAGTAGATTAATTTTGCTGAGGTCAGCATGAGCCAGCTTGGCTTGGCTAAGGTTGACTTGGGCAAAGTATCGTTCACCAGTGGTGTAGCGATCGAGCAGCTTGCTAACGCTGAGCAGGCGGGGGCAAGCAGGATTCTTGAAGTTGTCCTGCTTCTCGATCTCATCCCAAGCTCCGAACCAATTCCTGCTCGCCATCTTTACCTAAAGGACTTAACCAATTGTTACCTATCTATAGTGTTATCTCACTGGTTAACCTCGGCGCTTACCTCCTCCGGTAGGTTGTCAAACTAAGCAAAAATGTAAATAAGTAGATTTTCCCGTAGCCAGTATTACAATTTCCAGCTTGTGGCTCTAGTACGGTCAGAGGGAGTAGGATGATTATCACGTTTCGTCAGAGGTCGAATGGTACAGTTGCGCTATTCATCAAAAATTTACGGAATCAATCGCCGCAGGTTCATTCAATATGGCACTCTGGCATTGGGCAGTGGCTTAGTTACTGCTTGTGCATCCGGCCAGCCCACTGCTCAGTCCAGTCCGGCAAGCGCTAGTTCGCCCAGCGCTTCTCCTAGCCGAGAACTCACCAAAATTACCTATGGGACAAATTGGTTTGCCCAGGCAGAACATGGTGGGTTTTATCAGGCGGTTGCAACCGGCATTTACAAAGAGTACGGATTGGATGTGACGATCAAAATGGGTGGACCGCAGGTAAACGGGACACAGCTTTTGATGGGCGGAGCGATCGACTTTTTTATGGGCTATGCCTCAGATGCGATCAAGGCGATCGAGGAAGGCATCCCCAAAATTACCGTGGCGTCGATCTTTCAAAAAGACCCTCAGGTTATCGTGGCTCACCCCGAAGCCAATGCCAAAGACTTGGCAGACCTGAAGGGCAAACCTATCTTCATCTCTTCGTCTGCCAACGTCACCTATTGGCCCTTCCTCAAAGCCAAATATGGCTTCACGGATGACCAGAAGCGCCCCTACAACTTCAATCCAGGTCCGTTTTTGGCAGATAAGAACTCAGCGCAGCAGGGCTATCTCAGCTCTGAGCCGCTGGCGATCAGCAAAGAGGGTGGCTTTGAGCCAACGGTTTTTCTGCTGGCAGACTATGGCTATTCCCCCTATTCCACAACGATCGAGTGCAAACAAGAGCTGGTGCAGCAAAATCCTGATTTAGTACAGCGGTTTGTCGATGCTTCGATCAAGGGTTGGTACAGCTATTTGGAAGGCGATCCTGCGCCCGGCAATGAGTTGATTAAAAAAGACAATCCTGAGATGAACGACGACCAGATCAAGTATGGGATTGAGAAGATGAAAGAGTACGGCATCGTTGAATCTGGGGAAGCAACCACGCAAGGTATCGGCGCAATGACAGACGAACGCTGGCAATCTTTCTTTGAAACTCTGGCTACCCAAGGCATTTTTAAGAAAGAGACAGACTACACCAAAGCCTACACCCTGCAGTTTGTCAACAAGGGCACAAGCGCCTATAAGAGCTAGTTTGGCAAAGCCTGCTTCGATCGGCTTTTGGTGGGTGCTGTGCTTACCAAAAGTTTTGTTGCTTAAGGTAGGTACAAAGACAAGGGGAGAATTGCGCGATGACCCGTCCAGCTATCACGCTGACCGATGTCAGCAAAATCTACGCCAACGGCACAATTGCTCTTAAAGAGCTTAATTTGACGATCGGTGAGGGCGAGTTTGTCAGCTTGTTGGGTCCTTCAGGCTGTGGCAAAAGCACAGTGCTGCGGCTGGTTTCCGGACTTGGCAAGCTCAATACTGGACAAATCAATTGGCACGGCCACGATCGCAAGCTTGCCTTTGTGTTTCAGGAAGCGGCGCTGATGCCTTGGACAACCGTGTGGGAGAATGTCCATCTGCCGCTAAAGCTGGCGGGCATCACGGCTAGAGCGGCAGGCTCAGCCGTGGCAGAGGCGATCGAAATGGTAGATCTGCAGGGGTTTGAGCGTTCCTACCCACGAGAGCTGTCGGGCGGCATGAAGATGCGCGTCTCGATCGCTCGTGCCTTGGTGACGCATCCCGAGCTGCTGCTAATGGATGAGCCGTTTGGAGCGTTGGACGAAATGACCCGCAGCCGGCTCAACAGCGATCTGCTGGAGCTGTGGAGGCAGAAACACTGGACGGTGGCGTTTGTAACGCACAACATCTATGAGGCAGTGTACCTGTCAAATCGGGTGGTGGTGATGGCGGCGCGTCCGGGTCGGGTGGTGGCAGAAGTAAAGATCGATGCGCCCTATCCACGCACCGAAGAATTCCGCACCTCGGCGTTGTTCAACCAATACTGTCGGCAAATTTCAGCGGCGCTGTCCAATGCGGCGACGCTAGGTGCGGGGCAGGCGGAAGCGATCGCTCCTTTGCATTAAGGCTAAGAGGCTATAGCGGTTTGGCTCGATCGCTTTTCGTCGCTCCTGCTAATTGTGAACATCTCGATCGGGACTCGGAACGGTAGGATTTAAGTAATCATTGCCGTACTTCAACTTTTACAGCCGTGGATTTGTTTAGCCGTGCTTCTGATGCTCCTGCCTTGGAGCGCGATCGTTCCTCTGTCTCGGTCGCCCCGCTGAAAGCCCTGCTGACCGCCGAGTATTTAGCGCCGATTGCGGTAGGGCTGGTCTTTCTGCTGATTTGGGAAGTTGGGGTTCGCATCACGAATATGCCACCCTACCTGCTGCCCGCTCCCAGTTTGGTGCTGCAAACCTTAATCCAGGAATGGGGGACGCTGTTTCCATCCCTGCTGATCACGCTGCAAATTACGGTGACTGCTTTCCTTGTGGCGATCGTCACGGGCTTGCTGGTGGCAATTCTGTTCACGCAGAGCAAATGGGTAGAGCGCAGTTTCTTTCCCTATGCGGTGATTCTGCAAACCACGCCGATCGTGGCGATCGCACCGTTGATTATCCTCTGGGTGCGGCAAGCTGTGCAGGGCGAAAGCGCCACATTTATTTCGCTGGTGATCTGTGCTTGGCTGGTTGCCTTTTTTCCGATTCTTTCCAACACCACATTGGGTCTCAACAGCGCCGACCACAATTTGATTAATCTGTTTCAGCTCTACAAAGCCTCTCCTTGGCAGAACCTGCTGTATCTGCGGTTGCCGAGCGCGTTGCCCTACTTTTTGGGCGGTTTGCGGATTAGCGGTGGGCTAGCGTTGATTGGGGCAGTGGTAGCAGAATTTGTGGCAGGTACGGGCGGGACGCAATCCGGAATTGCCTACCAAATCTTGATCTCTAGCTTCAACTTGCAAATTCCCCGCATGTTTGCTGCGCTGCTAATGACCACCGTGCTGGGTGTGTTGATCTTTGTAGTGCTGACTGTCTTCTCTGATTTTCTGCTGCGAAACTGGCATGAAAGCGCAGTGAAACGCGAGAATTAGTAGGGCATTATTTTCGGCATCGCTTGATCCGAGTATGATTCTTAAAATCAGCAACGCCCTGTTTTTTACAACTTGGATTTTCTATGGTGTTCTCCGATCGCTATTGGCTAAAAAATGCTCATGTTCCACTGGCGCTGTTGCCTCAAGGAAGCGCTGCAGCTGCGGCTTCGCCAACCTATGAGGGACTGGTGCTAGTTGATATTGAAATCCGCAACGGCGCGATCGCCCAAATTCTGCCAGGGGGAACCTCGTTTTCGGAGCTAGTGGAAGCGATCGATCTGCGGCAAGGAATTGTGTTTCCCTGTTTTGTGGATATGCATACGCACTTGGACAAGGGGCATATCTGGCAGCGGGCGATGAACAAAAGTGGAACTTTTGGAGAGGCACTAGAAACAATTCAGCGCGATCGTGAAAAGTACTGGGATGGAGAAGACGTCTATCGCCGCATGGCATTTGGGCTAAAGTGCAGCTATGCCCACGGTACAAAGGCAGTTCGGACGCATATTGACGCTTTCGAAGAACAGGCAGAAATTAGCTTTGGCGCGGTAAAAGCACTGCGGGCAGAGTGGCAAAACCGAGTGGAACTGCAAGCCGTGACGCTGGTGCCGCTCGAGTATTTTCAAACGCCTGCGGGTGAAAAGCTGGCAGATTTGGTTGCCGAAGCGGGTGGCATATTAGGCGGTTTGGCGCTGATGACAGATACTCTGGATCAGGACCTCGATCGGGTCTTTGCTTTAGCGATCGAGCGGGGTCTTGATCTAGATTTCCACTGCGATGAAAGCGGCAACCCGAATGATATTGCATTGCGGCAGGTGGCATCTGCTGCAATCCGCCACTCGTTTTCCGGGCAAATTGTTTGTGGTCATTGCTGCAGTCTGTCGGTGCAGACGCCTGCCGATGTGCAGCAAACGCTCGATCGAGTGGTAGAGGCAAAGATCGGCGTAGTTAGTTTGCCGATGTGCAATCTGTTCTTACAAGATCGCAACCAGCAAGCCTCTCAGTTTTTCGCTCAAACCCTAGCTGCTGCGGCGGCTCCCCTTAAGCTAGAAAATTCTTTCCCTAGCGCTACCCCGCGCTGGCGGGGAATCACGCTGCTGCACGAGCTGAAGCATTCGGGCGTTCCGGTTGCCGTTGCCAGCGACAACTGCCGCGATCCCTTCTATGGCTTTGGCGATCACGACATGCTGGAAGTCTTTACGCAAGCTACTCGCATTGCCCACTTCGACTCGCCTTATGGTGATTGGTGCAAGAGTGCCACCGCGACCCCTGCTCAGCTCATGAAGCTGCCTTTTGGGCAGATCGAGGTCGGTTCTCCGGCAGATCTGGTGTTGTTTAAGGCGCGATATTTCAGCGAACTGTTGGCGCGTCCTCAAAGCGATCGTACCGTCCTCCGCAACGGCAAATCGATCGACACAACGCTGCCCGACTACGCCGAGCTAGACGATTTGCTGTAGCTTCGCTAGCGCTGGATTCTAGTTTCGCTATTTAGCTAAATGGCTCCAGCCCAATTGCCCCGATCTCTTCCAGCAGTTGCCGATCGGCATCTCGATCGGGGTTTTCGGCCGTCAGCAGTTTCTCGCCATAAAAGATCGAGTTAACCCCTGCCAAGAAACACAACACCTGCGCCTCGCGGCTGAGGCTAGTCCGTCCGGCGCTAAGCCGAACTCGCGCTTTGGGCATGAGGATGCGGGCAGTGGCACACATGCGCACTAAATCCAGCGGATCGATGGGCTGCTGCTGCTCCAAGGGTGTGCCTTCCATCGCAATCAAGGCATTGATCGGTACACTCTCCGGGTGGGGTGTTAGGGTTGCTAGCACCTGCAGCATTGCCGCTCGATCGCTTAGCGTTTCTCCCATGCCAATGATGCCGCCGCAGCAGAGGGTAATGCCTGCCCGCCGCACCCGGTCAAGTGTCTGAAGCCGATCGCCATAGGTGCGCGTGGTGATAATTTGCCCGTAGAACTCGGGGCTGGTGTCGAGGTTGTGGTTGTAGGCAGTCAGTCCGGCGGCAGCGAGCCGCTGAGCTTGGACATCAGTCAGCATTCCTGCTGTGACGCAGGCTTCTAAGCCGAGCGATCGCACCCCCTGCACCATGCCCAGCATGTCTTCAAATGCTTTGCCATTGGGAATTTCGCGCCACGCCCAGCCCATGCAAAATCGGGTTGCACCCAGTGATTTGGCGCGTTCAGCAGCATCTAAGACGACTTCGATCGATTGAATCGGCTGTTTTTCAACATTCGTTTCATAGTGAGCAGACTGCGGGCAGTAGGCGCAATTCTCAGAACACCCGCCTGTTTTGACGCTCAGCAGCGTTGCCAGCTGAATTGCATTATGAGGATTGTGCTGCCGATGCATGGTTTGGGCGCGGTAGACCAGATCTAACAGCGGTAGCTGCAAGAGTTCTAAAATCTCAGCCGCTGTCCAGTCGTGGCGAATGTCGGTATAGGTTTCCAGCATGGCAATGTGCAAGCGAAGGAGCAATTCTGCATGATACCGCGATCCGCTGATATGGCGCTATGCACCTTGATTGAGAATGCATTGATGTGAAACCTCCGCCCGTAAACATTTCTTGTGTCAAAGTTCAGCTAAGCGAGGCTTTTACATAAAAAGGTTTGTCCTAACATATGCACGTAGCGCTACACCCCGCCACCGATGCTGCAAAAAAGCGAGGTTAAGGATAAACCTCACCTCGCTCAAGCACTAATTATTGACAATCACTATCAGACACAAGACCCTAATAACTTTGCCGTCTATCTCAACAGTTTAGCTATGAGCAGTTTCCGCAGCAGGTGCTTCTGCATCTACCGCATTGCTAGAAGCGGTCAGGTTTACTTTTACAACCTTGTTTTGGGCTTCTGCTACTTTAGGTAGCGTCAGGCTCAGGACACCATCTTTGTAGTCTGCCTCAACCTTGTCATTCTGTATCGCGACAGGTAAACCAATGGTGCGGTAGAACTTGCCATAGCGGAACTCAGACTTGGAGTAGCCGTTTGCCTGATTTTGTTGCTCGTAGCGGTGCTCGCCTGCGATCGTTACCTTATCCTTCATTACTTGCACATCTAGGTCTTTAGCTTCTACACCCGGGAGCTGTGCCCGTAGCACGAAAGCATCTCCAAGCTCTTTTAGCTCAACCGCCGGACTCCAAGCTCGGTTCTCACCACTGGTCTCTACAAGATCATCAAACAAGTGGTCCATTTGACGGCGGAGCGTTTCCATTTCACGCAAAGGTTGCCAGTAACGTACAATCATTGCCTTATTCCTTGCTAAGTTCGAGTTACGTTCAAATTGCTTTATCTGCATGTTTCTATAGTGCCGTAACTAACTTCTAGCAACGGTGGGGGGAACTGTACCTCGGTGGGAGAGTTTGCCGATCGGTAGAGCAGCCTCAATCTAGAAGAGTTCTATTGCTTATTGCCCTCACTGCCGATCGCTTGCCCTGCTAGCCAGCCTGTTGTCCAAGCGCTCTGAAAGTTGAAGCCACCCGTCACTCCATCAATATCCAAAATTTCTCCGGCAAAATACAGCCCCGGACAGCAGCGGCTCTGCATTGTCTTAAAATCTACTTCCTGAAGCGCTACGCCGCCACAGGTGACAAACTCCTCCTTGAAAATGCCCTTACCTTGCACTGGGTAAAGTCCTTGCGTTAATTCCTGAACCAGCTGATTTAAAGCGCCTTTTGATAAATCTGCCCAGCGAGTCTCGCCGGCAATGCCTGCCCGATCGCTCAAATATTGCCAAAGCCGTCGCGATAGCTCAAATGGACAGTGAGCGGCGATCGTCTTTTTCGGCTGGGTTGCTTTGGAGTGCTGTAAAACCGATCGCACTGCTTCAGGAGTTGCTTGCGGTAGCCAGGTTACCTGCAGCTTGGCGTGATAGCGGCAGTCGTGCAGTGCTCTTGCGCCCCATGCCGACAGTTTTAAGATTGCAGGCCCACTCATTCCCCAATGGGTAATTAACAATGCACCTGTCTGCTCTAGCGCTTTTTGTTCGGCGGGCTTGAGGTCGGGCATCAGCAGCTTTACTTGCACAGGCTCCGCTGCCACTCCTGCTAGCGATCGCAGCTCCTGATCAGCAATATTGAATGTAAACAAAGAGGGGACAGGCGGCACAATGGAATGTCCCAGGCTTTTTGCAAGCCGGTGCCCGTAAGGTGTGCTGCCCGTTGCCAGCAGCAGCCGATCAGCTTTCAGTTGCTCTCCCGATTTCAGGACTAGCTCAAAGCCATCGGGCAATCGCGTGACGTTAGCAATCGGCGCGCCTACTTGCAGTTTGACTCCCGCCTGCCGTGCCGATCGCATCAAGCAATCTACGATCGTCTCGGAGTCATCGGTGATTGGGAACATGCGGCCATCGGCTTCGGTCTTCAGCTTAACGCCGCGCTGAGCATACCAGGCAACTGTATCGCGCGGCTGGAAGCGGCTGAAGGCGCCCCGTAAAGCTTTGCCGCCTCTGGGATAGGATTGCACCAATAGTGCTGGCTCAAAGCAAGCATGAGTAACGTTGCAGCGTCCTCCGCCGGAAATCCGAACTTTACTCAACGGCTGCTGGCTGGCTTCCAGCAGCGTCACCTGCGCTTGCGGATACGCCTCTGCCGCAGCGATCGCTCCAAAGAAACCAGCTGCACCGCCGCCTGCGACTATAATTTGCATTCGATCGTCACCTGCAACCCATCAATCTGGTTGTAGCGCAAATGACTGCTTCTTCGTCAACTGATGACTTGGCACCAGGGTAGGTCTACAAAAGTTTCTGAATATCGTTTTGAACAATGTTTTTGCAGAAAATCTACTGATTTACTTTTTTATCAGGGTCAGGATGGATCGAAAATGTCAGTACAGTTTCATCAACCCCTTTCAGCGTCAGCGGACTGTATTTTGTGATCGCATCTTCCTCTAATTCCAAGTAGTCTGCCACTGCTGCTGAAACCAAAATAGAGCTGGGTTCTGCGGCTTCCTGAATGCGAGCGGCAATGTTCACGCTGGGTCCAATGGCCGTGTAGTCTGCCCGTTCTGCACCGCCAAACATGCCGACGACCGCTGTTCCTTGGTGGATCCCACAGCGGAATTGTACGGCTTGGGTAATGCCTTGGCTATGCCACTTTTCGTTGAGTTTCGCTAACAGCTTGTACATTTGGCGAGCAGCGGCGATCGCCCGTCTCACCTGCTCATTGGGACTAATCTCTTCAGGAGCACCAAATAGTGCCAGAATCGCATCCCCCATAAATTTATCAACCGTGCCGCCATGCTCAAAGATAGCGCGGGTCATTTCGGTGAGATATTCATTGAGTAACTCTGAAACGCGGCGCGATCGCAACGTATTTGAGAGCTGTGTAAACCCAATAATATCGCTAAACAAAATGGTCACCATGCGCGGCTCTGGACGCAGATCCAGGGTTAAATCACCTTTTGCAGCTTTCTTGACCAGCGCAGGCGGCAAGAAGCGACTCAGCACTGATTCTGTTAAATAAGCATTTAGCTCTGCAACCTTACGCTCGTTTTCCTTCAGCGCCAGCAGGTTGCGAACTTCTGCCAGCAGCTCACGATCGTTAAACGGTTTCGAGAGGTAGGCATCTGCTCCCCGCTCTACGCCGTCAATACGGGTATCTTCATCGGCTTTAGCGGTCAGTAAAACGATCGGTATACCTTTCATCGCTTGATCCTGCCGCATCATCTGGATCATCTCAATGCCAGACACAATAGGCATCATCAAGTCGGTAATGATGATTTGCGGCTGCAAGGTTTTGGCAACCTGGAACCCTTCTGCGCCATTGCGCGCCGTGTGAACCTGATGCCCTAAGCGCTGCAGAATACCGGAAACATAGCTACGCATGTCGGCATTATCTTCCACAACCAGAATTGTGGCAGGGGAGAGTTGTCCAGAAGGCTTGACTGGTGCAATGGCCGGAACAACGATCGCTGATGCTGCTCCGTTTAGAGAAGTAGCTTGTTCCTGTAGATCCACCTCCACATCTGCTAGCTCCACGGTGGCTCTGCTCTGCTCCAACTCCGTTGAAGTCTCACTCACCTGATCGCTCGGCAAATGCGCCAAACCCATAGGCAGCGCGATCGTGAAGGTTGTACCTGTGCCATAGCTTGATGTCACGCTCACTTCACCGCCATGTAGCTCCACCAGCTCTTTGACCAGCGCCAAACCCAAACCGCTGCCTTCATGGCTGCGGCTGGCAGAGCCGTCAGCTTGCCGAAAGCGTTCAAACAGGTAAGGTATTTGGTCTGGACGAATGCCAATGCCCGTGTCTTTTACCTGAATCAAGCAGCGCTCGCCCTCTGGTTTCAGGCTCACCTCAATCTTGCCGTCCGTCGCCGTGAACTTGATGGCATTCGAGAGCAAGTTGTACAAGACTTTGTCAAACTTTTCCAGGTCTAAGTAAATAGCTGGGCAGTCGTGAAGCTGGGTGAATATATTCACCCGTTTT
This sequence comes from Phormidium tenue FACHB-886, assembly GCF_014764505.1. GTDB lineage: Bacteria > Cyanobacteriota > Cyanobacteriia > Elainellales > Elainellaceae > FACHB-886. The sequence continues at coordinate 451,448 of NZ_JACXWX010000002.1, forward strand.
CGATCGCAGTAGGGCATAAATGAATCAACCACTTGTGCCACAAACTCCCGCAGATTGCAAGGACGAAAGCAGGGCTGCATCCGTCCTGCATCTAGCCGCTGCAAATCTAAGAGCTGATTGACCAAACGCAGCAGCCGACGAGAGTTCCGCAGCGCAATGACACATTGCTCAGGCGATAGCCCCTGCGCCTGCTCTACAGCGGATTCTAACGGTCCAATTGTCAGCGTCAGCGGGGTGCGGAATTCATGAGAAACGTTCTGAAAAAACTCGGTTTTTTGACGATCGAGTTCCAGCAATTGCTCTGCCTGTTGGCGTGTCTTTTGAAAGAGGCGGGCTTGCTGCACGGCAATCGCCGCTTGAGCTGCAACTGCCTGCGCTAGAGCAACTTCATCTTCCGTCCAGCGGCGGGGTTGGTGGGTTTGTCTTAGGGAGATACTGCCAATGATCTTGCCGTTGTAGAGGAGCGGCACAACCAGCAGCGCACGGGCAGGCGATCGCAGCGGTAGATCTAGCTCGCTTAGGTGAGGAGTTAGATTTAGGTCATTGACGATCACCGGAGCTTGAGTCAGCATCAGCTTTTTCAGCACTGGGTTCTCGTCGATCGGCACCCGCGACTGAGGCAGCTGTGACTGATTGTCGAGCGTGATTTTTTGGGCAATCGTTTGCTGTATGTCGCCCTCTTGGCTAGCATCGTGCAGCCCCACACACTGAACGTACTCATCTTCTTCCGTCCAAAGCGATAGTGCACAGCCATCTGCATGGAGCGCCTGCCCAAGCTGCTGCGTAATTGCCGCGAAAATCTCTTGCTGATCCAGACTTGAACGAATGGTGGCGGTAATAGTGTTGATTAGCGCTTCTCGCTTTGCCAACGCCCGGACTTGCTCATAAGCACGGGCTTGCGACAGTGCTGGTGCGGCTTGGTTGGCAACCATCGACACAAGCTGCACTTCTTCTGCTTGCCAAACCCGCGATTGCCCACACTGGTGCAACGCCAGCACTGCTAACAGCTCTTGCTGGAAGATTAGCGGCACAATTAAGCTGGAGGCAATCTGTGATTGCTGGTATGCCTGCTGGCGCTGTCCGGTTTGGTCACTGCTAATGCGATGGCTGGTAGGAATGTCGGTTATGACCTCCACATCCTGAGTTGCCCAAAGGGTGTGTGCCAGCAAGGCAAAATCTAGAGATTCTAGCTTTAGTGAGGGAGCTGCATAGATGAACGACTCCTCTTCGATCCGATCGTTTTGAAAAGGACGAAGGATACAGCAGTCTACTTCAAACAAATGTCCTACTGTTTCTACGATCGTCTGCAGGATTTGCTGATAGCTTTGGGCGCTGCGAACTGTGCTGGTAATGGCATTCAGTAAAGTTTCTTGACGCAGAGACCGTTGAAGTTCTTGAGTGCGTGCCTTCAGAACGTTGTGCGTATCCACCGCTTGCCGAACGACAGCTTTTAGGTCGTCGTCATCCCACGGCTTATTGACGTATTTGAAAACTTTGCCGGAGTTGATTGCTTCTACTAAATCCTCGACGTCAGTGTAGCCTGTGAGGATGATCCGAATAGTGTCAGGATACAGGGTGGCAGTGAGGCTGAGAAATTCTGTACCGCTCATATGCGGCATTCGCTGATCGGAGATGATTACCGCCACTTCGCCTTCTTGCTCTAGGAGAGCCAGTGCCTCATGCCCACTTTCTGCTCTTAGCACCTTGAACTGTCGATAGAAAGTGCGATAGAGCAAATCCAGGTTGTCGGGTTCGTCATCGACAACTAGGATTTTTGGCTTTGTTTGGTCTGGAGACATCATGCGCCGTTCTCCTCGTCCTGAGGGCATTCAGATAAGCGATCGTGCCTTTAGATTCACGCCTAAAGTGGAGTAATAGCCCAATTGGGAATTATCGCGATCAGATTGGATGGAATCATCTTGGCTAGCGGCTAATTCCTTTGAGACTTTGAGCAGTGAAGACAAATCGCAGTTGCACCCTGAGTAATGTCGCTCTGTGTAATCCGCCTCTCTGAACACAGCGAGGCTGCAGTAGATTGCTCAACCCCAATCATAAGAGGAAGCTTTCTGTTCAGTCCGATCGCTATGAACGATCAACCACTGAGGGTGGGAGAAGATTGCTCAATCTGAAGCGGTGCGGATACAGCACTAGCCAAATTTCAATAGCGAATGCAGGCTGCCCGACATCAAACCAGGCAATCGGACTAGAGTACAGCTCCTCACACTAGTCGCAGGCTGCCAATCATTCCTGTTCCATAGTGCCCAGATTTGCAAGGGTAACTCATAGGCGAAAGCACGGAGCGTTACTGTACTTTATTTACAAGAGTCAGTCTTTGTACAGACGTTGCTAAGTCTAATAGGAATGTATCTGTAACAGGTGCGTTTCGCCTACCTCCTGCATACAGATTGTTACTTAAACATTAGAAGCCATTTATTGAATTTCGGATAAGCAAGCTTTAGCTTCTTAACGCGCAGCACTAGAATAGGGTCATTGCTTCTTGCACCATCATGTCTCCGTTGCATCAAAACGCTTCACTTTCTCAACCGTGGCTTACAGCAGGTGAGCCGGTTCCTTCTGATTCGACGCATCCGCCTTGCTTCGTTCGGACAGTTCGTAAAGCTGACTTGGCAGGTCTTTCCGATATTTTGGCGAGTAGTTTTCATAGCCAAGACGGAACTTGGGGGTGGTTGTATCCACTGCTGCGAATGGGCATCTATGAAGATTTGCGGACTCGTATTCAAACCAAAACAAAGCACTATATCTGTTTAGTTGCTGCCTATCGTGTTTCTGAAACTGAGGCAGAGCAAGAAGATAAATTGCAGCGATCGCTCCAGCTTAACTCTTCGCTACATCCAGCTTGGTCAGCGCCCAGCTACACTACGGGAGGTGATCGCCCAATTGGCACGGTTGAAGTATCTGTCAAAACACCGCCGCCGTGGCAGTCGCCACATACCCGCTATGTGTATCTCTCTAATTTGGCAGTTCATACAGACTTTCGCCGTCGAGGGCTGGCGCAGCAGATGCTCCAGATGAGCGAACGAGTAGCGCTAGACTGGGGCTTTGAAGACCTATACCTCCATGTATTGGAAAACAACCATACTGCCCGCCGCCTCTATCTTAGAGCAGGCTATCGGCTAATGCGCGTTGAGACGAATGTGGCAGGTTGGCTGATCGGCAGACCCCGGCAACTATTTATGCACAAACACCTTTCCAAAGATTCTGGGGTTTGAAAGGTAAGACGCCGCTTTAAGATAATTTGTATTTCACGCCCTCAAGAATTGCTGAATCAAGGAGAAATTGAATGTACCTGGTTACAGGCGCGACTGGCGGGTTAGGTAAGCGGATTGTACGATCGCTGCGGAAGCGGGATCTGCCGGTGCGGGCATTTGTGAGGCTGAACTCGCGCTATGGAGAGCTAGAACAACGCGGAGCAGAAATTTTTATTGGGGATCTCCTGCAGGAGCGAGATATCCAAAAAGCCTGCCAGGGAGTACAGGCAGTGATCAGTGCCCATGGCTCGAATGAATCTAGCCTGAATGGCGCACAAACGTTGGATTACCGAGCAAATATTGACCTGATTGATGCGGCAAAAGCAGCGGGCGCAGAACACTTTACATTTGTCTCGGTGTTGGGAGTTGATCGAGGCTATGAAGACGCCCCTGTGTTTAAGGCAAAGTGGGCGGTGGAGCGCTATCTGCAAGCGAGCGGGCTGAGCTACACAATCCTGCGTCCTTCTGGATTTGCCTCAAATTTACTGCCGTTAGCAGAACGCTTTCAGCAGACAGGCATTTATCTGCTGGTGGGTGATCCCCGGTGCCGCACTTCGATTGTCAGTACTGATGATCTTGCTCAGATTGCCGCTGAATCTGCCACCAACGAAGGGGCAGAAAATCAGATTTTGGCAGTTGGGGGACCTGAAATCTTAGAGCGAGCAGAGATCCCTCAAATTTTTGGACGCATTTTCAATCAGCAGCCGATTGTAATCAATCCGCCGCTGTTAGCGGTAGATGCCATTCGTACAGGGTTAGGCTTCTTCAACCCAGAGGCACAAAAGGCGTTAGGTACCTTTCGAACGCTGCTAGCAAATGAGTTTTTCTGTACGCCCGCCGAAGTGGAGCGGCTAGAAATCCTATTTAACCTTAAGGTAGAAACGCTAGAGAACTATGTCCGTCGTTATTTAAGCGTTTAAAGTCAGTTGCACTAGCACAGCGATTGCCACTGCCAAGATTGCTCCAATCAAGGTATTTAGCACATTCACGACGTCATGCGTCAGCCACGCTACCTTGCCTTCGATCGTTGCACCGATCAGGCTTTCGATCGTAGTTGCGATGAAGGCGGCGATCAGGCAGTACAGAATGTTGATGGGTGTAATTAACTGCACTGCCCAACCTACTGTTGCTAGCAGCGCCGAGCCAACAATTCCCGCCAAGGTTCCTTCCAGGCTAACGGCTCCTTCTGTGCCCCGCTCGACAGGTTTAAGCGTGGTAATTAGAAAGGTATGTTTGCCGTAGGCTTTGCCAATTTCTGTGGCAAAGGTATCTGAGAGCTTGGTGCAAATGCTGGCAACATAGGCAAGCAGCAGCAGAAAGATGACTTGGGGAGTCCAGGAATAGGGTGCGACGGTCAAAGCATAGATCGCCAGAGCGCAGACTGTCCCGACTAAGGCAGAACCCCAAACGTTCTCAGGACCTCTTGCACCCGATCGCTTTTCGGCAATGCCTGCTGCTTCTTTTTCTTTGATGCCGATTCGCGTCACAGCTGAACCTGCCAGGAAGTAGAAAACCATCACAGCATAGCCTCGCCAGCCTAATGTGCCCCAAAGAATAGTGCCCAAAATTCCAGCGTGAATAATTCCAGCAGGCGTAAGTAGTTTTTTGGGCGCAAACCAGACGAGGGTTAGCAGCACTGCATTGAGCCCAACTGCAAATGCCCAAGGCATCAGCACATCCAGCGCTACAACAGAATCAAGAGAAGTAAGCATAAGTTAAAGTTTGGAGGAGAATTTGGACGCAGCCAGTTCTTTTCTAAGAGTAGATTAACTGTTGCTTAGCCGAATCTTTTATAGCGGTTGCCGTTACGCTTAGACAATTTTTTTGACAACGCGAACCGTCTCCACAAAAATGTGCTTGTCCTACCCAAGGAACCTACCCGCCATCGAGCAGCCAAAGTTGAGCAACTTTAAAGACAAGCAACACGTAGGATCGATTATCGAAGCCTGGTTAAAATGCCGCAGATTAGCAAAGATTTGTAAAGGTGGCTGGAGCAAAGCGATGTTTTGCTATGTTTCCAATAGGCTCAGTATGCAGACGTCATTATCTATGCAGACAAATAGTCCATACTTCTGCTCCATCCTTTAGCTGATGCAGCGAGCAATTCTACGTAAGCTTCTCCATCTCTGCGCTCTTGTTTATGACACCTGTAACTATTTCTACCTCTAGATGGCAATAATACTGAGAAAGCGGCTTTATTTTGCCTTTGGATTTTAATAAAACTTCGGTACTTGTAGCAGTGTGTTTATAGCGTACAGATGGTTTGATAAGAGTATTGAAACGAACTGAGGGAACACGGCATATGACACTGTACTTCACCGGCGCGACGCTAGTTTTCAGCCTTCTCCTCAATGCTTTTCTAAAAGACAGCACAACCCCCAAAACTCATGTCGCGTCTTGGGTTCTGTTGGCGATCGCTACAGTGTTTTGGCCCCTTACCTTACCTTCTATGATTCGCAGAAGAGTGCAAAAGGAAGCGCCGCTGGAGCTAGATTACCTCAGCTAGGCTTGTAAATTTTCATTCCGATCTGAGCTTAACTAAAACAGAATCAAATCTTTTTATTACTAAGCAATTGATGGACTCGTAACTGGGGAGGCAAACGCCTCCCTTTTCAGTGTTGCTGATTTCGGGAATAATTTTTGAGTGAGAGCGCCGTTCTCACTCAAAAATTATTCCCCTGTTAAGCAATGTCCCTTTTTCAGTAGGGTGACGTATTCTGTATTTGCAAAGTCACAGAAGGAAGCACCCTGGCTCTTAGCTCTGTTCGTTTTGGGCGCTCTGTTCGTTTTGAGCTTCCCGCTTTGCATCCGCCAGGCGATCGCTAGAAAACCCAGTGGGAATGTCTCCTGGAATCAGGGTTGTCAGTACTTCATCTGTGAAGTCGGAAAGCACTGCCAAACGGTTTGCCTGCCGCTCAATACTTTTTTCGAACAGATTGCGAACCATGCGAGCATTGCCAAAGTTTTTGTCGCGGTTGTCATATAGGGTTCCAAACAGCTTCAGCAGTTTGGCTTGTGCTTCTGACGTTAGCTTGAAATGACTTTTGCCTGCCATTGATTCAAAAATAGCAAGCAGTTCGGTGGGTGTATAGTCATTGAAATAGAAATAGCGATTGAAGCGCGACTTTAAGCCCGGGTTGGATTCCACAAAATGGCTCATCTCGTCGGTATAACCCGCCACGATCACCACAAGACGATCGCGATAGTCTTCCATACGCTTTAGCAGCACATCGATCGCTTCTTGCCCAAAATCGCGCCCACCCTCTGCTGGAACCAGCGCATAGGCTTCGTCAATGAACAGCACCCCATCCAGTGCCGAGTTGACCATATCGTCTACTTTTTTAGCGGTTTGCCCAATGTAACCAGCCACCATACCAGAGCGATCGGTTTCTACCAGATGTCCTTTCACCAGAAAGCCCAATCCCTGAAAAATCCGGCTGATTAACCGGGCGACGGTGGTTTTTCCAGTTCCCGGCGGGCCGCAGAAGACCGCGTGTAGCGAAACAGGGGTTTTTGCCAAGCCTCGCTCTGCCCGAATCTTCTGTACTTTTAAGAAGTTGGCCAACGTAGTGACTTCTTCTTTAATATTTTCCATCCCTACCAAATCATGCAGTTCCGCCAGCGCCTGCTCTAGGATTTGCGTCTGTTCTGCGAGCGTTTTGCTGGGAGTCGGTTGGTCGGTTGGTGGGGTAGGGGTAGAGGTGGGGGTAGTGGGATTAGCAAGGGGCGTGGTATTGGCGCTTGATGCCGTTGTAGCATTGGACGTTGTAGCGTTGGATGTTGAAGCGTTGGATGTTGGAGTGTTTACGACAGGAACTGTTTTAAGCGCTTCTTGATAGCTGCTCAGCTTTTGATAGGAATGGAGCGATTGCCAGATTTGGGAAAGCGCGTCCATATCCTGTAAAGAGATGGTGCCATCTGCCTTGGCTATTACCTGAGCAAATTTATAGATTGCATTGACAGCATCTCCCAGATAAGCCGTTCCTTTTTCCTGGTCTAGCTGGTTTAGAACCGAGGGCAAGAGGAGGCGATCGTCCTGCTGTTCTCCACCCGTCAGATCCAACAGCACCTTCAGCGCAAACTTCTGATACTCCAACCGCTTCTCCTCCGAAAACTCCCAGGAGTTGAGCGCTATGTTCAGCCGTTCAGTATCTTTTTTAATGAGGGCATAGAGTACTAAGTAGGCAAGCAGTTCATTGGAGCCGATCTCTTTGCGATTGCGCCCGCTGATTCGCACAACTTTTGCCAAATCGACCAGGACTAAGTCGGCAAATTTGGCGTCTAGCTCCAGCAGAGGCGCTAGAGATTTATAGAGCGAATTCGCTTCTTGCTTAACTAGGCGAGAGTTGACGAGCTGTATGAAGTCCACAGGTGATGTTGGGTGAGGAACAATAGGCACTAACTCTTGCCATCATACGATCGAAGCTCGGCACTCTTGCCTCTCACGGGCGGTAGGGATTCTACCAACCCCATCTCAAAAGCGATCGCAGGCAGTTCTCCAGCAATATACTTCCCAGGTTCAAACAAGCGAGCAGGGGTAAAGCAGGTTTGTCGCAGAACGACGACTTGTTCGGGGAAAAAAGTGTTGCGATAGGCTCGGTGTTCGATTGACATGGTGCTTGCACTCTTAGAACTTGCACTGATTGAAGAATATCTTTAATGTAGGCAGTAGCTGCCGATCTTTTAATGGAAAGGCTTCTAGCTAGGCAGCTCCAAGGACAACCTGAATAGCTTTTACTTTAGCTTGATAGGCGCTATCGTCAAGCACAGCTGTGGTTGGGGAAAGTAGGTCTGCTTGCAGATCGATCCAAGACTTGCAACCGCCGTATTCTGCCCGATAGGGAATGGACTGTGCGGTGGGTAAAGTATAAATTCGCAGCAGCAGGACAGTCAGAGGTGAGCGAGCTTTCCACTTCAACCGCTCGGAGACAAATTCGGCATTCCAGATGTGAAAAGGCAGCAACGCCTCGACGATCGCTGGCTCTGTGATCTCGTAGCTGTGAGTAATGGTGGCTTGCGCTTGAATTTCTACTGTGGGCGGATGCCAGCCCGACTCCACAGGCAAGACTTGGCTGGCATAGGCTGGCTTCAGCAGATAAGGCTTCTGGTGCTCGTACGTGGGATAGAGCCAGATCTGTGGAGAAGCGATCGTAAACTTCTGCTCTCGAATACCGCCTTTTCGCAGCAGCAAGATTGTCTCTCCAGCAATCAAGGCATGCACAGCAACCGCCCATTCTTTGAGAGCTGCGGTTAAAACAGAAGTAGACATAAGTTCAGCATCCGGTGGGCTAGAGGATAACTTAATTTAATTCTGCCAACTTCTGCTAAAAGCGGATGACGGTCAACGGTACCGCAGCTTCTCTGCTTCCTTACGCAACTAATACGCAACTAAAGAAAAAGACTAGCCTAAGCAAGCCAGTCTTGATGTTATGTAGAGTTACGTTGTTTTCTCAGTTGGAAGAAATCCTGGCTGCGCGTTCCCAATGCGGCAGATTAGGATAAGGAGATCTACGAAACCAGATCGCCCTTTTCCAGAAAGTAGTGTAACAGGTGACACAAGCTTCTGTTATAAAAATTCACGCTGTTTTTCTGGAAAGGTATAACCCCCTCTAATGACAGAAAAATATAGCGCTTCCCGCCCGAATGGGAGCAGATGATTCTTCAAAGATCATCTATCCCCCTGGAATTGAGAAGCGCTATTGTTACGTCATAGCCCAAACTAATCCTGGTTAGCGTTGTCTAGAAACCCTGGAAGTGTAGTTTTTTAACTCCCTGAGAACCGTGATTCGGCTAAAAGGACTTAAGACCAGACTCTAGTCTCGTGTGTCAGTTACTCGCCAGCTTAGCTTCAGGTTGAGCCAGAAATTCCAGATTGTGACAGCTGCGATTGCAATCAAGTTTGCTAAATATCGATTGATGCCTAAACCATTGAACAGAGCATTCAGCAGCAGCACATTTAGAATCAGACCGGCAAGGCAGATCACATTGAACTTAATGAATCGTCTGAGCCGCTGACGATTCCCTCTTTGGCGCTGAGAAATATCACCAAACGTCCAGCGATCGTTCCACAAAAAGTTGTTGACGATCGCGATTTCAGAAGCAATAATTTTGCTGCGCGTCAATCCCCAGGCTAGCGTTGACGGATCGCTCAGCAGATAAAACACTGCCATATCTACAAAAACGCCGCTCAAGCCAACCAGCCCAAACCGGATAAAGCGGCGGATCGGCAGGTCGCGCTTCATCCGACCAAGGCGGCTACGGGTATGGCTAAACCGGAGGCGGGCCAAGTGCAGCAGATAGTCTACATACTGCCGCCAAGTTACTTTGCTCTCCCCTTCTTTGCGTTCTTGGAAGACATAGCCTACTTCAGCGACCTCTTCCACGTTGCCGCGTCCCAGCACTTCTAGCAGGATCTTATAGCCGACTGGGCTGAGGGTGCAGTTGGCGATCGCACTACGCCGCACCATAAAGTAGCCGCTCATTGGGTCAGAGACCCGACCCACGACCTGCGGCAGCAAGACCAGCCCCAACACCTGTGCGCCGCGTGATAAGAATCGCCGCGTTGGACTCCAATCACTCACGCCTCCGCCCTCGGTGTTGCGGCTAGCAACGGCCAGGTCGGCTCCTTGCTCGATCGTCCCTAGCAGCTTCAGGAGCACTTCTGGCGGATGCTGGAGATCGCCATCGATCACGCCCAAAACATCGCCTTGTGCTGCCTGCCAGCCACGAATCACTGCTGTTGATAGGCCGCGCTCCTGCTGTCGCCGCATGACGCGGAGCTGTGGGTACTCAGGGATGAGGGCAAGCGCCAGTTCCCATGTACCATCGGGGCTATTGTCGTCTACCACAATCAGCTCGTATTGACCAGGCAGGGCGGGATCTAGCAGGCTAGAGAGCTGATGGACGATCGCGCGGATGTTTTTCGCCTCGTTGTAGGTGGGGATGACCAGTGAAAACTTGGTAGATCGAGCGGTTGATGCAAGAGTGCGAGTTGCTTGATCGGGTGGGCTAGCGGTAGCAGGAATCCGAAGTGTTCCCGAGGGAACGGCTAGTAGGGTTTGAGAGTGTCCAATAACCATTAACAAAGCTGTCCTTTTTCAAGCGTAAGCAGTGACATAGGAACATGCCGCTCAGAAATCGAAATTTCAGCCTCTTGTGCATATCGTTTCAAAGCTCAGCCCTTAACTGCTGAGCTTTGGAAATAAGTAGAAGCTCGATGACTCTGGTGTTCAGGCGTGAATCATTAGATCAAAATCGGCTAGACCAAAACTGATGGAGAAGCTCCGTCTTTGCTTTGGTGCTTTGCCTTTTGTTTATCCAAAACTATGGGCTAGTAACTGTGGACCAGTGAGCAAATGCTCACGCCACAAACACCTCTAAGCAGAGGCAAATAATAGTTGAGTAATCGCCAAACAATTTACCTTGCGGTAGGCAATCTGCTCAGTTCGATTCAGATGCCAGAATACACCCAGAAATGCCCTAAACTGTACAGATTTCTGCACGTTTGAAGCAAAGATTCCGCATTATTATACCTATCTTTTCAAAATTGACGTAGAAGTTTCTAGCGTTTTACTAGTGAACTTCATGGTTTAAATATTTCTCTTAGAACATCCGAATTGCTTACCAAATTTGCGATTTTGCATTGTTATTTGCAGCAAACAATACTGATTTTGTGATAGGGACCGTTCTTATCGATGTATAAAAGTTTCTAGAAGCATTCAATATCTATGTACATAGGGGGATGCAATCTAATTGCGATATCCCTCTACAAAATACACTACCTTTTACCTAAAAGCGTGATAGGTTGATACGCAGCCCTAGGAACCCGCAATGGCGAACATTATCAAACAACCGTGCGACGAAGGCGTAATTCAATCACTGCCCTGTCCTAGCCCTTGTGCTCCCAACGCTAAGCCCTGGATTTTAGCAGCCACAATTCTTGGCTCTAGTATGGCAATGATCGACGGTAGCGTGGTCAATGTAGCGTTGCCGATCATGCAGGCAAAGTTGAATGCTACCTCTAGTGATGTGCAGTGGATCGTCGAATCTTATGCACTGTTTTTAGCAGCGCTTATTTTAGTAGGCGGTTCTTTGGGCGATCACTTGGGCCGGCGGCGGATTTTTGCAGCTGGGATAGCGCTGTTTGCGCTGGCATCTGCTTGGTGCGGCTTGGCTCCCAATGTGACGCAGCTAATTCTAGCGCGAGCCGTGCAGGGAATTGGTGGGGCAATGCTGGTTCCTGGCAGTTTGGCGATTATTAGCGCTTCGTTTGAGCGCAGCCAACGGGGGCAGGCGATCGGCACTTGGTCAGGCTTTACGGCAATTACTTCGGCGTTGGGTCCAGTGTTGGGCGGTTGGCTGGTGGAAAATGCATCGTGGCGCTGGATCTTCTTCATCAATTTGCCAATGGCGGCGATCGTACTGGCGATCATCTTCTGGCATGTTCCCGAAAGCCGTGATGCTTCAGTGAAAGGCAAACTAGATAGCTGGGGAGCACTCCTGGTAACGTTGGGCTTGGGCAGTATTGTCTATGGGCTAATTGAAGCTTCTCACCTGGGGCTGCTGCACCCCGCCGTATTGATTGCAATCGCGATCGGCACAGCGGCGCTGGTTGGATTTGTTCAAACTGAAGGGCAGCTTGAAGCTCAGCATCGATCGCCGATGATGCCGCTGAGCCTGTTTCGATCCTCGACCTTTAGCGGCGCAAATCTGCTGACGCTGTTTCTCTATGCGGCGATGGGTGGGGTAATATTTTTCTTTCCGTTCAACCTGGTGCAGGTGCAGGGCTATTCTGCGACTGCGGCTGGCGCTGCTTTTCTGCCGCTCATTCTCCTGATGTTTTTCCTGTCGCGGTGGTCAGGGGGGTTGGTCAACCGCTATGGAGCTAAGCGTCCGCTGACTGTAGGACCTGTGATCGCCGCCTGTGGGTTAGCGCTGTTTGCCGTTCCGGGAGTGGGCGGTAGCTATTGGACAACGTTCTTTCCAGCGATCCTGATATTAGGTGTTGGTATGGCGGTCAGCGTTGCACCCCTATCCATCATCGTGATGGCAGTTGTTCCAGCAGAACAGGCGGGCGTTGCATCGGGCATCAACAATGCTGTTGCTAGAGGGGCTGGATTGCTGTCGGTTGCTGTCCTCAGTCTGGTGGTAGCAGGTGTTTTTAATCGCGCTTTGGATCTGCAGCTTGCTCAACTGCAGATTCCAACCGATCTGCAGCAGTTCCTCGAACTAGAACGCATCAATCTGGCAGCGGCAGCCGTTCCTGCTAACCTGGACGCTGCCCTGCAGGTGCAGCTTAAACAGGCGATCGCTGCAGCTTTCGTCAGCGGTTTTCGTGTGGCAAACCTGATCGCCGCAGGACTGGCATTGCTCGGTGCTGTCGTTGCTCAATGGATGATCCAGCCTTTGGAGAATTCGTAGCGGCGATCGTTAATCAGAGCGATTACTATAGCCATATTCCTCTACTTTCTCTTCCTCATGGTTGCCTTCAAACTAGCCAAACTTGATAAGCGCGATCTCAGGGCGTTTTCGATTCTGTTTGTTTTCTTTGGGCTGCTGTTTGTGCTGGTTAGCTCTATGGTTTTTAGCCATGCGGCTAGGGTGAATCGGGTCAAGCGTTTAGTAGAGGACAAAGCCTGTGCTAAGTGCGATTTAGACGGAACTGATCTAGAGGGGGCAAATTTAGAAGGGGCAAATCTACAAGATACGAGCTTTAGACGAGCAAAATTGGTAAGAGTGAATCTGCGGGATTCTGATTTGGCTAGAGCTATTCTCAGTGAAGTAGATTTGACTCGCGCCAATTTAACCGGCGCAGATCTAGAAGAGGCGATCTTGAACGGGGCAGTTCTGCAAGATGCTAACCTCAGTGAAGCGAACTTGAGCAGGACGTACTTAGGCGATACGAATCTAAAAAACGCGAATCTCGGCAATGCAGACTTGAGCGATGCAGACTTGGCGCGATCGAATCTGACCAGTGCCAACCTGCGAGATGCCAACCTCGGTGATGCCATCCTCAACCGAGCAACGTTGCGAGATGCCTACCTGCCTAGAGCTGACCTTGGTGGGGCAGAGCTACGAAACGCCAAGTTGAATAACGCTAACTTAGCCAGAGCGACCCTGCCCAGAACCGATTTAGAACGTGCTGATTTGCCGAGAGCCAACCTGCGAGATGCCAATCTGAGCAACGCTGATTTAAGCGATGCTAACCTGCATAGTGCAGAGCTAACAGGGGCTTATCTGGGTGAGGCAGACTTGAGTAACGCTGATCTACGCGGCGCGAACCTCACTGGCGCAAACCTTTCTAAAGCAAATTTGACGGGGGCAGATCTGCGTGGGGCAATCCTCAGCGGAACAAGTCTGCGGCGAGCAACCCTGCAGGGGGCAAACGTGGCTGAAACTGACCTCAGCACCATAAAACTCTGTAAGACTACGCTTCCAGATGGCAGCATTAGCGATCGAGATTGTCAGTAATTTCGATGATCAAGGTGATCAATAGGTGAATTTCGACTGCAATCTGCAACAGAGTGGAAATTTGCTCCTATACTGAACTGACTCTTTCGGACAAACAGTGCAGAGCAACCACCATAGGCAAACTATGAGCAGATTCGAGCTGATCCCCACTCCACAGACAAAACGCCGCAGTCCTCTACAAAAGGTCGAGAAACTCAAGTTGGTTGGGCTGCCACCCTATCGGATTAGCCTGCAATTAAGGCTGATTGGCGCTGGGATGGGGTCAGTTTTGCTTTTGGCGGCTGTGCTGCCGATCGCCCCAGTGCAGTCGCAGTCGCTGCCAACGCTGAGTGTCCAAACTCAAAACCAGCCAGACCCGCAAACTGCAGAAGGGCAGCTGGCGATCGGGCTGCAAAATATTCAGCAGGGGCGGGTTGATGTGGCGGTCGCAGCGTTCCGGCAGGCTGCCGTTCTTGATCCTAACTCAGCTGCCGCTTACTACAACTTAGGGCTGGCGCTGCGGCAACAAGGACAACTCCAAGCCGCTGCCAATGCTTTTTATCAAGCCATTCAAGCGGATTCAAGTTTGACGCTTGCCTATGCGAATTTAGGGGCTGCTCTGCTGGAAGGTGGCAACCTAAACCAGGCAGGAGAATATTTGCAGCGGGCGATCGAGCTTGACCCCAACATGGGTTTGGCCCACTACAATCTGGGTTTGGTCTATCAGCAGCAAGACAATACGCGACAGGCGATGGTTGAATTCAAAAAGGCAATGCAGCTCAGCGCCAATGCGCCAGAACCAGCCTATCACCTGGGCTTAATTTATCTCAGGCAGGGGCAGACTGCTCAAGCGCTAGAAGCATTTCAGAAAGCCGTGACAATTAGCCCCAACTACCCAGAAGCCCACTACAGCCTCGGCTCCATTTACTATGAGCAAAATCGCTTAGAGGAAGCACTGGTATCGTTTCGTCGCTCGGCTGAATCTAACTCCAACTATCCAAACGCCTACTACGGCGCAGGGCTGGTGTTTTTGAAGCAGGGTAAACCTGCTGATGCCGCCAGAGTTTTGCAGTATGCCCAAGACCTGTTCACAGCGCAGGGCAATCCGCAATGGGCAAACCGCGCGGCCCAGCTTTTAGCCCAGACCCAATAGGCTGTAGGACACAGTTCAGATACAGTTCAACTGATTCTCCCCAACCTGCATAAGTCTTGATAAATTAAATAGGCGAGCTGGTTTCTTGCCGATCGCATTCCATTTACCGTGAGGCACAGCAAGTTTGGCGAATAGCTGGTGGGAGATTCAGGTTGCCTGTGAGTCGATCTCTGAAGATTTAGTTCATTGGCGGCTTGAGGAGTTTGGCTGTCGGGGTAGTTCCAGTGAGATCAAGGGCTATGGCTGTTTGGTACGGGCTTATTTGCCGCAGATCAAAGCCCAACAGCTTGACTTGGCAGCGCTGGCGCTGCTGCTGCGGCAGGATGCCTTGTGTGCAGAACTAGCTGCCCCCATGGTGCAATGGCACTTGATCGATGAGGAAGATTGGTCGAGCAGTTGGAAAGATCACTGGCAGCCACAAAATATTGGCGATCGCTTCTTGATTAATCCTGCTTGGCTGCCCATGCCAGAAAATAGCGAGCGTCTGGTAATTCGCCTCGATCCGGGTGTTGCCTTTGGAACGGGTGCACATGCTACCACGCAGCTCTGCCTGGAGTCGCTGGAGATGCGAATTGCTACAGCCAACTCTGAATTAATTGTTGCTGATATTGGCTGTGGTTCTGGCATTCTTTCGGTGGGAGCCTTGCTGCTGGGTGCGGCGAAAGCCTATGCAGTAGACACCGATCCACTTGCCGTTAAAGCCACTCTGGAAAACCGCGACCTGAACCAAGTTGAACCCGATCGCTTGATTGCCGCAGAAGGCAGCGTCGATCGGATCAAGGACTTGATCGCCACCCCGGTAGACGGCATTCTCTGCAACATTTTGGCTGAGGTGATTATTGATCTCATTCCTGGCATGAGTGCGATCGCCAAACCCACCACCTGGGGAATTTTGAGCGGTATTTTGCTCGATCAGGTAAAGCCGATCGCGGATACGCTGGAGCAACACGGCTGGGTGGTAGCGACCCTGTGGCGGCGGCAGGAGTGGTGCTGTTTGAACATTCGGCGATCGTAGCTCCACTAATTGCTACTAGATTGACTACTAATTGCTCGCAACTCCGTCTGCCCGTGCCGCCCGCTGCACGGCTGATGCCACAGTTGGGGCAACTCGCTCGTCAAACACTGACGGAATGATGTGTTCGCTGTCCAGGTCAGAGGCTTTGACCAACGACGCAATTGCCGCCGCCGCTTCCAGGAACATGCTGGTGGTCATGGTTTTGGCGCGGCAGTCGAGCGCCCCCCGAAAGATACCAGGGAATGCCAGCACGTTATTGATCTGGTTGGCGTAGTCGCTGCGTCCGGTTGCCATCACGGCTACGTCCCCGGTGATCAGCTCCGGCTGGATTTCGGGAATGGGGTTTGCCATCGCAAAGACGATGGGATCTTTTGCCATTGATTTCACCATCTCTGATGTCACCACCCTTGGCGCACTCACTCCCATAAATACATCCGCACCCACCATTGCTTCTGTCAGAGTGCCGCTTTGAGCCACTGCAAACAGTCGCTTCTGGTCGTTTAGATCTGCCCGACTTGTAGACAAAATGCCACGAGAGTCACACATGACAATATGCTGAGCGCCTGCCTTCTGCAGTAGCCGAGCGATCGCCACACCCGCCGCACCCGCACCATTGATCACAATGCGAATCTCTTCCATCGACTTTTTGACCAGCTTCAGCGCATTGAACAAGGCTGCCAAGCTGACGATCGCCGTCCCGTGCTGGTCATCGTGAAAAATAGGAATGTCTAGCTCTCGCTGGAGCCGCGCTTCGATCTCAAAGCAACGAGGCGCACTGATGTCTTCTAGGTTAACGCCGCCAAACACGGGTGCAATGTTCTTCACTGTCTGGACAATCTCATCGGTGTCTTGAGTGTCAAGGCAAACGGGGAAGGCATCCACCCCTGCAAACTCCTTAAACAGCATGGCTTTGCCTTCCATAACGGGCAATGCGCCTGCTGCGCCCAAATTTCCCAAGCCCAGCACTGCGCTGCCGTCAGTGACGATCGCCACCATATTGCCCTTGGCAGTAAGGCTATATACTTTTTCTGGATCTTCAGCGATTGCCGTGCAAATCCGCCCAACGCCTGGCGTATATGCCATTGCTAGATCGCCCTGATTCTTGAGCGGAATCTTGCTCTGAACGCTGATTTTTCCACCCCGGTGCAGATTAAAGGTGCGATCGTACACATTGACGACTTTGATTTCGTTGAGCGCCTTCACTGCCTCCATGATCGTCTCGGCATGTTCTGAACTGTAGGCATCCACAGAGATATCCCGCACTAGCTCCTTACGGGTCTGCTCAATTAAATCAATTTGCCCAATGCTGCCGCCTGCTTGTGCAATCGCCTGGGTCACATGTGCCAGCATTCCAGCGTGGTTTGGGATCTGGATGCGGATTGTTAAACTAAAGCTGGGATTGGGAGTGAGTTGTACCATGCGATCGCCCTTCTGCCGGGTAAATGTTGACAAACTTGTTCATCTTACCGTTTGTTTCTGCCCACTTTAAGCGATTGGACAGCTGGCAACTGTGATTATCAGCACTGATTTGCAGGGGTTGTGTGACAGTATCACCTGTCGAGCTGGGTATCCTACCTGTTGCATCCATCCGCTTGTAATCGATATAGCTCTAGGCTTCTTTTCGCTCATGCCCTCGCTCTACGCCGAAATTGAGATCAATGCACCTAAGGCTGTGGTTTGGCGAGCGCTCGTCCAAAAAGAGGCGTGGTTGAAGTGGAATACCTTTTTATATGATCGTAGCCCCGACAAGCCGTTTGCCCAGGGGCGAGTTGTGCAACTATCACTGCGGCGGCTGCGGGAAGAGTCAGAAACAGAATTTGAGCCCCGTATTACGCTGCTGCAGCCAGGAGTTTGCTTACGCTGGGTGTATTCGGCTCCGGGCTTTCGCAGTGAGCATGTATTTGAGCTACAGGACATTGGGCAGAACCGCACCAAATACCTGCATCAGGAGCACTTTTCCGGAGTGGTGACGCATCTGATGCTGCCATTTCTACGCCAAGATGAACAACAAGGTCTACGCCGGATGGCGCGAGAGCTAAAGCAACAGGTAGAGGGGTATCGGTAGAGGCTCAAATTTCACTCTCAAGAGAGAATCCAGAATCCCAGCAAATCTCGATAAGATCATTTGAATATCTCCGTCAAGTAAGGCGGTGGGATGAACCATATGCAGGGTATAACTGTTTCTTCTCCAGACCTATCCACAGCAGCTTCTACAGCTTCTGCAATGTCCGAGCCATCCTCCGAAACGATCCTCCAGTTTCAGCAGCTGCAGCACCAGCTGCGCGATCGCTGGCAGACTACCGATGAAGACGATCATGACATCTTGATTGTGCCGTCGCTTAGTTTAGATCAGCGCGAACTTCAGAAAGTGAAGGGCGTTCATCACTATGAGGAGCGGCTGTTGTTTTCGCTGATTCGGCTTCAGAACCCCAAAGCGCGGCTGATTTATGTCACCTCGCAGCCGATTCATCCCAGCGTCATCGACTACTATCTGCAGCTTCTACCGGGTGTGCCCTTTTCTCATGCCCGTGAGCGCCTGTTGCTGCTCTGTGCCTATGATTCTTCGCTGAAGCCATTGACCCAGAAGATCTTGGAACGTCCGCGATTGCTAGCGCGATTGCGCTCTGCCCTGCGCCAAGAGCGAGCCTATATGACCTGCTTCAACTCTACGCCGTTGGAACGCGAACTCTCGGTGCAGCTCGGCGTGCCGCTGCTAGCAGCCGATCCAGAGCTGCTGTACTGGGGCACGAAAAGCGGCAGCCGGGAGATTTTTGCAGAGGCAAAAATTCCTCACCCGGACGGCAGCGAGCTAGTTTGGACGGTAGAAGATTTGGCGCAAGCGGCGGTGGCTCTGTGGGAACGCAACCCTGATCTGCAGCGAATTGTCGTCAAGCTCAACGAGGGCTTCTCGGGCGGCGGCAATGCCATTCTCACCCTCAAATCTCTTCAAGCGGTCGCTCCGGGATCTGCTTCTACCGCTGAACGAGCTGCTGCTATTGCCGAGCGGTTTGAATCGATGGGCTTCCAGAGCGATACCGAAACTTGGGTACAATTTAGCGGCCGGATTGCGGAGCTAGGGGCGATCGTTGAGGCCTTCATTGAAGGGGAAGTGAAGCGATCGCCCAGCGTTCAAGGCAATATTACGCCTAACGGCAAGGTGGAAATTCTTTCGACGCATGATCAGATCCTGGGCGGACCCGATGGGCAAGTCTTCTTGGGCTGCAACTTTCCAGCCGATGAAGTATATCGGCTGCAGCTGCACCGCTATGGCATGCAGGTGGGTCAAGCTTTGGCAGAACGAGGCGCGCTGGAGCGGTTTGGCTTGGATTTTATGGCGGTATACCACCCCGATCGCCCTGGCGACGAGTGGGATATTCAGGCGATCGAGATCAATCTGCGCAAAGGCGGCACTACCCACCCCTTTATGACGCTAAAGCTCCTGACCCACGGACGTTACGATTTCACAACCGGACTGTTTTACAACCAGGAGGGCAAGCCCAAATACTACATCGCCACTGACAACCTTCAAAAGGATGCCTACAAGGGGCTAAGTCCCAGCGACTTAATGGATATCATTGCCCAACACCATCTCCACTTCAACAGCACCACCGAGACGGGTACGGTCTTCCATTTGATCGGCTGCCTCTCAGAGTTTGGCAAGCTGGGCTTAACCAGCATTGGCAACTCAGCCCAAGAAGCCCAGATTCTGTATGACAAAGTGATTCAAGCGCTGGATCAAGAAACCCACCCCGCTCGCTTTGCTAAGGCTCACCTGCCGATTTCAACTTTTCCAAATACCTGGAATCGATAGGAGGCACTATCATCCCGCCTTTAGCATTCCGTTTGAGGTGTCTTGCTTTTCAGGGAGGGTGGCTTCCAGCGTCAGACAGTTTCGCCCGTTTACCTGGAGGCGATACTCTACTCGATCCATGAGGCGATTGAGGATAAGCCAGCCATAGCCACCTTCCTGCTGATCGGTTGGGCTAGGTGGCAGGTAGGTTGAAAGGTCATAGCCTTTGCCATGATCCCAAATCTCTAGGTGGAGATCGCGTTCTTTTAGCTCTAGGCGGATCAGGATGGGTAGGTTGGGCTGTGCTCTGTGAGCATGGCGCACCACGTTTGAGTAGGCTTCGACGAGAACCAAGCGCAGGCGGTTAGCTTGGCGCGTCCAATCTACCTGGTCCTCTAGCTCCAGCTCCAGGCACTTCAGCAGCCAGTCTTCTACAACCGTTAAAAATTTCAGATCACTCGGGACATGTAATTCAGTTCTCATCGCCTACAGAACCTCCAGGCAAAGTAAAGTTTGATCGTCTTCTTGAATTGAGTTTTGGTCTTGGATTTGGGCAATTAGGTTGTGCAGGTTAAGCGGGAGGGGTTGCTGGAGCAGAAGCTGCCAAAGACCCGTTTGTTGTAGCATGAAGCTACTCTCGGGTGGGCTATCTGCCGAGGCGATCGTGGCCTCGGTAATGCCATCGCTAGCCAACAACAGCATATCTCCTGGCTTCATGAACAGGTTACCTGCGGCGGCTTTCCAAGTGGGCAAAATGCCCAGCGGGACGCTGCGTATTGTCAGGTAGTTTGGCTCTGGAAGCGGCGCTGCCAGATAGTCTGAAACCAGGGGATCTACCCGTCCAGAGCTGATATGGGAGATTGCACTCATCGCCTGATGCTGCGACCATACCAGAGGATAGATGTGTCCGGCATTGGCATAAATCAATTCGCCCGTAGCGGGGCTGTAGCGAGCGAGAACCATTGTAATGAAGCAATTGCTGCCAACTAAATCTTCTGACAGGCTTTTATTAAGCGTCTGCATCAGCACATTTGGCTCTGAGGGAATCTCCTGCGATAGCTCGCGCCGCAGCAGAGAGATTGCGCTTGCCATAAAGAGAGCTGCGGGAACTCCTTTGCCAGAAACATCGCCTACCGCCAGCCAAACATCCCCTTGGGGATGAACAAACACCTCAAAAAAATCGCCGCCCACTTCCCGTGCCGGATGGCAAACTGCCTGAATCCGTACACCCTCCAGATCTGACCAGCTTTGGCGTAGCAAATTAGTTTGAATCTGCCGCGCTACTGCTAGCTCTGCCTGCATCTGCTTGGATTGTTCCTGAATGCGCTGATAGAGTTTGGCTTGCGAGATGGCAAGGGCTGCTTGTTCGGCTACGCCTTCGATCAGTTCTATTTCTTCGGGTGACCAAGGGGAGGACGTGTCATTGCGGCACAATACCAACGTTGCTAGCATCTCTTTCTGGTAGGCAAGCGGCACAATTAGCTGGATTTGCGGATTGCCGCTCATTGTGGCGGTGATTTGTTGGGGCGACTGCTGCGCTGATAAACAGTTTGGCAGCATGACCTCGATCGTGACGGGGTGCGGCATAGAACCATTGGTTTCACAAGGGGCGAGCGGATATACAAAATCTGAGCCAAACTGAGAGGCTGCCAGAGAACTCGCTTGTTCTATCGGGCGCAAGATACACATATCAGCCGCAAAGGCTTGTCCAACGGTTTCTACAATCTTTTGCAGCATGCTGTGGTAGTCCAGCGATCCCCGAATTGCCGTTGTGATGGTGTTAAACAGCGATTCACGTCGTAGGGCACGGCGCAGCTCATGGGTACGCTGTTTTAAGACGCGGTAGGTTTCGGAGGCTTGCTGAACAACTGTCCTTAAATCTATGGGGTTCCAGGGTTTGGTGATGTATTTGAAGACTTTTCCAGCGTTGATTGCCCCGACTAAATCTTCGACATCGGTGTATGCAGTTAGCAAAATCCGAATTGTGTCAGGAAAGCGATCGACCGTGCGGCTCAAGAACTCTGTCCCATTCATCTTTGGCATTCGCTGGTCAGAGATGATAATCCCCATCTCGCCAAGCTGCTCTAGCAGCTCCAGCGCCTGAGAGCCGCTTTCTGCTTTGTATACTTCATAGTCTCGTCGAAAGGTACGATATAGCAAATCTAGGTTGTCTGCCTCATCGTCTACTACCATTAACCGCAACCTTTCTCTGCCTGTCGCATCTGCTTCCGCCATGCTTTATTTAACCTGCCCAAACTTGGCTCTTCTTTAGTTTTTACTGTGCTATTGAGTGTCTATAGCTATCGTGCTTGATGTTTTAACAGGGTGCAAGGGTTCTGCCCGGGGGCTTTGTCCCCCATCTCCTATAACCTACTTATGATTGCTATAGCATGATCGTTATAGCGTTCTATATGGTTTCATCAAAGTGCTGACATAAATCTCCGAAGTATTGGAATCCTCTTCGAAGTCAAAGTACCCCGAATTTTGGCGGCACTATCAGTATGAAACAGAAGCAAGCAAGCTCCTCCGTGCTTATATAATGGCTAACATCGCAATCCGCCAAACGCCCCTGGAGCTTGTCCTCATGCACAACTTTCTGCCGATCGCTTACTTTGAGAACCAGTTTATTCCGTTTGAAAACGCCAAAATTTCGATTGCTACTCATGCGTTGCATTATGGCACAGGAGCATTTGGCGGGTTGCGTGGCATTCCTGACCCGCAAACACCAGGACAGATTTTGCTGTTTCGGCTTGATCGGCACTGTCAGCGGTTAAGCGATAGCGCCCGTTTTTTGCAGTTTGATTTGCCTGCAGACAAAATTCAGAACGTGATTGAGGAGTTTGTTCGAAAGAACCAGCCAACCACTTCGTTCTACATTCGTCCGTTTGTTTACACATCAGATTTAGGGATTGCACCACGTCTACACAAAATTGAGAAAGACTTCTTTGTGTATGGGTTGGAGCTGGGCGATTATTTATCTCCAGAAGGCGTGACTTGTCGAATTAGCTCATGGTATCGGCAGGAAGACCGGAGTTTACCGCTGCGGGGCAAAATTAGCGGGGCATACATCACCTCCTCATTGGCAAAGACAGAGGCGGTAGAGTCTGGGTTTGACGAAGCGATTTTGATGAACTCACAGGGCAAAGTCAGTGAGGCTTCTGGCATGAATATTTTTATTGTGCGGCGGGGTCAGTTAATTGCTCCTGGACGTGAGCAGGATATTTTGGAGGGAATCACACGAGATAGCATTTTGACTATTGCCCGTAATCTTGGCATTTCTGTTAGCGAACGCCCGATCGACAAAACTGAACTGCTGATTGCCGATGAGGTCTTTTTGAGCGGTACGGCAGCCAAAATTACTCCCGTCCGTCGCATTGAAAACTATGAGCTACCCAGCGAGCGCCCTATCACTCAGCAGCTTAAAGAAAAGCTAACTGCGATTACTGAAAATTGTGATCCGGAGTATAGCGACTGGGTATATAAGGTGCAGTTATAAACTGGAATAAAACGCCTCTAGCAGAGACGTTTTATGTCGCTGAATTCGTAGCTTAATTTAGCATTCAGCCGCAGGAGCATGGGGGAACAGTCTATTCAACAGCAGAGTTTTGAGTTTGCCCTCTGCATCATCCGGCTTTATAAAAAGCTGCAAGCTCGGCAAGAATTTATTCTTTCTCCACAGCTGCTGCGGAGCGGCACTAGCATTGGGGTGGCAGTGGAGGAAGCGATCGCGCTATCGCCTCAAGAAGGAATCGACAAGCTCAAAAGTGCAGCGATGACTGCCCGAGAAACTCGCTACTGGCTGAAGCTGCTGCAAGAATCGCGGCTAGTGGATATTGACGTTTCCAGTGAATTGAAGCAGGTAGATCAACTGCTGTACACTCTGGCAAATCTAATCCAGCCCTGAGTTCTTGATGTGCCTAAATTGAGATTTTTGATGTGATGCCTTGGAGGCAGGGTTTTCACAGTACTGTTTTACCCTTCGTCCGGAATCTGCTCGATCGCCTGTGTTTTATCTAGGAACAAATGGTGAAGGGTGATTGTGTCGCCCTTTCCCGATTGCTGTATGCTAATTGCACTTTAGGCTAGGAGTGTGTCATTCATGTGTGGAATTGTTGGGTACATCGGGACGCAGGCAGCAAGCAATATTTTGCTAGAAGGGCTGCAAAAGCTGGAATATCGCGGCTATGACTCAGCAGGTATTGCAACGCTGTGGAACGACGAGGTTTACTGTGTCCGGGCAAAAGGCAAGCTGCAAAACCTGCAGGACAAGCTGACTGGCGTGAACAATCCTGCTCAAGTTGGCATTGGGCATACGCGTTGGGCAACGCATGGCAAACCCGAAGAGTATAATGCTCATCCGCACATGGACACTGCTCGACGAATCGCAGTTGTACAGAACGGTATTATTGAAAACTACCGCGAACTACGCGAAACGCTAAAGGCTAAAGGGCACGAATTTCGATCGGATACAGATACAGAAGTTATCCCTCATTTGATTGCGGATTACCTGCAGCAGCTTCAACAGCAGCCTGCTCCTGCATCAGTCTTTCTGGAAGCTGTCCGCCTTGCAGTCAACGATCTACAGGGCGCGTTTGCGTTAGCAATTGTTGATGCTGATTACCCCGATGAGCTGATTGCCGTGCGGCAGCAGGCGCCTTTGGCGATCGGCTTTGGCAATGGGGAGTTCTTTTGCGCCTCTGATACCCCTGCGCTGGTTAGCCACACGCGCACCGTGCTGATTCTTGATAACAGCGAGATTGCCCGCCTGACTCCGGTAGGGGTTGAAATCTACAGCTTTGCTGGCGATCGTTTGCGCAAAACGCCGCAGACGCTCAACTGGAATCCGATTCTGGTGGAGAAGCAGGGCTTTAAACACTTTATGCTGAAGGAAATTTATGAACAGCCAGGTGTGGTGCGGGCGTGTTTGGAGGCATACCTCGACAGCGAATGGACTGCCCAATCGAACCAGTCGCCCATTACCCTCAATCTGCCTGCTGAGTTTTATGCAGACTTGGAGCAAGTGCAGATCGTAGCCTGTGGAACGAGCTGGCACGCAGGACTGGTAGGCAAATATTTGCTGGAGCAGCTAGCAGAACTACCAACACAGGTGCAATATGCTTCTGAGTTTCGCTATGCACCTGCCCCCGTGACCCCCCATACGTTAACGATCGGCGTGACTCAATCAGGTGAAACAGCGGATACGCTTTCGGCACTGGATATGGAAAAACGCCGCAGAGCTGAACTGGGCGGCAAGTTTCAGCCTAAGCTGCTGGGCATCACCAATCGCATAGATAGCAACTTGGGGCGGCTAGTGGATTATCTGATCGATACCCATGCGGGTATTGAGATTGGAGTTGCTGCCACCAAGACCTTTACAGCGCAGCTGGTTGCATTCTATTGCTTAGCGCTCGATCTGGCATATCGGCGGCAAACGCTGTCGATCGATCGCTTAGAGCAAATTATTATAGAACTGCGCCAGTTGCCCGCCCAAATTGAATCAATTCTGGAGGTGCAGGAGCGCTATGTGGAGCAGTTGGCGCATGAATTTACTGAGACGCAAGATTTCATTTTCATTGGGCGCGGCATCAATTTTCCGATCGCGCTGGAAGGTGCACTTAAGCTCAAAGAAATTAGCTACATCCATGCAGAAGGCTATCCGGCAGGCGAAATGAAGCATGGACCGATCGCGCTGTTGGATGAGAAAGTGCCAGTGGTGGCGATTGCCATGCCTGGTGCGGTCTATGAGAAGGTTCTCTCTAACGCGCAGGAAGCCAAAGCGCGGGATGCTCGCTTGATTGGTGTAACACCGATGGATGATGCGGAAGCGGAGGAAGTATTTGACGATCTGCTGCCAGTGCCGCAGGTGGAAGAGCTATTGTCGCCGCTGCTAACGGTAATTCCGCTGCAGTTTTTGGCATATCACATTGCAGCACGACGCGGCTTAGATGTCGATCAGCCGCGCAACCTGGCTAAGAGCGTGACGGTGGAGTAAAGAGGAAACTTCCAGATTATTCATTGATCAATGGAAATAATGTTCTTTGCTAACAAATAAAGTTCTTTACTAGCAAATGAAGTTCTTTACTAACTGGTGATCAATGGGAATAATGTTCTTTGCTAACAAATAAAGTTCTTTACTAGCAAATAAAGTTCTTTACTAACTGGCACAGAGCATAAATACTTACTTCTGCTCGTAACAATTCTTTCGAGCAAGATGGAGTGGCAGGGGCAGTTTGGAAGCGATCGCTATCCATCGCTAATCCAGTGGGTTGAGCTGGTGAACTGCCCTTGCTTTGTCCTTGCCTTTAGTTTCTAAACCCTTAGTGTTGTCGAGTTTTAGCAAGGGTAAGAGATTAAATTTGAAAACGTGACTGGTTGCGTTACGGACTAGATCATTCATCAATATTCAAATCCTTCTTCACCTAAAATTGTTTGCATGTTAGATCTTGCAAAACCTGTTGGAGATTGCTCCCCACAAGATTTAGTTGCTGCCCTAATGCTTAAGGCTGCATTCAACCCGTTTGGACCTAAACAGGTTTTATCTGATCTTTATGCTCATAGAGAATGGTGGAAAAGCTTTGTTGTGGAGCCACCGTTACCGTTCATCAACGACCTCACCTTCGCAGCACCAGCGGCTGCATAGAAGGCGCTTTTAGCCGTAATGATCGCTCGGAAGTTTAACAAGCCCTGCATAAAGAGGTTGGGGCAGAGAAAGGTATGAGCGATACCTAACGAACGCAACTCTGCTCCAACCGCTGCATGGTAACGCAAAGCGCACAGGCGAGTTGGCAGCAGCTTGAATTGACCGTATTTATCCTAGTACTACAGTTGTAGATTTGGGGCGGTTGCAAGAGACCGACGTTTGTAGTGATGAAATCTGGCAACGGCTTGGTGAATTCGTCGCCAGGTTGACCAGTGCAAGATATACTCCAGGCTCGGTGTCCAAGCCCACAGCAGCGCCCATAATACTCGACGCACTTCGGGCATGCTCAAGGGAATTTCAAGCCGCGTCTGTGTTCGACATCGCTCATAGAATGGCTGATGGAGGCGTTTAAATCCCCCTTTTTTGTCCCCTGCCCAGATCCTTGAGCACGAGCAATGCTCAAAAAGGCATGAGCTACCATCGAGAGGGTGATGTGGCGAT
>NZ_JACXWX010000020.1 GCF_014764505.1 Phormidium tenue FACHB-886
TAGGCAAAATCCATGCGGCTCATGTCATCCACAAAGACATTAATCCTGGCAACATTGTCTATAATCCAAGGACTAGCGTTGTCAAAATCATCGATTTTGGCATTGCCACTCGCTTCAGTCGCACCAATCCCACATTCAAAAGTCTCCATCTTCTAGAAGGAACCCCTGCATACCTGTCGCCAGAGCAAACCGGGCGAATGAACCGGATGCTCGACTATCGCACCGACTTTTATTCACTGGGTGCAACCTTCTACGAACTGTTGACGGGACAATTGCCGTTTCCCACTAAAGATCTCCTAGAGCTAGTCCACTGCCACATTGCCAGACCGCCGATTCCTCCGCATGAATTAAACGCAACGATTCCCCAACCTGTCTCAGATCTGATTTTGAAACTGATGGCAAAGAATGCGGAGGATCGCTATCAAAGTGCTTGGGGCATCAAAGCAGATTTAGAACGCTGTGCCCAGCAACTGGCAGAAGTGGGTTTAATTGAACCTATGCCATTGGGTCTGCAAGATGTTTCCGAGCAGTTCCGTATTCCTCAAAAACTGTATGGGCGAGAAGCGAAGATCTCAGCATTATTGGCGGCATTCGACAGGGTGGCAGGGAATGAGGGAGTAGGGGAATGGGGAAGTGGGGGAGCAGAAGAAGACATTACCCTACCACCGCATCGTGAAATGATGCTGGTCTCTGGTTACGCTGGCATCGGCAAAACAGCATTGGTACAGGAACTCCATAAACCGATCACCGCAAAGCACGGCTATTTTATCTGGGGTAAATTTGACCAATTTCGGCGCAACATTCCCTACAGCGCCATTGTGAATGCCCTGCAAAAGTTAGTGCAGCAACTCTTGAGCGAACCGGATGAGCAGTTGCAACAGTGGCGATCGCGTCTACTCAATGCTTTGGGAAGCAACGGGCAAATCATCATTGATGTCATCCCCGAAGTTGAGTTCATTATTGGCAAGCAGCCGCCTGTGCCCAAAGTTGGAGCAGCTGAGGCACAGAATCGCTTCAATCTCACGTTTCAAAGGTTTGTGCGGGCGTTTTGTGCAAAAGAGCATCCCCTGGTCATTTTCTTAGACGATCTACAGTGGATCGATTCTGCGACGTTGAAGTTAATCGAACTCATCTTACTGGATGAGCAAATTCAGTATCTGCTTTTGATCGGAGCTTACCGAGATAACGAACTGACTCCAGCGCATCCGTTGGTCTTAACGCTAGAGAGCCTGCGAAAAGGGGGAGCAGTATTTCAGGAAATCATCCTGACTCCTTTAACGCTGGAACCGTTGAGTCAACTGATAGCTGAGACATTACATCACAATCCTGATATCGTTCGTTCCCTAGCTCAAGCTGTGTCACGTAAAACCGAGGGCAACCCTTTCTTTGTGGGTGAGTTTTTGAAGCTGCTGCATAGCGAAAACCTGTTAACCTTTGATGCCCAACAGTTGAGTTGGCAGTGGAACCTAGCAGAGATTGAAGCTCAAGATATCACCGATAATGTGGTGGAGCTGCTGCTGCGTCAGTTGCAGAAATTGCCGGAAGCAACACAGCAAACTCTCTGCATCGCGGCTTGTGTTGGGTCTGAGTTTGATTTAGAAACGTTGGCGTTTAGCGCAGAGCGCAACTCCGAAGGAACCGTTTGCGAAAAATCACCGAAAGCAATTTTCCAGGATTTATTAGCAGCAATACAAGCGGGATTAATTCAACCTCTGTCTGACTTGGACGAAGACTTGTTGGTTCAAGAGTATAAGTTTCTGCACGATCGCGTTCAGCAAGCGGCTTATGCTTTGATTGATGAATCGCAGAAACAGGTTGTTCATCTGCAAATCGGTCGCAATTTGCTCGAAAAAACTTCACCAGAGCAACGATCCGATCGGCTGTTTGAAATCATCGATCATCTCAATCAAGGACTTAAGCTAGTCACTGCTCGATCAGAACGAACTGAAATTGCCAGATTGAATTTAATGGCAGGTCAGAAAGCAAAGGCAGCGACGGCTCATGAAGCAGCTTTTAAGTATTTCACGACAGGGATTCAAATTCTCGATACAGAGAGTTGGCAGAGTGAGTATGACCTGACCTTAGCGTTGTACTCAGAAGCAGCAGAAGCGGCGTATCTGCAGGGTTGCTTTGATGAGATGGAACAGTTGGTAGAAGTGTTACTTGATCGTGCCAAAACAGTGGTTGACAAAGTGCAGGCTTACGATAGCAGAATCCAAGGATATTTGTCACAGGGCAACCTGAAAGAAGCACTCAAAATTGGCTTGGAAGTGTTGAAGCTTCTGGGAGTGATTTTACCAGAAAATCCAAGTGAGTTAGATGTTCGAGGCGGATTGGAGTCAACGGCGGCACTACTTGCTGAACGAGAAATTGAAGACTTGATTAATTTACCAGAGATGACTGCACCAGAACCGCTAGCAGCAATGTCAATCCTAGCGAGTATAGGGCCTGCTGCATTCATAGTATCACCAGCACTGGTGATACTGATTAATTGCAAAATGGTGAATTTATCAATCACCTACGGTAATGCTATCTGGTCACCGATGTATTATGCTGCCTACGGATTTGTTCTGTGTGGAGTTGTTCAAGACATTGAACTCGGCTATAAATTTGGTCAATTGGCTCTTACCTTGGCAGAACGATTGAATACCAAAAAAGGCAAGGTTAAAGCATTACACGTATTTAGTTACCATGTTATGCACTGGAAAGTACATCTTAAGGAGACGATACCACTGCTGGTTAAGGCTTATCAGGAAGGAGTGGAAACCGGAGACTTTGAAACCGCTGGTTATGCTGCATATACCGTGTGCCACCACTCGTTTTTCGTCGGTGAGGAACTCACCCAACTGGAACAGAAAACGGCAACCTATAGCAAAGCGGTTGATCGAATCAGACGGGAAAGCCCCTCGACTTGGCTTGCAATCGTGTGGCAGACCATTCTTAATTTGTTAGATCGGTCTGCGAATCCCAGTCGCTTAGTTGGTCGGGTGTTTAATGAAGAGGAGGCGTTATCACACGCTATTGCAGTTAAAGATGGAACTGCAATTCAAATGCTCTATTTGCACAAAGTCATACTGTTTTATCTATTTGAAGAACACCATCAAGCTGTACAGACTGCTGTTTTGGCAAGGAAACATTTTGAAGAAGTGACAGCAATAAAGTTTTTACCTGTATTCTGTTTCTACCATTCTCTAGCGCTTTTGAGCCTATTGCTCGATGCTTCAAACTCTGAAAAAGTAGCTTGGCTAAACTGTGTTAGCTCCAACCAAGAAAAGGTGAAGAAATGGGCAGAACACGCCCCAATGAATTATCTACATGAATTTTATCTAGTCGAGGCAGAGAAAGCGCGAGTCTTAGGGCAGTTTCTTGAGGCTGAAGAGTTTTATGAACGGGCGATTCAAGGAGCCAGAGAAAATGAATATATCCAGGAAGAGGCGTTAGCATACGAATTGGCTGCAAAACATTATCTAGCGCGAGGTCTGGAAAAGATTGCTCAGCTCTACATGAAAGAAGCACACTACTGCTATGAAAGATGGGGCGCAACTGCTAAAGTCAAAGATTTAGAAAAACGCTATCCACAGCTACTCAATTCCAACCTGATTCGGCAATCAAACTCAATCTTGACCGCTAAAACGATCCTTCATCCGACTGCGGCAATCGATTTGGCTGCGGTAATGAAAGCAGCTCAAGCTCTTTCAGAAATAATCCATCTCGATCAATTGATCGCCACATTGATGCAGGTGGTAATCGAAAGTGCAGGAGCCGAAACAGGCGTTCTAGTGCTCCTAGAAGACGATCAACTCACTGTGGTGGCTCAGTGCAGTGGAAGTAGACAGTGCAACCTGGAAAAGATCGCTGTTACTGACTGTGCAACGATTCCTGTCCCCGTCATTTACTCAGTAGAACGTACTCAAGAAACTCTAGTGTTTGATGATGCAGTCAGTGAACCATCTTTTTTGACTGATCCTTATATTCAACACCAACAGACGCGATCGCTCCTGTGTATGCCAATTCTCAAGCAAAATCAGCTTGTCGGCATCCTTTATTTGGAGAACAATCTCAGTACCGGAGTGTTTACCCGCGATCGCTTACAAGTCCTCAAACTGTTGATGGCTCAGGCAGCAATTTCACTGGAGAATGCTCGGTTATATGAACAGTTAGCAGACTATACCGAAACATTGGAAAGGAAGGTAGAAGAGCGAACTCAATCCCTACAGCAGGAAATCGCTGAACGTCTACAGACCGAAGCCGCATTGAGACAAAGTGAAGCGAATTATCGCAACCTGCTACAAACCGCGAATTCCGTTATCATTCGCTATGATTCGCAAGGACGAATTCGATACATCAACGATTATGGGGTGAAACTCCTGGGCTATGAAGAACATGAGATTTTAGGGCGAACCCTATTTGAAACCATTGTTCCAGACATCGAAACCTCTGGACGCGATGTCAAACCCCTTGTCCATGATTTACTTCGCAATCCTCAATCGTACCCGCAAGGCGAGGGGGAAAACCTGTGTCGAGACGGACGGCGAGTTTGGATGTCCTGGTCGAATCAAGCCATCTTCAACGAACAGGGAGAGGTCATTGAAATCTTATCGGTGGGCAATGACATCACCCAGCGTAAACAAGCAGAAGAGGCTTTACAATGCAGTGAAGCTAAATTCCGAGCTATCTTTGCAAACTCCCAGGTTGGCATCTACCGCACCCGCATCGGTGATGGGTTAATTCTCGATGCCAATCAATGCTTTGCCAATCTATATAGCTTTGACTCACCAGAGGAGATCATTGGGATTGAACACACCGCAGGCTACTATGTCAATCCCAGCGATCGCCAACAATTCCTTGAGTTGCTGAAGCAGGATGGGGAAGTGCGAAGCTTTGAAGCACAGCTGCGAAAACGAGATGGGACATTGTTTTGGGGACTTTTTTCTTCTTATCTGAATGCAG
Source organism: Phormidium tenue FACHB-886 (assembly GCF_014764505.1). Lineage (GTDB taxonomy): Bacteria > Cyanobacteriota > Cyanobacteriia > Elainellales > Elainellaceae > FACHB-886. Next base: position 4,951 of record NZ_JACXWX010000020.1, read on the forward strand.
CTGATGACTACATTGAAGGGGTGATTGCGGATATTAGCGATCGCAAACAGGCAGAAGCCGCGCTGCAAGCCTCTGAAGCAGAACTGCGAGCGCTCTTCTCAGCCATTCCCGATCCGCTGTGTGTTTACAATGCTGAAGGGCAAGTGATCAACGCAATCCCAGGAAATCCATCCTATGGAGAGGAGTATATAAAGGAATATATTGGTAAAACACTGCATCAACTCTATGCCAAGGAACAAGCTGATGAATTCCTGAATTATATTCAGCAGGTGGTGAAAACCCAACAAGTACTCACCGTTGAATACACTGAATGCCAGTGGATAGCTGGACGAGAAGTCTGGTTTTCGGCTCGCATTGCCCCGATTCGGCACGAACAGGTGATTTGGTTGGCGCGAGACATTACGCTGCAAAAGCAAGCAGAAGCAGCCTCAATTTTAGAGGAGCGCAACCGCATGGCACGCGAAATTCACGACACACTCGCTCAGTCGTTTACAGGCATTTTGGCTCAGGTCGGAGCCGCAAAACAGGTGCTAACGGATGATGTAGAAGCAGCTCAGGCACATCTAGACCTGATCAAAGAATTGGCGCGAACTGGACTGGCTGAAGCACGGCGATCGGTCGTCGCGCTGCGTCCTCAGCTTTTGGAAGAAGGCAATTTACAGAGCGCTCTCCATCGTCTTGTCGCTCAGACTAGAGCTGCCGCAATGGATACCACTTTGCACTATGAGATTGAGGGTGCAGTATATTCTCTACCGACTGAAGTCGAGAATAATCTACTGCGGATGGGGCAGGAAGCATTAACCAATGCGATTAAACATGCCAATGCCGACGAAATTCGAGTGGAGCTAGTCTACGATCGCGATCAGGTTTGCTTGCGTGTGAGAGACAATGGGCAGGGCTTTGGAGTGGGGAGTATTCCATTCCCTGAGGGTTTTGGCTTACTCGGCATGAGCGAACGGGCAGAGCGCATCGGCGCACAACTGACGATTGGAAGTCAACCTGGGCAGGGAACAGAGATTACTGTCACCGTCAATCGGAAGTAGCATCACGATGAGCCAAGCCACAACCATTCGAGTTCTAATTGCAGACGATCATGCCATTTTTCGGCAAGGATTAGCCACGATTATTAACCGTGATCCAGAGATGCAGGTGATTGCCCAAGCTGAAAATGGGGAACAGGCGATCGCGCTATTCGGAGAACACCAACCGGATGTCACGCTCATGGATCTGCGAATGCCGGAAGTGGAAGGAGTTGCCGCTATCGGTGCAATTTGTGCGACGGCTAAATCGGCTCGGATTATTGCACTGGCTACGTATGATAGCGACGAAGATATCTATCGGGGATTGCAGGCAGGCGCAAAAGATATCTATTGAAAGAAACGAACCTGACGAGCTTCTAAATGCCATTCGTACCGTTCATCGGGGGCAGAAGTACATTCCGCCTGATGTGGGAGCAAAGTTAGTACAGCGGCTCAGCAATCCAGAACTGAGTGAACGAGAACTGGCGGTGCTCCGTTCACTGGCTCAGGGGATGAGTAATGCCGATATTGCGACTGCTTTGAGCATCGGTGAAGGCACTGTTAAATCTCATGTCAACCGGATTTTGAAAAGTTAGATGTTAGCGATCGCACTCAAGCGGTGATTGTTGCTGTTAAACGCGGCATTGTGAATTTGTAGGATGTACTTTCAATCGAATTCGGATTCTAACTTAAGTTAGAGCCAGCCTTATACTTTGCGATGGCACGGTTACTCTATCAATTTGTACTGTAAAAGCGTTAACTCACTATAGACGACGGCTTGAAAGCAATCTCCTATATTGAACTTATTCCGAAAGAAGCTGAGTACTAGAACTGGACACGCCCCAGATAGCTAGGAAAAAACGACATTGATTGAATTTGAATCAAAAAGGATACAAACCCATGAGCAACACCATCGACACAATGATCGATCCCAACGATGCCGTACTGCTACTGATTGATCATTAGAGCGGACTCTTCCAACTTGTGCGTGACATTGAACTCCCAGTCCTCCGCGCCAATACCACCCCAGTGTGCGGCATGTGCCGTGCGGAGAAGACCTTACAGGAGTAATGAAATGAAAGGCAATCAAACAATCAACGCAACACAACAGAGCCGCCGAGACTTTGCTGGGCGCGCTGGCCGAGCAGAGTTTGACGTCATCATCGTCGGTGGTGGATCCGCCGGCGCAGTGCTGGCCAATCGCCTGAGTGCTGATCCATCTCGCCGTGTCTTGCTGATCGAAGCGGGCAAGGCCTATCCCCCAAACGCCTATCCCGACCCAGTCCGCCGCCAGGACCTAATGGGTGGCGATCCGCAGCACGACTGGGGCTTTTACAGCGAGCCTGGCGTGCTGGGCAGAAGGCTTCAGCTCAACCGCGGCAAGGTGCTGGGTGGCTCGTCTGCCATCAACGGTGCAGTGGCGATGCGGGTGCCGAAATACGACCACGATCGCTGGGCCAAGGCGCATGACCTCGACGCCTTGAACTGGCAAAGCTCGCAGGCCTTCTATCGTTCGCTGGAGCGTACCTCCGGCACTGGCGGCGACGGCCGCGACGGCTGCGTCCCCATCCACCAGCTCGGCAATGAAGAAGTGTCTGACCAGCATCGCGACTTCATCGCGTCGGCACTGGCTGCGGGCTACCAGCGCACATCGGGTTTTACGACGGGGCAGCCGCTGGGCGTTGGTCCCTATGTGATGAATACCCGCATGGGTGTGAGGCTTAACACAGGAATGACTTTGTTGGGCGATGCGGTGCGCGCCCGACCTAATCTGACCATCCGCGACGAGACGCTGGTCGATGCCGTGTTAGTGGAGCATTGCCAGGCCCAAGGCGTCCGACTGGCTGACGGGGCGATCATCCTAGCCGGTGAAATCATCCTTTCAGCGGGCACCTATGTCAGCCCGGCGATCCTGATGCGTTCCGGCATTGGCCCCTCTGAGGTGCTGCGAGGTCTTGACATCCCGGTCGTGTCCGAGCTGCCGGTCGGTCGCCGTCTACAGGATCACCCGATGGTTCCGACCGTCTGGTCGATTCGCAAGGAAGCAGTAGGCCTTCCGTATCCACCCATCGGCGCAATGCTGTGGACGGCATCCAACCACGCGACGAACGGCGAGGCAGATCTGAACATCAGCACCGCGACCCTGCCCGACGGTGGGCAGACTTCCGACGGCGCGATGTTCCTGCTGTTCGCTGCGCTCGTGAGACCGCGTTCCGTGGGTTCCCTCACCATCGCCAGCCGCGATCCCTATGCTGCGCCCATCATCGATCTCGGCTTCCTGACGGACAGCGGTGACCGCGAGCGATTGGTCGATGGTGTCGAAGTCATCCGGAACATTGCGCGTCAGCAGCCTTTTGCCGATATGGTGGGTGCAGAACTGGCACCGGGCGCGGCAAAGAGCGACCGCGCTTCGATCAACGCCGCGCTCGCGGCCTCTGTGCAGAGCTATCAGCATCCGACCTCCACTGTACCTATGGGCGGACCGCGCGATGCCGGGGCCGTGGTGGATATTGACGGACACGTTCGTGGCGTCAAGAGCCTGCGAGTCGTCGATGCCTCGATCTGGCCTGACGTGCCCTCCGTCGCAACGGCTTTCCCGACCATGATGCTGGCCGAAAGCATCGCTGCCCGGATGGACTAAGAGAAGTACGCAATCAGTGAAAGCAACCCCGCCCGAAAGAGCGATAGCTCTGAGATTTGCCGCAGGGGTAAGTCAACATCATCAACCCCAACTTGGACACAATCACATGAAACAAGATCATCTCACAAGCGACGTCACGCTCGCCACCGCTGCACCCGCACACACGCAAGAGGCTGGCAAGGGTCTGACCGCAGCGCAATTGCTGAAGCGCAGTCTGGACACTTTCCTAGCCAAAGATATTAAGGGCTGGGCTGAACTCTGCGACGAAAACGTCGTCGTCGAATTCCCCTTCGCGCCCGACGTGGCGTCCAGAAAGCTGGTGGGCCGAGCGGCTATCTACGAGTATTTGAAGAACTATCCCAGCGTCATTGACGTGCAGCGGACTCCCACGTTGAAGATCATCGCTACCGACGACCCCAGCATGGCCATTGCCGAATGGAGCGTCTCAGGCCGGGTGATCAGCAACGGCAATCCCTATGAAATGAGCTACGCCACGTTTGTGACTGTCAAGAATGGGTTGATCGTCAATTACCGCGAGTACTGGGACCCGATGGTGTTCATGGCAGCCATGAGCGGCGCAAAGTTCTGGTGACCTTGGCGAGTTGCTAAAACCGTTCGTGTTCCTTGACCTAGCCAGTTTTGATGCCACTGTGGGGAACCAAGGGTTCCCCATACACCCGCACTCCGGCATCGCGACGCTGACGTTCATGACTCAGGGTAACTTTCGCTATGTGGACACGACTGGTCAGCAAGGCGTTTTGGCGGCTGGCGGTGTTGAATGGATGAAGGCAGGAAACGGCGTGTAGCAATCGGCACCCCCGTTGGCGACACGCAGGTTAAAGGCTTCCAGATCTGGATCTCCTTGCCCGCTGCGGAAGAAAACACGCCTGCGCAAAGCATCTACCTGGCTCCGTCCGACGTGCCGCAGGAAGGGCCTGCGCGGGCGCTATGGCGAGGCGAAAAGCCCTATCAACGCACTGGCGCAGATGACATACCTCTCCGTCTCCATGCGTCGTAGCCAATGCTTGAATTTCTGTTGACTTTCCATCGCAATATATTCAAAGGAATTTACGTTGATTGGCTACGGATTGTTGCGATCGCGCAGCGTGTGAATAGCACGTATCGCCTTTTCCAACCAATCTAAATAAGTCTGTTCCCGTTGCTTCACTAAGTCCAAAATCAGTCGATGCAATTCTTGTTCACGCGATGCAGTCGGATTACTCAAAGATAGAGCCTCGATTGACCGATATCCGCATCAAGTTATTGCATTTGCATAAACTGTTGTTGGATACAGAGCGTATTCGTTACGAACAAGTGCGCGGACGGGTTTCTAAAGGTGAATTGCTGCAACTGGTAATCAATCACGATCAATTTGCCTGGTTGCATTACCTCTCAGAATTGATTGTACAAATTGATGAGTTAATCCACTCTGATGAGCCTGTCACCTCCGAGGTGATAACTGATCTCATTGCTGATGTTCAGATTCTACTCACACCTGATGAAGCTGGAAATGACTTTGCTATGAAGTATGATGCGGCGTTTCAACGCAACCCCGATGTGGTGTTAGCTCATGCTGATGTGGTCACACTGATAGCGACTGAAGTTTAACGATAAATTGAGCAGTTCGTCCAGATTAAATTTAATCTGGACGAACTGCTTTTATGCATTGTGTTTACCGAGTCGTAAGCATTCGCGACGTGTTCAAGTATACTCTCAAACAAATCAGTGTGTCCGATTCTAACTTAAGTTATAACCAGCCTTCTACTCTGCGATCGCATAGCAACTCTATCAATTTGTACTGTAAAACTTTTAACTCGCTATAGACGACGACTCGAAGGCGATCTTCTATATTGAATTTATGCAAATAGAGATGCAGTCAAGTGAATCGAGCAAGTGAATTGCAAGGTTTCCTGTCTGCTACGGATGTAGAAAGATGAGCAACGATCGTAGCCAGGGTTCCTTACTTATCCCACCTTCAACCCAAGATTCGATGCAAGGTGTGCTGAGTGCCAAGGTCGTGCTGGTGATGTATGGAGATTATCAAGGCTCCAGAAGTGCGGACGTTTACAAGTTGATTAAAGCGATCAAACGAGAGCTTAGTGCTGCTTTTGGAGAAGATTATTTATGCTTCATCTTCCGTCATTTTCCACAAACACAGATTCATCCCCATGCTCAACGGGCAGCCCAAGCAGCCGTTGCTGCCGCCGCCCAAGGACAGTTTTGGTTAATGAGTGATACTTTATTTGACCATCAACAAAGGTTGGAGGACGGTTATCTTGTCGAGTACGCCAATGATCTAGGGCTTGACATTCCTCAATTTCTCAAAGAGTTGTCTAAACAAGTGCATGTCGATTGCATCAATGAAGATATTGAAGGCGGAATACAGAGTGGAGTGACGACTACTCCAGCCCTGTTTGTCAATGAAAGTCGGTATATCGGGCGATGGAACACGACGGAGTTGATGACTGCCATAATTGCTGCAAGTCATTAAGTTCCCCGATCTTTGCTCTCAATTCATATCTGACTTGTCTATAAGTGCTGTAGGTTATCAAATTTTAATGGCTAGGATTTTGCTTGTTTCCTGAACAAAATTGCCACTTTTTGAACCATGACAACAGTTACCATGCCAACAACTGAATTCTTTCGTATTGATTTAGTCAATTACAAATCGGTATTTCATTGAGGATAGTTCTATGACGCATTCACTAGTACAAGGCAAGAATAATTCTGCGCATGAAGGTACACCTCAGACTGATTCTCTTCGAGACTCCTCAGTTAATCATGCCCTGATTGCGATCGCACAACAAGTCACTGAACTGATGAAATTGAAATAGGAAAAACAGAATGATACTGCAAGATAAAGTGGCGTTAGTCACCGGAGGCACATCGGGAATTGGTCGTGCAACGGCGATCGCTTATGCCCAACAACAAGCAAAGGTGGTGGTGGTGGGTCGTCGAATGGATGAAGGTGAAGAAACTGTTCGATTGATCAAGGAAGCTGGCAGAGAGGCGATTTTTGTGCAAGCAGATGTCACGAAAGAAGCCGATGTGAAAGCAATGGTTGATAAAGCGGTTGGCGTTTTTGGTCGGTTAGATATTGCCTTTAATAATGCCGGAACTGTCGGCGAAAATCCTTCACTGATTGAGCAAACAGAAGCGGAATACGATCGCATGATGAACGTCAATGTCAAAGGCGTTTGGTTGTCGATGAAGTATGAAATCGCTCAGATGTTGAAACAGGGAAGTGGTGCAATCGTCAATACGGCATCTGCGAATGGAGTAGTTGCACTTCCTAGCGTACCCCTCTACACCGCGAGTAAACATGCGGTAGTAGGCTTAACAAAAGCTGCTGCGCTCCAATATGCCAAAGCAGGTATTCGCATCAATGTCGTTGCACCAGCAGCAATCGAAACAGATATGTTTGAAGCAGCTACAGGTGGGCAGGATGAGGTCAAAGCTTACATAACAGGACTCCACCCGATCGGACGAATTGGAACACCGCTTGAAGTTGCAAATGCAGTTCTGTTTTTATCATCTGACACGGCATCGTTCGTAACAGGTGAAACATTGATGGTAGATGGTGGGTTTGTAGCACAGTAGTCGAAAGGCAGTGCGAAATGTTTGATACAGCACTTCAAACGACTCACTAAAGCAACACTGAAATAGGTTCGCTAACTCCATCAGAAACTCCATAGGAATCTGCAAGAAGTTGAGTGTTGGAACTGACTACACTCAAGTGAACTAAGACAAAGAGGACTTAGGAGTTGATGATGATGTCCAAAGTGTTTTCTACCTCACCACCACAAAACTAAAGAAAGGAATCGTTACCATGAGTACCCAACCGACCGAAGTGATCAAAGAGTTTCTGGCGAATACGGCAATCGAAAAGGTTGAGGCGGCTGCCCGACGGCTCGTCGCGGAGGACGCAACATACATTTCCCTGAATTTTGACAACCCTGAACTGAAGCAAATCTTGCCTTGGACGGGAACCTCCAAAGGTCCCCAAGCGTTCATCGATACGTTCTCCCGGGTTGAGAAATGGTGGACGATCGAGGACTTCGCCGTTACCGCCCTCTTCGGTGAAGGCGAGAACGTTGCTGTGTTCGGCAGGTTCACGTACCGCTCGGTCTCGCTGAGCAAGGCGGTGACCTCACCGTTCTCGATCCACGCAAAGGTGCGCAACGGAAAGATCGTGTACTTTCAGTTCATGGAGGATACTTTCGCGACCGCTCGCACTTTCAGCCAGAAGGGGACTTGGACCATCAAAATCGCTCCGAACCGGCCGGAGTTCGAGGTGTAATAGCAGCCTACGACGCCTAACCATGCGTTGCACCGGAACGCTACAATTTGGTCGGTTGAGTTTTCAAGGTTATCTGCGTCTGGTGAGCTTGGTCGTTAGACTCCCTTATCTCATCAAATTAGAGTATTTGACGGATTCAATATAAATTGCTTCACTTTATGTCCCCCAATTCTCGTCGTTCTGTAAGTCTGTTTCCCTGTCTAATCGCTCTACCTTTATCACTGCTATCTATGGGTTACACGACACAAGCCTCAACACCTGTCGAGGTTCACATTACAACGTTAACAGGCACGCTCCATGGCACACAGATTATTCCAGCGTCTAATCTGCCAGAGCCAGCGGTGCTGATCATTGCGGGTTCTGGTCCGACCGATCGCAATGGAAACAATCCTCTAGCTGGGCAGAATAATAGCCTCAAACAACTAGCTGAAGGATTAGCGGGTCATGGCATTGCCTCGATCCGATATGACAAGCGCGGGATTGGAGAAAGCGCAGCCGCAGGACCTGAAGAAGCTGATTTGCGTTTCGATACCTATGTTGAAGATGCTGCACTTTGGATTCAGCAATTGCAGACAGATTCTCGTTTCTCAAGCATCACCGTAATTGGTCACAGCGAGGGCTCTTTGATTGGAATGCTGGCAATCCAAAAAACCGGAGCAGATGCTTTTGTATCAATCGCCGGAATTGCCCAAACTGCATCACAAGTTTTACAAGATCAACTGCGACCTAGATTGCCAGATGGATTATGGCAACAGAATGAGCAGATTCTTGCTGCTCTAGAGCAAGGGAAGAGAGTGACCTCTGTTCCACCAGAACTCAACGCGCTCTACAGATCGAGCATCCAACCCTACCTCATTTCCTGGTTTCGCTATACCCCTGCCCAAGAGATTAGGCGTCTCACTGTCCCTGTTCTAATTGTTCAAGGAACAACTGATATCCAAGTGTCTGTAAGGGAGGCGCAAGACCTGAAGAGGGCTAAGCCGGATGCGGAGCTTAGAATCATTGAGGGGATGAATCACGTCTTAAAAGCTGTTTCATTAGACCCTGAACAGCAAAATGCTTCCTATTCTGACCCAACGCTACCAGTTGTGCCTGAACTCGTTGAAGGGATAAGTCAATTTATTCATACCAGTGAGATGCGCCGTGAGTCTAACTAGTCACTGCACCGGAACGTGCCAAATTGATTGATTGAGTGGCAAAGGTTATTTGCGTCTGGTGAGCTTGGTCATTAGGCAGCGAGGGTGAAAAATAGACTTAATCGGAATTAAAAAAGCAATCAATTCTTAAACTGATTCCAAATCTTCTTGCAGATTGTTTGTCCATTGAGATATCGAGCACTTTATTACTGATAAGGTCCAATGAAAAGAGAGTTAGCAATAAATTTTTTGTTCTCGCTTGTGGGCGGCGCAATGGTCTGGGCCTTGTCACCATCTTTATCCGGGCAGGTCGAACCGTGGGATGCGACAGGTTTTTATTATTCCGCAGCACTTCTTATTGTTGGCCTTACCGTTGGCCTTGCTCGGCCTAAACATGTTTGGTCGCACTATGCCGGTATTATTCTTGGTCAACTCACGTATATACTTTGTTTTCTGCCCGGCGGTCCGTTAATTCCTGTTGGAGTCGCTATTTTAGCGGCTTACTCCACAATCGCTTTAGCAGGAGCAGCAAGTGGGGCCTGGTTTCGTCGCGTCAGCCGGGGTGCGCGGTAATTTTGCTGCCTAAGATATTCCCTGAGCTTCACTGAGTCAAGTAAAAATGTAGAAACGCCCTTCCACCGTTACTGCTAGACTGATTACAAACACGGCGATCTACTGATTTTCATTCTGATTGCTTCAGCATTTCCAGAATTGAAAACCTAAATGGTATTTTGCTTTGTTATCGCAATCTACAAGATGACAAATATTGCGTTCATGCTTGTGAAGCGATTTTTTGTATGAGCGGCGAACCCTTCTGATGCAACGCAAGCAGATATTTGACTTCATCATACGGAACTCGGTCTTGCCAGCAGCGAAACAGAATGCGAATCCACTTGAACGCCAACGCCCGAATCGCAGCTTGATGCGTCTTTCCAGCTTGTTTTTGGGCTTGATAAAATGCCTTTGCCCAGACCGACGCTTTGCGAGATTCATTCGCCCACTCAATGAAGGTTTGTCTCAGAAATCTCGGTGCTCCCCAGCGCCAATGCACCCAGCACTTTTTCCCACTACGTTCTGTCACTGGCGCAATGCCCGCATACTGCAATAAGTCTTGGGCGCTCTGGTAACGAGTGCGGTCTTCCCCAAATGCCAGCAGTAATCGCGGCGCAAGGTTGCTTCCGGCATGAGGCAGAGCTGCAAAAATCGCGGCATCGGGTAGTTGATTGAACAAGCGATCGATTTCGCTTTCAAACTGACGTACCGATGTGAGCAAGCTACGAAGTTGACTGACCAATGCCTGTACCATCAATTGCGAAGATTCGACAATGGCAGGATCTTGCGTGAGCGGAATGCCGTTGCGTAAACACTCAATCCGACGAGCATTGCAGTCTTTGTAGCGAGAATGATGCTCACAGAAGAACTGCTGCAATTGTTCGTCACTGACTTGCTGCACCCTGCTCAAACTGGACCATTGGGTGAGAAAGTCACAGAACACTAGGGTATCACGATGCTCGAAACAATCAATCGCTTGCGGAAAGTAGCCTTTGAGAACATCGACCAGTCGGTTGGTGGTGCGCCCGATGTCTTCAATTAGAGTGCGTCGCCATTCTACTAAGGCTTGCAGCTTTCTGAGATTCGGACTCGCAGGTTGCCAAGCCGTCAGTTTGTCATGGTGTTTCTGAAGCAATTCGACCTGGAGTTGTGCGTCAGTTGGGTCGTCTTTGGCACGACTCGGCGTAAAGGCTTGACGATACTTGGAGACGGTTTGAGGATTGACCGGATAGAGAACGAGAAACTCATACTTGCATAGTGCATAGATTAATGGACCGCGTTTCTGTTCTAAGCAGATTGCGATGGGCTGCCCACCATAGCGCATCCGCAGTTGCATTGCCCAAGCTTCAATCGCTTCTGGTCGAGCACCAATCACGCAATGTTCATGAGTCTGCGTCGCACAATCATACAAACACACATCATGTTTTTGGTCTGCCCAATCCAAACCGATCAAAGCCGCGTAAGGAATTTCCGTCATCTGAGTCCACCTCCAAAACGAATGTGTCATCATGAGCTTGATTTCAATCCCAGTCGTCAGGCGAAAGCATTATGGCAGACATGAAAATCTGTCCCTGAGGATTCGTTCATTGAGGACTAGGGTGTGAGGTCAGTGCGGCAATATGTTAGGAGTCATCTAACTGTCGCCCGTTGCATAGTCGTCACTGACCTTTCCTATCTTCAGGGCAATTCCCATGACTCCGCTACTGCCCTTGTCTACCCATAAACTGTGATGCAACAGACAAAAACACATCATCAATTTACAACGGAGAAACCTCTCATGCCTTACGTTACCGTTGGTCAAGAAAACTCTGCAACCATCGATCTCTACTACGAAGATCTTGGGACAGGTCAGCCGATTGTACTGATTCATGGATTTCCATTGAACGGACATTCCTGGGAGAAGCAGGTTTTATAGCCCTACGTAATAGCGACAGGACAGTATAATAAAAGGAAAGAAGAGAGTTGAGAACTGCTCATGTCCGCCCCCTACAGCTACGACCTCCGCACCAAAGCCATCGAGGCAGTCAAACGCGGTGAACGCAAAATTGCGGTGTGCCGACTGTTCAACATCAGTCGCAATACCTTAGACCTGTGGCTCAAACGAGAGGAACAAACAGGAGACTACCAAGCCATCACAGGCTTCCAGAAGGAAATCGGCATAAAATCACCGATTGGAACCGCTTTGAGGAATTTGTCCAAAAGCATGGCGGCAAGACCCAAGGGGAAATGGCAAAGTTGTGGGGGGACAATGTGACTCAACAAAACATCAGCGATGCACTGATGAAGCTGGGTGTGAGTCGTAAAAAAAGACCTACGGCTATGTAGAACGGGATGAACTTAAGCGAGAGGAGTTTGAGGAACGATTGCAGGGCAAGATGCCCCATCAGGTGGTCTATGTCGATGAAGCAGGCATCGATAACCGGGAGGATTACCCTTATGGCTACTGCGAGGTGGGACAACGCTTCTATGCCCTCAAGTCGGGCAAGCGCAGCGAACGAGTCAGTTGGATTGCCGCCTTGAAGGAAGGTTGTTTGTTTGCCCCGATGACGTTTGCAGGTTCTTGCAACCGAGACTTGTTTGAGTTGTGGTTGGAAGAATGCTTAGTGCCGCAATTGCAACCGGGGGATGTGATTGTGATTGACAATGCCAGTTTTCATCAGGGTCAAGCTATCGAGGAGATTGTGGCGCAAGCGAGATGTGAGATTTGGTACTTGCCGCCTTATTCCCCAGATTTGAACAAGATTGAACGCTGGTGGAGTGTGCTCAAGAACTGGATGCGACAACGGTGGGATGAGTTTGAGAACTTCCGTGATTGTGTCGATGCCGCCTTCACTGTCCTAGCGTATATACGTAGTGCTATAGCTCTGGTTTCAACGCTCGCACTGTCGCTGTTGAATCGGCATTTGTGCCAGCAGGACAACTTCTCCTCGATCGTTCACTTGCCATCCTTGTGCTTCTTCGATCGGAGCATTGGAAGCAGCCGTTTCGCTCCAAGACTGCGGAGGGTGGAGGTCTTCCAAAATATCGCTGCTGCCTAACACATCGGTGGGCAAAGGTGCGATGCCGCCCCGCCCGGTTCGGTAGAATTCACCCTGGCTAGTTTGAGCTGCCGTGGTAGGAGAACAGCCGATCGCAATTAAGGTTGATGCATCTGTAACGTCTGCTGGCAATTCGGCTAAGCCTCGGCTGGGATCGACATCCGGGGCGTTGAGGAGGATGGTGCCTGCGGTGCCAAATTCAGAACTGGCAGTGATGTCACTCAAGGAAGTTGATTGGGAACGAGCCTGAATGCCCAAAATGCCCTGTGCAGTAATCTCAACTCTGCCACCTTTTCCTGTAAAGGCATCGGCGCTAATGTCGCTGTTCTCGTTGGGACTGGCTACGATGAAGGTGCCATCAACGGTTATATTGCCACCATCTCCCCCTGTCTGGTTTGTTCCAGCGGTTGTGGAAATAGAGCTACGTTGCTGCAACAGCAGGAGATCTTGAACTTGCAGCGTGATGTTGCCACCCTGATTTTCTGTAGTTGTAGCGTCGATTCCCGATTGATTCCTTAGCGTAATGGATTGTGCTCGCACTACGATGTTGCCTGCATTTCCTGACGGTCTATCATTTGCAGGTGCACCGATCGCACTCTCATCCTGAACGAGCAGCCTGCCTGTGTTGATCGTTACATTGCCTCCGTTTCCAGGTCCTCCAGTAGTTGCGAGGATAGCTCCTTGCCTGCTCAACTCTACAGACTCAGACGCATTAATCGTCAGATTAGCACCATCTCCGGATACCGAGAAAACCTGTCCGTCTTGAGAGGCATCTGCCGCTTCTGCGGATAAAATTCCTCCATCCTGGACGATTAGCCTCCTCGTGTTGATAGTAAGATTTGCTCCCTGCCCTGCACTGCCCGTCAAACTCACCAGTCCGCTAGAGAAACCAGCGCTATTTCGACCTGCTACCTCAACCAATTCGGCGGCATTCACGGTCAATTGACCTGCGGAACCGTTACCGAAAGTCGCAGAGAAGATTGTCCCTCCATCTCGAAGACTCAGCCTGCGAGTCTCGATCAGGAGATCGCCAGCTTTTCCATCTCCAAAAGTCACAGTCGATAAATTTCCATAGGCGACGCCACCAATCGCGTCCAAAGACTCAGAAGCGTTCACCGTTAAACGTCCTCCAGGTTCCGCTCCCAGAGTAGAGGTCGCGACTTGAGAACCGCCATTCATGAAAACCCGCCTACCCCAAATCTGGATCAAGCCCCCCCCTTCGCCGCTTGCATTGACTGTAGCCCCATCGGTGAGAGAAATATCTGCTCGATCGATCGCCGTAGGGAAACTCAAGCGCAAATTGTTGTCCTCTAGAGTTAGCCCTACTGTGCCTGTGCCTGCAACTGCTGCCAACTCCACCCGCCCTCCAGCGGCATTCACACCGCCCCCTACAAAGTTTATATCGCCGCCTAACAGGAGCAAACTTCGCCCGTCTGGCACTTGTAGCCCTTGTCTGTTCGCCATTGGCAGCTCTTGTCCCGTTTCCAATGGAGTAGTTGAACGATTGACAATTGCTGCATGAGCAACGTGGTTAAACAAGAAAGCAGACGGTTGAACGGTGAGCAAGACAGGTGCTTCGGGATTGGTGGCACTGAAAAAACCTTGATTGCCGAACGCGATCGCATCAGCGGTCGATGCCAAGAACGAACCGCCCACATCCAATCGAGCATCCGGACCAAAAACCACACCGTTGGGATTGAGCAGAAATAGATTGGCAGTGCCATTGGTTCGCAGCAGCCCATCAATATTGGAAACAGAGTCCCCTGTGACTCGCGTGAGAATGTTCTCAACGTTAGCCGCATTGTTGAAGAATGCTTCTCCCTGCGTTGGAACAGAGAATTTCCGAAAGCTGTGAAACAAATTATTCCCTTGCGTGGTGCCTCTATCGATCGTGCAAATGGTGCAGCCCGCTTCTACAACCGAAGCGTTAGGAAGCGTCTCATCCGGAACGATTTCGGCTTGAGCCACACCGATGCTCAATCCACTAAGGGTGATGCTGCTGATCATCCAGACGGAGAATAAAGGAAGTTTCATACGGGATGCGGGTTCGCTCCCTGAAGATTGTAGTTGTCCTGGCAGGTTTGTCAATAGTCCAGATAACACCCAGCAATAGGTGGAAGCAGAAACTGGAGGAAGCGATCGCTGATTTGATAGGAGCAGACGGGCTTTTCAAGGTATTTAGAAAAGCAAGAATAAAATTCTGCGGCATGTTGCTTTCTTTACAGAACGTTACCTGATGCGATTCTAAAATAGTGATTGCAATAGCGATTGCAGTCACTAAATATTAATTGCTGAGTTAACACTACTGCAGCGATAAAAGACCGTACATGAAAACCAGAAGAGTGCATGTTACGCCGCGCTTCGCGCGGCGTAACATGCACTCTCTTTAACTATCGACTAACGTCCGCATCAGCGTTGGCGATACCAATTTAAGTTGCAAAGGTTGCAGATGGGGGTGCAGGGGGCGGTACTCCTTGGCTGGAGGTGCAGCCCCCATATGCTCTTATCTGCCGTGAATTCTGCTTAAACTGGTATGAGTAGGCATTGCCACAAGTACAATTGCTTCTTGAGCATTAGTTTGCCATCCCACATGAGCGAGATGTTTACACTACACTGACAACATTCACAGTTTAGAGCACTGAAAAATATTGCCTTGGCGTGGGTCATTGACCCATTTACAAACCATTGGCTGTTCAGAGTTCATCGTAGCTGGATTGATGGAGAGGTGAACTTCAAACTTCTCACCTGCTCGCTGGGCAAATTGACTTAAACGGGGAAAGAGCGTAGACAATTTTGGTGCAAGATCTGTACCAAACTGTTGTGTCTTCTCAGGGTCTAGTCCTAATCCACCATCATACTGAGGTACTTCACTGAGCGCCGTGAATCGAGAGCAGGGATACTGCAGGAAACCGTTGCGAATGTAGGTCTTTGAAAAAATAAGAGCGTTCTCCGGCTGGACTAGGTCAACTAAATGAATTCTCAAGGTTTCTAGCACTTCGTATTGTTGAAGTAACTGCTCTATGTCAGGTAAAACTTCAGAGAGTAAAGACTCAAGTTTGTCGCTCATCCGGTTTGCCGTATTAGTGCCAGCGTGAATGTTTCCTTCAACAATTACAGAGCTGCTATTTAGCGTGATGTCACTAGCCATGATTTTTCTCCTTGTTTGTGTTGTAGAAATTGAGCTTTAGGGGCGATCGCTTTTCTGTATATAAATTAGACTTTATCGGTAATAAGAGAGGTAAAATGCAGCCAAAGCTCCATGCAGCAAGCATTTCAGTCCATTTACGTCGATCGCTGAAAGCTTTGTACAGCAAGCATTCCGCCATTTCCGATTAAGTCTATTCATTGAAAGGCGATCGCTAGTTAAGCATTTCATCAGTCAGGCTGTTTTTGAGCGATTGAGAACAATTGCTCTCATCCCTTTGAAAAAATCAGCCTTTTTCTATGCGTTTCTGGGATTTGGAAAAAGCAAAGTATTACTTTGCAGCGTAACTAATGTTGAACTATTTCATTACATTTTTGGGGCAAACTAAGTCAAGGCAACCCTCCATCTTAGATATAATTGAATACTCAATAAGGAACGCCATTTGATAGGCTGGTTTGCTAAGACATCAGATATCTCTATCAATCTTGGTTTCCTCATTTGAGATATCAACACTGTAACGACCGATCGTGAACACATCGTCCACGGCAGCATGAATCGATCGTGAATTGGAATTTTTTCTGACGTTGCCAATGCATTAGTACTGTATAAGGCAGCATTCATATTGCATCGCCTGACAGTCGCATGAAAACCTGATCCAGTAGTAATGCATTAGTAATGCAATGGACTCGATTTTGAAACCACGTCAAGAAACTCATTGCAATTGCAGTAATGAAAACCGTGTAACGTTTTTCTCTCAACGAAGTGACTTAATTTTCTGATTGAGTAGGCAGATTAGGGGAGGCACGATAAGCTATTGCAAAAGCAAATGCATCTACCCAAGCGAACTATGGATACTGAGGAAGCAATAGCTACTTTAAATACAATTCTGGCTCAGAAATCTCTGACTGATTTACAGGTATCTGTGTTTCGTCAATGCTGGGAAGGACGATCCTACAGCGAGATCGCAGCACAGCTCGAATATGACATAGATTACATCAAAAATATTGGTGCTAAGTTATGGAAGTTACTTTCTAATGAACTTGGAGAAACGATTACTAAAAGCAACATTCAGATCGCTTTACGCAGAAGCCGAAATCAGTTGCAGAACTTGAAACGTGGAGATCAGGAGCGTTATCAGTCGGAACAGCAGAGCGAAGTAGCCCAGACGCGGATGAATGGTACATTTGTTCAGACAAACGCCTGTAGTTCCGCTGTACGGCAGGATTGGGGCGATGCCGTGGATGGAGCCGTCTTCTATGGTCGTCTTGAGGAAGTAAATCAACTAGAACAGTGGGTTCTAGCTGACCATTGCCGCCTGCTTGTGGTATTAGGAATGGGCGGCATGGGTAAAACGGTTTTGACCGCAAAGTTGGCAAGAACGCTTGTAGAAACTGAAGCATTTCAATGCATGATTTGGCGATCGCTGCATAATGCTCCACCTGTAGATGCCATAGTGGCAGATTTAATTCACTTTCTATCCAATGGGCAGGAAACCGAAAGAGATCTCCCCCAGCCCTTGGAGAAGCGCATCGCTCGGCTCATGCATTATCTACGCACAGGGCGCTGTTTACTTATTCTCGATAATGCGGAAACTATCCTGCGGAGCGGAGACTGGGCAGGCTATTACCGCACGGGTTACGAAGGATATGGAGAGCTATTCAACCGGATTGGAGAGGGAACCCATCAGAGCTGTCTGATCGTGACCAGTCGAGAAAATCCTAAACATCTGGAGGTACTGCAAAGTGATACCCTACCCGTCCGCCAGTTGAGATTGAGAGGACTCGATCAGATCGCCGGACATCAGCTTCTGCACTCCAAAGGCACATTCTTTGGTGCAGAAGCGGACTGGAATACTCTAATTCAACGCTATGCTGGAAATCCGCTGGCGCTCAAGATTGTTGCCACTACGATACAAGAGCTGTTTGAGGGAGATATTGCAGCCTTCTTAGAGCAAGGGCTAACGATTTTTGAAGATATTCGGGCGCTGCTAGAGCAGCAGCTTAGCCGTTTATCGCCTATAGAGAAAGCGGTGATGTACTGGTTGGCAATTGTCCGTGAGCCAGTTTCCCTTTCAGAATTGCAGCAGTACATCATGATGCCAGTCCCACGAGGTGAATTGTTGGAGGCAATTCAATCCTTGAGACGGCGATCGCTTATCGAAAAGGCGGAGCCTACGCTCGTTGAAAAGACGCCCTTCTCGTTACGGCGATCAGTAGCCTGTTACACTCAACAGCCCGTGGTCATGGAGTATGCGATCGAGCAATTGATTGACCATATCTGCCAAGAAGTTTTATCCCAGCAGCCCGCCCTCCTGATTCAGTATGCATTGCTGCAAGCTTCCACTAAAGATCACATTCGAGAAAGCCAAATTCGCATCATCATCGAGCCGCTCCTGCAGCAATTAATCGCAGCACTCCAAACAACCCATGCGGTAGAACAACAGCTCACCCAAATCCTGCATAAGCTACAGACCGGCTGGAAGGAACACACATCAGGCTATGCGCCCGGTAATCTGCTCAACCTATTCCGACAGCTCAAGACCAATCTGACAGGCTATGATTTCTCTCGCCTGCCTATCTGGCAAGCCTACCTACAAGATGTCACGCTGCAGCAGGTGAATTTTGCCTTTGCCGATCTGAGTCATTCTGTTTTTGCTCAAACCTTAGGGAGTATTTTGTCTGTTGCCTTTAGCCCAGACGGACAGCGGTTAGCTACTAGCGACGCCGATGGTGAAATTCAACTATGGAACGTAGCAGACGGACAGCCCCTCTTCACCTGCCGTGAACATCATCACTGGGTGTGGTCGATCGCCTTCAGTCCCGACAGTCAAACCTTGATCAGCGGCAGCGAAGACAGGACAATCAAACTGTGGCAAGTGAACACAGGACACTGTTTTCGGGAGCTGCAGGGGCATACTCACTGGGTGTGGGCAATCGGATTCAGTCCAGATGGGCAGCTCATTGCGAGTGCTAGTGAAGATCAAACTGTAAAGCTCTGGAATCCAAACACGGGCGAATGTTTGCAAACGTTATATGGTCATACGGGTGGTGTTTGCTGCCTTGCCTTCAGTTCAACTCATTCGCTCTTAGCCAGCGGCAGTGTCGATCAAACGATTCGCTTATGGAACGTGGAGACAGAAGCCTGTGTGCAGATTCTCAAAGGGCATACCGACCGTGTGCGATCGGTAGCATTTCATCCAAACGGAAAACTGCTAGCCACTGCAGGAGATGATCAAACGATTCGACTGTGGGACACTGGCACTGGGGAGTGCCTCAACGTTCTGGCTCATTCCAGCCGGGTCTGGTCGATTGCCTTTAGCCCAGATGGACGGTGGTTAGCAACAGGGAGTGATGATCAGACGATTCGGCTTTGGGACATCCGAAGCGGAACAGGCTTCAAAGGATTGTCTGGACATACCAGTCGAGTATGGTCTGTGGCATTTAGCCCGGATGGATTGCTCCTCGCTAGCGGCAGTGATGACCAAACGCTTCGATTATGGGACAGCACAGGACAATCCCTAAGAACCCTGCAGGGACACAATCATTGGATTTGGTCGATCGCCTATAGTCCAGATGGTAAACGGCTTGCCAGCGGCAGCGAAGATCGAGCCGTCAGGCTGTGGGATAGCAGTACCAGCGAGTGCAGTGGGGTGCTGCAAGGACACACCGGTCGCGTCTGGTCTGTCGCCTTTAGCCCCAATGGGCATCTGCTTGCCAGCGGCAGTGATGACCATACCATCCGAATTTGGGATGTGCAGACGCAAGCCTGTGTGAGAATCTTATCCGGGCATACTCGTCAGGTTCGGATGGTAGACTTTAGTACGGATGGCAAGCTCTTAGCCAGCGGCAGTGGAGATCAAACCGCAAAGCTGTGGGAAATTGGAACTGGACGCTGCATCAGAACTTTGCGAGGGCACACGAGCTGGATTCTGGCGATCGGTTTCAGTCCTGATAGCAGCTGGTTGGCAACGGGAAGCAACGATCGTACCCTGCGCTGCTGGGACGTGAATACGGGCAAGTGTATTCAGGTATTCGAAGGACATCAAGGGGAGATTTGCTCAATCAGTGTGAGTCCAGATGGGCAGTATCTCGCTAGCGGCAGCGATGACCAGACCATTCGGATTTGGGATGTGCACGGCGATTGTGTTCACATGATGAATTGCAGTGGACGCATTCTCGCGCTTGCCTTTAGCCCAGATGGGCAGTATCTCGCCAGCGGCAGTAGTGATCAAACGATTCAGGTCTGGGATGTCAAAGCCAATCAATGCCTCAAGACATGGCAGGGGCATACCCAAGGGGTCTCATCAGTTGTCTTCCACCCTCACGATGGTACTTTGGCAACGGCAAGCGAGGATGAAACCATCAAGCTATGGCAGTTCCAGAGTGGGCAATGTCTAAACACTCTGCAGATTACTCGTCTGTATGAAGCATTGAACATTACCGGGGCAACTGGGCTAACCACTGCCCAACGAGCGGCACTAAGAGCAATGGGAGCGATCGAGGACTTCGATCTTCATTGAGCCTAACGCGCGAATCTGGTTCCAGAAATAAGAATGCCTGCGATCGCAATTAAACAGCTAATCAGGCTGAGCCAAACAATCTGCGCGGAGGAGAAGGATTCAGATTGGCTGAGAAAAGCGGTAACAAGGCTGGTCGCACTCGCAGCTCCACCAAAAAAAGTTCCGATCGCCAATCCTGCATAGTCAGCAGGAACCGAAAGGAACGAGAAAGGAAACCCACCATTTAATATCGTGCTGAAGGCTATTCCGATTGCTACGCCCATCGCCAACGCTAACCCTACACTCTGAATGAGCGGCGTTAAGCTTACCAGAACGGCTACAGTGACTAACCCCAGCAGCATGACACGGCGATAGCCCCATTGCACTGCTAACTTTCCGACAGGAAGCGCTGCTAAAGCAGAGGTAACGAGCATCAGTCCTGCGAAAAGAGGGGGATTGATACTAGGAAGCTGTCCCTTCAGCACGGCGGGAAGAACTTCGATCGCCAGCCGGACAACCAGCGTGGTCGCCATGCCAACCACAAAAATGCTACCTAAGTGCAACGCCGAGAGAGAGCCCGGTTGAATTGCTGCTGCCGCACGGGTCTTGGGTGTGAACGAGCGTAAGCTTGTCGCTGTGACGACTAGCAAGATAGCGCTGAGAATAAATGGGATGGGAATCCCCAAATTGAGAATAAAGGAGCGGGCTAGCGGATTGAGCGATGCAGCCAACCCAGTGGCTAAGGTTAAACTACCTGCGGCAAAAACAAGGTAGCTGGTAGAAGAGAATCGCCGCAGCAATGCTAGGGCAGGAGTGCGAAACGTCGTCATGCCGATCGCCCAAACCAACAGCAATCCGGGCAGCCACAGCGGTTCACGAACTCTTGAGCTGAACGCTACAGATAGCACCAAAATCACAAGCGAGCCTGAAGCCGCCAGAACACCAATCGAAATTAGTGGAAACCGATCGCCTCGATGTTGCTGCAGTCGATCGGACCAATAGCCCATACAGGGCTCTAGCACGATGGCTAACAAGGCTTCAATGAGCAGTAATTGAGTGGCTGATTGCGGAGAAAATCCAAACTGCGTCATCAATGAGGGCAAATGAATCCGATAACTGACCCAGCTAAAGGTAAATATGCCGTATAACGCAGCTAGCGCAGTAATGGGCAACCACAGAATGGGTTTTTCGAGTTGAAGCAGATGTGCCTGATCGGTTGGTCTTGTCATCATGAACTCTCTGATAGGAATGGCAATTGATTTAGCAAGCAATCTTAGGGTATGGCTGCAGCTCAGGAGTTTAATGTGATCAGCTGTATGTCGGTCTTTTGAAGCAACTCGTCCGGAGGGCATTCTGCTTACGACTCACTAGTGAAGTGGCTGAAGCAGGAAGCGAATTGCTTTTAACACATGTTAACTCTCGCGCCGGGGAGTTCAAGACAACAGGTTTGGAGGATAGCCTCAGCGCATTAGCATTTGCCTGCATTGAGTTAGGAAAGGATCCTGAACGAATTGCTTCGCCTAGTGCAATTGTTGCGGGTTCAGGTTCAGTAGCTAACTGTTGTTCTAGCACCTTACAGCAGCGGTCGTACTGTCGCAAAGCCGCTGTGCGCTGTCCTTGCCGTACTAGAAGCTGCATCAACCGCTGATGGGCTATTTCATTCCAGGGTTCAAGCTGAAGCTGTTTTTCCGTATACTGTTTTACCTTCTGCTCATCCTGCTGATGTTCGTAATAAGCAATTAGAGTTATACAAGCATCTACAACCAGTTGATGGAAGCGTTCACGGTTGAGCATTAACCAGGATTCAAAGGACTCGCTGCACGGAAGCTGCATCCGATCGAGAAAGGGACCCCGATACAGCCCAACGGCTTGTTCTAAATCAGAGATGTGTTCTGGTCGAACTGCATCGGACTGCTTAGAAGGCTGAGGATGACGCTCAAGCAGCTGAGTGAGCCTTGCAATATCAAGCGTATGATGAGTGTTATCAAAACTGAGTTGAATCGTGTTGCGTGTCGTGAGGAACAAGGGTGAGTGAATCCCATCTCCAAGTAGGTGGCGCAGGACAGACAAGGCTTTGCGAAGGTTGCTGCGAGCCTTTGATTCGCATTGGTCTGCCCAAAACATCGCAGCTAGAGTATCCCGGTGATGAGGATAGTTCGATTCGGTTGCTAAATAAGCAAACAATGCCTTCACTTTCTCGTAGGGAAATGTGACGATCGGCTGTTCACTCACTATGACTTGCATACGTCCCAGAAATTCCAATCTCAGGTGAGTCATGACGTTCTATCTCCTAGAAGCTGTTGGAGCAAATATTCAGTGAAGTTGGGTCGATTCAGCAGTTCAGATTCAAAGTAACCTAATGGGTTAACACTGCCAGTTGAAAAAAGTCATTAAAAGTCACATGGATAGGCGCAGAAACCTATAAAGTACCCCCGTGGGTACTCTAGCGATTTTCAAGAGGATGTAATTTTTTGGTGTCAATCCACAACTTGCTCTCTAAGCTCTATTTCTTGTCAGATAAGAGTTGTAAGCGCTGAATGGACAAAACTTGCCATATGCACTTAAAATTCTAAAATTCACTGTTTACAAGAATTGTAGGCAGGCAGCAGGTCACGGATTGACCCAAGAGAAATACAAATCCATTTTCAACGCCAAGCTTCATGACAAACTGCAAACGAGCAAACGAGTATCACGCTTGCCAGTCTGATATTAACGGCTTGACAAATTAGATTATGTTTTGCTAAGACCCTGGTTGAACACGAATTGAATGAACGTGTATATTGGCCAGGCAGTATCAGGTATGGGTGAAGTGGACCGAGTGCGGTAAATAACTGGAGAGCAAAGGGTATGTGAGTCGTCCGATGCTAACATTAGTTTGAATTCAAAATGTACAAACCTGAGGAAATCGGTAAGAACAGAACAAAATTCTGCAAAGATCTGAATATTGTATTATTTGGTTGCAGTTTTAATCTAATCTAGACAGAAGTATTACAAGCAAAAAATATGAAAACGCAGAAAGCTTTAGCAGCCTCTTTGCATCTCTTAGTTTAGACAGAAATTGATATACTATTGATCCGCAGAAGTTGACTCTAAAGAAATCACTGAACCAAGTATTGGCTCTTGCGCTAAGTCCTCAGCCTCAATGGTTTGTAGAAGCGATCGCCACTTCTCGCGGAGTGCTGCATCCTGTGGCGATGTCTGTAGCTGAACTGCAACTTGTGCTAGAGCGTCATACCAAACATCAGGTGTTGCAGCGCTAATTTGACTTTCTCGCTCCGGCGTTAGCGCAACTCTCTGCACCATACCATTCACCGTTAGATCAGGCTGTACGTCTGTGCCGTCCCGACAATAAAGCTGAAAATACCAGCGATAATAGTTCCCCTCCTGCAGCGCGTATTCTGGCTGAGATGGCAGGGTAATGCTGATAATCCCAGGTTTTTGAGGAAGTGTAAAGCGAACTTGGTAAAGTCGCTGTTGTTCTCGCGGCCAAGTTAGAAGCGAAAATTCACCAAACTGAATTTGCTCGGCTCCAAACGGAACATAAAACAAAAAGGTGGGGGAATTAGTAGTTGTTAAAACTGGATTTTCAATTGGAATGAGCGCTCGCACCGAATTGTTGAGCGAATTACAGGACGAAGCATCTTGGGAGCCGAGTCCTCCACCAGGGCGAGTGTCATTTGGCGGCGGCTGAGACGGTGGCTGAGGAGGACTCTCGGCGATCGTAAAGTCAGGCATTTGTGCGATCGAGATTTGGGTTGAAGCAAGTTCAGCTAAAATAGTGCTTCCCAATGTGACTATCAACAGCAGCCAAGGTGTTGTCCGATTAAAATGATTCATAATTGTCTAACTCCATCTGCAACAGAGACTACTTATTACATTCACCTGCGCTTATTTGCCAATAGATAACAACTCCGATCGCGGTCAGAAATATGGCAAATAGAGTTGGAATCAACGGTAGCCAGCCACCTTGAGTGAAACCGACCAAACACAGTTGATAAACTCCAACCAGCAAAACCGCAACTGCAATGCCCAACTGTAGCGGATGCGATCGCATCCTTTGAACTAATGCACCAGCGACCAGCGACCCAGCCAAAATCCAGACTGCATCACCCCACTGAAAATTGCGCCATTGCGGCAGCCCCCAAATCAGCGATCGCTTGTCTAACACCGCACTCAAGAGCTGGCTCACCATATGGGCATGAACCCAAACGCCTGCCATCTCCCCATAGGGCGTATTAAAAGTGTCTCTGGCAACCGGAGCCGTGTAGCCGATCAAAACGATGCGATCGCGCACCATGTCAGCCGTGACCTGTCCGCTCAACACCTGCTGAAGCGAAACCTTTTGTCCGGGAGGTGCAGCACGATAATTCAGCATAATGTGATTTGTGCCATCGAGTGACTGATAGCCGCCAAAGCGAGTCGGTAGCGGATGAAAGACAACTGAGCCAAACTGCCACTGCTGCTGAGCGTTTGGCTGTAAGGGCGCAATTTTGGCATCGCTTAAGAATCGATAGGCTAGCTGAAAGCTGAAACTGTAGGGCGTTGCACAAGCTGAGCGAAACGGAGCCAGGTTGGGGTCATAAGTCAGCAGATGACGACGAACGCTTTGTCCGCCAGATACCGGGGGCTCGGTTTGAATATCGCTACGAGATGAAGGCTGCAATTGACCCAACCGATCGGTAATGAAGTTGCTAAATCCCATCTGCTCAACCTGCTGAGTTACCGAAAATTCTGGCGGAGCAGCATAGTTTTGATCGGCTTGATTAAACGCACAAACCGTCAGTAGTTTAGGATTCCGCTGGAATTGTGTAATTAAGTCTTGTCGTCCTTCGCCTCGCGGCTGAAAGCGATGCATATCGAAGCCAATCGCCACAGGCTCTAAAGGTTGGAGGGCAGCGATCGTTTTCACCAAGGTTGCGTCTGTGAGCGGATACCCGCCCTGCTGGTTCACATCTGCTTGCGTCACTTCAACCACTAAGATCCGGGGATCAAGCACCTCCGCTGGACGCGAACGCATCTGGTGATCATAAGCAGCTAGCTCGACTGTCTGTAGCACTCCTGTCGATCGAAGCAGCAGTAGGGTAAAAGTGACTGCAAGGCAAATCCAAACCATGGCTGACTGTCGCCAGCAGTGCCGCTGACTGGGAAAAGACAACGGCTGGGGAACTGCCGAGGGCTGCTGACTGGGAAAAGACAACGACGGGGGGGCTGCGGGGGGCTGTCCGCGGAGGGTGAGCCAGTTGGGGGGCGTGACGATCGGATTTTGAAAGATGATGGGCAGCCAGCTAGCACAGGGAAATTGGTGTTCTAAACCCTGCAAGCGTTCTCTCGCCTGCCGTTCTGCCAGATACAGCGGCTCACCGGCAGCAAACGCTTCCAGAAAATACTGCAGGAAAACAGCTGCCACCTCATCGCTGACAGGCTCTCGCATGACGATCATTTGGGGAATGCGGAGCTGATGCAGTTCTTGCGCCAATCCTAATCCATCGCAAGAATTGAAAATGGCTAGCTGCAAACCGTGATCGATCGCTTTGCGTAACCCATACTTCAGTTCTGCAAGGGTGAGGCTATCGGTTTGGTTAATGTAAATGCGTCCCGTTTCGCCCTCGGTTCTGCTATGGCCCGCAAAGAACAGAATATCCCATGGTTCTTTCCAAAGACGATCGTTCAACTGCTGGCGATCTGGCTCAACTAAAAACTCAACTGCGGCATCCGGGAGCTGTTCCAAAATCTGGCGATCGCGCTCCAGTTCGATGCCCTGGCTATTGCCTAGAATTGCGAGGACTTTAACCGTCTGCTTGCCGGGAATTGTCCTGCAGTTGTGAATCGCTTCGTATTCAGGCGCACTCAATGCCACTTCTGCTTTAGGATAGCGTTCAAAAAAATCCCATTCGTGCCAAGGCAGCTTTTGCAGGCTCAGATCGTCTGTGCGAATTAAAAACCGAATGGTGTCGTTGCGGCTAAATTCTTCGCGCAGGCGGCGATCGATGGATTGAAAGGATTCTGCGTTCAGCCAGCTTTGGAAGCGCTCGCGCAGCACTACCGCCGATTCTTGACATTCTGCAATGCGACGGTTGAGCGAGCCTTTATGAATGATTTTTTGTCCCTTAATCCGCAGCGGCGTTCCCAAAGAGCGGTAAGCGTGTTGCCAATGGTGCTGAATCTGCGCTGCAACGTCCGGAGAAGGCGGCAAATAGCCTTTTACCTTTAAGGTTTGCAGCTCCGCTCGAATCTCCAGCGTGGCGCGAAAGCCCGCTGTTCTCAAATCTCCTTCTAGTTCCAAAACAACAAGTTTATCCACTGACGATCGATCTTCTCGCTCACGGCGGTGTAGCAGCTAATTTCTAACTAAATCTCAAACATTTCAATGATGTGATGCTCCTGTAGGCTAATTTTGATACTGAATCGTTCTCCAGCCTCACCTGTAAACTGAAACTCTAATCCTTCACTGTTGCTGCTTTCTGCTTGTAGAACTGTTTTTCCAGCTTCGTCAATTACTGAAAGATATAGCGATCGCGGCAAGTACACCTCCTTACCGGTAGGATATAGCTCCATCTTAATTTGGTATTCAGCAGCGGTCTTTGGCAAAATCTCCATCAAGAACAGGACTTGCACTTCGGGCGCGTCTCCCAGTGCTAAGAACTTGCCGTACTTAGCGCCTGCTATAGAGCAATCAAAGGGCTGGAACGTGGTAGGGGTACGAAAGCTCAAAGCGAGCTGCCCTTGTGGCTCCATCAGCGCTTCCAAAGTCTGCCAGCCTGATTCAGCTATGTTTTGCAGCCACCGGCTCAACACCGCAGGCCGAGCAGAAACAGGCTGAGCGGCAGCCAAGCAACTTAGATACTCTGGCAGGCGATCAATGGGCTGCAGTCTATCCAGCGGCAAGCTTTCTGTTTCTACATTCGATACAAATCCGAGCAGGGCCGCTTCGGTCAGGTCAGCGTTGAGCTGAACAACGATGTAGCCAATTCGTTCACGCCACACCTGAGGAGGGACAAAACAAACGTCGGTATCCGGAAGCACAGCACGGCACTCTAAATGTCCTAAATCATTCACCCACAAATCTGCCGTATCGACTAATACCTGTAGGGCGAGATCCCAACTATGGCTTTGCTCTAGGCTGGTTTGTATTCCCAAACAGGTGAGGTAAAACTTCACAGCTTGGACACTCAACGTGTTTAAATAAATCTGCCTAGCTTTTTGAAGATCAAGATGCTGCTGATAAAATCTTTCTGCAACCTGATGATTGGCTGTAGTGAGTGGAACGGTAAACGGAAGCGTGTTAGTTTGAGGGTTGAGCATAACAAAGTGGCTCGAACTGATTTCACTGAGTTGGGTCATTAAGATAGGTATTCTCTAAACTTAGAAGCAAATTTAGTCAGGCAACGCAGATAAAAAGAACTTAGCGTCACAACTTTCACATCGAGCTCTCCTGAAATTTCTTTCCAGGAATACCCTTCTAGAAAACGTAAAGCAATGTATTGGAAATTTGCTGCTGGCTTTTGTTCAATATGAGTGTTTTGAAATAGACCATCGTAATCCTCCTGAATGTAGTGGATAATTTCTTCTGAAAGAGAAGCGCTAGCGTGCGATCGTAGTTCGATAGGATTTTGCTTCTCCAACACTTCTAAGGTCATTCGCCTGACGGGTGAGCGAGCGACTCCTTTTGGTGCAACAGGCATGAGATCCCGACTTGCCTCAATGAAAAACCGTCGCTTCATTAGAAAGTTTGCCCATTGCAGCACCTCCAACTCTGGATTGTATTGGTCAATTTTTTCACATAGATATAGAAACAATCGTTGCTGAGCTTCCGCATAAATTTCCTCATAGGCTCCAGAAAACTGCCCTGAATGAGGACGAACTAGCTTTCTGGATTGGTAAATTATGCTCACAAGCCGAGCGAGCGATCGCTGCCGTTGCGAACTGTTGAGAGGATGCTGCTGAGCTTCCACTGCGAGTTGCTTGAGTTGTTCGTCTAAGTCCATCATGAGGTCAAACGAGGCCAAGAACTCTACTAGCAATTCTCTAAAAGCTATTCGCCGATTAGAGCCTTGTATTCTGCGAATCATTAAAAACGTTACAAAAATACATTTTTCACTTGCTATAGTCTGAAAAAGAGGTTAACTCCGATCGCTTTCCGCTTTGGTAATGGTTGAACTCTAGTCGCTCAGGTAAGCTGACTAGTCCTCGTTTGAGCGCCACCATCACGGCTTGAGTGCCATCATTACCATTCAGTTTGCTAAGAATATTATTAACGTGAGATTTAACCGTTTCTTCTGTAATTTGCAGCGTTGCCCCAATCTGCAAATTACTAGGCTTGTTGAGAAATACTACTCCAAGCGGCAAATAGTTAACAAAGGAGAGTAGGCAATTCAGCAGAAGCCATGAAAAAGATGCTCGCCACCTTCCTGCCGAAGCGCAAGAAGCCCTGCGCTATCGAGTCGTCAAGGCGGTAGAAAATGGTATGAGCCAATTCAGAAGCAGCTCGCGTCTTCCAAGTTTCGCGCACCGCCGTGCACCACTGTTGTACGACGCTTTTTCCATGAAAAACATGTTGCTTACGCAACCCAGTAAAGTGTTCACTATTTCCTGCTGTAGTTAGTGGCAGGTAGAAAACCAGGTAGGAGCATCAAGGTCGAACTTGGAAAGACCCGATAACGGATCGGATAGCGATCGCTCAAGTCTTGCTCTACTAAAATTTCGCCCAACTCACCTGACGTTAATAGAAACTCATTGCGATGATGCCTTCACTCGTAGCGCAACTAGAAATGTCCTACGCCCATGATGGTTTAGATTGGGCTGAAATGTAACGAAATAATTCGATGCTGGTAGTGCTGCAGAATCTTATCCTGTATTCTCCGAAGTTCTTTAGGAGGGTAAACACGCTAACAATTCTGTCCCATGTGAGAACACTTAGTCAGCATATTGAAAACCCAAGGAGAAAGAATCATGGCATATAGTTCGAGAATGCATTCTGACAATTCTCTAGTAGGTACAAATAACGATGACATACTGCGTGTATTAGATAGGAATGGACGCCTATTCGGTTTGGCAGGTAATGACAGATTGTTTGGCAATGTTGGTAACGATGTTTTAGTCGGAGGAACAGGGGATGATAGTCTCTTTGGGAATGATGGCAACGACATCCTAGTTGGCACTAATTTCTCGGCTGGTAGTGCTAACCAAATAGATAAACTTGCTGGTGGCTTGGGAGCTGACACATTTGTGCTGGAAGATGCCTCGACTGCTATTATTCAGGACTTTCTGAGCTCTGAGCGCGATAAGATTCGGCTTAAAGGCAAGGTGGCAGATTACAGTTTGAAGGTTTCAGAATCCTTTACTTTGATTACCTTGAAGAATGTAGATGGCTCGACTAATGTGATTGGGCAGGTTAACGGAACTAATTTGTCATTTGCTCAAGATTTTGTATTTGGTTAAAGCAAAGAGAGCTTAACAAATTACTATGAGTCAATCACCTATTGGACTGTTAGGGCAAGGAATTTTCATTGGTTTAGCGATTGCTGTTCCCGTTGGTCCTATCAGTATTTTATGTATTCAGCGATCGCTCAAAGCAGGATTTGCTTCAGGATTAGTCAGTGGTTTAGGAGCCTCTACTGGTGATACAATCTACGCGTGCATCGGTGTGTTTGGTTTGAACCTGATTGCAACCAGTTTTGTAAACCAAAAAATATGGTTTGGCTTAATTGGTGGTATATTTCTGTGCTACTTGGGAATTAAAACCTTCCTGGAGAAACCTGCGGTTTGCATGGATGAAAACAGTTCTTTGGCACAAGCTTCAATTAGAA
This sequence comes from Phormidium tenue FACHB-886, assembly GCF_014764505.1. GTDB lineage: Bacteria > Cyanobacteriota > Cyanobacteriia > Elainellales > Elainellaceae > FACHB-886. The sequence continues at coordinate 35,086 of NZ_JACXWX010000020.1, forward strand.
AAGAAAACCTTCTAGGAGATTACATCACAACTCTGGCGCTGGATCTAATTAATCCAATCACCATACTAATCTTCACGACAGTATTTGCTGAGTCATATACCAAAACTGTTTATTCGAGTTCTATGGCTGGCGGATTCTTCATTATAGGTGTATTTATCAGTACGGCACTTTGGAGAATTTGTCTGACTGGAATTGCCAAATGTTTGAGCGGCGGGTTAAATTCTCGGCAGCTTCAAAGGATTAATCAGGTTGCTGGTACCACTATATCCACATTTGGCTGTGCTTCTATTTACTCAGCCTTAAATTAGCGGATGCTTCAAGATGTGATGAGCCTAAGTTACTGCAAAGGACGCTTGATTGGTCTAACGCTGGCTGCACCGCCTACTGAATTCAGCATCTTGTGTGTTCGGCGCACTTTAACAGAAGGCTGGCTGTGCGCATTGTCTCTGAGCTGGGGATTGCTACAGCAGATGCCTGTTATAGCTTAATTGCTGGTCTTGGGATAGATTCGATCGAGCATCTCCTAAACCATTACCACTACTGGTTACGCGGCTCTGCAGGTTTATTTTACACTTGTTGAACTACACAAGCCAACGTTGGCGGGCACGCTGCTACAAAACTTGAAAACTATTGGATTCATCCACTGTCTACTGTCTACTTGGACGAGAAGTCAAGCAAATGTCAGCACCTACATTCACACAAAATTATGTTTCAGTAGGCAGTAAAAAATGAAGCAGTATCAGTACTTGATCTACCATTTGCGCTGGCAGGTTTCAGCGATCGTGATGATGCCTGTTCTGTACTGGCTCGATCGCCTCAACCTAGCACTATGGGCGTCACTGATGTTCTCGCAATGCTTCGGTGCATTTATCTTTTGGTATATCGATTTGTTTATCTTCACAGCCGATCGCTCTGGCTCTAAACAGAAGCGAGCGAAGTAACCGAATCTTTGTTTAATTACTTGCTAAATAGTTATTCAAACATGCAACCTCATACGCTCACGGATAGAATACAGGAGTTTCTGACAGCGCGATCGCCTGCAACTCCGTTTCTAGTTATAGATCTCAATGTCATTGCTCAACGGTATCACAGGCTCCGCCAGCTTTTTCCCGACGCTCAAATTTATTATGCAGTCAAAGCAAACCCTGAGCCAGAAGTTTTGAAATTGCTGGTTGAATGCGGCGCAAATTTTGATGCTGCGAGCATCTATGAAATTCAACAGTGCCTCATGGCAGGTGCAACTCCTGAGCAGATTTCTTTCGGTAATCCAATCAAAAAAGCACGTGATATTGCTGCTGCTTATGCGCTTGGTGTTCGCCTGTTTAGCTTTGACAGCATTGGAGAGTTGGAAAAACTCGCGGCTCATGCGCCAGGGTCACGAGTGTCTTGCCGCATTCTAGTAGAAACGAGCGGTGCACAGTGGTCGCTTTCGCATAAGTTCGGCTGTAAATTTGGGATGGCTTATGATCTGTTGTTGCTTAGCCGCAGTTTAGGACTCAATCCTTATAGCGTCTCTTTTCATGTTGGATCTCAACAGATCGATCCAACTCAATGGAACAAACCCATTCAACAAGCCGCTTTACTATTTTTTGGGCTAGCAGCGCAGGGCATTTACTTAAGCACAATAAATTTGGGAGGTGGATTTCCTGCTCATTACAGAGAGACTCCTTTCAACACAGAATTTTATGTAGAAAACATAGTTTCGGCAATGCGCCAACATTTCGGGACTCATATGCCTCAAATGATGATTGAACCTGGACGATCGCTGGTTGCAGATGCCGGAGTTATTCAGAGCGAAGTTGTTTTAATTGCCAGGAAGTCTTACCGCGACCAACGTCGCTGGGTATTTCTTGACATTGGCAAATTTGGTGGACTGATTGAAACATTAGATGAATGCATCCAGTATCGTCTTCGTACACCTCACGATGGCAGTGCAACCGAACCTGTTGTGCTAGCAGGACCAACCTGTGATAGTGCCGATATTCTCTATGATTACACAGGCTACGAACTGCCGATCGATCTACAGATCGGTGACAAGATCGAGATTCTCAGCGCTGGAGCCTATACCCACACCTACGCTTCTATTGGGTTTAACGGATTTCCGCCGCTGCAGGTCTACTGCATTTAAAGGCGTTTACTGGGAAACCGTCATGTACCTACTTTTATCGGTCACAGCAGCATTTTGCTACACGATTGGTGGTGTGTTTATGCAAAACTCGGAGGGTTTAACAAAACTGCTGCCCAGTTTGCTGATTTATGTTTGCTTCATTGCAGGTGCAACGCTGCACACGATCGCGACTCGCGTTTCTGCCAGCATGGGTATCACCTATGTTCTAATTCTCGGTCTAGAAACGCTGCTAGCAGTTTTGTTTAGTGTACTTCTACTAAAAGAAGAAGGCTACTCAATTTTAAAGCTGATTGGCATTTTTCTTGTGGTTGTCGGGATTGCGCTTTTACGTCTGAGAACGGTTTAAGCAACGACTCGTTCTGGAAAACAGTTAATCTCTTGAGTGTCACTTAGAAGTTCTTCAAATTATCTACTCTAATAGGCAATCGGATTAATTTGCAATGACTTTAGCTCAATCCTACTACCTTGCTCAAGTTGACATTCCTACGCTGCGCGCTTCCCTCAATCACCCCTCAATGGCAGATTTTGTGGCTCAGATTCATCGTGTCAATGCAATTGCTGATGCTGATTCTGGATTTGTTTGGCGGTTGCGTAACGAAGGAGCAGATGGTGCTACCAGCATCCGTGCCTTTGATGACGATCGAATTTTGATCACGCTAATCGTGTGGCGCCCGCTTGAATCCTTAGCTAATTATGTCTATGGGGGTGCTCATGCTGCCATTATGCGCGACCAACGCTAGTGGTTTGAGCGATCGCCCTAGTCGATATTGGCGCTCTGGTAGGTTTTGGCAGGACATGTTCCCACCGTTGCTGAAGCAAAACAGCGGCTAGAGCATCTGCGCTGTCATGGCGCAACGTTCTATGCTTTCTCGTTCAGTAAGCCTTTTCCTAATCCCGGTCAAGTTGCGATCGCATTAAAACGTTAACGTGTGCGATCGCTTACCTCCTAATCTTCTGAAGTAATGGCAAGCAAGTTGAGAACCCAAAGAAAGCTAATTCTAGCTGAGTGCTTCAGGTGGTCTAGTAGCATCTTTGCCATTGCAGGAGGTATTCTACTAGCCGCCAAAGTAACTTTAAGCGGCTATGGGTTTATTTTTCTTGCCCTCAGCTCGAGTCAAATGCTTTTCGCTAGCGCCTTAAGCAATGACCGAAGCATGATTGTTTATTCGGCTTCTATCTTTTTATGTGTTGATTGTTTTGGAATCTACAGATGGATATTCGACCAAACCTGACTTCTCAAGTTGAGCAAGTGCCGATTGACTTTATAGAACCGGATTACTATGTTGACTCGAATTGCTGTACCCTTCGGGATGCCGCGCGACAATTAGCGATTGACAGTCAAGCTGATACGCCGTTGATTATATGGCTACTGGAAAATCCTAGCAGTTCGATCGCTTTACCCGGCAAAATTGACCTTTATGGACATGATTGTCTTCATATTATTCTCAATCGGGGGCGCTCTCTTGCTGATGAAGCCTTTGTGCTTGGTTTCACAATGGGCAATGATACTCAAACCAACTGGCTGCATCAACTTCTGTTTAAGTTCTTTTCATCAACGGTGTATCCCAAAAAATACCGCTTTTCCTGGAAAGACTTTCGATTCTTTGATGCAGGATTTGTGTACGGTCGATCGATACAGGTTAGAAATCTGAATCGAATGGATCTTAGAGTTTATCAAAATCACACTATTTCTCAAGTAAGGAAACAGCTTGGAATATCAAAAGCGAACGAAGTGCGACTGCTTCAGCCTCTTGGTATTCTCAACTGGGAAACCGCATTTAGTGCCAAGATAACTTCATAAAAAAATACCATAATCGTTTTTGGCAAATATTTTTCGGAGATTTGGTATGTATGTTGAACGCATGGGCTGCTTGGGCTACAGGCTTTATCGTTTGGGTTGGCGAAGCGCACTGTATGGCGATCGCGCTTTATTTTGGCATATTCTTTTGAGTGCTTTTCTTCATTACCGTCGAGGATTTATCAGTGGCGCTCAGTGGGCTAAGGAATATTACCCTCAAGAAAAACTGCATCCATGATAATAACTTATCTTTTTTGTTGATAATATCTCCATGAATAAGCTAAAAAAATTGTTTTCCAACTCTATGCCAACCTTATGGACAGATCGAATCAGCCACTTTTTTCGATTTGAAGCCTTGGGAACTAACTATCGGACAGAATTGCTTGCCAGCTTCACTACCTTCATGACGACGGCTCCGATTCTTGTCGTCAATGCTCATATTCTGGGGAATGCCGTTTTTCTGCAGCAGGCAGGAGATTTATTTGAGCAAATCTTGGTAGCGCTCGTGCTTTGTTCTGCGGTTACCAGCATTTTGGTCGGGCTCCTGACAAACTATCCCTTTGCATTGGGATCTGGCACCGGAACCACAGCTCTATTTGCTTTCTCGATCGTGCTGGGTATGGGCATGAACTGGCGCTTGGCGTTCACCGCTGCTCTGGTAGAAGGCGTTCTTTTTACCGCATTAGCAATTAGCCCCTTTCGTCGCCAGCTGAATGATGCCATTCCTAATTCGCTGAAACAGGCGATGGTGGTCGGCTTGGGGTTATTTCTTTCTTACATTGCGCTGTCGGGAAAAGTGGCTCCTCCCCAGCTAGGTGCTGGCATTATCGTTGCCAGCACTACCACAACTACTGCCTTGGGCGCTTTGCACCAGCCTGCAACCCTCATTGCCATTTTTGGTATTTTGTTGATCACCCTGCTGACCGTTCGACGAATCAAAGGCGCGTTGTTATTAGGGATTTTTGGCACCGCAACTCTTGGTTGGCTTTGTGGAGTTGCACCTTTACCTCACACTATTCTTAGCTTGCCGCAGTTTCCGCAAGATTTGATTGGGCAGGCGCTCGCTGGGGTGCAGTATCTTACTTGGGCGCAATTGGGAAACTTTGTGGCAGTTGTTTTTATTCTGCTGTTTGTTTCTTTGTCAGACACGATCAGTTCTCTAAATGTGTTGGGACATCAAATAGACCAGATAAAACTCGATGGTGAATTGCATCACTCTAAACAAGCCTTGCTATCTAATTCACTCGGCACGGTGTTTGGTGCAGTGGTGGGTAGTGCGCCCGTGATTCCTTATCTGGAATCTGCTTCGGGCATTTTTGAAGGGGGACGGAGTGGATTTGTGGCGATCGGGGTGGCAATTTTATTTCTACTCTCAGCTCTATTTGCTCCCCTGTTTGCTGCTATTCCTGCTTTTGCCACTGCTCCAGTACTGATTATGATTGGGGTATTGATGATGAGCTGTGTTCGTTTCATTGATTGGAACGATTTAGCAGAAGCAATCCCAGCGTTTCTGGTCATCTTGATTATGCCGCTTACTTTCTCGGTCGCAGATGGCATGGCAGCGGGTCTTATTACTCATGCTGTTGTAAAAGTGGCTCAACGGAATCAGCAGGGGATGCGATCGAGCCTAATTCTGGCAGCTATTTCTGTGGCTTACTTTACATTAATCACAATGCAGGCTTAATTATTTCGTTTGTACGAGCCTCAGCAAACGCTAACCTTGCAGATTCAAGCAATGTACATTACTGCAAAGTTTCTTGAAAGTTACTTTTTGAGTCGCAAGCTTGACAGCTCAATTGGAACTCTTGACAATCTCTAGTGATCGAGTGCCTTTCCTCGTATGAAACTATTTCCACCCGTTTGGATAGTCGCAAGTTTGGTTCTCAGTTTCTTTGTTGCGGATGAAGTCAAGGCGCAGATCGCCCCTGATGACACTCTACCTGAAAACTCCAGGGTTGAAGCCGGATGCACGAACTGCACGATCGAGGGAGGCACAACACGGGGCAGTAATTTGTTTCACAGCTTTCGCGAATTCTCGGTTCCCACAGGTGGTTCAGCATCGTTCAACAACGCGCCTCAGATTGAGAATATCCTGACGCGAGTCACGGGTAGCTCGATCTCTAACATCGATGGACTGCTGCGGGCAAATGGCACTGCCAATCTTTTCCTAATCAATCCAAATGGAGTCGTGTTTGGCGCAAATGCTCGCTTGGATGTGGGCGGTTCGTTTCTAACCTCGACTGCAGATGCGATCGGCTTTCCCAACGGCGATGTGTTCAGTGCCTCTAATCCTACGCCTCCTAATGAACTGCTGACCATCAATCCCAACGCTCTGCTGTTCAATCAGCTTAATTCCCAGCCTATTGTCAATCGATCGATCGCTGATACAACAGGATTGACCGCTGCACCCGGTCAAAGCCTAGCGTTAGTCGGTGGAGATGTTCGACTCGAAGGTGGACGGATTCAGGCTCCGGGCAGTCGGGTTGAATTGGGTGGACTCAGCGCACCAGGAGCGATCGGGTTGAGTGTCGATCGCAACAATTTCAGCCTGAGTTTTCCCGATACCGTTGCCCGTGCTGATGTGTTAATGAACAACAGCGCTCAGGTCAATGTTCTATCAGCTGATGGTGGCGATATCTTCATTAATGCACGAGATTTCACACTGTCAGGAACCAATTCTCGCCTGTTTGCAGGTATTAATACTGGATTAGGTTTTCCGGGTGCTGAAGCTGGAGATATTGAAATCAATGCGTCGGGAACGATTCGTCTGAATGCAGGCAATATTGCAAATCGGGTGCGAGCAGGAGCGATCGGCAATGGTGGAGATATCATCATTCGAGCAGGCACACTCATTGGAACAAATGGGGCTGAAATCGGCGCTCCTGTTTTTGGTCGGGGAAATGGGGGTAATGTCAGCATCACTGTACGGGATAGCATTTCATTCGACGGAGGAAGTGAGCAAGTAGGAGGAGTCGTCAGCAGTGTTGTGGAGGGAGCTGTAGGCAATGCTGGCAGAATTGATATCACCGCAAGCAATGTTTCAATGATCAATGGCTCTGGGGTGAGCAACGGGATAGCCGGACAGGGTAATGCAGGAGACATTACGCTCAATTCGAGCGGTACGATTTCCTTTGAAGGAGGAGGAGTATTCAGTGGTGTAGAGCGTGGAAGTGTAGGAAATGGGAGCGATATCACTATTACAACAGGAACGCTCTCGCTAAGGAATGGGGCTGTAGTAACTAGCGGCATTGACGGTCAGGGAGAAGCAGGAAATATTATCATTAATGCTCGCGATACAATTTTTGTTTCTGGAGTCAGTCAGGCTCGATTTCCTATTCCTGGTAGCATAAGCAGCAATATCGGTTTTGGTGGCGCAGGCGCAGGCGGCAATATTACGATTACAACTGGCTCGTTTGTTGCAACTGATGGCGGTGGTTTATCTACCTCCACTGCTGGACAGGGAAACGCAGGAAATATTGTTCTCCGCGCTCGCGATCGAGTTGTGTTTGATGGCGTTAGCAGCAATGGATTTTCTAGCCAAGCAAACTCCAGCGTACCGTTTGAACAAGCCGTTGGAAATGGAGGCGACATTCTGATCCAGGCTCGATCGCTCACTGTTACCAATGGTGCTTTTATAGTTGCTTCTACTACAGGGCAGGGTAGAGCCGGAAATATCGTGATTGATGCAGATGAGATTCAAGTTTCTGGAGGAGTGTTTGGTGTTGCAGTCAAGGATCAGTTACTTGCATCCAACACTGAAATATCGACAGTTACTGAGGGTGCGGCTACAGGTCGAGGAGGAGATATTCGCATCACCACAAGCCGCTTGCGCGTTTCAGATGGTTCTGTGCTAACTGCTCAAACGTCTAACAATCAACCCGGTGGTAACATCCAGGTTGATGCCAGTACCGTTGAGCTGAACAGCGGTGGAGAGATTGTAACAAGTGCTTATGGGAGCGGAAATGCAGGAAACATCAGGGTCAGCGCTAGCGATCGAATCATCCTCAGAGGTTTTGATCCTGACTTCGACGAAACATTAGAGCAATTCGGTGAAGAGCAAATTGAGGCAACGACCGCTTTCAGTGGCTTATTTGCCCAGACCGAGGCAGCCGGGCAAGCAGGAAACATTCAGGTACAAACGCCCGAGTTGATCGTTCGCAATCAAGCGCAAGTGTCAGCTTCAACAATTGGACAGGGGCGCGGCGGCAGCTTATTTATCACCGCTCCAAATCGCCTGTTGCTTGATAACGGTCAGCTTTCCGTTGCTACTAGGGGTAATGCCAGCGCCGGAGATTTGGCGATCGACACCAATAATCTCACCCTCAACGGTGGTCAAATCCTCGCTAGCAGTACTGGGACTGGTACAGCTGGAGATTTGAACATTACGGCTGATAACGCCCTGCTAGACGATCGCGCCAGAATCACCGCAGAAACGCGATCGAGTCGAGGTGGTGATATTCGGTTCAACGTTCAAGATTCGCTGCAGCTCCAAAACAATAGCCAGATCTCCGCTTCAACTCGCACAGGCAGAGGTGGCTCACTTACAATTAATGCTGACTCTGTGCAACTGAACGATAACAGTACATTAGCAGTGGCAGCCCAACAAACCGGAAGCGCTGGAGATCTAAACATTGCGGCTGAAGATCTGACCGTTAACAATTCGCGCGTAACAGTGAGCAACCCACAGGGGCAGGCAGGAATACTTGCAGTCCGAGCCGGTCAAATTCAGCTACTCAATGATGCACAACTAATTGCCGAGGCAGGCGGAAACGACCCTACAACACCCATTGCTCAAGCTGAAATTGACCTGCAAGAAGTCGATCGCCTACTCCTACGCAACAACAGCCTTATCTCTGCTCGCGCAGGCGGCAACGCGAACGGCGGCAACATTAACATCAATGCGGAAGGCGGCTTTGTCATTGCAGACCCGAACGAAAACAGCGATATTCTTGCCAGCGCCAGTCGGGGCAACGGGGGAGACATTAACGTCACAGCACAGCAAATTCTCGGATTTCAAGAGAGCAATGCATCTTCCGCCTTAAGCGAAATCAATGCCAGTTCCCAATTTGGCAGTGCAGGTACAATTCTCCTCAACACACCAGATGTCGATCCCAGCCAAGGCTTAGCCGAACTGCCTGCTGATGTCACCGATGCCTCTGACCAAATCGCGATCGGCTGTTCCCCCACCACAACCGCTCAAGCCAACCAGGGCGAATTCTACCGAACAGGACGCGGCGGCATTGCGCCTTTACCCACCGATGTGTTGGGCAGCAGCGACATTCTAGAGGATCTACAACCGCCTGTAGCCTGGGCATCATCCAGCGAGCCGAGCGCTCAAATTGTGGAAGCAGCAGGATGGCAACGCAACGATCGCAGCGAAGTTGTCCTGCTGGCAGAGATACCCACTCAACAACACTGCGAACGTTAAGCGTTAGGGAGAGCAAGTTTATGTGGCGATCGCTCCTAATTTTCCTACTCAGCCTAGCCCTGACGATTGTTGCTCCGCCGATCGTCAAACTTGCGCCCGCAGCAGCAACAGCTGTGTTAATGGCTCAAACCTCGGCTCAGTCTTTGCTGCAGCAGGGAATCACCCGCTATGAAAGCGGACAGTTTGCTGAAGCCGCGCAGCTTTGGCAGCAGGCAAATCAAGGTTTTGCGCAGGCAGGAGAGAGGCTGGGGCAGGCACTCGCCCTCAGTCATTTGTCGCTCGCCTATCAGCAATTAGGACAGCTAGCGCTAGCAGAGCAAAGCATCCAGGACAGTTTGCAGCTCTTGCAGTCTGAGGAAAATCCTACTTCTGAGCAAGTTGAAATTTATGCGAAAGCTTTAAACACCCAAGGCAAGCTGTACTGGCTGCAAAATCAGCTAGAGGCAGCGGTGTCTGCTTGGCAAAACGCGGTTACGGCGTATGCGCAGGTGGGAAACCACGAAGGCATAGCGATCGCCCAAATTAACCAAGCCAGAGCACTTCAGGCACTCGGCTTTAGTCGACAAGCCGAAGCGATATTGCAACAAGTTTCCCAACAGATTCAACAACAGCCTGCTGAACTGAAAGCCGCCCTCTTGCGCAACTTAGGCGGTATTCTCCGTCAGGTTGGCGATCTCGATGCCTCCCTTGCTTACCTCCAGGAAGGCTTAACGCTCACTCGCAATCCCACGCAGACCAGCTTAATGCTTCTGGAGTTGGGCAATACTGAGCAGGCAGTGGGCGATCGGCTCTTCGCAATTGGCAAACCTGCCGAAGCGCAAATCCAAGCCGCTTTGCAATACTACCAGCAAGCCATTGCTCTCGATGGTTCTCTATCAGCCCAACTCAATCGCTTCAACCTCTTGATTGAGATTGGGCAGTCTGACACTGCCTCTGCTCAACTCTCTAATCTACAGCAAGCGATTCAGCAGCTTCCTCCGGGTCGAACGGCGATCTACGCGGCGATTCACTTTACAGAAAGCTGGATGCAGTTGGCAAACATTACTGAACCGACAGATACTTTGGCGATCGCTCAGCTCCTCTCCACTGCCGTTCAGCAGGCGCAAATGTTGCACGATGGACGGGCAGAATCTTATGCGCTGGGGCAGCTTGGCAGTCTCTATGAGCAATCAGGTCAATGGACAGCCGCCCAAACCTTAACAGAGCAAGCGTTGCTGAAGATGGAGATGATTCAGGCTCCCGAAATTCGCTACCGCTGGGAATGGCAGCTCGGACGGATCGCGCAGTTTCAGAACAAACGTCAGGAGGCGATCGCTGCTTATCAAGCTGCAATTGCCACCCTGCAGTCGATTCGCAGCGATCTATTGAGCGTCAATCCCGATGTTCAGTTTTCGTTTCGCGATAACGTAGAGCCCGTGTATCGGCAATTCATTGAGCTACTGCTAACCTCAGAATCCAAACAATCGCTTAGTCAATTGCAGCTGCAGCAAGCCGTTCAATCGGTTGATGCCCTGCAATTAGCAGAATTAGAAAACTATCTAGGCTGCACCCTAGCAAATGTTGGGCAGATTAACGAGATCCAAGATGCAAAGGCAGCAATCCTCTATCCCATCTTGCTGCAGAAGACGCTGCAACCGGACAATGCCGAACGCATTGCTGTTGTTGCTCAGTTCCCTGAACAGTCGAATAAATTGGTTTACTATGAAACCTCAATTCCTGAGGGAGTGGCTGAACGCACCATTCAAGCATTACGAGCAGATTTAGAGATTTCAAGTCGAACACCGGAGGTTTTAGAAGGGGCTAAAACCCTGTACGACTGGATAATTAAACCCCTAGAGTCAGAATTGGAGCAGTCGTCAGCCAATACTCTTGTATTTGTGCTGGATGGCGCTTTACGAAACGTACCCATGTCGATTCTTTACGACGGAGAACGGCACCTCATTGAGAAGGGATATGCAGTGGCGATCGCTCCTCGCCTGCAGGTGTTTACACCAAATGCTTCCCTGGATACTCTTAGAGTGAGTATTGGGGGAATTGGTATTCCACAAACGATTAACGGCACTCAGTTTCCACCCATCGTGAAGCTGCAAGAGGAACTCGATCGAATTGCGCAATCAGTTGAGATTGGTACTCCTCTGATTAACGAAGCCTTCACAACAGAAAATATTCGCCAACAGCTCCAAAGCAGTGACTTTTCTGCCATTCACTGGAAAACACACGGAACGTTTAGCTCTGATCCCACGGAGACTTACGTTGTGGCATACCAAGAACGCATTGCCACTCACACCCTAAACGATTTGCTTCAGGTTGGCACTCGCAACGGCACTCGTCCGCTAGAGTTGTTGGTGTTAAGCGCCTGTGAAACGGCTCGTGGCGATAATCGCGCCGTTCTAGGGCTAGCAGGACTCGCAGCTAGAACCGGAACGCGCAGTGTTCTATCAACGCTTTGGGTTGCACAGGATATCCCGAACACTGAGTTTATGGCACGTTTCTATGCAGCGCTGTCTCAACCTGGAATGACAAAGGCAGAAGCAGTTCGTCAGGCACAAATTGACCTACTCCAAACCAACGGGCAGCCACCCCACATTTGGGCAAATTATGTATTGATTGGCAGTTGGCGCTAGTTTGCTCAAACAATTCATCAGCAGTAATCCCCCTCCACTGGAACTTAAACGGGTTATGTCGCATTCCATTACAAAGGCGATTGCAACTGCACGCTTCTTTCGTGAGTCTAGAATACTAACCCGGTTCGCCCACACGTTCGCAAGGATAACTTCAATACCAACCGCAAAAATCAGTCGATTAAGTGACCGTCCTCAGTCATCCCAGATGGATTCTAAAGCGATTTTATGGAGAAACAGCAGGAGACGAAGCGGGTGAAGGAGTAGATGTAGGGATTGGTGTAGGGATTGGTGTAGGGGTTGGCGAGGGTGCCAACTTGATGACAGTGATGGAAGTTTCTATAGGCTGCCGCTCTGTTTCATCCGCTGCCTTAACAGAAATGGTGAAGGATTGACCAGGGAGGGGGGAAGGGAGGGACAAAAAGCCTTCTCCGGGTTTCGTGTTGTTTTGCACACTCACCTGAACGTTTTCACCTGTTGCCTGCCATTCGACTAACAAAGGTTTATTGTCCTCAGGCTTCAGAAAAAGCGTTGGAGGAGGGTTTGGATCTCCATTCAAAAATACCTGCAATGTCAGGGATCGCGGTTCCAGCGTTACAGTGCCCGTGGGCTGTGACTCAACGGCAGGTCGGGGGGATGCACCTTGAGGTTGAAGAACAGACGCTTGCAGCTTGAAAGTGTAGTTGCTAGCACGATTTAGAGAGATTGGGACGGGAGCACAGGTTAAAACGCCTGTTTCGCTAAGTTTGCAGATCGCCTGCAAATCTGGCATTCCTGCTTCTGGTTGAATATCGTTTTTAGAGCGAATTCCCTGACCTGTCTTAGAGCGCAGTAGCGGAATATTAATGTTCGATTGATTCTGGGTATCAGTAGCAATTAAGGTTAGCCCGTTTAGCTGATCGCTATTATCAATCGTCCAGCTAAATTGGATTGGTTCGCTTCGCTGATAGCTGGTTTTAGTGGAATTAAAGGCGGTGATGTTTGGAGGCGCTTTAGGGGCGATCACAACTTCTGCTTTACTAGACAGCGATTGTCCGTTTTGGAGAACCGTGTTCAAAACAAATTCGTATTTCTGGGCGCTTAATGCTCCTACCGACTCTTTGCAGCGGATCTGCTCGTTCTGGGCAGAATCAGAAAGACACTGGCTGGGGGCAACTGAGATTTCAGCCGGCTGAATGGGAGGCGTCGCTGTGATGACCATGCTCTGAACGTTCTTGGGATGACGCACTACCCATTCCAGCTGCACTGGCTCTCCTTCTTCGTGTCCGCCATCAATGGCTTTAAAGCCTGCAACTTCGGGTGGGGGATCGGGTTTGAGCAGCCAGCGCACCAGCAGTACTCCACCCGCCAGCAATCCCAGCCCCAGCAGCACGAGCAGCAGTAACTGCCACCAGGGACGCGCTTTCCAGGTGAGAGTTCCTTGAGGTGGGCGATCCAGAATCTGATAGCCATCGGCATCGTGCAGGGCAACCTGGAAATTTATGGTTTGCCCCATGCCCCAAAAGGGGCGCTGCTTTGGCTGATTGGGGGTGACCAGCAGCAGCACCTGGGCGGTTTGGTTGGGCAGCAGGCGCACATTGGGTGGATCAAAGCGATAGGTACAAATTTCGTCTTCATCGCGGCTGTTGGCACTGAAGCGTAGCTGGCGAACCACGTTGCCTGTATTCTTTAGATTGAGGCGATACTGACCGGCAGTGTGGCTGATTCGACCAATGAGAGTTACCAGTTCAACATCGAGGGTTTCTACCCGCTGTATCTCAAAATAAACGCAGTCTAAGCGCCGCAGGTCGGGCAAGTTGACCGAATGTAGATAGATGCTAGGAATATAAACACCTGCCAGTGCCTCAGCAGGAGGAAAAATGTCGAGCTGAATGATGCCCTGCGTGCGAGGGTTGAGATCTAAGGAATGGGAATCTATGACTAACCCAAACTCCCCTAAATTCGATTTGGGATACCGAATCTCAAACCACTCTTCTTCCAGGTCGGGACAGCTAAGACGGTAGTTGTCAACATTGTTTGAGCGATTGTCTACCCGCACCTGAAACTGCAGCACTGTGCCAGGATGCAGCGGTGCAGGTTTTTGGGGGTTAGTTGCAGGGCTAATAAAGAACGTTGGATCGTTTGCCCGAATCGTGGTTTGCTCCTTAAACAGCACCCGCAACTGCAGCGGATATTGAAGCGGCGGCTCTTCGGGATAGCCTTCGGGGGCATCCAGCACCAGGATGTAGTCATAGGTGGCAGCGGCGGCAGTAGCAGGGAGAGTAAAGTTAAACACCAGCTCTTCTTTTTGCTGAGGGTCGAGGGCTAGCCGCTGCCGGGTCACACGACACCACTGCAATACTGCAGAGTCGGAGTCTTCGTTGATAAACACGTCGATAATTGCACCGCGATCGCCCGCGTTCTGAACCACCACTCCCAGCGATACCCCCTCACCGGGCGTTCCCGACAGCAGATCGGGTGGATTCAAAATGGCTCTCAGGCTAGAACTTGGGGTGAGACTGGGAAAGTTTTGCATCTTATGGCACTCCTGGTGCTTCCTGCGGTATGACGCGATGCAACCTGACCTGGCGATCGTAGCCACCTGTCACAATCAACAAATCGCGTTCCCGATTCTTCAGATCGATCGTTGGAATTTCTCTGGGCGCGGCAGAACTTTGATAGATCAGGCGCCGTTCTCCAGAAAACTGGCGTTGCTCGTTGAGCTGCCAGAGTAGGACCCGGCCATCGTCTCCTGCACTTGCCAGCCATCGTCCGTCCTGGCTAACCCGCACGCTGCGCACAAACGTGGGTTGACCGGGCTCCCCTGCCTGCTGAAACTGCACCGGGCAGCGCAAACTTGTGGCTTCGGGCTGGCACTGGTCGAGCTGCCACAGCGCCAGATTTCCATTGGAATCTGAGGTGGCAAGGGTCGTGCTGTTGGGAAGGAAAACGATCGACCAGATGAAGTCGGCAAACGGCGGTGCTTTATCCCCTAACAGCGGCAGAATCGGCTGGGGCTGAGGCGATGCGTTCCCCAATTGCCAAAGGAACAGCGAATTGTTCGCTCCGGCGCTAAGTAGCGTCCGATTATCGGGGCTGAGTGCCAGCGCCCGCACCTGCTGGTTTTGAGGAACTTTAAAAGAGGCAGGTTGCTCTGGAAAATTTTGACCATCGCTGGGGCGCTGCCAGAGGCGGATCGTGCCAGAGCCATGCCCGCTAAACAATGTTCGCGCATCATCAGTAAATGCCAGCGCAAACACGCGATCGGTTTTTGTGTCAGCAGGGTCTTTGATGGTTTGAACTAGGCGGCGCGTGGCCAGCTCCAAAATTTGCACAGAGCCATTATCAGTTCCAGCGGCAATCCGGTTATTCTCTTTGGGCAAAAACTCCAGCACGTTCACGGATCGCTCTGCAAATGCCAGCGTCCCCTGCTTTTGCAGCGGCTGTTTGTTGCAGGTTTCACGGACGGCGCCAGAAAACTCGCCTTCAGCACGGAGGCGATCGCCCTCCACGCGCCACCAGCGCACCGTACAGTCTTGGGAGCCGCTCACTATTGATAAACCATCTCCACTGAACCGCACCGCGTTCACCAGATCGGTGTGAGCCAGCGGCTGAGGACGCAGCAGCAGGGCCAACAGTGTCAGCATCAATGCCAGCAGCACTAGCGATAGCCACAGCGGAATAATGGGCAACACCTTCAGCTCAACCGCCTGCTGTGCGGGTTCAACTTCTACCGCAGTGGCAGCCAGCAGTTGCGGCGTCAGGATCAATCGCAGTCGCCTGCCCCACCCCAACCAGGGGCGCTCAACTTGCACCTGCACTGGGAGTTTTACCGTTTCTCTTAAGCCCAGGTTTGCGGGCAGAGGAAGCTCGCAATGACAGCTAGGGGATGACTTCTGCACCGCCAAACCGACCTTCTGTTCCACATTGCTAAGATTTTCGATCGCCGCATACACCTTGGCCCTCTTTGTTTTCCAGTCAGGCAGCAGGGCTCCTGCAGCCGGAATCGACTGCTGGATCGGCTCGGCAGCAAACCGGATGAAACCAATGGGCAGCACCTCCAAAATTCCCTCTGCCCCAACGGGCGAGCTGCCCTTTGAAATTGCCTCTACTCTGAAGCTATGGGCGCGGCTGGGGGCATGGGTGAGCGCTGGGGGCTGGCACTGAAAAGCCAGAACCTGTTCGGCACTAGGGCTGAGGGCAATGCGGCGCTCTGCACCTTCAGGCAGCCAGGCAGGCAGAATCCCCGCAAGCTTCAGCAGCACCTCCAGGGGCTGATAGGTGAGATTCCGCACCCGCACCAGAATATCGATAGAGTTGCGCGGGTAGGTTTGCAGGTGAGGCAGCACCAGACTCAGGCTGACAGGCGCTTCGATCGCTCCTGCCAGGAGGATGAGCCGCAACACTCGTCGCTCCTCTGCAGGGAGCTGGGGTGAGGTGACGCGAACGGTGAGGGTGGTCGTGCCGGAAAAATTGGACAGGGGACTATTGAATACAAACACCTGAAATCGGGTGGTATCGCCAGGCGGTTTGGCAACCGAGACTTCTGGCTCCAGGCGATACCATTGGGAAGCAGCGTTGGGGTCGGCACCGGGCACCAGCAGCTCGACCTGAAACTGCGCCTGCTGATCACTGTCGTTGCGGACAAAAACCTCAAGGGATGCAGGCGCTTCGCCAGGCTGCACCGTTAGGCTTTGGGTCGAGAGGGTAACCGTGATGGGACGCTGGTTCATAACGCAAAATCACCACTGACCAGAAGCGTCTTCCTGCTGCAAACCTGTGAGCTGATGCCGCCTCCAGGCGTAGTACAGCATATTAACCCCCAGCTCTTGAGCAGTACGTATCACCACCCGAGACAGGCTCAGCGCTTCGTCGATGCCCCAAGAACTTGCTAAATCTCCCACGACCAGGATGATTCCACCGCAGAGAGAAATCTGGATCGGCTGCTGATGGGAGATAGGCAGTGCCGCAAACAGGAAGGGGCGAGTTCGCACGGGATGATTGCGCCGAAAGCCGAGGGGCTGAAGGGGAGTGCCGAGCAGCTCGGCAAACTGTTGCACCGATTGAATTAGCTCGGTTGCGCTACTGGGCGCATCGACCAGCAGCACCCCGCCTTGGCGGAGATACTCGCGCAGTGCTGTGTCTTCAGGAGCCGTTAGCTCTAGCTTTTCGTTGCCTGTTAGATAGAGCAGGTCGTAGTCGTTAAGACGATCGCTTCCCTCACCCAGCATCACCTGTCCCAGATCGTCTGCCCCCTTCAATGCCGGGTAGAGCGCGTCAACGGATTGCAGCAGCGCCATGATATTGAAAAAATTCCGATCGCTATCCGGATCGTTGCGGTTCACCTGAGCCATTCGCACTAGTGCTTGCGGACGGGTCTGCGCTGCGACCCGGTAGCGCAGATCAATCTGGTTGTAGCCAGGAAAAAACACATCCTCAGCCGTGGTAATTTCTACTGCGCCTGGCTGCAGCAAAATGCGGCACAGCTCCACTTCCCAGGCAGCAGGGGGGCGGGTTACCTCCTCTAGACGGTAGGTTTCCTGCACCGTTTCTACCTGCTGCTCTCGCTGTAGCTCGTCGGGGTCGCGGTAGCTGGCAATGAGATAAATGGTGGCAGGCTCATTTGCCACCTCTGTATCGATGTGGTAGCTGAAAGGCTGTGGCAGCACAATTACATTGCCATAAAGGTCAATGGCAATGCCTGGTTGCACCTGCACCCATCGCTGATCCCGGTCCCGCGCCTTTACCTGGGCAGGGGCTGCCACCGCCCGCACCCCCAAACCACAGACAATGCCTGGCTGGTTAATAGACTGGTAGTGGGTGTTTTGCCGCTGTCGGTGGTAGTTGTGGGCGCGTTTCCAGCGCTCAGCATTAATCATCAAACCGTTGTAGGGGTTCAGTCGTTCCAGCGGCTGAATGGGCGGGGGAGGAAAAGGATGAGTCATGGCAGGAGATGGGTTGAATGGAGTTGTGTGAGTGGCAGATAAGCGATCGGCAAAGGTTGAGCGTAGCGGCAAAACTTGCTCATATAGATTTGCCGCGATCGCCGTAAGATGGCGTTAATGGGATTCGATTAACAGGTCGTAGGTACAAAAGGCAGGCTTTTCCTGGTCAATAATTTTGCGGATCAGGGTTTCGTCGAGGTAGCGTCGGTGTTCTGGACGATCGCCCCGCAGCCGCACCAGAAAGTGATAGGATTGCCCGCCGCCTAAAACTGCGCTTTCGCCGAGGACAGAACTCTCCAGGACAAAAGCGGCTCCGAAGGGTTCGGTGATGCTGATGTGTTTGTTGGCTTCTTGGGGAATGTCGTCATCCAGGGGCAAGCCAGTGTACCAGTGCAGATACAGCCGTAGTCCGGTGCGAGTACCGCGCCAGCGATAAAGCTCCACCGCCTGTTTAATTAATCGTCGCTGCTGACGAATATCCCAGTTCGGATCATTCTGCCAGCCCACCCAGGTTGCTAAAAACGGCAGCAGGGCAACCGGGGCCGTGAGCGGGTCGAGGTGCGCCCACATCATCTCAAAGCTCTGCACCACCGGCTCAAACGACTGCTCGAAAATTTTCAAAAAGCGTCCAATAAAGTCTACCTCTCGATAAAGCGAGGGCAAGAAGTCGCGATAGAGGCTGCGGGGGCGCACATACAGGTCAAACTGGAGCGTGTGAATTTCCTGCCGTTCTGTGCCGGGATCGATCTGCACCGTCAGCAGCCCGCTGTATTGCAGCTTTAGCATCTGCTGAGGCTGGAGGACAGTCTGGTCTTCAAACCAATCGTTAGGCACCTGAAAGTAAAGCACCGCATCGCTCTGGCTGTCGGGTGGCAATTCGTGCCCCTCAGTGCCCAACTGACACCACGCCTCTGGAAAATCGCCTGTTAGCTGCAGGTTGAGCTGAAGCAATCGACTGCTGCGGTTTTTCACCTGCACAACGACTTCGCTCGGCTCTCCTGGATAGGCCGTCACTGTTCGCTCCGCCGCTCCCTCCGGCACTCTGGTAATGCCCTGCACCAGCGTCGCCGTTGCCTCATCCCTAGTCGGACTATCCGCGACCTGCATCGGCGTGACGCTAATCTGCACGGCTGACGGACTGCGTGACTGCACCATCATGCACCTCCCGGTCGGCGAATCACATCCACCACATGACCCGAGCGCAGCTCCGCATCTGCCCAAGAGCAAACCAGCCCCAACGGACCCGGATCAATAAACTCAGGAGCCACCTGGCGTTCCCAGCGATCGCCCTGCTGCCGCAGCGCAAACAGCACTACCGGACCGATGTAGAGAATGCCAGGAGTTTGCTGCAGCAGAGCAATGATGTCTGAGGGATAGACGGGTCTACCAAAGGCCCAGCCGCCGCCGTCAAACCCACCGCCCATTAGCGGATTCAAAAAGCGATAGAGGGCAACCCGCAGCTGAGCAGCGATCGCCCGTTGCGCCTGGGGATTGTCGTAGGTGTCTTGCAGAGCTACCTGCACCTGCACCGAAACGCCCACGTATTGCGGCTCTGCCAGCTCTAGCTGGATTCCCAGCAGACGACGCTTGTCCAGGTATTCTGTAATCTGCTGCCGCAGGGCAGGATTAAGGCCCAGCTGTGCCGGGGAGATGCCGCGCTCCTGCTGAATTGCATCGGGGTTAGCCTGGGGGACGATTAGCAGTTTCACCAGCCCTGGCGCACCGCTACGGGGAGGTGTTAAACAGCGCACCCGAGAAACAGCTCCTGCCTGCTGGGCCAAAGTTTCAAAGTCTTCTGCGGTAACGGCGCGATCACGGGTTCGTAAGAATTTAGGTGCCCGCAGTACCGCCTGCTCTAGCGATTCGGCATCAGCTCCGTTAAACGCCGGGTAATGATTTATAACCCGCTCCACGTAAGGCACTGCCGATCGCAAAAACCGTAGCGTTCCCTGCTGCACATTGCCCCGCCGTCCGCCGCCCGTGCGGTAGCGTACTATCTGAATCGTTGCTCCGACTGGAGGAATGGCTCCGTACTGGTGCTCCAACCCTTCTGGCGATTCGATCTCAGGTGCCATCATCCCCGTCCGCTCCTGTCCTATCCCTTCCTGAAACTGTGCCCGCACCTGGGTGCGATAGCGCAGACTGTTGGGTTCCCGAATCAGGGGACCAAATTGTACCGTCCCTGTGAGCGAGTCGATTGTATAGTGCTTGGAGTTGGCGGTGGATTCAGAGAAATCCTTAACCTCTTGCCAACGCTGCGCCACCCCGTTCGGCGGCTCCACCAAAATGTATTCCTGCGGCTGCCGTTCTAGCACTGGCACACCTTGCAGCAAAAACTTCTGTCCTGGATTGCCATCGCTCACGCCCAATCGCTCACTGAAGATGACATCACACTGGCTAGTAGACACGGTGCCCCCAATGCAACGCACCCCAATCCCGACGATCCTTGGAGAACTGTGATACCCCGCCTGTCGTCCCTGGGGAGCCGTAACCACACAGCGCACCCAGCGACCGCTGTATCCAATAAAGTTGGCAACCGGAAAGGATTGGGGCAGGTGCAGAATCACATCCGCGCCTTGAGTGGGGTTATTACCCTGCTGGTCTAGCTCATGGAAGCTGAAGCCTTTAGTAGCGTCGTCTTTTTCCTGCAGCAGCACCGATCGCCATGCCGTTCCATCCCAGGCTTCCCACTTGCGCGGCGGCTGGTTGGGGTCAATGCCGGTGGGAGTACCCGCTGCCCCTCGAAAATTAACCGCCATGACGTTACCTTCCAGCGGTGTCTCTGCGTCTAACACTAGATAAAAGCAGTTGTGGGGCTGGGGCTGTTCGTCAAACAGATTTTGTTCCTGTCCGGACCACTCGCTGCCCTGAACAACCCATTCCCTGCTCACGGGTTCGCTCAGGTGCTGCGGGGCAGTTTCGTTGGCGGCATGGTCTGTGAGAAAATGCCGCAGCCGGGGAACGCCAATCTGCAGCGGCATATCCGTCGTGAAAACGATCGCCTCTTGGTCATTCTGGCTAGTGGTTACTTCTATCCCAGCAGGCAGCGTGTAGGTTTCGGGCAAATCTGCAGACAGGTAAAAGGTGAGATCGGTTTGGGCGGGTCGGGGAGGCTGCAGTCGGATGCCCAGTAGCTCCAAAAAGGCAATGTAGTTCTTGCGGGGCACCTGATTGAACCGCAGTAGCATCTGATCGGTCAACCAGGCAAACAGCTCGATCAGGGTAATGCCAGGATCGCTCAGGTTGTGATCCGTCCATTCTGGGCAATAGCGAGGAATTCGCAGCGTGCATTCACTCACTAGATCGTCGAAAGTTCGATCATCTAGGTTTGGGCTGGGTAGTTTGGTTAAAAAATCAAATTCCACGGTTTATTCCTCGGCGCTTGCCAGATAGAAGGGATATACCAGGCTGTAGAGGTCTGGCTCTGTTTTCAAGCGGTAGTTGATGATGATGAAGACGGTGCCTTTGATCGGGTCTGGGTCGGTGCTGACTTCCTCCAGCACAATGCGCGGTTCCCAAGCTTCCAGTGCCTCTTCCACATGCATTCGAATCAGAAACAGGGTCGTGGTGTTTAATGGCGCAAAGGCCAGTTCTGACAAGCGACAGCCAAAGTTGGGGCGATAAACTCGCTCTCCCAGGCGCGTTCGCAAGATGATACCAATGGACTGCCGCACCTTCTCCGCTTCCCTGCTGAGCTGAATTCCTCCCTGGACGCTAGGACGCAGAGGAAATGCCCATCCCTGACCGAGATAGGAACGCTCCTGGCGATCGAATTCATCTGCTGCGTACATAACCGTTCTCTACTTCACTCCATTAATCTGCAAGTCCCTATTCGCCTATCCACCAATAAGTACAGTGGGTTCACCGGCAATGATGGTGTTGATGCTAGTGGTTTCTTGAATTGTGTCGCCCACCCGACAAGCTGCCAGTGCGTTAATTAACACAGTCTGACTGCCGTTGATGACTACGCCTGCCCCATCCGGAACGACCAGCTTGACCATTGGACAGATGTGAATATCGGCGGGGGCAAAACTGGTAATCATCGAGGCGGCAGACGCGGCTGCATCCGCAACTGTGCGGTTAAAATCGACAACTGCTGCCCCTGCGGCCGGAGTCCCTGCTGTCGCCGTTACGCGAGCGCTGGCTTCCGCAATGTTTTGTGCCCCTTCGGCGATCGTTTGTGCCAGTTGAGCTGCCTGGGCTGCCGTAATACCGCGCCATGCAGGTCGTTTGCCAATCAAAACGTTGGGGCTACCGGGGCTGCCTGCCAGAGGGCTACCGTGAGCGGTCATATCCCCTAATCGTGCTGCGGGTCTTCCAGGCATAGATTATCTCCTGTTCATAGAATCATTCTGTAAATTAATTGAGATGAATCATTGCGCCTTGCACTGTGATGATGCCGTTTGCTTTGATGTCGATGTTGCCTTGTGCCTCGATCGATAAATTCAGCGTTGATTTAATCGTGACCGATTTTCCTCGATCGTCCATTTTTATCTTGTGTCCGCCACTCGTTTCGATTTCAATGTGGCGATCGCTATCATTCACTTTGATTTTATGTCCACCTGACGTTTGAATATATACACCATCCTTACTACCACCCTTGTCTTCTTCCACGAACTGAATCTTGTGTCCAGTGCGCGTTTGAATCGTTCGCAATCTCACCTTGCCACCTTGGATAGTGTCACCAACGGATTCCGGCGGCTTATCTTTGCCGTTCCAGACTCCCCCGATGATATAGGGACGATGGATATCCCCATGTTCAAACCCTACTAACACTTCATCATCCACTTCGGGGAGACAGAAGAAGCCGCGATCGCTCCCTGCCCCCAAATGCACAACTCTCGCCCAATAGCTTTCGTGCTCTTCGGTTAGCGTCGGCAGCCGCACCTTTACCCGTCCCCAGTTTTTGGGATCTTTGTTGTTGGTGACGATGCCAACCATTAGCGTTTGACCGGGCTGTAGATGCCTTGTGGGCGTTAGCATCGCCAGCATGGAACCGTCGCGCAACCCCCGGACTGTAAAATCGGTGCTGTAGATTTTTTCGTAGTACACGTGGCGGGTTTCTGTGATGTAGTATTTTCCGTCATATTTTTCCATCCCTGCCAGTTTTACAATCCGTCCCGGACGAATTTCTGGATTACCGTTGCCCTCTGCTTTCGCATCGGCACATATAAACTCACCCCCTAGCTCATCGCATAACCCCTGCGCCATCTGCTTCGCTTCATCCGCACTAAACACCGGCTGGTCGACCACTGTCATTTTGGGACTTGGGATGCGGAATTTAGTCGCCGTAGTGCTGCCTTTGGAGTAACCCGTTTCGGTTGGTACTCGTTCAGAGCTGGCAGTTTCAACGATCGATCGCTTGTTTTCGTAGTCCCAGCCCCGTACTTCAACGGCACTCACCTGCTGAGCGCTAGATATACGCACATTGAAATGACTAATATCGCGCAGCCAGTGCAGCTCCGGTTCTTTAGATGAACGATTGCCTGCTTTATCAAAGTGCAGTATTCCATCCTGCACAAACAGCTCAAACCCCTGTCGTGCCGCCAGCTCCCGCAAAAACTCCATGTTGGTTTGATTCTCCTGAAACACATAGTCACGGGCGCTGCCTGTGCTGCGGCACTTTGCCTTTAATCCCGCTTCTTGGGCAATTTTTTCGACAATATTGCTGACAGACATATTCTGAAAAGAGCGATTGAACCGTCCCCGATGTAACCTGTGGGAAAGGTCGTAGCCCCTCAGAGTAATGTGAGATTCAGATCTGTTGGTGAAGTTAATGTCGATCGCCGTGATCTCGCCCTCGACTAGCATCCCTTGCTTCAGGTCATTAAAATGCTCATCGGCAGTGAGGCTATTACCAAACCCAATCTCTATCTTCTTGCCAATCTCGAGATACTGCTGATGCCGCCAAGGGCGATTCTCTATGTCCGTGGTAGGGAGATAGTTGTTGTGCAATACTACTGTGAATAGGGTAGGAAGATGTAAACTCTCCTCCACTACAATTCTTAAGACATCCTTCATTAATTCTGGTGGCGCATTCTCTCCTCCTATTTTGAGAACTGGCTGAGAGACGTACTTGGGTGTTGTAGTAAATGGCATAAGAAACTTGAATGTGAATAGGAGAAATACTGAATAGCTGGTAAAAACCTGGGCGTTTAAAAGTCCGACTCCTCAGAAGCCGGACGGTAGGGCTTTGGCTGCCCCTGGTTGCCCTGTCCTCGTCTCGCTCGATTATCTATCTTTCGGTTCTTATCTTTAGATTGGGATTTCTTATCGCCTGGTAAATTCTCTTTCTCAACTTCTTGAAGCGCAATATCCACCAAGGCCCGAACAGGGGTGCCATCTGGCAAAAACATGTCTAATTTGTAGCTGAGACTAGTCATTACACAAAGGAATGACTTTTTGCCTCCCCACTTCAGATAGTAGACGGGCGGACGTTTATTTTGACCATTAGGTGATTCAACTCCCTTCTTCAGTTTTTTAATGTAATCCATAACAGATGCGCGGGTTTCGTAGGTGTCAAACACTACCTGGCTAATCGTGAGTTTGTAGGGTTCAACTCCTGAAAAGTTAACCTTTGGCAATGAGCTATTTTCGCCCCGGTTTCCCTGTTCCGTTTGCCACTTTACCGTGCGAGCAAGAGATAACATAGTAGGGTTGAACATGAATGTAACCTCTTGTGCACCGCTGTCAATCGGAAATAATGTTGCTTTCTCCAGCTGTGTAGACATTGTTTCTTGAATTGAATCAAAAAGAATTCAGTTATTTATGCAAAAGCCTTTGTTACCAAGGAAGCCGACCGTTATATACTCCCTGTCGTTCCCGTTCAATCTCTAATCGCAGCCGCAGTCGAGCATAAATCTCTTGCGCTAGATTCTCTATTTCTCCTTCTTTTTTCTGCTCCGCATCTTCTCCATTCTCTTTTTCATTTGACGCTGTTATTGTTTCTGTTGGTATCTCTGTTGCCGTTGCAGGTGCGGAAACTTCACCGCCTTTCTCAAATTCCTGTACTATGTCCTGTCGATGGACGATCGTCGGCATCTCCAGCGAAGCAGTATTGGCAGGCGGCATCCATTCATCTCCAGCGGCACCGAATGTCGACTGAAATCCGAGTAAATCTTCCACGCTATTCCACTGTTTCGGTAGCGGCATAGAAGGCGATTGTGAGGAAGACCTTGGTGGAGCCGCAGGGCTGGGAGAACGGTGGATGATGGACGGCAGGGAGTAGGCAATCGCATCCTCGGATTCTGTTTCCTCTGCTGCGTTCAGCTGAATTGGCAAAAGTCTAGAAGCACCGGGAGAATGTTCGCTGAAAACTGTGCCGCTTATTTGAGAAACTGCAGGCTGAATGGGTTGCCCTTTACGCTTTCGCTGAATGCCTTTAGGTTTACGGGAAACAGCTGGGGCAGCAGGTAGGGGAGCGATTACCCCTGCGGAGAACTGTCCAGCACTCGTAGCTCCTTCTCCTGAATCGATCGCCTCTTCTGCAGGCGGAATGGGAGCATCATCTAAACTACCGCCCTGATTGAGGTGTTGCAGCAAAGGCAGGTGCTTCTGAGCATCCTGCACATTAATCACAAATTCACCAGGAGTCAACATCGCAGGCACGGTATCGGAAGAGGCGATTGGTTGACCTGTGGGAGTTTGTCTCAGTATCACCTGCCCACCCACTGAGTATCCTTGTGGAGACGCTCTGTTTCCCCCGGGCATTTCAGGAAACGCTGAATCGCCGGGTACGGTCGGTAAGACAGACGACTGCTCTGGAAAAACCGTGTCCAAATCCCCTGAAACTTGTTCAGGCTTTGCCCCTCCTTTAAGATTCATAGCGGAGTCCCCGCTGAGAGGTTTTTCTGTCTTTGGTGGTGAGTGATTAGCCTCCGTTAATTCTGTTAATTCTGCTGGATCGGTTATCGAGAGTTGATTGACTTTTAGGTTAGGTGCGGCTTTGCTAGGGAGTTTTGCTGTCTGTGTTGATGAATAATCAATTCCCGTTAATTCTGCTGGATCGATTGTCGAAGATTCATCAACTTGCGGATTAGGTAGGGCTGCTTTGCTGAGGGATTTTGCTATCTGGGCTGCTGAGTCATTTGTCTCCGTTAATTCTGCTGGATCGGTTATCGAGAGTTGATTGACTTTTAGGTTAGGTGCGGCTTCGCTAGGGAGTTTTGCTGTCTGTGTTGATGAAGAATCAGCCTCTGTTAATTCTGCTGAGTGATCGATCGTCAGAAACTGATTGACTTGCAGATTAGGGGCATTGACTCCATTCAGCAATTTTTCTGTTTCCACTGATGGAAAATCAATCTCCGCTAGCTCCGCTGAATGATCGGTTGGCTCAAGCTGATCGACTTTTGGACTAAGCGGCTTGTCGATTTCGCTAGCTGGAGAAGCAGTGTCCAGCTTCTGCAGTGATTCTAACGGCTCAGCAATAGTTTGCTGCTGTTTAGCCTTAAATGCCGGTGAAGTGATATCTGCTTGTTCTGTAGGCAGTCGATCTACCAAATTTGGTGAATCATGCGAGGTTGTTAAATCATGCGATTTTTCAGTTGGATGTATTGAATTAGTTTCACCGATTTCTACAGCAGGTAATTTCTCATAATCGCCTGAACTCACTGAAGAATATGATTTCCCAGATGGCTGTATTGATTCAGTTTCATCGATTCGTACAGCAGCCTGTTGCTCTTCATGATCGATTGAAGTTGCTAAAGAATACGGCTCTTGGTTTAAATGCGCCGATGCAGTTTCATCAGCTTCCAGAGCAAGATGAATTTGCTGAGAAGGTGCTTGAGAAATCTGAGAGAGATATCTGGGTGATAGTGAAATAGATTTCTCAATCGATCGATCAATATGTGAATCAGGTAAACTGTTAAGCGATAGCTCTGGTACAAATTCGGGTTCTTGCGGAGCCTGAAACGAAGACTCAGGTGGTAGCTGAATGGATTCATCGAACCATTGATTAATAAGTAAATCAGGTGAGCCTTCAAACGATGGCTCTGCTGCAAATTCAGGGTCTTGAGGAATTTGAGAAGATTCAGGCGATGGCTGAACAGATTCAGCAGACGATCGACCAGTAAGTAAATCAGATGAGTCTTCAAACGGTTGCTCTGGTGCAAATTTACTGACTTGATCTGCAGTATTTCTAAATTTTTTCGAGGATTTAGTGGATTCCTTCTGACGAGAAGCAACTGTTCCACGTCGGGAATTTTTTGGAGTTAGAATCGGATCGATCTTGGTGATAGGTTGTGGTGGAACTTCCAGCTCTTCTGACTTAATCCATGGCTTTACTGTGCTGTTGAGTTCGGGAAATGCCCCACTGAGTTTAGGTGCAATCGTTTCGCCGGAAGGCTTCAAGGTTTGAGCAATCACCTCCTCAGCGGTTTTTTCGCCTTCGGTGGTCTCTCTGTCTTCGGTAGCTTCTCCATCTTCTGGTTGCTGAATTAGGTGAACCACTTCAACTGGCTCTGAATCATTCTTTGAAGTATCTACAGCATATTCAGTAGAATCGATCCGAGAATCAGAACGTGCAGTTTGAATCTCACCAGACTCATTAAAATAGTCGGGTGTGATATAGGAAGCAGAATTAATTTGAGAATCAAAAGGTGCAGTTTGTGATGCAGCTTGAATCTCATCAAAATTCTTGTACACAGTATCTGCAACCTCCATAATTTGAGGAGCAAAATTTTCTGCTGCGCTCTGGTCTAATGGTGGGACAAGTGCCTCCACCTCGGCTAACTTCCCTGACTTCTTCAAGCGATTTGCAGCTTTTGCTGGAGCTGACTTTTTCTGCCGTTTAGCTGCTTCTGCTGGAGATTTTTGAACAGGCTTTCCTTTTGAAGACTTTTTAGAAGGAGTGCTTTTAGCGGATTGGGTAGAAGTTCCTGTGGATGAGGGAACGGATGGGGAGATCCGATCGCTTTCAACGAATTTTTCTGCATTCTGAAATACAGAATCATCAGCTAAAAGCGTAGTCTCATTAGATACAAACGCTCTGTTCTTAGATAGGTTTGCAGCGGGCTGCATCACATTAGACGAATGAACAATAGGTGCTGCAATCTTTGCCTGCGGCAATGGCTCAGTTGACGGTTCAGCGATCGAAGGAAGGACGTGAGAAGGTAGACCAAAATCTGATGAGCCGCTCTTTGGGGTCATCGCAGTCGAGAATCCTGAATCTGTCGATTCGATTTCCCCATCTGCGACAGTTTTTGCAGGCGAGATATTTAGATCTGAGTCAAAGGAAATGGGAGGGAATTGAACGGTACGATTTGGCAGGAGCGATCGCCTAACGGTTGGCAAAAGATGCTGTGGCTGCAGCAGAACTAGTGGAAAGATTGCTCTATGACGGGCGACGATCGGCTGAAAGGAGCGGAAATATCTGAGCGGCGAGAGCTGTAAATGCCGTTGCAGGTGGAGCATTCCGGAGCCACTGCTAAATCTTAGCAGCGGTTGGTAAATCCCGATCGTTGGTCGAAGCACTTGCATTCGTTAACCCATCCATTCACGCTTAAAATGTATTTCCACAAACTTGTAACTTCACAAAGCTTTTGTTGTAGTCTCATCAGGTCACCTACAATTCTCCAAATGCTTACGAACTGGCAAAATATCCTTTCGCATCACGCTGCGCTTTGCCCTGTCCACCGCCTGACTGTTTACTAACGGTTAATCCTTCGTATGCCAGCGATAATTCTTCGATCGCAACAGCATTTCCGCTCGCCTGTAGCGCCGGAACTTTCCAGGTAACAGGAACCGCGCCAATCAGCGTCCAGCTTTGCATCACCTCACCTGCCTGGTTAAACACCAGAATATTGATGTTGCGACGGCTTTTACCCTCCGCAAACACCTGACTCGCCCATTTCCAAAATCCCATATCATCGGTGATACCCCGCTTCAGAGTGACATCGGCAAATTCGGCGTGCCCCAGTCGCACTCGCTGCTGCTCATTCACACCGCCCTCAAAATACACTTCCTTTTTGATCTGAACGCTGAGACCAGAGCATTCTGTAAAAGCAGCGGCAATACTGTCTCCTAACTCAACGTAGAAATGATTATTGGTGACATAGTTGAGGGCGTGTTTCAATCCATTGGTCATATCTAATCTCTCCTGGGGCTGTATCCGCTAATCCGC
The DNA here is from genome assembly GCF_014764505.1 of Phormidium tenue FACHB-886. Taxonomy (GTDB): domain Bacteria; phylum Cyanobacteriota; class Cyanobacteriia; order Elainellales; family Elainellaceae; genus FACHB-886. The sequence goes on from NZ_JACXWX010000020.1 coordinate 64,104, forward strand.
TCCTGCGTGGTGCGGAGGTCATTTCGCATCAGTTCGTAAACTCGCTCAACCAGTTTTTCCAGCAGTTTGGGATCTTTGAGAACTTGTTGGGCAGTTGCCGTTAAATCTTTGCTGGAACTGGAGGAAGACATTGCAACCACCCCATTGATGAGCGTTACTTGAGACGAGATGATTGCATCTTACAAAGCCTCTCCACGGCAACACCTGAATGTTACAAACTGCTTAATCAGACTTTTGTCTAGTTTGTTCTGCCGGCAGTCAGACGTAAGCTATTTAGATTAGGGCATCAAGTATCCAGCCTTTAGCTAATTGCTTTACTTCAGCTACGATCGGCTCCGCACCGTTCTTGAAGGCATTGCTCACCCCCGCTGCACCATCGGAGAGTGTTATGGAACAACGGACTCGACTTCAGCGCCGCTCCTCTGAAACTAACCCGGTTTCAATTTTTCGTAGTGCTGATGCTCACAATGCTGTTCAATCATCGGAAGTGGCTCGATCGCCCAGTGCAGTTCCTATCGCAATACACGACTTTAGTCGTATCTCGATTCGGTCCCCAGAGCGAGAAGCAGCAAACCAAAGTGAAGCGAGCGCTGAGATCGAACCAGCAGATTCCAATATAGAGTCGGTACAGGTGAAGCTGACAGTGAGCCAACCAGATGATCCTTACGAGCAGGAAGCCGATCGCGTTGCCGCTGAAGTGATGCAAATGTCTACCCCTGAGGCTGTTCAAAATCCATCTGAAGCAAAACTGCAACGGAAGCCATTAGCTAATTCGATTAGCCCACTGATTCAACGTGATGAAGCTGCTCCACTTCCTCCGGTGATGCAGCCGTCTGACCCCGCAAGTTCCTCTCCGATCGACTTAGGTTTGAGGTTTGGACTCAGTCCAGAGTTTGAGGCGATGCTCCAGCAGCATGTTGACCAGCAGCTCGATCCGTCTGTGGTGGAGACTGCACTATCGCAAATCAACTTTAATGTTCCTTCGCCTCTGCCGGGTCCCATCAGTCTTCCGGCTCCTCCAGCGCTGCCGCCCACCCCGCCTGAATCCCCTTTGGTTCCTCGCGGAGCTGGACCAGAATCTCCTCGTCCTGGAAAGCCTGAAAACATTTTCAAAGCACTTGCGAAAACTCGCGAATTTCATGCAGGTATTGAAAGCCTTAAGAAGCCTGCTATAGAGCGGGGCAAAGAAACTTGGAATAGGCTAGGACCAGCTGGTAAGGTTAGCACAGTCGTCAGCATTAGTAGTGCTGCTTTGGGATTTGCCATCACGGATCTTGAAACATTTAGACAGGTATATGCTCCCTTAAATGGCACGGTCATTTCGTTGCCTGGTTTAGAGTGGTTTGGGTTTGAGGGTAATGTAGCCGGAACCAATATTATGGCGGGGTTGCATGTAGATGTTGGCAAGCAGCTCTCTAAGCTAGGGTTTGGTCCGGCTTCTTTCAAGGCGATCGGATCTCCCCCCTCTCCGCAGCCGCTGCAGTTACCAGGAACAACAGTGCAGCGATCGTCTGATCAGGCAAAGGAAACTGGCACTCAAGTGGGTGAGGGCATTGAGAGTCGGCTCGATCAAAGCAGGGGCGGCGGAAGCCCTTTATCCAGTGAAGTTCTTGCCTTTATGGAACCTCGCTTTGGTGCAGATTTTACGCAGGTGCGAGTCCATACCGACTCTGCAGCTGTGCAACTAAGCCAGGAATTGGGCGCTCATGCATTCGCCATTGGCAATGATATTTACTTTGGTGCTGGCAAGTCACCTGCAAACGATAATCTAACGGCTCATGAGCTGACTCATGTTATTCAGCAAAATGGCGCTAATCTGCAACCAAGTAGACCTGCTAACGAAGATCAGCAGCAAACAGAGCATTTGAGCAATACAGTAACAGCTACGGATACAAACTCAGAGCCAGACGCCCAAATAATAGACATTTCTCAAGTTCCCCAAAGCAAGAATCAGGTTTCTTTAAGACCTGCAACAGAGGCTGACCGGTTATTTTGGTCAAACATCGATAGCCACCCTTTGTTCAAAAAACTTATCAACAATTACATGGATGGTAAGGGTGAAAAGCTTATCCTTACTCAACAAGAAATGCTTGATCTTAAACCAGAGGTTGATTTTAGGGGTTCTAAGACATTCACGCACGCTATAGATACTTTATCTGAGGAAACCTCTGAGCAAAAAATTATTAGGGGTTCAGCTCTGGCTCAAGCTCATCTTCCCTTGACTCTTGGCTTCTTTACAGTAGATTATGAAGGAGTTCTCACCAGCATCATCTACACCATTCCCTATGGAACTAAACAAAAGGCAGGATGGCAGTTTAATGGGCTTGCTAGGTTCAGAGATACCTGGGATTTTGATCCAAAACCCTTTGCAACAAGTCATCGAGGGTTCGTCGGTGAGCTTCAAACCAGAATCGGTAATGTACTTCTTCCTGGAGCATCTTTTGAGATAGAGAGCCAAGCCATTCCTGTCTCAGAAGGTATGGAGGATGGTCTAGGGGGAGATGCAATCGCTACGTTTAAACCAGATGCTACGTCTAAACCAAATCCCTCCCAGGTGACCCCAGCACCCGCTCCAGGTGTATCTCCGCCTTCACCACCCCCACCTACAGCTATCCAACCCAAACTGGCAGCCACTGGTTTTTGACAAGCACCAGCACTTGGAAATCAGCAGAGTGAAGCAAGCAGATAATTCTTATGAACAAGCAGTCGATCGCATGGCGAATCAGGCGATCGCACTATGAATGTTGAGTGTAATTGCCTGAAGCGGAAATTCACGACGATCGCACCAAAATAAAGATCAGTAGCATAGGATAAAGCGCGATCGCCTCTACACCACGACCGTAAACCGCACCAGTCCATCCTGACCAAGCTGCAGTGTCATTCCCTGCCGCAGGGGGTAGGGGGTTCCCGGTTGCAAAGAAGCGTTGTTGAGCAGCGTTCCATTGCGGCTGCCGTTGTCCACAAGCATATAGCTAAACTGAGATGCGTCCCAGTAGACTCTGGCATGGGCGCGAGACACCACTCCCTCACTAGGAATGCCCGATAAGTCGATTTCAGGAGCCGTTGGGCTACTTTGCCCCCGTCGCCCAATTATCCCCGATTCGCCATTTAGCACAAACTCACGACCCGTGGAATGCAGCAGCTTCAGCACCGGACGCGACGCTGGTTGCGTTGAATACTGCGGCTGGGGAGGACTATAGGAGGGAGATTTTGGCGGGGAGTAGACAGGCTGAGCCCCAGCATTGAAACTAACTGGCGGCGGTGCAGCAAGAGGAACAGGGTCTGCTGGCGGCGGAAAGGCGGATCCTAGAGGCTGTCCGCAGTAGGGGCAGTTCTTGGCTGTACTGGGCAGCGATTTGTTGAAGAACTCACATTGGGAATTGCGGCAGGGGTTGATCGGCATAATGTCAACAGAATCTCTAGGGCAGCGCTATTAAGGTGGAGTGCAGCTCTGTGGGACAGGCTGTAGAGGCACCAGACCTACCTTGCTCACGGCACACTGTCCTTGCTGGGTCTTCAGCAGCAGTGCAAATTTTTCACCACCAGGGCGTACATCGCCTCTAGGATACACCACCGTAAGGGAATATCCCAAAAGATAGCGTTGCGATGCAAATAGCTGCACATCCAGATGGTTTGCCTTATCGCAGATGGGGTCAGAAGGGGTGATTGGCTGATTTGTGGCATTGCGCTTGAGGGGCTGAACGCTGCCTTGGTCATCTGCAATTGCCAGAGGGTAACCTCTGCACTGATCCCACACGCTGCTCAAAATGCCAAAGCTAATAATGCCGGGGCCTCCCGTATCAAAAATGTTCTGGCTGTCCTGGAGGGTTTTGCTGGTAATCTGGTACTTCTGAGCAACGAATTGATTGAACTGTGCAACCAGCTGTGGGTCATCCTGTAGCACCTGTTTTTTGAACCAGTAAACCGCCTCAGGATCGGTAGGCACTCTTACCTCGATCGAGCGATCGAGTCCCCCGATCTGGCTCCAGTTCTTTAGCTGTCCGGTGAAGATCTGGCGGAGATCTGCGAGCGTGATGCGTCCTTCCAGGGATTTGGGCAGATTTTCCCCCTGCAAACTGAACGGAACGTACACGAGAATTCCGTCGTAGGCGATCGGATCTGCGCTGTACGGGTCAGACGGAGAAGGATTTACGGGCAGAGTTGTGATCGCAAACTGAGCCTGCTGCTGCCGCACAGATTCAACAGCAGCGCTAGGAATAGCGCTATCTTGCAGCAACCCTTTAGAGGAGATGCCCCGATGCTCAAAAAAGACCTGCTGATTGACATTAGGCTGGATCAACAAATTCTCAAGTTTCCGACCGTTTACTTTCTCTAGCGGTAGAACGGTGGTCCAGGTTGCTCCGGCTTCACTGGTGTAGAGATATCTGCCCTTCGGGATGCCGATGACATCCGTGAACTTCTCGCGCAGGCGCTTGAATTCAGCATAGTTTTCGCGATTAGTGGGGGAACTACGCAACAGAAATAAGCCGATCCCACCCAGCAGTAGAAGCAGCAGTGCCCCTGCCAGCATCCACCAGTATCTTGTTTTGCGGCGACTTAGGGATTCGCGCTTGTCCACTCGTGCCTCTTCGGCTTCCTGTCCCGATTGAGGGAGCTGGAGCAACGCTAGCCGCGCTGCTTCCGCACTTTCAAACGGTGTACCAAACCCCATTAGTCGCAGCAAAAACTCCCGCAGGAGCGGATCAGAACGCATCCACGGCTGATTGTTGTAGAGGCTGGCATCGTATTCTGTTGTCGGTTCTGTTTCCTGCCCGTGCCACAGGTCAAACCCAATTCGCCCCAGGTTTTCCAGGTCTTCTCCCGGTTTAACCTGGACGCCCTGCATCGATAGTGCGGGATCAAACAGAAATTCCCAAGATGCCAGGTCGCACAGATAAATGTAAAACTGACTTGCTTTGCCCGAAATCAGCAGGCTATCTAGATTAAGATTGCCATGCACCGTTCCCTTTTCAACTTGCCCAGAGGGACGACGAAACTTCTGGGTGTGGAGAAATTGGAGGGTTTGCAGCGCCTGATTGAGCACTTCTCGCACCTGCTGTGGTGGCATAGCACCCTGGGCAGCAAGGAACTGACGCAGGGTCGGGGTTGGCAGCTTTTCAGCGGTAATCAGATAGCAGCGGGGATCTCTGGAGGCTCCTTCGGAGTGGCGGGCACTAATCGCCTCCAAGGGTTGCTCTAGCCGAAAATCCTGTACTCGACCATCCGCTGGCGTCAGCCCGGCTAGCTGCTCAAATACCTCCTGGCGGCGCTTTGCTTCGGTGGGGTTGAAGTGCCGCTCTGGCAGCAAATACTCCTTAATCACAATGGGTTGTCCATCTCCCGATCGCACACCAGCGTACAATCGACCGTAACCCCGCGCCCCCAAAAACTGCTTGACCTGATAGGTGCCTCTTCGCCCTCGAATCTCCTGCCCCGCCATTAGGGTTGCTGGAAACCCACAATCTACACAAAATTTTGCCCCTTTGTACTCCTGGATGGTTTGCCAGGGGCGATCGCAGCTCAGCGGAGCGTTGCGAGTACAGTGATATTCAGGATACAGACGAGGCGATGACAAAAGAACACCTCCACAGGCGATCTGAGAGATTTCAGGATAATGTAAGAAGAACAATAGAAATAAACTAATTCTGCACCAGCCCCAGCTTAAAGGCTGTCACGATTGCCTGAGTGCGGCTGGTTACTTGCAATTTTTCAAAGATGCTAGTCAGATGCGATTTAACCGTTGCCACGGTGACGTGGAGCTGTTTGGCAATTTCATCATTAGAGGCTCCCTGGACAAGCCACTTCAAAATATCCTGTTCTCGTTCCGTGAGCTGTAGCCGCTGACGGGATTGTTGGCTTGATTGCTCCTGAAACTGAAACTGCCGAAAAAAGCCGTTCACCACTTCCAGCGGCAAGTAAGTTTCTGAGCGTAACACGGTTGTGATAGCTTCAAAAAGCTGTGTGCCAATGCGGTGTTTGAAGACATAGCCATTTGCACCCGCCTGCATCGCCCGAAAAATCCATTCATCTTCTTCGTGGGCAGACAACACCAGCACCCTGCAGTCAAACGCCAGTTCTCGCAGTCGGGTAATCAGCGCGATGCCATTTCCCTCCCGCAGTTCTAGATCCAGCAGTACCAGGTAGGGGCGGAGCTGCACCAGCAAAGTTAGCGCTCGATCCAGAGCATCCGCTTCAGCGGCTACCTTGAGTGAGTGTCCGGTCTGCTCAGAAAATAGCTGGAGCAGCGTCAGAATTCCTTGCCGAAACTGGAGATTGTCTTCAACAACCAGTACCTGGAGGGGGTAAGTCACATTCATGGTGTCCTCGTTTAGAAGCACTCATTTAATCAGCGGACGAGGTAGGGTGATAGAAAACTGGGCACCCCCTTCAGGCAGAGATTGGGCCCATAAATTGCCCTGGTGATCCAGCACAATTTTCTTAGCGATCGTCAGCCCCAACCCCGTTCCACCCGGACGACGAGTATAAAAAGGGTTAAAGATTTTTTGCAGCGCATCGGCAGATATGCCGCTGCCTTGGTCGCTAATCTGAATCAGCACTTCTCCCTGAAAGCTCCACCAATTCAAGGTAATTGCGCCATTAATGGGGCTGAAATGGATGGCGTTGCTCAGCAGATTGTCAAGCACTTGCTTGATTTGCAGGCGATCGACCTGCAGCAGAACAGAGGTGTTGGGATAGCTGACCGTGATTTGCTTCTGCTCAATGAATGGCTGGAAAGCAGCAACGCTTTCACTGACCAAGACTTGCAGGTCTTGCAGGCTGGTGTTGAGCCGATCGCTCTGTCCGCAATAGATTAGATCGGTCAGATTGGTGAGCAAATGTTGCACGGTGTCCCAGATGACGCCTGCCTGCTGTTGAACAGTTTGGGTAGTTGAAGTTTGGCGTAGTGTTTCGGCATAAAGTGCGATTAATCCTAATGGATTTCGCAGCTGATGACCGATACGATGAATAATATGCTCTAGTAGATGAATTTCTGATTGTTTCTGGTATGTATTGCGGTATAGCTCTAGATATTCAATTAAGCAAGTAGCGGTTTCAATTAAATAATTCTGTTGATCAGACGCTAATCGTTGCTTGGAGAGCACAAACAGGTACTCTGGCTGCTGATTTCTATAGCCGATAGGACAAAGATACCCGTGATACTGAGTGCTATCTAAGGGAACCCGGCTTAACGATAGAACTGGTGGAAAATCGCATAGCCAGGTTTCAGATGTCAGATAGTGCAGTAGCTCTGGCACCAGCAAACAGTCTTCCTTGCGACTCCAAACCGCTTTATGCTGCGTTGATGGATCTTGATAGACAATTCGCACCAGGGCGATGCTGCTGTGCGTTGTCAGGTGGTCAGCACGGCGCTGGCAAAACTGTGTTAGATTCTCCGACTTCAGGGACCTAGAGTCAAAGTCTGAGGGTTTAACGGGCATGGTTTCTAGAGGTGCAGTTCCAGGGGGCATGGTAGTCATCTCTTAGAACTCACCTTCAATTTGCACTTGAGAAACTTGACTGATAAACAAAAATTAGACAAAGGTCTATTAGATGCTTAGAGCGCGCAAAACAGCTCTTTAGGCTGTCGTTATAGTTTTCGTAACTGATAGTCCCCATATTATTTCTCCTTGAATTGGGTTATTGAGAAATGGAATAGGTGGCCCTGACTTGGAGAATATTTTCTACTAAATCCTTGCAGAATAATTAGATCAGTTTGTGCGTGGCTCAGTTAAAGATGCTGCATCACCTAACCTTGAATTCGCGCAGTTCGCTCGATCCAGCAGGTTCATCGCTACCCCTATAGCGTATGCAAGTCGATCGGCTTTGTCAGTCTGAAAATGTCAGAAAAGGTAAGGTGATCTTAGAGGATGGTTAAAAAACCCCTTTTTAGACAATTGACAGAAGCAAGCTATAGCAGTCACAGATAGCTTGTAAACAATGAGGTGCGAAGCCACCACACAGACGACGGCACGGCTGCCCTCTATGCAAATCTAAGCGGATCGCCATACGTACTTCTGAGGGAATTCGGAAAAAGCAGAGCGTAATTCTGCAGCGCCAGCTATGTTGAATCATTTCGTTACAATCTCAGGGCAAGCTGGCTATCAATCTTGCATCTCTCCACGTGCCAAAGACCAGACTCAGATATTTGGAGGTAGTACGCCTGAAAGTTGCTTAGAACGACCGTCTGCGCTTTCTAGACGAAGGTCTATTCTCATTCCAATTCAGTGCCTTTTAACCTGATAAGTATCCACCACATCAACAGGTATGCTAATTTCCGTGCTTCAAACCCTGGCAGAAATTCTGGCAGGTGGCACCTCGCTAACCAGCACCGAGCAGATTGACTTTAACCGTCCTGGAAGCCGGCGCGAAGAGGCTGCAGGTAGATTTCTGAATCTTTATCTCTACGATATTCGAGAGAGTAAACAGGTTCAGCACTCCGGGCGACAAGTTGATAGGCGCAACGCTGATAGGCAACCGCAAACTGCTCGCGTGGGCTGGGCGCCGGATTGGTTTGACCTTTCGCTGCTGATTACCGCTTGGGATCGGACAGCGCTAGGGGAATACCATCTTCTGAATGAAGCGCTAGGGGTACTGCTGCGACACCGAGCCCTCCAGGAAGACTTTCTAGCTCCTGAACTGCGGGGTTATGGCAATTTGGCACTGTCTTTGTCTGTTGCCCCACCGATCGAATTAGGTGCATTGTGGGGCGCTCTCAGTTTACCCCTACGTCCAGCGGTATTTTTGACGGTTACGGCTCCTATTACCCAGGAGAGCAATCAGACGTACCGAGTTTGGGAACGCATCATCAGTCTTACAGATAACCCGCCGCAAAACGCCTCGAACCATGTTCTTGTGCAGCGTGCCACTATTGGCGGCGTTATCAAACACGTCGTTACAGAAGAACCGCTGGCAGAAGTGGCAGTTCGACTTTTGGATACCGAAAAACAGACCACCAGCAATCAAAACGGTTTGTTCTTTTTTGACAACCTGCGGAACGGTAACTTTATCCTCAACCTGCAACATCCCAGCTTTGTTTCTCAGAACTGCAATGTCTTAGTTGATGGCAGCAGTAGAACATTCAAGGAAGTGCTGTTGACTCCCCGTTGATTTCCCATCTTATTGCCTATAGCGTAACTGCCTGCAACAGGAGCCTCGCTAGCGCTTTAAATCAACCCACAAGTAAGCTGAATCTGGAGTAACCCTTTATGCCAAGACTAGATTATAAAGCCCCTGGTGTTTACATTGAAGAAATTGATCGGGGCAGTCGCCCGATCGAGGGAGTAAGTACGGCGATCGCTGGTTTCGTCGGCTTCACAGAAGACATTCGAGAAGGTGCAGATCTATTCAGACCCCAGTTAATCACAAACTGGACTCAATATCTACGTCATTTCGCCCGCCCAAATTCCGACGGGTTTACCGCTTTCAATGCCTACCTGCCGTTTGCAGTGTACGGATATTTCCTTAACGGTGGTGGACGATGCTGGGTCACCAGCATTGGCACTCAACTTCCCAGTGCCTCAGCCCCCCGCAATCCGCAACCCGCAACTCTTGAAATTCCCGGACGTGGCGGCAATCGTCGTCCGGTTCTGGTCTTCACCCTACGTCCAGAGCAGGCATCTGGCGGCGCAGTGCAAATCGTGATCGACAATGGTGCCTCCCGAGCGCTCCCTGAAGGAACTGAAAACCCACCTCCTGCACCGGATGCAGGTGATTTCTTTACGCTGCAAATTAAGCGGGGTGGGCAAATTCTTGAGCAGTATGAGAACTTAACGGCGGACCCTCAAGTACCCGAACCCTACGGCACCCCTGTTCTAACTGCCCTTCGCTCTTCGCTCTACATTACCGTTGAGGAAGCACCCCAGCAGGGGCGCATTGCCAATCGCCGTCCCATTAATGGAACCTATGAGCTAGCTCCGCCGCCTCTGCCTGCCCGCATTGATCAGTTCGCCCGCGATGTTGAAGGCGTACGCGACGATCGCACGGGAGTCCGCGGACTGCTGGAAATCGACGAAATTACCATGCTTGCCTGTCCTGACCTGATGCGTGCCTACGAAGCGCAAATGCTGAATCTGGATCAGGTACATGGCATTATGGAACTCATGATTAGCTCCTGTGAGGGAGCATTGGATGGAGATATTCCTAACCCACCCAATCGTATGGTAGTGCTGGATCCGCCGCCAGATCGCGTCAAACCGCAAGAGGTTCTGGAATGGGTCGAGCGATGGAACCGCCGCTCCATGTTCGCCGCTCTCTACTATCCCTGGATAAAAGTCCCCAACCCTAAAGAAAACGGCAGACCGATCGCCGTTCCTCCTTGCGGTCATATGATGGGCGTTTGGGGACGCACCGACGAAACGCGGGGAGTTTACAAAGCGCCAGCGAATGAAGTTCCTAGAGGGGTGATTGGGCTGACCTACGAAACCAATTTCCGGGAACAGGAATTGCTTAACCCTAAAGGAATTAACTGTATTCGCAACTTTCCCGATCGCGGTATCCGGATCTGGGGGGCACGCACGCTGGTTGAACCTGATAAAACTGAGTGGCGATACATCAGCGTGCGGCGATTGGTCAGCTACATTGCGAAGTCGATCGAATTGGGGACGCAGTGGGCGGTGTTTGAACCCAACGATGAAGACCTGTGGGCTAGAGTGCGACGCACGGTCAACAACTTCCTGGAACGGATTTGGCGGGAGGGCGCCCTATTTGGTGTCACACCGGAGCAGGCATTCTACGTGAAGTGCGATGCCGAACTGAACCCACCTGAAACAATGATTCTGGGTCGCCTGTACATCGAAGTTGGAATTTGTCCCGTACGTCCGGCAGAATTCGTGATCTTCCGCATTAGTCAGTGGGATCCGACTCAAAACGCTGAATAGTCCTCAAAGGGTGGGCAGTGCCCTCTACTCGCAGATAGACCAAACCGCGAGTTTTGGTAGCTGCCTAACCTGTTGAAACAGTTTAAATAAAGTTTTGGTGGACGCTGCCCACCCAATCCACTCATCATTTCACTCAGGAGTTCTCGCAATGGCTGAATTTTTGACTGCCTGTAAGTTCTACTTTGAAGCAAACGGAATTGAAGGAAAAATCATCAAAGAAATCAGCGGATTGGGAGTTGAATCAACTCCCGCGCAAGAAGTTCACGGCTCCACTAAAGGGGGGCGTTCGACCCGTCAGGCCACACCCACCGTTGTTAAATTCACAAACGTGACAATTAAAGTGATCGCCACCAGCGATAAAGATCTGTATATTTGGTACGAGGCATGCAACAAAAACATGGGCGATCCAAGCCAGTGGAATAGCAACCGCAAGGATGGCTCAGTCACAGCCTACGATCAAGCTGGTCAGGCGCAAGCTCGATGGGAAATTACACGCTGTTATCCCTGCAAATACACCGGTCCCACGATGACCGCTTCTGGTGGGGATATGGCAAATGAAACTGTTGAACTAGTGCATGAAGGAATTACCCGTGTGCAGTAAGTGATCAGGAGCATGTCATGGTTGCCGATTTTGAAATTCTCACGGCTCATCGCTTTTACCTGGGCTTAGAAATTACTGGTTCTAAATATCCGGTAGATGCCATTTTTCTAGAGTGTCGCGGTTTCCAGCGGACTCAGGAAGTGATTGAGGTGTGTGAGGTCACGCCGCAAACCTGGGGAAAATCCAATAGGGGTAGGGTCGTGCGAACGAAACTTCCTGGAAATGCTAAAAGCGGCAACCTGACTTTACGCCGGGGAATGACTTTTTCTACTGCCTTTTGGAACTGGTTTCAGCAGGTGCAGGAAGGCAAGTGGGCTGATCAGCGGCGAGATGCCTCACTAGTGATTTACAGCCAGGGATCTGAAGAAGTGGCGCGATTTAACTTCTTTAGAGCCTGGCCCACCAGCTACAAAATCACCGATGTCAGTGCCCGCAGTAGCGAGATCGAGGTTGAGGAATTGGAAGTCGCCTTTGAAGATTTTGCGCGAGTCAAATGAGCAACACTTTGGACAGTCTTTAAGGTTCCTTGATTTGAGAAGGTGTCTGAACTAATGAAATGAGGTTGTATGTTCCAGACAGAGTTTGAGTTTACTTTGCCCAAGGGCTACCTGGATGCTGACGGCAATCTGCACCGTCGAGGCACAATGCGGCTAGCAACTGCAATTGACGAAATTGCACCCATGCGCGATCCTCGCGTGAAGGCTAACCCCGCTTATGCCACTATCATCATTCTTGCCAGAGTGATTACTCGGCTAGGAGCCTTAACCGAAGTCACGCCATCGGTGGTGGAGGAGTTTTTTGCCCAGGATTTGAACTGTTTGCAAACGCTCTATTGTCAAATCAATGGTTTGGATGCAGCAGATGATGAAAGCAAAGGGGCTGTATCCGAATCTGTGATCGAAGCACTCGTTTAAGGCTCGTTCTATGTCTCGTCAACTCAAATTACAGACTGAATTTCCCTTTACCCTGCCTCAGGGATTGATCGATGACCAGAATCGGCAGCACCGTCATGGCTTCATGCGTTTAGCAACGGCGCGGGATGAACTGCTGGTGCAAGGAAACCTGAAAGTAAGGGAGAACCCTGCCTATGGGTTTCTCGTCATGCTGTCTCAGGTAATCTGCCGTTTGGGTAGTTTGAATGCCGTCAAGCCTGCTTTATTGGAAAAGCTGACGATCCGGGATTTGGCGTACCTGCGCGAATATTACAACCGCCTGAATCAGCAAGGAGATGTCCACATTCCTGCTGAGTGCCCGCGATGTCAGGAACAGTTCGCCGTGGAGCTGTTGCTGGCGGGGGAGCCTTGAGCTACCCCTCGGCTCAACTGTACGAGGAGGTAGCCTTTATTGCTTTTTACTTTCACTGGTCACCCGATGCAATCCTGAATCTAGACCATCGCGATCGCCAGCGCTGGGTTGAGGAAATAAGCAAGATAAACAAGCGGTTATAGCGGAATACATCAGTAATAGACTTACATAACCAATACATCTTGAACCTTTTTAGGTACATTACCTGTTCAGAGCGGAACAGTATAGTAATTCTCGATCGCACTTCTAGTTCGCATTGTTTTAAGTTTTCTGCTGTTACCTTATCTGTATTCAAAAGGTTGACATAAGACGATTCGTATTTCCTGAGTACTAACTCGAACGAATCGGACAGTTCAATAAAGGAGAAAAGAGCTTATGAGAGTGAGAGTTTTGAACGTCGAAACTCAGAGCGAAGTCCGAGAATTCAGTCTGGAAGACTCAACCGCCCGAACGGGGGAATGTTTGATTGGTCGATCGCCCGATCTGAGTTTAGTGTTGGAAAGCCCGGACGTGAGCCGTCTGCATGGTAAATTCGTGAATCAAAACGGGCAATATACTTATTACGATCTGGGTAGCGCAAATGGCTCCCTGGTCAACGGAAAATTGGCAGTTGCCAATCAACCCTATCCCTTAAGACCCAACGATATTGTCCGGATTGGGGAGTTTACGCTAATGCTGCGGGAAGTGGAGTCTTTGCTAGAAGATTTGTCACTCACAGTAATGAGCAGCCCAGACGCAACGGTAGTAGGAAATTCCTGGCAATTTCTTGGACTGTCGGCGATCGCCACCGAGGAACCTGCCCTTCAAACACCGGATGACACTCCTGAACCTGTCCTATCCGTTACCTCAAATGAAGAATCTATTGCTCCTGTTTCAGAGATTGCCGTTGAGTCTCCTGCGCTCGTCGAAATAGATGAAATGAATACGGTTTCTACAACGGATTCTACATCACCCGTTGAAACGGACGAAGCAGAAGTTGATCAAGAACTACTAGCTGCTTTGGCCGCGATTTCAGATACGACAGAAGAAAATGACATTGCATCCAATGAATCAGAAGATGATGAATCGGAAGATGACATTGGTAGTTCTCCAGTAGAAACTTGGGAAGCAGCACCTGTCAACGAGGACGCTCCACTGTCCGTTACTTTATTTGAGGCGGAGTCGATCGCTGAGCCAATAGAGCCAATAACTGAGTCAGTAGTTGAACCGACCGAGTTAACAGCTGAGCCAACAACTGAATTAGCTGAGCCAACAACTGAATTAGCTGAGTCAACAGATGGGTCAAAAGGCTTCGCTATTGCGGGTGATCCTACTGTCATTCAACTTGCCGATTTGGTTGAGTCAGATGCTGCTATGAATTCTGAACCCGTGAATTCTGAACCTGCAGTTGCCCAAACTATAGAAGAAGTTGACTTTGCTGATGAAGTAGCTGATGAAGCCACAGTCGTGCAGCCTACCAATCTATCTGAAACAGCTGCGGAGGCAACCGTTGAACAACCGATGCTTGAAGCCGTTGATGATGCGATCGCACCATCGTCTGTCCCGGTTTCTGAACCCACAGCGACTCAATCCATGGAGGAGGTTGCTGCCGTTCCAGCATTTGCCTCAGAACCTGATGCCACCATTTTGCAAGGGGTGACGGCTGAATCTGTTGAGGAACTCCTCATAGAATCTGCATCAGAGGCTTATTCCCCAGATGCCCTGTCCCAGAAAGACTCGATCGCCGTCGAAACACCTCAACCGCTGACGGAAACTGAAATCGGGACTGTGGTTGAATCTGATACCGATGGTACTGAATCTGATGTGGAGCCTATTACCGAAGCTGTACCTGAGTCAATTGCGGAACCTATTCATGAGCCTATTAGCGAACCCATCACCAACCCTGTTTCAGAAATTCCTACCTTTATCGAAACTGTCAATCCTATCCCTATCATCGCAGCCGATAGCGAGGCTCCTGTAAGTGTCGATCAAGAGCTGCCGCAGCCATTCAGCGATCGATACATTGCCCTGCTCTGCCATGACAGCCAATTGGCAGAAATGACGCAATTTGTAGAGCGGCACAGCGCTTTCCTATCCCAATGCCTGACTATCTCAACGCCATTCATTAGTCAGTCACTTGCGAGTGTGGGGCTAGAGATCAGTCAGCAAACACCTGCCGTACCGACTGGCGGTTATCAAACGGTCAACAGTTTGATTACCTCGGATAAGGTACTTGCCGTCATTTTTCTGCGAGACTTTTTTACACCACAGCCAACTCAGGCAAACGACGAGGCACTGACACGCTCTTGCAATGTCTATCAGGTGCTGTTAGCCAATAATTTACCCACCGCAGAGGCGATTGCTCATTATCTAAAGAATGTCTTAGCGGGATCTGTCGTACTGTAAGCAGGACGCTATGAAAATCAGAATCCTCAATTCAGGTACCCAGACGGAAGTTCGGCAGGTCGATCTGAACGCGCTGCTAGCTGAGGGCGGCAGTTGCTTTGTGGGACGATCGCCAAATTCAGGGTTAGTCTTGGACAGCCCCAACGTTAGCCGCCTGCACGGAAAACTAGCCCGACGCGAGGGGCAAATTTATTTCAGCGACTTAGGCAGCACGAACGGCTCAATGGTGCAGGAACAGATCGCCACGGTAAACCAAGGCTATGCGCTGCACTCCGGCGACATCGTTTATATCGGCGGCTTTACGCTGCTTTTTGAGGATGTGATTTCAGACGATCCTGTTGCAGAAGCTGATGCTGATGAACTTGAAGAACTGAAAGATGAACCAACGAACGCAGCTTCAGATGAACCTGAAGAACCCGTAGAGGTGGTTGAAGCAGAGCTAGTTCCTGAATCGTCAGGGGCGATCGTTCCTTACCAATCTGGTAGCATTACGCCTAGCTTAGAGATCAGAACGCAGGCGCTCCTCAACGTGGTTCGACGACGGGCAATTGCCGATCTCCGAATCACGGGCAAGTTTACTCGCGAGGCTTTTCTGAAGGCAGCACAAACCGCAAAGGAATCGATCGAAGAACATGTTGACCAGGAGCAGCTTGAACAGGAAATTGAGAAGTACTGGCAGTCGATGACGAAAACTTCTGCCGTGATTGGCACACGCCTTGGAGAAAGTGCCACCAAAGGTGCGTCGGAGCTGGGAAGCCGCTTGGGAGCTGCTGCTAAAGCTGCCTGGAAGGAATTTGTTACTGCCCCGCAGCAGGAAAAACCGTCATCGCCTACAGCTGCCCTGGAAGATGCTTCACCAGATAGTTCTCTGGCAGAAACTCCTGGAGAAGATTCTCCAGCAGCCCCAGCAACAGCCGAGAAATCCAATCCAGCAAATTCCACGGAGTTGGAGAAACTAGATTGAACAGAAAAAGGCGATACGGTTGGTCTTTGTATTGAATCTCTTCGTGAACACGCTTATCTAACAAGTCTGCCTCGATCGATCAAATTTTGATCGAGCCTAAACCACTATTCACATCTGATTGCCAGCGGGACTGGGCGCTACTATCGCATCCATGTTTTGTATCGTCGTCATATTTTTTGTTTTGGTCTTTGACCGCTCGCTTCACGCGGTTCAAAACATTCTGTTGATCGCCAGAGGGAGCGGCAATTAATGCTGCAGTTCCTTTGTCTGCAATCACACAGCCGATGTCAAAATGGGTTTGTTCGTGGCTGAGTAATCGCGTGGATTCTAACCCAGCTACGCGAGTACACTCCGCACCGACGACGCTAGAACACTCGGATTTGCTGTTAGCGATCGCCGAAGCGCTGTAAGCCACGGAAGCCGCACATTTCGTGACATCCTTCTTCAACGGTCCCCAAGTCCCGCTGGAATTCTCTGCAAACCAATCCTCACAGGAACTGATGGCTTTGTCGCAGCGGGTATCGGTGAGACTGGAGGGATTCTTGTATTCTGATTTCACCCAAGATTTCGAGCTGTTAAAAATCGCGGCGATGCTGGCGGTGCCGTTCGCTACCTGCAGCTTTATGTCGTAGGCAGTTTCAGCCGAAAATGAGCCGCTAGGCGATCCCTTAAAATCTGCCCAGCTCAACGCTCGATTGGGAACACAACTGGATTTTGCAGCAGTTCCCATAGCTGTATCCTCAGGAGTGGCACTCGAGGTATCCAGGTTAGCTGCCGAAGCAGATGAAGCAGACAACAGAGCAGCTAGATCGATATCAAGCGAAGAGGTTTCAATCTGCGCTGGACCCGGTTCAATTCCATCCTTGGGAGACAAGTCTAACCCCGGTGAAGCGGCTGGCTGTTCACCGTCCTCTTGCCGCATAATGCGTTCTTCCTCACAGGCTGCACAAACCCGCTGAACCTCTTTGTTCCCAGACTGCTGCTGAACGACGTGGGTCAGTTCATGTGCGAGTAGACGCTTGCCCGCCTCGGTTTCAGGAGCGTATTGACCCGATCGAAAGACGATATGGTTGCCAAGGGTATAAGCTTGCGCATTTACCGCTTCTGCCGACTGGGATGCCTGTTCGTCTGCATGAATTCGCACCTGGCTAAAGTCAAACCCAAAGCGGGGTTTCATGAACGCTTGGGTGTCCGCATCCAATGGTTGCCCACCTGACTGCACGACTCGTTGTACTTGCGCGGTAGGTTGGTCAGACTCTGCCTGCTGCTGGGTCTGGCGTTCTTCTGTTTCACAGGTGGCACACTTGCGCTGCACGGAAGTCTGGAGCGATCGCCCAATCTCCTGCGAGGAATGGGGCACCTGCATCCGCACTACCTGATCCGCCATCCGATCGGCTTCCTGCTCGGCAGGGTCGTTGGGCTGGCTAACGGTAAGTTTTGCTTGGAGATGAACGGGAACTTGGCTGAAGCTGTAGGGGAGGGGCGATCGGCGCAACGCCTGATGTTGATCGTTTCGCTCATGCACTTTTGGAAGCTGCAACACCTGCCGAAAGATGGATTGCTCTGGAGGTGAAGCAGCTTTGGAGCGATGGATTCTCAGGCGATCGAACATCTTGCAATGCCTCCACGGATTTTCTGAAGCAGAAGTACAACATTAAGATGTACTTCAAGCTAACACATCCCTTTTACTGATGCTGGTTGCTGAAGTGCGTTGAAATATTTTCCTGTAAACGCTCGTGGTAAATGTTGCAAAAAGGTTCTCCGGTACTGCCGGTAGAAAGACGAATGAGTTGACCAGGAACACTATGGCTGATCAGAAATTGCTGAATCGTAGCAGCACATTCAACACACTCGAACAAATGGGAGCGGCTGGCGATCGCGCAACTCTTAAAAATGTTGAGTTTTGCATCTAAACTCAATTTCTAGGTAAACGGTTTGCACTAGTCATGGTGTGTAGTAAAGATCACGCTTTGTTCAATTACATCCACACAGTAAAGAGACCGAGCATGTGACAAAATTTACAATCCATAAACTAAGGGCAGGTCTCTTTCCAAAAGATCGATCCTAACCTCAATTGCCCCGTTCCTACTCACAGTCAAGTAATGCCGCTCTAGGGTCTGCTGCCGAATAGCATAAACTATTACTAGAAAATCGGAATCTACAGGTTTTGCGCTCAAAGGTGTGATGACCGAACGGTATTTATAGAGAAAAGCTGCTATTTGTTCTGACTCTTCGGCGTCTGGATTAGGGAAAAACTTTGCTTCATCTGCAGACTGCACAAGATAAAAAAGTTCAGAGGGATTACGTGTTGTCACAAGATACGTCGAGGCATAATCTGCTGCAATTTCCGGTGTGTCGATGACAATGTGATCAGCACGAGCACAATCAATATAATCTTCTGGATTTCCAGTGAGGATATACACTGTTTCACCGACTGCAAACCCAATGTAAAAAGCGATCGGACGGTAGGGATTAGGATGATAAATTCGGTAGATTTGATACGATTTGAAGCATTGCGTGGGATAACGTTCGATCTCAGTCATTGAATTCAGAACTAAGTCCGCGGTTGCTGCATCAATTGAAAGCAGTGCCTGACCCAGCAATTGACGTATGTCTGCTTGCATTCTTAATCTCCTATTCTCATCCTGAACACAATCACGCTCAATTACTTTTTTAATGGTTGCCATTCTCTAAGTAATAGTTTCTTTCAGTTTGCTAATTTTTAATCTTATCAATTCAAACTTAAAATCTAGAAATATGTTCATTCAAGCTTACTATTAGTTAAATTCTGCTATTTATACTAGGGGTTTGCTTTATCCCATCCCTTTCCATAGTAGTCTGGATAGGTTTTCCCATCAACAGAGTTTGTGACTCTACCTGACCTAAAACCATCTATGACGGCATTAAAACCAGCCTCCTCAGCTCTCTGCTTAACTTCAGCCTTAACCCCGCTTGCTTCTGGATTCCAACTTCCTTTCTTAAATTTTCCTGCCTCCCGTTTCTGAATCTCTTTCACGGCAGCTTTCTCAGCAGCTTTATATGCCTTGTCATATTCCCTCTCAAGCGGAGTACTAGCTGAAAAACCACCCTGTTCTTGAAGCTCATATTTTACTTGAATGGCTTTAGTTTGTGCTGTAGCTTCTTCAAGCAGCATTCTTTCAACATATTCAGCCCGTGATACCGTCTTGATACGAGTATTTACCGTTAGATTTGTGTGGTGCCATTCTACATGGATCATCTCATGTATATAGTTTATTGCAGCCTGTTCAGAACTTTGGTTGGCAGCTAGGTATACGGTGTCTCCTGGAATAGGTTCAAAGAACGATGACGTTCCATGTGGAGCAAGCCTGACTTTATACCTGTTTTGAATTTGTAAGGCTTGTTGTCCTCCTCTACTACGACTGACAATGCTCAGAACTTCAGGTTCTGTCCAGGGTTTAGGACTAAATAGCGTCTTAAATTTATCAAACATTGGACCTGGTGCAGTATCACGGGCAGTTGTTTCGCCCTCAGGTTCAGTCGTTCCCTCTTCTGCCCCCTCAAGCTCGCTTGGTTTAGCTTCAGGACTTTGCTGGCGGCTTCGCAGCTTAGACCGCAGTCCACCGAAGCCCTCAGTGTTCTCACCTCCTACTTCTCGCATTTTGGCTTGTTTGAGTTGTGCAGCTGCTGCTTCAACTCCAAGCGGCACAACATTCATGATTACAGCAATACCTAGTTCAATCTCTTTGTTGTGAGCTTCAGCTTCGGCTGCGGTCACTGCCTCCTTTGTCACCAGTTCAGTATCCTGTCCAATTGATGCTCCATGCGCTGCTGCCAGTTCAGTTGCGCGAGTTCTAGATTGCAGGGCACTAGCACCGGCAGCACCTATGGCAATCGCTGCCCCTGCTAGAGTTCCGATAGGACCTAGCAGCATCACAGCAAAGGAGATAGCATCCATCCCAAACTTTGCAGCCGCTGCAACATCATCCTTAAGCTGACGCTCATCATTGATAATTGGCAAATAGACAGACCCTGACCATTTGCGCGAACCAGTCTTTCCACTAAAAAGAGCATGGTGAACTGGTGGAAAGTCTAGAGGATCAGAGCTATTTGAGCGCACAGCCTGGATATTTTCAAGCGTCTTGTGGAATGTCTTTTTAACCGGCTCCAATCCGGACTGAACTTGCCCCTGCGCACCTGCGATGTCAGCAGGCAGACCTGACTCAGGCACTTTGTCATAGGACTGACTGGCTAACACTTCAAGCGTTCCCTGGAGATCCGCGGCATAGAGAGCGGGCCAAGCATTGAAGATCAGAGCCATTTCAGCAGTCACTTTGTCCCACTCACTCTTCAGCCATTGCCAAGAGGTCATCCCTTGGTAAATGACAAGATCCTGGGAGTCTTCAGTTGGATTGCCAGGATCAAACTTGCGCTGATCAAGCCCTACCTGGACCTTCTTCAATTCATTGAGGTGATTCTTGTAGTTGAGTGCAATCTTGGCAAGTCTAGCTTGCTCCTTTAGCTTCTCATTGGGGGATGACCCAGTGACATTAAGGGCGGCAGCTTCACGGGCACCAGGATGACCCGGTCGCAGCAGATTTGCTGGCGGCGTTAAACCAAACTCAGCCATCTCAGCGACAATTCTGTCTTCATTTTTAGTGAGGTTATCAGAGACAACAGCAAGGACATCCTGCTTGAACTGGTCATACTTTCCTTTTGTCTGAGGGATAGCATCCGGATCTACCCCTCGCCAGATACTACGCGACCAAAGAATGGGATTAGCTTCAACAACTGCCTCAAAGCCTTGCCCGAAGCTAGCCCAGCACTGCGCAATCGAAGCTTCGTCATTTGGACCAACCCAAGAGAGATCAATTCCGGTTGCTCTGTCAATCAGTTTAAGCTTCTCTGCCGAAGTTGCCGCTGACCAATCCTCAGCCTTGATTGCTTTAAATGCAGCTTGTGAAAAGTCTTGGAGGGCAGTATCGATTCGCTGCCTCGCCTCTGTTTGCTCTGGAGTTGCAGTGTTTTCAACAGGCGTCGGGGTAGGAGTAGATGTACCTTGAGGCGTAGGCTGCCCAGCACTCTGGCTCTCATCACGCTGGAGAATTTTATTAGGTGCATTGAGTGTAGACTGCATTGCTTGAGGGCTGGAGTCAGCTTGAAGTTTTCCAGCGTGATGAGATTGTAAGCTTCCCCCTCCGGTTTGCTGCACCACATGCGTCAACTCATGCGCCAACAATCGTTTTCCCGCATCAGTACCAGGTGAATACTGACCAGAAGCAAACACAATATCCTCCCCAGTAGCATAAGCACGAGCATGAATCGCTTGAGCCGAATCAGAGGCTTGGGAATCAGCATGAATTCGCACTTGGCTAAAATCATGACCAAAGCGAGGCTCCATAAAGTCGCGGGTAGATTGATCGAGCGGTTGCCCACCCGATCGCACTGCTCGATTCACCTGCTCGATCGCCCCTTCACCTATTTCTCCTGCTTCGCTGGACTTTCGCATCAACTCGTCTTCTTCCTCACTATCCGACCATTGACGCTGTAGAGCTTCAGAGCGCGATCGCATCACCAACCCCTGTTCCATTGCTCTTGGATCTTGCATCCGCATGACTTCATTGGCAACGCGATCGGCTTCCTGCTCATAAGGATCATCTGGTTGGCTAACTGTCAGCTTGGGCTGGATTGATGAAGTTGAGGGGCGATCGCTTAAATCTCCTTGCTCAGGTGGTCTTTCCACAGAGACGTTGCGAAAGTCGAACCCCTGCGGCGGCTTAACGATAGGTGGGGCGATCGCTGACTCAGGCACAGCTTTTCGTTGCACCGGATTGAACAGCCCTACTGCTTGAGGAGCGGGATCGATCGAAGGGGATTTGCGGTGTTTTTGCAGGCGATCGCTCATCGTTCTTAGACTCCCGCTCACTATCGGATGCAATTACTATTTATCTGGTCAAGCTACTGCACCTGAGCGTGAAATACTACCGACCAAAGTCTAGTGTTTAAATGTGAAGAACCGTTATAACCAGCCGCCAATCTCGGATTCTGTCAGCGTCTTCTCCAGCTTGGCGTATTCCGTCTTGGCAGCTTGCAGCACATGCTTCATGCCAACAGGCTGTTCTGCATCAGCAGCCAGGAACGCCGCATTTAGGGCAATGTTGCGAATATTACCGCCTGCAACATTAAGCTGAGCCAGCTTCAGTGGTTCCAGCGCCTCGGTGGGAGTGTCTTTCGGGAAGATGCGTCGCCAGATTTCGGCACGTTGGTTCGTATCCGGAAAGGGGAACTGCACCACAAAGCGAATCCGCCGCAGGAATGCCGTGTCGATCGCACTCTTCAAGTTCGTCGTCAGAATTGCCAGCCCCGGATAGCATTCCATGCGCTGCAGCAGGTAGCTAACCTCAATGTTGGCATATCGATCGCGGCTATCCTTCACTTCGCTGCGCTTACCAAATAGGGCATCTGCCTCATCAAACAGCAAAATTACCCCGCCATCTTCGGCAGCATCAAACACCTGCCGCAGGTTCTTCTCCGTTTCGCCAATGTATTTGCTGACCACCGAAGACAGGTCTACCCGGTACAGATCGAGCCGCAGTTCATGAGCAAGCACTTCTGCTGCCAGGGTTTTGCCTGTGCCGCTAGACCCGGCAAACAAAGCGCTGATACCCAGTCCCCGGCTGTCTCGTTCGGCAAAGCCCCACTGTCCGTAAACGGTTGCCCGCCGTCGTACATGTGCTGCCGCTTCTCGCAAAATTTGGGTCTGGTTTTCGGGCAGCACCAGGTCTTTCCAGTCGGCTTTGGGATCGATGCGCTGCGCCAACTCGTCTAATCGCGGGCGATTCTGGTAGCGGCAGGTATCCCAGAGGGTAGTGAAGTTGGGCAGGGTAGCGGATGTGTCCTCCTGATCAGGGGCAAGATTGCCACAAACAGTGCGGATAGTAGCGGCACTGAGATTGAACTGGGAGGTGAGGGTGTGCAGGTGAGGGTTAAACTGTCCGTTGAGGCTGGGAAAACAAGTTTGAAGCGTTGCCTGCCAGAGTGCATACTGTTCAGCACTGGTAGGCTTATGCAGGTCAAAGGGGACGACAGGGCGGTTGGGCAGGCGAAGACGATCGCGGCAGGTGATGAAATACAGGCTGGGCAGTCGCTCAATTAAATGGGTGAGGCGGGTGAGCTGAGCAGGATCGCCCACATCTAGATCGCCGCAGTCCAGAAGTAAAACGCTATTGCTGAATAGCGTTTCGCGAGTCCACAAGCGAATAAACTGATCCAGGTCAGACGGCAGCGTTGGGACGACGTGCGCAGGCATGGACCACAGGTTCAACTGAAGCCGATCGCACACCAGGAAAGCCAGCGCTCGTTTAGCAACCATTTCAGCACCGCAGAACTGGATGACTGGCGGCATCAAATCCTGAAGTGCGTTGGATAGAACGGCAGCGATCGGCGCCACGAGTTCCTGCTGTGAAGGCACTAGTTCTTCTCCAGTGGTCAGCGGCTCAATTAACCCTAGCAGGCGGGCATCCAGGTACTGCGTTCCCGTCAGATAGTGCAGAATGCGTTCATCCAGACGCAGCGGACTCAAAGTTAAACTAACGCCAGCCCCCACTTCAATGAGCTGGTAGCGTCGCAGGGCAGCCGTAGGGGTGAGCGCATTCCAGTGGGGATTGGGCAGAACGGCAAGCGCAGCGCTGAAGGTGACGTAAGAACGCTGGGGATCGCCCTGCAGGGTCGAGAGCAGGGGAATGAAGCGGCTATCTAGCTCCAATCCAGCACACAGGAGCAGCACAAACTGTTCAAAGGTAGAGAGCTTGCAGATTTGGCGGAGCCGCTCGATCGCAGGCGGCACATCCATTTCCGCTTGTATTTGCTGAAGCTGCTGATGCAGCTGCATGTCGGGTTCAACGCCCTCAGCCTGTCCCAAAAAACGAGCTAGATAGCCGTGGGCCCGGTCGAGGGCTGCCATTAGATAGCGTTGATTGGCGACAAGCCAGGAGTCAGCGACAGTTGCAGTCATGAGCACACCGAAGACAATTGCAGACTATGCAATTTCGATTTGTAGCCCATCAGCAGCAGTGACACCATTAGACGGAAGTCTACTGAATGCCCCATCGACCGCGATTTGTACCCAATAAGTTCCGGCTGGGAGTTCCGCAGCAAGTTCCAATGTCTCTTTATTAGAGTCCCGCTGGGGAATGGAATAGCGGTAGGATACGGTGGTGGGTGGCGTCAGGCAGTGCAGCAAAACCGTAGTGTGCTGAGACTTGCCCAGACTAGGTTTCACCTTAAGCTGCAGCTGCACCTGTCGTAATTCGTTTTGAGGCTGCACAGAATTGACGGTAGAAAGCACGGTGGGCTGCAGCACAAAGGTTTCCAAATTTGATTCAATTTCCGATCGCGCGGCACTCCCTGGAGAAGCGTCCAGATGAATAACTTGAACGCTATGCATTCCCGCTAACAAATCCGTGGGCAGGGATAGGCTGATTTGGGTGTCCTGCACCTGCTGCGGGCTCAGGAGTTTCGATCGCCCGTCAAGACGAATCCGCGTGAGAGATCCCTGGAGGTGTTTGCCACGGATTACTAAAGGATCTCCACTTACCAACAATCGCCCCGTCTCTCCGCCTGTTCCAATCTGCTCAATCACAGGCTGTGATACTGTAATTGCTGTAATGCTGCCAGATGCAGATGGTTGGGGGCTTTTCATCAACACCATGGAAGCCTGATAGGCACAGGAAGGGCGGTAGTGCGTTTGCAGCGACGACCAGAGTTTGGAGGTTTCCTCCATCCCCAAAAATTCCTGGTTGAGTTTGATCGGTCCCAGTTGCTCTGCCAGCTGTTCTACGGAAACCGCTGCTAGCGCCTGAGATAGTACGCCAAAAGTTGTCATTTCGGCAGCGTGTTTCAGGGCAGTGTACACCATATCCTGCGTTAACACTGGGATGTCGTGCAGCAGTTGAATGACATAACCCAGCAACAGCTCTGCATAAAAGTCTTTTGCACCATAGGCGGTCAGCAAAAAGTGTAGATCAAAGGCTAGCAGCGATTCTCTGGCAGCTCCTAGCTGTTGCAGCTCGGGGCGGGCGCGCATCAGCCAATCCGCATTGCGATTTGGGCTAATTTGGTACAGAAAGATATTGAGTTGCGATCGTTCATCAGTACCAATTGAAATCCGATCGGGGGGCAAGGCAGTAATCAAAATATCGCCTAGCGTAGTGGCGATCGCATCGTTCGCCAAACCGTTCTCTAAAATATCTTTGAGAACTGCGGTAACAACTGCGATCGCGAGTGCATTGCTCATGAAAAACCCGTCTCATTGAGAATATTTTGCCCCAATTTCAAGCCCATCAATTTTGGCAAGAGCAGGATAAAAATTGAGCGTCATAAAAATTAAAGAAGAAAAGTTTCTTAAAAATCAACCTGATTGAATAATTGGAGCGATCGTTCTTTGAACTGTTTTTATCATAGATACAGGCGAACCTCCAAATTGTGAGGAAACAGCCGGAAATCTGGTAACTTGAGCTGAAGGAAACAGCAGCAGCCTGAATATAGCGCTTTGCGCTCAAATGAAGGGCAGTTTTTTAGTGTGTGCCGTGCTCTGCACGGCACACACTAAAAAACCTGTACCCCACGCGATTAGGGATTACACTACACGAGCGAGTTTAGAAATTATACGATCACCTCAGCTTGCCATTTAGAGCGCAATAGAGCTAGTGTTGAACATTCACACGGTCCTGAGCAGCCAACTTTTCTCAGAAGTACCAAAAAACAAATTTTAAGGGTTATGAATATGGCAGGCTCCCCCCAATCTTGGCTTGGACAGCGAGTTGGCGATCAACAGCGGTACCAGCTCTTGCAGCAGCTTGGCAGCGGCGGTATTGGGAATGTATATCTGGCAATGGATACTCGCTTGGGGCGCCGGGTCGCAATTAAACTGTTGAAAGGGGCATTGGCAAACTCGAAGGAAGTGCTGTCCCGATTCGAGCGGGAGGTCATTTTATCGGCTGCCCTAGAGAGTGAATATATCGTGGAAGTGCTGGATTACGGCGTAGCCGCGGGCAAATACCCGTTCTACGTGATGGAATATCTACAAGGACAGCCCCTGAGCCAGTTGATCCAACACTCTACCCGCCTGTCGGCTGAGTTAGTCATTGAAATTGCAATTCAAATTTGTGCCGGACTGAAGGTTGCTCACGAAGGCGTGGTTTTGTGGCGTGAAGGAGAAGAAAACACCGCAAAAATCAAGGTCATTCACCGAGATCTGAAACCTGCCAATATTTTTCTTGTGCCCACCCTGATTGGCACAGTCGTAAAAATCCTAGACTTTGGCATTGCAAAGAAGCTCCACACTGCCGAGCAGTCAGACCAGACCAACCTGACCCAGGCGTTTTTAGGAACCTTTCGCTATGCGGCTCCCGAGCAACTCCTCAACTCGCGTGATTTAGACGAGCGTGCCGACCTTTATAGTTTGGGCATGATTCTCTACGAAATGCTGAGTGGAACTGATCCATTTGGGGTAAGCACAACCCCGACTAAGAATCGCGAGGCTGCCTGGGCAAGAGCGCATAGTAGGGGGCAACCTGTACCGCTTCGGCAGCAGCCGGAATGTTCACACGTGCTGGTTGAATTAGAAGAAATTGTGATGCGCTGTCTTCAGCGGCAGCCCCCTGATCGATTCGAGTCTGCCCTAGAGCTAATGCAAGCTCTCCAAGCTGTTCCTATCGTCGCTCGCCCGGAAATGCCCACTCTACCTCCCCAATCAGCAGCAGAGCTGGAACCCACGGTTAGCAAACCCCTGGTGCCCTCCCTTGACTCCTCTTTCGAGCCCACCGTTCGCCGACAGCTTGTTTCCGAAGCCAGCCCTATACAAAACACAACCATCGCTCAAGCTGCAGCCAATTTATCCCAGTCGCAGGGGCAGCTTCCTTTGAGTGGTACAAAGGAAGCTGCCCCTGCCAGCCCCCCAGATGCACCCGCCTTTGCCGATGGGACGATCGCCCAAGTTCCTGCGCCCTCCGCCAAAGAAGAAACTATTGCTCAAGTCCCCGCTCAGAGCGTTGGGCAAGCTGCACCAATTGCCCAGCCCTCCAATAACTCCCGCCAGCGGGACGAAACAATCGCCCAAGTGCCGCCCCAGCCACCTCATCGGGATGAAACGATCGCTCAGGTGCCACCCCGCTCGCGTAGCCAGGATGAAACGATCGCTCAGGTACCACCTTCATCTCCTCCAAAGCGGGATGAAACCATTGCCCAGATGCCCGGTTTCAGAACAACGCGGGGAGACGAAACGCTGGCTCAGATATCACGGGGCAGCCATCCTCGTTCCAATGAAACTATTGCTCAGGTGCCTCGGCTCCCTATGGGACAGGCACCCCTGCCGTTGCCGGACCTGACTTCACCCACACCGTCGATCGGTTCAAATAAGCAGTTCAATGCTGTATTGCGTCTACCACTTCGAGACAGATTGCTGCTAGTGGGCACAGGTTTCCTCATGGGGTTAATGATTATAGCGGGGGGGTATGTCTTGCTGCGATTATTCCAGCCTCCATCATCGCAACCCCAGCAAACCTCAGAGGTAATTTCAATGCGCCCGTAAGACTCGTACGACAGTGGTACATCGTCTGGAATTCTGGGTACACGGCTGCCCAACGCGGTAGGTCATGAGGCAAAAGCCACCAAGCGCTGGCTGAACGCACAATCCAACGCAGTCCATTGAACACTTCACGCAAACTGTGTTCCCGTTGCAGCGCTTCTGCGGTCATTAGGGTCAAATACGGAGCAACAAATGCTCACTCTTCGTCGTTGACGTCTGGGAGATATGCTTCTCTATTCATCCTCTCACTCTAGCCGATCTTAAAAGTTCATAACACGCTCTAGGCGTTTAGTATGACGGTCATTGCTTACAGCACTTTGTGCTGAAACAAAACTAGACTATTTTCTGAAAGCTTCGCAAAGCAAGGCTTTCAGAAAATAGTCTAAAGTTCATTCAAGTGAAACCGGCGTAACTCTAGCTCAAAATGTAACAAAGTAATTCAATGTTGGCACTTCTGCAGATTTTCGTTCTGATTTTTCCAAATTACCTCAAAAGCCTACACAGCGTGAGGTCACTTACTTCATGAAATATCCTAAGGAGCCTACATTCACAATGTCTTTGCGAATTGTGTCATTGGAATATACACCCATCCGAAAACAGCAGGCACCGTTTTGGTTAGGATGGATGCTGTATTCCCGTTAAGGACTATGAATTCCGTGAAGTTCAGTTTCAGTGCATCCAATTCCTTAATGCAGTGCTGAAATAAAACCAGACTATTTTCTAAAAGCCTTAGTTTGCAAACCTAAGGCTTTTAGAAAATAGTTTAAAGTTCATTGTAATC
Organism: Phormidium tenue FACHB-886; assembly: GCF_014764505.1. Lineage (GTDB taxonomy): Bacteria > Cyanobacteriota > Cyanobacteriia > Elainellales > Elainellaceae > FACHB-886. The sequence goes on from NZ_JACXWX010000020.1 coordinate 92,583, forward strand.
ATTCACGGGGTGTGGCTGTCAACAGGTAGGAAATTGTCAGAACTGAGTATTCAAATCTTGTCTCTTTTTCAAAAATATATCTTCTTCTTTTTTAAGCAATTTGGAAGATTGCTCGTAATTTATTAACTCATTCTATAGATCGTTCTCTTCTTTCAGATAAAGACGTTACTTCTGTCATATAGTACTGTGGTCTTATAAAATTTCTCACTTCATCATACATTTGAGAAAAAATCGCTGCGCTGATTCGAACGCTCCAAATTCTAGCATTGGATAGTAGCGTTGCTTCATCCCTCGATGGCTCTGCTCAATTGAATTCCCTTGGCAATCTCTGATCTCATGGTCAACCCCTTCTCCAAGCTCTTTCTCGATCGCTCTCGGATAGCTCCTGTGTCCATCCGTTGCTACTCGTTGCGGTGGTTAGTAAAAACCATTGAGTTCCTCAAAAGGCGAAACTGTATCGGTTGCTTTGGCTTGGGAGCAACGCCCGTAGGGATGAAAGTTTTACAACATTGCCATTGCCCGTAATGCCTGAATTAGTCGAGTCCTGATACCCATGGAAATACTTCATGGTAAACAGAATACGATCGGTAGTGTCTTACATCTGGTGATGATGTAAGACACTGGTAGTTTTAGCTAGTCATGAACTTAGAGACTCCTATGGCACTGATCTCCGTCGTTTGTCCTCATTGTCAAAGTGAAGAGTCCGTCGCCAAAAATGGCAAAAGCGCAGAAGGGAAACAGCGATATTTGTGCCGTAGTGAGATCTGTCAGAGACAAACTTTTATTTTGCATCCCACTTATCCGGGACGGTTGGCTTCTGTCAAAGAGCAAATGGTCGAGATAACCCTCAATGGCAGTGGGGTGAGGAATATTGCCAGGGTGTTGCAGGTCAGTACCCGAACTGTGATTGCAGAATTACAGCGGTTTTCAGATGAATAAGCCACAGTGAGCGAACCAGCCAAGGGCATCATCATCGGAAATGCGCTCATTGATAATCTGGGTTAACGCTTGATCAAGTGCTTCTCTGGTTCGAGCTTTAGCGGATCGCAACAGTTGCTTGAGTTCTAACCAACATAACTCAATGGGTGAAAGGTCAGGGGAGTAAGGTGGCAAAAACACCACTTTTGCTCCAACTGCTTCAATAGCCTCTTGAATGACCGAGGCATGATGAACGGGTAAGTTATCCATCACAATGATGGCTCCGGTCCACAATTGAGGAATCTTGGGTGGGATAGTGTCTCAAGTAGAACAAGATGAACAGCAACTTGTCGCAAGTTTGAGTTAAGCGAGGTTAACGTCCTCCTCCATAGCGACGGTTGCGGACTTGGTCGATGAATTGCTTGGATATAGTCTTGCCATGCCTGCTCAACACTGGGCAGGAGTGCCTCAAACTCTGTCGGAGTAAGACCCGTTAGGCTTTTGAGAATGCGGGATTTATGTTGAACTTGGCTGGAGGAGAGCATGGCAAGTTCCCGTATTTTCCTGTTTTGTACTCTATCTTATTTCCAATGAAGTCTATTGAAGAATGCCACGTTGAAGGGGTCAAAGGATAGCCTGCATGTCGCCGTTAAAGCTATCTTCAAGATAATGCTCTTTTGCTCCACCCATAGTTAACGAAAGCATTGCTTTCTTACCGCGAAATCGACCTGGAGTTGATCAAACGGCTGCACCTGATGGCATCCCAATTGTATCTTCGTTTTCCCACAGGTAACGATAGTAAGAAATGCGCTCCTCATCGCGTTCAATTCCGTATGCCGTGAAGAACACATCCTCCCAACCGGAACCGAAGTTGTAATCGAGATTCATGCTTGCAATAGCCAGGTCTGCCCAACGATCCGCGACACCCAGTGAGCCGAGATCAACATGACCTGCCGGAGTACCGTTCGGTGCAATAATCGTGTTTGGCGAACAGGCATCACCATGACAGACCACTAAGCGATCGATGGGTGGCATTCCTAGCTGCTCGATCGGGACACGATGACCTGTTCGGGTCTCGACCGACCAGTCAAAAGGGCAATCAGCTACGGGGAGCGTGTCATGTAGCATTCGCAGCCCTCGACCGATGGCATGGGCTGCCTGCATGGGTCGTGCAAGCCATGATTCTGTCACCGCACCTTCACCGGGTAGCGCAGCCGTGACCAGCCATTGCACCTCATCATCGGCTCCCCAATCGAGCACCTTTGGCACAGGATGCCAGTGGATCGCCCATTCCAGTCGTAACCGCTCGGACTCAAGATCAAGTCCCGTTGTGTGGGGGTTCCATTTCACGAAGCGATTTCCGGCTTGAAACGTTAAGCCGCCGCGCTCATTGGTCCACACCAGCTGTGGGTTGTCGTTACCTGAAAGTCGGCGAACTACTGACGGGATGAAGAGAAAAGTCAAGATTTCAAATACTCCATAATGTTACTTGTGCTTATGCCCAACGATGCTCATAATCCATTGCAAATCAATCTTTTGACTCGACCAGTAACCTCTGAACAGTCAGATTCATGGGCGTTGTTGGGCTGCTCCTCGCTGTGATACAGTGTGCTTTTCTATCGCTTCAAAAATAACAGACCAGTCGCCGCGATGCAGTTCGTGTCCTGTTCCTGGCAATGGTAGTAATACAGCCTCCTGGATCTCTGCTTGCAATGCCAAGCTATGGGCATAAGGTAAAACATTATCTTCTGTGCCATGAATAATCAGAGTTGGGATAGCGATTTCGTGGAGGCGGTTAAACCATTTTTCTCCACCTTGAAGCAAGGCATGATTGAAGGTTGTCATGAGATTGGGAGTGCGATCGAAGTCAGCTCCAGCTAATTCGCGAATCACTGATTCATCAAACGGATGGGCTGAACCAGACATCAATTGCCATGCACCAATCTGATAGTCAATCACTACCTCACGGTTTGCCCAATCCAGTTCACTGGCTTTTGCATGGTATTCCAGCACAGATGGATCGATCCCTGGCAGACTTGGATCGCTGTCAGCCAAAGGTTCCGAGGCGATTAACATTAAACTTTTAACTCGTTGAGGATGCTTGAGCGCCATGAGTTGAGCTAAGAATCCTCCTAGCGACATCCCCATTAAATGAGCGCTCTGAAGACCATAGCCATCAAGAACACGAAAAACATCATCCGCCAGATCTTCAACGGAATAATGAATGTGACCTGGCTCGTAACTGGTTGAGCGTCCTGTGTCTCGGTGATCGTAGCGAATCACATAGCGTCCCAGATTAGCCAACTGGCAGCAGAAATCTTCTGCCCACCACACGGCTGAAGCCATCGCTCCCATGATTAATAGAATGGGCGGATCATCTGGAGTACCGAAAGATTCGGAGAAAAGGCGAACTTCGTTATGGTTAACCCATTTACTTTCCATGGCTTGTCACGTCTCGGTTTTCTTACATTGCAGACCATCTGGTGCTCATCATGAAACATCCCATCGGCGACCTACTCCTCAGAGCGACTCGTGGGGTCACGATCGCGATCGTATCGCCTGGTAAGCGGAAACGGCGGCAACCAGGACTCGCGACGGATGATCCAGCTTTCGTAGGTTGGCATCAGTTGGTCAGGAGCATCCAGAGATCCGAGGTTCACTTCGATTTCGTCTGCGGTGCGTCCGAAGATGGACGAGCCGCAGCGGGGACAGAAAAACCGCCCGCCGTAATCGCGGGTTTCGCCCTCGATCGTCACTGCATCCTGAGGAAACACTGCGGAGGTGTGAAACAGTGCCCCATGATGCTTGCGGCAGTCGAGACAGTGACAAAGACCGACCCGGTATGGACGTCCCGATGCCACAATTCTGACGTTACCGCACAGGCAACCGCCCGTGAATTGGTTCATGCTGCGTCTCCTTAAAATCGGGGCAGTTTGCCGTGACACTCAATTTGGCACTCAAATCGAAACCCGCTAACCCTTCTCCAGCAGGTGCAAGGATTCGTGCCACCTCCATATGAGAACCGGATCGAATACGAGTAGGTGCATCCTGCTCACCAACGTCCGAAAACAAGAACAACATCAGCAATGCCCGATTGCGGGAATGGATATAGATACGCCACGTTGTAAAGTCGTTGGGGTCTGAGTCTTCACCTGGGAAGCTTAAATCAACGTGCCAACCCGTGTCTCCAGTATCTTCGTTAGATGGAAAGCGCACTGGGAAATATCCTGAGCTAAATCTGGGTTGCCGTCGCCCCTTGCCCACAAGCTGATCGAAGGCAGTACGCAATCTCCGCGTGTTGGTTGCTTGCACAAACGGTGGTTCATGATGATCTGGCAACCAAACTACAGGCTTCTTCCAGGTTGAGCGATCGTCGGAGTCGCACTTGGTGTCAGCCCAAAGAATCTTGCGGCATCGATCGGCAAGTTCACGAGAAAATGCCTGCTCGACCCGAATATATCTATTGGTAATGAACCGTTCAATCTGTTTGTTTGTCAACATTTGAGCTGATGACTCTATAGACGATCGCGCAAGAACCCGTAAACTCTGGCGGTAATACTACATGATACTACAAACCGCAATTGCTTGGACTCCGAACCCTCACAAATAACTTAACGACAGTACCTTTTATATCGGCTGTCCTGACTTGAATGAACCTCGATCTATCTTGAAATAGAACATTGCATAACAAAAGATGAAGGCGATCGCACTCCAATTCAACGGATGACTGAATCACTATTCTATGGAGATACATTCCCGAATTCTCCAGCAACATCATCTATAAAATTTCTACATACCCTTCTGTTCCATGCACACGAATTCGTTGTCTATCTTTGATCAGTTTGGTCGCATTTTCTACTCCAACCACGGCTGGTAGGCCATACTCACGAGCGATCACGGCTCCATGCGTCATCAGTCCACCCACTTCGGTGACGAGACCTTTGATGGAGACAAACAAGGGTGTCCAGCTTGGGTCAGTAAATGCGGTGACTAATATATCTCCATCTTTTAGATCAGCATCTTTCAGGTTGAGAATGACTCGCGCTTGTCCCTCTATCACTCCGGCAGAAACAGGTAGACCGACGATCGCATCGGCTGGAAGATTGGCTCGTTTGTACTCACCCGCAATAATTTCACCATCAGATGTGATTACACGTGGGGGAGTTAGTTTTTCATAGTGTTTGTACTCAGCTTTTCGTGTGCTGATGATCGGGTAATCCAACTTACTCGTGCGTACAACTTCGCGCAATTCTTCAAAGGTGAGATAGTAGATATCTTCTTTTTCGTGAATAACGTCCGCTTGCACGAGTTGCTCGGCTTCTTTCAGTAAAGCCTGTTTATAAATGAAGTAGCGATTAACGATGCTGTATTTTGGATATTCACGATATCCGATGAAATTTCGGAGTAGGCTGATCCGTTGTTTTGTTTCTTCGGACTTTTGTTCACCATCCGGTAATTGCTTCAATCGTTCCAACAACTCTTGTTCTTTTTTTAAAGCTTCCTGGCGACCTTGCTCAAATTTGCGATCGCGTTCACCAGGCTCGAAGTTTCTGATGTTATTGAGAATCATAGGAACAAGTGTCGTTGGTTTTTCGCTCCAACGAGGTCTTGTAATATCAATTTCTCCGACGCATCGCATCCCATACTTACCAAGATAAGCACGGATAGCATCTCGAGTTTCCTGTCCACCATCAAGCTTAACCAGTTCGTCCAGAAAGCTATCATCTTTTACGTGCTGCAAATAATCAATTACGTCTGGATAAGGACGGATCACATCTGCGACATCTAATAACTCCAGCCCCATTTCCGAAGTAATATTGTTGGGTGCAGATTGAGAGAGTGTGTCCGCTACATTTTTCTCACCCAACCACTCCAGCATTTTTTCGTTGATCCAGGATGCGGCATTCATGCCAGTCATAATCGCACCAAAACTTTTTGGATACGATAAACTCTGCTGTAGCTTCAGTCTGTCTTTCAGGACAAAGTCTATCAGCTCCACGCCTGACTTCGCCTGGATGTCATGCTTTAACGTTACAATCAATGCTTGGCTGTCCTTAATCAAGTCAGAAACGATCGCCGGATCGTTTTCGAGTTGTGCTTGAAAGTTCGGAGGAGGCGTACCTCTATTGCTTTGCCCAAAACCCAGTTCTTTGTTGTCGTTTGGCTCTGATTTGATAAAATCTCCTCGCTCTAAAATGGTTGTCAGTGCGTTCTTTATGAGTGGATCGGATTTGCCCAAAACATTTACTAGAAGCTCTCTCCCGGCAAGAGAAGCCAGATCAGGTGCGACATCAACAAACAGCCTACCTCCAGCTTGATACATGGGACGGGCAGCGGTTAGCTGCCATAACGACAATCCCAATGGTTTCATAGGGTCAGTCATCATTTGTTGATGACCGACAGAGATATAGACATGATTTTCCTGATCGTTCGCTTCGGGGATGGGGTATAAAGTCGTGATGGGTCGGCTCTGAACAATGTAAAACGTATCATCCACTAAACACCATTCGATGTCCTGGGGGTGTCCGAAATGGGCTTCGATCTTTCTGCCTATGCGCTCAAGCTGCACAATCTGATCATCCGTCAGCACTTGTTTATTCTGCCGCTCAGGCTCAATCTCCTGTGCTTTTGTACCGCCATCTCTTAAGGCATAAATTGCCAGTTTCTTGCTAGATATCTTCTTATCGATCACCTTGCCGTTACGCACTTTATAAACATCCGCATTTACCAATCCAGAAACTAAAGCCTCACCCAGTCCAAAGCTGGTATCAATGGATACTACTTTCCGATTACCAGTGACAGGATCAGCAGTAAACAAAATTCCTGCCGCATGTGGAAAGACCATCCTCTGAACAACTACAGCCAAGTAAACTTTACGGTGGTCGAAGCCGTTTTGCAGGCGATAGGTGACTGCCCTCTCGGTAAACAGCGATGCCCAGCACTTACGGATGTGCGTTAGGATTGCCTCCTTACCAATGATGTTCAAATAGGTATCGTGCTGTCCTGCAAAGGAGGCTGTTGGTAAATCCTCAGTAGTTGCGCTCGATCGGATTGCATAGGCATTATTTTCTCCAAGTTTGGAGAGAAAGTGGGCGATCGCGTCACTCATGTCTTCAGGAATAGCTATCCCTTCAATAATCCTGCGAATCTCACCGCTAACTTCACGGATTTTATCCCGGTCATCCACCTTTAGAAGGGATAACTGATCCAGTAATTTGTTAATCGACGGTGTTTCTTCAATGATTCTTTGAAAGGCGATCGTAGAAATACAAAATCCCTCTGGTACGAGTATTCCTTCAATTCTAGAAAGTTCCCCCAGGTTCGCGCCTTTCCCCCCAACAACATTGAGTTTTGTTTGATCAATATCTTGAAAACCAAGTACAAATAAACTCATTTACGTACCTCATAGCGCAACTCGACCATGCCACTTCCAAGCTGCTGGACAGACATTAAGCACAGATTTGGACTCAGCACCCTACGAGGAAATAGCTGCTTACCTTTGCCAAGCGTAACTGACCCAATTTGGATGATGAGTTCGTCTAAAAGACCAACATCGTAGAACTGACCTGCGAGATCTCCTCCCCCGACAATCCAGATATTCTTACCTCCTGCGGCAGTTCGCATTTCAGCATGAATATCGCGCACATCGCCTTTGACAAAATGTATGTCTGCACCTTCGATGAGCGGAAGGGTGCGACTGGAGAACACCCAAGCTGGCTGGGTATAGGGCCACGGTGATCCGACCTCGGCAACGACCTTTTCTGCATTGCGTACCATCCACTCATAGGTAGAAGATCCCATTGCCAACGCACCGACATTCGCAATGAACTCTGGATAGCTAGAGTGATTTAGATCGCCCAGTGGAAATAGCCAGTCTAGTGAGTGATCTTCGGTTGCAATAAATCCATCCAGACTGGTCGCTGTGAAGTACTGAGTTTTCATTACCTACACCTCCTCAAAAAGCTCTGCCAGAAGTCGTTTCCGCATGCTTAAACTGATAGTGCAGCAACATGAATCCATTGTGATAAATCTTGCTGTTTGTCAGGCTAAGAAGAACCTGCGGAATAGCACCTGCAAAAAGGGGAATGCCGCAGCCGAGTAGAATCGGATGGACTTTCAGAATCATCTCGTTTATCTCTGGAAATAGCACGGTGGCTAAATTGCTGCCCCCACACAGCCAAATGTCTATACCGGGTTGTTGCTTCAATTCTCTGACGAGTGCAACTGGGTTAGATGAAACCAATTCAATATCTGAGTCTGGATCTCTCAACGTTTGCGATACGACGAATTGCTTCATTTGCGGATAAGGATTGCTGATTCCCTCCTTGAGTCCCATCTCGTAGGTTTTCCGCCCCATAACTACCGCATCAAAACACTGATTTTCAGAAGTGATGCCCAGTTTCTCTCGAAAGAAAGCTGGAATTGTTTCAGGAAAGGCTGCGTGCAAATCGGCAACTTGTTCCCCTTCCGTCAGAAAAAAGTCGTAGGAATCGTCTGAGCGGGCAATGAAGCGATCGACCGTGCAGGCGATGAAATACTTAGTTTACGCATCTCAATGTCCAGATGAAGGCTAACGCGATGAGTAGATGAATGAAAGCGAACACCACCGCCAACGGTCGTGCACCGCTGAGCAACCCCCACACATCCACAGCGGGACCCACACTAAACCCAACAATGTTGCCGAGGATAATTGCCTGACGTGCTGTGGACGGCTCCGTGTTCCGAGCTGTCCAGTTCAGAACTGCAATCCCCAGAAAGGTACTGCCGAACACCCGGAGATAGGCGATCAACGCGGCGGGTGCATCTGCAGGAACGGCACCAACACCTATTTTCTGTGGAGCAAATATAAATCCGAATCCCAGGAGTCCCATATAAACAGCAGTGGTACTAAGCAATAGCTTGAGTTTCATGAGATAGTCCTCTCTCCGAAATAGTTGGTGATTCGCATTGGAAGTTGTCCGGTCAGGTTATCGCATATCCTGTCTTCCAATCAGCAAGGGTATCAAACGCAAAGAGGTAAACAATTTGCCGGTTCATTTGCTTGCTCCTCAGCGGTTGCCAAAAACTCAGGGCTGCGGTGTTGGCTCAGTCATCATCCAATCTTGTTTGTGATTATGATGCAGTGTCAAGGCAGCAGGATTGTAAAAAATTGACTTTAATTTGGCAGCACCACATGGCAGGGATGAAAGCCTCGCTGTGCTAAATACTCAATCGGTGTGCAGTTAGCGAGCGATCGAAAATCATGGATCAGATGGGCTTGATCGAAATAGCCGCAGGTGAACGCCAGATCTGCCCAATCAACCTGCCCTTTGCCAGCAATTAGATACAAAACTTGCCGCAACCGTCGGACGCGACAAAACAGCTTAGGGTTGCCACTCCCTCTTCTTGCCCATACAAAGAAAAAGCATGGCTTCCTCGATAATACTACACCATACTACAAAGCTGGTTAGAGAGTCCACACGTCTATTGTAGAAAAGTACTCAGCGTCAATCATTTACGAACGCTTGAGTTTGTCAGTCTCTGCACGGAGGCGTTCTTCCTGTTCTCTGAGTTCTGGGGTCAACAGTTCTCCGAACTCGTCTGCGCTGAAGATCGGACGAATTTCAATTTCGGAGTCTCCTGGCATCGGATTTGGGCAGCGTTTGACCCAGGCGATCGCTTCTTCCATCGACTTTACTTGCCAAATCCAGAAGCCTGCAACCAGTTCCTTTGTTTCTGTGAACGGTCCATCGGTCACAGTTCGATTTGTTCCTGAGAACTGAACCCGTACTCCTTTTGAACTGGGGTGTAGTCCGTCGGCAGCGAGCAAAATTCCAGCTTTGACCAGTGCTTCGTTGTAGTTTCCCATGTCGGTCAAAAGCTGTTCGCTGGGCATTACACCTGCTTCAGAATCTGGGGTAGCTTTGACTAAAACCATGACTTTCATAATGAGATCTCCTGTTATTGATTGTTTTCAAAGCAAATTAGGTATTGGCTCTCACGCCATCGCTGTAGGGGGCATATGAAGACCGATCATATTTCCTTCGGTATCGACAACCAATGCCATGAAACCGTATTGGCCGATTGACTGCTTGGGGGTGTGGATTTTTCCACCCGAGGTAACAACGCGCTCCAATTCCACCGCAACCTCGTCGCAATGGAAGTACGGTATCGTGCCACTGCCGCCCGGTTCAAATCCATTTATCTTGACCAACGCACCCGAAGCACCAACTAATTCCATCGACATGGGAAAGGCCCACATATCGGTATCGGTATCAGGACTTTCGAGCTTCTCCAACGTCACCTTGAACACTGACTCGTAAAACTGTTTTGCACGATCCATGTCCTGGACGTATATCTCACACCAAGTAATAGGATTGGGTTTCATCCTGTAACTCCTGTTTGGTTTTGTAATGATGGTGTTGGTTTGCAGCCAGACGCTTGCTCTACCAAATAGTCGAATGAAGGTTCGTGAAATCGACATATCGTACAAACTTTTTCAGAAAAAGCTTGTTCTATTTCACCTTGGTTGCGATCCACTCTAATGGGAGACGCGTCATGGAAATTGTCAGGCGGAATGGCAACAGTGCTCAGCTTCTTTCCCATCCTCATAGTCGTCATGCAGGCGCACCCAATCCAGAATGGTCTTTTCGTTGCGGCTCTTCGCAGCTGAATTGAGGAAGTGATAGGCACCGAGCAAAAGGTTGCCGCCACGAGCATAGCTGGAATAGGTGTGAAAAACCTGTCCGTTCTTGTCTTTGTAGAAGATGCTAATGCCATGCAGACCAAGCGCACCGTTATCTTTGCCACCCGCCTCCAGAGCTGCGCGATAGAAAGCTTCGACTTGCTGCCGATTCTCGGCCGTGAACGCTAAGTGAAGATGCGCTGGCTTCTGCTCGGTTTGGAATATGCACAATGAAGATTTACCCTTCGATGCACCGAGGTACGGGTTAGGGCAGTAGTTCTATTTAACAGGTGCGTTGGTGCGCGTCCACTGAGCAACTGGTCGGCCGTCACGTCTCCACCACGACCCAGCCTCTTCCTGTTGCAGCCAGCCAGCAGGCGAGTCCTCCCACGTCTCTTGGCGACCGTAGGGAGTCAGGTCGAGCAACTGGAGCGTGGGCAGCATAGCCTCGATTCCTCGCCACTTCGTTTCGTACGTCTGGAACACTTCGTCGCCGGCCCGCAGGTAGCAGCGGCGGTCACCCCCGTTCCGGGTCGCTAGCATATCTCCGGAGTCGGACGTCGAGTACCACGGCGTCGTCCAGCCCATGAAGTCTCGATAGGCAGCGATCTCGGCCCACGGGCCACTGCTGAAGACAGCGTAGCTCACGTCACGCTCGGCTAGGGTAATGTTCTAGACGTGTTGAAATGAGAGAGAATTAGAGAGATGTTTTTTCTGAAATTGCAGCATGGTGTTAGAACCCGTTGTTTGTCCAGACTGTGGCAGTGATGATATCGTCAGGCATGGTCGCTCTAGTGCTGGAAAACCCCGTTACAAATGTCGTAATCAACAGTGCCAACGGAGCACCTTTATTTGCAGCTATACCTATCGTGGCTAC
>NZ_JACXWX010000200.1 GCF_014764505.1 Phormidium tenue FACHB-886
TCGGGTCAAGGGCACGATTTTGCCAAATCTTACGCTCTGCTTCAACCGCATCGGTGACGTTAGAGATCAGCCCTGCTGAGACCTCAACGCCATACAGCTCTTGCAGTGAAAGTGTCAGGACTGAGTACTCATCATTCCTTATTGAGAATTTGGCTTCCTTTTTTCTAGTGGAACTCCTATTCTTTCGTTCGACTTATTGAGAAAATTCTCAACAATATTAAGAATCGGGATCTGAGTACTCAGTTCTGACAGTTTCCAACAGAATCGCAGATTTCTAACAACATCCAAATCTGGCTCCACCATGCAAACGGCTGATATCAAGCCCAACGACAATCTGATTTTGGAAGGCGTTCCTGCGATTCCTGCAGCTTTAGCCGAGACGGTGAACCGCTACACGGAGTTTCGGGCTGCCAGTCTTGCCAGTTGGCATCCGCTTGAGCGAACAATGTTGATTTCTACTCGCTTTGGGGATGTGGCACAAGTGCATCAGGTGAGCTTTCCTCTGGGCAGTCGCAAACAGCTCACCTTCTTCCCAGAACGAGTTTCTGGTGCAACATATCAACCTACAGAAGGAAAGTATTTCGTCTTTGCCAAGGATAGCGGGGGTAACGAGTTCAGCCAGAACTATCGCTATGAATTTGCCACCGGGCAGGTGACGCTGCTTACCGATGGCACCTCCAAAAACAGTCGCGGGATCTGGTCAAACCCCGGAACCCAGATGGCTTATACCTCGACCCACCGTAACGGTAAGGATACTGATTTATACCTAATTGACCCCCTTGACCCAAGTAGCGATCGGCTGCTGACTCAGGTAGACGGCGGAGGTTGGTTTCCCCTCGATTGGTCACCTGATGATCAGCAGCTTGTGGTGATTGAGTACATTTCCATTACCGAGACTTATCTCTGGCTGGTAGATGTTCAATCTGGCAACAAAACGCTGCTAACCCCCAGCGGAGATGAAACTGTCGCCTATCAGTCCGCACTGTTTAGCAAGGATAGCAAGGGGCTGTATGTGGTTTGCGACCGCAGCTCAGAGTTTCTGCGTCTGGCTTACCTGGACTTGTCTACTCAGGAGTACAGCTATCTCACCAACCACATTCCCTGGGATATCGAGCAACTGCGGCTCTCTACAGATGGTCGCCTGCTGGCATTCACCGCCAACGAAAACGGCTCCAGTGTGCTGCATCTGCTCGATACGGCGACCGCACAGGAACAAGCCCTGCCGCCCCTGCCGTCTGGTCAGGTCTACGGGCTGCACTGGCATCGGAACAACCGGGAACTGGGTTTCACCTTGACCTCAGCGCGTTCTAATGCTGATGTTTACTCCCTCGATATCCCTATAGGCAAGCTGGAGCGTTGGACAGAGAGCGAAACAGGTGGATTGAACACTGAGCTATTTGCTGAGTCGGAGTTGGTGCAATGGCAAAGCTTTGACCAGCGCACTATTTCTGGTTTTCTCTACCGTCCTGCGGCTCAGTTCGGCGGCAAGCGTCCGGTGATTGTCAACATTCATGGAGGACCGGAGGGACAATTTCGCCCTACGTTCCTGGGACGCAATAACTTCTACCTCAATGAGTTGGGAGTGGCTTTGCTCTTTCCCAATGTGCGAGGCTCCTCCGGTTATGGCAAGACATTTCTCAAGTTAGACAATGGCGAGTTGCGGGAGAATTCGGTCAACGACATAGGGGCACTACTAGATTGGATTGCTGCCCAACCTGATCTCGATGCCGATCGCATTCTGGTAACAGGCGGCAGTTATGGTGGATACATGTCTCTGGCAGTGGCAACACATTATGCTGATCGCATTCGCGCTTCGATCGATATTGTGGGTATATCCAACTTTGTGACTTTTTTGGAGAAGACGGAAAGCTATCGGCGCGATTTACGGCGAGTCGAGTATGGCGATGAGCGTGACCCGCAGATGCGATCGTTTCTGCTTGCCATTTCTCCTGTAAATAATGCTCACAAGATTCAGAAGCCTTTGTTTGTAATTCATGGAGCCAATGATCCAAGAGTGCCGCTCAATGAAGCAGAGCAGATTGTAGAAACGGTTCGTCAAAATGGTATTCCCGTCTGGTATTTAGTAGCGAAAGATGAGGGACACGGCTTCTCGAAAAAGAAGAACATCGATTTTCAGTTCTATGCCACGGTGATGTTTATACGATTGTTTCTACTGGATGAATGATGCGATCGATGTGGTTGAATTAAATAGTAAGAATCTCTCAAAACTATTTGAGATCAACTGCAAATAGGGCGCGACTTCCTAAGGGTGCATCCCAGTTATGCAGTGGATAGGAATACTCAGTGTCTTAGTACGAGAGCAATTCTACTATGCTGGGGGCAATCGATTTGTTATCAGGAGAAGCGACAGTACCACCGTACGTTGAGCAGGATGATTTCTGGCAAGAAGTGCCGCCATTTAAACAAAGCAGGAGTAGACATCGGAGGAAGAAAAGGGGTTGTGTCGCAAAATGGTAGGGTAGGGAGACTCAATTTTCTCTAGCCTTGCTCTAATGGCGACTGACTCCCTGTACCCTACGGGAAGCAAGCTACAAATGGCGGCATTTTCTCCCCGAAATCATCTTGCTCAATGTGCGCTGGTATTGTCGTTACTCTTTGAGTTATCGAGATTTAGAGGAGATGATGCAAGAGCACGGGGTCGAGGTGGATCATTCGACAATCAATCGCTCTCGTGCTGAAATTTGCGCCAGAATTAGACAAACGCATTCGACCCTTCTTGAATCCCACCAATGACTCATGGCGCGTGGACGAAACGGACATCGAGATCAAAGGGGCGTGGAAATACCTGTACCGAGCGGTGGACTCGCAGGGGAATACGCGCTCACTTCATGCTGAGTGCGCAGCGGAATGGGAAGGCTGCTGCCCGCTTTTTCGCAAAGTGCTGGGAGCAGAGCATACTCAAACTCCACGAGTCGTCACGGTCGATAAAAACGCGGCTTATCGAGTCGCAATGGATGAGTTGAAGCAAGATCAAACCTTGAAAGCTCAAACCGAATTGCGGCAGAGCAAATACTTGAACAACAGGATTGAGCAAGACCATCGGAACATCAAACGAATTGTCAAACCAATGATGGGATTTCAATCATTCAACACAGCAAGAAGAACATTGCGTGGGATAGAGGCAATGGCGATGCTTTGTGAAGGACAAGTGAAAGGTATCAATCAAGGGGATAATGTATCTCAAGCCGAGTTCGTCAACGAACTCTTCGGAGTAAGTGCTTAAAGCAACACAAACGAAACCTGTTCGTTTGTCACTTTAAAGTCTTTGCGACAGAACCTATTGGTGAACCTGGCTAGGAACCATACCTGCACAATGAACTGGAGGCATAATCGCCACTTTCTCCTGCCCCTGCCAAATCTCTGCCGCGATTGCATGCACTGGTGTATCCACTTCTGCCTTGTGATACACCACCAATACTCCAAACACCGTTTGACTGAGCAATTCAAACTCGACCGGGATTTGCTCTAACTCGCCTTCCTTGCGTTTGCGACTGCGAGTTTGATTAATGCGATCGCGATTTCGAGCATACGACCGGCGACTGTAGCAAACCGCAGGATTCCAACACCCATCGCCTTCTACCCCATGCAACATCTGTGCTTGCTGGGCTGACAGCATTCCACACTTATGATATTTCTCAGGTAATGCCTTGACCATTACGCATCTTGCAAAGGAGCGAGCAAGGCTTCGACCCACTGTTGATCCATCTCAGATAGGGCTGAAGGTGGGGTCGGCTGACGATAATCAATGCGAGTTGCATAACGAGCACGATCGTAAAGATCCGAAAAGATGCCTTGAAATGGAACGATGGGTTCTGGATCTTCTGGCTTAAGTGGGATGGGAAAGCTAGGTAAGGGGTGTTGTAGGTCAAACCCGTAAAGCTCTGCTGCTGGACGCTGCTGACTACGACTAATCAAAATTCGATAAATGGAGTTGGAGCGTGTGCCTCTCACCGTCATCGGTTTTCCCCCCCGCAGCAAGTCAATTTCTACCAAATGAGTGGCGCTCCCCAAAATCAACTGCCGTTTCTTCTCATAGGCAGTTCGTCCTTCACCACTGCGCTTATTGGTGGGTGATAGGAGTTCAACCACCGTAATTACGGCATCAGTTGTCATCTCCCGCACTTCCAGATAGCGCTGTTTCACTTCGATCGGCATGGGCACAAAAACCTTCTCCGGTCGCAATTGGGTAGTAACAGAGGTCGTTTCTGTCGTAGGAGATTCCGTCAATGTGGCATCGGCTCTTCCAGCAAAGACGATCGCATCTGGAATGCCAATCAGTAACTCTTCATCTGCTTCGTCACTTTGATAGGTTCGGGACTCCACCTCGACATAATACTGCGAACCGAGTTGAGGGGTAATGGCATCCGCAATCGCCACCATCAATCGAATATGAAACGACGACCAGAAAGCGGGATATTCAAGGTAAAGGTCCATTCCTGGAAACGGCGATGGCATGACCAAACTCTTAAACCTAGCAGATGTCAGTATTATAGACCCTTTCGATTGCCTCAAGCTCTCAACTTGTCTTAGGCTATTCTTATCCCAGATATTGGTCAATTATCGGGGATAAGATTTTGTAAGATAAGTATACTTGCCTATTTGTAATTGCTTGAAATGAAGTATTTCCGTTCGACTTGTCTCGCGCTTTAATCGAAAGGACAGGGGTCCGTTCACAACGTGTCGTCACCACTTTACTTGCTATGAAACGTCCAGCCATTCCAATTCCTGTGATTGTGCCTCTCACAGGAG
>NZ_JACXWX010000201.1 GCF_014764505.1 Phormidium tenue FACHB-886
GTAGCCACGATAGGTATAGCTGCAAATAAAGGTGCTCCGTTGGCACTGTTGATTACGACATTTGTAACGGGGTTTTCCAGCACTAGAGCGACCATGCCTGACGATATCATCACTGCCACAGTCTGGACAAACAACGGGTTCTAACACCATGCTGCAATTTCAGAAAAAACATCTCTCTAATTCTCTCTCATTTCAACACGTCTAGAACATTACCGACTGTTGTTTCGCGGTCTTCGCTCAAACGATTGGCGACGACGCAGCCAGCCGAACCTGCGCCGACTACAATGTAGTCGTATTGAACCATGATATTCTCTCTTACCCGAACTGCTAAAAACTTGAGGCTATGAACCTAGATATTTGGAGCGAAAGCTCCAGCAGGATAGGCGAGTGTGCGCCAAGTTGCTGATCCAACGATGCCGTCCTTGATCTCAAGATTTTGATCTCTCTGAAACTGAATAACTGCCTTGGTTGTATTGGTTCCAAATTCACCGTCTACAGTGCCTAATAAGTTTTGGTATCCATAAAGAACTAGGAAGCGTTGAACGACAGCAACGGCAGGGCCAGAATTTCCTTGCTTAAGGATAGGTAGATCTTGCATGATTTCCTTCGAGTTTAGATTTAATTCTCAAATATCTAACTTAAGTGTACTCAGTTTCAATGCTTGAGTGTTTTCAGATTCTTACAATGATTTGTCAGATTCTTATGAGGTTCACGAAACTTGTTTTGGTATCGTTCGAATTAGGGGTTTAGATAGTGTCTTCAAGCTTTTTGATCCTTCGGCCTTAAAACACGCCCTAAAACGTTAATTCAGAATTTGTTTGAGTAGTTTATGGGTTGCAAACTGCTCAAATGTCGTTGGCGTAATTGCTTCAGGTGTTCGTGCTGTTGCATAGATGCCATCCGGGTTGTTAAGGGCACGAAACAGATTTCCTAACTCTCGTTGTACATCCGGGGTCGCTCCAGTTGATGCAAGTTGCTGCTGGATTGATTCAACCGTTACCTGAACATATCTAATCGATCGATTCAGTACTCGCGAAAGAATAGCCGTGGTTTCAGGAAGTGTTAGATTTTCTGGTCCCATTAAATTACGAGTCCATTGCCCTGCCCAGCGATCGCTCAGTAGATACTTTGCGGCTTCATCACCGATGTCGTCGGTACTAATCCAGGGGATATCATGGTCACTGTCATAAGGAAAATAGACGGCATTATCTTGCTGAATAAACTTGACTTGCCCTAGAAAATTCTCCATGAAATAGCCAGGACGCAGATGCAGCACATTCGAGCAACTTTCGTTGAAAATTGATTCAACCATTCCAACAAAGGTAATAGTGCCGAGATCTGCTGCTGCTCCTGCACCCAGACTAGAAATGTTGACCACTCGTTTAATTTTGTTTTCACGGACTGCTCTAGCCCCTGCCATCGCAGTCTGGATATACCAATCGCCTAAGCCAGATGCATCCAGTTTCGGTGGAGTCACCCAAAACAGGGCATCTGCATCCTGTGTTGCCTCAATCAAGCCGAGCGCATCATCACTGCTGATTGGCTTCACCATAGCACCTTCCGCTAAATCTGCTACTTTCTCTGGCTGTCGTGTTAGAAGGATGGTCTCAACTTCAGCCTGCACAACTTTTTCCGCAGCGCGTCGTCCAATATTGCCGGAAGCTGCGGCAATCACAATTTTCATGCTTTTTTCTTTGCCTACGCTACGCTACCTGCATTAAAAGATTGACGCAAATTTTCTGTGCCTCCCCAAGCTTCAGAAGCGGGAACAGGATTCCAGTATTCGCGGTAGTGAATGATCTTACCTTCCTTCATCTCTAGTCGCATAACATAATCTTGTTGATAGCGACGACCTGTGGAAACAATGACGGCTTCTCCATGAACCTCAGCAAATAGAACATTAGAATTTGATGTTGGATAGATCCGAACGTTGTTAAATACTAAGTCTTGCATTTGTGCTGGCACATCTTTCATGTAGCTGTAGATGGCTGCTTTGCCTTCTAATCGTCCGGGTGTCGTGGACGCATAGGGAAACTCAACGACTGCATTTTCGGCAAACAAATCTACCCAAGCTTGAACATCCTTGCCTACAAGTGCTAGATGAGCAGCAAACACTTCAGTCGTCTGTTGTGCTTGATCGGGTACTGGCTGCATTGAATCTTCCTGAAACCTGTTGATACTGTCAAAGTGAATGTCTGGCATCCTTTGATTTGAGTAGATAGGAGGCGACTGTACTGAGAGCAATGCGATCGCTTCGTCCGGTGTACTGAAGCCATGACTTACACCCGCAGGAATGTAGATCGTATCTCCAGCCCGAACGCGAGAGCGATGATTGTCTAGTGTGACGATCGCGGTTCCTTCAAGGATGTAAATGAAGGTTTCGGCAGCGGCGTGAACATGGGGTTGCAACTCAGATCCTTTGGCAATCTTTACATGATCAAATCCTACTGTTGGGAGCTGTTCACGAGAGAGCAATTGAGCAATCGTTGCTCCAAAGAGTTCTTCAGACTTAAACTCTGTGAGGTTTTTTATTGTAACTTTGGTTTCCTGAATCATGACATTTCAAGATCTTATTTTAAGGGTTAGAGATTTCACTGTTACTGGTAACGGTCATCAACTGGATTGACAAACGCATTACACCCAGGCATCACTGAACTGTTCGCAAAAACCTGCTCTCCTGAGCCACGACCTCTAACTTTGCGGCAATACGTTTTGCAGTCATTAACCGAGCTTCTGTAATCTCTCGACTCACTCCTCGGACAGCTTGTAGAACCTCAGGCAGTGCACTTGCTGGCGTACCGCTATTAAACGGAGGTTCAGGCGCATATTGCATGAGCAGTTGAATCTCTTGAGCTATGCAATCGCCACGCAGAAGTGCAGCCACGCGCAGAGCACCATCAATTCCGGCAGTAACCCCTGCTGCACTGACAAACTTACCATCGATCACAACCCGTGCATCGATCGGAGCCGCACCAAAATACTCAAGGAGATGAAAGGCTGACCAATGTGTTGTCGCCCGCACCCCTTTAAGTAAACCCGCCGCGCCGCAGATTAATGCTCCAGTACAGACTGAAAATACATATTTTGCATGAACGGCTTGCTCTCGGATGAAGGAAAGCACCGTCTCGTCTTCCATGAGTGCTTCCTGCCCATAGCCACCAGGTACAAGCAGCAGATCGAGCGGCGGTGACTCGGAGAAAGTTTTCTCTGGGGTCAAAATCAATCCTTTGACATCCTTCACGGGCACTTTTTCCTTCCAAAGAATATGAAAAGTAGAATTTGGCAGCCGTGAGAGAACTTCAAAGGGAGCGGTAAAGTCGGTTTGATCGAGACGTGGAAAGATAATTGCGCCAATATTAAGGTGAACTTTTTCTGGAATTTTACTCATTTCGCCTCCTACTTTTTTGCTCGTTAGTCGCGCCAGCGATAATCCATAGGCACCCAGCTATAACCTTGTTCTTCTGCACGGACATGTCCCACCCCTGGAAAAGGCAAATGTGCCGTTGCGACTAGGCGACGTGATTCTGCTAAACGGACAAACTGTTTCGCTCGTTGTTCTGCTGCAGCATTGGCATCGACATCGTAGGCAACGGTGATTTCAGGATTTGGAAATTGGATCGAGCCGAAATGAAGAATATCACCGCAAAACTCAATGCTCTCGCCCCCGCTTTCAACAACATAAAAGCTGTGTCCCGGTGTGTGTCCAGGCGTAGGAAGCGCCGTGATTCCTGGTAAGATCACTGTCTCGCTAGAAAACGTTTCAAGCTTGCCTGCATCAAGGTAAGGTTTGACCGTTTTAATTGCTTCATCAAAATACCTGCGATCGAGATTCAACCGTTCTGCATTGGCAGGATCGAACCATAAATCCACATCAGGTTTGCCAACATAAACGGTGGCAGTCGGAAACATGACTTGCCCGTTTTCGATCAAACCGCCACTGTGATCACTATGAATATGGGTCAGAAGAATCGTATCAATCTCATCGGGTGTATAGCCCGCTGCCGCTAACGACCGTTGCAGCTTGCCACCTTGCCCACCAAACAGTTGTCCTACCCCCGTATCCACCAGCACCTGTTTATCTCCGGTGTCGATCAAAAACGCATTAATTGACGCTTCAACAGGATTCGTCAGAAAGTTGCGATCGAGGAGTTGCTCGACCTCTGCCGAGTTTGCATTCGTTAGCACCTGATTGAGATCTTGCGGTACTGTCCCATCGCTCAGGGCTGTAATTGCGAATTCGCCTAACTTAAACGAGTAAACACCAGGTACTTGGGTTTTTGTAGTTTCACCTATAGCAATCTCCGTAGAAATGGATGAGGTTACAATAACCAGTACCGCGGTTATCACAGCGAAAATTGCTCTAAAGAACATGATGAATCTACTCCAGAATCTTGTGATAAAAGTTGGAGAGGAAAAGATAGAAAAGCTATAGTGGCTTGTTCCTGAAGTTGCTAACTACACCTATTTACCTAACAGTGTAGCGAGTTCTAACACTCAACCTCTTTCAGATTCTTACAATGCTTTATCAGATTCTTAGGGTGTTAGCAAACTTGCTTTGGTGTCATTCCGGTGAGGTGCTTAAAGTCTCAAGGGGTGACAGTGAAGCTAGAGAGCAGACTGAATCAAGCTCATCGCCCTCAGCCCTCGCAAGAAAAAAGAGCGTTTTTGCGGCTTGAGTTGCATCAATTGCTC